>CAZPLY010000001.1:0-385770 GCA_964587775.1 uncultured Dokdonella sp.
AGACGTAAAGATGGCTAATTATATACCGTTGCCGGGTTTTTCAACACCCTGCTAGGTGTGCACCATGTTCTCCCATACCAAGTCCAAGAAGGTCGCTTCGACGCTCTTTTCCGAATTCATCCGCAACGCCTCTTCCGCAGAAAGGAAGAAGGTGTACAAGGTCGTGCTCGCACGCGCGACCGAGCGCCAGCAGCGTGTGCTGAAAGAAGCCGCTGCGGCGAAGTAAAGGACAGTTCCGCCTATTAACGACGGCCGGAACTCCCAACCGTTCTGTCTATTGCCGCTGTCCGCGCGAATCGCATCATCCAGGCCGGCAGCAGCACCGGCTCCCGTTCGAACAAGCAGACACCCCGGGTGAGTTCCATGACGTCCACGTCCACACTTCTCGGCCAAGCCGGAGAACACTACGTCATGGCGCAGTTGTTGCGTCGCGGATTCATTGCTGCGCTTGCGCCGGTGGGTGTCCAGAACTCTGACTGCATCGACATCCCACCCTCCCCCGATCTCCACGCCATCCCCGGGTGCGGCCTGCGGCCTTACCCGGGCTACGCACTTCCCGCGCCATCGATGCGTCGTCCGTAGCCCGGGTAAGCGCAGCGCACCCGGGTCTTTTCACGGTGCGCCAGGCCATCCCCGGCTGCGCTGCACCGCCTGAGTCGCACGCAAGCATCGAACGCGTGGGTTTCGCCGTGCCGTGGTTGCCTACAGACGGCCTGCGGCCGCACGGGCGAGCAGGTCGCGCAGTGGACCGACCCGACCGGCGAGTGCGAGCGCGGCGCCACGCAGATGCGCGATCGGCATCGAAGCGGTCGTGAACGTGCGTTCGATGAGATCGAGGCCGTGCGCGGCGAGCGTGTTCTCGCTGCGGCGTTCGCGTTCGTAGCGGCGCAACACATGGGTCGCGCCGATGTCGACGCCGCGCGCGGTCGCGCTTTCGAACTGCCGGCGCAGGTTGCAGACGTCGCGCAGGCCGAGATTCAAGCCCTGGCCGGCCAGCGGGTGCACGCCGTGCGCGGCATCGCCGATCAGCACGCAGTGTCCCTTCACGTAACGCTCGGCCAGGCGCAGGTGCAGCGGGAACGAGAATCGTGGCGTCGCCATCGTGATCGGGCCGAGGCGGAAATCCGTCGCGCAGCCGAGCTCGGCAAGGAACGCGGCATCATCGAGCGCGAGCACGCGCGTCGCCTCGTCGGTCGGCAGCGACCAGACGATCGACGAGCGCCCATCCGCGAGCGGCAACAGCGCGAGCGGACCGCCGGGCTGGAACCGCTGCCATGCCGTCCCGGCATGCGCGCGCGTCGTCGTCACATGGCACACGACCGCGCGCTGTCCGTAGTCGCGATCGCGCGTGGCGATGCCGAGGCGCACGCGCGTCGGCGACTCGATGCCATCGGCCGCGACGAGCACGCGCGCGCGCAGGCGCGTGCCGTCGGCGAGCGTCGCGCTGACGCCGTCGATGTCATCTTCGAGGTGCTCGATCATGTTCGGACACAGCACGCGCACCGCTTGCCCGGTCCGCGCGTGCTCGGCGAGGACAGTCCACGGCACGTGGCCGAGCAGGCGATTCTCGACGATCCAGCCGAGTGCAGCCTCGCCGCGCTCGGCCGCGTCGAACACGAGCTCGCCGGGCGCGAGCGCATCCCAGACGCACATGCGCCGATACGCACTCACGCGCGCACGCGTGATCGTCGACCAGATGCCGAGCCCGTCGAACAGTCGCATCGCATCGGGTGCGAGGGCAACGACGCGCGCGTCGACATCATCCTCGACACGCCACGCTTTCGGCTCTCGTGCTTCGACGAGGGCGACATCGAATCCGTCGCGGGCGAGCGCGAGCGCGAGCGTCGCCCCGACCACGCCGGCGCCGACCACGATCACGTCGACATCTGCGCGCCGGTTCATCGGCCGAGCGCCCGTACGGCCACGTCGCCCCGGAATCCCATGCCGCGCAGCGCGATGCGCCGCTTGAGTGGCGCGACGCGGTCGAACAGGCCGAAGCCGAGCGAACGCAGCACGCGCAGCGGCAGGAAATCGTTGCCCATCAGATGCACGAGATCATCGCTGAACGAGGTCGTCGCCGCGCGGTCGGGCGTGCGCCGGCGCACATGCTCGGCGAGCAGGGCGGGATCGCCCGGATCGCCGCTCGAGCCGGAAAGAAGTTCGGCGAGCGTCAGCGCATCGCGCAGGCCGAGGTTGAAACCCTGGGCACCGAGCGGGTGCACGGTCTGCGCGGCGTTGCCGACCAGCAGCATGCGCGGCGCGGCGAGCGCATCGGCCAGCGTGCGTTGCAGCGGATACGGCTTGCGTGCACCGGGCCGGCTGAAGCGGCCGGCACGATGACCGAACCGGTCGTGCACGAGGTCGAGGAACGTCACGTCGTCGAGGGCGGCGATGCGAGGGGCGTCCGCGGTCGGCACCGATAGCACGAGGCCGGCCCGCTGGCCGCCGAGCGGCAGCAGGGCGACCGGCCCCGAATCGGTGAAGCGCTCGTAGGCGAGGCCGTCGAGCGCGCGCTCGCAGGTCAGCGTCGTCACGATCGCGCTCTGTGCGTAGTCGGTACGCTCGGTGTCGATGCCGAAGCTCGCGCGCACGAACGACTCGCTGCCATCGGCGCCGACCAGCAGGCGCGTCGAGAGACGGCGCTCGCCTTCGGGCGTCCGCACGACGAGTTCGATCGCCGCCTCGCCAGGCGCGATCGCGACGAGCTCGGCCGGCGCGATGCGCGCGAGCCCGCGACAGTCGTCGAGGCGCTTCAGCAAGGCCGCGCCGAGTTCGCGTGCCGGCAACACGGCGCCGAACTCGGGCAGGTCGAGTGCCTTCGCATCGAGGCGCACGGCACCGAATTCTCCGCGCCGGCTGACGTGGATGCGCCGGATCGGTGTTGCCGCCTTCGCCGCATGCTCCCAGATGCCGAGCGATTCGAGCACATTGATGCTCGCGCGGGCGAGGGCGAGGTTGCGTTCGTCGTAGCTAGGTTGCGCTTCGACGCGCGGCAGCGCGGCCTCGACGAGTGCCACGCGCAAGTCGCATTCGTCGAGCGCGATCGCGAGACTCGAGCCGACGAGGCCGCCGCCGACGATGACGATGTCGAAGCTGTCAGGCATGCCGGGCATGATAACGGAGTGCGCCGGTGACGCGTTCGTGCAGGCTTCGACCGTGCATGCGTCCGGCCCCGCGCGCCGATGCGACCGCGTCTCCGTTCGACCCCGCGCCTGCGCCACTACGCCCCGGGGCGAACGGCTCCGGCAGAGCGCGGGGGTGGCGGCTCCTATGCCAGCGCGTCGTCGATCGCGATGGCGCGCAGGACGATGTCGAGGGCGGTGGTGGCAGTGCGCTCGATGTCGACGGCCTCCGGGGCCAGCAGGTAGCCGTGGATCGCGCCGAGCATGATCATGTGCACGATCGCGGCGGTCGATTCGATATCGGTGCCCGGGCGCAACTGGCCGAGCACGCCGGCCCGGCGGATCACGTTGGCGGTGCGCTCGATCGCCTGCGTGAATCCCTCCCGGCGCAGTTCGAGAACGTCTTTCGTGTCTTCGCCGGTGTCGCAGTCGAGCATGATGATCGCGAGCGTACGACGCAGGCGTGGGTCTGCCTCGAGGTCGGTCAATGACTGGCGCATGACCTCGCGCAGATCGCGGAGCGGATGGGTCCGCCCGACGTCGACGAGACCGTCGAGCTGCTGCATGAATGGACCTTTGACCCGATCGATGACGGCCTCGACCACATCCGCCTTGTTCCGGAAGTGCCAGTACACGGCGCCGCGCGTGTAGCCCGCTCGCGCGCCGATCATGGCCAGCGTGGTACGGGCCCAGCCATGCTCGTCGAAACAGGTTTCTGCCGCATCGAGCAATGCCTCGCGCGTGACGAGGGCGTCCTCCTTGGTTTTTCTGGCCATCTTCGAATGGTTTCCGGGTCGGGAAGCAATCGGGGAAAGAAATCGCTTACATACGTACACGAATGTATGTATGCTACACCGGTTCCGGTTTCCCTGCCAGCCCGCGTTCCGAGTCGCACGAGTATCGTCGTGCGGTCGCGTTCACGGCCCGGGATTCATTGCGTCCACGCCTTCCGACTCGAGGTCTGCCAATGTTCCGCCGCGTCTTTCGCAACGTTGCTCCACCGCTGATTGCTGCCCTCGCCCTGGCCGCTTGCGGCGCCGACGTGGCAACCCCGCCGCCCGCGCCGCTTGAAGTCACGGTCGTGACGCTCGAGCCTGAAGCCGTCACGCTGACTCGCGAGCTGGCCGGTCGCGCCTCGCCGTACCGCGTGGCCGAGGTTCGCCCGCAAGTCACCGGCATCGTCGCCAGGCGCCTGTTCACCGAGGGCAGCAGGGTCGAGCAAGGCCAGGCCCTGTACCAGATCGACGACGCGACCTATCGTGCCGCCGCGAACAGTGCGCGCGCGCAGCTCGCCCGTGCGCAAGCGTCGCTGACGTCCGCACGCCTGACCGCGAAACGGACCGGCGAGCTCGCAGCCATCCAGGCCGTCAGCGTCCAGGACAACGAGAACGCGACCGCCGCGTTGAAACTCGCCGAGGCCGACGTCGGCGCCGCGCGCGCCGCACTCGAGAGCGCGAACGTGATCCTCGGCCATGCCCACATCACGGCACCGATCAGCGGGCATATCGGCAAGTCGTCGGTGACCCAGGGTGCACTCGTGACGGCAAACCAGGCGACCCCGCTCGCCACCGTGCACCAGCTTGATCCGATCTACATCGACTTGACCCAGTCGTCCGCGGAGCTGCTGCAGTTGCGCCGCGAAGTGGCCAGCGGCCGTGTGCATGGCGCAAAGGAATTGCCGGTCACGATCGTCCTGGAGGACGGCAGCGAATTCAGCCACAAGGGCACGCTCGAATTCGCCGAGGTCAGCGTCGATCCGGCAACCGGCAGCTTCAACCTGCGGGTCAAGGTCGACAATCCCGACAAGCTGATCATGCCGGGCATGTACGTGCGCGCGCTGCTCGGCAGCGGCGTGCGCGAAAACGCGATCCTCGTGCCGATGCAGGGCATCGCGCGCGACGCGAAGGGCAATGCGAGCGCGATGGTCGTCGGTTCCGGCAACAAGGTCGTCGCGCGTCCGGTCAAGGTCAGCAGCGCCATCGACGACCGCTGGCTGGTCGAGGAAGGCCTCGTCGCCGGTGATCGCGTGATCGTCGAAGGCCTGCAGAAGGTGGCCCCCGGCGCCGAGGTCAAACCGATCGAGATCCGCCCGGCAGCGCCCGCATCCGGCGAGGCAACGCCGGCCAACGCAGCCCCGACCACGTCCGATGAAGCGCCCGCTTCCGCTCCGGCCAAGACCCGCTGACCGGAGAATCCCATGGCACGCTTCTTCATTGAC
Source organism: uncultured Dokdonella sp. (assembly GCA_964587775.1). GTDB lineage: Bacteria > Pseudomonadota > Gammaproteobacteria > Xanthomonadales > Rhodanobacteraceae > Dokdonella. The sequence continues at coordinate 5,341 of CAZPLY010000001.1, forward strand.
CGGCCCATCTTCGCGTGGGTCATAGCAATCGTCATCATGCTCGCCGGTGGGCTCGCGATCACCAGCCTGCCGGTATCGATGTACCCGACCGTCGCGCCGCCCTCGGTCGAGATCCGTGCGATCTACCCGGGCGCATCGGCGAAGGTCGTCGAGGATTCGGTGACCCAGATCATCGAGCAGAACATGAAGGGCCTCGACGGCCTCATCTACTTCTCGTCGACGAGTTCCTCGAACGGCATCGCGAACGTGCGCCTGACGTTCGCGAGCGGCACCAATGCCGACATCGCCCAGGTGCAGGTGCAGAACAAGCTGCAACTGTCGATGCCGCTGCTGCCGCAGGACGTGCAGCGCCAGGGCGTCAACGTCGCGAAGTCGGCGAGCGGATTCCTGCAGGTCGTCGGCTTCGTGTCCGAAGACGCGAGCATGGGACGCGACGACATCGCCGACTACGTCAACGCGAATCTCGTCGATCCGCTGAGCCGTGTCGAGGGCGTCGGCAACATCCAGGTGTTCGGCGGCCAGTACGCGATGCGGATCTGGCTCGACCCGAACAAGCTGCACACCTATCGCCTTGCGGTTCCCGAAGTCATCGCCGCGATCCGCGCCCAGAATGCGCAGATTGCCATCGGCCAGCTCGGTGGCGCGCCGGCCGTTGCCGGCCAGCAACTCAACGCGACGATCAATGCCCAGGACCGCCTGCAGACGCCGCAGCAGTTCCGCGACATCATCGTGCGCAGCGAAGCCGATGGCTCGGTCCTCAGGCTCGGCGACATCGCGCGCGTCGAACTCGGCACGGCGTCCTACGAGTTCATCAGCCGCTACAACGGCCAGCCGGCGAGCGCGCTGGCGATCTCGATGTCGACAGGTGCGAACGCGCTCGATACCGCTGCCGGCGTCAAGCAGGCGCTCGATGCGCTGACGCCCCACTTCCCGCCGGGCCTCAAGGCCGTCGTGCCGTTCGACACGACGCCGTTCGTGCGCGTCTCGATCAAGAGCGTGATCATCACCCTGCTCGAGGCGATCGCGCTCGTGTTCCTCGTGATGTACCTGTTCCTGCAGAACTTCCGGGCCACCCTGATTCCGACGATCGCGGTACCGGTCGTCCTGCTCGGCACGTTCGGGGTGCTCGCCGCACTCGGCTATTCGGTCAACATGCTGACCATGTTCGCGATGGTCCTCGCGATCGGCCTGCTGGTCGACGACGCGATCGTCGTGGTCGAGAACGTCGAGCGCATCATGTCCGAGGAAGGCCTGTCGCCGCTCGAGGCGACCCGGAAATCGATGGACCAGATCACCGGCGCACTGGTCGGCATCGGACTCGTGCTGTCGGCCGTCTTCGTGCCGATGGCCTTCATGTCGGGCTCGACCGGCGTGATCTACCGGCAGTTCTCGGCGACGATCGTGTCGGCGATGACCTTGTCGGTCATCGTCGCGATCGTGCTCACGCCGGCCTTGTGCGCGACGATGCTGAAGCCGCTGAAGAAAGGCGAGCATCACGTCGCCCATCGCGGCCCGCTCGGGCGCTTCTTCGGCTGGTTCAACCGCGGATTCGACAAGACCAGCCAGCGCTACCAGCGCGGCGTGAATGGCATCATCACGCGGCCGCGCCGCTTCATGGCGCTGTTCGCCGCGCTCGTGGTCGTCATGGGTCTGCTGTTCGTGCGCCTGCCGAGTTCGTTCCTGCCCGCCGAGGACCAGGGCGTGCTGATGGCGATGGTCCAGGCGCCGGTCGGCGCGACCCAGCAGCGCACGATGCAGACGATCGGCAAGCTCGAGAAGCATTTTCTCGAGAGCGAGAAGGACGCGGTTGCCTCGACCATGGCCGTGCAGGGGTTCAGTTTCGCCGGCATGGGCCAGAACACCGGCATCGCTTTCGTCAAGCTGAAGGACTGGAGCGAGCGCACCGACCCGGACCTGTCGGCGAGCGCAGTGGCCGCGCGCGCAATGGGTGCGCTCGGCCAGATCAAGGACGCCGTCATCTTCGTGTTCGCCCCGCCGGCCATGCCCGAACTGGGCATCGCGGGTGGCTACTCGTTCTACCTCAAGGACAACGCCGGCCTCGGCCATGTCGCGCTGATCGACGCACGCAACCAGTTGCTCGGCATGGCCGCGCAGAGTCCGCTGCTCGTCAACGTGCGTCCGAACGGCCAGGACGACACGCCGCAGTTGCGCATCGACATCGACATCGAGCGGGCGAATGCGCAGGAGCTGTCGACCGATGCGATCAACGCGACGCTCGCCGCCGCCTGGGGCGGCCAGTACATCGACGATTTCATCGATCGCGGCCGGGTCAAGCGCGTCTACGTCCAGGCTGACGCGCCGTTCCGCATGACGCCCGAGGATTTCAATCTCTGGTCGGTCAAGAACGCACGCGGCGAGATGGTGCCGTTCTCCGCGTTCGCGACGTCGCGCTGGGATTACGGTTCACCGCGCCTTGAACGCTACAACGGTGTCGGTGCGGTCGAGATCCAGGGCGAGGCTGCGCCGGGCGTCGCGTCCGGTGATGCGATGGCGGAAATCGAGCGCCTCGCCGCCGAGCTGCCGCAGGGCTTCGGCATCGAGTGGACCGCACTGTCGTACCAGGAACGCGAGGCCGGTTCGCAGACGACGCTGCTGTACACGCTGTCGCTGCTGATCGTGTTCCTGTGCCTGGCCGCGCTGTACGAAAGTTGGACCGTGCCGACCGCCGTGCTGCTCGCGGCACCACTCGGCATCCTCGGCGCGGTGCTCGCCAACACGCTGCGCGGCATGGAACGCGACGTCTATTTCCAGGTCGCGATGCTGACGACGGTCGGCCTGACCAGCAAGAACGGCATCCTGATCGTCGAATTCGCCAGGGCCAACGTCGACAACGGGATGCAACTCGTCGCCGCGACGATGCAGGCCGTGCGTGACCGCCTGCGACCGATCATCATGACGTCGCTGGCGTTCGGCCTCGGCGTGTTGCCGCTGGCGATCGCGAGCGGCGCCGGATCCGGCGCGCAACGCGCGATCGGCACCGGCGTCGTCGGCGGCATGCTGATCGGGACCGTGCTCGGCGTGTTCTTCATCCCGTTGTTCTTCGTCGTCGTGCAACTTCTGTTCAACCGCAGGCGCGATGCGCAGGCAGCAACCGTGACCGTGGGCGATGACCATGCGTAAGACAATGTTCGCCCTGCCGGCCCTCGTCGCGGGCGTGCTCATGTCGGGCTGCGCGATGCTCGAACCGCGCATGCCGCATGCCGAGCCGTCGATCCCGGCCGAGTGGCCGTTGCCGGCAAGAACGGCGACATCGCCGACTGCCGACACGCTGGCCGCGGGCGAGGTGCGCGAGATCGGCTGGAGCGACTTCTTCTCGGATCCGCGAATGAACGAGGTCATCGCGCTGGCCCTCGCGAACAATCGCGACCTGCGCGTGGCCGTGCTCAATGTCGAGCGTGCACGCGCGCAGTACCGGATCGTGCGCGCCGATCGCCTGCCCGCGCTTGGCGCCGGCGTGCAGATGGATCGGACCGGAGCCGACGACCCGGCGCTCGAGTCGGAGGTCTACCGCGCCAGTCTCGGTCTGGCCGAGTTCGAACTCGACCTGTTCGGCCGCGTGCGCAACCTCGGCGAAGCGGCCCTGCAGCGCTATCTCGCCACCGAATCCTCGCAACGCAGCGCACAACTCGCGCTGGTCGCCGAAGTCGCGAATGCCTGGCTCAGCCTCGCCGCGGACCGCGAATTGCTGCGCATCGCCGAAGCGACGCTCGCAAGCTACGAGGAGTCGCTCGCGCTGACCGAGCGGCGCCAGCAGCTCGGCGCGACCTCGGCGCTCGAACTCGAGCAGACGCGCACGATCGTCGAGACCGCGCGTTCGGATGTCGCGCGCTTCGCCGGCCAGGTCGCACGCGACACGAACGCGCTGACCTTGCTGGTCGGTCACCCCGTCGATCCTGTGCTGCTGGCGGACACGTTCGATCCGGAGATCAGCGGCCTCGGCCCGTTGCCGGCCGGGCTGGCGTCCGAGGTGCTGCTGCGCCGACCCGACGTGATCGCGGCCGAGCGCGAGCTGTTCGCGGCGAACGCGAACATCGGTGCCGCGCGCGCGGCCTTCTTCCCGTCGATCTCGCTGACCGCCGGGATCGGCTCGATCAGCGGCGAGCTTTCCGGGCTGTTCGAGTCGAACACCGGGTTCTGGAGCTTTGCGCCGCGCATCAACATTCCGATCTTCCAGGGCGGACGCCTGCGCGCGAACCTCGGCATGGCCCGGGCCGACCGCGACATCGCGCTTGCGCGCTACGAGAAAGCGATCCAGAGCGGATTCCGCGAAGTCGCCGATGCGCTTGCCCTCGGCGAAACCCTTGCCGCACAGCGCCGCGCACAGATCGCCCTGCTCGCGGCGGCGCAGAAGGCACACGACCTGTCGCAGGCCCGCCACGACGCCGGACTCGACAGCTTCCTCGTCCTGCTCGACGCGCGACGCACGCTGTACGCCGCGCGCCAGTCGCTGGTCGCGACCGGGCTCGCCGAGCAGACCAATCGGGTGACCCTGTACAAGGCGCTCGGCGGCGGCTGGCCGACCGACTGACCCGGTGCACCACGCGTCTTGCGCCGGCGCGCGCTCACGCACCGGCCCGGGGGATCGGCGCGCACTGAGGCCGCGCGCGCGGACCAGGCCCAGGCCGTCTGATCCGATCGACGCGGCGCGCCGCTCGCCGAGACTCGTCACTTGGCGGGCGCTGACGTAGCATGCCGGCATGGACGACCCCCGAGCGGACAGCGGTCCACCACAACGCATCCTCGTCGCGACCGACCTGACCAGTGCCAGCGACCGCGCCCTCGATCGGGCACTCGCGCTCGCCGGCGAATGGCGCGCGCAGCTGCACATCGTGCATGCGGTCGAGGCCGAGGCGCCGACGATTCCGATGGGCGTCGAGCCCGAGCGTTACCGCCTCAGGCACCCCGATCCGAAAGACGAAGCGCTGCGCCAGTTGCGCCGCAACGTGCTGCCGGCCGCGGGCGGCGCGCGCATTCATGTCGAACAGGGCATGCCGGCCGCGGACGCGATCCTCGCGGTCGCGGAACGCGAACGCTGCGACCTGATCGTGCTCGGCGAGCCGCGCTGGAGCCTCGTAGGTGCGCTCGTCGAAACCACGCTCGAACGCGTCGTCCGCAAGGCGCCGGCTTCGGTACTGGTCGTGCGCGACCGCCCGCACGGCAACTACCGCAACCTGCTGGTCGGCACCGATTTCACCGACGAGGCGCTGCAGGCCCTCGTTGCCGTCGCCGGACTGTTCCCGGCCGCGGCGATCACTTTGCTGCACGCACACGAGCAGGCCTATGCCTATCTGCGCACGGCGCCCGCGGATGGCCACGACTGGCCCGCACGGCAGATGGCCCGCCTGCGCGAACAGGTCGACGCGGCCGATCTGCCTGGCGCGCGCGAGACGGCGATCCGCAATGCGGTCGAGATCGGTCCGCCCGAAGTCATGCTGCGCCGGCACGTGCTCGCCAACGACAACGACCTGACCGTGATCGGCGCGTACGCGCGCGGCCTGCTGTTCGACACCGCGATCGGACGCTCGCGCCACATCATCGAGGCGATCCCGGGCGACGTCCTCGTCGTGCGCGCGGTCCGCGAGGCGCGCGCCTGATGCCGGGAGGCGACCCATGTCGCTGCTGACGATCCTGTTGCTGCCGTTCCTCGGCTGCGTCGTCACGGCCCTGCTGCCGACCCGCGCGCGCACCGTGCTCGCCGGCGTCGCCGGCGTCGTCGCCGCGATCGCCGCGATCCAGCTCATCGTGCTGTTCCCGCAGGTGCACGACGGCGGCGTGCTGATCGAGTCGTATGCATGGGTGCCCTCGCTCGGCCTCGACATCGTCCTGCGCATGGACGGCTTCGCCTGGATCTTCGGCGTGATCGTCACCGTGATCGGCGTGCTCGTCTGCATCTACGCGCGCTACTACATGTCGCCGGACGATCCGGTCGCGCGCTTCTATGCGCTGTTCCTCGCCTTCATGGGTGCGATGCTCGGCATCGTCCTGTCGGGAAATCTGCTCCAGCTGGTCGTGTTCTGGGAGGCGACGAGCCTCGTCTCGTTCCTGCTGATCGGCTACTGGCACCACCGCGTCGACGCGCAGCGCGGCGCGCGCATGGCCCTCGTCGTCACCGGCGCGGGCGGGCTGTGCCTGCTCGCCGGCGTCGTCCTGCTCGGCCATATCGTCGGCAGCTACGCGCTCGACGACGTGCTCGCTGCCGGCGACGTCGTGCGCGACCATCGCCTGTATCCGCTGACCCTGGTCCTGATCCTCGTCGGTGCGTTCACGAAGAGCGCGCAGTTCCCGTTCCATTTCTGGTTGCCGAGCGCGATGGCCGCGCCGACCCCGGTCTCGGCCTACCTGCACTCGGCGACGATGGTCAAGGCGGGCGTGTTCCTGCTCGCGCGCCTGTGGCCCGTGCTGTCGGGCACCGAATGGTGGTTCTGGCTCGTCGCCGGCACCGGCGCGCTGACCCTGCTGCTCGGCGCGTTCACGGCAATGTTCCAGAACGACCTCAAGCGCCTGCTCGCCTACTCGACGATCAGCCACCTCGGCCTGATCACGCTGCTGTTCGGCCTCAACAGTCCGCTCGCCGCGGTCGCCGGCGTGTTCCACATCATCAACCACGCGACGTTCAAGGCCTCGCTGTTCATGGCCGCCGGCATCGTCGACCACGAAACCGGCACGCGCGACATCTCGCGCCTGAACGGCCTGATCCGTTCGATGCCGCGAACCGGCGTGCTCGCCCTCGTCGCGACCGCGGCAATGGCCGGCGTGCCGTTGCTCAACGGTTTCCTGTCGAAGGAGATGTTCTTCGCCGAGACGATCTACGTCAGCTCGCAGCCGTGGGTCGAATGGAGCATGCCGGTCGTGGCGACGATCGCGAGCGCGTTCGCGGTGGTCTATTCGCTGCGCTTCGGCTACGACATCTTCTTCGGCGAGCCCTCGACCGAGCTGCCGCGCGCGCCCGAGGAAGCGCCGCGCTGGATGCGCATCCCGATCCTCCTGCTCGTGACCACCTGTCTCGTCGTCGGCATCATCCCGGGCCCGTCGATCGGCCCCGCGCTCGCCGCAGCGGCACGCCCCGTGGTCGGCGGCGACTTGCCGAACTACAGCCTCGTGGTCTGGCACGGCGTGACCCCGCCGCTGGTCATGAGCATGCTCGCGATCGGTGGCGGCATCCTCGGTTACCTGTGGCTGCGCCAGCGCCAGGAACGCGGCCGGCTGCTCGCGACGCCGGGCGTGTCGCGTTTCAGCGGCCGCCAGTTGTTCGAAAGCATCCTGCTCGGCCTCACCCGCGGTTCGCGCATCTTCCTGCGTGTGTTCGGCACGCGGCGCCTGCAGCCACAGTTGTTCGCGGTCGTCGCGATCGTGTTCGTGCTCGCCCTGCTCGCCGCGCGCGGCGCCCCGCTCGAATGGGGCGACCGCGCGCGACTGCCGCCGTCGCAGCCGTTCGTCGTGCTGTGGGTCATCGGCATGGTCTGCGCGGTCGGCGCAGCGGCGATGGCGAAGTTCCACCGCCTCGTCGCGATCGCACTGATGGGCGGTGCGGGCCTCGTGACCTTCCTGACCTTCGCGTGGTTCTCGGCGCCCGATCTGGCCCTGACCCAGATCGTCGTCGAGGTCGTCACGACGACCCTGTTCCTGCTCGGCCTGCGCTGGCTGCCGATGCGCCACGAAGGCGTGCCCGAACGCAATCCGCTGCGCGGCCGGCTGCGGCGCAGCCGTGACCTGCTGCTCGCCGCCTTCGTCGGCAGCGGCATGGCCGCGCTCGCCTATGCAATGCTGACGCGGCCCGCGCCGCAGAGCATCTCGCCGTTCTTCCTGCAGCGCGCGCTGCCCGAAGGCGGCGGCACGAATGTCGTCAACGTCATGCTCGTCGATTTCCGCGCGCTCGACACGCTCGGCGAGATCACCGTGCTCGGCGCGGTCGCGCTGACCGTCTACGCCCTGCTGCGTCGATTCCGCCCGCCACCCGAAAGCGTGGCCCAGCCAGCCCAGCAGCGCGTCGTCGAAGTCGACCTCGAAACGACCGATCTCGTCACGCCGACGCGTGACGACGAACCGCGCGGATACCTGCTGATCCCGACCGTGATCGCGCGCCTGCTGTTCCCGATCGCGCTCGTGGTCGCCGCGCACCTGTTCATGCGTGGCCACAACGAACCGGGCGGCGGCTTCGTGGCCGGCCTCGTCGTCGCGATCGCGTTCCTCATGCAGTCGCTGTTCGCCGGCACGCGCTGGGTCGAGGCGCGCGCGCCGCTGAAGCCGGCGCGCTGGATCGCCACCGGCCTGCTGCTCGCCTCGTTGACCGGTCTCGGCGCCGCGCTGCTCGGCTACCCGTTCCTGACCAGTCATACGGCGCACCTGACGCTGCCGTGGCTCGGCGAGGTGCACGTGCCGAGCGCGGCGTTCTTCGACGCCGGCGTGCTCGCGGTCGTCGTCGGCGCGACGTTGCTGATCCTGACCGCACTCGCCCACCAGTCGATCCGCAGCCACCGCCAGGCGCTGCCGCGCGCGGGCGCGACTCCGGAGGTGCCGTAGTGGAGGCCCTGCTCGCCCTTGTCATCGGCGTCCTCGCCGCCGCCGGCATCTGGCTCGTGCTGCGGCCACGCACGTTCCAGGTCGTCATGGGGCTCGCCCTGCTCTCGTATGCGGTCAACCTGTTCATATTCAGCATGGGCAGCCTCGTCATCGACCGGCCACCGATCGTCATGCCGGGCATGCCGGCCGATCTCGCCCATTACACCGACCCGATGCCGCAGGCGCTCGTGCTGACCGCGATCGTGATCGGCTTCGCGACGACCGCGCTGTTCCTCGTTGTCCTGCTCGCCGCGCGCGGGCTCAGCGGCACCGACCACGTCGACGGCGAACAGGACGATCCATGACCTCGCCGCTGCCCGCCCTGATGATCGTGCCGCTCGTGCTGCCGCTCGTCACGACCGCCCTGCTGCTGCTCGTCGACGGCAGCCGCTGGCGCACGCGCTCGCTCATCAACATCGCCGCTTCGCTGGCCGGTCTCGTGGTCGCCGCGACCCTGTTGTGGGCGGTCGAGCGCGACGGCATCGGCGTCTACCTCGCCGCGAACTGGCAGGCGCCGTTCGGCATCGTCCTCGTCGCCGATCGCCTGTCGGTGCTCATGCTCGTCCTCGTCGGCCTCGTCGGCACGGCCGCCGCGCTGTATGCCGAAGCGGGCTGGTCGCGCGCGGGCGCCTGGTTCCATCCGCTGTTCCAGATGCAGTTGCTCGGCCTCAACGGCGTCTTCCTGACCGGCGACCTGTTCAACCTGTTCGTGTTCTTCGAAGTGCTGCTCGCCGCCTCGTACGGCCTGCAACTGCACGGCAGCGGCTGGCCGCGCGTGCGCAGCGGCATGCATTACATCGCGGTCAACCTGCTCGCCTCGTCGCTGTTCCTGGTCGGACTCGCCGTCCTCTACGGCGTCACCGGCACGCTGTCGATGGCCGACCTCGCCGACAAGGCCGCCCAGGTCGCCGAGCACGACCGCGGCCTGCTCCACGTCGGTGCCACGATCCTCGCCGTCGCGTTCCTGATCAAGGCTGCCGCATGGCCGCTCAATGCCTGGCTCGTGCCGGCCTACTCGGCAGCCAGCGTGCCGGTCGCGGCGCTGTTCGTGCTGATGACGAAGGTCGGCTTTTACGCGCTGTTCCGCTTGTGGACGCTCGTGTTCTCGGCCGACGCGGGCGCTTCGGCGCATTTCGGCGGGCCGGTCCTGCTCTACGGTGGCCTGCTGACGCTCGCGTTCGGCACGATCGGCCTGCTCGCCTCGATCCGCCTCGAACGCATCGCCGCGTTTTCCGTCCTCGTTTCCGCGGGCACCCTGCTGAGCGCGGTCGGCTTCGATTCACCGGCCCTCAGCGCGGCCGCGGTGTTCTATGTCGCAAGCGCGACCCTTGCAGTCGCCACGCTGTTCCTGCTGATCGAACTGGTCAAGCGCACCGGCGTCCAGGAGTCGCTGCGCCCCGACGTCGATGCGATTCCGGACGAGGAAGACAACCTCGACGATGCGCAACAGCCGCTCGTCGCGGTCGCATTCCCGGTCTCGCTGGCCCTGCTCGGCCTCGGCTTCGTCGCCTGCGCCCTGCTGATCGCCGGCCTGCCGCCGCTCGCCGGCTTCATCGCCAAGGTCGCCCTGCTCGCGGCCGCTGTCGGCGAGGATGCCGGCGCCCTCGTCGGCACGCAGCCGCAGGCGACGCGCTGGGCCCTGGTCGTCCTGCTGCTGCTGTCGAGCGCATTCGCGACGATCTCGCTCGCGCGCGCAGGCATCCGCCATTTCTGGTCGAAGGGCGAACGCTTCGTGCCGCGCCTGCGGCCGACCGAGGGTGGCGCCGTGCTCTTCCTCGTCATCGCCGCCGGCCTGATGACCGCGTTCGCCGAACCGGTCATGCGCTACGCGAATGCGACCGCGGCGTCGCTGCATGCACCGCGCGCATACATCGATGCCGTGCTTGGAGCGCGTCCGCGACCAGGCCCGAGCCGCACGCCGCCGGCCAACGAGGTCGCGCCGTGAATGTCCTGCGGCGCGCGTTCCCGGCCCCATGGCTCAGCATCGCGATGTTCGTGCTGTGGCTCGCCCTAGTCCGCAGTGCGGAACCGGCACAGCTCGTGCTCGCCGGCGTGATCGCGATCATCGTGCCGTTGCTGACCGCGAGCCTGCGCCTGTTGCATGCGCGCCTGCGCAGCCCCGGCCAGATCGTGCGCTTCATCTTGATCGTTTTCTTCGACGTGATCGCCTCGAACCTCGCCGTCGCCCGCGATGTGCTGCGCTGGCGCTGGTGCCGCCCCAAGTCGCGTTTCGTCGTCATCCCGCTCGAGTTGCGCGATCCGCTCGGCCTCGCGATGCTCGCGCTCGTGACGACGATCGTGCCGGGCACGGTCTGGTCCGAGATCTCGGTCGATCGCAGCGCGATGCTGCTGCATGTCTGGCACGTCGAGGACGAGGTCGCGTACGTCACGCGCTTCAAGCATCGCTACGAACGCCCGTTGCGGGAGATCTTCGATTGAATGAACTGATTCCGCTCGCGACCACGTTCGCACTCGGCTGCTACGCGCTCGCCTCGGTGCTCGTCCTGGTTCGCCTCGTGCGCGGCCCGCGCGCGCAGGATCGCGTGTTCGCGCTCGACCTGCTGTACGTGCACGCGATGCTCATCATCATGGTCGTCGGCCTGCGCCACGAGAGCGACCGCTACTTCGAGGCGGCCCTGCTGATCGCGCTGTTCGGCTTCGTCAGTTCGGCCGCGATGGCCAAGTTCATCCTGCGCGGCGAGGTGATCGAATGAGCAGCGGGCTGGCCTCGGTCGACATCGTCGTCGCCATCCTGCTCGTGGCGAGCGGCCTGCTCGTGCTGACATCGGCCATCGGTTTCCTGCGCCTGCCCGACTTTTTCCTGCGCATGCATCCGCCGGCGCTGGCCTATACGCTCGGGACCTGGTGCGTTGCCGTTGCGGCCGCCTTGCACCTGTCGGTTCTCGAACAGCGCATTGCGCTTCATCCGTTGATCGTGCCGGTCCTGCTCGCCCTGACCGTGCCGGTGACGACCGTGCTGCTCGCTCGCGTCTCCCTGTTCCGCCGCCGAGGGGCCGGCGTCGAAGGCACCCCTCCCCCTTCGCAACCCCGCCACGGACAACGCGACGACCCGACTCCTCCGTCGTAGGATCGACCGCGGTAGAGACCGGATCCCGCCGAACATCCCGACCCTGCCGCAAGAATGCGTCGCGACCAGGGTCGCTCCTACAGGAACCTGCAGCGGGATTCGATCGGTTGTTCCGCACACCCGAGCGACCGAGACCGCGACCGGATCCCGCCGACCATCCGGACCCTGCCGCAAGAATGCAGCGCGACCAGGGTCGCTCCTGCAGGAACCTGCAGCGGGCTTCGACGGCCGGTGCGGGCTTGCCGCGGCGAGAGTCGTCAGCGGTGCTGGCGGCGATATTCGCCGAGGAACACGGCCACGCTCGCGGCGATGTTGAGGCTCTCGACGGCGCCGCTGCCCGGGATCGTCAGGCGCAGGTCCGCGCCGTCGATGAAGGCGCGGCTCATGCCTTCGCCTTCGGCGCCGAACACGAGGAGGCTGCGTTTCGGCAGGGAATGGGCGTGGAGGTCGACGCCGTCGCGCGGCACGCTCGCGACGATCGTGTAGCCGGCTGCGCGCAATGTCGCGAGCGCGGCGGCTTCGTCTGCGACGCGCGCGATCGGGACGGCCTCGGCGCCGCCTTCGGCGACGCGCGTGGCAGCGCCGGACAGGTCGAGCGACGAGGCTTGCGGCACGATCACGCCGCCGGCGCCGAAATGCGCGGCGCTGCGCAGCAGGGCGCCGAGGTTGTGCGGATTGCCGACCCCGTCAAGCCAGAGCAGCAACGCAGGCTCGGCGCCACCCGGTTGCGCGGCCAGCAGGGCATCGAGCTCGAGCGGCGCGCGGCGCAGCATCTCGAAGCAGACGCCTTCGTGATGCTTCGAGCCGCTGAGCTTGTCGAGATCGAGCGTCTCGACGATGCGGTAACCGAGCTTGTTCTTCGCGCACCAGGCAAGCACGGGCTTGAGCGCCGCGATGCGCGCTTCGGTCAGGTAGACCTTGCGCAGGTCCTGCGGGCGCGCGGCGAACGCGGCGAGGCAGGCGTTGAGTCCGTACAGGCGCACCTCGCCGCCCGGGCGCTGCCCGCGTGGCTCCTCGCCCATGCGCGGCGCGGCAGCCTCCGCGGGTGCCCGCGGGCGCCGCGACTCGTCGCGGCGGGGCGACCCGGCGGCGCGTGCCTCGTCGCGATTCCCTGATTCGGCGACCGCCGCGCGGGTCGGCCGGGCAACGACCTTTTTCCACGGCGACGGCGCATCGGGCTTGCCGCGCTTCCAGTTGTCTTCGCTCATCGCGCGGCTCCGTCGGGTTGCGTTCGTCAGGCGTGCCCGCCGACCGCCGGCGTCTCGGCCTCGAGCTTCTCGAGCTTGCGTGCGAGCGTCTCCGGCGAACGTGTGTACGGCGCGAGCAAGGCGTAGAACGATGGCACCACGAACAGCGACAGCAGGGTCGAGAACGCGACGCCGAAGATGACGACGACCCCGATCGTCGCACGACTCGCCGAGCCGGGGCCGCCGGCGAGCACGAGCGGCAGCGCGCCGGCGATCGTCGCGACCGAGGTCATGAGGATAGGGCGCAGGCGCACCGAAGCAGCCTCGGCGATCGCCTCGGCGACGCTGCGCCCCTCGTCGCGCAACTGGTTGGCGAACTCGACGATGAGGATGCCGTTCTTCGCGGCGAGGCCGATCAGCATGACGATGCCGATCTGGCTGAACAGGTTCAGCGTGCCGCCCGTGAGCCACAGGCCGATCAACGCGCCGAGCACGGCCAGCGGCACGGTCAGCATGATGACGAGCGGATGGATGAAGCTTTCGAATTGCGCAGCGAGCACGAGGAAGACGATCAGGAGGGCGAGCCCGAAGGTCAGCACGACCGCGCCGCCGGCCTTCTTGTACTCGCGTGAATCGCCCTTGTAGTCGATCTGCGCGGTTGGCGGCAGTTCCTCGCGCGCGGCCTGCTCGATCCAGGCCAGCGCTTCGCCGAGCGTGTAGCCGGGCATGAGGCCGGCCGACAGCGTGATCGCGCGCAGCCGGTTGAAACGGTTGAGCTGGCCCGGCTCGGCCAGCTCGCTCAAGCGCACGAGATTGGCCAGCGGGATCAGTTCACCGCTGCGCTGCGAGCGCACGTAGAGGTTGTCCAGATCGGCCGGCGTGGCGCGGTTCTCGCGTTGCGCCTGGAGCATGACTTCGTATTCCTCGCCATCCTGGACGAATGTCGTCACCCGCCGCGAACCCATCATCGTCTCGAGCGTGCGGCCGATTTCCTGGGCCGACACGCCGAGGTCGGCGGCACGGTTCTGGTCGATCTCGACGCGCATCTGCGGACGCGTTTCCTTGTAGTCGGAATCGACCGCGAACAGGCTCGGGTTCTGTTCCATGCGCACGAGCATGCGGTCACGCCATTCGGCGAGTTCCGCGTAGTCGGGTCCGCCGAGGACGACACGCACGGGCTGGCCACCGCTGCGCACGAGGCCGGTGCGCACCGACGGCAACGCGCGCACGCCGGGCAGGTCGGCGAGATCGACGCGCAGCTTGTCGGCCACTTCGTTGGTCGTCTCGCTGCGCAGGTCCCAGTCCTTGAGGAAGACGGTCGCCTGCGCGGTGTGCATTTCCTCGTTCGAACCCCAACCGCCCGGCACATTCGTGTTGACGCGCTCGATCGGGCCATCCTCGCCGATCAGGTCCTTGAACTTTTCCTCGACCTGCTGGATCTGGGCGACCGTGTAGTCGAAACCGGCGCCTTCCGGGCCGGTCACGCTGACCTGGAACACGCCGCGGTCCTCGGTCGGCGCGAGTTCGGATGGCACGACCGCGAGCAGGAACGCGCTGAGCGCGAACGCCGCGAGCATGATGATGCCGAACACGACCGGCTTGCCGCTCGTGCGCTCGATCTGGCGCCGGTAGCCGCGCGTCATGGCATCGAGCCTCCGGTTGACGAAGTCGTTGAAGCCGCGCTTCCCGACATGCGGCCGCACGAGCTTGGACGACATCATCGGGGTCAGGGTCAGCGCGACGAAGGCCGACAGCGCCACGGCGCCGGCCATCGTGATCGACAGCTCCCGGAACAGGCGTCCGGTATTGCCTTCCATGAAGCCGACCGGCAGGAACACCGAGATCAGCACCGCGGTCGTCGCGATGACCGCGAACGCGACCTGCCGGGTGCCGCGCTTCGCGGCGACCAGCGGCGGTTCGCCGAGATCGACGCGTCGCTGGATGTTCTCGAGGACGATGATCGCGTCGTCGACGACGAGGCCGATGCAGAGCACGAGTGCGAGCAGGGTCAGCAGGTTGATCGTGTAGCCGAATGCGTACAGCGCGATGAATGCCGCGATCAGGCAGACCGGCACGGTCACGGCGGGGATCAGGGCCGAACGCATGCTGCCGAGGAACAGGAAGATGACGAGGACGACGAGCACGCCGGCTTCGATCAGGGTCATGTAGACGCGCTCGACAGCCGCCTCGATGAACAGCGTGCTGTCGTAGGCGACGAAGATCTCGGCCCCCGGCGGCAGCGATTCCTGGATGCGCTCGATCTCCGCGCGCGCGGCACGGGCGACATCGAGGCTGTTCGCGGTCGATGTCTTGACGATGCCGAGGCCGACGTTCGGCTGGCCATTGCTGCGCCGGTACGAGCGGCGCTCTTCGGCGGCGAGTTCGACCTTGGCGACATCACCGAGCCGGATCAGGTAGCCGTCCGCGCCCTTGGCGATCGTCAGCGCGGCGAAGTCCTCCGGCGTCTGGTAGCCGCGCTGGACGCGCAGGGTGAAATCGCGATCGTCCGATTCGATGCGGCCAGCCGGCAACTCGATGTTCTCGCGCCGCAGCACGGTCTCGATGTCCGACACCGCGAGGCCGCGCGCGGCGAGTGCCTCGCGATCGATCCAGATGCGCATCGCATAGCGCTGGCCGCCGCCGAGCCGGACCTGGGCCACGCCTTCGAGCGCGGACAGGCGATCGACGATGTAGCGGTCGGCGTAGTCGGTCAGTTCGAGCGCACCCATGCGGTCCGATCGCATGTTGAACCAGGTGATGACGTCGGCGTCGCTCTCGACCTTCTCGACCTCGGGCGGGTCGGCTTCGTCGGGCATGCGGTCCTGGACGCGGCTGACCGCGTCGCGCACGTCATTCGCCGCTGCCTCGATGTCGCGCGAGAGGTTGAACTCGATCGAGACGCTCGAGCGCCCGTTGCGGCTGTTGGAGCTGATCGTGTCGACGCCCTCGATGCCGGCCAGCGAGTCCTCGAGGATCTGGGTCACGCGCGTCTCGACGACCGCGGCCGATGCGCCCGGATAATTGACGTCGACCGAGACGATCGGCGGATCGATCGCGGGCAGTTCGCGCAGGGTCAGGCGCGTGAACGACAGGATGCCGAGCACGACGAGCAGCAGGCTGACCACGGTCGCGAACACCGGGCGCTTGATCGAAATGTCGGAAAGAATCATCGGCAGGGGTCCAATGCGGCGCCCGCAGGGCGGGTCCAGGTCAGGGTTTCGCGGCCTCGGTGGCCGCGCGCTCGGTGATCCTCGCGCCCGGGCGCACCTTCACCGTACCGTCCACGACGATGCGAGTGCCGGCTTCGAGGCCGGCGACGATCTCGACCTCGCCGCGCCGGCGCGCGCCGAGCGTGACCTTGACCTGTTCGACCGTGTCGTCGGCACCGACGCGATAGGCGAACGAATCGGTGCCGACCTGGACGATCGCGATCTCGGGCGCGACGAGCACGTCGCGGCCCGGCAGCAGGACGTTGATCGTCAGCAGCATGCCGGCGCGCAGCGCGTGGTCGGCATTTGCGATCTCGGCGCGCACGAGGACGGCGCGCGTGACCGGATCGATGCGCGAATCGAGCGAGACGACGGTGCCCTCGAACTCGCGGTCGCGGTATGCCGTGCTGCGCGCGATGATCCGCTGGCCCGGCGCGATCGTGGCGAGATGGCGTTCGGGAACGGCGAAATCGACATTGATCACATCGATGTCGTCGAGCGTCGTGATAACCGTGCCGGGCGTGACGAGCGCGCCCTGGCTCACCTGGCGCAGGCCGA
Organism: uncultured Dokdonella sp.; assembly: GCA_964587775.1. Classification (GTDB taxonomy): domain Bacteria; phylum Pseudomonadota; class Gammaproteobacteria; order Xanthomonadales; family Rhodanobacteraceae; genus Dokdonella. The sequence continues at coordinate 21,963 of CAZPLY010000001.1, forward strand.
GCACGCCGGAGAACGGCGCGGTGACGACGCGATCGGCAAGCTGCGCGCGCAGCAAGTCGACGCGCGCCTTGGTCGAATCATGGGTCGCCTGCGAGGTGTCGAATACCTGGCGTGACACGGTACCCTGGTTGACGAGGTCACGGTTGCGGTTCTTGAGGCGTTCGGCATCGCGGAAGGTCGCCTGCGCTTCGGCGAGCGCGGCGACCTGCTGGCCCGAGGTCAGCTCGACGAGGACATCGCCGGCGGCCACGGTCTGGCCGTCGCTGAAGTTCACCTTGCGCACGGTCTCGGTGATCTTCGCGGTCAGGGTGACCGATTCGCGCGCCTTGGTCGTGCCGACGGCCTCGATCACGTCGACCCAGTTCTTCGGCGCGATCGTCGTCGTGGTGACCGGGATCGCGGCAGCCGGAGCACCGCCCTTTGCCGGCTGGTCGCCTTTCGAACAGGCCGCGAGCGCGAGCATCGCGCAGGAAAGGACGAGTGCGTACGGGATGTGCTTGTGCATGCTGCCTGTTCTTTTTGATCGATGCGCGCTGCCGGAGGGCAGGCCTGGACGATGGACGGACGTGCCGGTCACGCGCGCCGCGCGCATGCCGCGCCGCGCGGCTGCAACCCGGGGCCGGAATCCGCAATGGAACTGCGAGCCGGGCAACCGCCGATAAACATGACCGGTGATTCTAGCGGCTGGCATGACCGCAAGCCTTTACCGGACTTTACGTCGCAACGCCTTCGCTGCAATGCGAGGCGCGGACCTTGCAGCATACGCAGGCCGGGCCGCTTCGATCATCGGCCGAAAGTCACTGCGCAGCCGGTTGCCGCAGCACGCCTGCACGCGCAGGCGTGTCTCATGCGCCGCGCGCGGACTTCCGGCGCCGTTCGCTGACGTACACGGCCTTGGCCGGGCCGGCGCCGACGAGCCGCGTCTCGATGTCGAACAGCTTGGTTGCCGCAACGAGCTCGCGCAGTTTCGGGAATCCGTAATTGCGCGCGTCGAAGTCGGGCGCCTGCTTGGCGATGTAGTTGCCGACGTGGCCGAGATTGGCCCAGCCACTGTCGTCGGACGAGGCTTCGACAGCCTTGCGCAGCAGGCCGGCAAGGCGCTTGTCGGCCGCAAGCCCGCCCGGTTTCGCCTCGATCGCGACCGCGGCCGGGTCGTCCTTGGCGACGAGGATCTCGGTGTAGATGAACTTGTCGCAAGCCGAGACGAACGGCGAGGGCGTCTTGCGCTCGCCGAAACCGTAGACCACGAGTCCCGCTTCGCGGATGCGCGCGGCAAGGCGCGTGAAATCGCTGTCGCTCGAAACGATGCAGAAACCGTCGAAGCGTGCGCTGTAGAGCAGGTCCATCGCGTCGATGATCATCGCCGAGTCGGTCGCGTTCTTGCCCGAGGTGTAGCCGAACTGCTGGATCGGCTGGATCGAATGGGTCAGCAGTGCGTCCTTCCAGCCCTTGAGCCGCGTGCCGGTCCAGTCGCCGTAGATGCGCTTGACGTGGGCGGTGCCGTACTTGGCGACTTCGGCGAGCAGGCCCTCGACGATGGCCGGCTGCGCATTGTCCGCGTCGATGAGGACGGCGAGCTTGTCCTTGTCGGCATTGCTGGCCATCGGCGATCCTCCCGGCTGCGGGCAGCCCCGCGTTCCGCCCGAGCATAACGCCGAACCCGCCGATGCGCGGCCTCGACCCACGTTCATGCAAGGTCACTGGCCCGCCGGACCGGGCCGGCGGAGAATCGCCAGCCGGCGCATCGACTGGATGGCCGCCCTTCCCCTGCGGAGACCGCAACGCCATGAACTTCGACAGCATCCTCGACACGATCGGCAATACGCCGATCGTCAGGCTCCAGCGCATCGCGCCCAGGCACGTGCAGATGCACGTCAAGGTCGAGTCGTTCAATCCGGGCGGATCGGTCAAGGACCGTCTCGCGATCGCGGTCGTGCTCGACGCCGAGAAGTCCGGCGCGCTCAAGCCGGGCCAGACGATCGTCGAGGCGACTTCGGGAAACACCGGCGTCGCGCTTGCGATGGTCGCAGCCGCGCGCGGCTATCCGTTCGTCGCGGTGATGGCCGAGACGTTCTCGATCGAGCGCCGCAAGCTCATTCGCGCCTACGGCGGCAAGGTGATCCTGACCCCGGCAGCCGAACGCGGCAGCGGCATGGTCCGCAAGGCGGAGGAACTCGCCGCGAAGCACGGCTGGTTCCTTGCGCGCCAGTTCGAGAACCCGGCCAATCCTGCCTGGCACCGCAACACGACGGCCGCGGAAATCCTGCGCGATTTCGCCGGCAAGCGCCTCGATTGCTTCGTCACGGGCTGGGGCACCGGTGGCACGCTGACCGGCGTCGGCGAGATGCTGCGTGTCGCGCGCCCCGAAGTGCGCGTGATCGCGTGCGAACCGGCCGGCGCGGCGATGCTTTCGGGCGATGAATGGAAGCCGCACAAGATCCAGGGCTGGACACCGGACTTCGTGCCGGGCGTGCTGAACCGCGAGGTCGCGGATCAGATCGTCAAGGTCGACGACCTCGTCGCGCGTGATGCCGCGCGCAGGATCGCCGCCGAGGAAGGCATTTTCGTCGGCATCTCGGCCGGCGCGACGCTGGCCGCCGCGCTCGAGGTCGCTTCCGACGCGCCCGCCGGCTCGGTGATCCTTGCCATGTTGCCCGACACCGGCGAGCGCTACTTCTCGACGATCCTGTTCGAGGGCATCAACGAAGGCTCGGACGACGACTGGCTCGCGTCGCTCGGCTGACCCGGCGACGCGCCGGCCGGCGATGCGTGCGGGCGACGATCCGCACCACGATCGGCCGACGTACAGCTGTCCCCGCGCATGGCAATCGCATCTGCAGGAGTACGCTCGTGATCATCCGCCAACTGTTTTCGCTCGCCCTGCTTGTCGGCAGCCCGGTCGCCAGCGCCGAGTCCGGCACGCCCTACGGCCTGCGCCTGGAGGGCTTCGACTATCCGCACCCGACCAGCGAACTGCGCTGGACTGCGCAAGGCGAGAGCCACGCAATGGTCTACATGGACGTGGCCGCGGACACCGCGCAGGCTCCGGTCGTGGTGCTGCTGCACGGCAAGAATTACTGCGCGGCGACCTGGGAATCGGCGATCACCGCGCTTCACGAAGCGGGCTATCGCGTCATCGCACCCGACCAGATCGGTTTCTGCAAGTCCTCCAAGCCCGCCCACTACGCCTACAGCCTGCACCAGCTCGCAGCAAATACGCAGGCCTTGCTCAGCCACCTGAAAGTGACGCGCGCGACCATCGTCGGTCATTCGATGGGCGGCATGCTCGCCGCGCGTTACGCGCTGATGTATCCCGATGCGGTCGATCGTCTCGTGCTGGTCAACCCGATCGGACTCGAGGACTGGAAAGCGGAGGGCGTGCCGTGGCGCAGCGTCGACGACTGGCTCAAGCGCGAACTGCGCACCGACGCCGCTTCGATCAAGGCCTACCAGCAGGAGGTGTACTTTGGCGGAAAATGGAAACCCGACTACGATCGCTGGGTCGGCATGCTCGCCGGGATGTACGCGGGCGATGGCAGGCAACAGGTCGCGTGGAATCAGGCACTGACCTCGGACATGGTGTTCACGCAGCCGGTCGTGCATGAATTCGCGCGCATCGCGGTACCGACCACGTTGCTGATCGGGCAGCACGACCGCACCGCGATCGGTCGCGATCTCGCGCCGCCCGCATTGCGCAGCGTGCTCGGCAACTACCCCGAACTCGGAAAGCGCGCGGCGCGGATCATCCCGCGCGCCACCCTCGTCGCGTTCGATGATCTCGGTCATTCACCACAGGTCGAAGCGCCGGCACGTTTCAATGCGGCATTGCTGAAGGCATTGCAGCCGGCCCGGTGAGTCCGGCAGCCCACCGCGCCCGGTGCCGCGGTTCCTCGCCCGAATCCGCTCGAACCCGGATCGCAGGGGATGTCCCGATCACGTCGGCGCGGGCGACGCCGCACGGCCTGCCCAGACGTGCGCAGGGCATCCCTAGTCGATGACGATCGCTTCGATCAGCGCGCGCTTGCCCTGACGCAGCCGCTTGCCGGCACTGCCATTCGACAGCGCTTCGAGGAACGCGGTCGTCAGGTCGTACGCACGCACGTCGAGGCCGGCTTCGAGCACGGCGACCTGGCGCCCTTCGCGATGGCCCGCGCCGCGTTCGTGGACCTCGGCAACGAAGCTGTCGGGAACGTCGAGGTTCTCGGGCTCGTTGAACAGGCGGATGCATCCGGTGACATCGGTGGCATGGAAATTCCGGCATGCGAACGGGCGTGCCGCATAGATCGAACAACGGCCCTCGATCAGGAAACAGCACTTCAGGTTCGTCGTCAGGTGCTGCTGCGGCGTCAGCGCGCGGATCGTTGCGGCATTCCTTTCCGCCGCGGCAATCACCGTACCGCGCGTGACATCGTCGAGCCGGCTGCGCACGAAATCGGCAATGATCAGCGCCTCGTCGGCGCGCACGTCGACCTTGAAGTGGCAGCAATAGCTGCAGCCTTCCTTGCATGCAAGGCGGGCACCCGATTCGGCAAGCGCCGTATCGAGCACCTGTTCGTGCCTGCGGAACGACGCGGCAAGTGCCGAGACCGGGTCGGTGCGCGCGAGATCCCGGCTGGCTGCGGCGCGCTCGCCGAGCCCCGCCTTGCGATATTCGTCACTGATCATCGGCAGATGGTAGCAATGCGCCGCGTGCCTGCGCATCGCGCGCGAGCCGGCGTCATGTCCCGGGCACGACCCTCGGACACGATGTCGACGTCGGCGGTGTGTGTCGCACTTCAACAATCCCGACACATGACGGAGCTATGGTCCTTCACGCATGCGACCTTGGGGATCAGACGATGCTTCGACACGTTCCGATGCTGGCGATCTGCGCGCTTGGCCTCGGCATTGCCATGGAGGCCACTGCGCAATCGACGAGCCATCGTCCGGACGCCCTGCTCGCGCACGGCTTCGAGCAGGCCGCCGACGGCCCGTTCGCTGACGCGGCGGCCGCGCGCTTCCTCGCCCAGGCGACGTTCGGCCCGACGCTCGATGGCATCGCGCATCTGCGCGCGATCGGATACCGCGCATGGCTCGACGAACAGTTCGCGCAGCCGAGGTCAACCCAGGTTCCGTATCTGGACTGGGTCGAAGGCCTGCCGGACAACCATGTCACCGACGACACGCGCATGGAGATCTGGTCGATCAATGCGGTCGGCACCCCCGATCCGAGCCGCGGCATGCTCGTGCCATCGGACCAGCTGCGCCAGCGCGTGGCATTCGCATTGAGCGAAATCTTCGTCGTCTCGAGCAAGAACGGCACGCTGACCTACCAGCCCTGGGCCCTCGCGAGCTGGTACGACATGCTCGCCACGCATGCGTTCGGCAATTACCGCGCCCTGCTCGAGGACGTGACGCTGCATCCGGCGATGGGCATCTATCTGAGCCACATCCAGAACCAGAAAGCCGATCCCGCACGCAATATCCGGCCTGACGAGAACTATGCGCGCGAAGTCATGCAGCTGTTCTCGGTCGGGCTCGTGCAGCTCGGCCCCGACGGCACGCCGCAGCTGGTCGGCGGGCAACCCGTGCCGACCTACAACCAGGCCACGGTGCGTGGCATGGCCGCCGTGCTGACCGGCTGGAACTGGAACAACACCGGCTGCGGCCCCGGCAGCTACACGTGCTGCACCGCCAGCACCTATCTCAATTGCGGGCCATACGACTACAACGTACCGGCCTGGAAGCTCTCGATGCAGCCGATCGAGGCCTTCCACGACAACACGAGCGCCAAGCAGCTGCTGGTCTATCCGGGCGTTGCGCTGGCGGGCGGCGTGCTCGCGCCGGGCGGCAACGCGCAGGCCGAACTCACGGCCGCACTCGACAACCTGTTCCACCATCCGAACGTCGGGCCTTTCATCGCACGCCGGCTGATCCAGCGCCTCGTCACGAGCAATCCGAGTCCGGCCTATGTGCAGCGCGTCGCCGCCGCGTTCGCCGACAACGGCAGCGGCGTGCGCGGCGACCTGAAAGCGGTCGTGCGCACGATCCTGCTCGATGTCGAAGCGCGCTTCGGCCAATGGCACCTTGCCGAACGCTTCGGCAAGCTGCGCGAGCCGTTGATCATCAATACCCACCTGTGGCGCGCGATGGATGCGCGGTCGCCGTCCGGGCGCATCGCCACGCTGAGTCCGTATCCCGGCATCGAGGACTGGTACGGCCAGGGTCCGGTCCGCTCGCCTTCGGTGTTCAATTTCTTCCGGCCCGATTTCCGCCAGCAGGGCGAGATCGCCGCGCTCGGCCTGTACAGCCCCGAATTCCAGATCCTCAACGACTCGATTGCGGTGTCGACCGGCAACCGCCTGTTCAGCCTGAGCTTCTGCTGGCATTCCGATGAGTGGGGTTGCTGGGCAGACAACTGGAATGGCTCGCGCACGATGGCGCTCGACACCGCGCGCGACGCGACACTCGCGGCGAACGATCCGGGTGCCTTGCTCGATCGCTACAACCTGCTGTTCCTGTCGGGCCAGATGTCGCCGTTCATGCGTGCGACGCTGCTGACGCGGCTCAACGCGATCACCGGCAGCACGCGCGGCCGCCTGCGCGTGCAGCATGCGTTGTACCTGATCCTCAACTCGCCCGAATTCGTGATCCAGAAGTGAGCACGCCATGCCGATGAACCGTCGCCGTTTTCTCAAGCACAGCATGTCGAGCCTGGCCGGTGCCGGCCTGTTCGGTGCATTCGGCAACCTGCGCGCCGTCGCGGCGACAGCCAACCAGTACGCGTTCCCGGCCGGTGACTTCAAGGCGCTGGTCTGCATCTTCCTCAATGGCGGCAACGACAGCTTCAACAGCATCGTGCCGTACAGCGCGAGCCAGTACGCCGACTACCGCAGTTCACGCATGGAGCTGATCGGCAATGGCGGCATCGCATTCGACCAGGCCACGATCCAGGCCAACGCGCTGACGCCGCTTGCCGCGAGCGGCGGCCTGCCCGGTGGCCTGCCCGGTGATGGCGGCAGCTACGGCGTGCATCCCGCGCTCGCCGACCTGCGCAGCCTGTTCAACGACGGGCATGCGGCCGTGGTCGCCAACGTCGGCACCTTGCTGCATCCGACCAGCCAGGCGGCATACCAGGCCGGCACGATCGCGGTACCGCCGCAGCTGTTCTCGCACTCGGACCAGACCACGTACTGGCAGACCTCGCGTCCCGACGACGCGAATGCGAACGGCTGGGGCGGACGCATGGCCGACCGGCTGCTGTCCGGCTACACCGGCGCGATCCCGATGTGCGTTTCGCTGTCGAACAACAACCTGTTCCAGCGCGGCGATGTGGTCAACAGCTATTCGCTGTCGCCAGGCGGCGTCGAGATGCTGAGCTATCTCGGTGGCGGGCCCGAATCGTGGGTGATCGCGCAGAACGCGGCCGGGGTTGCGGCCTACGAGGCGCTGATCGCACAAGGCAGCCAGCAGCATGTGTTCGAGCGCGCATTCGCCGACAGTGCGCGCAATACCGTGACCAACTACGAGATCGTCGATGCCGCGCTCGACGCCGCGGCGCCGTTGACCACGGTGTTTCCCGACACCCCGCTCGGCCGGCAATTGCGCATGGCGGCGCAGATGATCCAGGTGCGCGCGGTGCTCGGCATGTCGCGCCAGGTGTTCTACGCGTCGGTCGGCAACTACGACACACACAGCTACCAGGTCGACGACCAGCAATCGAACCTGACCCAGCTCGCCCAGGCGCTGAAGGCATTCCATGCGGCAACCGTCGAACTCGCGATCGACGACGCGGTGACGACGTTCACCGCGTCCGATTTCGGCCGCTCGCTCGCGGTCAACGGCGATGGCACCGACCACGGCTGGGGCGGGCACCACTTCGTCGTCGGCGGAGCCGTGCGCGGCCGCCGCTTCTACGGCACGATGCCGTCGTTGCGCGCCAACAACAACCCCGATGACACGGGCTACGGCCAGATCATCCCGACCACCTCGCTCGACCAGTACGCCGCGACGATGGCCGCCTGGTTCGGGCTCGCCGCGAGCGACATCGCCGACATCTTCCCGGCCCTGCACCGCTTCGACTCGCCGAACCTGCGCTTCCTCGGCTGAGGCGCAGGCGCGCCGCGCAATCGGACCGGCCAGCGGGCGCGTAGGGACCGGGCCGATCCGGCTATACTCCGCCTCTTGTCATTCAAACGTCGCGGAATGAATCCGAACTTCCTCGAATTCGAAGCACCGATCGCAGAACTCGAAGCCCGGATCCAGGAGCTGCGCCACGCCAGCCACGATCAGGCGTTCAATATCGAGGACGAGATCGGCAAGCTGCAGGACAAGCTCAAGATCCGTACCGCCGAGATCTTCCGCACGCTGACGCCGTGGCAGGTCGCCCAGCTCGCGCGGCATCCGGCGCGTCCGTACACGCTCGACTACCTCAAGGTCATCTGCGAGGAATTCCACGAGCTGGCCGGCGACCGTGCCTACGCCGACGATGCCGCGATCGTCGGCGGGCTCGCCCGCATCGACGGCCACGGCATGGTCGTGATCGGCCACCAGAAGGGCCGCGACACTAAGACCAAGATCCGGCGCAACTTCGGCATGCCGCGCCCCGAAGGCTATCGCAAGGCGTTGCGGCTCATGAAGCTCGCCGAGCGCTTCAAGCTGCCGGTGCTGACCTTCATCGACACGCCGGGCGCCTATCCGGGCGTCGGTGCCGAGGAACGCGGGCAGAGCGAGGCGATCGCGCGCAACCTGCTCGAGATGTCCGAACTGAAGGTGCCGATCCTGTGCACGGTGATCGGCGAAGGCGGCTCGGGCGGCGCGCTCGCGATCGGCGTCGGCGACCGCACGATCATGCTGCAGTATTCGACCTACTCGGTGATCTCGCCCGAAGGTTGCGCCTCGATCCTGTGGAAGACCGCCGACAAGGCCAAGGACGCCGCGGATGCGTTGGGCATCACGGCGCCGCGCCTGCTCGAACTCGGCCTGATCGACAAGGTCGTGCGCGAGCCGCTCGGCGGCGCGCACCGCAATCCCCGCTCGATGGCCGTGCGCCTCAAGGCGGTCCTGCTCGGCCAGCTCGAAGGCCTGCAGCGCCTCGATGTCGCGACCCTGCTCGAGCAGCGTTACCAGCGCCTGCGTCGCTACGGCGCGTTCCGCGCCGCCTGATTGCACAGGCGGCACGGTCGCCACGCCGCTCAGTCGTCGTCGGGCACGTCGACCTTGCCACTGACATTGCGATGGGTCGTGTCGCCGCTGCCCTGCGAACGCACGGTCAGGCTGCCGCGCACGCCGTCGGCCGAGACATCGCCCGAGCCGGTCGAGTCGACGAGGACGTCACCGCCGATCTCGCGCAGCGTGACATCACCCGAACCGATGTCACCGATACGCACGCTGCCGCCGACGCGGCTGAATTGCAGGTCGCCGGAGCCGCCGCCACCGACTTCGACATCACCGCGCACGCCGTCGACGTCGATATCGCCGGAACCGGTCGAGTGCAGTTCGAAGCGGCCCACGTCCTCGGCTTCGATATCGCCCGAACCGACCCGCGCCGTCATGTCGCCGGCGATGCGCCCGGCTTCGAGGTCGCCCGAACCGGCACGCCAGGACAGCGCGGCGACCTCGCGCACGACCGCATCGCCGGAACCGCTTTCGATCTCGAGGGCGAGGGTCGCGGGCACGCGCACTTCGAGATCGAGATAGGCATACGACGAGCCGAACAGGGTCCAGCTGTTCGCGCCTTCGCGTTCGGCCTTGACAATCGCGCGGTCACCGTCGCGGCGCTGGCTGACCCGAAGATGGGCGAGGCGCTCGGCATCGGACGCGCAGGCCTTGCCGCGCACTTCGACCCGCGTGAGCCCGGCGACGCCGCGCACATCGAGGTCGGTCGAACCGAGCTCGACGACGAGCGTGCGCAGTCCGGCTGCGTCGATGTCGAAATCGTGGCGCGCACTGTGTTCGCAGGAGTCGGCATGGGCCGCGGTCGCAAGCAGGAGCAGGAACGGTACGAGCAGGATGCGCATGGGTATCTCCCGGTGTGGTCGATTCTTGGATACATCGAAGGCGCAAACGGTTTAACGCGCCCGGCACGAGCAGGGCCGGCGCCGCATGCGGCTCAGCCGTCGGCGGGGCGCCCGGGCCCGCGCGGCGCCAGCGCGGCCATCATGTCGGCACCGCTCGGCGCCTGGTAAAGGCGCAGCCCGAACTCGGGCAGCACGGCCAGCAGATGGTCGAAGATGTCGCTGGCCAGCGCCTCGTACTCGACCCAGCGCACGTCGGCCGAGAAGCAGTACACCTGCAGCGGCAGGCCGGTCGGGGTCGGATCGAGCTGGCGCACGAGCAGGGTCATGTCCCGGGCGACCCGCGGATGCGATCTCAGGTAGGCCGTGACATACGCGCGGAAGGTGCCGAGGTTCGTCGCGCGGCGGTTGTTGACCGGATCCTTGCCGGCGGCCTCGAGCCTGGCATTGTGTTCGGCGAGTTCGATGCGCTGCTTGTCGAGGTAGTCGTCGATGAGCGCGATCCGGCGCAGGTCCTGGCGCTCGTCGGCGTCGAGGAAGCGCACCGAGGTCTGGTCGATCAGCAGGGCGCGCTTGATCCGGCGCCCGCCCGACTCGCTCATCCCGCGCCAGTTGCGGAAACTCTCGTTGATCAGCTTCCAGGTCGGGATCGTGCTGATCGTCTTGTCCCAGTTCTGGACCTTGACCGTATGCAGGCTGATGTCGATCACGTCGCCGTCGGCGTGCTGGCCCGGCATCTCGATCCAGTCGCCGACGCGCAGCATGTCGTTGCTCGACAGCTGGACGCTGGCCACCAGCGAGAGCAGCGTGTCCTTGAACACGAGCATCAGGACGGCAGTCATCGCGCCGAGGCCGGTCAGCAGCACGAGCGGCGACTGGCCGACCAGCGAGGCGATGATCAGCACGATCGCGATGACGTGGATGCCGATCTTGAGCAGTTGCAGGTAGCCCTTGATCGGGCGCCGCGTCGCGTTCCTGCTGGTCCGCTCGTAGACGTCGTTGAGCGCGTCGAGGAGATTGCCGACCGAGAGGGCCACGGACAGCACGATGACCGCGCGCGCGACGTTGGCGAGCGCGAGATCGAGCCAGCCCGGAACGCCCGGCACGAGCGCGATGCCGGCGAGCACGATCAAGGCCGGCACGACATTCGCGAGCCTGGCGAGGACACGACGGCCGAAGAGCGCGTCGTCCCACTTGCCCGGCGTGGCCGCGACCAGCCGCCCGACCACGGCGACCAGCACGCGACGCGTCAGCCAGTTCGCAAGCAAGGCGGCGAGCGTCAGCGCGAGCAGGCCGAGGATCGTCGACGCATACGGGAAAGCGGCCAGCGGCTGCACGAGATTCGTTTCGATGAAGTCACGCATGTCGACAGGGTAGCCGCTGCGCAAGCGGTGCGGAACCGTAGCGCCGTGATTCCGTGCGATCTGCTTGAGTTCGCCCTGCGCCCGGCGCATGGTGCAAGGCCAAGCGAATCAAACGACGGGGAAACGCGATGCGCAGTGCAATGTACCTGATGCTGGTCGGCCTGGCGGCGCTCGCCGGGCTTGCGATGGCCGCGAGCGACCCGGCCGCGAACGCGCCGACGGCGGCGAAGCCCGCGGTCGATCACGCGGCCCATGCGCACGACGCGGCACCCGCCGCGGCTGCCGTCGATCATGCGGCCCATGCGCACGACGCGGCGCCCGCCGCGGCAGCCGTCGATCATGCCGCGCACGCGCACGGCGGTCATGGCGAGGGCCAGGCGCTGTTGCCGATCATGCAGCGGCTCGGTGCCGAAATGCTCACGATGACGTTCGGCCTCATGACCGACGATGCCGCGAAAGTCGCGCGCAGCGCGGCCGCGATCGCGACCCATGTGCCGATCGCGCCCGACGAACTTGAACGCATCCGCGGCGTCCTCGGCGAGGAGATGGCTGAATTCGTGCGCCTCGACGAAGCCGTGCATGCCGATTCGATGCGCCTGCACGATGCGGCAAAGGATGGCGATCCAGCCAGCGTGCTCGCACGCATGAACGAGGTGCAGGCCGGCTGCATCGCCTGCCATGCGCGTTTCCGTGCCCGGCTGCTGACCACGCCGGCGCCCTGAGCGGCGCTGCGATGTCCGGATCCGGCGAGTCGGCGCCGCCGGCATCGGGCAGCATCGGTTTCCCGACCCACTTGCCCGGAGCCGACGATGTCGCAGTTCCACCTTTCCGGAATCGAGCCGCGCGCGTTCGAACCGCTGTTCGAACTCGACGACGACGAACTTGCCCGGCGCGGCGCGGCGCGCCGGTTCGCGAGCGCGGATTTCGGCTACCCGTGCCGGGTCAGCCTCGTTGATGCGCGCGTCGGCGAGGAACTGCTGCTGTTGCCATACACGCACCAGGCAGCGGCCTCGCCGTATCGCGCCTCGGGGCCGATCTTCGTGCGGCGCGGCGCGCAACGGTGCGTGTTGCCGCCCGGCGTCGTGCCGCCGTACGTGACCCGACGCCTGATCTCGTGGCGCGCCTACGATGCGGCCGACGAAATGGTCGATGCCGGCGTCGAGGACGGCACGCGCATCGGCGACACGCTGGCCACCGCGTTCGCGAACGCGGCGATCGCGTACATCCACCTGCACAACGCGAAGCGCGGCTGCTTCTCGTGCCTCGCCCGGCGCGTCGACTGAGCGGATTGTTCGCCGCGGGCGCGACTCAATCGCGGTGCGCGATCGCCCGCGAGGTCGCCAGCCCGATCAGGCGCGAGACGACGAGCGCGATGTACATGACGCCGGCAAACTGCTCGAGCATGACGAGCGCCCGCGCCTGCGGATGCAGCGGCATGACATCGCTGAGCCCGACCCCGGACAGCGTGCTGAAACTGAGGTAGAGCAACTCGACCCAGGTGCGCGGGCTGTCGGCATCGACCGCGGCGGTGAAACTGCCCGGGTACCACTGCTGGCAGACCGAGAACGAGAACGCGAACGCCCAAGCGAGCAGGGTGAACGTTGCGCCGGCCGCGAACAGCTCGTCGCCGGTGACGCGATGATCGCGCAGCATGTATGCGGTCAGGCCGAATGCCGTGTACAGGTACAGCGCGCTTTCGAGCAGGTGGGCGATCGCGATGATCCCGCGTTGTTCGCCGACCGCGGCCACGATCGACAGCACGACCGCCGGCACGGCGAGCGCCCACGCGACCCAGTTGACGACCGGGCTGCGATTGACGACCCACAAGGCGAGTGCGAGGACGACGATGCCGAACGCGCCGAACACCGCACGTCCTTCCGGCGTGTCTTCCATCGCCGGATAGAGCAGGACCGCGGCGAGCTGCACGGCGAGCAGCACGGCCGAGGGATGACGCCTGATCGTCGCCATCCACTTGAGCAACGGCCGGATCGCCATCGAATCGTGTCCGCAACCGTGGGACGTCTAGTAAACCACAGCACGACCGCGCGACTGCGCCCGCCCGCATGCCGGTGCTACCCTGCGCGCCTGCCGCCGGACGCCAGAGGTTGCACCTGGACCTGATCGTGATCCGCCATGGAGCAACCGACGTCGCCGCCGGCACCTGCGTCGGCCAAGGCGATCCGCCGTTGTCGGCGCGCGGCTTCACCGACGTGCAGCGTCTCGCGGCGAGCTGGGATGCGGCACCGCCGCGCTTCCTGTTTTCGAGCGACCTGCGCCGCGCCCAGCAGACCGCCCAGGTCTTCGCCGCGCGCTTCGCGATCGAGCCGCTGGCCGACGCGCGCCTGCGCGAAGTCGACTTCGGGCGCTGGCATGGGCGGCGCTGGGACGAGATCGCAAGGCACGACGCCGAGGCCTACCGGCACTGGCTCGACAACTGGGTGATCCAGGAAGCGCCCGACGGCGAGAGTTTCGCCGACGTCCTGCGCCGCACCGGCGCCTGGCTCGCGGCCCTGCTCGGCAGCACGCGCGACGGGGATTGCGTGCTCGCGATCGCGCACGCCGGTTCGATCCGCGCACTGCTCTGCCATGTGCTCGGCCTGCCGCCGGGTCGCGCCCCGGCGCTCGCGATCGACGAAACGCATGCCACGCATGTGCGCTGCCGGAACAACGAGTTCGAACTTCGCTACATGAACGCGGCGCGCCTGCAGGTCGACTGAGGCGCGGCCGATCGCGCGGGCTTCGGCTAAGATAGCGGCCTCGGCACCCGGCGGAACACGTACATGAATCCCAGCTTGTCCCAACGCATCGGCATCTTCGTGATCCTCGCCCTCGTCATGGCGGCCACGCGGTTCCACCATTTCGCGGCCGTTGCCGATGCCTCGTGGGCCGTCTTCTTCATCGCCGGCTTCTACCTGCGCCGTTCGGTGCGCTGGGCGTTCCCGCTGCTCGTCGCGCTGTCGGTGCTCGTCGATTTCCTCGTCATCACGAACCGCGGCCTCGATTTCTGGACCCACTACTGCGTCTCGCCGGCGTACTGGTTCCTGCTCCCGGCGCATGCGCTGCTGTGGGCCGGCGGAGCCTGGCTCAGCGCGCGCCATCGCGGCCTCGAAGTCGCGGCGCTCGGCCGCCTCGTGATCGCGCTGCTCGTCGCCACGAGCGCGAGCTTCCTCGTCAGCAACGGCAGCTTCTACTGGCTCAGCGATGTCGTCGCCACGCCGACCTTCGGCGGCTGGCTCACGAACCTCGGCCACTGGTACCTGCCCTACCTCGCGACGACGGCCGGCCACGTCGCGATCGCGACGATCGCCCACGCGATCGTCGGCCGGATCGTGCCCGCGCCGGCTCGCGCCTCCGCATCGACGGCCTCGCGTGGGTAACCGGCTCTCGAAGATCTACACCAAGACCGGCGACGACGGCACGACCGGACTCGGCGACGGCACGCGCGTCCCGAAGGATTGCGCGCGCGTCGATGCCTACGGAACGGTCGACGAACTGAACAGCGCGATCGGCATCGTCCTCGCCTGCGAGGTTCCCGACGGGGTCCGCGACGTGCTCACGCGCGTGCAGCATGAGCTGTTCAACCTCGGCGGCGAGCTGTGCATCCCGGGAATGGCCCTCGTCCACGCGGCCGAGATCACCCGGCTCGAGAACGAACTCGACGCGCTCAACGAACCGCTGCCGCCACTCAAGGATTTCATCCTGCCCGGCGGCGGCCTCGCCGCGGCACACTGCCATCTCGCGCGGACGATCTGCCGGCGTGCCGAGCGCGCGGTCGTCAGCCTCGGCCGCGTCGAAGTCGTGCGCGCCGAAGCAACCCATTACCTCAATCGCCTGTCCGACCTGCTGTTCGTGATCTCGCGCGTGCTTGCGCGCGCCTCGGCGCACGGCGAAGTGATCTGGCAACACGAGCGCGTCCGCCGCTGAGCCGATGACCGTCGCGCTCTTCACCCATCGCGCCTGCCTCGAGCACGATCCGGGTCCCGGCCATCCCGAGTCGCCGTCGCGCCTCGCCGCCGTGCTGCAGGCGCTCGACCATGACCGCTTCGCGATGCTCGACCGCATCGAGGCACCGCGGGCGACGCGCGAGCAGTTGCGTCGCGCGCACGCCGCGCCGCTGATCGACGGCGTGCTCGAACGCGTGCCGCCGGGCGGCCTGCGCCGGCTCGATGCCGACACGGCGCTGTCGGCCGGCTCCTCGGAAGCGGCGTTGCGCGCGGCCGGCGCGCTGTGCGCGGCGATCGACCATGTCATGCTCGGGCCGGCGCGGCGCGCGTTCTGCGCGGTGCGCCCGCCGGGCCACCACGCGACCGCGCAGACCTCGATGGGTTTCTGCCTGTTCAACAACATCGCGGTCGGTGCCGCGCATGCACTCGCCGAATACGCGCTCGAACGGATCGCGATCGTCGATTTCGACGTCCACCACGGCAATGGCACGCAGGACATCTTCTGGTCCGAACCGCGCGTCATGTACGCTTCGACCCACCAGTCGCCGCTGTACCCGGGCAGCGGCGCGCGCCTTGAACGCGGGGTCGGCAACATCGTCAACGCACCGCTGCGCCCCAGCGCCGGCTCGGTCGAGTTCCGCGAGGTGATGCAGGCGAGCGTGCTGCCCGCACTCGATGCGTTCGCTCCGCAACTCGTGCTCGTCTCGGCCGGCTTCGATGCGCACCGGCTCGATCCGCTCGCCAACCTCGATCTCGAAGCGGCCGACTATTCCTGGATCAGCGAACGCCTCGTCGATCTTGCCGAGCGGCACGCCGGCGGGCGCCTCGTCTCGACCCTCGAAGGCGGCTACAGCCTGACCGCCCTGCGCGACGCAACGACGGCACACGTCGCCGCATTGCTCGACATCCACCTCTGACGGCGGATCGCCGCGATGGCAGGCGGGCGGGCTTTTTCCGCTCCGCCGCGCGGATACGTTGCCGAGTGCGAAGCAGGAACCGTCCGCCGGCATCGGTCCTGCAGAGCGTTCCGTTTGCCGAGTCCGGTGCAATTCGGCAAGCTAGCGCGTCCTTGCCGCAGGCGATTGCCGAACCGTGTCGTCCTCCCATGTCCGTTCCCGGCTCCGGCGCGCGCTCGTCGCCGCGATTTCCCTCGCATGCAGCGCTGGCGCGTTCGCCCAGGGCGGCGGCCCGATCTGTCCGGTCGGGGTCCTCGCATGCCCGAAGCCGGCGGCCGACTGGTCGCTCTGCCCGCCCAATGACCTGCTCGAATTCCACGTCGCCGGCCTGCCGGCCAGCGGCGACCGCAGCCTCGCCGACACCGAGGTCAAGGGCAACCAGTCGCGTTCGAGCGACGGCGAGACCTATGTGCTCGAGGGCGATGCGAGCATCCGCCAGCTCGACCAGTTGATCCGCGCGGACCGCTTCACCTACACGCAGTCGACGACCGCGTGGACCGCCGAGGGCAATCTGCGCTACCAGGACCGCGACCTGCTGATGTCGGCGCGCGACGGCAGTGGCACGACGAATCCCGGCAAGGGCACGCTCAATGGCGTCCGTTACCAGTTGCTGTCCTCGCGCGGCAACGGGCGCGCCGAGGTCGTCGTCGTCGAGGATGCCGAGCATGCACGCCTGACCGCGACCACGTTCAGCACCTGCCCGCTCGACACGCCGGGCTGGGAGTTCCGCGCCGGCGACATGCAGCTCGACCAGGCGAACGGCGTCGGCGTCGCGCGCGACGTGACGTTCCGGGTCGGCGACGTCCCGGTGTTCTGGCTGCCGTACGCGACCTTTCCGCTCGACGAGCGCCGCAAGTCGGGCTTCCTGTTCCCGGAACTCGGCTACAACGACGAGCGCGGTTTCGATTTCACGGTGCCGTACTACCTCAATCTCGCGCCGAACTACGACGCCACGCTGAGCCCGCGCCTGATGACGCAACGCGGCCTCATGCTCGGCGGCGAATTCCGTTACCTGTTCGAGCGCGGTCGCGGCAGCGTCGAGCTGAGCTGGCTGCCCGACGACCGCGAAACCGGCGACCGCCGCAGCCTGTTCCACTGGGACAACCGCTCGACGTTCAACGCGAACTGGGGCGCCGAGGTCAACATCAATCGCGCCTCGGATGATCGCTACTTCGAGGATTTCGGCCGCAGCCTCAATATCGCCGCGACCAGCCTGCTGCCCTCGAGCGCGTACCTGGTCGGCCGCGGCACGTGGTGGAGCGCGAGCGTCGGCGGCGACGAATACCAGATCACCGATCCGACCCTGCCCGGCGTCGCCGAACCTTACCGGCGCCTGCCGCGGGTGACGTTCAATGCCGACCACGCCCTGGTCGGCGGGCTCGATGGCGGCATCAAGTCGGAGTTCGTCGCGTTCACGAAGGACGATGCGATCGATGGCCAGCGCATCGACCTCCATCCGTATCTCGCCTGGCCGATCGAGGGTGCCGGCTATTTCGTCCGCCCCGAGATCGGCTATCGCTACACGAGCTACCACCTCGACCGCGACGACGACGAAACCCCGCACCGCGGCGTGCCGATCGCGAGCCTCGATGCCGGCCTGCGCTTCGAGCGCAGCCTGACGCTCGCCGGCAACGGCTATACGCAGACGCTCGAACCGCGCGTCTATTACCTGCGCGTCCCGTATCGCAACCAGGACGACCTGCCGCTGTTCGACACCCAGGAAACGCCTTTCAGTTTCGGCCAGCTGTTCCGCAGCAACCGCTTCATCGGCGCCGACCGCCAGATGGATGCGAACAACCTGACCCTCGCCGTGACCTCGCGCCTGATCGACGACGCGACCGGCAACGAACGCGTCACCGCGAGTTTCGGCCAGATCCGCTATTTCGACGACCAGCTCGTGCAGTTGCCGGGGCGTCCGGCGACCGACTACTCGGGATCGACCTATGTCGGCGAACTCGACCTGCGCATCAACGATCGCTGGCGCGCGACGTTCGGCAACCAGTGGAATCCGAACAGCGATCGCATGGACCTGTCCTCGGTCGGCGTGCAGAACCGCTTCGGTCGCGACGGCGTGGTCAATTTCTCGTACCGCTTCCGGCGCGACTTCCTCGAACAGGTCGACGGTTCGGTCCTGATCCCGCTCGGTCCCGCCTGGCGCCTCGTCGCGCGCTGGAACTATTCGCTGCGCGACGACACGACGCTCGAGGCATTCGCCGGCTTCGAGCACGACAGCTGCTGCGTCGCCTGGCGCGTGCTCGGCCGCCGCTACGTGCACAACATCGAAGGCGAGGCGACCAATGCGCTCTACTTCGAGGTCGAGTTCAAGGGTGTCGGCTCGATCGGCCAGAAGACCGGTGATTTCCTGCGCCGCGCGATCCAGGGCTACCAGTGAGCGCGTCCGGGCGGGTCGCCCCGCTCGCCGGCTGACCCGGAGCGCACCGCAACATCTTAACGACGAAGACGCTGCTGACCGCTAGAATCGGCAGCTTCACGCCTGTCGCGTACCCGGAACCCCCTCGCGCATGAACAAGCCGATCGCCTGCCTCCTCCTTGCCCTGAGCCTCGCCGCGCCTGCATTGCATGCGCAGATGATGCCGACCGAGCCGCTCGACAGCATCGTCGCCGTGCTCGACGAGGACGTCATCCTGCGCAGCGAACTCGACCGCGCGGTCGGCGCGGTGACCGCGCAGTACGCGCGCAATCCCGAGCAGTTGCCGCCGCGCGCGACGCTCGAGCGCCAGGTGCTCGACCGCCTGATCATGATGAAGCTGCAGGTTGCGCGCGCCGACAGCACCGGGGTCAAGCTGTCCGACGCCGAGATCGACCAGACCGTCGCCCAGATCGCCCAGCAGAACCGCCTCGATGTCGGCCAGTTGCGCCAGGCCGTGCAGCAGCAGGGCATCTCGTGGGAGCAGTTCCGCCGCAACGTGCATGACGAGACGATCGTCCAGCGCCTGCGCCAGCGCGTCGTGCAGAGCCGCGTCCAGGTCAGCGACACCGAGATCGAGCTCATGCTGAAGAACGGCGGCGCCCAGCGTGAGGAGATGCACCTCGGGCACATCCTCGTCAGCCTGCCGGACAGCGCCACGCCCGAACAGATCGCGGCCGCCGAAGCGAAGGCCGCCGACGTCACCCGCCAGATCGAAGGCGGCCTCGATTTCGCCGCCGCGGCGATCCGCTATTCCGACGCTCAGAATGCGCTCGACGGCGGCGACCTCGCCTGGCGCAGCGTCGACGAATTGCCGCCCGCATTCGTCGAGATCGCCCGCAAGCTGCAGCCGGGGCAGACCGGCGCGGCCGTGCGCGGGCCGAACGGTTTCCACATCGTCAAGCTGATCGACCGCCGCGCCGCCGCCGCGCAGATGGTCACCGAGTATCACGCACGCCATATCCTGATCAAGACGAACGAAGTCGTCTCGAGCGAGCAGGCCCGCACGAAGATCGAGGGCCTGCGCGAGCGCGCGCTGGCCGGCGAGGACTTCGAGAAACTCGCGAAGGAATTTTCCGAGGACGGCCCGACCGCGAACATCGGCGGCAACCTCGGCTGGTTCCAGATCAATGGCTACGGCTCGAGCGTGGCCGAAGCGCTGCAGTCGATCGCCGACGGCCAGATCAGCGAACCGTTCCAGACCGAGATCGGCTGGCACATCCTGCAGCGCCTCGAGACACGCACCGAGGACCGCACGGCCGAGGTCGAGAAGGACAAGGCGCGGCAGATGCTCGGCGCGCGCAAGGCCGACGAGGAGTACGAAGGATTCCTGCGCCAGATCCGCTCGGAAGCCTATATCGACATCCGCCTGCCCGAAGCAGCCGGCGGCGCCGGTTGAGCGGTGCCGAACGCGCCGCGCCGGCCACGCATCGCGCTGACCGCGGGTGAGCCTGCCGGCGTCGGTCCGGAACTCGTTGCCCAGCTCGCCGCGCTCGCTGTCGGCGCCGAACTCGTCCTCATCGCCGATCGCGCGCTGGTCGCGCAACGCGCCGCGGCGATCGGCGCTGCGGTCCGGCTCGAGGCCTGGCCTGTCGACCCGGCGGCACCGCCCGGCACGCTCGCGATCATCGACATCCCGCTGCGCGTGCCCTCGGTGCCGGGTCGGCTCGATCGCGCGAATGCGGCCTACGTGCTCGACACGCTCGCGCGGGCAGCCGCCGGCGCGGCCAGCCGCGAGTTCGATGCGATCGTCACCGCTCCCGTGCACAAGGGCATCATCAACGACGCCGGCATCGCCTTCAGCGGCCACACCGAATTCTTCGCCGAACGCGCGCAGTGCGACGTGGTCATGCTGCTCGTCGCCGATCGCCTGCGGGTCGCCCTCGCGACGACCCACATGGCGCTGGCGGACGTGCCCGCAGCGATCACGCGCGAATCACTCGCGTCGACGCTACGGATCCTCGACCGCGACCTGCGCGAACGCTTCGCGATCGCCGAGCCGGTGATCGCCGTGCTCGGCCTCAATCCGCATGCCGGCGAAGGCGGCCACCTCGGTCGCGAGGAAATCGACACGATCATCCCGGTCATCGAGCAGTTGCGCGGCGAAGGCCTGCGCCTGCTCGGACCACTGCCGGCCGACACCGCGTTCGTGCCGGCCCAGTTGGCGCGCTGCGACGCAGTGCTCGCGATGTACCACGACCAGGGCCTGCCCGTGCTCAAGCATGCCGGCTTCGGCCATGCGGTCAATGTCACCCTCGGCCTGCCCTGGGTGCGCACCTCGGTCGACCACGGCACCGCGCTCGACCTCGCCGGCAGCGGCCAGGCCGATCCGGGCAGCCTCGTCGCCGCAGTCGACCTCGCCGTTCGGCTCGCGAATGCACATGGGTGAGGCGAGCGCGGGCCTGCAATGACATCGGCCGCGCGCGGCGATGACCGCTGCGGCTCAGGCGCGGCGGCGTCGGCGCGACCAGGTTCGCCGCAAGATCGCTTTCGCACGCAGGCGCGCTCGTTCCGGGCTGCGCAGCGCTAGCGTAATCGCGGCGACGGAGTCGCCGTGATCCGCGTTCGGCGCCACGGAATCACCTCGAGCACGAGGGCAATCGCGAGCAGGACGAGGGCGAAGCCGCTTGCGCCGGCGACGGTCAGATGCTCGGCGAGGAAGATCGCGCCCCACAGCTGGGCGAAGACGGGCACGAGGAAGGTATTCGTGACCGCCTTCTCGCTGCCGATGTCGCTGAGCAGGCGGAAATACAGCGCGTAGGCGAGGCCCGTGCAGACGATGCCGAGTACGAGCAGGGACAGGACAACCGTCGCGCTCGGCAGCGTGGTCGGCATCCAGGCGAGGCCGAGCGGCGCGAGCACGACGGCCGCGCCGAGCTGGCTTGCGCCGGCGAGCACGAGCGGATCGGACTTCACATGCCGGCGGCGGATGTAGAGCGCCGAGAACGCGTACATCGCTGCTGCCGCAAACGCCATCGCGAATGCGCCGAGCGTCGCCATCGACAGCGCGACGCTGCCGTAGCGTGCGAGCACGGCGACACCGACGAGCCCGACGACGACGCCGACGAGCTTCGACATCGACGGCCGCGAGCGGTTGAGCGCCCACACGAACAGCACGGTCAGCAACGGCACGGTCGCATTGACGACGGCCAGGTAACCGGCCGGCAAGTGCCGCGCGGCGAGCGCGAAGCAGAGGAACGGTGCGGCCGAATTGATCGTGCCGAGGACCAGCCAGTCGCGCCATTGGGCGCGCAGGTTCAACGAGCGCCCGAGCATGCGCAGCAGCACGATCAGCATGATCGCGGCCAGCGCGAGCCGCACGGCTGCCGTGAACGGCGCGCCGACGACCGGAACCGTGATGCGCTGGAACAGGAACGAGGCGCCCCAGATCATGCCGAGCAGGATCAGGCGCACGAGCGACGCGGTGGACATCGGCGGCTTGCACCGTTGGTAAACGAGGCTCACATTCTAGGGCTCGCAAAATCCTTGCGGAATCGCTATTTTCTGGCCAGTTCGGTCAATTGGATTCACAGGAATGGCCAGATTGCGCGAATTGCCGCCGTTGCGTGCGCTGCGCGTGTTCGAAGCCGCCGCGCGCCACCAGAACTACACGCACGCCGCGACCGAGCTCAGTCTCACCCACGGTGCGGTCAGTCACCAGATCCAGCGCCTGCAGGACGAACTCGGCCTGCGCCTGTTCGAACGCGACGGCCGCCAGATGCGCCTGACCGAGGGCGGCCGGCAACTCGCCGAGGACGTTCGCGCCGCACTCGAAAGCCTCGCCGATTCGGTCCGGCGCCTGCGCGAACGCAGTTCGGCGCATACCTTGACGGTCAGCGTGCTGCCCTCGTTCGCGGCGGCATGGCTGGTCGACCGGCTCGGCGATTTCCTCAGCCGCAACCCCGACATCGAGTTCACCCTGCAGAGCAGTCGGGCCCTCGCCGATTTCGGCAAGGACGGCGTCGATCTCGCGATCCGCTACGGCGAGGGACCATGGCCCGGACTCGTCTGCGAAAAGATCCTCGACGACGCGATCTTTCCGGTCTGCAGCCCGCGTTTCCGCGATGGCGACCTGCCACGCAATGCGAACGACCTGCTCGATGCGCCCTTGCTGCGCCTCAAGAGCCGCGAATGGGAGCACTGGTTCGCCGCGCTCGGCATCGTCGCGCCGATCCGCGGTCCCGTGTTCGACGACACCGAGTTGTCGCTGCAGGCCGCGATCCGCGGCCAGGGCATCGCGCTCGGGCGCCGTTCGCTGGTCGCCGACAAGTTGCGCAGCGGTGCCCTCGTCGAGCCGTTCGCGCAGCGCGTCGCCGCGCGTTCGGCGTACTATCTCGTGCATCCGCCGTCGCCGAACCTGCGCGCCAGCGTGCACCGCTTCCGCGAATGGCTGCTCGCCCAGATCGCAAGCGCATCGACCGCCGACAACGACGCCACGCCGTGACCCGATCGAACGACCCACGCATGCGCCAGGCTGGCGCCGCCCACATCCCGCGCAAGCGCTTCGGCCAGCATTTCCTGCGCGACGCGATGATCATCGCGCGGATCGCCCAGGCGATCGCGCCGAAACCGGGCCAGCGCATCGTCGAGATCGGCCCCGGTGAAGGCGCGCTCACCCTGCCTCTGCTTCGCGAGGCGAAGGCGATGACCGTGATCGAACTCGACCGCGACCTGATCCCGCGCATCGAGGCGATGGCCGCTGCCGTCGGCGAGCTCGCGATCGTGCATGCCGATGTGCTGACGGTCGATTTCGGCACGCTCGCGGCCGGCGCGAAACTTCGCGTGGTCGGCAACCTGCCCTACAACATCTCCTCGCCGATCCTGTTCCATTGCATCGACCATCTCGATGCGATCGAGGACATGCATTTCATGCTGCAGAAGGAAGTCGTCGAGCGCATGGCGGCGGTACCGGGCAGCAAGGTCTACGGGCGCCTCAGCGTCATGCTGCAACTGGCCTGCACGGTCGAGCCGCTGCTCGACGTGCCGCCCGAAGCGTTCCGGCCACCGCCGAAGGTCGATTCGGCCGTCGTGCGCCTGCTGCCGCGTCCGCCAGGCGAGCGCCCGCTTGCGGAACAAGCCACGATCGCACGCCTCGTGCGGGCCGCGTTCGGACAACGCCGCAAGACCTTGTCGAACGCGCTCGACGGTGTTGCCACGATCGCCGAGATGCAAGCCGCCGGCATCGATCCGCGCACGCGTGCCGAGCAGGTTGCACCACAGGCCTACGTCGACCTGGCCCGCCACATCGATCACGCACGCGGGCAACCGGCGTAGGGGCGGCCGACCCTGAATCGGGATCGGCATGGATCGCCGCGACCCTTGCCCGCCGCCGCGCACTCCCCGACAATCGGCCCATGACCGGCAAGAAGTCCCATGACATCGCGGTATCGGTCCAGACCGAATTCCTGGACGACCAGTCGAAGCCGCTCGACAACCATTACGTGTTCTCCTACACGATCACGCTGCACAACCGCGGCACCGTGGCCGCACGTCTGCTGAGCCGCCACTGGTTCATCACCGACGGCAACGGCGAGGTGCGCGAAGTGCGCGGCGAAGGCGTCGTCGGCGAGCAGCCGCGCATGAAGCCGGGCGAAGGTTACGAATACACGTCGGGCGCCGTACTCGAAACCTCGGTCGGCACGATGAGCGGCAGCTATCGCATGATCGGCGACGACGGCACGCAGTTCGAAGCCGACATCCCGTCGTTCGTGCTGTCGATCCCGCGGACCCTGCACTAGTGCGCGCATGCGGGCGGGGCGCGCGCTGATATGGCGACGTGGGCCATCGGCGACATCCAGGGGTGCCATGATGAACTGGCCAGCCTGATCGACCGCATTGCCTACGACCCCGCACGCGACACGCTCTGGTTCTGCGGCGACCTCGTCAATCGCGGCGGCCAGTCGCTCTCGGTGCTGCGTCTGGTCCGCTCGCTGAATGAGCGCACGGTCGTCGTGCTCGGCAATCACGACCTGTCGCTGCTGGCGATCGCCGAACGCAGCGAGCAGGAGCAGGCACGGGTCAATCCCGAATTGCGTGAAGTGCTGTTCGCGCCGGACCGCAACGAACTGCTCGACTGGCTGCGTCGGCGTCCGCTGCTGCATGCCGACCGCACGCTCGGCTACCTGCTCGTGCATGCAGGTCTGGCTCCGGGCTGGGACGTTGCGGCGGCCGAAGGTGTCGCGCGCGAGATCGAAACACGCCTGCGCGCGGACGATTACCGGCGACTGCTCAAGCAGATGTTCGGCAACAAGCCCGATGCGTGGTCGCCGAAGCTGCGCGGCATCGAGCGCCTGCGTGCCGGCATCAACGTGTTCACGCGCCTGCGCTACTGCGATGTGCGCGGTCGCATCGCGTTCAATGAAAAAGGCATCCCCGGCACGCAACGACCGGGCCTCTATCCGTGGTTCGAAGTGCCGGGCCAGGCGAAACGCGACCTGCGCATCATCTGCGGCCATTGGTCGACGCTTGGCCACTTCGTCGGTCTTGGCGTGCACGCGATCGACACCGGCTGCGTCTGGGGCGGCGCATTGACCGCGATGCGCATCGATACCGAGGAACCCGTGTTCGTCGCGCTCAAGTCCGATCGGCCGCGACCACCGGGCAAGGAAATGGACTGAGCGCGCGATCACTCGCCAAGCGCATGCGCTCCTGCGGGAATGCGGCAAGCGCAACGATTTTCCACCTCGATCCAGGATCGATCGCGGCTGCGGCCCTCCCACAGGAGCACCCGCTCGCAACCCGGGGTCCCCTCCAGGGATGTTCCCCGGGTGCGCTGCGCTTACCCGGGCTACGGGTCTGTGCCTGCCGAGGTAGCCCGGGTAAGCGCAGCGCACCCGGGGATGGCGGAACGTTCGATCTCAGCCGCGACGCCGGTAGTCGACGAAGCGGAATGCGAACGCATGGCGCGCGTCGGCCGCGTGCGCTTCGTCGCCGGTGATTTCCCACTCGCGCGCATCGAAGCGCGGGAAGAACGCATCGGCGCCCGGGACTTCGCCGTCGACCCAGGTCAGGTGCAGGTGCGTCGCGCGGGCGATCGTCTGCGCGTAGACCTCGCCGCCGCCGATCACGATCAGTTCACGCTCGGCGACGCGATCAAGCGCGGCCTCGATCGAGGCGACCGCGATCTGTCCTGCATACCGCACGGAATTCGAGCGCGTCAGCACGAGATTGTCGCGACCGGGCAAGGCAAAGCCGATCGCACGTGCGGTCCGGCTGCCCATCAGCACGGGCTTGCCGAGCGTCAGGCGCTTGAAGCGCCTGAGGTCATCCGGCAGGTGCCACGGCATCGTTCCATCGCGTCCGATCGCGAAATTGCGATCGAGCGCGGCGACCAGCGCGATCGTGCCCATCTCAGACCGCCACCGGGGCCCTGATCGCCTTGTCGGCGACATAGCCCTCGATCGTGACGTCCTCGTAGCGGAAATCGAACAGCGACTTCACCTCGGGATTCAGGCGCAGCGTCGGCAACGCGCGCGGCGTGCGCGCGAGCTGTTCGCGGGCCTGCTCGAAGTGGTTGAGATACAGGTGCGCATCGCCGAGCGTGTGCACGAAATCGCCGACGCCGAGCCCGCACACCTGCGCGATCATGTGCGTCAGGAGCGCGTAGCTCGCGATGTTGAACGGCACGCCGAGGAAGATGTCGCCCGAGCGCTGGTACAACTGGCACGAAAGTCTTCCGTCGGCGACGTGGAACTGAAACAGCGCGTGGCACGGCTGCAGCGCCATGCGCGGCAGGTCGGCGACGTTCCACGCGCTGACCACGAGTCGACGCGAATCGGGATTGCGTTCGATCTCGTCGACGAGCCAGCGCATCTGGTCGATCGTGCGCCCGCCGGCGCCTTCCCACGACCGCCACTGCTTGCCGTACACCGGGCCGAGGTTGCCCTCGGCATCGGCCCATTCATCCCAGATGCCGACGCCGTTGTCCTTCAGATACGCGATGTTGGTATCGCCTTTGAGGAACCAGATCAATTCGTGCACGATCGACTTCGTGTGCAGCTTTTTCGTCGTCACGAGCGGAAAGCCCTGGGCGAGGTCGAAGCGCATCTGCCAGCCGAACACGCTGTGCGTGCCGGTGCCGGTGCGATCGGCCTTCGGCGTGCCGTGCTCGAGGACATGGCGCAGCAGGTCGAGGTACTGGCGCATCAGGATTTCCCTTTCGGCGGATCGTTGACGATGCGCGGCTCGAGGATCGGCGCGCGGCGCGACAGCACGAGCCAGTACAGGCCGAGCGCGATGAGCGGCAGCGACAATACCTGGCCCATGGTCAGCCAGCCCCAGGCGAGATAGCCGAGCTGTGCATCGGGTTCGCGCACGAATTCGACCGCGAAGCGGAATGAACCGTACAGCAGGGCGAACAGGCCGGATACCAGATAACGCCGGCGCGGCTTCATCGAGACGAGGTAGAGCACGCCGAACAGGACGACGCCCTCGAGCAGCATCTGGTAGAGCTGCGACGGATGGCGCACTTCGGCGGCAAGCTGACCGGCCGCGGCCATCGCCTGGACCTGTTCGATCGGCTGCATGCCGTCGCCGATCGCGCGCGGGAAGATCATGCCCCAGGCCACATCGGTATGCCGGCCCCACAGTTCGCCACCGAGGAAATTGCCGAAGCGCCCGACGCCGAGCCCGATCGGCACGAGCGGGGCGACGAAATCCATCGTGTCGAAGAAGTGCAGGCCATTGCGTCGCGACCAGTACCAGCACGCGAGCAGCACCCCGACGAGGCCACCGTGGAACGACATGCCGCCTTCCCACACGCGCACGATCGACCATGGATCCGTGAGCCACTGCCCGTCGCCGTAGAACAACACGTAGCCGATGCGCCCGCCGAGGATGACGCCGAGCATGCCGTAGAACGCGAGATCGGAAAACGCGGTCGGCCCGACCGGCAGTCGCCCGGCCCGTCGCCGGCGCTCGCCGAGGAACCAGAACAGCGCGAACGCGATCGCGTACATGATGCCGTACCAGTGCACGGCCACGGGCCCGATCGAGAACGCGATCGGATCGAAATCAACGACGTAAGGCATGTCTTACCGGGTTGGCAGGCGCAGGTCGCATTATGCCCTCCGATCGCGGGAACTGTAGGAGCGCACCTGGGCGCGACCCAACGGTCCCGCAAGAGTCAGTCGCGCCCTGGCGCGCTCCTGCAGTCGCCTCACGCCGGCAGCACGCGCAGCACGAAGCCCTTGAGGTATTCGGTCTCGACAATCGCCGGATGCACCGGGTGATCGGGCCCCTGCTGCAAGGAAACGAGCACCTGGGCCTGGCGGTCGAGGTGGCGCGCGGCCTGTTGCACGCCATCGAGCAGCAGCGCGCGTGGCATGTGGTACGAACACGAGCAGGTGATAAGGATTCCATCGCGTGCGAGCACCTGCATGCCGAGTTCGTTGAGCCGGCGATACGCGACGCGACCTTCGGCGAGATCCTTCCTGCGCTTGACGAACGCGGGCGGATCGAGGATCACGACGTCGAAGTGCTCGCGCTGCTCGCGCAGCGCCTTCAGGTGATCGAACGCATCGGCGCGCACCGCGGTGACGCGATCGCTCATGCCGTTGCGCGCCGCATTGCGCGTGATTGCTTCGACAGCCGATGCCGACGCATCGACGCAGACGACCTCGCTTGCGCCGAACGCCGCCGCGCGCAGGCCCCAGCCGCCGAGATAGCTGAACATGTCGAGCACGCGCTTGCCTTCGACGAGCCGCGCCAGATGATCGCGGTTGCCACGCTGGTCGTAGAACCAGCCGGTCTTCTGGCCGCCGACCGGATCGCATTCGAATTCGAGTCCCGCTTCGCGCACGATCAGCGGTGCGGCGACCGGTTCGCCGTGGCCGAGGTCGGCATACTCGGGCAGGTGCTCCATCGCGCGGATCGAGGCATCGTTCTTCCACCAGAGCTGGCGCGGCCTGAGCACCTTGACCGCCGCTTCGGTGATCGCGTCCTTGAGTCGTTCCATGCCGGCGGTCGTGGTCTGCGCGACGAGCACATCGCCGAAGCGGTCGATCGTCAGGCCGGGCAAGCCGTCGGATTCGCCGAACACGAGCCGGTAATACGGTTCCGCGAACAGACGCTCGCGCAGCGCGAGCGCGACCTTGAGCTTGTGCACGAGCAGCGACTTGTCGAGCGCGTGCCCGATCCCGCGGTTGACGAGGCGCGCACAGATCAGCGACGCCGGATTGACGTAACCGATGCCGATCGGCTTGTCGCGGCTGTCGACGATCACGCAGGCCTGGCCTGGCTCGAAACCGGACAGCGGCGAGCGCGCCACATCGACCTCGTTCGAGAACACCCACAGATGTCCGGCGCGCAAACGCGTGTCTTCGCCGCGCTTGAGGTACAGCGCGGGATATTGGATTTCTTCGGTCACGGCGAATCCAGGCGGCAGGCGGGCCGCGCATTCTACGCGCTCCGCTCAGGCCCCACCCCGTCACGCGATCACGTCACCATGCAGCGACCCCGCTACAGGAGCACGGGCCGGTTCGGCAACTCGTCGGGATTGTCATGGCCGTCGGCCGGGAAGTGGCGCGCGAGCAGGGTGCCGATCGCGGCTACCGCATCGATCGCACCGGCCTCGAATTCGCCGGCCTTGAAGCGCACGCGCAGGCGCTCGCAGATGACGTTCCACTCATCGGCGTCGATCAGCGCCGCGATGCCGCGGTCGGCGACGATCTCGATCGCATGATCGGCGAGCAGGACGTAGACCAGCACGCCGGTGTTGTCGCGCGTGTCCCACGTGCGCAGCAGCGCGAACATCTGGTGGGCACGCGCGCGTGCCGTGTGCCCGGCGAGCAGCGCGGCAATCGGCAGGGCACCTTCGACGGCAAAACAGATCTCGCCGCGATGCCGGTGCTCGTCGGCCGCGACCGCGTGCTGGATCGCCG
The DNA here is from genome assembly GCA_964587775.1 of uncultured Dokdonella sp. Classification (GTDB taxonomy): domain Bacteria; phylum Pseudomonadota; class Gammaproteobacteria; order Xanthomonadales; family Rhodanobacteraceae; genus Dokdonella. Next base: position 51,530 of record CAZPLY010000001.1, read on the forward strand.
ACAATGTCGCCGGCGGAAAGCGGCGCCGCGCGCGGCCGAAATCGCAAAGGTGCTTGATCCAGCGCATCCGTCGTTCCTCACCAACGGCCCGAGGCGCCGCCGCCGGCCGACATGCCGCCGCCGCCGCTGAATCCGCCACCCGAACCGCCGCCCCAACCACCGCCACCGAGGCCGCCGCCACCGAATCCACCGCCGCCCCAGTCGCCCCAGCCGCCGCGATTCGCGAAACCGCCCCCGCCGCCGCCGAGGAAACCGAGGATCACGCCGACCGCGCCAAGGCCGATGCCGAGCGGCACGAGCCCGCTGGCCAACCACGCGACGCCGCCGCTCACGGCGCCGACGAGTCCTGCACGCGGAACTGCATGCGCGCGTGCGAACATTGCGCGCGCCCAGAATGCGGCGAACAGTGCGAACAGGATCTCGCTCGACAGGTCGTCGCTTCCCTCGCGTTCGCGACTGCCTTGCCACGGCTCGGGCAGCGGTTCGCCATCGACGAGCGAGGTCAGCGCGGCCAGCGCGTCCTGGATGCCGCCGGCGAAATCGCCGGCGCGAAACTTCGGCGTCAGGTATTCGCGGATGATGCGGGCCGCGGCCGCGTCGGGAATCGCGCCCTCGAGACCGCGCGCGACTTCGATGCGCACCGCGCGGTCGTCCTTGGCGACGAGCAGCAGCGCGCCATCGTCGATACCGGCACGGCCAAGCTTCCAGGCGTCGTAGACGCGGATCGCGTACTGCGCGATGTCCTCGGGTTGCGTCGTCGGCACGATCAGCACCGCGAGCTGTGCGCCCTTGCGTTGTTCGAGCGCGGCGAGCTGCGCCTCGATCGCCTGGCGCTGGCCCGCATCGAGGGTCGCGGTCAGATCGGTGACGCGCGACTGCAGCGGCGGGATCGCCTGCAGCCCGGCGTCGAGTGCCGCCGCGACGAACGCGAGCGCGCATCCGAACATCACGGCGAGCGCGCGCAGCGCGAAATGCGGCATGGCGGCAGGCGCCGTTGTTGCCTCAGTTGCCCGAAGCGGGCTTGTCGAAGTCGACGACCGGAGCCGTCGAGATCGCCTTTTCGTTCTCGACGCTGAAGTTGGCCTTGGTCGAATAGCCGAACATCTTCGCGGTGAGGTTCTGCGGGAAGCTGCGCACGAACGTGTTGTAGTCCTGGATCGCGGTCACATAGCGGTTGCGCGCGACGGTGATGCGGTTCTCGGTGCCCTCGAGCTGCGCGGCGAGGTTCTGGAACAGGCCATCGGCCTTGAGCTGCGGATAATTCTCCGACACCGCCATCAGGCGCGACAGTGCGCTCGACAGTTCACCCTGCACGGCCTGGAACTGCTTGACCTTGGCTTCGTCGGCGAGGTCGTCGGCACTCAGCGTGATGTTGCCGACCTTGGCGCGTGCTTCGGTGACCCGCGTGAAGACTTCTTCCTCGTGGCTCGCGTAGCCCTTGACGGTGTTGACGAGGTTCGGCACGAGGTCGGCGCGACGCTGGTACTGGTTGAGGACCTCGGACCAGGCCGCATTGACGCCTTCATCCTTCTGCTGGATCGCGTTGTAACCGCAACCGGACAATGCGGCGACGACGACGGCGAGCAGGAACATCCGCAACAGGTGCATGGCCAAGTCTCCTCGTGGGCACGAGGCGCACTCTGCGCCGCGCGGCGCAGGCGCGCAAGCCGGCGCCGATTCCACGTTCAGCCGTCATCCGGCCTGTGCGCGCCGGCGCACGAGCAGGTTGATCCACTCGACCGCGATCGAGAAACCCATCGCGAAGTAGATGTAGCCGCGCGGCACGTGGAATTCGAAGCCGTCGGCGATCAGGACGACGCCGACGAGGATCAGGAACGCCAGCGCAAGCACGCGGATCGTGGGGTGGCGGTCGATGAACTCGCCGACCGGGTTGGCGGCGAAGATCATCACCGCGACCGCGAGGATGATCGCGGCGACCATGACCGGAATCTGGTTGACCATGCCGATCGCGGTGATCACCGAATCGAGCGAGAACACGATGTCGATGATCGCGATCTGCACGATCACGAACGCGAACGAGGAGAACACGCGGCCTTCCTCGGCATCATTGCGGCTGCCCTCGAGCTCCTGGTGGATCTCCATGACGGCCTTGACGAGCAGGAACAGGCCACCGCCGATCAGGATCAGGTCGCGCAGCGAGAACACCTGGCCGCCGAGTTCGAACAGGCCGAGCCGGTCGTCGTCGAGGCCAGCGAGGAAGGACAGCGTCAGCAGCAGCAGGATGCGCGTGATGCAGGCGAATGCGAGACCGACCTTGCGCGCGAGCGGGCGCTGGGCCGGCGCGAGCCGGCTGACCGCGATCGAGATGAAGACGAGGTTGTCGACGCCGAGGACGATCTCGAGGGCCGACAGCGTGAACAAGGCGATCCAGAATTGTGGATCGGCGAGCAGCTCGAACATTCAGGGCCTGCCCATGATCAGGAAACGACACGCTGCCAGAGCAGCAATCCCCAGCACAGCACGACATTGACCATCAGCAGGAAGACCGCCGCCGATCCCATGTCCTTGGCACGGCCGGCAAGCTCGTCGAACCCGGGGCTGACCTTGTCGACGACTGCCTCGACCGCCGAATTGAGCAACTCGGCCGAGAGCACGAGCAACAGGCTGCCGCACAGGACCGCCTTCTCGAGCATGCCCTCGCCGAGCCACAGGCCAAGCGGGAACAGGACGACGAACAGGTAGCCTTCGAGGCGGAACGAGGCCTCGTGCTTCCACGCGGCGCGCATGCCCTTCGCCGACCAGACGAGGGCCCGCACGATCTGGCGCGGTCCGCGCGGTTCGCTGCTCGACATGCCGATCGTTTCCGGGCGACCGCTCAGGCGAGGCCGGGCAGGCTGCACGCGAATGACGGTCCCGCGATGCGGCGCATCGCGCAAGACCTTTCGTCGATCGGCGGGCTCGGCATCGGAAACTCGCAGGCAGGGCGAAATCGGCGCGCTATGATGCCACATCCGCCCGTCGACGCCGCCAGCGCACGGACGGTTCTTTTCGCCTGAAACGAGGGGTGTCCACCTTGAATCCACGTGTGCTTGCCGGTGTCGGGATTGCCGCCCTCACCCTCGTCGCGATCGGCCTGCTCGGCCTCGACTACCCGCTGGCCCGCTGGATCGCCGCGAGCGGCCATGCCGATTCGGCGTTCTTCCGGGAAACGCTCGCGGTGCTCGATGCGCTGCTCGGCATGCATGTCTGGTACTGGCTCGCCGCCTGCACGGCGCTCGCGCTCGGCCTGCTCGGCATGCTCGCCGGTCCACGCCTGCGCCTGCCGCCGCGGCTTGCACCGGCCTTGTTCGCGGCCGGCCTCGTCCAGGCGGCGACACTCGGCCTCATGATCCTCGGGAAGAACTTCATGGGTCGCCAGCGCCCGCACGACGTGCTCGCCTCGGGCGACTGGTCCACGATCTGGTTCAGCGGCGGCGGCTCGTTCCCGTCGGGCCATTCGGCCTTCTTCTTCGGCCTGCTGCTTCCGCTCGCCGCCGCCGCGCCGCGTGCCTGGCAGCGCGTCGTCCTGCTCGCGATCCCGCTGTTCGTCGCCTGCGCACGACTGAACATGCTCAAGCATTTCCTGTCCGACGTCTTCGCCTCGGCGGCGATCGCCGCGGCGGTCGCGCTGCTCGTGCGCCTGCTCCTGCGACGCCGCCTGCCCGACCCGATGTAAAGGCGTGCAAAGGCGCGCAACGGCGCGCAAACGGCGTGGCTTCCGGGGCGTGCATGCGGCATCGTAGCGGCATGAGCCGCCCGCACATCCTGCTCGCCGACGACGATCGCGAACTCGCGGAAATGCTCCGCGACTTCCTCGCCCGCGAAGGCTTCGACGCGAGCGTCGCCCACGACGCCGACGCGGCGATCGCGGCCGCGCGCGCGGAGGACTTCGATGCGATCGTGCTCGACGTCATGCTGCCCGGTCGATCCGGCCTCGACGTGCTGCGCGAACTGCGCCGCGAATCGGCCACGCCGGTGCTGATGCTGACCGCTCTCGGCGAGGACATCGACCGCATCCTCGGCCTCGAGCTCGGCGCCGACGACTACATCCCGAAGCCCTGCAATCCGCGCGAGCTGGCCGCGCGGCTGCGCGCGGTGCTGCGCCGCGCGCGCGGCGAACCGGGCGACATGATGACCGACCTGCGCCATGGCCGGATCGCGATCAAGGCCGCCTCGCGCAGCGTCACCGTCGACGGCAATCCGCTCGTGCTGACCTCGACCGAGTTCGACCTGCTCGCCCTGCTGATGCGCGAGGCAGGCCGCGTCGTCAGCAAGGAACGCATCTCGCAGAGCGTCCTCGGGCGGCCGCTTGGGCCATACGACCGTTCGATCGACGTGCACGTGTCGAACCTGCGCCGCAAGATCGGCGATGCCGGCGACGGCAGCTCGCCGATCACGACGATCCATCGCAGCGGCTACCTGCTGCGACTCGAGGAAGAGGCCTGACATGCGCAGCCTGTTCTGGCGCATCTTCGCGGCGGTCTGGCTCGCCAATATCGCGATCATCTTCGCGCTGTCGCTGATGACCACGGTCAGCTTCGAGACCGAGACGATCCCGGGCCTCGAGATCACCCGCCTGCAGGCGGCGATGGACGAGCAGTTGCGCCGCCTCGACCGGCACGCGCGGCGCAATGGTTCTGCGCGCCTCGAGCAATCGCTGCGCATCGCCGCGAGCATGAGCCCGGTCGCGTTCTATGCACTCGATGCGAACGATGTCGACCGCCTCGGTAAACCGGTGTCGCAAGCGGTCATCGAAGCGGCGGCGGCGACGCGGGCCGGTGCGATCGTCCATGCCGAGCGCATGCGCACGCTGCCGAGCGTGCTGCACGACGACGACAGTGCGCTCGTGCTCGTCGCCGCGGTCGAGGGACCGCTGCTCGCGCGCGTGCTGTTCAAGCGCCCGTTCGGCGGCTGGACCCACATCATCGTCGCCCTCGTCGTCAGCGCCCTCGTCAGTGCCCTGCTCGCCTGGTACGTGGCCGCGCCGCTGGCCCGCATCCGGCTCAGCACGCGGCGCTTCGCCGAGGGCGAGCTCGATGCGCGCGTCGGTCGCCTGCGCTTCGGCAGCAGCACCGAGATCGCCTCGCTCGCCAGCGAGTTCGACCACATGGCCGAGCGCATCCGCAGTCTCGTCGAGAACAACCGACGGCTGATCCGCGACGTCTCCCATGAACTGCGTTCCCCGCTCGCACGACTGCGCGTGGCGGTCGAACTCGCGCGCGGGCAGGATCTCGCCGCGGTCGAGCAGTCGCTCGACCGCATCGAGCGCGAATCGATCCGGCTGGAGGGCATGCTCGCCCAGGCGATCGAGCTGTCCCGGCTCGAAACGCGGCCCGAGCGACCGAGCGAGACCTTCGCCCTCGATGTACTGCTCGCCGAAATCACCGACAACGCCGCCTACGAAGCGGCGCCGCTCGGATGCGAGGTCGTGCTCGTGGCGAGCACGCGTGCCGATGTCACCGGATCGCGCGACGCGCTGCACAGCGCGATCGAGAACATCGTGCGCAATGCGATCGCCTACACCGTGGAGGGCAGCACGATCGAAGTGCACCTCGAGCGTGAAGGACCGGGCCATGCCTGCGTGCGTATCCGCGACCACGGCCCGGGCGTCGCCGAGGCCGACCTCGCGCGCATCTTCGAGCCGTTCTTCCGCACCGACTCGGCGCGCGCACGCAGCAGCGGCGGCACCGGACTCGGGCTCGCGATCGCCCATCGCGCGATCGCCAACCACGACGGCAGCGTGATCGCCCGCAACGCCGGCGGCGGCGGCCTCGAAGTCGTCATCCGCCTGCCGCTCGCCGGCCCGACCTGAGGCCGGGGCGGACGCCGGCATCGCGTCCGGATGGGCTTTTGCAAAGATGCACTCATGCATTTTTTTCGTTACCGTGCCTGAATGACTGGCAGTTATACGGCCGGATTCCGCGTCTGCCATGACACACTGTGGCCGTTCGCCGCTCGACCCACGATCGAACGACGACCCCTTCACCAGACCGGAGCAAATCATGAGCCATCACGACATGCATGCCGACACCTCGACGCTGAACGACCTGATCCAGGTTCTCAACGACGGCAAGACGTTCTACGAGGAAGCGGCGCCCAAGGTCCGGCCCGACCTCGCGACGATCTTCCAGCGCATGGCGCGCACGAAGTCGGCGATCGCCGGCGAACTCGCCGCCCACGTCGCCTCGGCCGGCGACAAGCCCGCGCAGAGCGGCACGTTCGCCGGTTCGGTGCGCAAGCTGTATGCCGACGTGCGCACCTCGCTTTCGAGCGATTCCGACGCCGAGTACGTCAGCCAGCTCGAGGAGTTCGAAGACCGCATCCTGCGCCAGTTCCGCAAGGCGATCGAGAATTCCGACGACGCGAACGTGCGCGCGATCGCGCAGCGCCATCTCGCCGACGTGACCCGCGACCACGACGACATGCGTGCGCTCAAGCGCATCGAGGAGACGCACGGCTGAGTTCGTGCGTTCCGATCATGTGTGACCGATCCCCGAGGAGTCCGCCATGCTCAAGCTCGCCATCATTTTCGCCATTGTCTCGCTGATTGCGGGTGCACTCGGCTTCTCGGGTGTGGCCGGCGCGTCGGCCGGGATCGCCAAGATCGTCTTCGGAATCTTCCTCGTTCTGCTGCTGCTGGCCGTGCTCGGCATTGCGCTCGGCGTCGCCGCGTTCTAGCCGTCCGCGACCGCCGTTCGGCTTCGCGCCTGCGGCGGCGCGAGCCCGCGGCGGACTGGAATGCCGGGTCGGCATTCGCGCGATCGTCGCGGCGCGCAACGCGCACGAACCCTGCGTTCGAGTCGGGCGTGGCAGCGCGAAGTCCGATCACGGCGCATGAGGGTCGGGGCTGCGTGCCTGCGACTGGTGGTGACGGTTATCATGTGCGGTCTTTCCGGGACCGCGCATGACCGTTTCCGTCGCCAGTGGTGCCACCACAGCCGAGGCCGACCCGCCGCAGCACTCGTGGCATGTGCTCGGGCGCAGCTGGCCACATGGACCGCGCGAGCTCGCATCGACGCTCGCCTGGTTGCGCATGTGTGCGATCGGCGGCCAGGTGCTGACCGTCGTCGTCGTCGCCGGCTGGCTGAAGATTGCGATCCCGTTGGTGGAACTGTCGCTCGGCATCGGCGTGCTCGCCGCGTTCGGCTGCTTCGCGTTCTGGCGGCTGCGCCGCCGCACGCGCGTGACGACGGCCGACGCGGTCGCCCACATCGCGGTCGACACGCTCGCGCTCGGCTACCTGCTCTACCTGACCGGCGGTGCGACGAACCCGTTCGTGTCCCTGCTGGTCATGCCGATCACGCTGGCCGCGGCGGCCCTGCCCCTGCTGCCGGTCGCGATCGTCGCCGCGCTCGCGGTGGCAACCTACCTGCTGCTCATGCATTTCCACGTGCCGCTGCCGTCGATGCACGGATTCGGCACCGCGGCCGGCGACCAGTTGCACATCATCGGCATGGCGATCAGTTTCGCGATCACGGCGACGATGCTCGGCTTCTTCATCGCGCGCCTTGCCCGTGCCTTGCGCGCCCACCAGGCCGATGCCGAACTCGAGCGCGTGCGTGCGCTGCGTGACGAGGGCATCCTCGCGATCGCGACCCAGGCCGCGAGCACCGCGCATGAGCTCAACACGCCGTTGTCCACGATCCAAACCCTGCTCGCCGAGCTTGGCCGCGAGCGCGCCGACGACGCGCCGCTGCGCGCGGACATCGCCTTGCTTGCCGGCCAGGCCGAGCGCTGCCGCGTGATCCTGCGCGAGCTCGTCACGGTCGGACGCAGCCAACTGGCCGGCTCCGTCGATACGACCACGGTCGGCGCGTTCACGTCCTCGGCCTGCGATTCGTTCCGCCTGCTCCGTCCCGAGATCGAGGTCGAGTACACGATCGATGCCGAGCTGCAGGAGCGCGCGATCGGCGTCGTGCCGGCGCTCCAGCATGCGCTGGTCAACCTGCTCAACAATGCCGCCGATGCCTCGCTCGCAAACGGCTCGACCCGCATCGAGCTTGCCGTGCAGCGCAGCGGCGAGCGCCTCGACCTGTGCATCCGCGATTTCGGCAAGGGCATGCCGGCGAACGCGCAGCAACAGCCCGGCTGGCGCTTCGAGACGACCAAGCGCGATGGCCTCGGCCTCGGCCTCGCCCTCGCGAATGCGACGGCCGAGCGATTTGGTGGCAATCTTCTCGTCCTGCCCGCGGCTGCCGGCGGGACCGAACAACATCTGCGCCTGCCGCTGGCGAACCTGGAAAATCCACACCATGACCAATGAAATCCGCGAACGGGTCCTGCTGATCGATGACGATGCAGTCTTCGTCCAGGTCCTCACGCGCGCCCTGACCACGCGCGGGTTCGACGTCACCGGCGCGCAGGACGGCGCCGCCGCCCTCGCCGCCTGCACATCGATCAGGCCGAAGTACGCCGTGCTCGACCTCAAGCTCGGCGCCGAGAGCGGGCTCGCCCTGATTCCGCGGTTGCTGCAGGCGCAACCGGACCTGCGCATCCTGCTGCTGACCGGCTATGCCTCGATCGCGACCGCGGTCGAGGCGATCAAGCGCGGCGCGCATGACTACCTGGCCAAGCCGGTCGATGCCGACCAGGTCGTGCAGGCCCTGCTCGGCCATGCGCGCCAGGCCGGCGAGGAGTCGCTTCCGGTCGGACCACCACCACTCAAGCGCCTCGAGTGGGAGCACATCCAGCGCGTGCTCGCCGATTGCGAAGGGAACATCTCCGAAGCGGCGCGCCGCCTCGGCCTGCATCGGCGCACACTGCAACGGAAACTCGCCAAGAGACCCGTGCGCGAACTGCCATCCCGCTGATCGATGCGACCGCCCGGGTCGATGCACGTCGGCACGCACAGGCGCCTCGTCGACCTGGCGACACTCGCTGCATTCGCGCTGATCGTCGTCGTCCTGGCCGGTCGACTGCTGCCCGCGCTCGCCGACGACAGCTTCATCTACCTGCGCGTCGCCGCGAACGTCGCGGGCGGCGAGGGCTGGCTGTACAACCCCGGCGAGCACGCGAATCCGGCGACCTCGGTCCTCTACACGCTGGTCGTCACCGCGATCGGTGCGCTCGCCGGCTTCGGCGCGCACACGCTCGTGATTGCCTGGTCGGCCACGCTGTTCGCACTGCTCTGCGTGCACTACCTCGCCTGGCGGGAAAGCGACGGCTGGACGATCGCCGTCACGATCACGCTCGGCGCCGGGCTCGGCGCGCGCCTGCTCGGCGCGGTCGGCATGGAAACGGCCCTGCTGCTCGCCCTCGTCAGCGCGACCGCGCTTGCGTATCGGCGTCATGGCGATGGCTGGCAGGTCGGCCTGCTCGCCGGCCTGACTGCGTTGACGCGCCCCGAGGGCATCTTCGTGCTCGCCGTGATCGGCCTGCTCGAACTCGCACGCCGGCGCATCGCTTGGCGCAGTGCACTGGTCGCGGCCCTGAGCCTGCTGCCATGGCTTGCGTTCGCGACCTGGGCGTTCGGCAGTGCGCTCTCGCATACGGCCGCGGTCAAGGCCGCCCAGCGCAGTTATGGCTGGTGGGCGACGCGTCCCGACTTCCTGACCGGCTTCCTGCAGCAGCCGCGTTGGCTGTGGCTCACGCTCGGCCTCGCCGCCGCCGGTCTCGCGGTCGCGTGGTTGCGCGCGCGCAAGCAGGATGAATTCGCCTTCATCTGCATCACGTTCGGCCTGCTCCAGGTGCTCGGCTATCACGCCCTCGGCGCACCGCTCGGCTACAACTGGTACTTCGCGCCCGGCAACTTCGCGGTCGATCTCGCGATCCTGCTCGCCGGCACGAGCCTGGCGCGCCATCTCGCCTTGCGCACGCAACAGGCGACAGCGACGCGCGCGATCATGGCCTGCGCGGCGCTCGCCATGCTGTTCTCGATCACCCGGATCGGCATGGCCCCGTCGGCCCTGCCGGGCCCGCGCGGACTTTCGGCCGACTACCGCAGCGCGGCCGGATGGCTGCACGCCCATGCCACGCCGGCAGACACGGTTGCCGCCACCGAGATCGGTTATTTCGGCTGGTATTCGGGCCTGCGCGTGCTCGACATCCATGGCCTGCTGCATCCACGGGCCCTGCCGTCACTGCGCGCAGGCAACCTGCATTGGTGGTACGACCACGGCGAGCATCCGCGCTTCGTGCTGACCCATGTGCCGGCCTGGCATGGCGAGCCGGGCTCGCGGGAAACCTGGCCGGAAGCACTGAGCGCCGATTTCGCGCAGCGTTACCGCACCGTGTACGACGAGGGCGCGCTGCGCATCCACGAACGGCGCTGAGGACGCTGCGCCGCGTCGATGACCGTGGTCGCGACCGGACCCCTGTCGCAGGTTCGTCGCCCCCCGCAAGATTGCTTTCGCGACCGGGGTCGCTCCTACCGACATCGGCCGCGGGCTTCGATCACGGCGACGGCGTTTCCGCTCCGCATGAATCCGTCACGACCTCACATCGCCACGCAGGAGCGACCCTGGTCGCGACCAACCCTTGCCGCAGCTTCATTGACCGCCGCAAGATTGCTTTCGCGACCGGGGTCGCTCCTACCGACATCGGCCGCGGGCTTCGATCACCGTGACCGCATTTCCGCTCCGCATGATTCCGTCACGGCCGCACATCGCCACGTAGGAGCGACCCTGGTCGCGACCCAACCTGCCGCAGCTTCATTGACCGCCGCAAGATTGCTTTCGCGACCGGGGTCGCTCATACCGACGTCCGGCGCGGGCTTCGATCACCGTGACCGCGTTTCCGCTCCGCATGATCCCGTCACGACCTCACTTCGCCACGCAGGAGCGACCCTGGTCGCGACCCACCCTTGCCGCAGCTTCATTGACCGCCGCAAGATCGCTTTCGCGACCGGGGTCGCTCCTACCGACATCGGCCGCGGGCTTCGATCACCGTGACCGCATTTCCGCTCCGCATGATTCCGTCACGGCCGCACATCGCCACGTAGGAGCGACCCTGGTCGCGACCCAACCTGCCGCAGCTTCATTGACCGCCGCAAGATTGCTTTCGCGACCGGGGTCGCTCATACCGACGTCCGGCGCGGGCTTCGATCACCGTGACCGCGTTTCCGCTCCGCATGATCCCGTCACGACCTCACTTCGCCACGTAGGCGCGACCCTGGTCGCGACCCACCCTTGCCGCAGCTTCATTGCCCGCCGCAAGATTGCTTTCGCGACCGGACGCGCAGCGGCATCGGCGCGCTAGTCGGCGAGGATCGCCACATGCGCGACACCGTCGGCGCCGACCCAGCCGCGATACATGCCGTCGGTGTTGTAGGGCAAGCTGAAATTTCCCTCGGCATCGACGGCGATGACGCCGCCATCGCCGCCGAGGCGCGGAATGACCTCGTCGATCAGGGCCGCAGCGGCGGCCGTCAGCGATTGCCCGCCATGCTCGATGCGTGCAGCGATGTCGCGGGCGACGCCGGCGCGGATGAAATACTCGCCCCAGCCGGTTGCCGAGACCGCGCAGCGGGCATCGGCCCAGGTGCCGGCACCAATGAGCGGCGAATCGCCGACCCGGCCCCAGCGCTTGTTCGTCATGCCGCCCGTCGAGGTCGCCGCCGCGAGGCGGCCGTCACGGTCCAGTGCGACCGCGCCGACCGTGCCGTAGTGGATCGCGCGACCGTGTTCCGATTGCGCGCCAGCTGCTTCGCTGGCGAGGGCTTCCTGCCACTGCTGCCAGCGCTCGTCGGTATGGAAATGGCCGGACTCCACGAAAGGCATTCCGCACGATGCCGCGAACGCCTCGGCGCCGTCGCCGAACAGCAGCACGTGCCCGGAGTGTTCCATGACTTCGCGCGCCAGCAGGATCGGGTTCGGTACGCGCTGAACGCAGGCGACGGCGCCCGCGCGCTGGCTCGCGCCGTCCATGATCGAGGCATCGAGTTCGTGGCGGCCGTCGTGGGTGAATACCGAACCCTTGCCGGCATTGAAGTGCGGCGAATCCTCGAGCACGACGACCGCCGCGGCGACCGCATCGAGCGCACTGCCGCCAACGTCGAGCACGCGATGCCCGGCGACCAGCGCGCGGGCCAGATCGGCCTTGACCGCAGCTTCGATCGCCGGCGTCAGCCTGGCGCGGATCACCCCGGCGCCGCCATGGACAAGCAGCAGCGGTGCCCTCGATCGACGCGCGGTCATCGCGGCTTGCCGGCGTCAGGCCTGGTCCCCGCGAGCACCGCATCGAGCGCGGGCCAGACGTTCTCGAGCAGTTTCGGCTGCGCGCGCGCGGTCGGATGCAGCCCATCGGCCTGCATCAGTTCATCGTCGAGGGCGACGCCGTCGAGCAGGAACGGTACGAATGGCAGGTTGAAATCGGTGGCCAAGTCACGATACATGGCTCTCAGGCCATCGCGGTACTGCGGTCCGTAATTGACCGGGATCTCGATGCCGAGCAGGAGGACGCGCGCGCCGGCCTGCTCGCTCAAGCTGATGATCCGCGCGAGGTTTTCACGCGGCGCGCTGAGCGGGAGTCCGCGCAGGGCGTCGTTGGCACCGAGTTCGACGACGACGACCGCGGGTTCGTGCTCCTCCAGCAGTTTCGGCAGGCGCGCAAGTCCTCCGGCCGTCGTTTCGCCACTGATCGACGCATTGACGACCGCGCGCGGCGTGGGCGACTGCTGCAGGCGTTCGCGCATCAGGTTCACCCAACCGTCGTCGCTGCGGATGCCGAATGCCGCGGACAACGAATCACCGAGCACGAGCACAGGCGCAGCCGCCGCCGGTGCCGCAGTCGGCAGCACGCACAAGCAGGCCAGGATCAACCACAGGAAGCCGCGTCGCATGAGCATCGATTCCACCAGCGTTCTGTCCGCGCAGAAGCTTAGCAAAGCCGTCGAGGGTCCAGACGGCCGACTCGTCATCCTCGACGACGTCAGCCTCGACGTCGAACGCGGGGCGAGCCTCGCGATCGTCGGTGCGTCGGGTTCGGGCAAGACCACCCTGCTCGGCCTGCTCGCCGGACTCGACCGCCCGACCAGCGGCAGCGTCGTCCTCGCCGGCCAGCGGCTCGACACGCTCGACGAGGAAGCGCGTGCCCGCGTGCGACGGCGCCTCGTCGGTTTCGTCTTCCAGTCGTTCCACCTGCTGCCGGCGCTGAACGCCGAGGAAAACGTCATGCTGCCGCTCGAACTCGAAGGCCGCGACGATGCCCGCGAGCGCGCGGTCGCGGTGCTCGGCGACGTCGGCCTCGGCAAGCGCCTGCACCATTACCCGCACCAGCTTTCGGGCGGCGAACAGCAGCGGGTCGCCCTCGCCCGCGCATTCGTGCACGGACCCGAATTGCTGTTCGCGGACGAACCGACCGGCAACCTCGACCAGCGCACCGGTGCGGCCGTCAGCGACCTGCTGTTCGCGCTCAACCGCGAGCACGCGACGACCCTCGTCCTGGTCAGCCACGACGCGACGCTCGCCGCGCGCTGCGCGCGCATGCTGCGCCTGCGCGACGGGCGCGTCATCGAGGACGGCACATGAAGCCGCTGACCTTCGCCGCGCGCAGCCTGCGCCGCGAGTTCCGCCATGGCGAGCTGGTGACGCTCGCCGCCGCGCTCGTGCTCGCGGTGGCCGCGCTGGCCGCGGTCGGCACGCTGGCCAGTCGCGTCGAACGCGCAATCCTCGCCTCGGCCTCGGAACTGCTCGGCGGCGACCTCGGCGTCAGCGCGCGGCGCAATCCGCTGCCGCCCGCGTTCACGAGCGAGGCACAGGCGCTCGGTCTGGCGAGCAACCGCATCGTCGAGTTCTCGAGCGTCGCCTTCGCCGGCGAGCGCAGCCAGTTCAGCGAAGTGCGCGCCGTCGATGCGGGCTTTCCGTTGCGCGGCACGCTCTCGGTGCGCACCGCCGACGGCAGCGAGGCATCCCGCCAGGGCCCGGGTCGCGGCCAGGTGTATGCGGACCATGCGGTGCTGGTCGCCCTCGAACGCAAGGTCGGCGAGACCCTGCAACTCGGCGGGCGCGATCTCGCCATCGCCGGCGAAATCATCAACGCGCCCGGTGGCGCGGTGTTCCAGTTCGCGCCGACCCTGCTCATGAACCTCGCCGATGCCGAGGAGAGCGGCCTGCTCGGCGTCGGCAGCCGCTCGAACCAGCGCGTGCTGGTCGCCGGCGACGAACGCGCAGTCGCCCGCTACGCCGAGTGGGCGCGCGCGAACCTGCCACCGACCGCCCGCCTGACCACGATCGAGGATGCCCAGCAGAACCTGCGCACCTCGTTCGAGCGCGGCGAAAGTTTCCTGCGCCTCGCCGCCCTGCTCGCGGCCCTGCTCTCGGGCATCGCGGTCGCGCTCGCCGCGCAACGTTTCGCCCGGCGCAAGACCGAGGAAGTCGCCCTGTTGCGTTGCCTCGGCGCGAGTCGCGGCGAGATCGTCGCGGCGCTGAGCCTGCAACTGGCCCTGCTCGCCCTGCCGGCCTGCCTGCTCGGCGCCGCGCTCGGCCTCGGCATGCAGGAAGCCGCATTCACGTTCGCGCGTGGCCTGCTGCCCGGCGCGGTGCCGGCGCTGCCGTTCGGCCCGGCCGCTTCGGCCTTCGTGGTCGGCCTCGCCGTCCTGTTCGGTTTCGCCCTGCCGCCGCTGCTGCGCCTGCGCGACGTCGAACCGATGCGCGTGTTCCGCAAGGACGTCGGCGCGCGCGTGCGCCGCTTCGACGCGCTCTACCTGCTGCCGTTCATCGTCGGCGCGGCCCTGATCCTTGTCGAAAGCGGCTCGGCGCGCCTTGCTGGCGTGCTCGGCGGCGGCCTGGTCGCAGTCGCGATCGTCACCGTGATCGTGACCTTGCTGCTGCTGCGTGCGCTGCGCGCGAGTGGGCGCAGGTTGCCGGGAGCCTTGCGTTTCGGCCTCGCCAACCTCGCCCGGCGCCGTGCGTTGACCCTGATCCAGGTCGGCGCGCTCGCGCTCAGCCTGACCGCACTCGATCTGCTCGCCGTGATCGGTCCATCCCTGCTCGATCGCTGGCGGGCCGACCTGCCCGACGACACGCCGAACTATTTCGTGCTCAACATCCAGGACGGACAACGCCTCGATTTCGAGCAGCGCCTCGCCGCGCTCGGCGCGACGAACACGAGCATGCTGCCGCTCGCCGCCGGCAAGCTCGTCGCGATCAACGGCAAACCGCCGCGCGCCGGCGACTACGAGGATGAACAGCGCGCGGGCAACTGGATCGAAGGCGAAGTGCGCGTGTCGTGGAGCGGAGACCTGCCGGCCTCCAACCGCATCGTCGCCGGGCAATGGCATGGCGACGCGCCGGCGACGCCCGAAATGTCGGTCGACGAGGGCTGGTTCAAGATGTTCAAGCTCGCGCTCGGCGACACGATGACGCTACGCTTCGGCGACGCCGAGATCACGGCGACGATCAGCAGCGTGCGCGAAGTCGACTGGGACTCGTTCCAGGTCAACTTCTTCCTCATGCTCGATCCGCGCCACGCGCAGGCGATGCCGCACAGCCTCATCGCGAGTTTCCACCTGCCGCCGGCGCAACCCGGCCTCGCAAGTCTTTCACGCGAGATGCCGAACATCTCGCTGGTCGACATCAAGTCGATCCTCGACCGCGTGCGCGACATCATCGAACGCGTCTCCTCGGCGGTCACCTGGGTGCTCGGCTTCAGTCTCGCCGCCGGCCTGCTCGTCCTGCTCGCCGCGCTGGCCTCGACCGCCGAGGAACGCCGCTTCGAGATCGCCTTGCTGCGCACGCTCGGCGCGAACAGCGGCCAGCTCAATGCGGCCGTGCTCGGCGAGTTCGCCGCGCTCGGCCTGCTCGCCGGGCTCGTTGCCGCGGCCGGCGCGGCGGCCACCGGCATCGCGCTCGCGCGCAGCGTGTTCCGCCTGCCCGAATACTGGCCGCCTGCACTGCCGTTGACGTGGATCGCACTCGCCTCGGCCGTGCTCGTCATGCTGGCCGGCCTCGCCGGCACGCGCCGCATCGCACGCACGCCGCCGATGCGCGTGCTGCGCCACGGGACGTGACCGCCCGCACACAGTTGCCGCTTGCACGCCGCGGCGAGCGGCGGCTATCGTGGCCGCGATGAGTTCGAACGAAAAGCGTCGCCACCCGCGTCTGCCAATTTTCTCCGCCGCACTTGTCACCTGTGCAGGCCAGGGCTGGCTCAGCGAAGTCCGCGACCTCTCGCAAGGAGGCGCCCGCCTCGCGCGTCCGGCGAACTGGATCGCCGGCCAGGCCGGCGCGTGTCGCGTGTATTTCATCTTCGACCAGGAAACCGTCATCGCCATCGACGCCGACTGCGTGCGCGATGGAACAGAAGACCTCGGCTTCGAATTCGCCCCGAGCCAGGAACCGGTCATCGAAAGCCTACTCTACGAATCGCGCTTCCTCGACCGCGAAGAGCCATGACGCCAGTCGCCAGCGTCCGACCCGATCCGCGGCCGGGGCCGCAGCGCGGCAATGTCTTAGCGGTCATCGAAATCCGCGCCGTGATTCGGTAGGAGCCCCCCGGGCGCGATGCAACCGTGCGGGTTGATCCAGCATTGTCGCAAGTCCGGTCGCGGCCGGGGCCGCTCCTACAACCGGCATTGCCGCAAGTCCGCTCGCGGCCGGGGGCCGCAGCGTGGCAACGCCGTAGCGGTCATCGAAACCCGCGCCGTGATTCGGTAGGAGCGCCCCCGGGCGCGATGCAGCCGTGCGGGTCGATCCGGCATTGCCGCAAGTCCGGTCGCGCCCGGGGCCGCAGCGCGGCAACGCCGTAGCGGTCATCGAAACCCGCGCCGTGTTTGTTGTAGGAGCGACCCTGGTCGCGATGCAATCAGCGGCAAGGTCCGGTCGCGCCCGGGGCCGCAGCGCGGCAACGCCGTAGCGGTCATCGAAATCCGCAGCGTGTTCTCGTAGGAGCGCCCCTGGGCGCGATGCAATCTGCCGCAAGCTTGATCGCGGCCGGGCTCGACGGCGACGAGGATGACTCGCGCTTCGCGAGCCTACCTGCGCACCGATGCCGGTTTGGGCCGGCGCCTGAATCGGGCCGCGTGTCCGTGGGCCCACAGGCCAACTCGGACGACGACGCGCCACAGCGGATTGCGCGCGGCCGGATCGAACTTGCGGAAATAGCGCCACATGCTGCGGTGCTTGTGGTCTTCGACGAAGGCGGATCGATGACGGCTCGAACTGCCCTGTTCGTGGCGGACTGCGACATTTGCCGCGAACAGCACGCTGCGCCCGCTGGCACGGATGCGCCGGCACAGGTCGAGATCCTCGCAATGCAGGAAATACCCTTCGTCGAAGCCGGCAACCGCGTCGAACGCGTCGCGCGGCAGGTACATGCAGGCCCCCGAGACGGCTTCGACGGCCTCGGCTTCAAACCCGCCCGGCGACGTCGCATCCGGCATCGCGATACCGGCCAGCGCCGGATGCCGGCTTTCGAACCGGGCGAGACCGCTCAGCGTCATCAGCGCGCGGCGCAGGGTCGGATCACGGCGTCGCGCGGCGCGTTCGATCGTGCCGTCGGGTTCCTCGACCCGCACGCCGATCAGGCCTGCATGCGCGTGGCGCCGGGCCAGCTCGCGCAAGCGCGCGAGCGTGTCGCCGCCGATCAGGCAATCGGGATTGAGGAAGAGCAGCGCATCGCCGCGCGCGTTGGCCGCGCCGATGTTGCAGGCCGGACCGAAGCCGAGGTTCTGCCGATTGCACACACTGCGCAGGCGCGGCTCGTTGTCGAGTCCGGCAAGCAGCGCATCGACATGGCCGTCGCTCGAGGCATTGTCGACGAGCACGATCTCGACGGAGGCTTGCGAGGCGAGCACGCGCTCGACGCAATCGCGCACGATCGCGCCGCTGTCGGCGGTGACGATGACGACGCTGGTCAGTCCCGGCTCGATCGGCGTCGACACGCGCGTGGGATCCCTGGCTTACAAGCCGGACAGCAGGCGATCGCCCTGTTCGCGCGCAGCGTTCCAGAGCTGCGGCCAAATGCGCCAGGCTTCCGCGATATCGTGCAATTCGCCGCGCGCGAGTTCCGCGCAGGCATCGGCATCGACGGCCTCATCCCAGTCGCCCAGGCGAGGTGCGCCGCGCTTGAGCAGCGCATTGCCGTTGTTCTGCACGATCTCGCGCACATCCGCCTGCCAGTAGACGGGGGCGTCGGACAGCACTTCGAACTGGTTCTGCAGGCGCTCGACGATATCGGCGCGCACGAAGCTGAGGTATTCGTCGAGGGTCGACTTCAGCGTCGGCGCATCGGCGGCGGCGAGATCGGCGACGATCTCGCCGAGCAGGTGCATGCGCCTGGCCGGATCGCTGGCCTTGAAACCGCCGGTCTGGTTGACGACGTAGTCGCGCAGGAAGTGGTTGAAGCGCGGCGTGTGCGCGGCCATCGTCACGCTCGAGCGCTTGCGCGCGGCCTCCTGCACGTGGCCGATCGCGGTCGGCAGGTGCATGACGAGCGAGCCGGGCCGCATGAACTGGGTGGCCACGCTGGCGAGGCCATCCTCGCCGCGCCCGTCGGGATTCGTGCATGGCAGCAGGTCGCGGTTGTCGAACACGAACGGCGTGAAGTACGCCACCGTCGCCGGCTTCGCGCGCAGCCAGCCGTACCAGAGGCTTTGTGCCTCGATGTTGCGCAGGTAGGCATCGCGATCGCTCCAGAACTCGGCGCGGCTGTCGGCATCGAGCTGGTAGAGCCACAGTGCGCTCTCGGTACCCGCGGCGCCGAGAGTCCCGTTGAGGGTGTACAGAACGCGCGCGTCGCCGCGCAGGTGTTCGAGACGACCGAGGTTGATGCCGCGCAGGCTGTCCCGATCGAGTTCGAATCCCGGACACGAAAGCACCGCACCGAGGCGTTCGCCGCACGCGGCGAGATGCAGCTCGAACGGATCGGAAGCGTCTTCCTCGCCGGCCGCGAGGGCGTCGTCGACACGGCGGTAGAAACGCGCCGACGCCGCCTGCGCCGCATTCGGATCGATGCCGTCACGGGCATCGGCATGCCGGCGCAGCGGAAAGCGGAAATCCTCGTCGAGCATCGCGAACATGCGCCCGGCCGACAACAGCAGGGCGATGTTCCACGAGCGCCCGCCACCTGCACGGCGCGTGCGCGGGCCGCGCTCGATGAGCCAGTCGAGGCTCGCGCGCGCCTGCGGCACGGCCTTGACCAGGCGCTCGCGCAGGCGCGCGCGCTCGGCCGCGCCGACATAGCTGACCGGATTGCCGACCGCGCGTGCAAAATCGCGCAACAGGTCGCGATTGCGGTTCGCGTGCGCCGGCTCGGTCGAATCGTCGAGCAGGATGATCGGCCGGGCGACCCGGAAGCGGCGCTCGTAGTCGGCCAGTGAATTGAGCAGCAACTGCAATTGCTGCGGACGGTCGCAGGCGCGGATGTAGATCGCATGCAGGCTGCGCGGCTCCGCTTCTGGGTCGCGCGCGAGGCCGCCGAGGAAGTCCTTGTCCGACACGAGTAGACGGCTCGCGGCGAGCCCCTCGAGGCCCTTGCGGATGCGATCTGGCTGGTTGAGTCCCGGCACGACCGAAACGACGCGGGCAACGTGTTCGTCGAGCGTGCGGAACTCGCGGCACTGGTCCAGCGATTGCAGCACGTGGTGGCTCAGCACGTGGCGCTCGCCAGAATCCTTCGTGATGAAGGCGAATTCGTCGCCCGACAACGGCGCAACGAGCGCGTCGACTGCCGCGTACAGCGGCGCATCGGCCGTCGCCGCACGGGTCGACGCCGGCATCTGGATGTTGCCGTAGTTGATCTGGAAATCGGGCGTGCTGTTCATGATCGGAAGGTCGGGTTTCGTTGCATCAGCCGAGCCAGCGGCGCCACCACGGCGCGGCAGTCGGCGATGTGCGGCGCGCGCGCGCCAATTCGGCTTCGAGCTCGGCGATGCGTTCGCCGGCGCCCATGTTCTTGCGGATCTCGCCATTGTAATGGGCGTAGACCGATTCTTCGCGGTCGCCGAACAGCGACACGGCCGGCAACGTCGCCGGCAGCGGATCGCGCGAGCAGACCGCGACGTAGTACATCGGCTCGTAGGCGAGGCCGTCAGCGAGCGAATCGCCCGCGTTGGCCGCGGTCGTCGCCGCGACGCCGGTGGCGTCCGGATCAAGCGACCACAGGACCGACTGGAACAGCAGCTTCTGCGCATACAGGCGCACATGCGGGAAATGCGCGCCGAGCAGGCCGAGCAATTCCTCGCGATAGAGTTCGCGGACGTGGAACTCGTTGCGGAATCCGGCCTGCTCGCTGTAGTTGCGCTTGTCCGGCGAGGAGATCAGCAGCAGCCCGTTCCCGGCGAGCACGCGCGCGAAGCCACCGACGAGTTGCTCGTGCGCGGCAAGGTGTTCGAGCGTTTCGAACGAGACCACGACATCGAAGCGTCGATCTGCGAACGGCAAGCGGGTCGCATCGGCGACCTCGAATGAAAGGTTCACCCGGCCCGCCGAATAGCGTTCACGCGCGTGCGTGATCGCCTCGGCGGAGACGTCGACGCCGACCACTTCAGCGGCCGATCGCGCGAGCAGATTCGAGCCGTAGCCTTCGCCGCAGGCCGCATCGAGGACACGCTTTCCGGCAACGAACGGCAATGCGAATGCATAGCGATGCCAGTGTTCGTACCAGATCTCGCGCACGCATTCGGGCGTGAAGCGTTCGCCGGTGAACTCGAGCGGGCGGTCGTGCTCAGTCATCGGCGAGCGGTCCTGCCGATTCCCAGCGATGGGCCAGGCGCACGAGGCCGAATTCGCGGGACTCGCCGCGCACGGTCAAGCCGCGTTCCTCGCTGTCGAACAGGCGCACGCCTTCGGCATCGAGGGCATGCACGCGGATCGTGTAACTGCCCGGCAGCAGCGGCAACGCGTCGAAACCGATGTCGGCGACGAACCGGCCCTGGTCGGTCGCGCGCAGGGCGAGCGCCTCCATCTCGGTACTGACGCCGTAGACGGGCGTGCCGTCGGCGCGCACGACGCCGACCATCGCGACCGGCGTACGCCCGTCGCGCGAAACGATCGGCGCGCGCACGCGCAGCTGACCGCCCGTTTCGATGACGACCGGAGCATCGCCGGCAACGCCGTTGAGTTCGATCGGGCCGACGCTGAACTCGAGCGCGGCCTTGTTGGCCTGCCGTGCACTTCCGGCGTCGGACTTTCGCTCATGGAACGCGAGGTAGGCTTGGGTGACGTCGAACACGTCGCCATAGGCGGCGACCGCGCCCTCACGCAGCCACAGCGCGCGCCGGCACAGCTTCTGGATGTGGTACATGCTGTGCGAGACGAGCAGCAAGGTGCCGCCGCCGGCCAGGTACTGCTCCATCCAGCGCACGCACTTCTTCTGGAACGATTCATCGCCGACCGCGAGCACTTCGTCGGTGATCAGCACGTCGGGCTTCATTGCCGCGATGACGGCGAAACCGAGTCGCACGACCATGCCCGAGGAATAGTGCTTGACCGGTTCGTCGATGTAGTCGCCGATGTCGGCGAACGCGATGATCTCGGGCAGGCGTGCCTGCAGCTCCTCGCCGGAAAGGCCGCGCAGGGCGGCGGTCATCGCGATGTTGTCGCGCCCGCTGTATTCGAGGTGGAAGCCCGCGCCGAGCTCGAGCAGGGCACCGATGCTGCCATTGACGACGACGCGACCGGTGGTCGGGGTCAGCACGCCGGTGACGAGCTTGAGCAGGGTCGACTTGCCGGCGCCGTTCTCGCCGACGATGCCGACCGACTCGCCGCGCAGCACCTCGATGTCGACATCGTGCAGCACGCGATGGACGTCGTCGTCGGCACGCCCGAGCAGCAGGCGACCGAGCGCGCGCATCCGGTCGGCCGAGCGGTACGAGCGCGGATAGGACTTGCCGACTCCTTTCGCGCTGATCAGGAGCTCGCTCAAAGGAAATCCTCGAAATGCGGGTCGAGACGACGGAACGTCCAGTACCCGAAGCCGAGCATCAGGATGGCGACGAGGCAGGCGACCAGCAAGCCGCGAAAGTCGAGGTCGCCGTAATCGAGCAGCAGCGCGCGCATGCCTTCGGCGTAGAACGTGTACGGATTGAAGTCGAGCGCGCCCTGCCAACGCTCAGGCAGGTTGCCACGCGCATAGAAGATCGGCGAGGCGAACATCATCAGGGTCAGCAGCTGTCCGAGCAGTTGGGCGAGGTCACGCACGAACACCTGCACGGCGGCGAGGACGAGGGACAAGCCGTAGGCGAACATGAACAGCGGGATGTAGAGCAGCAAGGCCAGCGGCAGGCGCCAGATGACGACGCCCTGGCCGGCGACGAGGAGGGCGGACAGGATCGCGATGAAGCCGCCGATGTGGAGCATGAAACTCGCACTGCACGGGGCCAGCACGAGCAGCGGGCGCGGCAAGGCAACCTTTCCGATCAATGCCGCGTTGTCCTGGATCGACGTCGTCGCGCGCGCGACCGCGTCGGAGAATGCGACCCACGGCCACATCGCGACGATCAGGAACGGCACGTAGCCAGGCGCATCGGCACCGGGCACGCGCGCCTTGAAGATCTCGACGAAGACGAAGGCATAGATCGCCAGTTGCAGCAACGGCTGCAACAGGGCCCAGCCGAATCCGGTGAAGCTGCCGCGATAGCGTTCGCGCAGCTCACGTCGGATGAAATGCAGTGCGAGCCTGGCGGCCTTCATTCCGGGTCCCGGTCCGGCTGGAAACCCGCCATTCTAACCTGTGCCCCGCGCCCTGGTCAGGCGCGGGGGTGTCGTGCGATGTCAGTTGCCGGCCTTCTTCGGTGCCGGCTGAGCCTTCGAGACATCGGGAAGCAGCGGCGCCACGGCGTAGCGCGTGCGCAGCGAGGCGACCGCATCGGGGTTCGCGTCGAGCGCCATGCTGCGCATCTGGTCGACGTAATCCTTGACCCGCTGCTCGGTCATGCCCATGCGCAGTTCGTCGATGATGGCGGCGCCGACTTCCTCGTAGCTCCGCGGCTTCGCTTCGACGCGATCGCCGAGCTTGATGATGTGGAAGCCGAACTGCGATTTCGTCAGCGGCGCGAGTTCGCCGACCGTGCGCAGCGCGCCGGAGGCGGCCGCGAAGCTCGGGTCCATCTTGGCCGAATCGGCGTCGAGGATGAGGCCCTTGTTGCTCGTCTTGGACGGATCGTCCGAGTACTCCATGACGAGGGCTTCGAAATCCTCGGTGGCCGCGCGCGCATGGATCTGCCTGGCCAGGGCTTCGGCCTCGGCCTCGCTGCGCTTTTCGGTATCGATGAGGATGTGCTGGACGTTGACGCGTGCCGGGATGTCGTAGCGCGACGGATTCGCCGTGTAGCGCTCGCGGGCGAGCTGGTCGAGATCGCCGAGTTCGATTCCTTCACGGAACTTGAGGATCGCCTGGGCACCGACGACGTTCTCGCCGGCCATCTTGACCGCGTGCTGGACCAGCGGATCGCGATCGAGACCCTGCGCGGCGCCTGCGTTCGCCAGCTGGCGGGTGAGCAGCAACTGGTTGAGCAGTTCCTCGATGCGCTTGGGGCTGTTCATCGCATCGGCGCGCTGGCGCACCGGCAGACGCAGCAGCGACGCATCGACATCCTCGAGCGTGACCGTCGCGCCGCCGCGCGAGGCGACGACCGTGTCGGCCGGCAGGCGTTCGCTGGCAAGAACGGGTGGGACCAGGATGAAGCCCAGCAGCATGGCCAGGCTCACACGGGCTGCGACAGCAGGAATCATGGCGACCTCGAATCGTGACGAAGAGGGAAATGCGGGCGCAGGCATCGCGAGTATGCCCGCCGGCGCGACTGGGACTGCATGCGGACCGCTTAGTTCCAGCGGTTTCGGCCCGACAAACAAAAGCCGCCGGACAATCCTGTCCGGCGGCTCGGCAAGCGTGCAGCGTGCTTACGGGTAGTTCTGGTCGACCGACAGCGGATTCCGGCTCATGCGGTGCTCGCAGTAGGACGAGGGACAGAAAGACGTCTGCAGATTCGTCCGGTGATCGGCCGCGATGATGTTCCAGTAGTAGGTCTTGCCGGCTTCAAGCGGGCAATGCTCACCGTTGTAAGGGACGTCCGGGTCGACGACGATGAAGGTCAGCGACATCTTCGTCGAGTTAGGTTCCGGCGTGACGCACGCCGGCGGCAGCGGCGCGCCGATCGAGTTCCGGAACTGGCCGGGGCACGGCGCGACCGCAAAGGTCACCGGCGCACCCGCGACCGGCGCCGAGTAGGTGTTCATTCCGGAGGTTATGCCGATCCACGGCGACGGAACGCTGGCATCCGGCGCGCGGAACTTCAGCGCGATGAACTTTCCGCGATCCATCCGGTAGTAGAACTGGCTGATGTTCGTGCCGGGCCAGCCATAGCCGAGGCCAGGCGAACCGGGACTTGGCAGATTGATCGGCCCCGGCCAAACAATTCCACCCACATTGGTGCCGAACAGGCTCGTCCACGCCGTTACATCCCTGATTCCGGACGGCGTCGGGTTCGAGATGAAGCTCTGGGTCTGCCGATCGGCGATCGTCAGGCCATCGTGACCGGGCGGCACATTCTCGCCGAACGGGCACGACCCCTCGACGATGGGCGCCGGTGAAACCGTGACCGGGTTGCTCGCCACGATCGGAGCC
The DNA here is from genome assembly GCA_964587775.1 of uncultured Dokdonella sp. GTDB lineage: Bacteria > Pseudomonadota > Gammaproteobacteria > Xanthomonadales > Rhodanobacteraceae > Dokdonella. The sequence continues at coordinate 76,031 of CAZPLY010000001.1, forward strand.
TGCACGGCGTATCCACCGCTCTGGATCGAGCACTGGACATTGAGCCGGAAGACCCATTCCGCGGAGAACGAGACATTCGTCATCGACAGCGTCCGTGACACGCTCGGCGGGCACGCGCTGCACAGCGGCGTTCCATCCATCCAGCCATCGCCGCCGATGATTCCGGAACCGCTGACGTTCGCGACACCGCGCAAGGTGCAGGTTGCCCCGACCGGAATGTTCTGTACGGTGGCCGTGGTCGTCGCACCGCTTGCATGCGGACCGGCAGGGATCGAGATGCCGACGTTGCCGAGGCCGGCCGCGCCATCGGGCAGGCAGCTCATGCCGGTTACGCCCTGCAGCGTGACGCGCCCGGTCGCCGGATCGACGGCCATCCGGTTCGCCGTCATGTTGTCGCAGACGCCATTTCCGCCGCTGCGTTCAAGGCGGACCGGGAAGGTCTGCGCCGCGACCAGGCCGGACAGCAGCATCGCTCCGGCCGTGAGGAAAATGCGTGAAACTGTAAATTGGGATGCCACGAGAATCCTGAGGTGCTGAAACAGGCGACTACCTTATCCGTCAACGTCAGAAAAGAAAAGCCCCGCCGAAGCGGGGCTTTCTTAACAACTTCAAACAATTGCAGCGTGGATCAGGAGCAAGCACCGACCGGGGTCGTGGATCCGCCAACGCAGGCGCGCGAACCCTTGTGACGCCACAGACCGCTGTAGTTCGCCAGCATGCCCGGGGCCGCGTTCGCATTGATGAAGTTCGAAGCGGCGAATCCGGTGACCGGCAGGCCGGCGAAAATCACGCCTTCGGTCGAAGCCGGAAGCGCATGCGGTTCGCCAACCGGGTTCAGGCCAACGCGCAGCCAGCCAGCGCTGAGGTTGTCGGCGCGGACGTCGACGTTCGCGGCGAGCTCCGAGCCGAGGATCGGCGAGGTGCGGTCGTCGAGGAAGTCGGCCGTATCCTGGAACGAGATGACCTGCGTCTCGAAGCAGAGCTGCGGAACGAACTCTTCCGGGTCTTCGCACGGCGAGAAGCAGATGTCGCACGCCGGGTTGCCCGCGTCGGAACCGGTACAGGCGCCCGGGCCACGCTCTTCACGATCGAACGGGGTCAGCTGCACTTCAACGCACGAACCCTGACGGCTGCCGGCCAGGCTGAAGTTCTCGACGAACGGAGCGCGGACCGCAGCAACGCGGTACGGAACGTCCACGTAGAAGCCCTTGGTCGGGAACGTCAGAGCCCAGTCGGTCGTCGCTGCTGCGCCGCCGCCGAGCACGTATTCGTTCATCACGGCGTCGTACATGAACACCGCGCTGAACGCATCCACGCGCTGGGTGTAGGTCGCGGTGACGACCTGGCCGTTGCGGAACACGAACGCCGTGGCGGTCGCGCCCGGCTGGCCGACGTCGATGCCGATCGACGGACGGGTATCTTCCGGACGCGTGTGGGTGAAACCACCCGCGGCCCAGAAACCGTCAACCGCATCCGGCGAGTACGCGAGGAACGTGCCGTTCGTGACGTCGACGATCGACGCGCTGCCGAACAGGCCGCCCGTGGCCGGGCTCATGTCGACCGTGGCATCCGTCGTCCAGTAACCGGCCGGGAGCTGGCTCCATGCACCGATGACCTTCGCGCAGTTGGCCGGAATGCCGTTCGCGCCGTGCGTGATCGCAGCGATCGAGTTCTGTGCTGCACCGCCACCGCCACCGGCGTTGTTGCCGACGACGCCCATTTCGATGATTTCGAAATGGCCTTCACGCGTGTTGGCGAGGCTGCGGGCCGGGCCGCCAGCTGCGCCGTACAGCGGATCCGAACCGAACAGCTGGTTCGTGAAGCGCACGTACTTGCGGCCGTCCGGCAGTTCACCGATCGCGCCCTGGCTGCTGCCAGAGGTCGCGGTGCGGATCGCCGGAACCGTGCACGAGGTGTCGCTCGTCAGCAGGTTGGCCTGCTCTTCGTCCGGGAGCTTGAACACGACCGCCGTCCACACGTCGTGCGGCGACAGGTACAGGTTGAAGTCGCGGACTTCGCGGCTGTTACGGCCTTCGAGGAAGCGGACCTTGACGGCCTTGCCGACTTCCGTCGTGTTGACCACCGAGAACTGCGTCGTGAGGTTCGTCGAGTCTTCGGTCAGGTTGTTCGGCACGTTGACCGAGTAATACGGATAGACGAGGACCTGTCCAAGGCCATCCGGATTCAGGGTGACGGCGGTAGCCAGGTTAGCGATGCCAACCGTGCCGGCGATACCGGCGACGACGGCGGTCGTCAAGCTGTTTCTTTTCATTGCAACACTCCTAATTTTGACCACAGGGCTTTGCTTACGGTTTTGCTTTACGGCTAACCCCACTCCGCAGCGTTAATTGCGCCTTGTATAGGGCAAGGTTAGGCAACAGCGCCGCAATCGTACGGCAAGGCTCGAATCGGTGCAATCCCTTCCGGAAATGATGACGCCGGACCCGGAAATGGCTCCGCAGCACGCTTTCGGCGCCTCTTGCCGGCTGGCGTGGATGCTTCTGGACTGAACCGCGACCCCTGCGCGCACGCCGACTTTACAGCATTACTGCGTCGCTTTGGGCATGCCGCCGAGGTAGTACCACTGGCCGTCCTTGTCGCGGATCCAGGTTTCCTGCGGGAAGGCGAGCGTCGGTGCCATGCCGGCGGTCCCGGGCAGCGGCGCCTTGGCATCGATCTGCAAGGCGACCCGGCAGGTCGTTGCCGATGCCTCGCACGGAGTGTTCTTGTACAGCGCGACCTTTTCCCATTGCACCGGGCGGTGGTTCATCTCGTTCGCGTAGTCCTCGCGCGATTTCGTCGCGCGCGTGCCCGGACTCAGGTAGTCATAGGCCTTTTCGGCCTGGCGGGCGATCAGGAAGTTCCAGCGCTCGATTGCGCGGACTTCCGGCGGCACGGTCTTCGCCGTCGTCGTGCCGCCCGTGCTGGCGCAACCTGCAAGGACGCCGGCGAGCGCGATGAGGATCGACAAGGACATGATGCGTTTCACGGTGGATCTCCTGTGGTTTTCTAGTCTTGGTAACGGACCGTCGAGCCTGCCCCGCATGCGGCGATGCGCGCGTTCGCGCGCCTTGCCGGCCCGGGGACATCGACGGTCCAGAGGCGTGTGCCGACCGATCGCGCGCGTGCGGATCCGGGCGACACACGCGCTGGGTGGCGGCGTTCAGACGCCGCCTGCCGCGGAAGGTTCCCGCGCCTGCTCAGTCCTGCGTTGCCGGTCGGCGCCTGGCGTCGCCGTCCATCTGCGCACGCAGCGGTTCGAGGCTCTGGAACTGGCGCTTGTAGCCTTCGGTGATTTCGCGCGCCTCTTCCGAGTTCGTCATCACCTGCGGCGTGATCAGGACGATCAGTTCGGTGCGGTTCTTCTTCTTGATCGTGTTGCCGAACAGCTTGCCGATGACCGGCACGCGGCTGAGCCCCGGCACGCCACCCTCGGTGGTCGCGTCGTCTTCGGAAATGAGGCCGCCGAGCAGGATCGTGTCGCCGCTCTGCACGGCGATCTGGGTGTCGATCGTGCGCGAATTGATCGCCGGGTTGCCGTTCGCCGAGATCGCGCCCTGCGAAGACACTTCCTGCGAGACCTCGAGGTAGACGAGGCCACCTGGATTCACGCGCGGCTTGACGTTGAGGATCACGCCCGTGTCGAGGTACTGGATCGTGCCGTAACCGGTGTTGGTCGGCTGTCCGCCCACCCCCGTGCCGGTCACGGGCAGGCCGATGAACGAGGTCTGCTGCACGGGGATCTGCGTGCCGACGTTGATCTGTGCTTCCTGGTTGTTCATCACCATCAGCGACGGCGCCGACAAGACCTTGGCCTGCCCGGTCGTCTCGAGCGCGCTCAGGGCGACCTGGAACTTGCTGTTGAGGTAGGACCAGAAGATGTTGCCGCCCTCACCGGGACCCGGCGCACCGAAGCCGCTGCGCTGACGGTCCGAGCGGTTGAGCACGTCGTACTCGACGCCCTCGTACGGACCGCGACCGCGCATGCCCGCGAACCACCATTGCACGCCGTACTGCAGGTCGCCGTTGAGTCCCACTTCGAGGATCTTCGTTTCGATATGGACCTGCAGCGGCGCGATGTCGAGCTTGCGGATCGCGCTTTGCATCGCATCCCATTCGAGCGGCGTGGCCATGACGAGCAACTGGTTGCTCTCCTCGACCGCGGTGATGCGCAGCAATGTGTCTTCCCGACCGGCGACGCCGCCGCTGGCGGCGGGCGTGGCCGCGGCACCGGGTTGCGCCGGCGTCGCCGCGGCCGTCTGGGTCGAGCGCCGGCTCGAGAGGCGCGAACCGCCGCGTCCCATGCCGCCGCCGATCGTGACCGGGGTCAGCCCGGGCGCGACCGCCCCGGACGTGCTCGAACGGCGTGAACCGCCGCCGGAACCGCCGAGGAAGATGTCGTTGAGGTAGTCGGCGAGATCGAGCGACTTGATGTTCTTGACGTCGTAGACGAACAACTGGGTGGCGCTCTCGTCGCCGGCGCGGTCGAGCCGGCGCAGCCAGTCCTCGGCCTGCTTGAGGTACTCCGGCTGCGGCGTCATCGCGATCACCGCGTTCGAGCGCTCGATCGGCAGGAAACGGAACATGCCCGCCAGCGGCGACTCGCCGGCCGCGCCGAAGATCTTCTCGAGCTCCGGCAGCAGCGTGGCCACGTCGGCGCGCTGCAAGGTGAACACGCCGATCGACATGCCCTTGAGCCAGTCGACATCGAACGTGTCGATCGTCTGCGCGTAGTTCTCGAGTTCCGAGGCGGTGCCGGCCAGCACGAGCATGCTGCGCGCGGTGTCGGCGTTGACGATCGCTTCGGGCTTCGCGTAAGGCTTGAGGACCTTCGCCATTTCGCTCGGCGACACGTAGCGCAGCGGGAACACGCGCACTTCATAGCCGCGGGCCATGTTCGGCGGCGCGATGCGCGGGGCGAGATTGCCTGGCAGCGCGTCCTTGATCTGCAGCACCGTGTAGCGGCCGTCCTTGTAGATCAGCGTATTGCCGGTCCACGACAACAGCATCTCGAGCACCGACATCGCCTGGTCGGCGCGGATCGGCTTGGACGTCGAGAACGAGACATTGCCACCGACGTTCGGCGCGATCGTGTAGTTCTGCTGGAGCAGGTCGCCGAGGATCGCCTTGACGACGGCCTGGATCGGGTTGTTCTCGAAGTTGAAATCGACTTGGCCCTCGCCGCCCGGCGGCGGCAGTGCCTTGCGCGCGGCGGCCTCGTCGATGAACCTGCCGGTGCCGACCTGGATCTCGGGCTTCGGTGCCTCGAGCGTCGAAGGATCGGTGCCGGCGAGGTCGATGCCGCTGCCGTCGGCGCGATCCTCGGAGCGCGCGGCGGTCTTGCGCGCGAAGTTGTCCGCGGTCAGCGCGGAATCGCGTGCATCCGCTCGTGAATCGGGCTTCGGCGCCTGCGTCGCACAGCCGGCAAGCAGCGTGAGCACGATGGCGAACGGGATCGTTGTCAGTCTGGATGCCACGGGGTACTCCATCATTGCTTCTGCTCGCCGGATTTCTGGCCACGTTCGGCGCGCAGCCGGTCCGCTTCTTCACGCATCTGACGCCTGCGTTCCTCGATGCGCTTGGCGAGGTCCGAATCGGCGGTGTCTTCCTTCTTTTCCGGCGCGACCACGCCCGGCAAGGCCGGGGTGACTGCCGGTCGCCGGTTCGTCACCGCCGGTGGTGGCGGCGCCGCCGCCGTCTGCAGTTCGATCTCGGAACTCTCGTCGTTGGCGTTCTTGAAGGTCGCCGAACGCGCGGTCAGGGAGGTCAGCGTCCAGCCGCCCTGATCACCGCTCAACGGCATTCCGACCTTCAAGGCGATCGATTCGTTCCGCACATTGTCGCGCAGCATCGCGATCCGCAGTTCGGGTGTCGTCTCGGTCTTGCGCACGAGGATGATGCCGGTCAGGGTCACGTTGAGCGGCACCTGCGGTGCTTCGGCGACCGCTTCGACCGCATCGACCGGGGTCGGCCGGCGATCCTCGTTGAACAGCGGGCGCGCCTCGATCTCGCTGAACGTGGCCTGGGCCGGCAACGCGAACGGCTGGCGATCGATTGCGAGGTCGAGGCCCGCGGTGTCGGGCGCCTCGGGGGGCAGCCAGCCGTAGCCGCGGCCGTATCCTGCGAACTGGATCAGCGCCGTGAGCATCATCAAGGCGCACAGGCCGGCCAGCGCGTAGGTGGTCAGGCGGGCGAGCTGGACGTCCATCACGGCGCGGGTTTCCCGGGCTGGCGCAGATAACCGGACAGATTGAAGCGCACATCGAGCGGACTCGCCACCGGCTTGCCACCGGGCGGCGTGTAGGTCTGCTGCTTGTAGATCATGAGCTGGTCGACGAACAGGTACGGCTTGCCGTTCTCGAGGTCGTACAGGATCGCGGCGAGCGATTCCATGTCGCAGCGCAGGCGCGCCTGCATCGTGATGCGCTTGTACAGTTCTTCCTGTCCGCCGCTGTAGGCCTGCGTGCTGACGACCGAGCAGCGCCGCGCATCGGTGTGGTCGGTCTGCGCCTGCTTGAGGCGCTGGATCAGGCTCGCCGACGCGGCGTTCGCATCGCTTTCGGAAAGGAAGGCCTGGTTGCCCTGCTCGTAGCTGCGCACTTCGGCGAGGCGTTGCTCGATCACCGGGCGCTCCGCGGCAATCCGCGCATAGCGCTGCTGCTGCTCGCGCAGGTCGCGCATCTCGTTGAAGAAGTCGATGTGCGGCGACACGAACGTCCTGTGCACGCCGAACGTGTAGACGACCAGCAACACGATCGCGAGCAGGATCACCGCGAGCAAGCGTCCGTCTTTCGGCGCGAGGTCAAGCTTCGCCATTGCCGGCCTCCGTCTCGCCCGCTGTGTCGCCCGGCGCGGCATCGGCCTCGTCGGCGAGCTTCGGATCGGCGCTGATCGTGAAGCGATCCTTGCCGCTGCGCGGATCGGGCTGGATCTGCCCCTCGAACCTCGGATTGGCGAGGTAAGGCGAGGCGGCCAGCACGCCGATCAGGCCGGCGGCCTCCTTGCTCTGGCCCTGCAGCTGGATCTGGTTGTTCTCGATGCTGATGCGTTCGAGATAGGTATCGTCCTTGAGCCGGCGCGCGAGGTCGTCGAGCAGGGCGATGACGACCGGGCCCTTGCGCTTCTTGTCGGAAAGGAAGTTCGCGCCGTTGATCGAATCCTGCAGGGTCTTGCGCAGTTCGCTGACCTGGCGCGCCTCGGCCTCGACCTTGGCGACCTCGCTGCGCATCGTATCGACCGCGGCCGCGCGGTTGGTCAGCGACTCGGACATGTTGACCACGAGCAGCACGAGCGCGAGCGCCGCGAGCCCGAGGTTCAACGGCAGGCGCATGTCGCGCCGGCGCGCACGCCGTTCGACCGGCAGCAGGTTGATCTGGTGGCGAGCGGATCCGGGTTCGCCGCGCCAGATGTCGACACCGTCCAGTTCGATCGCACCGCCGGCGATCGCGCCCAACTCGGCGTCGAGCTGGGCGCGCGGCATGACCACGAGTTCGACGCGCATGTTGCGGGCCACCGCATCGCGCGAAGCGATGCGGCTGTCGAAATAGACCTGGTCGGCCTTGAACGGGGTCTGCCGGTCCATCTCGAACGCGAGGACCTGGCGCAGGTTGTCCTCGGCGGCCGTCGGCAAGGTCAGGCCGCGCGTCAGTGCGCGCGTGGCCGGGATCACGAACAGCGAACGCACCTGCGGGTTCTCGATGCGCGCGCGCAGTCGGCGCAGTTCCTCGGCCTGCGCCTCGGCGGGCAGGCCGAGGTCGATGCGACCGAACTCGCTCGTGCTGCCGCCGCGCTCGCGCCAGACGGCGACTTCCCGCTCGCGCAGTTCAAGCAGCAGGGTTTCCGAACGCCCGGCCAGGTGCTTTCGCCAGCGCTCAGGCAGACAGGCGAGCAACTGCGAGCCCCACCACGCGAAGAAGCGTGGCAGCGGCGTCTTGGCAAGGCGCATCCGCAGACGCGCGAGTAGTCTGTCCAGGGCTTCTTTCACGACGGGTTACGCGGTTTCGCCATCACGCCAGCGGAGCACCACGTAGGGTCGCCCCGCCGAATTCATTCCGCCGATGCGGATCGTGGCATCGAGTACCGTGCTTGCCCCATTCGGGAGCCGGGCGCGGGACTTGACACTATACGTCAGCCCTCCCCCGTCCGCCATGACGGGGCTGCCGTCCGGCAGGACGAGGCCGGACATGCCGCTGTTCAACATGCCGGGCGGCAATTGCTGGCGGTCGGCGATCAGTTGCTGCGCCTGTTCGGCGGTCATGCCCGGGATCGCCATCAGGGCCTCGAGCGGCGCGTAGGCGGCGCTCGGCACGCCACGCCCCGAGTACATCGTGATCGCCGGTTCGATTTTCATGTAGGTGGTGTAGTCCATGCCGAAGACCTGCTGCACTTCGGACAAGGTTTCGAACGGGGCGTTCCGCGGTCCGTACGGCAACTGGACCGCTTCGTAGTCGTCGATCTCGGCGCCGTTCAACGAAACGAGGTCGTCCGGATCACGCCAGTCCTGGATCGCGTTGGCCAGTTCGTCGGCACGCACGTCTTCGATGCCGACCCCGAGGAACAGGTTGGTCAAGGTCAGCACGTCGGCCGTGTTGATGTCGATCTTGCCGGAATCGTCGGTCACCGAGATCTCGACTTCGGCGCCGTCGAAGGTGAACGTGTACGGCCGGCCGTCGGCCATCCATTTTTCCTCGGGATTCGACTTGGCGAGGCCATAGACGGCGAGGTTGAGTCCTGCCTCGGCCGCGTAGCGCGCGGTCGTGCTGTCGAACAGGTGGCGCGACTGCAGGCCTTCGGTGCGCGCGATGAGGGCGAAACTGCCGAGCAGGATCGACAGCAGGGCAATGACCCACATGACGAGGACGAATGCGACGCCTCGCGCCGCCCTGCGATTGCCGCGCTCGCGCATGCGGCACGCCGCGTTCATCGGGTCTGCCTCCCGCCCTGTTGCCCGGATTGCTGGATCGGCGGCTGCACGGGCATGTCGGGGAACTGCGGGCCGCGCATCGACTGGCGTGCGGCGCCGACATCGAGCAGCAACGGAATTTCCATGTCGGGCCAGTCGACCAGCGCTTCCGGGCGCATCTTCAGGCGGATGCGGACCATGACCGGGGTGATGCTCGGGTCTTCCCATTCGTCGGACCAGTCCTCGAGCTTGCCTTCCTCGTCGAGCTTGCGGTACTCGAAGCTGCCGCTCTCGATGAGATCCATGAGGACGACCGGTTCGGCCTCGTCGGCGCGCAGCTTCTTGAGGTCGAAGCCGTTCAGCATCGAATGGCCGAACAGCAGTCGCCTGCCGTCGCGCGTGTCGGCCAGCTCGAGTGTCTGCACATACGAACCGCCGCGCGACAGGTAACCGGGCATCGGCGCGACGAAGCGGATGAGGTCACCCTCGCCCTGGAACATGAAGTTGACGCCGGTGCCGTCTTCCTGGCCGAAGGGCAGCGGCAAGGTGCGGCTGATCTGGTGGCGGATGAATTCCTGGGCCACGCGCATGCGGTTCGTGCGATCGATCAGCGCCTCGCCCGAGCTCATCGCGCGCACGGCCGAGCGGATGCCGCCGTACGCGGCGGCGAGCAGCACGGCGAGCAGCAGGATCGCGAGCATCACCTCGATCAGGGTGAAGCCGCGCGCGCGACCGCTGGCGAGGCGCCGGTTCACTGCTTGCCCCCGGACGCATTGCGCGCACCGCCATCCGCGCGCCGACCCGAGCGATCGGCGCCGAACGAGGAATTGTCGGTGCCGCCGAGCTGGCGGCCCTGGGCAGGATCGGGCAGGGTCAGGCGCAGGCTCGAGAAGCGTGCGCTGCGCTCGCGCATGCGATCGCCCCAGAGGACGCGCAGTTCGACATGGAAAAGTTCCATCTGGGTCAGTTCGGATACCGGCGACGCGCCGCCCGAGTTGCCGACCTGGCTGGCCACCGGCATGTCGCCCATCGTTGTCTGAGCGGTCGCCTCGATCAGTTGCGGGTCGATCAGTTCGATGTCCATTTCCCAGCGATAGGTTCGATCGAACTCGCCGTTCGTGCTGCCGGGCTCGATGCGCTCACCGATGCCGACGTTGTCGAGCATCGACTGCGCCCACAACGCCGCCCGTGTCTCGTCGAGCGAACGTCGCGTCGCGCCGAGCGACATCGTGAGGACCTGCATCAGCGCACCGACCGCGATCGCGAACACGACGAAGGCTGCGATCATCTCGATCAGGGTGAAGCCTTTCGCGCGACGCGCCGCGCCCGGCAGCGCACGCACTGACAGGCGCCGGCCGCGCACGGCGACGTGCGCGGGTGCTGCGGTCCGCGACGCGTTCACTGCTCCTCCGGCTTGTCGAGCGTGATCTCGCCGGTCAGCCAGCCGATGTTGATCTTCCACTCGCGCTCGCCGAGGACGACCGCGATGTTGCCGCCGGTCGAACTGCCGTCCGGGAAGAAGCGGATGCGGCCGACGTTCTCGCTGGTCAGTTCTTCCTGCGCCGTGGTCAGGCGCAGTTCCATGTCTTTCGGCAGTTCGGTCGTGCCCCTGCCGGGCGCCTGGTACGAGTTCTTCTCGAGATCGAGTTCGAGGACCTTCTGCTCGCCCTTCACGATCGCCTGGCCGCGCGTGTAGCGCAGTGCGGCGACGAGGTCGCGACTTGCCGCCTGGATCTTCGCGCCCGAAAGGCTTTTCGCGAACGACACGCCGGCGACCACCGCAATGACGCCGACGAGCACGATCACCGCGATGATCTCGATCAGGGTGAAGCCCTTGGAGCGGGAAATGGAGAACGATGGGCGTGAGGCACCGCGACACGTCCCCGCCTGTCTCGCGTGGATCGCCCGCGGAGAATCCGCCTTCTGGCAAGACACGCGTTCCAATTCCCTACTCCGTGTTCTCCGGTCCCGGCTCGATCATTCCCAGCTGCCGTAGTCCTTGTTCGTGCCATCGCCGCCCGGCTTGCCGTCCTTGCCGAGGAAGACGATGTCGAAGTCGCGACCCGCGTCGCCGGGGCGCTTGTAGGTGTACGGATTGCCGAACGGATCCTTGAGGTCGGCTTCCTTCGCATATGGACCAAGCCCATCGCGCTTGAGCAGGTCCTGCAGCGAGGCGGGATAGTTGCCGACGCTCATCTGGTACTGCTCGACCTGGCCTGCGAGCTTCTTGACCGCGATCGTGCCGGCCTTGTACTTGCCGCCGCCGAACGTGTCCATGACGCCGCCGCCGACGATCGCGATGACGATGCCGAGCAGGACGATCACGGCGATCATTTCCATCAGGGTGAAGCCCGCGCTGCGCGGCAGGGCACGTCGATTCCGCATGTTCATGGCTGTTTCCTCATTGGATCGAACTGGTCAGTTTCAGGATCGGCAGGATGATCGCGAGCATGATGATCGCGACCACGCCGGTCATGACGACGGTGGTCACCGGCACGAGTGCCGCGAGCAGGCGATCGAGCGTGTTCTTCACTTCGACATCGAAGGTATCGGCGACCTTCAGCAACATCGTGTCCAGCTCGCCCGATTCCTCGCCGACGCTGACCATCTGCAGGGCAAGCTTCGGGAACTTCTTCGACTGACCGAGCGCGAAGCCGAGTCCGCTGCCGGTCTTGACCTCCTCGCTCGCATTGCCGACCGCGACGGCGAGCGCCGCGTTGTTCATGACGTTCTTCGCGATCGTCAGCGCACCCAGCAATGGAACGCCATTCTTGAGCAAGGTTCCCAGCGTGCGCGACAGGCGCGCGGTTTCGAGCTTGCGCACGACATCGCCGACCACGCGCATGACGAGCAGGCGCTCGTCGATCGCGAGCCGCGCGACCGGATCGGCGAGCTTGCGCCGGAACCAGGCGATGGCGAGCACGAGCGCGCCGAGCATGAGCCACCAGAAGCTCTGCAGGGTCGAGCCGACGCCGACCACGATGCGCGTCAGCAGCGGCAGTTCGACGTCCATGTCGGCGAACATCTGCTCGAACTGCGGCACGACGACGACGAGCAGCACGAACAGCGAGACGAGCACCATGCCGACGAGGAAGGCCGGGTAGATCAGCGCATTGACGACGCTCGACTTGAGCTGGCGCGAACGCTCGAGGTAATCGGCGAGGCGGCGCAGGGTGTCTTCGAGCGACCCGCCAGCCTCGCCCGCGCGCACCATGTTGACGTACAGGCGCGAGAACGTGTCACGCTCGGCCTCGAGCGCGTCCGACAGCGTCGAGCCCCCGCGCACGACATCGCGCACGCGCTCGAGCAGGCTGCGCGCCTTCTCGCTCTCGGGCAGGTCGAGCAGGATCTGCAAGGCGCGATCGAGCGGCTGGCCCGCGCCGAGCAGGGTCGCCAGCTGCTGGGTGAACTGGACGATCTGCGCCTCGTTGAGCGTCGGCTTCTTGAACATCGCGCCGAACACTCCGCCGCCGGCACTGTCGGCATCGCGCACTTCGAGCGCGATGTTGCCCGCGTCCTGCAGCTTGCTGATGACCTCGTCCGGCGAAGCGACGTCCATGCGCCCTTCGAGCACGTCGCCCGATGGGGTGACCGCCTTGTAGTGGTACAGCGTCATGCTCAGCCTTCCTGCGTCACGCGCAGGATTTCCTCGATCGTGGTCTGGCCGGCCAGCGCCTTGACGAGTCCGTCCTCGTACATCGTGCGCATGCCTTCGGCACGGGCCTGGGCTTCGATTTCGCCCATGCCGGCGTGCTGCATGATCAGGCGGCGGATGCCGTCGCTCATGACGAGGAATTCCATGATCGTCGTGCGCCCGTAGTAACCGCTCGGATACGCGGGACTCGGGACCGGCCGGTACAGCTTGATCGGGCGCTCGTCGGTCAGGCGATCGAGGCCGAACTCCTTGACCACCTCGGGCAGCGCCTCGTAGGTCTCGGCGCTGTCGCGATCGAGCTTGCGCAGCAGGCGCTGGGCAAGGATGCCGTTGACGGTCGAGGTCAGCAGGTAATCCTCGACGCCCATGTCGAGCAAGCGCGTGATGCCGCCGGCCGCGTTGTTCGTGTGCAGGGTCGAGAGCACGAGATGGCCGGTCAGTGCGGACTGGATCGCGATCTTCGCGGTCTCGAGGTCGCGCATTTCGCCGATCATGATGATGTCGGGATCCTGGCGCACGATCGAACGCAGCGCGTGCGAGAAGTCGAGGCCGATCGATGGCTTGGCCTGGATCTGGTTGATGCCCTCGATCTGGTATTCGACCGGATCCTCGACCGTGATGATCTTGACGTCGGGCGTGTTGAGCTTGCTGAGCGCCGTGTACAGCGTGGTCGTCTTGCCCGAGCCGGTCGGGCCGGTGACGAGCAGGATGCCGTGCGGCAGCTCGAGCACCTTGTTGAACTTCGGCAGGAACTCGTCGGTGAAGCCGAGCGTGTGGAAATCGAACACGACCGCCTCGCGGTCGAGGATGCGCATGACGACCGATTCGCCGTGCGAGGTCGGCACGGTCGAGACGCGAAGGTCGAGTTCCTTGCCCTGCACGCGGATCATGATGCGGCCGTCCTGCGGCAGGCGGCGCTCGGCGATGTTGAGCTTGGCCATGATCTTGACGCGCGAGATGACCGCCGCGGTCGAGGCCGCCGGCGGCGACTCGACTTCATGCAGGACGCCGTCGATGCGGTAGCGCACCTTGAGCCGGCTTTCGAACGGTTCGATGTGGATGTCCGAGGCGCGTTGCTCGACCGCACGCTGGATGACGAGGTTGACGAGGCGGATGACCGGCGCCTCGGAGGCAAGGTCGCGCAGATGCTCGATGTCGTCCTCGCTGCGCGCGTTGTCGTCGCTCAGGCTCTCGACGATCGATCCCATCGCCGAGCGGCCCTGGCCGTAGAAGCGCTCGATCAGGTCGTCGATCTCGGGACGCAGGCCGACGCTGAGGCTGACCTTGCGCCCGGTCGCGAGCTCGATCGCTTCGAGCGGATAGTGATCGGCCGGATCGGCGATCAGCAGCTTGACCTCGGTCTCGCTCTCGCCGATCGGCACGACGTGATGGTGCTTGAGGAAACGCACCGACAACTGCACGTTCGGCGGCGGCGTCTCCGGGAAATCCTTCGCCGCGAGCAGCGGCAGGCCCATGATTTCCGAGACCGCGTCGGCCATCTCGCGCTCGGAGACGAGGCCGAGCCGGGTCAGCAGGGCGACGAGCCGGCCCGACGGATCCTCCTCGTGCAGGCGGCGCCCGCGGGCGAGATCGGTTTCCTTGAGCCGGCCGCGCGCGACCAGGAACTGGCAGATGCGCTCGTCGAGTTCGGGGCCGCTGAGGGCGGCATCGCTCGACGGGACGGCGGATTCTGCAACTACGGCGGACATCGATTACTCCTGGACATCCCGACTCTGACCCGTCCGATGGCCTGCCGGTTCCGCTGCGGGCTGGACGAGCCCGAGCACGAAATCGCGGTTCAGGCCGATCCACAGCGCAACCGGCGTGACCGCGGGCAGGATCAGGTAGCCGAATTGATAACACAGCGCGATCGCGTCCGCGCTGATTCCGGCATCGGTTATCGCGCCCGCGCCGACCGTGCCGCTGTTGAAACCGAGCATCTTGAGGCTTTCCGCGACGACGCCGAAGGCCTGGGTCAGCCAGATCACCGCGAACGCGATCGCGAACTGGACGATGCGCCGGCGCGCAGTGACTGGCGTGGCCATCGCAAGACCGCTGAACAGCGGCAGCGAATATCCGTAGATCAGCGGATTCTGGGTCAGCACGAGTTCGCCGATGCCGGCGCGGCCGTCGGCGGCGACCTGGTTGACGAGCACGCGCGTCGTCACGTCCATCGAATGGCCGTGCTGGACGACCTCGGCGAACAGGTCGGGCCACAACGAGGTCAAGGCAAGCCCGGCCGCGCGGATCACCGGCCAGACGAGTGGCGCGGCGAGCAGGAACCACAGGAAGAAGCTCAGCGGCAGCCAGAGGACCGACTTGAAACCGAATTCGCGCAACGGCGACGCGCGCATCAGGCGACCCATGCGCGCGCATTGCGGAACATGCGCATCCACGGCGAGGCATCGCCCCACTCGCGCGGGGCCCAGCTCATCTGCGCACTGCGATGCACGCGCTCGGGATGCGGCATCAGGATCGTCACGCGGCCATCGGCCGCGCTGAATCCGGCGGCGCCGCCCGGAGAACCGTTTGGATTGAGCGGATAGCGCTCGGTCGGGTGCCCTTGCGCATCGACGTAGCGCAGGCACGCGCGCTGGCGCCGCGCATCGGCGGCCTCGGCGAAGCGGACGCGGCCTTCGCCGTGGGCGACGACGACCGGAATGTGCGAACCGGCCATGCCGCGCAGGAACACCGAATCCGATTCGGCGACCTCGAGGCTGACCAGGCGCGCCTCGTACTGCTCGGAGGCATTGCGCTCGAAGCTCGGCCAGGCCTCGGCGCCCGGAATGATCGACTTCAAGTGCGAGAGCATCTGGCAGCCGTTGCAGACACCGAGCGCGAAACGGCGTGGATCGGCGAGGAACGCGGCGAACTCGTCGCGCAGGAAATCGTTGTAGAGGATGGAAGCGGCCCAGCCGCGGCCGGCTCCGAGCACGTCGCCGTAGCTGAAGCCGCCGCAGGCCGCGAAGCCGCTGAAATCGGCCAGCGCGTGGCGACGATGCTGGAGATCGCTCATATGCACGTCGACCGCGTCGAATCCTGCGCGCGTGAACGCGGCGGCCATTTCGACCTGGCCGTTGACGCCCTGGTCGCGCAGGATCGCGACGCGCGGGCGCGCGCCCTTCGCGATGTACGGTGCGGCGATGTCCTCGTCGGGATCGAAAGCGAGAACCGGCACGATGCCCGCGTCGTCTTCGTCGATGCGCCAGGCGCGCTCGGCATCGGCGCAGTCGGGATTGTCGCGCAAGCGCTGCATCGCATGGCTCGTTTCCGACCATGCTTCCATCAGTTCGCCCCAGGTCCAGCGGGCCACCGTGTCGTTGTCCTGCTGGAGCTTGACGCGCATGCGCGTGCTCGGACGGGCGACGCGGGCGGCATGGCGTTCGAGCGCGTGGCTGCGCAGCAGTTCGCGGAACGCCTCGCGATCGCGCTCGCGCACCTGGACGATCGCGCCGAGTTCCTCGTTGAACAGCGCGCGCAGCATGTTGTCGGCCCAACCCGACAGATCGATGTCGAGGCCGCAATGTCCGGCCAGGGCCATTTCGATCAGGGCGACGATCGCGCCCCCGTCGGAGCGGTCGTGATAGGCGAGCAGCAGGTCGCGCGCGTTCGCCTGCTGGACCAGGTTGAACAGCGCGCGCAGCCGTTCGGGATCGTCGAGATCGGGCGGCAGGTCGCCGGCGCGCTGGAACACCTGGGTCAGCACGGAACCGCCGAGGCGGCCACGGCCGCCGCCGAGATCGATAAGCCAGAGCTCGCTGGCGCCCGCGTCGAGCACGAGTTGCGGCGTCAGCACGCGCCGCGCATCGGCATTGCGCGCGAATGCAGTGACGATCAGGGAAACCGGCGCGACCGTGCGCTGCGGCGTGCCGTCGTTCCACTTGACCATCATCGACAGCGAATCCTTGCCGACCGGGATCGAGATGCCGAGAGCCGGGCACAACTGCATGCCGACCGCGCGAACCGCGTCGTACAGGGCCGCGTCCTCGCCCGGGTGATCGACTGCGGCCATCCAGTTCGCCGACAGGCGCACTTCCTCGAGCATGACCGGTGCCGCGGCGAGGTTGGTCAGCGCCTCGCCGACCGCCATGCGGGCCGAGGCGGCGGCATCGAGCAGGGCCAGCGGCGTGCGTTCGCCGATCGCCATCGCTTCCCCGGCATGTCCGTGGAAATCGTTGAGCGTGACCGCGCAATCGGCGACCGGCACCTGCCAGGGTCCGACCATCGGATCGCGCGAACACAGGCCGCCGACGCTGCGATCGCCGATCGTGACGAGGAAGGACTTGCTGCCGACCGCCGGGAAACGCAGCACGCGCGCGATCGCATCATTGAGCTCGATGCCTTCGGTGTCGGCGATCACCGACAAGCGCGGCGGCACGCGGCGCGTGTCGCGATGCATGCGCGGCGGCTTGCCGAACAGCACGTCGAGCGGCAGGTCGATCGGATGCCGCCCGGAATCGTCACCCGCCAGGCGGGAATCGGAAAGCACGAGGCGGCGTTCCTTCGTCGCCGTGCCGACGACCGCGGACGGACACCGTTCGCGCATGCAGATCGCCTCGAACGCGGCGAGGTCGGCCTCGCGCACGCCGAGCACGTAGCGCTCCTGCGATTCGTTGCACCAGATCTGCATCGGCGACAGGCCCGGATCGGCGCTCGGGATCTTCGCGAGGTCGAGATCGCCCCCGACGCCCGAATCGTTGAGCAGTTCCGGGATCGCGTTCGAGAGGCCGCCGGCGCCGACATCATGGATCGAGACGAGCGGATTGCCGGCACCACGCGCCCAGCACGCGTCGATGACTTCCTGGCAGCGACGTTGCATCTCGGCGTTGTCGCGCTGGACCGAGGCGAAATCGAGTTCGGCCGTGCTCGAGCCGGCGGCCACCGACGACGCCGCACTGCCGCCGAGGCCGATCAGCATCGCCGGTCCACCGAGCACGATCACCGCATCGCCGGGCGCGAGCACATTCTTCTCGACATCGCCCGGTCGCAGGTTGGCGATGCCGCCCGCGATCATGATCGGCTTGTCGTAGCCGCGGCGCAGGCCGGATTCATCACAACCCTGCTCGAACGTCCGGAAATAACCGGCGAGGCAGGGGCGGCCGAACTCGTTGTTGTACGCGGCCGCGCCGAGCGGGCCGTCGCGCATGATCTCGAACGCGGTCGCGAAACGCGGCGGGCGCGGGCGTTCGACCTCCCACGGCCTGGCCAGCCCCGGAATGCGCAAGTGAGAAACACTGAAGCCGCACAGGCCGGCCTTCGGCTTGCCGCCGCGGCCGGTCGCGCCCTCGTCGCGGATTTCGCCGCCGGCCCCGGTCGCGGCGCCGGCGAACGGCGAAATCGCGGTCGGATGGTTGTGGGTCTCGACCTTGATTGCATACGGCGCGCTTTCCGCGACTTCGGCGTACACGCCGTTGCGCGGATCGGCGAAGAAGCGGTGCGCCTCGTGGCCCGCGATCACGGCCGCGTTGTCCTCGTAGGCCGACAGCGTGTGGGCCGGCGACAGCTTGTGCGTGTTGCGGATCATCGCGAACAGCGACAGCGGTTGCGCCTCGCCGTTGATCGTGAACGTCGCGTTGAACACCTTGTGCCGGCAATGCTCGGAATTGGCCTGCGCGAACATCATCAGCTCGGCATCGGTCGGATCGCGCCCAAGCGTCGCGAAGCTGTCGGCGAGGTACGCGATCTCGTCATCGGCGAGGGCGAGCCCGAGGCGCGCGTTGGCCGCCTCGAGCGCGCCGAGCGCGTCGTTGCCGAGGCCGACATGCACGAGCGGACCGGGGCTGCCGGCTTCGAACAGGTGGACGAGATCGGCAGCGCTCGCGAGCACCGACTGGGTCATCGGATCGTGCAGGGCGGCAGCGATCGCCAGCCATGCGTCCGATCCGGGTGGTGGCGCGCGATCGAGTTCGAAGGCGATGCCGCGCTCGACGCGTGCGACCGGCAGTCCGCAGCCACGCAGGATCTCGGTGGCCTTGCTCGACCACGGCGAGATCGTGCCGATGCGCGGCACGACCCACAGCGTGGCCGGGCGCGCCGGGCCCGGGGTCGCCTCGAGGATGCGCACGAGCCGGGCCGGATCGGGCGTCGCCCCGCCCTCGGCCTCGACGAGGTAGACGTGGCGCGCCGAGAGCAGCACGCAGCCCGCAGCGACCTGCATGAGCGCGCTGTTCTGGCGATCGACGCGGAATGCGGAGAGGGCCGGCTGGCCGTCGAAAACGATCATGGCGGGCGGTTCAAAAATGGCCGCGCATGATAGCCGATACGCCATGCGACCCGTTGACGTGGCGCCGGCCGCGACCGGCCGGCGCACGCGGGCTTGACGCGTCGATCAGGCGCCGGGCTTGGCGGCCGTGGCGACGCGCTCGAGCGCAGCCTGCAGCTGGTCCGGGGTCAGGTAACCGCCGATCCGGCTGCCGTCGGGCGCGTAGACCGCCGGCGTCCCGTCGACGCCGACCGTCATGCCGAGCTGGTATTCCTGGGCGATCGGGTTGTCGCACTTGAGCGGCTCGGGTTCCTGGCCGGCCTTGGCGGCCGTCAGCGCCTGCTTGCGATCCTTCGCGCACCAGACCGACACGGCCTTGTCGAACGAGGGCGTGCCGGGACCGCTGCGCGGGAAGAACATGTAGTCGACCTGGATGCCGCGCTCGTTGTACTCGGCGATGTGCGAATGCATCTTGCGGCAGTAGCCGCAATCGATGTCGGTGAACACGGTGACCTTGTACTTGGGCTTGCCGCTCGGCGCGAACACGATGCGCTGCGATTCCGGATAGGCGTCGAGCTTGGCGACATGCTCGCGCGACATGCGCGCGCCGGTCAGGTCGAGGCGCGCATCGACGTCGTACAGCGTGCCCTGCAGGATGTAACGGCCGTCGTTGCTGACGTAGACGAGCTGGCTGCCGACGATGACCTGCGCGTAGCCCTCGATCGGCGATTTCTCGACCTTGTCGATCTTCGCGCTCGGCACGAGCTTGAGCACGGCGCCGCGCACGGCGGCCTGGTCGGGTTCGGCGGCATGCGCGAACGGGATCGCCGCAGTCAGGAGCAGCAGCGCAATCAGGTGACGTTTCATGAAGGTTCCTCGGCGGTGTTGGATGGCGGCGCGTTCAGCGCGTCGCGAGCGGATTGCGGGCGAGCCGGTCGAGTTCGGCGGCGAGTTGCTCCGGCGCCATCGCGACCTGCGGGGCGATCCTGCTGCCGTCGGCGGCGAGCGTGGTCGGGGTCACATTGATGCCGATCTCGCGCGCGATGCGCGCGGATTCGGCGACCGGATTCGGGCAGGTCGCGGTCCCGGTGTCGGCGCCGGCCATTGCCGCCGTGAGGGCCGCCTTGCGGTCCTCGGCACACCAGACCGCCTCGGCCTTGCGATCGGCACCCGGGTGGCTGTCGAGCGGCATGAACACGTACTCGACCGCGATGCCGAGCGCGTTGTAGCGCGCCATCTGGCCATGGAAGCGGCGGCAGAACGGGCAATCGATGTCGGTGAACACGGTCACCACGTGCTTCGGATCCGCCGGTGCGAAGACGATGCGCTTGTCTGGACCGATCTTCGCGAGCGGGCCGAGCCGCCGCTTCGCCTGCGTGGCCTCGGTCAGGTCGCGCTGGCTCGCCGCGTCGAATGCACTGCCGTCGAGGATATGGCGGCCGTCCGCGCTCACGTAGATGAGCTGGTTGCCGACGATCGCCTCGTGGAAACCCGGCACGCTCGATTCCTGGACCACATCGATCTTGACCTGCGGGGCGAGCCTGGCCATCGCCGCACGCACGGTTTCATCGGGTGTCGCGGCGCCCGCCGACGTGGCGGACAGGGCGATCAGGGCGATGCCGGCGAGGATCGGTCTGGGCATGGTTGCGGCGGTCTCGGCAGTGGTCATTTCGAGCCGGCCAGGGCCGGTTCGGCGGCGATCTTCTCCATCGCCGCGAGCACGCGCTGCGGCGACATGAGGATGGTCGATGGCAGCACGCGTCCATCGGGGCCGATCGCGGTCGGCGTCGAGTTGACGCCGATGTCGGTGCCCGCCTTCATCGTCCGCGCGATCGGGTTCGGGCAGCTCAGGCGATCGAGCTTGACGCCTTTCATGACCTGGTCGTAGGCCGCCTTCGGGTCAGCCGCGCACCAGACGTCGGCCGATTTCTTGTCGGCGTCGGGATGGATGCTGAGCGGGAAGAACACATAGTCGATCGCGATGCCGAGGCGATTGAATTCCTCGACCTGCGCATGCAGGCGGCGGCAATACGGGCAGTCGACGTCGGTGAACACGACGATGCGGTGGCGCGGATTCGCCGGCGCGTAGCTCAGGCGCATGTCCGGGCCGATCGCGGCAAGCGTCTCGATGCGGCGCTCGGCCATGCTGTCTTCGGTCAGGTTGACCTGGTCGACGACATTGTCGACCTGGCCGCGGATCACGTACTTGCCGTCGGCGCTGGCATAGACGACCTGGCCGACGATCACCCCCTCGTAGTAGCCCGGCAGGGCCGACTCGCGGAACCCGATGAGCTGCTGCATCGGCGCGAGCTGCTGGATCGCCTTGCGCGCGGCCTCGCCGTCGGCGGCCTGCGCGTGCGCGAACGGCAGCAAGGCGAGGAGGATCAGGGTGAATCGGGACATGGGTTCGTCTTGGGCTGGACCACGAGCGCAGATTGACCGCGCGGAACACCGATGGTTCCGGGTGGGCCGCCGATCTTGCCATGCCGGTGCGCCGCGGCCAAGGCCGGAGCCGACCGGCGCGGGGGCGATTCAGCCACGCGGATGATGAGCCGCGTGCAGGCGCTTCAAGCCTTCCTTGGCCACCAGCGTGTATATCTGCGTGGTAGACAACGAGCTGTGGCCGAGCAGCATCTGAAGGGCGCGCAGGTCGGCGCCGTGGTTGAGCAGATGGGTCGCGAACGAGTGCCGCAGCACATGCGGCGAGATGCGCTTGCCGGCGATGCCAGCGACCAGCGCGTGTTTCTTGACCAGCGTCCAGAACATCTGCCGCGTCATCCCGCCGGCGCGCACGGTCACGAACAAGGCGTCGCAACGCGCGCCTTTCAGCAGCGCACCGCGTGATTCGCCGACGTAGCGCGCGAGCCAGTGCTGGGCCTCGGCGCCGATCGGCACGAGCCGTTCCTTGCCGCCCTTGCCGCTGACGCGCAGCACGCCCTGGCGCAGGTTGACCTGGTCGGCGCGCAGGCCGACCAGTTCACTGACGCGCAGGCCGGTCGCGTACATCAGTTCAAGCATGCTGCGGTCGCGCAACCCGAGCGGCGTCGTCGGCGGTGCCTGCAGGAGCGCTTCGACCTCGCTCTCGGCGAGCGCCTTGGGCACGCCGCGCGGCAGCTTCGGCGGATCGATCAGCAAGGTCGGATCCTCGCTGATCGTGCCGTCCCGCTGCTGGTAACGGTAGAACTGGCGCAGGCTCGACAACAGGCGCGCGTTCGATTTCGGGTTGTAGCCGCGCCCGCCCTTGCCGCCATTGGCCGAGCGGTGGGCCAGGTAACGGAACAGGTGCTCGCGTGTGCAGCGGGCAAGACCCGATCCCTCGTCGCCGAGCCAGCGCGCGAACCCATGCAGGTCGCGGCGGTAGCCGGCCAGCGTATTGTCGGCGAGCCCGAGCTCGGACCAGGCGCGCTCGAGGAAGCGCTCGATCAGTTCGACATCGGCGGCGGCGGATGCGGGTGCGGGTCTCGTCATGCGAAGCGAAGGCATGCGGGTGGCGACGCACTACACTAGCGCAAACCCCTGCCCCGACGACCATGCCGCACACCGAACCGGCGACACTGCCGGCACGCCTCGCCGCGATCTTCTACGACCTGTTCGTGCTCGTCGCACTTTGGATGCTGGTCGCCGCGCTCGTCCTGCTCGCGTTCGGCGGCGAGGTCGACGTCGCCAAACAGCCGCCGCTCTACCATTTCGTCCTGCAGGCCACCCTGCTCGCGGTGACGGCCGGCTATTTCGTGCTGTCGTGGCAGCGCGGCGGCCAGACGATCGGCATGCGCGCATGGCGGCTGCGCGTCATCGACGCCGCCAGCGGCCGATCGCCGGCATGGCCACGCGCGCTGTTGCGCTTCGCGGTCGCCCTGCCCTCGCTGCTGCTCGCCGGCGCAGGCTTCCTGTGGTGCCTCGTCGACCCCGATCGCCGCGCCTGGCACGACCTCGCCGCCAACACGCGCGTCGTGCGCATGCCGAAGCGCCAGGCCATCCACACCGCGGATCCCGCCCGCCGCGCACCGTGATCCCGATCGAAACCGGGCAGCGAATGTCGGCAAGTGCGCGCCTGCGCGCGAATGCAACCATGCGTCGCACACCGCGCTGCGTGCAAGAGCGGATCGCGACGGAGCGGAAATGCCGTGGCCGTGATCGCAGCCCGCCCCGAACTGCACACCGGCCTCGACGCGGCGATCCGGCCTAGGTCGTGCGCCGGAAATACGCGCTGGCGAGCGCGATCAGCAACAGTGGCGGGATCAGGTTCGCGACGATCGGCGAAAGGCCATAGACCGAGCCCATGCTGACCGAGGCGCGCTGCAGGAAGTAGAAGCTGATCGCGAGCACGATGCCGATGAACAGTCGCTTGGAAAGGCCGCCGCTGCGCAAGGCGCCGAACGCGAACGGCAGCGCGCAGAAGGCCAGCACGAGCACGTTCAGCGGATAGAACAGGCGCGCCCACCATGCCTCGCGGAAACTGCGCGAATCCTGGCCATTGCGCTCGAGCCACGCGATGTTGCGCGCGAGGTCGCGCAGGCCGAGGTAGTCGAGCTTGACGATGCTGAGTGCGAGCAGGTCGGGATCGAGCGCGGAGACCCAGGTCATCGTCGCCTGCTCGGTGCTCTGCGCGGACGCCTCGCCGAACTGCGTGCGACGCACGTCGAACAGGGTCCATTCGTCGCCGACGTGGCTCGCGCGGGCAGCGACCGCCAGGCTCAGCAGGCGACCGGCCTCGTCGAACTCGAACACGCGTACGCGGGTGAGGTCGACGCTCGGGCCGTTGGGTCCCTGAAGCGTGCGCCCGCTGCCGGCATGGATGACGGTGTCGCCGTCGCGCGCCCAGACACTGCCGCCCTTGGCCAGCGTGATGTCCTTCGACTTGGCGCCGAGCGCGAGCGCCTTCGCCTGCTGGTCGCCGTACGGGCCGAGCGTTTCGCCGAGGACGGTCGTGATCGCGGTCAGGATCACGAGGGTCAGCACGACCGACGCGCAGATGCGCAGCTTGGACATGCCGGCGGCACGCAGCGCGGTAAGTTCCCCGCTGCCGGCGAGGCTGCCGAGGCCGAGCAGGCCGCCGATCAGCGCGGCATGACCGAACATCTCGTAGAGCCGCCGCGGCATCGTCAGCAAGGTGTAGGAGGCGGCCTGGCCGAAGCCGTAGTTGCCGCGGCCGACGTCGCCGAGTTCGCCGATGAAGATCGTCAGCGCATCGAAGCCGGCGAGCACGAACCATGTCAGGCCGACCGCGCCGAGCACGGCGATCGCGATCAGCCGATCGACCTGCTTGTAGCCGCGCCTCATGCGCGTGCCTTTCGCGACGCGCGCGTGCGCCGCACCGGCTGGCCGCGCCAGATCAGCCAGACGGCGATCGCGACGGTCGGCAGATAGACCCACCACAGGCCGGCGCCGGGCGCGAGCTTCTCCTGGGCGAGCCAGGCGCGACCGATGGCGAGGAAATTCGCATAGGCGACATAGGCCAGCACGGCCACGATCAGGCTCGCGTAGCGCGGCTGGCGCGGGTTCGAGCGCGACAGCGGCAGGGCGAGCAAGGCAAGCACGAGGGCCGACAGCGGCGGCGCGAGGCGCCAATGCAATTCGGCGCGCTGCAGGGCTTCGCTGCTGGCCCAGAGCTCGCGGGTCGGCGCGGCGCGCTTGGTCGATTCGCTCGTCTCGGTCACTTCGTTGTCGGGGATGCGCACGTCATTGCGCTCGAATCGCAGCAGGCGGAAATCGTCGCGGCCCGGGCGGCCTTCGACGCGGAAACCGTCCTTCAGCGCGAGGAAGCGTTCGCCGCCGGCCGTCTCGCGATAGAGCTCTCCGCTGCTCGCCGTGATCACGTTGAGTTGCGACGTGCCATCGGCCTCGAGCTTCTCGCTTTCGACGAACATGCGGCGGAACTGCGAGCCGTCGGCCGACATCTCGCCGACGTAGATGATGCCTTCCTGGCCCGGCAGGGCGACGAAGCGACCCGGTTCGAGGCCGGCGATCAGCAGCGAGCGGTTCGCTTCGGCGACGAGATGCTGGGACAGGCGCACGGCCGAGGGCGCAAGCCACAGCGAGACGAGGCCGAGGATCAGCATGACCGGCACCGCCATCAGGGCGAGCGGGCGCAAGAGCCCGCCGACGTCGAGGCCCGAGGCACTCAGCACGGCCATCTCGCTGTCGCGGTAAAGCCGGCCGTAAGCGAGCAGCACCCCGAGGAACACGGCGAGCGGCAGCAGGATGTTGAGGCTTTCGATCGCGCGCAACACGATCAGGGTGAACAGCAGATCGGGCGGAACCTTGCCGCGGGTGACCTGGTTGAGGACGGCGACGACCGTTTCGCCGATGCTGATCAGCAACAGCACGACACCGACGGCGAGGAAGCTCAGCGCCAGTTCGCGCAGCAGGTAGCGGTCGAGAATGCGCAGCACCGGGGGTGTTTGCCTTAGAATTGCGGGTTTCGTGTCGCGGTCGCCAGGCCGCGCGGCCGCCAGTCTAGCCGCGAGCGCCGTGCGGCACACGCCTTTGACCCGTTCGTGGAATCTTTCATGACCCTGAAGTTCAGCCAGACCACCGCCGCGCCGCATGCCGTCGACGCCGACTGCGTCATCGTCGGCATTTTCGAGGACCACGCGCTGAGCCGCGCCGCCGAGCGGATCGACGAGGCGAGCGGCGGCACCCTCAGGCGTCTCGTCAAGAGCGGGGACCTCAGCGGCAAGATCGGCAGCCACTCGTTGCTGTTCGGCCTCGCCGGCGTGGCCGCCGCGCGCGTGCTCGTGGTCGGCTGCGGTGACCGGCTCAAGCTCGACGGTGCCGTCTTCAGCCGCGCGGCCAATGCCGCGGCACGTGCGCTCAGGAATGTGCCGGTGCGCACGGCGGCCTCGTGGCTGAACGAAATCGACGTGCGCGACCGCGACGCCGCCTGGAAACTGCGCACGGCCGCGCTCGCCGCCGACCACCAGAGCTACCGCTACACGGCGACCTTCAAGCCGAAGGACGACGCCGGCAAGGCGCGGCTCGAATCGATCGCGTTCGCCGGCGAAGGCGGGGATCGCGCACTGGCCGAAGCCGCCGCGATCGCGAGCGGCGTGCGCTTCGCCCGCGACCTCGGCAACCTGCCGCCGAACATCTGCAACCCGGCCTGGATCGCAACCCAGGCGCGCACGTTCGCCGATGCGCACGAGCGCGTGACCTGCGAGATCCTCGAACGCGAGGACATGCAGGCGCTCGGCATGGGTTCGCTGCTCGGCGTCGCCCAGGGCTCGGCGAATGCGCCGAAGCTGGTCGTCCTGCGCTGGCAAGGCGGCGACTCGCGCGACAATCCGTACGCGCTCGTCGGCAAGGGCATCACGTTCGATACCGGCGGCATCTCGATCAAGCCGAGCGCGGGCATGGAGGAGATGAAGTTCGACATGTGCGGCGCGGCCGGCGTGCTCGGGGCGTTCGTCGCCGTGGTCGAGCTCGCATTGCCGATCGATGTCGTCTGCGTCGTCGCCGCCGTCGAGAACATGCCCGACGGCAATGCCTACCGGCCGAGCGACGTGCTGACGAGCATGTCGGGCCTGACGATCGAAGTGCTCAACACGGACGCCGAAGGTCGCCTGATCCTGTGCGACGCGCTGACCTATGCGCGCAGGTTCGAGCCGCAGGTGATCATCGATGCGGCGACCCTGACCGGTGCCTGCGTGGTCGCGCTCGGCAAGCACGCGAGCGGCCTGATGACCCAGGACGACGACCTCGCCGCCGACCTGCTCGCGGCCGGCAATGCGACGCTCGACCGTGCCTGGCGGCTGCCGCTGTGGGACGACTACCAGAGCCAGCTCGACTCGGGCTTTGCCGACATCGCCAACATCGGCGGCAAGTATGCCGGGGCGATCACGGCCGGATGCTTCCTTTCGCGTTTCACGCAAGGACAACGCTGGGCCCATCTCGATGTCGCCGGCACGGCTTGGGACGAAGGACGCAAGGGCCTCGCAACCGGGCGCCCGGTGCCGCTGCTCGTGCAGTACCTGATCGACCGCAGCCGGTCGTGAACGCGCCGCTCGATCCACTGCAGCGGCACAAGTCGCAGGTCATCGCGACCGTGTTCGGGATCAACCTGATCTTCGGGGTAATGATCGCGACGATCCATCCCGGGCTGGCCGATCCGGAATCGGCGCAGGCGAGCATCAGCGCATTGCGCGGCAGTTCGCTCAATTTCGGCTACCAGATCGCGATCCTGATCGCGTGCTTCCTGTGGCTTGGCCTCGATTCGCGCCAGCTCGACATCCGTCGCCCGTGGTGGCTCAACGTCGGCATCGTCCTGCTGACTTCGGTGTTCGTGCCGTACTACCTCTACAAGACGCGCCCCGCCGGCCAGCGTGCGCAGGCGATCATGACATTCTTCGGCGTCGTCCTGGGCGGCGCGATCGCGATGATGGTCGGCATGGTCATCGCCATGGTCTTCGCCCCCGCGCCCGGCGCGGCGGCTCCGATGTAGCGCAACGACCGATGCCGCAGGCCAGCTTCTACCTGATCGATGCGCCGCGTTTCCGCGAGGAGCCGCTGCTGCTCGTCTGCAAGCTGGCCCAGCGCGCGTTCAACGAACAGATCCCTGCCCTGATCCTTGCGCGTTCACAGGACCAGGCCGAAGCGATCGACGCGCTGCTCTGGGACTTCGACGAAAACGCGTTCATCTCGCACCAGATCGCCGGCGACGATGACGACGCGATCACGGCCGTGCTGATCGTGCCGCCCGGCATCGATGCCGGCGATCGTCCGCTCGCGATCAACCTGCGCGACGTCTGCGCGCTCGGCCGCCACGAGCGCGTGCTCGAAGTGGTTCCCGCCGATCCCGCAGAACGCGACGGCGCGCGCGCGCGCTGGCGCGAGTACCAGCAGCGCGGTTACGAACTGGTCAAGCACGACATGTAGCCCGGCCGGCCGGGGATCGGGAAAGCGAGAGGCGGGTTCCCGGCGTGACGGACGTTCCGCCCGCTCCAGATTCCAGATTGCCGTCCACCGGTTTCCCGTTCCCGTCCAATCGATTCCCAGCCCCAGAGCGCCAGACCATGGAAAAGAGCTTCGAACCCGGCCAGATCGAACCGAAATGGTATGCGCGCTGGGAAGCCGCGGGCTGCTTCAAGCCGCAGGGCGATGGCGCGCCGTACTGCATCCTGCTGCCGCCGCCGAACGTGACCGGCACCCTGCACATGGGCCATGCGTTCCAGCAGACGATCATGGACGCGCTGAGCCGCTATCACCGCATGCGCGGCTATCGGACCTTGTGGCAGGGCGGCACCGACCATGCCGGCATAGCGACCCAGAAGATCGTCGAGAACCAGCTGGCCGCCGAAGGCCTGACGCGGCACGACTTGGGCCGCACGGCGTTCATCGATCGCGTCTGGGAATGGAAGGAAGAATCGGGTTCGACGATCACGAACCAGATGAGACGCCTCGGTGCCTCGGTCGACTGGTCGCGCGAACGCTTCACGATGGATGAAGGCCTGTCCAGGGCCGTGCGCCGCGTGTTCGTCGAGTGGTATCGCGACGGGCTCCTCTACCGGGGCCGCCGCCTCGTCAACTGGGATCCGGTGCTGATGACGGCAGTGTCCGACCTCGAGGTCAACAGCGAGGAAAAGGACGGTTCGCTGTGGTCGATTCGCTATCCGGCGAGCGACGGAGGCGAAGGTCTCGTTGTCGCGACGACGCGTCCGGAGACGATGCTCGGCGACGTCGCCGTGGCCGTGCATCCCGACGACGAACGCTACGCCGCGCTGGTCGGGAAGACCTTGCGGCTGCCGCTGTGTGACCGCGAGATTCCGGTCATCGCCGACGATTACGTCGATCGCGAATTCGGAACCGGCTGCGTAAAGATCACGCCGGCGCATGATTTCAACGACTGGAAGATCGGCCAGCGGCACAAGCTCGCGCCACGCGTGATCCTGACCCTCGACGCGAAGGTCTCGGACGAGGCACCGATTGCCTACCGCGGACTCGACCGTTTCGTCGCGCGCAAGAAGGTCCTCGCCGATCTCGAAGCGCTTGGTCTGCTGGTCGAAACGAAGAAGCACAAGCTGCAGGTGCCGATCAGCCAGCGCAGCGACGCGGTCATCGAACCGATGCTGACCGACCAGTGGTTCCTCGACCTGACCAGCGACGAGCGCGTCGACGGCAAGCCCGGTCCAGGCGGTCGCAAGGCGATCACCGAGCCGGCGCTGGCGGCCGTTCGCGACGGCGAGATCCGTTTCGTGCCGGAAAACTGGTCGACCACGTACAACCAGTGGCTCGAGAACATCCAGGACTGGTGCGTGAGCCGCCAGCTCTGGTGGGGACACCAGATTCCGGCCTGGCACGACGAGGCCGGCAACATCTTCGTCGGCGAGGACGAGGCCGATGCACTCGCGCATTCGGACATCGCGCCGGTGGGCCGTCTCGTGCAGGATCCCGACGTCCTCGACACATGGTTCTCGTCCGCGCTGTGGCCCTTCTCGACGATGGGCTGGCCGGACGCCGGCGAGACGCGCGAGAACGGCAGGGTCGCCGCCGACTGGGCGCAGGACCAGGCATTCCTGCCCAGCGCAGTGCTCGTGACCGGATTCGACATCATCTTCTTCTGGGTCGCACGCATGGTCATGGCGACCCGCTACTTCACCGGCAAGGTGCCGTTCCGCGACGTCTACATCAATGCGATCGTGCGCGATGCCGAAGGGCAGAAGATGTCGAAGTCGAAGGGCAACACGATCGACCCGCTCGACCTCATCGACGGCATCGCGCTCGAGGATCTCGTGCGCAAGTCGACCGCCTCGCTGTTGATCCCGCAGGTGCGCGAGAAGGTCGAGAAGCGCATCCGCAAGGACTATCCCGACGGGATCACCGCGGTCGGCGCCGATGCGATGCGATTCACGTTCGCCGCACTCGCGACCTACGGGCGCACGATCAATTTCGACCTCGCGCGCGCCGAGGGCTACAAGAATTTCTGCAACAAGCTGTGGAATGCCGCGCGCTTCGTCCTCATGAACGTGGCGAGCGATCTTTCGCCTTCGGGCCAGCTCGCCGCGACCGGACCAACCGCGCCGACGGCGGCCGGCCAATGGATCCTGTCACGGCTCGCCACGACGCTCGACGAGGTCGAGACCCATTTCGCGAGCTACAGGTTCGACCTCGTCGCGCAGGCGCTCTACGAGTTCGTCTGGAACGACTATTGCGACTGGTTCCTCGAACTGGCCAAACCGGCCCTCGGCGGCAGCGACGCGGAAGCCGCGGCATCGACCCGCCGCGTGCTCGTGCGCGTGCTCGAGGCGATCCTGCGCGCCCTGCATCCGATCACGCCGTTCATCACCGAGGAAATCTGGCACAGCATCGCGCCGTTGATCGGGATCGAAGGCGACACGATCTCGCTGCAGGCGTACCCGCGCGGCGAGGAATTCGCCCGCGGTCTCGACCCATCGGCGATCGCCGACATCGAGTGGCTGAAAGCCGTGCTCGGCGGCATCCGGCGCATCCGCAGCGAGATGAACATCGCGCCAGGCAAGAAGATTCCGCTGCTCTTCGCCCGTGGCCAGGCGGCGGATCGCGCGCGGACCGGGACCTTCGCCACCCAGATCGCGTTCCTCGCCCGCACGGCCGACCAGCGCTGGCTGGATGCGGCCGAGAGCGAGCCCGCATCGGCCGCGGCGATCGTCGGCGACCTGCGCGTCCTGATCCCGCTCGCCGGGCTCATCGACGTCGGCGCCGAGCGGGCGCGCCTCGAAAAGGACCTGCGTCGCATCGAAGCCGAAATCGCCAAGTGCGAAGCCAAGCTCGGCAACCAGACCTTCGTCGCCAACGCCCCGCCCGCCGTCGTCGACCAGGAACGCCAGCGCCTCGCCGATTTCACGACCACGCTCGAGGCCCTGCGCGAACAATCCGAGCGCCTCGTCGCGCTGTAGCAGGAACATTTCGAGGCCGATCGGATCGTGCGCCAACCCCGGGTCGCGACCAACGACGAAGCGGCAACGCCGTCACGGTCATCGAAGCCCCCGGCGGATGTCGGTAGGAGCGCCCCTGGGCGCGAAAGCAATCTCGCGGCAAGGTTGGGTCGCGACCAACGGCGAAGCGGCAACGCCGTCACGGTCATCGAAGCCCGCGGCTGATGTCGGTAGGAGCGCCCCTGGGCGCGAAAGCAATCTCGCGGCAAGATTCGGTCGCGACCGGGGTCGCTCCTACCCGGCGATGTGATGGCTTGAGGGTTGATCGCGACGGAGCGACAACGCCGTACCGGTCATCGAAGCCCGCAGCGGATGTCGGCAGGAGCGCCCCTGCGCGCGAAAGCAATCTGGCGGCACATTCGGTCGCGACCGGGGTCGCTCCTACGCGGCGATGTGTTGGCTTGAGGGTCATCGTGGCGAAGCGGCAACGCCGTCACGGTGATCGAAGTCCGCAGCGGATGTCGGTAGGAGCGCCCCTGGGCGCGAAAGCAATCTCGCGGCAAGATTCGGTCGCGACCGGGGTCGCTCCTACCCGGCGATGTGATGGCTTGAGGGTTGATCGCGACGGAGCGACAACGCCGTACCGGTCATCGAAGCCCGCAGCGGATGTCGGCAGGAGCGCCCCTGCGCGCGAAAGCAATCTGGCGGCACATTCGGTCGCGACCGGGGTCGCTCCTACGCGGCGATGTGTTGGCTTGAGGGTCATCGTGGCGAAGCGGCAACGCCGTCACGGTCATCGAAGCCCGCAGAGGATGTCGACAGAAGCGCCACCGTCGTGGCACTACCGCCTGATCGGTGGCTACACGCCGTCCTTGCCGAGCAGTTCGATCGCCATGACGAGCGCATCTTCGCGGCCGCGTTTGGCCGGGTAGTAGTTCGGGCGGCGGCCGATCTCGTTGAAGCCGGCGCTTTCGTACAGGGCGATCGCGTTCGTGTTGGTTGGCCGGACTTCGAGGAAGACGCGCTCGGCGCGATGCCAGCGCGCGAGGTCGAGCATGCGCATGAGGATGCGCCGGCCGTTGCCGGCGCCCTGATCGGCCGGGGCGACACAGAGATTCAGCAGGTGTGCCTCGCCGGCAGCGACCGACAATACGCCGTAGCCGATGACCTCGACCGGCCGCGCGAGCACCCAGCATTCGTAGCCCGCGCTCATGCAGTCGCGGAAGATGCCGAACGTCCACGGATACGGATACGCCGACAGCTCGATGCGCGCGACCTGTTCGAGATCCTCGCCACGCATCGCGCGGAATGCCGGATATGGTTCCTTCAGGTTGGCGACCATGGCCGTCAGCGCCCGGCGCCACCGTCGCCGGTCGCGTGGAGGGTACGTGACAAGCGCTTGATCTCGCCCCACAAGGCCCGTTTTGCCGTGGCACTCGCGGCGAGCACGGACGGTTCCGCGGTGATGACCCACTCGATCGCAGCCTGGCGTTGCGCCGGCAGGCGCGCGCCAAGCGTGCGTGCGAGTTCTTCGCCGAGCACGAGCACGCCCCGCAGCGCCGCGATTCCGTCGACGGCATCGGCCGCCGTCACCACGTTGCGCATGCCTGCGCCGCGCAGGGCGAGGCCGAGTTGGCCGATCAGGGCCGTGCGCGACGGATCGGCGCCGACGATGCCGACCTCGACGGTGCCGCCGACCGGCGCAGGTCCGGGCGGTTTGCCTTCGGCCATGCGCGATGACGGCGCCGCCCGCTCGGCGGACTCGCCGGACGCGCGTGGCAAGTAGACATCGACGCCGATTTCGGCAAGCAGGCGCAGGCTGTAGTCATCGAGCATCGGCGACCTCGCGATGCTTGACGAGTTCGGCGTGGAACTCGGCGAAGATTTCGTCGACCGCGCGCCCGAGCGCATCGACCGAGGCGCCGAGCGAATTCCCCTCGGCCGGCACTTCGGCGCGATAGACTTCGTCGAAGTACGGCGAGCCGTCCGCCCGATCGGCACGCAGCTTGAGGACGACCGAGGCGAGGAAGCCGCCGTCGACCGTCGGCACGCGCTCGAAGCGCAGGATCACGCCGCTGATGCGCACGGCCTCCTGGCTGGCCGGCAGCGCATCGATGACGAGCGGGGCGATGTCGGCCTCCCGCAGCGCGAACAACAGGCGCCGTTGCAGCAGGCGGGTCGGCGGATCGGTCCACAACTGGTAGTGATACTGGCGCAGTTCGCGTGCGTCCGGATCGAGCGCGTAGACGAGCGCGCGATCGGCATACAGGCCGTCCGCGGCGAACAGGCCGACGACGACCGGCATGTCGAACACTTCGCTCGCGCTGCGCGGCAGTTCCTGCGGCCGCGACATGCGGAAATAGCTGTGGTCGGGCACGCCGGGCACGTTGCCGCAACCCGCGAGCAGCACGCCGGCGAGCAGCATCGACGCGAACACGGCGATCGGGCGCCTCATCGGGTGTCCTCCTCGAGTTCGTCGGGTTGCGGCGAGCGCAACAGCTGGCCCGGATTGCGGCGGATCTCGCGGCTGAACTCGTCGAGGTTGCGGGTCGCCGACTCGAGATGATGGGTGATCACCTCCATGCGACTCGAAAGGCTCGCCATGACCGTGGCCAGGTCGGTCACCGCGCTGCGCACGTCGGCGCGATTCTCGGCGGCCATCTCCGACAGCGCACCGACGGTCTGGTCGAGAACCTTGCGCGTTTCGCGCAGTTCGGCGCTGAGTCCGTGCACGTTGCCGAGAATGCCGGCGACCGCCGCGCGGTTCTGCGGCTTGAGCAGGTCGTCGAGCGCACTCGACGTGCCATTGAGTCGTTCGAGCAGGGTCTGGGCCTGGTCGAGGATCTCTGGCGTGCCCGCATCGATCGAACCGGTGATCGAATCGACGCGTTGCGAGAGCAGGGTCACGAGCGGGGTCAGCTTGTCGCGGGTCAGGGCCGAGACCTGGCCGGCCAGTTCGCCGACCGCGGCGAACACGTCGGCACTTTCCGCCCCGGCGATCTCGGCACCGGCGGCGAGCATGTCGCGGCTGCTGCCTTCGCGGATGCCGATCGACATGTCGGCGAGCAGGCCGCTCGATTGCAGGTGGGCGACACTGTCCTTCGGGATCGTCCAGTCGCGCTTGACCGCCAGCGTGACCCGGTACCGGGTACCGTCCGCTGTGCGTTCGGGCTCGACCGCACTGACCTCGCCGATCCGGTAACCCTCGTAGAACACCGGCGCGCCGTAACGCAGGCCGGTGACGTTGTGGTAACGCACGAGGTAATCGCTGGTCGCCCCGGTGCGCCCCGTGATCAGGGCCAGCCCGACCAGCAGCAGGACGAGGCCGGCCACGACGACGGCGCCGACGAGTACGTAATTGATGGTGTCGCGCTTCAAGGTCTGGCGTCCCCGGGTTGCGGCAGGATTCTAGTGGATGCGGGATGCAGGCGGGCCCGGTCCAGGCCTCGGAACCCCGCTTTCCTTCCAGTGGCGCGGATGAACGCGCATAGACACGATCCGTGCGCCCGGACAATCCCCGGTTCCAGATCCATCAGTCGCCATCCCCGGTCAGCCTGCGAAGATACTCGTCGGCGTCGACGACGACTTCGCGCGGGCGTCGGTTGAGCAGGTCCTGGATGCGTTCGTTCGACGAGGCGCGCACTTCGGCGGTCGTGCCGGTCAGGAGCACGTCGCCCTGGTCGAGCACGGTGATCGTGTCCGCAATCTTGAACGCACTTTCGAGTTCATGGGTGACCACGACGATCGTCATGCGCAGCGCATCGCGCAGGCGCAGGATCAGTTCATCGAGTTCGGCCGAGACGACCGGGTCGAGGCCGGCCGAGGGTTCGTCGAAGAACAGCAGGCGCGGGTCCATGACGATCGCGCGCGCGAGTGCCGCGCGCTTGACCATCCCGCCCGAAAGCTGGCTCGGCATGAGGTCCTGGTAACCGCCGAGGTTGACGACCTCGAGCTTGATCCGGCTCATGATGCGGATCGTCTGTTCGTCGAGCGTCGTGTGTTCGCGCAGCGGCAGGGCAACGTTGTCGCCGACCGTCATCGAGGTCAGCAGCGCACCGCCCTGGAACGACACGCCGATCTTCTTGCGCACGTCGAGCTTCTCGCGCTCGCTCGCACTCGCGATGTTCCTGCCGAACAGCTTCACCGTGCCCGAACGCGGCCGGTTGAGGCCGAGCATGTGCCTCAGCAGCGTGCTCTTGCCCGAACCGGAGCCACCCATGATCACGCGGATCTCGCCGGGGTCGACGCTGAAATCGACGCCATTGAGGATGCGCCGCTTGCCGTACCAGGCTTCGAGCTTCTCGACTTCGATCAGGGGGACGGCGGCGTTCATCGATTGAGGAAGAACGAGAAGATCATGTCGGCGATGATGATCCAGCAGATCGACAGCACGACCGCGCGCGTCGTCGCGCGGCCGACACCCTCGGCACCGCCGGTCACCGAGAAGCCCGTGCTGACGCCGATCAGGGTGATCAGCACGGCGAATACCGCGCTCTTGGCCAGGCCCTGGCCGATGTCGCCCGGGCTCAGAAGGGCCAGGGTCTGCAACACGTAGGCGGCCGGGGTGACGTCGAGCGCCGGCGCGCTGTACAGCGCGGCACCGAAGATCGCGACCGCGTCGGCGAACACGGTCAGCAGCGGCAGCATGACCAGCATCGCGATCAGGGCCGGGGCGACCAGATAGCGCACCGGCTCGATGCCGATCACCGCGAGCGCATCGACTTCCTGGGAAACCGTCATCGACCCGATCCGCGCGGCGAGCGCCGAGCCCGAGCGCCCGGCGACGAGGATTGCCGTGATCAGCGCGCCGAACTCGCGCGTGACCGACTTCGCGACGGCGAGCACGACCTGCGACTGCGCGCCGAACTCGCCGAGCGCGGCGATGAACTGGATGCCGAGCATGATGCCGACCGTGAACGCGAGCAGGGCGACGATCGGCAGCGCGTCGACGCCGATCTGGCGCATCTGCTCGAACACGGCGCGCAGGCGCAGCGGCTGGCCGATGCGCCATCCGACCGCCGTGAAGTACAGCGATTCGAGCATCAGCATCGCCGCATAGCCGACGCCGGCGAGCGCGCCGACCGTGGCGCGACCGAGTTGGGCGAGCGGGCCGGTCAGGGCTTCCAAACCGGCGCACCGGTGACGTCAGGAATCGCCTCGGCGTCGGCGACGATCGGGAACACGCGGTCGAGGCGGGCCAGTTCGAGCACCGAGCGCACGGCATCGCTGACCGCGACAAGGGCGAAACCGCGGCCCTGGGTGCGTGCGCTCTGGAAGCCTTCGACGAGCGCGGCGATGCCCGAGGAATCGATGTAGCTGACCTCGCTGAGCTCGACGCCGACACGCCGGCTGCCAGCGAGTGCATCGAGCACGGCGCGCCGCACCTGCTGGGACCACGCCAGGTCGACCTCACCGCGCAGGCGGATCAAGGTGCTTCCGTTCGACGTTTCCTGCTCCATTCCGTTCATTCGTTCTCTTCCCCGAGGTTGTGGCGGCTTTCCACGCGCTTGTGCATGACGAGCTTGTTGCCGCAGCCATCCGGCCGCGTGCAGATCGTCCAGTCATCCATCACCGAATCGATCAGGGCCACGCCGAGCCCCCCGGCCCGCACTTCGCCGAGCGGCTTCGGGCGCACGCAGCACGGATCGACCGGCGGCGCCGAATCGAGGATGCGGAACTCGAGCACCTGGCCGTCGCTCGTCACGCGCAAGGCGATGTCCCCCGATCGCTGCGACCCGTAAGCATGGCGGATGACGTTGCAGCAGGCTTCATCGACCGCGAGCACGAGTTTATCGCGCTCGACGGCGTCGATACCGGCGCCGTCGAGCGCGCCGCGCAGCGCGGAGCGCAAATCGCGCATCTGCTCGGGCTCCGCGGGGAAGCGGCGTTCGAGCAGGATCTCGGGACCTCGCGTGCGCGCACGCTCGATGACGAGCATGGTGGTGTCGTCGACGAGGCGCATGCGCTTGAGTTCGGTCAGCATCGCGCGCAGGCGCGGCTCGGTCGAGGACCCCGCATGGCGCGCGATCAGGTCGCGGACCCCCTGCCCGCCGAGCGTGCGCCGTTGCGCGTCGCGCACGTCGGTGACGCCGTCGGAAAAACAGTAGAGCGCGCCGCCGTCAAGGTCGATCTGTTGTTCCTCGAAGGCCATGCCGGGAACGATGCCGAGCGGTGGTCCGCCCGAGAGGTATTCGCTGAACACGCCATCGCGATCGAGCAAGGCCGGCGGGAAACCGGCTGCGGCGAGGCGCACGTGCCTGCCGGCGCGGTCACACTGGCCGACCAGCGCGCAGACGAAGCGGCCATCGAGCTGGGTCTGGCAAAGTTCTTCGTTGACCCGCGCGAGCCATTCGCCGGGCGCGACACCTTCCTTGCCGACCCAGCGCAGCAGGGTCGCCGCGCGCACCATCAGCAGGGCCGCATCGAGGCCCTTGCCGGATACATCGCCGATGACGAAGCCGATGCGGCCGTCGGCGAGGTCGAAATGATCGTAGAAATCGCCCGAGATCTCGTGCGCCGGCAGGTTGACGCCCAGCACCGGGAAGTTGTCGCGCCGGCGCTTCGGCAACAGCGATTTCTGCAGGCGCCGGGCGAGGTCGAATTCGCGTTTGAGGCGGGTCTGTTCGACGAGTTCATGGGCCATCTGCGCGTTGTTGATCGCGAGTGCGGTCGGCGCGGCGATCAGGCGCAGGATCTCGGCATCGGCTGCGGCGAAAACGCTGCCATCGCGCTTGTTGACGACTTCGAGCGCGCCGATCGGGCCCTTTGCGGTCGACAGCGGCGCGCACAGCAGGCTGCGCGTGACGAAGCCGGTCGAGGCATCTGTCGAATGATCGACGCGTGCGTCGTTCTGCGCATCGACCGAAATCTGGCTCGCGTTGTCGGCAACGGCGCGACCGACGACGCCCTGGCCGACCGCGATGCGCAGGCCCGCGAGGTCGACCGGCCCGACGCAGACGCGGCATTCAAGCATCGTCCCGCTCGCGTCGAGCAGGAACAGCGAAGCGGCCTCGGCACCCATGAAGTCGGCGATCCGGTTGATTGCCTCGTCGAGCGTTTCGCGCAGGTCGAGCGTCACCGCCAGCGCCTGCGAAAGGTCGGCGAGGAACGCCAGCGCGCGGGCCTCGCTCGAACCGGCCGCGACCGCGTGCGTGGCCGGCTGCGCGTTCACTCGTCGCTGCGCTCGCCGCCGCGCAGCGCTCGTTGGGCGCGCGTGCGGCGCAGGCCCCACAGTGTCATGACCGGACCCGACAGCACATACAGCAGCGCGATGCCGAACAGCACGCGCGGGGTATCGACCGCGAGCGCGACGAAGATCAGCAGTACGACCGGCACCCAGATGAACGGCACGCGGTCGGACCGCGGCCACGCCTTGAAGCTGAAATAGCGAACATTGCTGACCATCAGCAGGCCGGCCACGATCGCGATCACGGGCGTCACGAACTGCACCTCGATGCCGCTCAAGCCGAACTTCTCGATCGTCCAGACGAAGGACATGCAAAGGCCCGCGGCAGCCGGGCTCGCGAGTCCCTGGAAGTAGCGCTTGTCGGCCACGCCGACCTGGGTATTGAATCGCGCAAGGCGCATCGCCGCACATGCCGCATAGATGAATGCCGCACTCCAGCCGACCTTGCCCCAGACCGCGCCATATGCAGTCAGTGAGGACAGCGACCACGTGTACATGACGAGCGCCGGAGCGACGCCGAAGCTGACGAGGTCGGACAGCGAATCGTACTGGACGCCGAAATCGCTCTGGGTGCCGGTCATGCGCGCGACGCGGCCATCGAGGCCGTCGAGCACGCCCGCGATGAAGACCGCGAGCGCCGCTTCGCTGTAGCGACCTCCGATCGAGGCGACGATCGCGTAGAAGCCGGCGAACATCGCCCCGGTCGTGAACAGGTTCGGCAACAGGTAGATGCCGCGGGGCCGTTTCCGACCGCCGGGTTGGGTTTCGACCATGGGAACGCCGCCGCCGGGAAGTCGAGCGAGTTTACCCGATCATCGTGAACTGCCACGCCGTTGCTTGTCAGGCGCTGCGACTAGTGCTATCCAGTGCGCCACAATACGGGCATGTGCCGGATCTTCCGCCACTTCCCGAATCGGAGAGTCCCATGAAATCGAGTTTCCTCGCCCTGGCCCTGCTCGCGTTGGCGGCCGCTCCGCTTGCGGCCCAGCAGGTCTACACATGGACCGATGCCAACGGGGTCAAGCACTTTTCCGATGCCCCGCCCCCGCCGAACACGAAGGAAGCGAAGAAGGTCGTCGTCCGCGGCGGCGTCACGAGCACCGAACCGGACGTCCCGGCCGCGGTTGCCGAGGAAGCGAAGGAAGGACCGAAGATGGCCGCCGCTGCCGGCTATTCGGCCGAAGACATCACGCGCAACTGCGAAACCGCGAAGCGCAATCTCGACATTCTGAGCAAGAGCAAGCCGACCGCCGAAGCGGAAGTCGAAGACCAGGTCCGCCACCAGGAGCAGGTCGGCAAGATCCAGCAGCAGATTGCGCTGTTCTGCGGCTGAGCATCGCGGCGCCGATCGATACCGGCGCGCCGGCGGGCGCAGAACCATCCTCGCGGCGGGCATTGTGATCGCGCCGCGAGGCCTGCCTTCGCTACAATGACGGGTTCCCGCCACTGAACCCGATCCCATGCGCCTTTCCCGCTTCCATCTCGCGACGATCAAGGAAATCCCCGCCGACGCCGAGATCGTCAGCCATCGGCTGATGCTGCGCGCCGGCATGATCCGCAAGCTCGCAGCCGGGATCTACACCTGGTCACCAGTCGGCTTGCGCGTGTTGCGCCGGGTCGAGGCGATCGTGCGCGAGGAGATGAACCGGGCCGGAGCGATCGAACTGCTGATGCCGTCGATCCAGCCCAGGGAGCTGTGGGAGGAAACCGGTCGCTGGGAAAAGTTCGGTGGCCAGTTGCTCAAGATCAGGGACCGCAAGGAAGCGAGTTACTGCTACGGCCCGACCCACGAGGAAGTCGTCACCGATTTCGCGCGCAACGAGCTGAAGTCGTACAAGCAGTTGCCGGTCAACTTCTACCAGATCCAGACCAAGTTCCGCGACGAGATCCGCCCGCGCTTCGGCATCATGCGCGCGCGCGAATTCCTCATGAAGGACGCCTACTCGTTCCACGTCGACCTCGACTGCCTGCAGCGCGAGTACGCGAACATGTACGACGCGTACACGCGCATCTTCACGCGCCTCGGCCTGCGATTCCGCGCGGTTGACGCGGACACCGGCGCGATCGGCGGCAGCGCCTCGCACGAATTCCACGTGCTCGCCGATTCGGGTGAGGATTCGATCGCGTTCTCCTCGGAATCGGCGTACGCGGCGAATGTCGAGAAGGCCGAGGCACTCGCGCCGGGTGGGGCACGCGCGGCCCCGTCCGCCGAACTCGAGACGGTCGACACGCCCGACCAGCGCACGATCGAGGAACTGACGGCATTCCTCGGCGTGCCGGCCGAGCGCTGCATCAAGACGATCATCGTGCGCGGCAAGGACGGCCTCGTCGCGTTGTGCGTGCGCGGCGATCACGAGGTCAACGAGGTCAAGGCAGCCCGTCTCGACGAGATGCCGGGCGATTCGCAACTTGCGGACGAAGCCGAAATCGAGCGCGCGATCGGCTGCAAGCCCGGCTTCATCGGTCCGGTCGGGCTGCCCGCGTCGATCCCGGTCATCGTCGATCGCGCGGCTGCGGCCGTCGCCGACTTCGTCTGCGGCGCGAATACCGAAGGCAAGCATCTGCGCGGCGCAAACTGGGACCGCGACGGACGCATCACGCGGATCGCCGACCTGCGCAAGGTCGTCGAAGGCGATCCGTCGCCCGATGGCCGCGGCACGCTCTCGATTGCGCGCGGCATCGAAGTCGGCCACGTTTTCCAGCTCGGCACCAGATACGCCGAAGCGCTTGGCGCGAGCGTGCTCGACGACCAGGGCAAGGCGCGCATCATGCACATGGGCTGCTACGGCATCGGCGTCAGCCGCATCGTCGCCGCCGCGATCGAGCAGAACCACGACGAGGCCGGCATCCTCTGGCCCGAGGCGATGGCGCCGTGGCAGGTCGCGATCTGCCCGATCAACATGGCCGCCAGCGCGGCCGTGCGCGAAGCGGCCGAGACGCTCCACGACGAACTCGGCAAGCGCGGTGTCGAGGTCGTCCTCGACGACCGCGGCCTG
Organism: uncultured Dokdonella sp.; assembly: GCA_964587775.1. GTDB lineage: Bacteria > Pseudomonadota > Gammaproteobacteria > Xanthomonadales > Rhodanobacteraceae > Dokdonella. The sequence continues at coordinate 116,821 of CAZPLY010000001.1, forward strand.
CGCCCCGGCCCGATGTTCGCCGACATCGAACTCGTCGGAATCCCGCACCGCATCGTCATCGGCGAGCGCGGACTCGCGAGCGGCACCTACGAATACCGCCGCCGCGGCGAATCCGAGAACCGCTCCCTCACCCGCGACGAAGTGCTCGCGCTGTTCGATTGAGCGGCCTGGCTGTTGTAGAAGCCTGGCTTGCGTGGGAGCGGCAGCCGCGAAAGATCCAGCGAGCGAGGTAGCCCGGGCAAGCCCAGCGCACCCGGCGTCTCATCATCCGATCCCACGCGATCCCCGGGTGCGCTGCGCTTGCCCGGGCAACGCATCTCCGTCGCCATCGCCTCGGCGAACGGCATCCGTATCGTTCGATGCTCAGCTCTTGCGCGCGACGAGGCCTTTCAGCTTGCCGACGGCATCGCCGATGCGGCTGAATCGACCGCCCATGCTGTATTCGCGCTTGAGCATCGCGATGCCTTCTATCTGGCGGGCCGTGATCTGCGACTCCCAGCGACGGCGGACTTCCTGTTCGCGCACGCGTGCGCGCAGCGCGTCGCGGTAATCGTCGGACAAGGCCTCGCGCATCAAGTCGTTCGGCTCGCGCATGAGGTAGCGGCCGATCTCGTCGAACAGGTCGTCGTTCACGCGCTCGGCGGGAACCAGTTTGACGACCGTGCCAAGACCGTCGAAATTCGTGAACGCGAGGCGCAAGTGGCCGCTCGTCGTGTCGGACGACATGCGCGCCTCGAGCGGGATGCGCCCTTTCGCCTTGAACGTCGCCGATGCAACTTCGCCTGAAGCATCCTTGGCCGCCGCGAGCGGCGCACCGAGGCGATAGCGCTGGAACAGGGCCGCTATCGCCCGAACCCGATTGGCCCCCTCGACCTGCACGCTCGGGCATTCCGAACTCGCGACCGAACTGGCGAACGAAATCGACACCTCGCGCGACGACGCCTGCTTGGCCTCGCGGATGTCGTACTCGTGTTCGATGTAACCGATCACGTCGCCATACCCGGCAATCGTGTATCGCATGGCGATTTTCGGATTCAGTTCCTTGAGCTTGGATGCGAGTTCGCCCAGGTAGCCATTCAGCCTGACCAATGCCGGCTCGAATACCGTCCGATAGGAGGATTCGCGCTCGACCTTGCGCGCGGCCGCATTTTCGTCGTCCGTGCGGCGCTTCTGCGCTTCATTCTCGAGATCGTCGAGCAGGCCCATCTCGCTCTCCGCAATGGATCGAATCAACTACGTTGCGTCAACGATAGTATGCGGCCGGGAACCGCACAAGCATGCCGCGCTCCGGCCCCTCGCGGACGTTCGCCCGACGATCGGGCAGCCCCGGCCCGCGGTCGAGGACAGGCGCGGAAACACCGTCCATTCGCCCTCGATAATGCAATCCGGGGTTTATTTTCGATTATCACGCTGTCATTATGTCGCGGCTCGTCATTCCCCCGGCGGGCAATCAACAGGAAATCCCTTCATGGCAATCGATCTCAAGTCACTCAATTACAATCAGCTCAGCGATCTCATTGCGCGCGCGCAGCAGCGCCAGTCTGAACTGGCCGCCGAGAAAATCGTCAAGCTCCGCGAAAAGGTCCAGCAGCTCGTGAAGTCGGAAGGCTTTTCGATGGACGACGTCGTCGGCTCCTCTCGCAAACCGCGCGCCAAGGTGAAGCCCAAGTACCGCAATCCGGCCGACAAGGGCCAGACCTGGTCCGGTCGCGGCAAGCGCCCGCGCTGGTTCGCCGCCGCACTTGCAGCCGGCAAGAAGGAAAAGGACCTGCTGATCGGCTGATCGGCGAGCGGATGCAAAGAAGAAAGCCGGCCATATGCGCCGGCTTTTTTCATCGCGTCGGCGGCAATGCCGGCAGACGCCACACCAGCGTGTCGGAAAAACCCCAGGTGCCGCTCCGGATTTCGCAGAAGCCGCCCGTCGCGCGCTGCCCCGTGTGCCGCGACACGATGGCGCGCTCGCCGCACGCCGGGCGTTCCTGCTAAGTTTGCGCCCCCGATCGCGCCGCCACTTGCCATTCAGTGGGCGAGCGATCGGCCGCGCATCGCACGGTGCACGCCCCCTCTTCCATCACGAATCCGGCGGGTCCGACATTTCATGAGCCTGGTAAGACGTGCCCAGCCGATCGCCGGACCGCGCCCGATTCCCGCATTCTGGCGCGATGCCGCGGCCGCGACCGGATGCGCATTGATCACGCTGATCGTCGCCTGGTACGCGCTCGGATTCGCCGCCACCGGACTGCACACGCCGGTCGTGCAATCGGCCGACGCATCGGCGACCTCGTTCCTGTTCGCTTCGACAGTCGAGGACGGCTGGTACGCGCCAATCGAACGCGCCGGAGCGCCATTCGGTACCCGCCTGGCCGACACACCGAATGCCGACGGACTCAGCCTGCTGCTCAATCAGGCTCTTGCCGCGTTCACCGACGAACCGGTCGTGCGCCTCAACGTGTTCGTGCTCGCGAGTTTCCTGCTGTGCGCGCTGGTCGCGCATGCGGTCTACCGACGCCTCGGCCTGTCGATCGCATGGGCGAGCGTGGCCACGCTCGCGTTCACGCTGCTGCCGTGGCATTTCCTCGCCGATCAACGCCCGCTTTCGGCGCTCTACATCGCCGCCGCGCTGGCAGCCTGGCTCGCCCTCGACGTTGTCTGGCGCGACCCTGACGACGGCGACCGCAAGCCGTGGCGCGGACTCGCGATTCTTGCCGCAGTCACCTGTGGCATGTCCGGCACCTACCAGGCGTTCTTCTCGTGCCTGATGCTCGCGACGGCCTCGGTCGCCGGCGCACTGCACACCCGCCAGCGCACGCCGCTGCGGCGCGGCGCGATCCTCGTCGCCTGCGTCGTGCTCGCAACTGCCGTGCAACTGCTCCCGTCTTGGGCCAACACCTGGCGCGATGGCGGCAATACGGCGATCGCGGCGGCGAGCGTTGGCGATGTCGAGGCGAATGCGCTGAAGATCGCGCCACTCGTACTCCCGCGCCGCGACCACGGCATCGATGCACTCGCCACGCTGCGCGCACGCTACGAGGGCGCCGACCCGGAGTCGGCCTCACGACCCGATGTCGCCCTCGGACTCGTCGGTGCCTGCGGGCTGCTGCTGCTTCTCGGCCTTCCCCTGTTCCCGCGCAGTGCGGCACGACCGCGTGAAGCCGGGCAACGCAGCGCGACGTTAGTGTACGTCGCACTCCTTTTCGGAACCGTCGGCGCCCTGGGCAGCCTGTTCGCGTTGTTCGTGACGCCGCAGTTGCACCTGCTCGACCGCATTGCACCGTTCATCGCGTTTATCGCGATCCTCACCTCCGTCGGCATCGTGCAGCGGATCTTCCAACGGCGTACGGCGATCGCTCGCGGCATCGCGGCCGTGCTCGTGGCAGTGCTGATCATCGTCGACCAGGCCGGACTCGGCTCCGATGCCGCGCGCGCGGCGTCGCAGGCGCGCGCCGGCGCATTCACGCTCGATCGCAACTTCCACGCCGCGGTCGAAGCCGCCTTGCCTGCGCGTTCGATGGTGTGGCAGTTGCCGGACCGGCCGCGCCTGCAGGAACTCGCGGACGTGCCGGCGAACGCGCTCGATCCCTTCGCCGGCTATCTGCATACGACGCACTTGCGCTGGAGTGGCGGCGCGACGCCAGGCCGGCCCGGTGCACGCTGGCAGCGGCTGCTCGACGCGTTTCCGCTCGATGCGCGCTTGCCTGTGCTCGCCGCACTCGGCTTTTCGGCGATCCTGCTCGACCGGCGCGGCTATTCCGATCCCGCCGCGATCGACACCGTGCTCGCCGGCGACAACCTGCAGGCAAGCCTGCACAGTGAGGACGGTACGCGCTCGCTGTATCCGCTCGCGCATGCGAAAGCCGAACGCTACCGCGCCCTTGCCGTCGCACCACACGCCGGCTGGTCCGAGATCGAGTCGGATGGCAAGGATGTCTGGCTCTGGAGCACGGGCAACGCGAGCGTTCGCCTCGCGAATACCGGCGCGATCGCCCGCCCGTGCTATGTTGAATTCGAACTGGCGACGCTCGCCCCTCGCAAGGTCACGTTGCAGGAGGACAACCGCACGCTCGCCGAACAGGACCTCGTGCCCGGTGCGCCGGTGCGCCTGTCCGCCTACCTCGACGAACGCGCTGGCGAACGCACGCTCGATCTCGTCACCGACACGCCGGCGGCGTCCCCTGGAGCACAGGATGGACGCCTGCTTGCCTTCATGTGGAAAATGCGGACGCCGCCACTGTGCCGGTGAGTCACGATGCATCATCCTGCATGACTTGCCGAAACGCGGCACACACCCGGGGAGGTGCACACCGATGAATCCTGCAAGCATCCGATGAACCCGCGCGGCAACAGCGTCCTCGTGCTCGGCTCGGCGGGATTCGCCGGCGCGGCAATATGCCGGAAGCTCGTCGAAGCCGGTTGCCACGTGCATGCGTTCGGGCGGTCCGAGCATTCAGGAGCCCTTCGCAACGTGACCCACGTGCGCGGCTCGATCGAGGACACTGGCCTGCTCCGCGAGGTGCTCGGGCAATGCGACGTCGTCGTCCATGCCGCGAGCCTGACGACCCCCGGTTCATCTGCCCGCGATCCGGCACTCGAAGTGATCGGCAACCTGTTACCGCTTGCCCGTCTGCTTGAGTGCAGCGCGGACCATCCGGGCCGCCGCCTCGTCTATCTGTCATCCGGCGGAACGATCTACGGCGATCTCGCGCGTGGCGCCACCGAGAGCACCCCGCTTCGACCCCGATCCTATTACGGGGCCGGCAAGGCGGCTGCCGAAGCGCTCATTCACGCTTGCACGGCCACGTCGGACTGGACGGCGACCTCGCTGCGCCCGACCAATCTGTACGGACCTGGTCAACGCGTCACGAAAGGATTCGCAATCATCCCGACCCTGTTCGATCGCGCCGCCGACGGCGGGACGTTCCACGTCTGGGGCGACGGTTCGATCGTCCGTGACTATTGCTACATCGACGACCTCGCCGATGCCGTCGTCGCGGCGATCCGCACATCCGCGCGCGCAAATTTTTCCACCTACAATGTGGCGAGTGGACATCTGGCTTCGATTCTCGATCTGATTGCGGCATGCGAACACGCGAGTTCAAGACCGATCACCGTCGATTTCAGCAGCGCGCGCGGCGTCGACGTGCCCCACGTTTCTCCGGGCAATGCCGCGATCATGGCCGAGCTGGGCTGGCGCGCAAACGTCGATCTTCCGGAGGGACTGCGCCGCACCTGGGAATGGCGCCAAGGTGCCGGATTCGATCGATGATGCTACCGGCATGGCTATATCAACATGGGACGTGCCCGCGATGATCCGAAACGACGCCGACGATGCCTGCGATGTTTCCGTGGTCGTGCCCGTTTACGGCGGCGCCGGCGCCTTGGCCGAACTGCGCGAGCGACTTGATGCGAGCATGTCCGCCGCGGGGTTCAGTCATGAGCTGATACTCGTCGACGACCGCGGCCAGGCCGAAGCATGGTCGGCGATCCGTACGCTGGCAGATTCGTTCCCGAACGTGGTCGGGCTGCGCTTGAGCCGCAATTTCGGCCAGCACGCCGCGACCATCTGCGGCATCGAACAAGCACGCGGCACGTGGGTCGTCACGATGGATGATGACCTCGAGCACCCACCGGAGGCGATTCCTGCCCTGATCCACGCATGCGACGAGGATCACCCACTCGTGTATGGCGTCTTCGCGCACCGCACACATGCTGGCTATCGGAACCTGAGTTCGGAAGTCATGCGGCGCACGCTCAAGCGCGCATTTCCGGACCTCAACGCGAATTACTCATCGTTTCGCGCAATGCACGCCGCGCTTGCCCGCGAGTTGCCGGGTTTCGGCTTGAGCAAGCCCTACATCGACGGAATGCTGTCGTGGTTGACTTCATCGGTGGGCACGGTCGAGGTGGCGCACGGCGAGCGGCGTCACGGCGACAGCACGTACACGTTGCGCAAGCTGCTTTCGCATGCCGTGAACATCTTCGTGACGTTTTCCCACCTGCCGCTTCGCATCGCCAGTTACACGGGCGCCGCGCTCGCGTTCGCGAGTTTCCTCTACCTGATCTACGTCGTGATCGCCTACCTGACCGGCAGCATCACCAATCCCGGCTACACCTCGCTGATGTCGGTGATCCTGTTCGCCTGCGGCATCCAGTTGCTGATCCTCGGCGTACTCGGCGAGTACGTCGGCCGACTCATGGGCGCCGCCAACCGGAAGCCGGTCTATCTCGTCGAGTCGCGCTTGAACGCAACGCACGTCCGCTCCCCGTGACCGCCCCCCCCGAGTCCGAAGCCGCACAGGCGCCGAAGCCACCGACGCCGCACGTTTCCCGTACGGTCATCGGCGAATTCCTGCGCTTCCTCGTGATGGGCGGCACGAACACGATCGTCGCCTATGCGATCTACCTGCTGTTGTTGAACTGGATGAACTACGAGTTCGCGTACACGATCGGCTATGCCGTCGGTATTGCAATGGCGTACGTGTTGAGTGCGGGGTTCGTCTTCCGCCAGTCGCTACGCAAACGCTCGGCCGTGCGTTTCCCGCTTGTCTACGCGGCACAGTTCCTCGTCAGCTTCCTGCTCTTGCGCGTGGCCGTCGAACTGCTGGACATGCCCGAATGGCTGGCCCTGGGTTTTGCCGTCGTGCTGACGATACCCGTCACGTTCGCGCTGTCCCGGTGGGTCATACGCGCCGGCTAGGCCGAATCCGGCTTCCGCGCACAAACGACGTACTGGGCACCGAGTGGCATCCAGCCGAACAGGCCGTCGAACCTGCGCGCCCACGGTGCATCGACGGGCATGAAGAACAGGTACTGGCGCAGCACGATCTCGAATCCGGCATGTCGCAAGAGGTCGATGACACGCCGTGGTCGCAGCAACACGGCGTCATGATCGAACGGGCAACGCCACACCGCGACGCGCGTCAACGGATTGACCGGGTTATGCTCATAAACGGCGAAAAGTCCGCCCGGCCGCGTGACCCGAAACGCCTCGGCGACGAACGCGGGCCATTGCAAGACCGGCACGTGATGCATGACGCAAATGGTCGTGCAGAAGTCGAAGCTCGCGTCCTCGTACGGAAGTCGTGAGCCATCGTAAGCACGGTAGTCGACATGCGGATTCGCACGCGCGGCTTCGACAATCGCTTCGCCCGAAACGTCGGTGCCGGACAGGGTTCCGACTCGGCCTTCGAGCATCGGATGCATCGCACCGATTCCGCAGCCGATGTCCAGGCACCGGGCCGCCCTCGCGTCGACCCGCGATTCGCGCGCCAGCAACGAGATCATGTTGTCGACCTTGCCGCGAGCGAACATGTCCATGTCGACCCCCGCAAAGCCGATCGAACGATTCACGTCACCGCGATACTGGTCGGGATAGGCGTCATGCGCCCAGCGGTTTTCTTCGGACATCGATTCGGCCTCGCCACGCGCGGCGCCCAGTGTAACCAGTTGCAGCACGCTTGCAGAATATACAATCGGCGATGATCGCCATGGGGAACGGACACGGGATGAGCATGACCGAACTTGACGCATTGCACCGGGCCTCGATGGGGCGTCAGCTGCTTGCCGCCGGCGCGACCATCTGGCTGACCACGGGTGTGGCGCTGATCGCCTCCTTCGGTGACTCGATCCATTCCACGAGCGCCGACCTCGGTCATCACGCGGTTCTCGTATCGAGACTGATGGAGACGTGGAGGCTGCCAGACGTCGACGCGAACCTGCAGTACATGGCGTCATACCCGAGAGGCGCCCATTTGCTCGCCTCCATCGCCGGCCAGTTTTCCGGATCGTCGCTCCTCGGGATGAACACGGTTGCACTCCTCGCTGTTTTCTGCGTTTGGTCCGCCATCGGTGTCGCGCTCGCCGGACTTGAGTCCAGGGCCGCGCTGAAGGCTACCGGATGCCTCGTGGCCACCCTGCTCCTGAACATGCTCGTCGGACTCGAAGTCTTCGGCAGTGAACTGATATCGAACTATTTCTTCGCGCACATGGTGTCCCAGTCCCTGGCATTGATCCTGTGCGTGCTTGCCCTCAGGCGTGAGGGCGCAAGCTCCCGCACGCTCGTTTCCTACCTCGTGCTCGGTGTCGGCGCGCCGCTGCTGACCAGCGTACATCTGCTGCCGGCGCTCGAGTTGCTCGGCACCCTGGCCATACTCGTGCTCGCCAATTTCCTCGCCCGCACCTCGGCGAATCCAAAGCGGGAACTGTCTGCCGGACTGCTGATCCTCGCCGCGGCCATCGGTCTCACGCTGGCGAATCCTGATTTCCGGGCGATGTTCATCGTGAGCGGCCACGAAGGCGCCACGGCTTTGCGCCATGTCACGGGACTCCCCGCGCTCGTCGCGGTTGCCGTGATCGGGATGGCACTGTCATCGGCCCTGATGGTCGTCTGGTGGCGTGAAAGAGCCGCGTCGCGCAGCTACCCCGCCATCGTCGCGAAGTATTTCGGTGCGCTCGGCCTGTCCGTTTCCGCCCTTTGCCTGATCCAGCTGCTGCTCCACTCGATGTTCGATGTCGGCTCGCGCTACGCATGCTTCAAGTACGCGATCGGCATGCAATCCCTGATCCTGATCAATCTGGCCCTGCTGGCTTCCCGATTCTGGAAGACTACGAACGACCCAACGCGAACCAGCGGACTCTCCGCGGCTATCCTTCCTGCGGCGTTGGCGACGTGCGCGGTCCTGACCCTTTTCCTGCGTTCGCCCGCGATTCCGATCCACGCTTGGGTATCTGCGGAAACCGACGCGCGTACGTACGTCAGTGGAAACCGGAAGGCCGCGAACGGAAGGCAGGACATCGCGGTCGACATCCCGGGCGTGCCGAGCACGGGAAGCTACCTGATTTCGCGGACCTCGTTGCGCAACGCTGACGAATGGATGCTGTACGAGGTCCTGCAAGGCCATCTGCCGACTCGCCTGCACGACATTGATCGCGTGTTCACGGGTCGCGGCTCGGACCTGTGGGACGTCCGGGCATGTCGGCGGGGATCTGCGGGTGCATTGATCGTGCTGGACGCCGCTTGCGTCGCCGATGCGATCGCGCAATTGCCGTGCGCCGGAACCATCCTGTTCTCTTCGAGCGGTCCACTCGACAAGGTCACTCACGGGTTCTCCGTTGCTGAATCGAATGGCCGCTGGAGTGCCGGCAAGCGTGCGACCTTGCGCTGCCAGGTCCGATCCGCTCTTCCGGACGTGGCATATCTCAACGCGATCGGATTCGTGACCGAGAAGCATGCCCAGCGCATGCTGATCTCCGTGAACGGCAGCGCGGCACAAACGGTCGAGTTCACTCCTAGCGCGCCGTCGCAGATCGTCGCGATCTCGCTGCCACGGCCCGCACCATCCGAACTGATGTTCACTTTCACGTTCCCGGACGCAATCAGCCCGACGGAACTAGGACTGAGCAGCGACGCCCGCACGCTGGCGGTCAAGATGTACAGCCTTCGATTCGAATAGGCGATGCGGCGCGACCACCGCGCGAGGTGCGGACCGCTACCGCTCGTCCATCTCGAAACCGAGGACCCTGCCCATTGGCGGCGGGGCGGCAGGTGGCGCGCAGAGAGCCTCCGAACACAACCTCAATGCAGGATCGCGGAGCTGGAAGACCTGCCCGGAGCCAGTTGGCGCGGGCGTTGAACCGGCACTGCGCAGGATCAATGCCGTCGTGCCCGGTCGGGCATGGACCGGGAATCGCGCAAAACCGGGTTGGGCAGCAGTGACCTGCACACTGGCCAGTGGCATCCCGTACTCATCGGAGACATCGACGATGCGGTCATCGCCACTGACCAACCAGAACTCGACCTGCAGCGACAGCGTTCGTGCGAGCGAATTCCGTACTTCAAGTGTCGACACGGCACCCGACCAGTTCCATCGCGCATGGCCATCGCTGTTCCAACCCTCGAATCCCGCACCGGCCACCGCCGAGACGGCGGCGGCCTGCGACAGTGTGTTGCGCGCGAAATCCACGTGCAACGACGTGACATCGATTTCTGCGGCCGTGGTGAGCATCACGACCCGTACGCCGGCCCCGTCGGCACGCGTTTCCGCGCTCAGCTTGAACGGGCGCGAAAAGAGTTCACCTGCGGGCTTTCCGTTGATCTCGATTTCACCGATGCAATCGGCGCCGGTGCAATGGAGGACACCTCCGACATGCATGCGGCGATTTGGCGTATTCGGGTATATCCAGACGTTCTGCGCCAGTCGTCGTCCGTCGACGATCCGGACCGGCGCAAGCAACGCGTACTGGTTAGAGGTTTCGGGCTCGTCGTAGAGATGGGCGTAATAGGTCGCGGCGGGGAATGCCGATACGGCCGCCGAGTCCGGCGTGAACACGACATCCTTTCCGGTCGCCGCCTTCGCGACGATGCGCCAATAGCTCGCGTCATCTGCGACCGACGTCGTGACGCTGGCGTCATTCATAAGGATCATGGCCCGCTCCGGAACTGCCTGGAACGCTTCCGAGCGGAACAGCCGGTCCATGGTTTCCCACCGTCGCGCGAACTCGTACTGTTCCCGGTTGACGCGCGCATTCGATGCATCGGTAACCATTGAAATGCATGCTGCGAGCGTCGCCAGCGAGACGACCAGCCATCGCGAATGCCATCGCTTCAACAGGACGAGGACGGCCAGCGTTCCCAGTCCCGTCCATGCGTAGTACGAGTAGTGACTGTAGATGTACGCGCGGACACCGAGTTGCATCCACTCCTGATACTTCGGCGTCATCGCAAGGAGCGCGTTCGGAAGGAATGCGAGTGCGAGCAGGGAAAGCGCAATGACGAGGACGTCCGGCCGACGCGACAACACGGCTGACCGCGATGCGACGAGGGACAGTTGCCACATCGCCGCGAACACGGCGACTCCCTTGACGAGGGCGAGCGTACCGAGTTCACGCGCGAGATCGGCCGCGGAGGCAACGTGCATGCCATGGATTACGCTCGCAAGCGGCATCCCGCCGACGCTGTAATTGACCATCGTCCGCACGACCAGCCATGGCGAATCGAGTGAGAGCATCGACCCGGCGTACCCGGAGGGGTGCTTCAACCGCCAGACAAACCAGAGGGCGATCCAGACCGCGAGAGCGACGAGGTATGGCATCAGATAACGCCAACTCCGCTGCCCGGTTCGCCAGGCGAGCCAGGCGACGAGCACGTGGATTGCCGAGTGCGGCACGAAACCTTCCTGCAAGCCGAGGAGCCAGATCAGCATGCCGGCGATCGCGAAGCGCATCGACTGGCGTTCGATCGCGAGCATGAGGCCGAGCAACCCGGCCATCCACGTGAGCCAGGACAGCTCCCAGGCGAACGGATAGGCGACGAACAGGTTGTGGTCGTTGCTGTTCTGCGCGAATGCGAAGAAGAACAGCACGAAAAGCGTGCTCACGCCGCGCGCGCGGACAACCCGTTGCAGGATGTTCCCCGCCAACCACGCGCACAGGAGAATCGTGCCGAGGCGGAGCAGTTCCCGATAGAGCGCGCTGTCGACTAGGTATGGAAGGAAATACGTGTATGACGACGGCTTCAGCAGGCGCCCGTGCTGCGCAGCAAGCGCATAAGCCGACTGCAGCCAGCTGTCGCTCCATACCCACGCGGCATACCAGCGATCGTCGAGCGTGGCGAAACGAATGCCGGCTATCGAGCCGAGGAATGCCACCACGACGATTGCGACGAGCGCAATCGCGAGGCATCGACTCGATGCTTCCGCCTGCTTCGCCGCATTCCCGGGCTGGTGTTGCGGGTTCATCGAGTCGGCAACCCGGGCCTCACCGCGACGGCGCAGCGGTTACTCCAGCGCGGAACGCAATTCATCGCGAAGGTCGGCGATGTCCTCGACGCCGACCGAAAGCCGGATCAGTCCATCGCTGATGCCGAGTCGCTTGCGGTTCGCCGGCGGAACCGACGCATGCGTCATGATCGCCGGATGCTCGATCAGACTTTCGACGCCGCCGAGCGATTCGGCCAGCGCGAACAAATTGCAGCGTTCCAGCATACGCCGCGCCTTGCGCAGGCCGCCCTTTACTTCGATCGAGACGATCCCGCCGAAGCCATCCATCTGCTTCTTCGCGAGCGCATGCTGCGGATGCGACTTCAGGCCCGGATAGATCACGCGTTCGACCGCGGCGTGCTTTTCGAGCCACTTGGCTATTGCAAGCGCGCTTTCACAATGCGCACTCATGCGCAGGTGCAGGGTCTTCAGGCCGCGCATCGCGAGGAACGAATCGAACGGGCCGGCGACCGCGCCGACCGAGTTGTGCAGGAAGGCCATTTGCTCGGCGAGATCCTTGTCCTCGCCGGCAACGACGATGCCGCCAACCATGTCGGAATGACCGTTGAGATACTTCGTCGCGGAATGCAGGACGAGGTCGGCGCCGTACTCGATCGGACGCTGCAGCATCGGCGAGCAAAACGTGTTGTCGACGACAAAGACCAGGCCATGCTTGCGCGCGAATGCGCCGATCCTGGCGAGATCCACGAGCTTGAGCATCGGGTTGGTCGGTGTCTCCGCCCAGATCATGCGCGTGTTCGGCTTCAGCGCAGCCTTCAGGGCGTGCGTGTCGTTCAGATCGACGAAGCTGAAATCGAGCCCGGCCGAGCGCCGGCGCACGCGTTCGAACAGACGATAGGTTCCCCCGTAGAGGTCATCCATCGCGATGACGTGGCTTCCCGAATCGAGCAGGTCGAGAACCGTGCTCGCTGCGGCCAGACCCGAAGCGAACGCATAGCCTTGCTGCCCTCCCTCGAGATCGGCAACGCACCGCTCGTAAGCCATTCGAGTCGGATTCTGCGTGCGCGAATACTCGTAACCCTTGTGCACGCCCGGACTTTGCTGGACATACGTCGAAGTCGCGTAGATCGGCACCATGATCGCACCGGTCGACGGATCGGGGGACTGGCCAGCATGGATTGCGCGCGTGCCGAGGCCGGCTCTCTTCGTTTTCATTGCGTCTTCTTCCTGACATTCATGAAGATTCACTTCCGCGTGTCGACCATCAGGTCGACATGCAACGTACCTTCGAGATTCATTCGTGCGTTCGCCGTGCGCCATTCCTGCATCACCTCGGCAGGCGATGCGCACTCGACACGCCTTCCATCCAGATGCAGTACCACGATCGGGCCATTCGCAAACTCGAACAAGGCTTCGAGATAATCTTCGGGCACGCTGCGCGAGTGGTTGCGGATCGCGACCGGACTGAATTCCGAGAAGATCAGCGGTCGATGCTTCTCGATCAGCGCGCGCAGGCCCGGCCAGGCGACAGGTTCGTGTCCCTCGATGTCGATCTTCACGACGTCGAGCCGGTCGAGATACGCGAGCAGCGCGTCGAGCCGTTGGGTCGAGACATAGTCGCTCGTGCTCGAACCGTTGATGTGCGTGTCGACGATTCCGTTCGACGAATCCGAATGCCTGAACACGGCGATCACGGAAGCGCGGTCCGAGGCAGCGACCGGAAGGATCGAGACGTTGCCGAGACCGTTGCGGGCGACGCCGGCGCACAGCGACTGCACGTTGCGCGGCACCGGCTCGATCGACACGACGCGGCCCGAGGCGCCGACGCGACGTGCGGCAGGCAGCGAGTACGTTCCGATGTTTGCACCGATGTCGAGGACCACGTCGCCGAGATTCAACGCGTCGAGGAACACCGGCAGTACATGGGACTCATAAGTGCCGGTCGCCGCGAGATGGTCGCCGATCAGCCGGTCGCCGCGCCACGGATAGATCTTCACGCCATGCAGCTCGACTTCTTGCAGGATTGCACCGGCACCCCCGCGCGCCGCGTATTCGTCGGAACGCATGAGGCCTTCGGCGAGGTCGATCGCGGCGATCTCGTACTGGCGGACATAGGCGGCATGATGGGCATAGCCAGCCTGGTCCGGCTCGCGGCCGAGCAGGAGCCGGTATGCGAATCTCACGTCGTCGGAAGTCGCCCTGAGGCTGCTCATGTCACGTACCTGTGGAGTCAGAGGGTCGCCATGCGTTCGGCCGGATAGCTCCGGTACAACCATCCGGGCAGCTTGTCGCTGGCCGGCCGGGTGTTCCGCCAGCGCGTGAAGAGGTACTGGCCGAGATCGTGTTCGCGATGTCGCACCTGGGAAATCGCGGTGTTCAAGGTACTCGCGCTGACCGATTCGAGGGCGAGGTCCGCATGGACGTTGCCGGTGAAGCTCGCTTCGGCGTCGAAGCCGCAGTGGTTCATCAGCAGATGCAGTTCGTGGCGCGTGTACTCACGGTTGTGACGGCCGTACGGGCCATACGCGGAGAACGGGTCGTACATGTTGCGGCCTTCGAGGAAGGTCACGACGTTCTCGAGACGCGCCGCGTTCGGCGTGGTCAGGATCATCGAACCGCCAGGCTTGAGCACGCGCTTGAGTTCGAGGACCGCGCGCAGCGGATCGTGCGTCATGTGCTCGAGGACTTCGCAGAACAATAGGTAGTCGAATGTCGCGTCGGAGTACGGCAGCGACGAATCTTCGATGTTGATGTTGCGATACTCGAACTCGATTGATTCCTCTACGCCGTCGAATCCGGGGAACGAAACGGCCTGTTTCCCGTGCGCGTGCCCGGCACCGAAGAAGTTGATCAGGGACAATTCGAGCTGCGGACGGAACCGGCGGAACAGCAACGTCGTGAAATAGGGATTCGCGCCGATCTCGAGCAGGGTCCCCTTGGCGTCCTCGGGCATCAACCCGAGCGTGTACAGGAAGCGCTCGCAGTCGGCCGACGCATAGCCCTGCAATTCGCCGCGCGCGCTGCGATCGACCGATACGGCAGCCAGCGCGTCATGGATCTGCTGCTTCGTGTAGCCGGGCGGAAGCGGAAGCGCCGGTTGATAGTCACGTGGATTGACCAGCGGCTCGTCGAACATCGCTTTCGCGCGTCGCTGGATGGCCTTGCGCACACGCTGCGCGACGAAGGAAACACTCACTGGACCCGCCTGCGCAGGTAGTTCAACAAGTCGATCCGCGTGATCAGTCCAAGGAATTTCTCGCCGTCCATCACGATCGCGACATGCCCCGCATCGAACACGGGCAGCAGGCTTTCGATCGGTGAGGTGACGTCGAGTTTTTCGAGTCGCGTGATCATCGCGGTGGATACCGGGTCGCGGAATCGGGCCTCGTTGCCGTAGACATGCATGAGCACGTCGGATTCGTCGAGGATGCCGACGAGTGCGTCGCCTTCCATCACGGGCAACTGCGACACGTCGTACAGCTTCATGCGATTGTAGGCGGTGATCAGCAGGTCCTTCGGCGACACGATCACGGTATCGCGTCGTGAATACGGGCGCAGGATCAGGTCGCGCAGGTCCCCGTGGTGCTCGCGCTCGAGGAAGCCGTTGTCGAGCATCCAGTAGTCGTTGTACATCTTCGACAGGTACTTGTTGCCGGTGTCGCAGACGAGCGTGACGACGCGCCTTGGCTTGTCCTGTTCGAGGCAGTACTTCAATGCCGCGGCAAGCAGGGTCCCGGTCGACGAACCGCCGAGGATGCCTTCTTTCTCGAGCAGCATGCGCGCGGTCAGGAAGCTCTCCTTGTCGCTGATCGCATAGGCCTTTTTCACGCGCGAGAAATCGCTGATCGAGGGCAGGAAATCCTCGCCGATGCCTTCGACCATCCAGCTCGCCGACTTGTCCGAGAGCACGCCCTCGTTGATGTATTGCGCGAGGATCGATCCGACCGGATCGGCGAGCACGAATTCGGTCGCCGGTGAATGCTCGGCGAAGAAGCGCGAGAGGCCGGTCATCGTTCCCGACGAGCCGCAGCCGAACACGATCGCGTCGACGCGCCCGTCCATCTGCTCGAGGATTTCGGGCCCGGTCGTCTGCACGTGGGCAAGCGGGTTGTCAGGGTTCCCGAACTGGTTGATGAAATAGGCACCTGGCGTTTCGCGGGCAAGGCGCTCGGCGAGGTCCTGGTAGTAGTCGGGGTGGCCCTTGGCGACGTCGGAACGCGTCAGCACGACTTCGGCGCCCATCGCCTTGAGGTTGAAGATCTTCTCGCGGCTCATCTTGTCGGGGACGACAAGGATCAGGCGGTAACCCTTCTGCTGGGCGACGAGCGCGAGCCCGATGCCGGTATTGCCGGCAGTGCCTTCGACGAGCGTGTCACCGGGCTTGATGCGGGCCTCGCGCTCCGCCGCTTCGATCATGCTGAGGCCGATGCGGTCCTTGATCGAACCACCCGGATTGGCGCACTCAAGCTTGAGAAAAAGCTCGCAGCGTCCGCTGTCGAGTCGTCCGGCCCGCACCATCGGTGTGTTCCCGATGAGCTCGAGGACGCTGTTGTTGATCGGCATTGAGGCTCCGCGCGGGTTTCATACGACCGAGACGCGCGGATGATAACCCACGACGGTTTTCGCAGGCCCGGGGCATCCTGCGGCGGTGCCGCCATCGGGTGCGTGGCGCGAGGCCATGCGGACTGCCTGGCGCGCCCACCGGGACGCGGCGGGCGTCTTCCCGGTCGGCGCCGCGTCAGCGGCGCCCGGTCAGGTGTTTCAGTTGACCGAGTGCTGGCGGTTCTTCCACATCAGGGTGAGCTTGTCCTTTGCCCAGAGCTTTTCCTTCTTGAGGTTGTGCAGCGTCACATCGTCCATCGGCAACACGCCAAGTTCGGCATCGCGCACCTTGCTGTCGAGTTCCTTGTGCAGGTGGTAGAGCTGGCGGAACTCGGTATTGCTGTGCATCAACGATTCGACATCTTCACGCTCGTGTTGCTCGAACATCGAATGACCTCCTCGAGGAAAGCAGGCGCCATGACGCGACGTCGGGTCGACGTCGCGCCATGGCACTGCAGGGACGATGGAACGGAGACACTCATGACCCGATGGATACCGGGTCGCCTGGGCCGCAGAGTGCAGCGCACGGGACGCGAAGTCCGGACATCAGTCGACACGTATGGGCGCCACTGCCAGGCACCCGGACGTGCTACCCCGATGTGCGGAAACCGGAAGGCTGGATCCGCGGCGATGTGTGCTGAACTCATGGGCCAAGCTTGATCCCATGCGGGTTCCAGAGAAACGCCGGGTCGCATGGGAGATTGAAGCTACTCCTTTGCTTTTCGGTTCGCAACAACACAAAGAATTAACAGTTAACTCATTGTTTTTCTTCGAGTATCACGTCGACTCGGCGGTTCTTCGAGCGGCCTTCGGCGGTGTCGTTGGGGGCCAGTGGACGCTCCGATCCGAGCCCGATCACGCTGATCCGGGACGCATCGACGCCATCGGCGACGAGGGCGTCGCGGACGGCTTCGGCGCGCTTGCGCGAGAGCGCGAGATTCGCGTTCGGGTTGCCGGATGCGTCCGTATGACCCTCGATGCGGATCGGCTTGGCCGGCTCGCGGTTGACGAATTCGACGACGCCGCCGAGCGAGGCACGGGCTTCGGGATGAAGGCTCGAGCGTCCCGAGCCGAACGCGACGTCCTCGATCGTCATCTGCATGCCGGTGGCGCCGCGCGTCGCCCGCAGGTTTTCGAGGCGCACGCGCAAGGCATCGGCGGCGGCGCCGGCGAGCGCGGCTTCCTTCTTCGCAAGTGCGGCCTCCTGGGCCTGGGCGTCGGCGACCCGACGCGCCTGCTCGGCCTCTTCGAGCGCCGCTGCGGTCGCCTGTTCGCCGAGCGCGCGCGCCGTTTCGGCTTCGAGTGCGGCTTGTTCGGCCTCCTCCGCCCGGATCTGGGCGAGCAGGCGTTGCCGCTCGAGTTCGCGCCGCGCCAGCTCGGCATCGCGGCGCGCGGCCGCGAGCAGCAGTCGGTCATGCTCGCGCTGGAGTTCGCGCTGGCGATTGCCGAGATCGGCGGCCTGGGCGGCGGCCCAGGCAATGTCGACGCGGCGCTCGGCCATGTACAAGGCATGCACGCGCTTTCTGCCGCGCGAGTCTTCCTGCAGGCGCACGAGGGCGGCGCGTGCGGCCGCGATTTCGCCGCTGGCCCCGGCGGCGAGCGGCGCATCGGCTTCGAGCTCGGCCAGGCTGCGCGACAGCCGCTCGTGCTCGATGTCGCGGCTCGCGGCGGCCGCGTTCGCGAGTGCGAAGGCAAGCAGGCAGGCGATCCAGGGCGCCTTCATGGCGAACCTCCTTGCGGCAGCGCCCCATCGCCGAGCGAGCGTTCGATCTCGGCGTTCTTCTGCTTCAGCAGGTCGACCGCTTCGCGCAACTTGCCGAGGCGGGCCTTGATCGTCGCCAGTTCGCTGTTGACCGCCGACTGGTCGGCCAGCTCGCCGGCGCCCTTGTAGTCGCGCTCGTCGAGCGCGGCCAGGGCATCGTCGAGGCGCCCTTCGGCGAAGCGAAGTTCGAGCGGCGCCCAGGTCTGCGCGCCCTCGGCGCGCGCCGCACGCAACTTGCCCTGCGCATCGCCAAGCAGGTCGGGCGGGGGCCGGGTCGGCCCGCAGGCGGCGGCAAGCGCGAGGGAAACGACGATTGAAGCATGGATTTTCAGTCGACTTGCTGTCATAAGAGCGCTCTGCGCCGAAGTATGGCGCTATTGTGGGAACCCTGCTCCGCTTTTGGCAACGATCCTGGCGCGACTCGCCGCGCCTGCAAGGGGACGAATCAATGGATATCGGCTATTTCCTCAAGCTGATGACCGAAAAGGGCGCGTCGGACATGTTCCTGACGACCGGTGCTCCGGTGAACATCAAGGTCGAGGGCAAGCTGTATCCGCTCGGCAATACCGGCCTGCCCGGCGGCATGGTCAAGAAGATCGCCTATTCGCTGATGGACGAGGGCCAGGTGCCGCAGTTCGAGCGCGACCTCGAATTGAACATGGCGATCGCGGTCAAGGATGCCGGCCGCTTCCGCATCAACGTGTTCAAGCAGCGCGGCGAAGTCGGCATGGTCATCCGCGCGATCAAGAGCGAGATCCCGACGATCGAACAGTTGCGCCTGCCGCAGTTGTTCAAGGAAATCATCATGGAGCCGCGCGGCCTGATCCTCGTGGTCGGCGCGACCGGCTCGGGCAAGTCGACGACGCTTGCCGCGATGATCGACCACCGCAACACGAACACGTCGGGTCACATCCTCACGATCGAGGATCCGATCGAATACCTGTACCGCCACAAGAAATCGGTCGTCAACCAGCGCGAAGTCGGCCTCGACACGCACAGCTACCACGAGGCGCTCAAGAACGCGATGCGCGAGGCGCCCGACGTGATCCTGATCGGCGAAATCCGCGATGCGGAGACGATGGAAGCGGCGATCTCGTTCTCGGAAACCGGACACCTGTGCCTGGCGACGCTGCATTCGAACAATGCCGACCAGACCCTCGAACGCATCCTCAACTTCTTCCCCGAGTCGGCTCATCGCAACATCCTCATGAACCTCGCGTTGAACCTGCGCGCGGTCATCTCGCAGCGCCTCGTCATGGGCAAGGACGGCCGCCGCATCCCCGCCGTCGAAGTGCTGCTGAACACGCCGCTGATCCGCGACATGATCCGCCGCGGCCAGATCCACGAGATGAAGGAAGCGATGGACCGCAGCCTGCAGGAAGGCATGCAGACATTCGACCAGGCGCTGTACGCGCTGTACAAGGAAGGCAAGATCGAACTCGAGGAAGCGCTCTCGAAGGCCGACTCGCGCGACGGCCTCGCGCTCAAGGTCCGTCTCGCCGAAGGCGGCGAGACGCCGATGGACGAAGGCTTCGAGAACGCGCACTTCTGAGCGCCCGCAGCGTCGCCGAAAGCGGTGACGCAACAAGCGTCAGTCATCGTTGTTCGCGCTGGCACGGCGAGGCGTTGCCGCCGCAGCGCATCCGGACGGGGCGGGCAAGCCCGCGACGGTCATCGCGACAACGGCTACATCGCGGCGCGCTGCATGCCGATCGGGGCCGAACGTTCGTCGGCGAGCATTTCGGCATCGTCGTCGTTGACGGCCACGCCGGTCACGAGGCTGTGCAGCGCGTTGAGCAGGGTGACTCCGTTCTCGAGCTTCACGCCTTCGCCGATGCGCTTCATTTCGACGGCGAACTTCCGCACGGCGTCGCGGTATTCGGCAAAGCCTTCGCCGGAGTCGCCGTACATCGCCCACAACGATCGCCAGTGCCGATGGAAGTGGCCGACGAGCTGGTGCAGGGCGCCGAGGTTGGCATGCGGCAAGGCCGCGTCGAGGATGAAGCCGAGCTGGTCCTGCACTTCCCACGGCGTCATCACGGCCGGCACGTTGACCGATTCGAGGCGCAGGCTGCGCGCGGCACCGGAATCGGGCCCGATCGTTCGCGGTTGCCAGCCCGGGACCTGGGCCAAGTGCGGTCGCGCCGCGGCGACGAGTCCCCACAGGCCCGGGCCGCCGACCGAATCCGCGACGAGATGGATGCGTGCCTTCTCGGCCGAATTGATCACGCGATGCATGCGCCAGGTGTCGAAGATCCAGCATTCGCCGGCCGCCATGTGGACCGAGGCGTCGCCGCAGTGGAAGCGCACATCAGGCTGCGTGATCACGGGCACATGGACGCGCATGTGGTCGCGCCAGTAGTAATCGATGTCGACGTGGGCCGTGACCTCGGCCTGACCCGAGAGCCGCATCAGCCGGCTGCGTCCCCAGACCCCGCCGATCGCCGACATGACCTGCATCAGGTACGGACAGCGCTCGAGTTGCGGCGTCGGCCGCATGTGGCCGCGCACCGCGTCACTGTGCGGATTGCCGTCCTGCGCGATCAGCGGGACCGCCGAGTTGCCGGCAAATCCCTGCGGGTGCGGGCGCCACACCGATTCGCCGAGCGCGGCGATCTCGTGCGCCATCGCCTCGGCGTCGAAGGCGACGGGAAGTTGCAGGAAAGGAACCTGGAGTTTCATCGGCTCATCGACTCGCGATCAGGTCGTCGGGCCGGATTCCTGGCACGACCACGGGACCGGCATGATACCAAGCGTGCCGCAGCGTCCGCGCCGGGTCGGGGCGCCGCGCGACGTATGCGAGAATGGCATTTTCCCGCGGCAGGCCGGGCAGCACCGTGATCATTTCGAACCATCATCGCTTCATCTTCTTCGCAGTCCCGAAAACCGGCACGCACTCGGTCAGGCGCGCATTGAGGCCTTTCCTCACCGACGCCGACCACGAACAGGTGGCCCTGTTCGTCCACAAGCGGTTCCCGCAGCCGCGCCTCAGCGAGATCGGCCACGGACACCTTGGCGTGCAGCAGGTGCGGCCGGTGCTTGGCGAAGACGTGTTCAACGGCTACTTCAAGTTCGCCTTCGTCCGCAATCCGTACGACCGTTTCGTCTCGTACTGCGCGTTCGCGAGCCGCGACACCGGACAGTTCGAGGCTTCGCCGCGCGAGTTCATGCGCTTCATCATCCGGGACCGCCCGCCGCTCCAGCACATCCTGTTCCGCCCGCAGCACGAAGTGCTCTGCGATGAGGACGGGCGCATGATGATGGATCAACTCGGGCGGGTCGAAACGATGCAGCGCGACTTCGATTCGATCTGCGCGCGCATCGGCATCCCGAGCACACCGCTCGGCCACGTCAATGCCTCGCGTCATCGGCCCTACACCGAATACTACGACGACGAACTGCGCTGCCTGGTCGCCCGGATGTACGCGCGCGACATCGAACTGTTCGGCTACGACTTCGAATCGTCGGTGGCCGGCTCGACCGCGTAGTCCCAGCGATCGAGGTAAGGCTGCAGGTGCGGGATCGCCGGCTCGAGATAGCTGCGATAGCGCTCCCAGCGCGCGACGCCCTTGCGATTGATCGGTTCGACGACCTGATGGTAGCTCGGTGTCGCGATGTAACCGCGCTCCTTGGCCCGCACATGGAAGTCGACCATGCGCGCGTCCCACGGGATCTGCAGGAAATCGGCGATCCGGCGTGACTGCGCATCGATGTCGTCGACGACGTCCTCGTAGCGCAGCTCGAGCACGTCGGGCTCGAGCACTCCGACCTGGTCGAGCCAGAAGTCGAAGGTGTCTGCATACCCACGCGCGGTCGATTCGATCGTCGCGGTGATCGCCACATAGGCCGGCGTGCGGAATGTCTGCATGAAATTGCTCAGCACGACGTCGCACGGATGGCGCAGGGCGAGGATGATCTTCGCATTCGGGAACAGGCGCGTGATCAACGGCAGGCGCAGGATGTTGAGGGGGTTCTTGTCGACGAGCCGCTTGGCGGGATCGACCCGCGCGCGCGTCCTCACGAGGTTCCAGTAGACGCCGCGCAGGCGCGTGCACATCGCGTCGTCGAGCCTGCCGAGGTCTTCGGGGTAATTCATCCCGGCCTTGCGGATCTCGTCGACGACGTCCTGCAGGAACGTGCGTTCGTCCATGCCGGCAAGCTGCGGATGTGCATCGAGCATCGTCTCGAGCATCGTCGTTCCGGAACGCGGGAAGCCGACGATGAAGATTGGAGATGCCGCCGCGTCCGGCGCCTCGACCGGCAGCCAGTCCCGACGCAGTTCCGCGTTGATGCGATGGCGCGTGATTTCGAGCGGATCGGCGTCGGGGCCGAACCATTTCGGTGAGCGTTCGCGCAGTTCCTCGATCTGCAACTGGTGCGCCCGGTTGAACCAGTTCATCGCGAGCCGGGTGTCGCCGGCCTTGTCGTGCAATCGACCGATCGCCGTCAGCAGTTCGGGATTGCGTCGGGCCGCCGCCTGTCCCTCGACGATCTCCTCGTGCAATTGCAGGGCAAGCGCGAGGTCGTCGCCGCGCCCGACGAGTTGCGCACGGACGATCTTGAGGTCTTCATTGAGTCCTTCGCGCCCGACTGCGGTCGTGTCGATCGTCGACAACAGCGTGCGTGCCTCGTCGAGGCGATTGGCGCGTTCGAGAAACGCAACGCGGCGGACCTGGATGCGCGGATGCGCCGGCAGGATCGTCGCCGCGGCATCGAGCGCCTGTTGCGCATCTTCAGCCTGGCCGAGCTTGGCATACACCCAGCCGACCTGGGCCAGCGCGAGTGGGTCGTTCGCTGACCATCGCTGCCAGTGTTCGAGCAGACGCTCGGCTGCCGCGCTGTTGCCGCAGGCGAACTGGGCATTCGCGGCCTCCGCGCGGATTCCGGCATCGTCGATCGAGTGCTCGACGGCGCGCATGAGGAAATCGCGCGAACTGAGGAATTCGCCGCGCTCGTAGGCGAGCAGCCCCAGGTTGAACAAGGCATTTCCATCGGTCGGATCGAGTTCGGCTGCACGCTTGTAGGCCGCCTCGGCCTGTTCGGGAAGCCCCTGGGAACGTCGCGAGCTGCCGAGATTGGTCCAGTGTCCCGACGAGCCAGGATTCAGTTCGGTCAATTTCTCGAACAGCGGCATCGCTTCGGCCTCCCGCTCGAGGGCGACCAGGCCAAGGGCCAGCAGGAGCAGCCCGCCTTCGTTGTCGGGTTGCGCAGCGAGCAACTGTCGGCAGATCTGTTCGGCCCGGGCGGGATTGCCCGATTGCAGGGCGTCGTAGGCGAGCTGGAGCATCGGATTCACTTGACGGGACCGGTCGACCAGTATCGCCCGCAGCCGGAACACGGGCAAGCACGCCGACCCGGGAAAGACGCTTCGACGATCCTCCGCGCCGCGATCGTCGCCAAAAAAAAACCGCGCGGCTTGCGCCGCGCGGTTTCGATGCTCCTGGAGCGGGTTGGCTTAGAACTTCACGCCAACGCGGGCCCAGTAGTAACGACCGACCACGTCGAACGTACGCTCGTCGGTGTTGCCGTTGAAGCCGTACTGCCACAGGATCGGCGGCTGCTTGTCGAACACGTTGTCGACACCGACTTCGAAGCGCGTGTTGATCGCCTCGGCATTGAACCCGACCTGCAGGTTGTGCTGCGTCCAGCTGGCCATCTTGAACGACTGGTTGGCCGGATCGCCGGTCGGATCGACGACGTTGGAACCGTCGCCCGCGACGGCGTAGTTGCCGAAGCGCGAACCCGACACGAAGCGCGTGCGCCAGCTCGCGTCGAATGCACCGAGGTTCCAGCTCAATGCACCCAAGGCACGCCAGCGGGCGTAGTTGCCGTCACCGCCGGTCGACGACGAGGTGTAGGTTCCCGCACGGCTGTACTCGGTCGAGATGTCGCCGTTGATGACCTGGAGGTCGTACTTCTGCAGGTAGGTCGTGTCGAGCGACACGCGGAAGTTGCCCCACGCGGTCTCCGGCAGACGGTACTTGATGCTGAAGTCGATACCCTGGGTGTCGATGCGGCCGATGTTCTGCGTCGTGTTGTTGACGAAGTTGACGTCGCCCGTACCGCCGGTGCCGATGTCGCGCGTGAACAGGTTGCAGAAGCGACCGAAGTTGAAGCACTGGTCGAGGATGATCTGCGTGCCGATCGCGCCGATCGTGTCCTGCAGCGTGATCTTCCAGACGTCCATCGAGGTCGACAGGCCCGGCAACCAGCTCGGGTCGTAGACGATGCCCCAGGTGAAGGTCTTGCCGGTTTCCGGCTGGACGAGGGCATTCGCGCCGTACAGCGCCTGCGTCTGTGCGGTGATCTGCTGGAAGCCTGCGGTCAGGCCGGCGCAGGCCGGATTGCCGAGGCGCGGATCGCCGGCGACGAGGTTGTCGCAAGGATCGCTGTAGGTGTCCGCGCTCGGGACCGTGCCGCCGTAAAGATCGCTGATCGTCGGCGAGCGGAACACCTCGGCCACCGTGCCGCGCAGCAGCAGGTCGTCGATCGGGCGGTACTCGATGCCGATCTTCGAGTTCGTCGTGTTGCCGAACGCCGAGTAGTCGGAGAAGCGCGAGCCAAGCGTGATGTTGAGCGACTTCGCGAACGGCAGGTCGCGCAGGACCGGCACGAGCAACTCGCCGTAGAACTCGCGGACGCTGAGCTCACCGGTCGACGGCGAACCGCAGGCGTCGGTGAAGGTCAGGCACTGGCCGGTCGTCGGGTCGAGGATCGTCGACACGAAGTCCGGGGCGAAGTAGCTGTAGTCCTGGCGATACTCGCCACCGACCGCGAGGCTGAGCGCACCGGCGGGCAGTTCGAACAGTTCACCGGTCAGGTTGAACTGCGCGCCCTTCTGGGTCGCGTAGCTGTGCGACTTGACGGTGACGGCAAGCTGGTCGAGTGCTGCGCGACCGGCGGCGCCGGCCGGGGTGCTCGGATCGAGGTTGAAGATGTTGATCGGCGTGCAGCCCGCGATCACGTTGCCCGGCGTGCCGCAATAGGCAATGCCGTCCTCGATGAACGACGGACCGACCGCCGGAGCGAGCGCCGGCAGGTAGTAGTAGCCGGTGTTCGACGTGTCCTGCGACGTGCGCGCCCACGTGATGCCGCCATCCCACTGCCAGGTATCACCGAAGCTGCCGCGCAGGCCCGCGCTGAACTGGTCGGCCTGGGTTTCGAACATGCCTTCGCGGTTGCCGCCCGTGACGTCGCGCAGGCCGCCGCTCGTGATGTCCGCGCGCACCGGGTTGCCGTTGGCGTCTACGCCGTCGACGAACGGATTGAATGCGCTGTCGGCCGAGATCGGACCGCCGAGCTGGGCGAGGATCAGCGGCAGCGGCGCGATGATGTAGCGCGAACGCGTCTTGTTGCTGAATGCCTCGACGTAGGCTTCGACGTTGTCGGTCAGGCGGTAGTTGCCCGTGATGAACAGGCCGCCGCGTTCCTGCGGGGTCAGCTCGAGGTTGAACGGCGAGTAGTCGTAGGTGTCGTTGTTCGCGCCGCCGCCGACATAGCAGCGGTAATCGGCACCTGTCGCACCGTAGGAGCCGTTGATCGGCACGACGCTGACCGTGCCGCTCGAGCCCGGGCAGGTGATGCCGTTGGCCACGGCAACGCGGCGGTCGATCACGAAACGGCCGCCCGGGATCGAGCCCGATCCGAGCGTGTAGACCGTGCCCTGGTAGTTGTAGAACGCCGGCGACGAGAAATCGCGGTCGCCCGCCCAGACCGGCTCGGTCTTGTTGTAGGTGGCGCCGACAAGCAGGCTGCCGCGATCGCTCGAGTGGCCGAGCGTGATCGTGACGCCCTTGCGCTCGCCGTCGTCACGGTCGGAAATGCCGTAATCGACCGAGGCTTCGATGCCTTGGTAGTCCTTGCGCAGGACAAAGTTGACCACGCCGCCGATCGCGTCGGAGCCGTAGATCGCCGAGGCGCCATCCTTGAGGATGTCGATGCGCTCGACCATGTTGATCGGAATCGAGTTGACGTCGGCATAGGCCAGACGACGGCCGTTGACGAGGAGCAGCGTGCGCTGCGAACCGAGACCGCGGATCGAGACGGTCGATGCACCGCTGCCGCCGCCGTTGTTCACGGACGGGTTGGTCGCGGCGCCGGCGATCGACGGCGATTCCTGGATCAGGTCACCGATCGTGAGCTTGCCGCTCTTCTCGATGTCGGCCTTGTCGATCGAGAACACCGGGCTTGCGCCTTCGATGTCGACGCGACGAATGCGCGAGCCGGTGACGACGATGGTTTCAAGCTTCTCGCTGCCGGCTTCGTCGCTCTGGGCGAAGACCGGGACGGAACTCAAACCGACAACAGCCGAAGCGCTCGCGTACAACGCGATACGCACGGCCTTGAGAAGCTCGTGATTCGTTAGCCTCATTACGCTCTCCAACGTTTTAGAGTGGTGACACAGTTCGGGACTTTTTGTCGCACGCATCGGGAAATTCGGAGTCCGTTCCCTCTTGCGAATTGCCGCGCACGACCCGTCGGGCCGGCGGCAGTGGCCGGATACTAACAACATTCTTACGGCATGGGAATCCCTGAGCGAGGCCTTAACAATCGCTCGAACAAGCGAGAAAAATGCTTGCAAGTCAATCGGTTGCGTTATTCCGGCAAGACCGCTGGAAGCCCGCGAAAAGCAGCGGCGGACGCGCCTGCAGGGCCGATGCAGGACCGATGCAGGACCGGCAAGGACCGCAGGAAAGAGGGATCGACGTGCCCAAGAAGCCGCTAGCGCGGCGCGGGAATCAGAGGTCCTGGCGGTACTGGACGTAGGGCATGCGCGCCTGGGCCGAATCCGCCTCGCTCGGCGGATGCGCATCGAGCGGGAGAGACCACAGGTTCTGGGCGCCGACACTGACTTCGCCGCGCCACGGCGTGCGCCAGGAGACGCCGAGATCGATGCCGCTCCAGCGTCGCGTGCCGCTCAGGCCGGGCAGGTCGGCACTGATCACGTGACCGACGATGCTGCCGCGCAGCGAGCCATTGGCGATGCCGAGGCCGAGCGTGGCCTGGTTCACGTCGAACGGCGAACCCGGGATGCCGTACCACAGCAGTGGTTCGACTTCGGCCCGACCGAGCCCCGCACTGAGATCCACGAGGGCACCCTGATCGAGGCGCCAGCTGCCACGCGCCAGCAGGAACAGCGACGAATCGAGGCGCAGCGGCGCGCCGCCGGCTGCCGCGAGCGTGCCGAGATCAATGCCGGCCAGGCCCGGCGCCCGGTGCAGCATGAGCGGCACCTGCGCCTGTTGCGCATCGAGCCAGCTCAGGCCGAACGAAACATCGAGGCCATGGGATTCGGCGGATGTCCAGCCTGCGCCGAGCGTTCCGCCGATCGCGCCATGGCTGGCGGTGTCGGACGTACACAGGCCTGCGATGCAGCCCGGGGGCGAAAAGACGGTAAACGGATTCGAATCCTGCGCCTGCAGACCGACGACGAAATCGGCACGCAGGCCGTGACCGGGGCGCCAGCGAAGCCCCGTCGTGAACAGGTTCGTCGCATCGATGATGCGAAGGTCAGACAGGCCGCCGAAAGCCGGCGAAGGCGGCAAGGTCGGCGCACCGGGACGCTGGGAAAGGCCGACGATCGCGAGCAACCGACCATCCTCGCTGGCCCACAAGGGGACGACCTGGCCATTGTTGCCGGCGACGGCGACCGTCGACTGGCGCGAGATCAGGTTGTCGATCGACAGCAGCTTGACGTCGGGCGTGCCGGCCACGGGCGCGCTCGTCTGCGCCGCTGCGAGCAGCGGACAGAGACCGGCGAGCATCAATGTGGCGAGGCGCAACAACATGGCGAGCATCTTCTGCTGGACAGTGATCAGACTCCGAACCTGCCACGGGGGTTCCATGGGTCACCCGGCAAGGTCGAATCCGGTTTCGGCACGCACACTTGGGTGAACATCATACGCATTTCCACGAACATCCGACAGCGAATTGGCGCACAGGAACGCCCCTGTCCGGCCACCATTCAGCCGGCCGAACGGCCCTACTGGGCCGTCTGCGGGGCCGGCGGCACCGGTCCGGCGGCGAACAGGACGCCGAGATCGACCCGGTCGATGCGGTAGACACGGTCGCAGAACTCGCACGTGATCGCGATGACTCCGTCGGCATCGACCGATGCTTCGCACTCCTCCGGACCGAGCGCGCGCAGCATGTCGGTGACGCGTTGCTGCGAACAGCTGCAGCGGAACGCGAGCGGTCGCGCGGGCTCGAGGAAAACCTGCTCCTCGTGGAACAGCCGGTACAGCAGGTCGGCCGGCGGCAATTCGAGCAATTCCGATTCGCCGAGCGTGGCCAGCAGATGGCCGACACGCGACCATGCATCGGGGTCGGGCGCGCTGCCGCCACCGCCGGCATCGGCGACCTGTTGCAGCATGAGACCGCCGCAGCGGCCGGCACCGACGGCCAGCACGATCAGCGTCGGCAACTGCTCGGATTGCCGGAAATATCCCTCGAATGCCTCGGCCAGCGATGCGGCTTCGATACCGACCAGCCCCTGGTAGCGGGTCGAGGAGCGCTTGTTCTCGATCGTGATCGCGAGTTGCGCGTCGGGCTGGCGCAGGTCGATCGGGGCATCCGGATGGCCGCCGTCCCAGCGGGCGATGCCACGCAGGCCGCCGTCATGCGAGCATTCGGCGAAGAGCAATTTCAACGGACCGGCGCTTCGAAGCTGGACCGAGAGGCCACCCTCGAACTTGATTGCGCCGGCAAACAGTGCGCTCGCGGCGAGCGCTTCGCCGAGCAGGCGCGCGACCGGCGGCGCGTGGTCGGCATGCGCGCACAGGCCTGCCCAGCTCGCTTCGAGCCGCACGAAGCCGCCGCGCACACCGGCGCGTTCGAGCCTGAAACGGTGGGAAACGTCGTTCGATCCGGTCATCGGCAACTCCGGGAAACCACGATAGATGGGTCTGATCGCGGGCCAGGCAAGGTCGGACGCGCTGCGGCCACGGGCTGGTCGCGCGCGAAATGCGTCGCGCACCGCGGAGCGGATATGATGGCCTGTTGTCCTCGAAACCGCGCGCGTCCGGCGCGGCATCCAGCCCTCGCCCGATCTGCCACGCCGATGCTGATCAATCCACGCAAGACGACGTCCATCCGCCCGCTTGGAAAGGTCGACATCTCGTCGATCCGCGAAGCGATCCTCGCGATTCCCGAGGACGTGTGGGATGCCGAAAATGCCGACAAGCCGAACCGCTTCGACGAGCTCGACCTGACCCGCCACATCGTGTTCCGCTTCGTCTGGAATTATCTCGACTGGCGCGGCTCGTACGATCGGCCGCTGTGGGCGCAATGGCGCGAGCGCCTCGAGCCGATCCTGCACGAGGCGACCAGGCCTTACGGATACGCGCGAGGGGCATACCCGCGCGTCATGCTCGCGCGCATGGCGCCCGGCGGCGTCATCAAGCCGCACCGCGACGCGAACCGCGCGGCCAAGTGGCCGCACAAGATCCATCTGCCGATCCAGACCAACGATCGCGTCCTGTTCCTCGTCGGCGAAACCGAATACCACTTCCCGGCAGGCGAAGCGGTCGAAGTCGACAACATGGGCCTGCACGCCGTGCGCAACGAAGGCACGACCGATCGCATCCACCTCATCTTCGAATACTATGACCTCGACCAGCCGGCCCCGGCCTCGGTCGAACCGCGCCGGGCTGCCGCGGGCCCGTAGCCGCGCGAGCAAGCTTGCCGCGCGACGGCGCGGCGGATGTAAGATCGCGACGCGCCTCCGCCCATCGACCGGTTCCGTCGCGCGCCGTTGCATGTCCAGGGACGACCGTCGAACGTCAGGATTCCCATCGTGCCCTGCGGGCACACACCCAATCCGGAGTCATATACCTTGATCACACCGATTCTGCGCCGCAAGGCGCTCGCTGCTGCCTTGGCGGTGGCACTCACCCATGGCGGTGCCGCCCTTGCCGACACCCGCACCGTCGTACCCGCGCAGGTCGCGACGCCGGAGTCGATAGCGGCGGCGCTCGACAATCCGCAACTCCTGATGTTCCGCGCCGGCAGCTACGACCCGGCGACCCAGCGCCTCGACCTGCGCGCGAGCGCGAACGCCGATGCGGCGAGCACGCGCTACGCGATCGTGCAATTCAAGGCCGATGCACTCGCCGAGGGCCGGCGCAGCCTGCAGGCCCTTGGCATCGACTTCGTCGGTTACGTGCCGAACAATGCCTATCTGGTCCGCCTGAACGGCTCGACGCTCGACGCCATCCGGGTGAATCCGGCGGTCCGTGCCGTCGAGCAACAGCCGGCCGGACTCAAGATCGATCCGCGCCTGTGGACGGATGCGCGCGACCATCTCGCGCAGCAGCAACCCGAGGACGCGGTTTCCGGGCTCGAACTGCTCGACATCGTCGACATCCGCGGCTTCGCCGGCGAATCCTCGGCGGATATCGCGGCAACCCTCGCCAAGCTCGTCCCCGGCGTGCGGATCACGCGGCGCAGCATGCGCGCGGACGCACCACCACACGTCATCGCCGGCGTGCCACGCAATCAGCTCGACCGCTTGCTTGAGGTCGCGAGCGCGATCGATGCGGTGGCCTTCATCGAACCGTGGCTGCCGACGACGACGATGAATTCGGGCGGGGTCGGCGCGATCCAGGGAAATTCGACCGCAGCATGCGGAGGCAGCGGCACCGTGTGCGGACCGGCGCCGGTCTGGGCCCAGGGAATCTTCGGCAGCGGCCAGATCGTCGCGGTTGCCGACTCCGGGACGACGCCATGGGCCGCCTGGTTCACGACGCTCGACAAGGGCACCGGACCGATCACGCAGATCACCCTGTCCGACAATCCGCCGCCCGTGCTTCCGGCGATCGGAAACCTGTATCCGAATCGCAAGATCATCGGCTACTGGCTGCAGCCGCTCGGTCCGACCGATTACGACTACGCCTCGGGGCATGGCACGCATACGTCGGGCACCGTGCTCGGTGACGCGGCCGGCACGTTCGGCGCAACGACCTACCTCGCTTCGACGCCGACCGCGGCGAACCATGAACTCGCCGACGGCATGGCGCCGAACGCGCAATTGCTCATGCAGGACATCGGCGGCACTGCATCTACATCGGTCTACATTTCCGATTTCACCGGCACCCTGGAGCAGGCCTTCGCCGGCGGTGCGCGGATCCACAACAACAGTTGGGGTTCGGCGACGGCCGGCGTCTACAGCAGCAACGACTCGGAGGCCGACCGCGTGACCTGGGAGGTCGAGGACCTGCTCGTCGTCGTCTCGGCGGGCAACGATGACCCCGGACCGGTGCAGACCGGCACGCCGAGCAACGCCAAGAACGTGCTCTCGGTCGGCGCGCTCGCCCATGCCGGCAGCACCGCCGTGCCGGCGTACTCGAACCGCGGACCGGCCGCCGACGGGCGCATCAAGCCCGATCTGACCGCGCCTGGATCGTCCGTCGTCTCGGCCGCACGCACGGTCTCGTTCAGCGCGGTGCCGACCCTGCCGTCGACCGCGACGTTCTCGGGCACATCGATGTCGGCACCGACGATCAGCGGCAATGCGGCCCTCGTTCGACAGTACTTCACCGACGGCTTCTATCCGCGCGGCATGAAGACCGCGGCCGACGCGCACAATCCGAGCGGCATGGTCCTCAAGTCGATCCTGCTCAACGGCACCAACGCGCTCGGCGCGCCGAACTGGCCGAACGCCGACACGGGCTGGGGCCGCGCCTGGCTCGACGGCAACCTCTGGTTCAAGACCACGCTCGGCGGGGGCAACGATGCACGCCGCATGCGCGTGTTCGAGCGCCCGCACGCCAGCGGCGTCGAGACCGGGGACGTTCACGAATACACCTTGAACGCGGTCGGCGCCGGCGGCGAACTGCGGGTGACGCTGGCGTGGTTCGATCCGGAAGCGGCGGGCGGCGTCGCCGTCGCGTTGATCAACAATCTCGATCTCGAAGTCGTCGCGCCGGGTGGCCTCACTTACAAGGGCAACGTGTTCACCGGCGGCGTCTCGACGGTCGGCGGCGTCGCCAATGCGCGCGACACGGTCGAGCAGGTTCGCCTGCCGGCGCCGGTCGCGGGCGCCTACACCTTGCGCGTCAAGGCGACGGCAGTCCCGGGCAACGGTCGTCCACAATCGGACCGGCAAGGCTATGCGCTGGCCGCGACCGGCGTGTTCGGACTGCCCGATCCGGTTCCGGTCGCCGCCCCGACCGCGCCGGTCATCGCGGGCAACTCGACCGCCGGCGTCGCGGTCGGATTCACGGGCACGGCTCCGCAAGGGTTCCAGCTCTATCGCGCCGACGGCACCTGTGCCACGGCCAGTGCCGGTGATTTCCACCTGGTCGGTACCGGGGCGGCGTCACCGCTGGTCGACACGCGCAGCCAGGGCGGCTTCAGCTATGCGTACAAGGTGCGCGGCGTCGACGGCGACGTCGAGGGTCTCGCATCGACCTGCGTCGACGTCGTCTCGCAGGACGATTGCACGCTGCAACCGACGATCGCGGTGCAATCGCTGCTCGCCGACGGCTCGAACGCGAGTTGCGCGGTCGACCTCACCTGGCAGCCGGCAAACCTCGGTTGTCCGGCAGCCAGTGGCGTGACGTACACGGTCTCGCGCTCGACCGATCCGTTCTTCGCGAGTCCGACCGTCATCGCGAGCAATGTCGCCGGCACGAGCTTCACCGATACCGCGGTCGTCGATGGCCAGGCGTACTACTACCGCTTCTCGGCGACCGACAGCTTCGGCAATGTCTCGCCGATCTCGGACATCGAAAGCGTGACGACGACCGGTGCGCCCGGACCCGATCCGACGGCGTTCCACGACAACGCCGAAGGCGTGGCCTACCTGAATCCGGAACTGCCGTGGGGCGTCAGCACGATCGCGGCCGCGGACGGGACGCACAGCTACCACACAGGCGGGCAGCTTTCGAATCATCCCGACCTGACCTGCGCGAGCATCGAGACGCCGGCCCTGACCTTGCCGGCGAACGCGTCGCTGAGCTTCAGCGCGCGCTACAACCTCGAGTACCAGTGGGATGGCGTGGTCACGGAAATCTCGACCAACGGCGGGGCAACCTGGACCGACCTGCCGCCGGCCGGCGGCTATCCGACGATTTTCTCGACCGGACAGAACCCGCCGATCAACAGTTGCGGATTCCCTGACGGCAAGGGCATCTACAGCGGCGTGACGACGACGACCTCGAACGCATTCCCGAACAACGACACCGGGGTCGCGGTATTCAAGCCGTTCTCGATCAACCTCGCGAGCTACGCCGGACAGACGGTCAAGATCCGCTGGCGCCTGTCGTCGGATCCGGGCCTCAACTACTCGGGCTTCTTCCTCGACCAGGTCCGCATCGGCGACAGCGGGGTCATCTTCCGCAACGGTTTCGACTTCTCGCAGTACATGTGCCAGTAACCGTCGAACGCCGGTAAGCTCCCGACACCGGCGCGGATCTCCGCGCCGGTGTCTTTTTTTTCCGGGAGCCGATCGCGATGGGCAAGGCAGGCAGGCGATCCTGGCCGAGGCGACTCGTGCGCTGGTCCGCCATCGCCTCGTTCGCGATGGTCGTCATCAGCGTGCTGCTCGTCGCCGCCTTGCGCTTCGTGCCGCCGCCAACCAGTGCCTTCATGCTCGGTCGCGCGCTCGAAGCGGCCACGTCGGGCGATCGCGATTTCCGCCTGTCCTATCGCTGGACGCCGATCGAGGACGTCTCCGCCCATCTTCCGATCGCACTGGTCGCCGCCGAGGACCAGAAATTCCCGGATCACCGCGGCTTCGACGTAGAAGCGATCCAGGACGCGATGGCCGATGCCGGCGATGGCACCCGCCTGCGCGGGGCCAGCACGATCAGCCAGCAGGTCGCGAAGAACCTGTTCCTGTGGAGCGGGCGCAGCTACCTGCGCAAGGGCCTCGAGGCGTACTTCACCGTACTGATCGAAACGCTGTGGCCGAAGCGTCGGATCCTCGAGGTCTACCTCAACATCGCCGAGTTCGGCGACGGCGTCTACGGCGCGCACGCGGCGAGCGATCGCTTCTTCGACAGCGCCCCGGCGGCGCTCGACGCGCACGAGGCCGCCCTGCTCGCCGCCGTGCTGCCGAATCCGCGCAGGTTCGACGCCGCTCGTCCGTCGGCGTACGTGCAACGACGCGCGGCCTGGATCGAACGCCAGATGCGCCAGCTCGGGGGCGCCGGCTACCTCGCCGAATGATCGTGCAGCCCGCGAGTCACGCTCCGCGGCGAAC
This sequence comes from uncultured Dokdonella sp., assembly GCA_964587775.1. GTDB lineage: Bacteria > Pseudomonadota > Gammaproteobacteria > Xanthomonadales > Rhodanobacteraceae > Dokdonella. The sequence continues at coordinate 151,103 of CAZPLY010000001.1, forward strand.
GCGCATCCGCTAGGATCGGCCTCCCCGTCCACGTCGCGACCCGCCATGCCAACGCTCACCGTCGTCGTCCCGGCCTACAACGAAAGCGAAGGCCTGCGTGCGTTCCATGCGCGGCTCGCGGCGGTTCTCGACGACCTCGATGCCGACAGCTCGGTGCTGTACGTCGATGACGGCAGCAACGACGACACCTACGCGCTGATGCGCGACCTCGCGGCCGCCGATGTGCGCGTGACGACCCTGCGGCTCTCGCGCAATTTCGGCAAGGAACTCGCCCTGACCGCGGGCCTCGACCATGCCGATGCCGACGCAGTCGTCGTCATCGATGCCGACCTGCAGGATCCGCCCGAACTGATCGCCACGTTCCTCGGCCACTGGCGGGAGGGTTTCGACGTCGTCTACGGCACGCGTGCGTCGCGCAGCGGCGACAGCCGGCTGAAACGCTTCACGTCCTCGGCGTTCTACCGCGTGATCGGTCGCCTCAGCGAGACGCCGGTGCCGCGCGACACCGGCGACTTCCGCCTGCTCTCGCGCCGCGCGGTCGATGCGCTGCGCCAGGTCCGCGAGCGCCAGCGCTTCATGAAAGGCCTGTTCACGTGGGTCGGGTACCGCCAGAAATCGGTCGTCTACGCGCGTGACGGACGCCACGCGGGGGCGACGAAGTGGAACTACTGGCGCCTGTGGAACTTCGCGATCGACGGCATCACCTCGTTCTCGGGGGCGCCGCTCAAGATCGCGACCTATGCCGGCATCGGCGTCGCCCTGTTCGCATTCATGTTCGGGCTGTGGATCCTCGCCAAGGCCATGCTGTTCGGGGACCCGGTCCGCGGCTACCCGACGATCATGGTCGCCGTGCTATTCCTCGGCGGCGTGCAGTTGATGGCGCTCGGCATCATCGGTGAATACCTCGGGCGCCTGTACGTCGAATCGAAACAGCGTCCCTTGTATCTCGTCGATGAATACCTGCCCGGCGCTGATGCGGCGCGGCAGGCGGGCACACCGCCATCGCGTTAGACTCGTGCCTCGGCAACACGTGCCGGCAGCTCACGAGGTGGAGGTTGCCATGCGCCAGGTGAAGCATCTTCTCGCGGACAAGGGGCCCGAGATCTACTCGACCTCGCTCGATGCACCCGTGCTGAGCGCGATCAGCCTGATGGCCGAACGCCATGTCGGCGCCTTGCTGGTCATGCAGGGCGACCACCTCGCCGGCATCGTTTCCGAACGCGACTATGCGCGCAAGATCGTCCTCAAGGGCCGATCGTCGGCCGGCACGCCCGTCGCCGACATCATGACCGGCGAGGTGATCTCGGTCGGTCCCGACGACACGGTCGAGCATTGCATGCGCCTGTGCACGACGCGCCGCGTGCGCCATCTGCCGGTGCTCGACGGCGATCGCGTGATCGGCGTCCTCTCGATCGGCGACCTCGTCAAGGCCGTCATCGACGAGCAGTCCGAGCAGATCGAACAGCTGCAGCGCTACATCGCCGGCTGAGCTCGCGCGTCGCCGCCGGTCAGCCCGGCGACGCCGGCGCGTCGGGCTGGTTTTCGGGCCGTGCCGCGTCGAACGCCTGCAGGCCGAGGCACTGCTGTTCGATCGCCACGATGGTCGGGAACGGTTGCATGTCGATGCCGAAGCGACGCGCGTTGTAGACCTGCGGCACGAGGCAGGCGTCGGCGATCGTCGGCGCGTCGCCGTCGCAATGGATCCCGGTCGAGGTGTTGTCGGCGAGCATCGCTTCGAGTGCGCTGAAGCCTTCGGTGATCCAGTGGCGCGTCCAGCGTTCGCGCTCGACCTGCGGCGTGCTGAATTCGCGTTCGAGGAACTGCATGACCCGCAGGTTGTTGAGCGGATGGATGTCGCAGGCGATGACCTGGGCGAGCGCGCGCACGCGGGCGCGTTCACGCGCGCTTGACGGCAGCAGGCTCATCGCGCCGGCATAGGTCTCGTCGAGGTATTCCATTATCGCCATCGACTGGCGGAAGATGCGCGCGCCGTCGAGCAGGGTCGGCACGAATTCCTGGGGGTTCAGTTCCTGGTACGCCGGCGCGTGCTGCTCGCCGCCGTTGTTGACGAGATGCACCGGCACGATCTCGTGCGCGAGCTGCTTGAGGTTGAGCGCGATGCGCACGCGATACGCGGCGCTCGAGCGCCAGTAACTGTAAAGCCTGAGTATGCCGCTCATGCTGCCCTCCCCCTGCGGATGACGCGCGTCGAGCGTACACCGGCGGGCCGGTCGCGGGATACGTCAGGCGGGCACGTAGCGGGTGACGACCTGCTCGATCGCACCGAACACCGAACGCCCCTCGGCATCGGTCATCTCGATGCGCACGCGATCGCCGAACTTGAGGAACGGGGTCGCCGGCTTGCCGTCGCGGAGCGTCTCGACCGTGCGCTGCTCGGCCAGGCACGATGCACCCCTCGTCGTGTCCTCGTTGGCGATCGTGCCCGATCCGACGATCGTGCCGGCGCTGAGCGGACGCGTCATCGCCGCATGCGCGATCAGTTCGGCGAAGCCGAACTGCATGTCGACGCCGGCCTCGGCTTCGCCAAACCACTGGCCATTGATCCAGGTCCGCATCGGCAGATGCAGCTTCGAATCGCGCCACGCCGCGCCGAGTTCGTCGGGGGTGACGAACACCGGTGACAGCGCCGAACGCGGCTTCGATTGCAGGAAGCCGAAGCCCTTGGCGAGTTCGCCGGGGATCAGGCCGCGCAACGAGACGTCGTTGACGAGGCCGATCAACTGGATGTGGTCCGCGGCCTGGCCGGCGCGCACGCCCATCGCGACGTCGTCGGTGACGACGACGACCTCGGCCTCGAGATCGATGCCCCAGGCCTCGTCGGCGGCGAGGATCGGATCGCGTGGCCCGAGGAATCCCGCGCTGGTCGCCTGGTACATCAGCGGATCGGTGTAGAAACTGGCCGGAACTTCGGCACCACGCGCGCGGCGCACGCGTTCGACATGCGGCAGGTAGGCGCTGCCGTCGACGAATTCGTAGGCGCGCGGCAACGGAGCGGCGAGCGCGTGCAGGTCGAGATCGAAGGCGTCGCCGGCCTTGCCGGCCTGGAGACCCTCGTACAGCGCATTGAGGCGCGGCGCGACCTTGTCCCAGTCCTCGAGCGCGGCCTGCAGCGTCGGCGCGATCGCCGAGGCACGGACGGCGCGGGTCAATGCGCGATCGACGACGACCAGCGTGCCATCGCGGCCGCCTTCCTTGAGACTTGCGAGTTTCATGCGGAGCGGTTTCCTTTCGGCATCAACGTGCTGTGGGGTCGAAATGGCTGCGCAGACCCTGCCAGCATTCGTGGTAGTCGCGTTGCAGGAGCGGCGATTCGAGCGCCTGCCGGGTCGGCCGGATCACTGCGCGCGTCTCGAACATGAAGGCCATCGTTTCGGCGATGAACTCCGGTTTCGAGGTGTCGGTCGCACTGGCCTTGTCGAAACTCGCCGCGTCGGGGCCGTGTCCGGTCATGCAGTTGTGCAGGCTGCCGCCGCCCGGCACGAAACCACCGGCCTTCGCGTCGTAGGCGCCGTGGATCAGGCCCATGTACTCGCTGGCCACATTGCGGTGGAACCATGGCGGGCGGAACGTGTCGGCGGCGCACAGCCAGCGCGGCGGGAAGATCACGAAATCCATGTTGCTCGTGCCGGGCGTGTCGCTCGGCGAATGCAGGACGAGGAAGATCGACGGATCGGGATGGTCGTGGCTGATCGAACCGATCGTGTTGAAGCGGCGCAGATCATAGCGGTACGGCGCATGGTTGCCGTGCCAGCCGACCACATCGAGCGGCGAATGGCCGATGCGTGCGTGCCACAGGTTGCCCTGGAATTTCGCGACGAGTTCGAATTCGCCTTCGATGTCCTCGTACGCCGCCACCGGCGTCTCGAAATCGCGCGGGCTGGCGAGACCATTCGAGCCGATCGGGCCGAGGTCGGGCAACTGCAGCGGCGCGCCGAAGTTCTCGGCGACGTAACCGCGCGCCTCGCCGTCGGGTAACTCGACCCGGAAACGGATGCCGCGCGGGATCACGGCGATCTGCTGCGGCTCGATCGCGATCACGCCAAGTTCGGTCGTGATGCGCAGGCGACCCTGCTGCGGCACGATCAGCAGTTCGCCGTCGGCATCGTAGAAATACCGTCCCAGCATCGAACGGTTCGCCGCATACAGATGGATGCCGATGCCGGTCTGCGCGGCTGGCCCGCCATTGCCGGCGACCGTGACCAGACCGTCGAGGAAGTCGGTCGGTGTCGAAGGCAGCGGCAGCGGATCCCAGCGCAGCTGGTTCGGCGTGACCGGCATCTCGTCGAAACGGTTGTGGAACGTTGCGACGGGCAAGGCCACGAACGGCGCATGCATCGCGGACGGGCGGATGCGGTACAGCCAGCTGCGCCGGTTCGAGCGCCGCGGCGCCGTGAACGCGGTGCCGGAAATCTGTTCGGCGTAAAGGCCGTAGGCGGCACGTTGCGGCGAATTGCGCCCGATCGGCAAGGTACCCGGCAGCGCTTCGCTGGCGAATTCGTTGCCGAAACCGGTCATGTAGTCCATCGCGTTCATCCTTCAGGCGCGTGGCGCGCGGGGCGGCGGGTCCCGAACGAGGGACTAGAGCACGCCACGCTTCATCTGGTCGCGCTCGATGCTTTCGAACAATGCCTGGAAATTGCCTTCGCCGAATCCGAGGTTGCCCTTGCGCTGGATGATCTCGAAGAAGATCGGGCCGACGCAGTTCTGGGTGAAGATCTGCAGCAGCAGTTTCTGCTTCGTCTCCGGATCGGCATCGATGAGGATGCTGTTCTTGCGCATGCGCGCGACATCCTCGCCATGGTTCGGGATGCGCTCGTCGATGACGTCGTAATAGGTATCCGGCGTGTCGAGGAAGCGGATGCCATGCGCGCGCATGGCCTCGACCGTCCCGTGGATGTCGTCGGTGAAGCAGGCGATGTGCTGGATGCCCTCGCCCTTGTACTCGTCGAGGTATTCGTTGATCTGCGATTTCGAATCGGACGATTCGTTGAGCGGGATGCGGACCATGCCGTCGGGGGCCGTCATCGCCTTCGAGACGAGGCCGGTCCTGGCACCCTTGATGTCGAAATAACGGATCTCGCGGAAGTTGAACAGTCGCTCGTAGTAGTCGGCCCACTTGCCCATGTTGCCGAAGAACACGTTGTGGGTCAGGTGGTCGATGAAGGTCAGGCCGAAGCCCTTCGGCAGCTGTTCGGCGCCGGGCAGCCATTCCCAGTCGGGGTCGTGGATCGTGCCCTTGTCGTCGTAGCGATCGACGAGGTAGAGCATGCAGTCGCCGATGCCCTTGATGACAGGCGCGGCGACCGCCTTGGTCAGTTCGCGCTCGCCGATCGCCTCGGCGCCGTTCTTGAGCGCCTGCACGCGCACCCACTCGGCGAGCTTCTTCACGCGCACGGCGAAGCCGCAGGCGCTCGGACCGTGGGTGGCGGCGAAATCGGCCGCGAACGAGTCGGGATCCTCGTTGATCAGGAACGTGCAGTCGCCCTGGCGATAGTTGGTGATCTTGCGTGTGCGATGGCGCGCGACCGCCGTGAAACCGAGGTTGCGGAACAGTTCGTGCAACTTTTCCGGTTCCGGCGAGGCGAACTCGACGAACTCGAACCCGTCGATTCCCATCGGGTTGTCGAATGTGGTGACGGCGATGCCCTTGTTCGTGGCCGGCTGTGCATTCATCGGGGAGTCCTCGCGAGACCGCGCATCTTGCGGCAGAATGGCTTTATAGTTTCAAATGAAACCAAAGGCAAGAGTGATCCCACGATGGCTGGCCACGCCCTGCTCGAACTCGAAACGTTCCTGCCCTACCGGCTCAGCGTGTTGTCGAACACGTTGAGCCAGGCGATCGCGCGCGAGTACGAGGCGCGCTTCGATCTTTCGGTCACCGAGTGGCGCACGATGGCCGTGCTCGGACACCGCGCCGACCTGTCGGCACGCGAAGTCGCCGAACGCACGGCGATGGACAAGGTCGCGATCAGCCGGGCGCTCGCGCGCCTCGACGAGAAAGGCCTGATCGAACGCGCCACGGCGGCCACCGACAAGCGGCGTTCGATGCTGCGGCTCTCGCCGAAGGGCTGGGCGATCTACGACCAGGTCGCGCCGCTCGCGCTCGAGCACGAGCAACGCCTGCTCGCCCATCTCGATGCGGACGAGCGGCGCTGGCTCGCGCGCATCCTCGACACCTTGTGGCGGGCCGAACTGGCCGAATCGATGCGCTGAGGGATCGTGCACGCGGGCCGGCCGCATGCGCGGCGCGGCCCGGCATGGCCCGTCGAGCGGGGCCGGGCCGGTTTACTTGACCCCGTGCATGAGCTTCTGGATCAGCGGCGCGATCAGGAACAGCAAGGCGCCCGGGACGACGAGGGCCCAGAAACCGAACTCGTAGCCCGACATCGCCGAGGCGACGGTCATGCCGCCCTCGCCGCTGACATGGCTGGCGAAGATGCCGGACAGGTTGTTGCCGATGCCGGTCGAGAGGAACCAGCCGCCCATGCCGAAGCCGACGAGACGCATCGGCGCGAGCTTGGTCACCATCGACAGTCCGATCGGCGACAGGCACAGCTCGCCGACCGACTGGATCACGTAGACCATGAACAGCGTCCAGAACGGGATCTTGCCGAAGTCGTCGACGAGCGCCGACAGCGCGAACCAGAGCAGCGCGAACGCGACCGCATTGAACAGCAGGCCGAGGCCGAACTTGCGCGGGATCGACGGGTTCGCCCGACCCATCGCGACCCACAGCCAGGCCATGACCGGCGCGAGCGTGATGATCGCGACCGAGTTGACCGACTGGAACCATGCGACCGGGAACGTCCAGCCGAACAGCTCGCGATCGACGATCTTGTCGGCAAGGAACGTGAAGCTGCTGCCGGCCTGCTCGAAGAAGCACCAGAACAGCACGTTGAACGTGAAGATGATCAGCATCGCGATGACCATGTCGCGCTGCTTGCTGCCTTCGCGGATGCCTTCGACGAGGAGCAGCGCACCGAGGCCGAGGAACATCACGGTGAGGATGCCCTGCAGCATGTTCGCGCCGAGCGAAAGCAGGAAGTAGATCAGCGGGATCGCGAGCAGCGCGCCGATGGCGGTGTACAGCACGCGGGACGCACTCTCGGCGCCGACCGGCGGCCGGCCGACGCCGGCCAGTTGCGAGCGCCCGAACCAGAACCAGACGAGACTGATCAGCATGCCGACGCCGGAAGCCATGAAGACGACCTTGTAGGCAGGCATTTCATTGCTGCCGCCCATCACGTGCGTGGCGAGCCAGCCGGTCAGGATCGGCGCGACCATCGCACCGAGGTTGATGCCCATGTAGAACAGCGTGAAACCTGAATCACGGCGTTCGTCGCTGACTGCGTAGAGCTTGCCGACCATTGTCGAGATGTTCGGCTTGAACAGGCCGTTGCCGGCGATGATCGTGGCGAGGCCGAGCTTGAAAACCTGTTCGTTCGGCATCGCGATCATGAACAGCCCGGCGGCCATGACCACGGCGCCAAGCAGGATCGAGCGCTGGTAGCCGATGATGCGGTCGGCCGTGTAACCCCCGAAGATCGCCGCCGCATAGACGAGCGCGAGATAGGCGCCATAGGTCTGGTTGGCCGAGGCCTCGCCGGTCGCGCTGCCGCCGTGGAACTGGGCGACGATGTAGAGCACGAGCGCCCAGCGGATTCCGTAGAACGCGAAGCGCTCCCAGAATTCGGTCATGAACAACATCCACAGCGGCTTCGGATGCCCGAGGAGCTGTGCGTATTGCGGCGGTGGCGTGTTTGGATCGAGCGTGCGGGCAGCACTCATCGGATGTTCCCCTGGTCGAGCGAAGGATGGACCACCGGAGCATCACCGACGACGGCGGCGGGCGTCAATGCAGGATGTTGCGCGATGGACCCGGTCACGGCGGCGGCGCGTCGTCGCTGCCGATCACCGTGCGCACCTCGAACAACTCCGGGAAGAACGTCAGGTCGAGCGCCTTGCGCAGGAACGCGACGCCGGACGAACCACCGGTGCCGCGTTTGTAGCCGATGATGCGTTCGACCGTCTTCATGTGGCGGAAACGCCAGAGCTGGAACGATTCCTCGACGTCGACCAGCTGTTCGCACAAGTGGTATTCGGACCAGAATTCGTCGGCGTTCTCGTAGATGCGGCGCAGGACCGGCACCAGCGCCGCGACCCGCTGGTGCGGCTGCGACCAGTCGCGCTCGATGCACTGCGGCGGCACCGCGTGGCCCGCCCGGGCGAGATGGCGCAGGAACTCGTCGTACAGGCTCGGCGCTTCGAGCGCAGCGCGTAAGTCCGCCTGGCGCGCTGAATCGTGCGCGAACACGGCGAGCATGTCGGCATTCTTGTTGCCGAGCAGGAACTCGAGCATGCGGTACTGCCAGGACTGGAACCCCGAGGCCGGACCGAGCACATGGCGGAATTCCTGGTATTCGGTCGGGGTCAGCGTCTCGAGCACGGCCCACTGCTCGAACAGCTGGCGCTGGATCTGCTTGACGCGGGCGAGGATCTTCAGGCACGAATCGGTCTGGTCGATCGCGAGCAGGCCGACCGCGGCGCGCAGTTCGTGCACGACCAGCTTCATCCACAGTTCGGCGACCTGATGCTGGATGATGAACAGCATCTCGTCGTGGTGCGGCGGGTCGCTCAGCGGATTCTGCGCCGACAGCAATGTATCGAGTTGCAGGTAGCCGCCGTAACTGAGACGGTCGCGCAGGTCGATCTGGATGCCGTGCTCGAGTTCGCGTCGGTTTTCCATGCGCGTGCGGCCGTTCGTCGAAAGGTGACTGCGCAACGTACCCGAGCCTTGCAATGACCGCCAGTCCTCGGCCTCGCGCTGCTCGAATGCTGCGACGAGCCTTGCGTGTTCGGGCGCTGCTTGCTATCAAGGCCCGCATTCGTCATGGCGCAGGGCCGACCGACCGATCGGCGCAGCGTCGCGCATTCCGGCACTGGATCCGGATCCCGCGCGACCCTTCCGCACCGAACCCTGCATCTTCGCCGCGCGCGGCGGGACACCACGACGACAACGCATGATCCGAGGCCCGACAGGGTCGACGCGTACGCCCCGGCGCTGCGCGTTCCAGTGGAGACACCGATGCCGACCGCTGCAACCTTCGAAATCGAATACCTGCAGTTCCTCGCTGCCGACGGAACGCTCGTGCGCAACGACCTGCCCGCGTTCGCGCGCGACGTCAAGCAACTCGTCAAGCTGTACCAGGAGATGCTGATGGTGCGCATCTTCGACGCCAAGGCAATCGCGCTGCAACGCACCGGCAAGCTCGGCACGTATGCACCGTGCCTCGGCCACGAGGCGACCTACCTCGCGATCGGCAGCGCAATGCAGGAGGACGACGTGCTCGCGGTCAGCTATCGCGAGTACGGCGCGCAGTTCCATCGCGGCGTGAAGCCGCGCGAAGTACTGCTGTACTGGGGCGGCGACGAGCGCGGCAACGATTTCTCGGGTCCCGCCCACGACTTTGCCTGGTGCGTGCCGATCGGCACCCAATGCCTGCATGCGGCCGGCTCGGCGCTCGCGTTCAAGATCCGCAAGGAACCGCGCGTGGCCGTCTGCACGATCGGCGACGGCGGATCGTCGAAAGCCGATTTCAACAGCGCGCTCAATGTCACCGGCGCGATGAACCTGCCGCTGGTCGCCGTGATCGTCAACAACCAGTGGGCGATCTCGGTGCCGCGCAACGCGCAGACCGGCGCCAGGACGCTCGCCCAGAAGGGCATTGCGGCCGGGCTCGAATGCCTGCAGGTCGACGGCAACGACCTCATCGCGATGCGCGCGGCGATGGACCATGCGATCAAGCGCGCGCGGCACGGCCATGGCGGCATGTGCATCGAGGCGGTCACGTATCGACTGTCCGACCACACGACCGCCGACGACGCGCGCCGCTATCGACCCGACCAGGAGGTGAAGGAGGCTTGGGAACGCGAACCGCTGCGGCGCATGAAGAGCTACCTGATGTCGCTCAATGCGTGGACCGAGGACGAGGAAACCGCCTGGAAGGAGCATTGCGGCAAGTACGTCGATGCCGAAGTCGATGCCTACCTCGCAACGAAGTCTTCGCCGGTCGAGGCGATGTTCGACTACACGCATGCCGAACTGCCGGCCGACCTGCTCGCCCAGCGGGCCGAAGCGATCGCCCTCGAGAAGCGCGCGTGAACGGCGCGCCCTGGCGCGCAGCCCGCTCCCGGCACAACAACCTACCGGCTTATCGGACATGGCACAGATAACCCTCATCGAAGCAGTGACCCAGGCGCTGGCGTGGGAGATGAAGCACGACCCGAGCGTCGTCGTGCTCGGCGAGGACGTCGGCGTCAACGGCGGCGTGTTCCGCGCCACGCTTGGCCTCATCGACACGTTCGGCGCCGATCGCGTCATCGACACGCCGCTCGACGAAACGACGATCGCCGGCCTCACGGTCGGCCTCGCCGCACAGGGCATGCGCCCGGTCGCCGAAGCGCAGTTCGAAGGCTTCATCTACGCGATGCTCGAACACATCATCTGCCACGCCGCGCGCTTCCGGAACCGTACGCGCGGGCGCATGACCGTGCCGGCGGTATGGCGCGCACCGTGGGGCGGCGGAATCCGCGCTCCCGAACACCATTCGGAAGCGAACGAAGCGATCTTCACCAACGTGCCCGGCCTGCGCGTCGTCCTGCCGTCGTCGCCCGCTCGCGCCTACGGCCTGCTGCTCGCCTCGATCCGCGATCCGGATCCGGTCATCTTCTTCGAGCCCAAGCGCATCTATCGCCAGTACAAGGAAGAAGTGCCCGACGACGGTGAAGCCTTGCCGCTCGACGTCTGCTTCGTCCTGCGCGATGGCAGCGATGTCACGCTCGTGACCTGGGGCGCGCAGGTCAAGGAAACGCTCGAGGCCGCCGACGCGCTGGCGGCCGAAGGTATCAGCGCCGAAGTGATCGACGTGGCGACCCTGAAACCGCTCGACTTCGACACGATCCACGAATCGGTCAGGAAGACCGGCCGCTGCGTGATCGTGCACGAAGCACCGCGCACGGCCGGATTCGGTGCCGAGATTTCGGCACGGCTCGCCGAGCATGCCTTGTACGACCTCGTCGCCCCGGTCGAACGCGTGACCGGCTACGACACCCACATCCCGCTGTTCCGCCTCGAAATGAAATACCTGCCCGGCGTCGACCGCATCGTCGCCGCGGCCAAACGCACCCTCGCCGTCAGCTGAGCACAAGGGATCGCAGCATGAGCGCACAGAAGACCTTCTACCTGCCCGACCTCGGCGAAGGCCTGCCCGACGCGACGATCGTCGAATGGTTCGTCAAGCTCGGCGACAACGTGCGCCTCGACGCGCCGCTCGTTTCGATGGAAACGGCGAAGGCCGTCGTCGAAGTGCCCTCGCCGTACTCGGGAAAGGTCGTCAAGCTGCATGGCGCGGCCGGCGACGTCATCGTCACGGGGGCCGCCCTCGTCGAGGTCGAACTCGACGCGAGCCAGCCGCAACGTGCCGAAGCCGAGCAGACCGGCCATCATCACGGCCCGCCGAAGGCGAGCACGGGCCAGCCGACCCCTGATCCGCACGACGGCAATCGCGTCATTGCCTCCGACGAGGGCGGTTCGATCGTCAGCGGCGAGGATTCGGGACGCGCCGACTCGGGCACCGTCGTCGGCGCGATGGAAGCCGGCGATCGGGTCCATGTCGAGCAGGCCGCGCAGGTCGGCGGCGTGCGCGCCGTGCCGGCCGTGCGCGCGCTCGCGAAGAAGCTCGGCGTCGACCTCGCCCGCGTCGTGCCGGGTGGCGCCGGCGGCGTCGTTACCCTGAAGGACGTCAAGGATGCGGCCGCAGCCGGCAGCGCGGCTGTCGGTTCGCCCCGTCCCGCTGGCGGCGCACGCGGCGCGCCGACGGCGGCTCCGGAATCACCGGCCCGCCCGACCGCACCTGCGGCGCCGGCCGAGGGCAGAAGCGACGAGCCGCGCACGACGCTGTCGGCTGCCGGCAAGCCGATGCGCACCCAGCCACCCGGCGTCGCCGCACCGGGCCAACCCGAACAACTGAAGGGCGTGCGTCGCAACATGGCGCGCGTGATGGCCGATGCGCACGCGAAGGTCGTACCGACCATGCTTTGCGACGACGCCGACATCCATGCCTGGGCGCCCGGCAACGACATCACGGCGCGCCTGATCCGCGCGATGGTCAAGGCCTGCAAGGCCGTGCCCGCGCTCAATGCCTGGTTCGACGGCGAATCGCTGACCCGCACCCTGCATCCGCATGTCGACATCGGCATCGCGGTCGACACCGACGACGGCCTGTTCGTGCCGGCGCTGCGCAATGCCGACGTGCTCGATGCGGCCGGCCTGCGCCAGGCGATCAACCGCCTGCGCGACCAGGTCGTCAACCGCAGCATCCCGGCCGAGGAACTCAAGGGCTACACGATTTCGCTGTCGAACTTCGGGGTCTTCGCCGGGCGTTATGCGACGCCGATCGTGGTGCCGCCGACCGTCGCGATCGTCGCCGCGGGCAAGGGCCGCCACCAGATGACGCCGGTCATGGGCGGCTTCGAATCGCACAAGGTCATCCCGCTGTCCCTGACCTTCGATCACCGCGCGGCCACGGGCGGTGAAGCGGCGCGCTTCCTCAAGGCCATGCTCGACGATCTCGCCCGCGCGAGCTGAGTTCCGCGCGCCGACGCACCGCTTCAGCGCGCGGCGCCGTCCTCGTAGCCGACGATCTCGATGTCGAATCCGCCGAGGCCGACGAGCTTGCGCGGCGTGCCGAGCACGCGCAGGCGGCGCACGCCGAGGTCACCGAGGATCTGCGCGCCGAGGCCGTGCCGACGCCATTCGCTGGCCTCGTCGACCGCGCGCGCCGCATCCGATTCGGCGAGGCGGTCGAGCAGGGCCTCGCTCTCGCCCGCTTCGCTGAGGACGACGACGACCCCGCGACCCTCGTCGGCGATGCGCCGCAACGCGGCCGTCACGGTCAGGCCGAGGTCGTCGCGGCGCAGGTGGAGGACGTCGGACAGGGTGTTGCGCACGTGCACGCGGGTCAGCACCGGGGCCTCGCCCTCGACCTTGCCGCGGACGAGGGCGAAATGCAGGGCCTTGTGCACGAGGTCGCGCCAGACGACGAGGCGGAACGCGCCGAACTCGGTGTCGACCTCGACATCACGCACGCGCTCGATGCTCTTTTCGGTCTGCAGGCGGTAGCGGATGAGATCGGCGATCGTGCCGATCCGCAGCCCGTGGCGTTGCGCGAATGCCTCGAGCGCCGGGCGTCGCGCCATCGTGCCGTCTTCGGCAAGGATCTCGACGATCACGCCGGCCGGCTCGAGCCCGGCCATCGCGGCGAGATCGGTCGCCGCTTCGGTATGTCCTGCGCGCACGAGCACGCCGCCGACCTGGGCGCTCAGCGGGAACACATGGCCCGGCTGGGAGAGGTCCTCGGGTCGCGCCCGGGCCGCGACGGCGGTGCGGATCGTGTGCGCGCGGTCGTAGGCCGAAATGCCGGTCGTCACGCCCTCGGCCGCTTCGATCGACACCGTGAAGTTGGTCTGATGCGGCGAGGTGTTGTCGTGCACCATCGGCTTCAGGCCGAGTTGACGGCAACGCGCCATCGTCAGCGACAGGCAGACGAGGCCGCGTGCCTCGCGGGCCATGAAGTTGATGTCCTCGGGGCGGACCTTCTCGGCCGCCATGACGAGGTCGCCCTCGTTCTCGCGATCCTCGTCGTCGAGGATCACGACCATCCGGCCGGCGCGGATGTCGTCGAGGATGTCTGGAATGCTGTCGAAACTCATGTTGCGGGCGCCTTGATGGACCGTGCGGCCGGCGAATGCCGCTTCACGGCGTGGGCGATCATCGACGATCGCAGGATTGCAGGCGCTCGGCATAGCGCGCCATGAGGTCGACCTCGAGGTTGACCGCATCGCCGACCCGTCGCGCGGCAAACGTCGTCACCGCCAGCGTGTGCGGAATCAGGTTGACGCCAAAGTGCGTGCCGTCGACTTCGTTGACGGTCAGGCTGACCCCGTCGAGACAGACCGAGCCCTTCGTGGCGATGTAGCGTGCGAGCGCAGGCGGCGCGTCGAACGCCCAGCGCTGCGAGCGCGCATCGTCGTGCACGCCGACGACGCGGGCGAGGCCATCGACATGGCCGGCGACGAGATGCCCGCCGAGACGGTCGCACAGTCGCAGGGCCTTCTCGAGATTGACCGCGGCACCGGTCTGGAGCGCGCCGAGCGTGGTCAGGCGCAGGGTCTCGCGCGAGACATCGGCGGCGAAACCGGTCGCGTCGATGTCGAGCGCGGTCAGGCAGACGCCGGCGACCGCGATGCTGTCGCCGGCCGACACATCGTCGAGCGCGAGCATGCCCGCGTCGATGCGCAGGCGGCAGTCGCCGCCGCGCGCCTCGATCGCGACGACATGGCCGATTGCCTCGATGATGCCGGTGAACATCAGTTCGCCTCCACCGGGCGCAGCAGCAGCCGCCAGTCCGCGCCGATCCGGCGCTCGTCGATCGTCTGCAGGTGCCGGCGCTGCTGCATGTCGGCGAGCATGGGCAAGGCGAACAACGGGCGCGCGGCATCGCCGAGCAGGACCGGCGCGACGTAGAGCAGCAGTTCGTCGACGACCCCGGCCTCCAGCAGCGCGCCGGCCAGTCGCGGGCCGGCCTCGACCTGGACTTCGTTGAGCGCGCGCGCGGCGAGGACCGGCATCAAGGCCTTCAGGTCAAGGCGCCCGTCGCGCGTCGCCAGGGCCATTCGCTCGACGGCATCGAAGCGCGAATCGCGGGGCTCGGTCGACTCGGCATGCACGACGAGGGTCGGCGTACTGCCGTCGAGGACGCGGGCGCCGGCCGGCGTGCGCAATTCGCGATCGAGGACGATCCGCAGCGGCGGCACGTTGGCGGGCCCGCCATCGCGCACGGTCAGCTGCGGATCGTCGGCAAGCACCGTGCCGGAGCCGGTCAGGACGGCCGAGCTGCGCGCCCGCCAGCGCTGGACATCGGCGCGCGCCGGTTCGCCACTGATCCATTTCGATGCGCCATCGGCAAGCGCGGTGCGGCCGTCCAGGCTCATCGCAAGCTTGATCCGCAGCCACGGCCGGCCGCGCTCGATGCGCGAGAAGAAGCCGCGATTGAGGTCCCGGGCGGCGTCGCGCAGCAACCCGGCCTCGACAGCGATACGGGCTGCGCGCAGGCGCGCGATCGCGCCGCCCTCGTGCTGCGATGCATCCTCGCTCGCGATGACGACGCGCGCGATGCCGGCCTCGACGAGGGCATCGACGCACGGCGGCGTGCGCCCGTGCAGGCCGCATGGTTCGAGTGTCACGTAGGCGCTCGCGCCGCGCGCTCGTGCGCCGGCCGCCTGCAAGGCGAGCACTTCCGCATGCGGCGCGCCGGCCCGCTCGTGCCAGCCGCTGCCGAGTTCTTCCTCGCCGCGCGCGATCACGCAGCCGACCCGCGGGTTCGGCGCCGTCGTCGCCAGGCCGCGCGCGGCCAGGCGCAGGGCCTGCGCCATGTGCGCATGGTCGACACGGGTAAACGGAGCCGCGGTCATTTTTCCGGTGAAGTCTTCGACTCGGTCCGGCCGTCCGCGAACGCCGGCTCGACGCCCTTGCGACGCTTGACCTGGGTCGAGGCGACCGTCTCGGCGAGCAAGGGCAGCTGCAGGCCTTGCATGACCGGCAGGTCGCGTTCGAGCCGCTCGATTTCCTCGCGGAAGGCCTGCACGTCCTCGAAACTCCGGTAGACCGAGGCGAAGCGCACGTAGGCGACCTGGTCGAGCTGCTTGAGCTCGCGCATGACGAGTTCGCCGACGCGCAGCGAAGGCACTTCGCGTTCGCCGCTGCGCCGCAGGTCATCGAGGACGGCGCGCACGGCCGCGTCGACCTGGGCGCTCGACACGGGCCGCTTCTGCAGGGCGCGGTCGAGGCTCATGCGCAACTTGTGATCGTCGAACGCCTCGCGCCGGCCGTCCGACTTGACCACCGCCGGCAACTTGATCTCGGCGGTCTCGAACGTGTTGAAGCGTTCGCTGCAGTGCTCGCATTCGCGGCGTCGACGGATCGTCGAGCCGTCCTCGGAAACGCGCGAATCGATCACGCGGGTGTCTTCATGCTGGCAGAACGGGCAGTGCATCGTTACGGGAATGGGGAATCGGGAATCGCGAACCGGACGAGCGAGTCGGCGCGAGCTTCAATCGATCCGGAGCCAGCGAGCAGCATCGAACCCGGAACCGCTGTTGCGATTCCCGATTCCCGGCTCCCGATTCCCGCGATCTCAGCCATACACCGGGAATGCCGCGCATTGTGCGGTGACCTTTTCACGCACGGTCGCGGTGACCGCGTCGGCGACCGCCTTGTCCCCGGCCTGGCTCGCATCGAGCACATCGGCCATCCAGCCGGCGAGTTCGATGCAGTCCTGCTCGCCGTAACCGCGCGTGGTCACGGCCGGCGTGCCGATGCGCAGGCCCGAGGTGATGAACGGCGAGCGCGGATCGTTCGGGACCGCATTCTTGTTGACCGTGATGTGTGCCTTCCCGAGCGCGGCCTCGGCATCCTTGCCGCTGATCGGGCGGCCGATCAGGTCGATCAGCATCAGGTGGTTCTCGGTACCGCCCGAGACGATCCGGTAGCCACGCGCGGCCAACGTCCGCGCCATCGCCTTCGCATTGACGACGACCTGGCGCTGGTAGTCCCTGAATTCCGGCTGCAGCGCTTCGAGGAACGAAACCGCCTTGGCCGCGATGACGTGCATGAGCGGCCCGCCCTGGATGCCCGGGAACACGATCGACTGCAGCTTCTTCTCGATCGCTTCGCCCGCGCCACGCGCGACGATGATGCCGCCGCGCGGACCGCGCAGCGTCTTGTGCGTGGTCGAGGTGACCACGTGCGCGTGCGGCACCGGGGTCGGATAGACGCCGGCCGCGACGAGACCGGCGACATGGGCCATGTCGACGAAGAAGATCGCGCCGATGCGGTCGGCGATCGCGCGCATGCGCGCCCAGTCGACGACCTGCGAGTACGCGCTGAAGCCGCCGACCAGCATCTTCGGCCGGTGCTCGACGGCGAGGCGTTCGATCTCGGCATAGTCGAGCAGGCCGTCCGCATCGACGCCGTACTGGACGGCATTGAACAGCTTGCCGGAGATGTTGACCTTGGCGCCATGCGTGAGGTGACCGCCGTGGGCGAGGCTCATGCCGAGGATCGTGTCACCCGGCTCGAGCAGGGCGAGATACACGGCCTGGTTGGCCTGCGACCCCGAATGCGGCTGCACGTTCGCGTAATCGGCGTCGAACAGGGTCTTGGCGCGCTCGAGCGCGAGGCGCTCGGCGACGTCGACGTGCTCGCAACCGCCGTAGTAGCGCTTGCCTGGATATCCCTCGGCGTACTTGTTGGTCAGCACCGAGCCTTGCGCCTCGAGCACGCGCGGGCTCGCGTAGTTCTCCGACGCGATCAGTTCGACGTGGTCTTCCTGGCGTGCCGCCTCGGCGGCGATCGCGCCGGCCAGCTCCGGATCGAAGCCCTCGATGCGCAAACCCTTGGAAAACATCGGCAATCCCCATATACGACGGCAAGGACGCGCATGTTACCGCGTTGCGGCAAACGGCATGCGCATGGCGCTGCGGCACCGGCCGGGCGCCCTCGCGGGACATGACGGCCGAGGCCGCAATCGGCGATAATCCGCACCCTTCCTGTTATCCGCGCAAGCCGCCTGGCCGCTGGCCGGGCATTGC
The DNA here is from genome assembly GCA_964587775.1 of uncultured Dokdonella sp. GTDB lineage: Bacteria > Pseudomonadota > Gammaproteobacteria > Xanthomonadales > Rhodanobacteraceae > Dokdonella. The sequence continues at coordinate 168,833 of CAZPLY010000001.1, forward strand.
GCGCCCCGAATCCGGAGTTGGCATGCAATACATCTACACGATGATCGGCGTCAGCAAGACGGTTCCGCCGAAGCGCCAGATCATCAAGGACATCTCGCTGTCGTTCTTCCCGGGCGCGAAGATCGGCCTGCTGGGCCTGAACGGCGCCGGGAAATCGACCGTGCTGCGCATCATGGCCGGCACCGACACCGATTTCGCCGGCGAAGCGCGCGCCCATCCGGGCACCAAGATCGGCTTCCTCGAGCAGGAACCGAAGCTCGATCCTTCGATGACCGTGCGCGAGGCGGTCGAGGAGGGTGTTTCCGAGGTCATCAACGCGCAGAAGCGCCTCGACGAGGTGTACGCGGCCTACGCCGAGGAAGGCGCGGACTTCGACAAGCTTGCGGCCGAGCAGCAACGCCTGGAGAGCCTGCTCGCGGTCAGCGATGCGCATGCCCTCGAACGCCAGCTCGAAGTCGCCGCCGATGCGCTTCGCCTGCCGCCATGGGACGCGAAGATCGGCACCCTGTCCGGTGGCGAGAAGCGCCGCGTGGCGCTGTGCCGCCTGCTGCTGTCCAAGCCCGACATGCTGCTGCTCGACGAACCGACCAACCATCTCGATGCCGAATCGGTCGAGTGGCTCGAACACTTCCTCGCCGACTTCCCGGGTACCGTCGTCGCGGTCACCCATGACCGCTACTTCCTCGACAACGCGGCCGAGTGGATCCTCGAGCTCGATCGCGGCCGCGGCATACCGTGGAAAGGCAATTACTCGTCGTGGCTCGAGCAGAAGGAAGAGCGCCTCAAGCAGGAGGAGTCGGGCGAGAAGGCGCGCCAGAAGGCGATCCAGCGCGAACTCGAATGGGCCCGCAGCAATGCGAAGGGTGGCCGCAGCAAGGGCAAGGCGCGCCTCGCCCGCATCGAGGAACTGCAGTCGGTCGACTACCAGAAGCGCAACGAGACGAACGAAATCTTCATTCCACCCGGCGAGCGCCTCGGCAGCTCGGTGATCGAGTTCCGCGGCGTCAGCAAGTCGTTCGGCGACCGCCTGCTGATCGACGACCTGAGCTTCACGGTCCCGCCCGGCGCGATCGTCGGCATCATCGGTCCGAACGGCGCGGGCAAGTCGACCCTGTTCAAGATGATCACGGGCCAGGAAACCCCCGACCAGGGCCAGATCATCAAGGGCCAGACGGTCAAGATCGCCTACGTCGACCAGAGCCGCGAGAAGCTCGAAGGCAACCACAACGTGTTCCAGGAGGTCTCGGGCGGGGCCGACATCCTCAACATCAACGGCATCGAGATCCAGTCCCGCGCATACATCGGCCGCTTCAATTTCCGCGGCCCGGACCAGCAGAAACTCGTCGGCACGCTTTCCGGCGGCGAGCGCGGGCGCCTGCATCTGGCGAAGACGCTGCTGCAGGGCGGCAACGTGCTGCTGCTCGACGAACCGTCGAACGATCTCGACATCGAGACACTGCGCGCGCTCGAGGACGCCCTGCTCGAGTTTCCCGGCAATGCGTTCGTCATCTCGCACGACCGCTGGTTCCTCGACCGCATCGCGACGCATATCCTCGCCTTCGAAGGCGATTCGCACGTCGAGTTCTTCCAGGGCAACTATCGCGAGTACGAGGAAGACAAGAAGCGCCGCCTCGGCGAGGAAGCATCGAAGCCGCATCGGCTGAGGTACAAGAAGCTTGCCTGATCGGGCACGGCGCATCGGGCAGCGGCCGGCGGCGTGACGGGGTGATGCGAGGCGCGCCGCGGGCGGGTTCGAACGGAGGAGTGCGATGAGCTTCATGCAATCGCTGCGGTCTGCCTGGCAACGCAACGATTCGCTCGTCTGCGTCGGCCTCGATCCGGAGCCCGCGCGCTTCCCGGCTCGCTTCGCCGACGACGAGGATGCGGTGTTCGCGTTCTGTCGCGACATCGTCGATGCGACGGCCGACATCGTTTGCTGCTTCAAGCCGCAAATCGCCCACTTCGCCGCGATCGGCGCGGAAGCGGCGCTCGTGCGCCTGATCGAGCACATCCACGCGCACCAGCCCGGCGTCCCGGTCATCCTCGATGCCAAGCGCGGCGACATCGGTTCGACCGCGGCGCATTACGCGAGCGAAGCGTTCGAGCGCTACGGGGCCGACGCGGTCACGGTCAATCCGTACCTCGGCCGCGATTCGCTGCAGCCGTTTCTCGACCGCGCCGACAAGGGCGTCGTCGTGCTCTGCCGTACCTCGAACCCGGGCGCGCGCGAGCTGCAGGATCTCGATATCGGTGGCCGCCCGCTGTACCAGCATGTCGCCGCGCAGGTCGCCGCCGAGTGGAACGGCCACGGCAACTGCCTGCTCGTCACCGGCGCGACCTGGCCGGCCGAACTCGCCGCGGTTCGCCGGCTTGTCGGCGACTTGCCGCTGCTCGTGCCCGGAATCGGCGCCCAGGGCGGCGACGTCGAGGCGGTCGTGCGCAACGGCCGCACCGGCGACGGCACCGGTCTGCTGATCAGTTCCTCGCGGGCGATCCTTTACGCCGGCGACGGCGATGACTTTGCCGATGCCGCACGCGCCGCAACCTGCCGCCTGCGCGACGAGATCAACCGCCACCGCTGACCGGCCCGGAGCGGCACGCGACGTGCCTGCGCGGTTAGACTTCAGCGATGTTCACCGTAGCCCTCACCGGCGGCGTCGCCTCGGGCAAGAGCGCTGTCGCCGACCGCTTCGCGGCCCTCGGCGTCGACGTGGCCGATGCCGATGTCGTTTCGCGCGAACTCGTCGAGCCGGGCATGCCGGCGCTCGCGGAGATCGTCGCCGCGTTCGGTCGCGACGTGCTCGATGCGAACGGTCGGCTCGACCGCCGCGCGATGCGCGAACGCATCTTCGCGGACGGCGCGGCGAAGAAGCGGCTCGAAGGCATCCTGCATCCCCGCGTACGCGCCCGCCTGCGCGAGCATGCAGCCGCGGCGCGCGGCGCCTACGCGATGATCGTCGTGCCCCTGCTCGTCGAATCGGGGCACTACGCCTGGGTCGATCGCGTGCTCGTCGTCGACGTGCCGCGCGCCCTGCAGCTCGAACGCCTGCGCGCGCGCGACGGCATCGGTCCAGCCCTGGCCGAATCGATGCTCTCGGCGCAGGTGACGCGCGAACAGCGGCTCGCGAACGCCGACGACGTGATCGACAACAGCGGCAGCCTCGAGGACCTCGACCGCGCCGTGCATGCCCTCAACGAACGCTATCGCGAACTCGCGCGCTGATCGGCCGGCCACAGGCCGCGGATCGCCGCGATGCCCTGGGCGCCCATTGCACGCGCAGGGGCGACATCGGTGCGCGCGAGCCCGCCGAGCAGGTAGACCGGCAACGCCGCAGCGGCGACCAGCTCGCGCGCGGCGTCCCAGCCGAGTGCGGCGGAGCCCGGATGGCTCGCGGTCGGCAGGACCGGCGCCAACGTGGCGAAGTCGGCGCCGATCCGCGCCGCATGGGCGAGTTCGCCGGCGTCATGGCAGGACACGCCGACCCACCGGTGTTCAGGCAGCGGCCGCTGCGACAGGACGCGGGCAACGCGTGCCGGCAGGTGCACGCCGTCGAGGCCGAGGATCTCGGCGAGTTGCCAGTCCGCATTGAGCAGCAGCAGCGCGCCGTGCGATGCGCACGATTCGCGCGCGGCACGGGCGACCTCGGCCAGCTCGCCACGCGATGCGCCGGGCCAGCGCAGCTGCACGAGGCGCACGCCGTCGTCCAGCGCGCGGTCGAGCGTGGCGAGAAACTCCCGATCCTGCCCGGCGCGCGGCGCAGGCGTGACGAGGCAGGTGTCCGGCAGGCGCAATGCGGTGACGACCGGTCGATCGGCCGGCGGCATGCCGGCGCGCTCGATCGACGCGGGCTCGACCCAGGCCAGGGCCTGGCCTTCGCGCGCACGCACGCGGCCGGCGAACTGCGGCACTTCCCAGACGTCGAGGACGATCTTCCCGTGCGGGATCGCGATCAGCGGACGCGCGGCCTGGACCTCGATGCCGAGTTCCTCGTCGAGCTCGCGGGCGAGCGCGGCGAGCGCATCCTCGTCCCGCTCGATCTTGCCGCCCGGGAACTCCCACAGGCCCGCGTGCGGCTTGCCGGCCTTGCGCCGGGTCAGCAGCACGCGCCCTCGCGCATCGCGCAGGACGCCGGCGACAACCTGCAACGGCACGCGCCGGATGCCGGCCGCGCTCAGCTCAGGCTGCCGTGGCAGTGCTTGTACTTCTTGCCCGATCCGCACGGGCACGGATCGTTGCGGCCGACCTTCGGCGCCTCGCGCAGCACCGGCGTCGCACTCGCTGCGAGCGGCTGGCGCGGCTCGCCCTCGGCTTCGGCGCCGAAGCCGGCCGGCTCGGCGTGCTGGAACTGCATCGTGCGTGCCTGGGCCTCGGCCTGCGCGCGCTGCTGCGCCTCGAGCGCGGCGACCTCTTCCTCGCTGCGGATGCGCACGCGGGCCAGCAACTGGACCAGTTCGTGCTTGATCCGCTCGAGCATCTGCTCGAACAACAGGAACGACTCGCGCTTGAACTCCTGCTTGGGCTGCTTCTGCGCATATCCGCGCAGGTAGATGCCCTGGCGCAGGTAATCCATGCTGGTCAGGTGTTCCTTCCACGCGTTGTCGAGGACCGACAGCATCACGTGCTTCTCGAGCGAACGCATCGTCTCGCTGCCGAGCAGGGTTTCCTTCTCGCGGAACAGGCGCGCGGCGGCATCCGCGACATGGGCGAGGATGTCGTCGGCGGTCGCTTCCTCCTGGTCGTCGAGCCAGCCCTTGATGTCGAGCTTGAGTCCGAACTCCGACTCGAGCTCGGATTCGAGCGCGCCGATGTGCCACTGTTCGTCGACCGAATTCGCCGGCACGTGGCGACGCACGAGGTCGGAGAAGACGTCATCGCGGATGTTGACCACGGTCTCGCCGACGCCGTCGCTGTCGAGCAGTTCGTTGCGCTGCTCGTAGATGACCTTGCGCTGGTCGTTGGCGACGTCGTCGAACTCGAGCACGTTCTTGCGGTAATCGAAGTTCTGCGCCTCGACCTTGCGCTGCGCATTCATGATCTGCTTGGTGACCATGCGATCCTGGATCGCATCGTCTTCCTTCATGCCGAACATGCGCATCAGGCCGGCGACGCGCTCGCCCATGAAGATCCGCAACAGGTTGTCTTCGAGCGACAGGTAGAAGCGGCTCGAGCCGGGGTCGCCCTGGCGACCGGAACGACCGCGCAGCTGGTTGTCGATGCGCCGCGATTCATGGCGTTCGGTGCCGATGATGCGCAGTCCACCGCTCTCGAGCACGCGCGCGTGACGTTCCTTCCAGTCCGCTTCCACGCGCTCGCGCTCGGCGGCGGACACGTCTTCGGGCAGCGCGCCGAGTTCGGATTCGAGATTGCCGCCGAGCACGATGTCGGTGCCGCGACCGGCCATGTTGGTTGCGATCGTGACCGCCTTCGGCCGGCCGGCCTGGGCGACGATCGTCGCTTCGCGTTCGTGCTGCTTGGCGTTCAGCACCTCGTGCTCGACCCCGGCCTTGCGCAGCAGGTTCGACAGGTATTCGGAGGTCTCGATCGAGGTCGTGCCGACCAGGACCGGCTGGCCACGCTCCCAGCAATCCTTGATGTCCTCGATGATCGCGTCGTACTTGTTCTTCGCCTTGAGGAAGACGACGTCGGGCTCGTCCTTGCGCACCATCGGCCGATGGGTCGGGATGACGACGACTTCGAGGCCGTAGATCGACTGGAACTCGAAGGCCTCGGTATCGGCCGTGCCGGTCATGCCGGCGAGCTTCTTGTAGAGGCGGAAATAATTCTGGAACGTGATCGAGCCGAGGGTCTGGTTCTCGCGCTGGATCGGCACGCCCTCCTTCGCCTCGACGGCCTGGTGCAGGCCGTCCGACCAGCGGCGCCCGGCCAGCGTGCGCCCGGTGAACTCGTCGACGATGATGACTTCGCCGTCGCGCACGATGTAGTCGACGTCGCGCTGGTACAGCGAATGCGCGCGCAATGCGGCGTTCAGATGGTGGACGACGGCGAGATGCTTGGAATCGTACAACGCTTCCCCGTCGCCGATGATGCCGTCTTGGCGCAGCAGTTCCTCGGCGTGCTCCATGCCGGCCTCGGACAGGTGCACCTGCTTCTGCTTCTCGTCGACCCAGAAGTCGCCCTCGCTGTCTTCCTTCTCCTGGCGCACGAGTTTCGGCACGAGGCGGTTGACCTTGACGTACAGCTGCGGCGACTCGTCGGTCGGTCCCGAGATGATCAGCGGCGTGCGCGCCTCGTCGATCAGGATCGAGTCGACCTCATCGACGATCGCGAAGTTGAGCGAACGCTGGTAGCGCTGCTCCTTCGAGAGCGCCATGTTGTCACGCAGGTAGTCGAAGCCGAATTCGTTGTTCGTGCCGTAGGTGATGTCGGACGCATACGCGCCATGCTTGTCGGCATGGTCCATGCCCGGGTAGACGACGCCGACGCTGAGGCCGAGGAAGTTGTAGACGCGGCCCATCCAGGCCGAGTCGCGCCGGGCGAGGTAGTCGTTGACGGTGACGACGTGCACGCCCTTGCCGGACAAGGCGTTGAGGTAGACCGGCAAGGTGCCGACCAGGGTCTTGCCCTCGCCGGTGCGCATCTCGGCGATCTTGCCCATGTGCAGGACCATGCCGCCGATGAGCTGTTCGTCGTAGTGGCGCAGGCCGATCACGCGGCGCGCGCCTTCGCGCACGACCGCGAACGCCTCGGGCAGGATCGAGTCGAGTGATTCGCCGCCGGTGACGCGCGCGCGGAAGGTATCGGTCATCGCGCGCAGGGCGCCGTCGTCGAGCGCCTGGAAGCGCGCTTCGAGCGCGTTGATCTTGTCGACGTTCTTCTGCAGCGTGCGCAGGATGCGCTCGTTGCGGCTACCGAAAATGCTCGTCAGGAAGCGGTGAAACATCGGTTTCTTTCGTCCGGATAGGGCCGCTCGTGCCCGGCGGACGGGCGCGGCAGAAAAGCGAAGGCCGCCGATGATACGGCGGCCCCCGGCGTAACACCAAACAACTGGGTATCAGGCCGCGCCTTTCAAGGAGGCGCGACCGCTGGCTCAGGTCCGCGTCGAGCGCGTCGAGCGCACGTAGGCCATCGGGTTGACCGGGCGGCCGTTGAGCCAGACTTCGAAATGGCAGTGCGGGCCGGTCGAACGGCCCGACGAGCCGACCTTGGCGACGACCTGGCCCGCGTGCACGCGGGCGCCGACCTCGACGACGTTGCGCGAATTGTGCGCATAACGGGTCATGTAACCATTGCCGTGGTCGATCTCGATCGTGTTGCCGTAACCGCTGCGGCTGTCGGAAAAGGTGACGACGCCTTCGGCGACCGCGAGCACGTCGCTGCCGAGCGGAACGTCGAAGTCGACGCCGAGGTGGACCGCCTGGCGGCCGCTGATCGGGTCGGTGCGCGTGCCGTAACCGGACACCATGTAACCGTGCGCGACCGGCATCCCGGTCGGCAGCAGGGCGTTCTCGATCTTGCGATCGAACAGCAGGTTCTCGAGCACGCCGAGCTGGGCTTCCTGGCGCTCGAATTCGGCCCGCAGGTTCTCGATTTCCCCGCCGAGCGGCAGCGGCGACGTGCCACTGACGAGTTCGTCCTCGGGGCCACCGAGCGCCGGTTCGACGGCGAAGTCGAATTCGCCGTCGTCGAGCTTGCCGACCTGGGTCAGGCGGTCGCCGAGCGCGTTCAGGCGGGTCGCCTGCGCGCGCAGCTGGCCGAGCTGCAGGGCCAGGGCATCGAGGTTGCGGCGCGATTCGGCTTCGACTGCGTCGAGTTCGGTCTTCTGGTGTTCGATGAGGGCGCGCATCGACGCGAGGTCCTCGATCGCCGCATCGCGCGGGTCGACCATCAGCAGGGCCGCGCCGAAACCGACGCCCGCGAACAGCAGGAAGATCGAGCCGACGATCGAGCCGAGCAACAGGCGCCCACGGCGACTGTCGAGCTCGAGGCAACGCGGGGCAGAGTGGGATTTCGCGACGAGTATGATGTTCATTGCCATTCGCAGGATGGGTTGCCATGCAGCAAAGCCGACCACCGCACAGGCGCCAGGCGAGCAGCTTCGTGCCGATCGCCGGGTGCGCCGCCCTCGACACGCTCGCTGCTCGCGCGCGCGCCCTGGATGCACTGGATGGAAAACTTCGCCAGAACATGCCCGAAACGCTCGCCCGCGAATGTCGCCTCGCGGACCTGCGCAACGGACGGCTGGTCTTTCTCGCGACGAGCTCGACCTGGGCCACGCGCCTGCGGCTGCACCAGGCAGCCCTGCTCGCCGAAGCCCGTGCCGCCACCGGCGACACTGTCGAACACTTCGTTGTGAAAGTGGCACCCTTGCCGCCCGTTCCCCCGGAACCGGCAAGGCGCAAGCCCCTTTCCGCTGCTGCCGCAAACCATCTGCGAACAGCGGCAAAAACCATCTCGGACCCGGACATCAGGGCCCTCTATCTCAACCTGGCGTCCCTCGCCGAACCGGAATCCCCGCCGGAGGCCTGAGCGGCCTCTCTCGTCCCCGAAAACGCCGAAGACTCCGGGGCGGAGTCTTCGTCATGCAACAAGACCTGATTACATTGCCTGCGCCGGGTGCGTATAGGAAATCGGCGCCTTGCTCTCGTCCTCGAAGCTGACCTCTTCCCATGCGGACTTGTCGGCCAGCAGGGTGCGCAACAGCATGTTGTTCAATTCATGGCCGGACTTGTAGCCGAAGAACGAGCCGATAAGGCTGTGTCCGAGCAGGTACAGGTCACCGATCGCGTCGAGGATCTTGTGCTTGACGAATTCGTCCTCGTAACGCAGGCCGTCCTCGTTCAGCACGCGGTAGTCGTCGAGCACGATCGCGTTGTCCATCGAGCCACCGAGCGCGAGGTTGCGTTCGCGCAGCATCTCGATGTCGCGCATGAAGCCGAACGTGCGCGCACGACTGACTTCCTTGACGAACGAGGTCGTCGAGAAGTCGATTTCACTGGTCGAGGTGCGCTTGGCGAACATGGGATGGTCGAAATCGATCGAGAAGCCGACTTTGAATCCGTCGAACGGCTCGAATCGTGCCCACTTGTCGCCGTCGCGAACCGTGATCGACTTCTTGATCCGCACGAAGCGCTTGGCCGCGGCCTGCTCCTCGATGCCGGCCGACTGCAGCAGGAACACGAACGGTCCCGCGCTGCCGTCCATGATCGGCACTTCGGGCGCCGAAAGGTCGACGTAGGCATTGTCGATGCCGAGGCCGGCAATCGCCGAGAGCAGGTGCTCGATCGTGGCGATGCGGACATCCCCCTTGACGAGCGTGGTCGAGAGCCGGGTATCGCCGACATTCTCGCAACGGGAGAGGATTTCCACAGGCTCGGCAAGGTCGACGCGCCGGAACACGATTCCCGCATCGACCGCTGCCGGGCGCAAGGTCATGTAGACCTTGTCACCGGTATGGAGACCTACGCCAGTCGCCCTGATGACATTCTTGAGCGTGCGTTGTCTGATCATCTTCTTTGTGCTGACCCCTGGGGCAGGAGCATCAAAACGCGGGGGATGCTAGCACAGCGAAATAGTCAGGGAAAGTTCATGCGACGCCAAAAGCCCACAGTTGTTGCATTAAAGCAACAGTAGGCCGAAGGGCGGAACCATGCGGAAAAACCGCTCGCCGCAGCCTCCGCAAGGCGGTGGCCGGGAGCTGCGCGCGGGCGGAAAAGACAGCGAAACCAGCCGCTGCGGCGCCACGCAGCGGCTTGCGATCCAGCGTCGGCAGCGGGTCGAAAACCCCGCTGCGTGACGTTTCGTTTCAATCAGGACGGGCCATCGATGCGGGCTACCTCAGTCGGCCTGGCGGCGCAGGAACGCCGGGATGTCGAGATAGTCGTTCTGCGAGTCGACCGCGCCGGCGACCTGTTCGGCCGCGGCCGGCGCACGCGCCGGGGCAGCCACGCGGGACGGCACCGCGCTGTAGTCGATTTCGCCGGTCGTCGCGTTGCGCACGACACGCATCGGCGGGCGCGGGGCGATGATCGCCTCGCGTTCGCGCTCGCTGCGCACGGGCTGGCGGGCGGCGCCACGATTGAGGCCGGTGGCGACGACGGTCACGCGCACTTCGTCCTGCAGTTCCGGGTCGAGGGCCGTGCCGACGACCACGGTCGCGTCCTCGCTGGCGAACTCGTGGATCACCTGGCCGATGTCGTCGAACTCGCGCATCGTCAGGTTCTGACCGGCCGTCACGTTGACGAGGATGCCGCAGGCACCGGCCAGGTTGACGTCCTCGAGCAGCGGATTGTTGATCGCCGCCTCGGCCGCCGCGACCGCACGGTCGTCGCCGCGCGCACTGCCGCTGCCCATCATCGCCATGCCCATCTCGGACATGACGGTCCGCACGTCGGCGAAGTCCACGTTGATCAGGCCGGGACGGGTGATAAGGTCGGCGATCCCCTGCACCGCGCCGAGCAGGACATCGTTCGCCTGCTTGAACGCGCTGAGCAGGGTGACGTCGCGACCGAGCACGGTCAGCAGCTTTTCATTCGGCACCGTGATCAGCGAGTCGACGTGCTGGGACAGGTCCTCGATGCCCTTGAGAGCCACCTGCATGCGCCGGCGACCCTCGAACGGGAACGGCTTGGTCACGACGGCGACCGTCAGGATGCCCATCTCCTTGGCCAGCTGGGCGAAGACCGGCGCCGCGCCGGTACCGGTGCCGCCACCCATGCCGCAGGTGATGAACGCCATGTCGGCGCCCTGCAGCAATTCGACGATGCGCTCGCGATCCTCGAGCGCGGCCTGGCGGCCGACTTCGGGATTGGCACCGGCGCCGAGTCCCTTGGTCACGTTCGCGCCGAGCTGCAGCGTGTGCTTGGCACCGCTGTTCTTGAGTGCCTGTGCATCGGTATTCGCACAGATGAATTCCACGCCTTCGACATGCGCATGGACCATGTGGCTGACTGCGTTGCCACCGCCGCCGCCGACACCGATGACCTTGATCACCGCGTTCGGCGCTGTCTTTTCGAATAGTTCGAACATGTTCCCGTCCTCCGTCGGCTTCGAGCCGTATTGGTTTGTGCTTCGCGTCCGCACGACTGTCCTGGTCATGCCTCCGTATTGCGTCCGGCTGGCGCGCCGTTCGCCTCGCAACCGTTTCGGTTGCCCCGCCGCGCGTCCTGCGCAGCGGGTGTCACGTCGATCGTCGCCGTGGGCGCCGATCAGAAATTGCCCTTGAACCAGTTCGATACGCGTTGCCAGATGCCGCCGCCGGCCTCGTTGCCGCGGACCGTTCCATGACTCTGCTGTCGGCTGCCGTACAGCAGCAGGCCGACGCCGGTCGCATGGATCTGGTTCGAGACCACGTCGGCGAGGCCGGTCACGTGCTGCGGCGTGCCGAGGCGCACCGGCATGTGGAAGATTTCCTCGGCGAGATCGACCGCGCCTTCCATCTTCGAGGCGCCGCCGGTCAGCACGATGCCGGCCGCGACGAGGCTTTCGTAGCCCGATCGGCGCAGTTCGGCCTGGGCCATCGAGAACAGTTCCTCGTAGCGCGGCTGCACGACTTCGGCGAGCGTCTGCCGGGCCAGCCGGCGCGGCGGGCGGTCGCCGACGCTCGGCACCTGGATCGTTTCCTCGGCATGCGCGAGCTGGGCCAGCGCGCAGGCGTACTTGACCTTGATCTCTTCGGCATGTGCGGTCGGCGTACGCAACGCGACCGCGATGTCGTTGGTCACCTGGTCGCCGGCGATCGGCAGCGAGGCCGTGTGCCGGATCGCGCCCTGGGTGAAGATCGCGATGTCGGTCGTGCCGGCGCCGATGTCGACGAGGCAGACGCCCAGCTCGCGCTCGTCCTGGGTCAGCACGGCGAAGCTCGAGGCGATCTGCTGCGGCACGAGGTCGTCCACGCGCAGGCCGCAGCGCGACACGCACTTGCGGATGTTTGCCGCCGCGCTCATCGCGCCGGTGACGAGGTGGACACGCGATTCGAGGCGCACGCCGCTCATGCCGATCGGATGGCGGATGCCTTCCTGGCCGTCGATCACGTAGTCCTGCGGTTCGACGTAGAGGCGTTCCTGGTCGGCCGGGATGGCCACCGCGCGGGCTGCCTCGATGACGTGCTCGCGATCGGCCTCGGTCACTTCCTTGTCGCGGATCGGCACGATGCCGTGCGAGTTGAGGCAGCGGATGTGGCTGCCGGCGATCCCGGCGTAGACCGAGCGGATCTCGCAGCCGGCCATCAGCTCGGCTTCCTCGATCGCGCGCTGGATCGATTGCACGGTCGACTCGATGTCGACGACGACACCGCGCTTGAGTCCGTGCGACGGGTGCGAGCCGATACCCATGATCTCGACCGGTTGGCCCGGCTCGTGCTCGCCGACGATCGCGACGATCTTCGACGTGCCGATGTCGAGGCCGACGATGAGGTTCTTTTCGGACTTGCGATTCATGGGAGGAGCCGGAAATGGGGAATGGAGGCCGCGGAATCGATCGAAGTCGGGAAAGCAGTCGGAAAGTCGTCGACCGGCGGTGGATTGACGACGGCGACGCTGGCCCGATTGCGTGCTTCCGCTTCCCGGTTCGCGAGCGGTACCGGCAACGCCCAGCGCAGGGCGAAACCGTTCTCGTAGCGCAGGTCGACATAGACGGGCGGCCCGGCGGCTGCCGAGGCGAGCTTCGGCCAGACATCGAGGAAACGCTCGAGGCGCGCCTTCGCATCGACGCGGCCGATTTCGACGAGGGCGCCGCTGGCCAGGGTCAGCCGCCAGCTTCCGCGCGCGCTGAGGTCGACCGCACGCAGGGCGAGGCCGCTGCCGGCGAACTCGCGCAGGCATCCGGCATGGAACGCGAGCACCTCGGCGAGGCGCTCGTCCGGCCCCGACAACTGAGCGAGGCCCTGCATCGATTCGGCGCCCGGCACGGCGAAGATGTCGCCGCTGCGGCTGATCAGGCGATCGGCGCCCCAGCGCGCATACGGCTGGCGCTCGAAGACCGTCAGCTGCAGCGTGTCGGGCCAGCGCTTGCGGGCTTCGACGCGCTCGACCCACGGCAGTTCCGCAACGGCCTTCTGCACATCACCGAGATCGACCGCGAAGAATCCGTCGAGCAGGTGGTTGTGCACGGTCGCGCGGATCTGTTCGGCACTGACGTGCGCGTACTCGGCACGCAATTCGATCTGGCGCACCGGCCAGCGCGCGGCTGCGAACCAGCCGTTCAGCACGCCGATGAACGGGAGCGCGACGAGGGTCAGCGCGATGCCCCAGGCGAGCAGCTTGAGGGTCAGCGCGTTCATGCGTGCGGCTCGCGCGCGAAACTCGTCTCGAGGATGCGCCAGCACAATTCCTCGAACTCGATGCCGGTCGCGCGCGCCGCCTTCGGCACGAGCGAATGGCTGGTCATGCCCGGCGTCGTGTTGACCTCGAGCAGGAAATCCGTGCCGGCGCGGTTGCGCATCACATCAACGCGACCCCAACCCGTGCAGCCGACCGCATCGAACGCGGCGAGCGACAGGGCGCGGATCGAGGCCTCGGCGGCACCTTCGAGTCCGGGACACAGGTACTGCGTGTCCTCGGCCACGTACTTGGCGTGGTAGTCGTAGAACGCGCCCTTCGGAACGATCCGGATCGAGGGCAAGGCCACGCGATCGAGGATGCCGACCGTCAGTTCATCTCCCTCGATGAGCTGTTCGATCAGCAGTTCGCCGTCGTGGCGCGTGGCCAGCTCGATCGCGGCCGGCAGGTCGGCCGGCGCGAACACGCGCGTGATGCCGACGCTCGAACCCTCGTGCGCCGGCTTGACGATCGCGGGATAGCCGACCGTTGCGATCACCGCCTCGAGGTCGTCACCGCCGCGCCAGGCCGCGTAACGCGGTGTCGACAGGCCGAGCGCCTGCCAGACCTGCTTCGTGCGCACCTTGTCCATCGCGAGCGCCGAGCCGAGCACGCCACTGCCCGTGTACGGCACGCGCAACGCGTCGAGCGCGCCCTGCAGCATGCCGTCCTCGCCACCGCGCCCGTGCAGGATGTTGAACACGCGCGCGTAGTGGCCCGCGCGCAGCGCGTCGAGCAAGGCTGGAATGCCGTCGACCGGATGCGCATCGACGCCGCGCGCGCGCAACGCTTCGAGCACGTTGCGTCCCGAGTCGAGCGAAACCTCGCGCTCGGCCGAGGTTCCGCCGAGCACGACTGCGACGCGACCGAAGGCCTTCGCGTCGCTGACGCGCGGCGCGGGAACCGGCCGGCGGGATTCGGACGGACGGGCGGACATCAGGCGGCTCCCTTCGAGGTCAGTCGACCCGAGGCGGCGAGCTCGGTCGCGGTGGCGCCGATGTCGCCGGCGCCGAGCAGCATCAGCAGGTCACCGTCTGCGAGCAGGGTCGGCAAGGTCGCGCGCAGTTCGCGCGGATGTTCGACGAGGACCGGATCGACCTTGCCGCGCGCACGCACTGCACGCGCGAGGGCACGGCCGTCGGCGTTCGGGATCGGCGCCTCGCCGGCCGGATAGACCTCGGTCAAGACGAGGACGTCGACATCGGCGAGCACGCGCGCGAAGTCGTCGAGAAGGTCGCGCGTGCGCGAATAGCGATGCGGCTGGAATGCGACGACGAGGCGCCGCTGCGGCCAGCCGCCGCGCGCCGCGGCAAACACCGCGGCGAGTTCGCTCGGATGGTGGCCGTAGTCGTCGACGAGCAAGGCGCTGCCGGTGTCGAGTGCGAGCTCGCCGCGCAGCGTGAAGCGGCGGCCGACACCCTGGAACGTGCCGAGCGCGGCGACGAGCGCGGCGGCCGGCACGCCGAGCTGCCAGCCGACCGCGCAGGCGGCGAGCGCGTTGAGCACGTTGTGGCGCCCCGGCAGGTTCAGCGTGATCGCGAGCGGCGCCTCGGCATCGGGCAGGTGCAGCTGGAAATGCATGCGCGCGCCCTGTTGGCGAACCTCGCTCGCGCGGATGTCGGCCGGCTGGTCGATGCCGTAGGTCAGGGTGCGCCGCGGGGTCGCCTCGGCCAGTGCGGCGACTTCCGGATCGTCGATGCAGAGCACGGCCACGCCGTAGAACGGCAGCCGGTGCAGGAAGCCCTCGAAGGCCTGCTTGACGCGTTCGAAATCGCCGTCGTAGTTCTCGAGGTGATCGGCGTCGATGTTGGTGACGATCGCGATCATCGGCGAGAGCATGAGGAAGGAGCCGTCCGATTCGTCGGCTTCGGCAACGAGGTAATCGCCGGTGCCGAGTCGCGCGTTCGCGCCCGCCGCGGTCAGCTGGCCGCCGATGACGAAGGTCGGATCGAGGCCGGCTTCGGCCAGCACGCTCGCGGTCAGGCTCGTCGTCGTCGTCTTGCCGTGGGTGCCGGCGACCGCGATGCCGCGCCGGAAACGCATCAGCTCACCGAGCATCTCGGCACGCGGGACGATCGGGATGCGACGGCTGCGGGCGGCCAGCAATTCAGGATTGTCGCTGCGGATCGCGCTCGAGGTGACGAGCACGTCGGCATCGCCGACGTGCTCCTCGGCGTGACCGGCGCACACGCTGATGCCGAGCCCGGCGAGCCGGCGCGTCGTCGGCGACTCGGCGCGGTCCGACCCCGACACCGAATAGCCGAGGTTGTGCAGCACTTCCGCGATCCCGCTCATGCCGACTCCGCCGATGCCGACGAAATGCACGCGGCGGAAGTCCTGCATGATGTCGCCATGCTGACGGACGCGTTGCGGGGTCATGTGCCCACCTCGACGCAAACGTCGGCGATCCGCGCGGTCGCCTGCGGGCGCGCGAGCGAGCGTGCTGCGGTCGCCATGCCGAGCAGGCTGAAGCGTTCGTGGGCTATCTCGTCGAGTTCGGCACCGAGGTGGCGGATGAAGTCGCCGCCCTCGCTGACGAGGCGCGCCGCGCCGGCTTCGACGAGCACTTCGGCATTTCGCGTCTGGTGATCGTCGACGGCTGCCGGGAACGGCACGAGGATCGAGGCAACCCCGGCCGCGCAGAGTTCGGCGAGGGTCAGCGCGCCGGCGCGGCAGATGACGAGGTCGGTGTTCGCGAACGCGCCCGCCATGTCGTCGATGAACGGTTCGACCGTTGCGGTGAGGTTGGCGGCGGCGTAGATGCTGCGGGTCTTCTCGAGATGGCGTTCGCCGCATTGGTGGCGGATCGCCATGCGCAGCCCGTGGCCACGGCGCTGGAAGACCTGCGGCAAGACGGTATTGAGGCTTTGCGCGCCCTGGCTGCCGCCGAGCACGAGCACGCGCAGGACGCCTTCGTGGTTGACCCCGCGTTCGCGCGGCGTCGGCAGCGCGGCGATCTCGGCGCGGACCGGATTGCCGACCCACTCGGCATCGGGCAGCGCGTCGGCGAACCCGCACAGGACGCGGCGCGCGAAGCGGGCGAGCAGGCGGTTCGTGACACCGGCGACGCTGTTCTGCTCGTGGACGACGAGCGGTACGCCGGCGAGGCGCGCGGCGATGCCACCCGGCGCAGCGGCATAGCCGCCCAGCGAAAGCACGCAGCGCGGCTTGATGCGGCGGATGATCGCGTATGCGGCGACCACCGCGCGGACGAGGCGAAACGGCGCGAGCGCGAGCGTCGCGAAGCCCTTGCCGCGCACCCCGGCGAACTCGATCGATTCGAGGTCGATGCCGGCGCGCGGCACGAGGCTCGTCTCGAGTCCGCGCGTGCCACCGAGCCAGACCACCGGTACGCCGCGCGCGCGCAACTCGCGGGCGACCGCGATGCCCGGGAAAATGTGTCCGCCGGTGCCGCCGGCCATGATCATCACGGGCCCGCTCATGGCAGCACCGCCGCGGAGTCGGCGTGCACGGCCTGGGCCGCGGCCTGCTCGGCGCGCGACAGCTCGTAGCTCGCCCGCGCGAGCACGCCGATCGCGAGGCAAGTCATCAGCACGCTCGAGCCACCCGAACTGATGAGCGGCAGGGTCAGGCCCTTGGTCGGCAGCACGCCGAGGTTCACCCCGATCGAGACGAGGGCCTGCACGGCGATCATCAGGGACACCCCGAACGCGCAATAGCCGGCGAAGCGCTGCCCGCATTCGACTGCGCGAAGGCCGATGCTGAAGCCGCGACCGACCAGCCACGCGAACAGGCCGAGGACGAGCAGGATGCCGGCGAAGCCGAGTTCCTCGGCGATCACGGCGAGGATGAAATCGGTGTGCGCCTCGGGCAGGTAGAACAGTTTCTGCACGCTCGCGCCGAGGCCGACCCCGAACCATTCGCCGCGCCCGATCGCAATCAGCGCCTGGGTCAGCTGGAAGCCGTCGTTGAACGGATCGGCCCACGGATCGAGGAAGGTCTTCAGGCGCTTGAAGCGGTATTCCTCGTAGATCGCCGCCCAGGCGATCGCCGGCGTGGCCAGCGCGCTGAGCACGGCAAGGTTGCGCAGGCGCGCGCCGCCAAGCCAGATCATGCCGAGGGCGACCGCCATCAGCAGCATCGCGCTGCCGAAGTCGGGTTGCATGAGCAGCAGGCCGACGACGAGGAAGGCGATGCCGATCGGCTTGATGACGCCGATCATGCTCGCGTGCACGCTGTCGCGGTGACGCACGAGGTAGCTGGCCAGATAGGCGATCAGGATCAGCTTGACCGCCTCGACCGGCTGGAAGCCCGAGATGCCGAAGTTGAGCCAGCGTTGGGCGCCGTTGACGCGCATGCCGATGCCGGGAATGAAAACGAGCATGAGCAGGACGATCCCGACCACGAGCAGGGCCGAGGCGTATTTCTCGACCGTGGCGAGTTCGATGCGCGCGGCGGCGACCGCGAGGACGCAGCCGGAGGCGAGGAAGACCAGATGGCGGATCAGGTAGTGGAATGGCCCGACCTGCTGGTTGTCGGCAACCGAGATCGAACTCGACGCCACCATGATCGTGCCGAGGCTCGCCAGCGCGATCGCGGCAACGATGATGCCGGTGTCGTAGCGGCCCTGCGGGGCGCTGCGGCGGGTGGCCTGGCCGGTGCTCGTCATGCCGAACATCAGCGCACCTTCAACGTGGCGAGACCGACCAGCACGAGCACGACGCTGATGATCCAGAAGCGCACGATCACGCGCGGTTCCGGCCAGCCCTTGAGCTCGAAGTGGTGGTGGATCGGGGCCATCCGGAAGATGCGCCGGCCGGTCAGCTTGAAGCTCGCGACCTGGAGCATCACCGACACGGTCTCCATGACGAACAATCCGCCCATGATCACGAGCACGATTTCCTGGCGCACGATGACCGCGATCGTGCCGAGTGCGGCGCCCATCGCGAGCGCGCCGATGTCACCCATGAACACCTGGGCCGGATACGTGTTGAACCAGAGGAAGCCGAGCCCGGCGCCGGCCATCGCGCCGCAGAAGATCGCCAGTTCACCGGCACCGGGAATCGACGGGATCTGCAGGTAACTCGAGAACACCGCGTTTCCGGCCAGATAGGCGAACGCGCCGAGCGCGGTGACCACGAGCACGCTCGGCATGATCGCGAGACCGTCGAGTCCGTCGGTCAGGTTCACTGCATTCGAGAAGCCGACGATCATGAAGTAGGCGAGTGGAACGAAGGCGATGCCGAGGGGCACCGCCACGGTCTTGAACACCGGCACGTACAGGGCGGTCTCGGCCGGCGTGTCGGCGGTCAGGTAGAGGCCGATCGCGACCGCGAGACCGAACACCGATTGCCAGAAGTACTTCCAGCGCGCCGGCAATCCGCGGCTGTCGCGCAGGACGAGCTTCTTGTAGTCGTCGTAGAAGCCGATCGCGCCGAACGCCATCGCCACGCCGAGCACCATCCACACGTAGCGACTCGACAGATCCATCCAGAGCAGGGTCGCGACGAGGATCGCAAGCAGGATCAGGGTGCCGCCCATCGTCGGCGTGCCGGCCTTGATGAGATGCGTCTGCGGGCCGTCGCTGCGCACGACCTGGCCGGCCTTGAGGTCGGCAAGCTTGCGGATCACGGCCGGACCGACCAGCAGCGAGACCGCGAGCGCAGTCAGCGTGCTCATGATCGCGCGGAAGGTCAGGTACTGGAACAGGTGGAATCCGCTGTACCAGGTCTTTAGGAGGTCGGCCAGTTCAAGCAGCATGGCGACCTCCGTTGGCGGCGGGACCATGCAGGGCGCGCACGACGCGGTCCATCTTCGAACCGTGCGAGCCCTTGACGAGCGCGATCACGCCGGCGTGCAGCTCGGCTTCGAGCGCGCTGACGAGGCTGTCCTGGTCGGCATGCTGGGTCGCACCGGCGCCAAACGCGGCGACCGCGGCGCGGCTCAGCGCACCGACCGCGTGCAGGCGTTCGATGCCGCTGCGGCGCGCCTGCGCACCGAGCTCGGCATGCAGGCGCTCGCTGTCGGCACCGAGTTCGAGCATGTCGCCGACGACGAGGACGCGCGTGCCCGTTTCGGCCGCGAGCGTCGCGATCGCGGCCGCGAACGAGCCCGGATTGGCGTTGTAGCTGTCGTCGATGAGGACCGCGCCACTAGCCAGGGTGAAGCGCACGTGGCGCCCGGGCACTGGCACGGCCGCCTCGAGGCCGGCCTTGATCGTCGCCAGCGGCACATCGAGCGCGAACGCGAGCGCGCTGGCGGCGAGCGCATTGCCGATGTTGTGCAGGCCCGGCAATGCGAGTTCGACCGCGCACTCGCCGGCCGGTGTGACGAGGGTGAAACGCCGGCCCTGCTGCGCGTCGGCGAAGCGCGCGCCGATCTCGCAGCGTTCGGCGAAACCGAAACGGACGATCCGGCGCGTGCCTGCGAGGTCGGCAAAGTATTCCGCATAGGCATCGTCGGCATTGATCACGGCGATGCCGTCGGCCGGCAAGCCCGCATACAGCGCGCCCTTGGTCGCCGCGATCGTGTCGAGGTCATGCATGCGCTCGAGATGCGCGGGCGCCACGTTGTTGACGAGGCCGACGCCGGGTCGGGCGATGCGGACGAGGTAGTCGATGTCGCCGGGCTTGCCGGCACCCATCTCGAGCACGGCATACTGGCAATCGGCCGGCATCGCGAGCAGGGTCAGCGGCAGGCCCACCTCGTTGTTGAAGCTGCCACTGCTGGCGTGCGTGCGGCCGTGCCGGGCGAGGATCGCGGCGAGCAGCGACTTCACCGTCGTCTTGCCGTTCGATCCGGTGATGCCGACCACGCGCACGTCATGGCGCATGCGCACGCCATGCGCGAGCTCGCCGAGCGCGACCAGGGTGTCAGCGACGATGACCTGCGGAAGGTCGACGGCCAGTTCGCGTTCGACGAGCAAGGCAGCCGCTCCATTCGCGCGGGCGGTCGCGGCGAACGCGTGCGCGTCATGCAGTTCGCCGCGCAGGGCGACGAACAGTGCGCCGGCCGTGAGCGTGCGCGTGTCGGTCGACACCGCATCGATGCGCACGTTCGCGCCGAGCAGGCGGCCGCTGCACCAGCGCACGACGTCGGCGAGATCGAAGCTCAGCATGGCTGTTGCCCGAGCGCGGCGCGCGCGACGCGCGCATCGTCGAAGTCGTGCAGGACACCGGCGATCTCCTGGTACGGCTCGTGGCCCTTGCCTGCGATCAGGACGACATCGTCGGCGCCCGCGCCACCGATCGCGGCCGCGATCGCGCGCGCGCGGTCGCGCTCGATGCGCACGGCCTGTGCGCGTTCGAACCCGCCGATGATGTCGGCGACGATTGCATCTCCATCCTCGCCGCGCGGGTTGTCGTCGGTGACGATGACGCGATCGGCCAGGCGCTCGGCAATCGCAGCCATCTGCGGGCGCTTGCCGACATCGCGTTCGCCACCACAGCCGAACACGCAGACGAGGTCACCCGTGCAATGCGCGCGCAGGCTCGCGAGGGCCTGTTCGAGTGCATCGGGCGTGTGCGCATAGTCGACCACGACGAGAGGAGCATCGGCCCCGGCGGCGACCCGGTTCATTCGCCCGGGGACCGGCTGGAGCACGCCGAGTGCTTCGACGATGCGCGCGAAATCGACCTCGAGGGCGACGAGGCACGCGGCGACGGCGAGCAGGTTCGAGACATTGAAGCGGCCGAGCAGGCCCGATTCGACCGTCGCCCGGCCGCCCGGGGCATGCAGCACGAAGCGCAGGCCACCCGCGTGCGTCTCGATCGTGCTCGCGCGCACGTCGGCGTCGGCGTCATCGATCGCGAAGGCGAGGCGGCGTACGACGCCGGCAAGCTCCGCGTGCAACTCGCGCCCGAATGCATCGTCGCGATTGATGATCGCCGCGGCGAGGCCCGGGAAGCCGAACAGGCGACGCTTCGCCGATGCGTAGGCCTGCATCGTGCCGTGGTAGTCGAGGTGATCGCGGGTCAGGTTCGTGAAGACCGCGAGCCGGAACTGCACGCCGTTGACACGGCCCTGCTCGAGCGCATGCGAGGACACTTCCATCGCGACATCGCTCGCGCCGGCATCGCGGAATCCGGCCAGCAGGCGCTGCACGCTGATCGCATCGGGAGTCGTGCGTTCGCCGGCACGGAATGCGTCGCGCAAGCCGGCGCCGAGCGTACCGATCGTCGCCGTGCGCCGACCGAGGTGATCGAGGGCCTGGGCAAGCAGCTGGACGGTCGAGGTCTTGCCGTTCGTGCCGGTCACTCCGCTGATGCACAGGGCCTGCGAAGGGTCGCCGTGGAACCGGGCCGCGAGCACGCCGAGGCGTGCGCGCAGGTCGCCGATCCAGACGGTCGGAAGTTCCGGGGCAGCCGCTGCCGGTGCCGGCGGCGGCGCTTCGGCGAGCACGACGACGGCACCGCGCGCGGCCGCGGCAGGCGCGAAGCTGATGCCGTGCGCGCGCGTGCCGCGCAGGGCAACGAATGCATCACCTTCACGCACGCTGCGCGAATCGAGGTCGAGGCCGCGCACGATGATGTCGCCGGCCGCGCCGGCGACATCATCGCCGGCGAGCAGGTCGCGCAGGCGCATCGCGGCGCTCATGGCACCGCCTCTTCATAGTTCGGCTGATCGGCCGGATAGTCGGGTCGCGTACTCATCGCGCCGAGCGCGTGGCCCATGTCGGGCGAGCCGACGTACCAGCGCTGGACGTTGTCGGGCGCGACATCGAGCAGGCGCATCGCGTCGTTCATGACCTTGCTGAACACCGGTGCCGAAATGAGGCCGCCGAAGTACGCGCCGCCGGCGCCGCCACCCGGATCGTGGATGACGACGACGCCAACGAGGCGCGGATTGCTCGCCGGCACCATGCCCGCGAACAGCGAGACATAGCGCTTCTCGTAGCCGCCGCCGACCGCGCGGCGCGAGGTGCCGGTCTTGCCGGCGACCCGGTAGTTCGGCACGGCCGCGCGCAGCCCGCCGCCTTCGGGGCCGACCACGGTTTCGAGCATCGCGATCACCGATTCGGCGATCTGCGGATCGATCACGGCACTGTCGGGATTGACCGCGCCCTTGACGAAGCCGGGCTGGCGCAGGCGGCCGCGATTGGCCAGCGCCGCGTAGGCCTGGGCAAGTTGCATTGGGGTCACGCTGAGGCCGTAGCCGTACGAGATCGTCGCCTTCTCGGTCGGGCCCCAGGCTTTCGCGATCGGAAGGAAGCCCGGCGACTCGCCGGGGAATCCGCAACCGCTGACCTCGCCGAAGCCGAAGCGGTTGAACACGTCGAACATGTGGTCCGCGCTCATCGACATCGCCATCTTGGCGGCGCCGACGTTGCTCGATTTCGTGATGACGCGGGTCACGTCGAGCATGCCGAAATTGCGGATGTCGCCGACCGTGTAGCCGCCCGCGAGCTGCATGCGTCCCGGCGTCGTGTCGATCGGCGTGGTCGGCTTCCAGCGCCCGCTTTCGAGCGCGGCGACGATCGTGAACGGCTTCATCGTCGAACCGGGCTCGACGACGTCGGTCACCCCGCGGTTGCGGCGGAACGCCGGCTCGCTGTTCGCGCGCGAGTTCGGGTTGAACGACGGCTGGTTGACCATCGCCAGCACTTCACCATTGCTGACATCGAGGATCACCATCGAGCCCGACGATGCCCTGTGCTCGAGGATCGCCGCCTTCAGTTCGCGATAGGCGGCGTACTGGATGCGGCGGTCGATCGACAGCGTGAGGTCGCGCCCCGGCTGGGCCTCGCGCAGCAGCTCGACGTTCTCGACGATGTGACCGAGGCGGTCGCGGATCACGCGCTTGACCCCGGGCTTGCCGGCCAGCCAGTCGTCGAACGCGAGTTCGAGGCCTTCCTGGCCACGATCGTCGATGTTCGTGAAGCCGAGCGTGTGGGCGAGGATCTCGCCGCTCGGGTAGTAGCGACGGAACGCGCGCTCGCTCGCCACGCCAGGGATTTCGAGGGCGAGGATGTCCTTCGCCGCATCGGGATCGACCGGTCGCTTGAGGTAGAGGAACTCCTTGTCGCGGCGCTGGACGAGGCGCTCGGTCAGGGCGTCGGTGGTCACCCCGAGTGCGCGCGCGAGGATCGGCAACTGGTCGGGATTGGCGAGCAGCTCCTGCGGGTTGCCCCAGATCGACTCGACCGGCGTCGACACCGCGAGCGGTTCGCCGTTGCGGTCGAAGATCGTGCCGCGCGACACCGCGATCGGGATGTCGCGCAGGTACCGCGCATCGCCCTGGTCCTGGTAGAACTCCTTGCGTACGACCTGCAGGTCGACCGCACGCACGACGAGTGCGGTCGAGGCGAGCACGAGGACCATCAGCACGGTGTACAGGCGCGCACGCACGTTGGCCGGCTTGCCGCGCTTCATGCCGGCCACCGCTGCCGAGGCAGGCGCGCGCGCGCGAACGCCTGCGCATCGGCGCAGGCGATTCGGCCACCGCACGGGGCGGTGCGAGCGGATGCTGTCCTCGCGGGCAGGCTTCCGTTCATGACTGTGAGTTTCCCCCTCACTGCCGGTTCAACGTCGGGTCACGACCAGCTCCGCGGACCCCGGCGAGACCATGCCGAGCCGCCCGCGGGCGATCTGTTCTATTCGATTGTTCTCGGCCCAGGTCGCCTGCTCGAGTTGCAGGCGCCCGAACTCGAAATTGAGGTTGTCGCGTTCGTTCGTCAGCCGGTCGAGCTCGATGAAGTGGCGGCGGCTCTCGTGGCGCGCATACACGACCCCGATCGAGCTGGCGATCACCGCCGCGACCAGCACGAGCATGGCGACGAGGCGCATCACGAACGCTTCTCCGCCACGCGCAGCACCGCGCTTCGCGAGCGCGGGTTCGCCGCGAGCTCGGCTTCGCCCGGGAACCGCTTGGCGATCGCGGCCAGCGGCGACGGCGGCACCTCGAGCGGCGGCAGGTTGCGCCGGTTCGCGAGTTGCGCGTCCTGCCCGCGGATGAAGCGCTTGACCACACGATCCTCCAGCGAATGGAAGCTGATCACGACCAGGCGCCCGCCGGGCTTGAGCCGGTCGAGCGCTGCCTGCAAACCTTGTTCGAGCGAGCCGAGTTCATCGTTGAGGTGAATGCGCAATGCCTGGAACGTGCGCGTCGCCGGATGCTTGTGGCGCTCGCGGTGACCGATCGTGCGCGCGACCAGCGCGGCCAGTTCGGTCGTGCGTTGCAGCGGCTGGATGGCGCGCTGCTCGACGATCGCCTTGGCGATGCGCCGGCTCAGGCGCTCCTCGCCGTAGCGCCAGAGCACGTCGGCGATCTCGACTTCCGTCGCAGCGGCCAGCCATTCGGCGGCGCTCGCTCCGGAGCCGGGGTCCATGCGCATGTCGAGCGGACCATCGCCCTGGAAACTGAAGCCGCGACTCGCGTCGTCGAGTTGCGGCGAGGAAACGCCGAGGTCAAGGAACACGCCATCCAGGCCTTGCGCGGTTTCCGGCCATTCCGCGAGTTCCGCGAAACTGGCATGCCGGATGCGCACCCGCGGGTCCTTGCCGAACCCTTCCCTCGCCTGCGCGATCGCCTCCGGATCGCGGTCCATCAGCAGCAGACGTCCGTTCGCGCCGAGCCTCGCCAGCACCTCGGCCGCGTGGCCACCGCGTCCGAACGTGCCGTCGAGATAGACTCCGTCGGCATGAACCTGCAGCGCTTCGACGACTTCGGCGAGCATGACCGGCGCGTGCGAGTACGTTGTCGCCATGACTGCATCCCGACTGGCGTCAGAAGCGGAGATCGAGCATTTCCTCCGTGATGTGCTCCTCGCGGATCGTTTCGCGGATCTTCGCGAGGTGCGCCTGTTCGCTCCACAGCTCGAGCTTGTTGCCCATGCCGAGGAGTACCGCCTTCTTCTCGATTCCGGCCGCGCTGCGCTGGCTCGCCGGCAACTGGATGCGTCCGTTGCCGTCCGGCTCGACGTGTGCCGCCGCGCCGACCAGCTTCATCTGCAGGTCGCGATGGACGGTCTTGGCCTTGCCGAGCGCATTGACGCCGTCGCGCACCTGCTCCCATTCCTTTTGCGGAAACACCCACAGGCAGCCATGCTCGAACGGGTTGTAGGTGACGACGAGCCGGTTGCCGCCGAGCTTCGACACGGTTTCGCGATGGGCGGTCGGGATGCCGACCCTGCCCTTGTCGTCGATCGTGACCGCGGTCTCGCCCTGAAACATGACACCGGACACCACTAAAAACCACCGAAACCCACCTTATGCCGCACCGCCGGGGCTGTCAAGGAAATTTCCGTGACGCATCGAGCGGCGCCGCGCGCGCGTTTCGCGAGGCGGCGGGAAGTACGACACCGCTGGGCGGGGTCGAGCCGGGACCTGAGCGTGAGCGCCGCGGCCGGGTGGCGGCCATGCACGCGCGGACCCGGCCCGAAGCGCGCGCGCGGAATGCGGCGGCCAACGCGCTCCATCGTGCCCCGACCGCCGACATTGTCTGCATTGTCCATTACTGGATCATGCGACGGTACCCACAGGAGCCGGTCGAATCCGATCAGCGCGGCGCGGCGCTCCGATCGGCTTCGGTGAGCCACCGGCTCGAATCCTCGGCGCCACGCGTTCGCATCAGCACGCGCACGCCACCGTCGACGCCGCCGATGTTCCGTTCGAGCAGGCTTGCGAACGAGAACGGCACGCGGTCGAGGACGATGTCGCCGCGGGCGAGGAAATACTGGCTGGCAACCCCGAGTCCGCCGCGATTCGCGATGCGGATGCCCTGCAGCTCGAGCTCGCGCAGCGCTGCATCGACATCGTTCCAGCGCGCCTGGCCGTCCTGGCGGATGCGTTCGGCGAGCGTCGCCGTGATGCGCGAGTCGAGGCTCATGAGGACCGGCGTCGTCGCCGTGTTGAGGTTGAGCCGGCTGCCGGGCGGCAAGGCGCAGACATGTCCGGCCAGCCGCTGCCAGGCCTCGCCATCGATGCCGCGCACGAGGCGCAGTTCCGACGCGTGCGCGAAGCGGCGGTTCGCCGTGCGATAGGCAACGGCCTGGCTGAGGTAGGCGGCGTCCTCGGCGCCGCCATCGGCATCGATATTGGCGTCCGCATCGAGCCAGTCGACGATCGCGCCGCCGAGCGCGGGATCCAGTTCGAGCGCGACCAGCAGGTTGCGCAGGCGCTGGCGCCATTGCGCGGCCTCGCCGGCCACCGGCGAAACGAGATTGTTGAGGTTGAAGCAGCCGTTGAGTTCGCGCATCTGCGCGCTGATGCGGCCGCCCGGCACGTCCTGCGGCGGCAGCGGCAGGGTCCAGATGTCGCCGTGGGTATCGAGCGCGCCGTCGGCGTCGAGGTCCTTCATCAATACCTCGGCCGCATAGCCTTCGAGACCGTCGGCATAGGCGACAGCCTGGGTCGCGCGCAAGGCATTGCGCGTGCGCGCGAATGCGAGTTCGCCGCTGTCGAGCAAGGCCGCAATCAGGATCACGGCGAGCGCGACCGCGAGCAAGGCGATCAGCAGGGCGACACCGCGCTGGCGACGCGGGGCGCGCATCATCGGCCTCCGACGCCGGGCAGCGTGATCGGGGGTACCCCGATCGCGCCATCGCTGCCGGCGCCGGCCGCGCGTTCGGGCATCGTCGCGGGCAAGGCGACGATCCGGCGCAATTCCCCGAAGTCCTCGAGCGTGAGCCGCCATTCGACCGCGCGCGGGAGCACGTCGGGGCGCTCGTCGCGTGGCGGCCAGGTCTCGCTCCAGGTACCTTCCCGGTCGAGATAGCGAAAACGCAGGCCGCGCGCGCGATCGAGCGCGACGCGCGCTTCGGGCATGCTGTTCGCAGCGCGATCGAGCACGCGCCAGCGCTGCCGTTCGAGCGTTTCGCCATCACGCATCCAGGCCACGCGTTCGATGTTGCTGCGCGGTTCGGCCCGCGGGTTGGCGAATCCGACCCGACTCAGCTCGAGCTGCTCGCTGCTGCCGCGGAGGGCCGGCAACGTTTCGCCGTGGTTGCCGCGCAGCGGCCGCGAGATCGCCTGGCGCAGGTCGCGCTCGAGTTCGCCGACCACGCGGACGATGTCGCCGAAGCGGTCCTGCTGCACGGCGAGCGCGCCACGCGCGCGCGCGATCTGGCCCAGCGCGCCCCAGCTGATCGCCGCCATCGCCGCGAACACGACGAGGGCGACCAGGATTTCGACGAGCGAGAAGCCGCGCGCCGGCCTGATCGCGGCCCTCATGGTTGCGGACTGCCGAAGCCGCTCAGGCTCGCGCTCGGCACGGTCGCCTCGCCGGCGAACACGGCGACATCGATGCGGCGGATCCGGGCATTCGCGGTGGCCTGCACATCGAGCGTCCAGCGCCAGTCGCGGTCGGCGAAACGCACGCGCCCGTCGCGCCGCCCGGTCGCCGGCAACGGCGTCGCCAGCCGCGTCTCGGCGAGCACGTTGGCCGCGACCCAGCCGGCCAGGGTCCGCTCGCGCAAGCCGTCGAACGCGGCGACCTGGCTGGCGGCCGTGCGCGTCAGGGCGAGCAGGGCGATCGCTACGACGACGAGTGCGATCAGCACTTCGAGCAGGGTGAACCCGCGGCATCGCGCGTTCATGGCAGCGGCATGCGTTGAAGTTCGACGCGGCCATCGACGTGGCCGCGGAGCTCGTAACGCGCGCCGACATCGCCGAGCGCGAGCCGCACGAGGAACGGCGACAGTTCGCCCGACGAGAAACAGACGATCTGCGGCCCGCCCTCGCCGCCACCGCTGCCGGCCTCGGCGATGCGCAGCGCGTGGCCGTCGCGCCGCATCTCGACCGCGAGTCCGCGCACCCAGCGGCGCGGGCGCAGTTCGCCTTGTTGTTCGTCGGCCATCCAGCCGTCGAGGCCGAGGGTCGTGAACGCATAACCCTCGGCATCGACGCGGATGCCGATCTCGCGCCCGCTCAATTCGGCACGCGCGCAGGCATGGCCGACCAGGGCCTGCAGGCGTTCGGCTTCGCGCGCAAGCTGGCGTTCGCCACCGGCCGTGGCAATGCCGATGCTGACCGCGAGCACGAGCACGCCGACGATCGCGAGGACGACGAGGATCTCGATCAGGCTGAAGCCGTGGTCGGCGCGCCTCCGGGTTTCGCGCATGCCGGATCGCGCGAGGCCGGCGCGGCGGCGTCGACTGCGCGCGGTCACGGTTTGCGGGCCCGCATGCCGCATCGCGCGACCTCCGCCGTCAATCGCCCCAGTTACCGATGTCGGCCGCTTCGCCTTCTCCGCCCGGCCGCGAATCGGCGCCGTAACTGTAGACGTCGATCTCGCCGTGCTGGCCCGGGTGTTCGTACTGGTACGGCTGGTTCCACGGATCCTTCGGCAGGCGATCGAGATAGGGCCCCTTCCAGTTCGGCGCCTCGGGTTGCCCGGACGGCTTGCTGGTCAGCGCCTGCAGGCCCTGGGCGCTGGTCGGATAGACGAAGTTGTCGAGCTTGTACAGGTTGAGCGCGGTGACGACACCCTGGATGTCCTGCTGCGCACGCGTGACCCGCGCTTCGCCGGGCCGCTGCATGACGCGCGGCACGACGATCGCGGCGAGAATGCCGAGGATGACGACGACGACGAGGATCTCGATCAGGGTGAACCCGCCGCTCGCGCGCATCGGCGATCCGCGCCGCAGGCGGGGAAACCGGCTTGCGTTGGTCGATGTCCGGGCTCGGTGATCCGGAATCGCGACTCGATCCGACCTGTTCATGCGCATGCGGCTTGTGCGTGCAAGGGAATGCCGCCGATCATAGCAAAGCCATGCCGACCGCCCCGCAAGCCGTGTTCCATGTCCCCGACCCACGCGAACTCGCCCGACGCGACCTCGCCGTCGTCTGGCATCCGTGCACGCAGATGCACGACCACGAGTCGCTGCCGATGCTGCCGATCGCGCGCGCCGAAGGGGCCTGGCTGGAGGCCGACGACGGACGGCGCTGGCTCGATGCGGTCAGTTCGTGGTGGACGAACGTGCTCGGCCACCGGCATCCGCGCATCGTCGGCGCCCTCAAGGACCAGCTCGACCGCCTCGATCACGTCATGCTGGCCGGCCTGACCCACGCCCCGGCCGTCGCGCTCGCCGAGGAACTCGTGCGCGTCGCGCCGCCCGGGCTCGTCCGCGTGTTCTATGCCGACAACGGTTCGAGCGCGGTCGAAGTCGCGCTCAAGATGAGCTTCCATTTCTGGCGCAACGAAGGCGATCGCGAACGCACGAAATTCATCGCGCTGCGCGGCGGCTACCACGGCGAGACGCTCGGTGCGCTGTCGGTCACCGATGTCGAGCTGTATCGGACGACGTACGCCCCACTGCTGCTCGAACCGATCCTCGCGCCCTCGCCCGATGCCTACCTGCGGGCCGACGGTGAATCGCCGCGCGAGCACGCGCTGCGCCGGCTCGACGACCTGCGCGCCCTGCTCGAGCGGCATGCGGATCGAACCTGCGCGGTCATCGTCGAGCCACTCGTGCAATGCGCAGGCGGCATGCGCATGCACGATCCTGCCTATCTGGCCGGCCTGCGCGCGCTCTGCGACGAATTCCGGGTGCACCTGATTGCCGACGAGATCGCGGTCGGCTTCGGCCGCACCGGCACCCTGTTCGCCTGCGAGCAGGCCGCGATCACGCCCGACTTCGTGTGCCTCTCGAAAGGCCTGACCGGCGGCACGTTGCCGCTGTCGGCGGTGCTGACGACGGCGCCCGTGTATGCGGCGTTCTATGCCGAACATGCGGCCGGCAAGGCCTTCCTGCATTCGCACAGCTTCACCGGCAATCCGCTGGCCTGCCGCGCCGCGCTCGAGACACTCGCGATCCTGCGCGAGGAACCCGTCCTCGAACGCAACCGCGTGCTTGCCGCCCATCTCGCCCGGCGCCTTGCACCGCTCGCCGGACATGCGCATGTCGCCGACGTGCGCCAGACCGGCATGATCGCCGCGATCGAACTCGTGCGTGACAAGGCGACGCGGCAACCGTTCGCGAGGGGCGACCGGCGCGGCCTGCGCGTCTACCGCCACGCGCTCGAGCGCGGCGTGATCCTGCGCCCACTCGGCGACGTCGTCTATTTCATGCCGCCCTACTGCATCACGCCCGCGGAAATCGACCTGATGGTCGAGGTGGCTGCCGAGGGCATCGAAAAGGCCGTGCATGATGTGCGGTGACCGGACCAGCCTTGATTCGTCGTCGCAGATCCGGGATCAAGGCTTCCCGCTTCCCTGATCCGCGAACCCCATTCCCCATCTGCCGTTCCCGACCCATGCGCGTCCCCCGCATCTGCGTTTTCGAACCCCTCGCCAAAGGTCGCGAGATCACGCTGCCCGAACAAGCCGGCGAGCATCTCGCGCGCGTGTTGCGCCTCGAGCGCGGGCATCCGCTCGTCCTGTTCAATGGCGACGGACGCGAGTACCGCGCGGAAATCGCCCAGCTCGCCAAGCGCGCGGTCAGCGCGAACGTGCTCGACGACGGCACGCCGGCCGGACGCGAGAGCCCGTTGCGGCTGACCCTTGCCCAGGGCGTCGCGCGTGGCGAGAAAATGGATCTCGTGCTGCAGAAGGCGACCGAACTCGGCATCACCCGCATCGTGCCGATCATCAGCGAGCGTACCGAGGTGAAGCTCGATGCGGAGCGTACCGGCCGTCGCCTTGCCCATTGGCAGGCGGTCATCGCCGGAGCCTGCGAACAAAGCGGGCGCACGACGCTGCCGATCCTCGAGGCACCGCAGCGCCTGGCCCACTGGGCCGCAGCGCTCGATGCCGGCGCCGGGCTGCGCCTCGCGCTCGATCCACAGGGCGATGTCTCACCGCGTTCATTGCCGGCGTTCGCGAGTGCGACGCTCGTGGTCGGCCCCGAGGGCGGATTGTCCGGTCAGGATCTCGCGATTCTCGACCAGGTCGACTTCCTCGGCCTTCGCCTCGGCCCGCGCATCCTGCGCACGGAGACGGCCGGGCTCGCCGCGATCGCGGCCCTGCAGGCGATCCACGGCGACATCTGAAGCGGAGGTCCCGCGGCCGACGCGGAGTGCGGTTGCTGCGCGCTTTCGCTCAGGAAGCAAGCGCCTGGGCGACGAGTTCCTCGATCGCGCCGAGGTCGGGGATCACCGCATGATCGTCGTGCACGAGCACTTCCGAATGCACGCCCGGGCCGAGTTCGGAATTGTCGCCGGTCGTGATCAGCAATTCGGAGGTGATCGTCGTCAGGCGCGGGAAGCCCTGGGCGAGCATCGCGAGGAAAGGCATCTTGCCGCCGCCGCCGAGCGACTTGAGGACGGTCACGCGCGCATTGCGCGTGCTTTCCTCACCGACGTGGCCAGCCAGCATCGGGAACGAGAACAGCGGCAGGCGCCAGCCGCGCCAGCCGAGCCGGCCGAGCAGCCAGGGCGGCGATCCGGGAACCGGCTCCGGGATCGTGTACGTGATCACTTCGGCGACCGTCGCATTCGGCAGCAACACGCGCCCACCGGTGACCGGAATCATGACCCCGCGGATTTCTCTCGGCAGTTCGGCCATCGTCATTGTCCCTGGGAAGTTGCGGCGAACTTGACGCGCTCGCCGAGCACGCGATCGGCCAGTTCGAGCGGCGAGCCGGTGAAGCCGACGATGCCGGTCTCGAGCACGCCGTCGACCATCGAACTGATCACGCAGGTCTGCGGATCCTGCACGAAGACCTTGCCGCCCTTGTCGCTGAGGTAGCGGCAACCGACAGCGGCATCCTCGGCCATGCCCGAGAAGATGATCGCGCCGGCCTTGTCGCCGAAGCGGTCGGCGACATCGCGGATGACCTGGTCGATCGATGGGCTGTGCGCGGCCGTGGTCTCGCCGAGCGGTTCGAGGGTGACGACGCCCTGCGCATCGACGCGAAGCCGGTGCGTGGTCGGCACGACGACAATGTCGCCGTGGGCAACGCGCTCGCCGTGGGTCGGCGTGCGCACGGTGAGGGCAGTCGTGCGCACGAGTTGCTGCGCCATCAACTGCATGAAATCCGGGCCCATGTGCTGGGCGAGCAGGAACAGGGCCGGGTAGTCCTTCGGGATGCGGGCGAGGAATTCGCGCACGGCCTCGGGACCGCCGATCGAGGCGCCGAGCACCCAGACCTTGCGCACGACCACGTTCCCGCTGCCGAATGCGCTCGTGTCGAGCCAGGCTTCCCGTGGCGCGATCGCGGCCGCTTGTGCCTGCGGAGCTACCGCTTCCTCGAGCGGCACGAGTTCGAGCGACAGCCCGCCCGATGCCGGCGGCGGCGTCGGGACATCGGGCACCTCGATGGCCGGGGTCAGGAATTCACTCGCCGGGATCGTCTCGATCCCGAACGTCTTCGGCGAGGCCGGCACGTCGGCGACCGCTGATGGATCGGCTTCGCCGCCGTCTTCGTCGACGTCGGACAGCGTCCA
The DNA here is from genome assembly GCA_964587775.1 of uncultured Dokdonella sp. Taxonomy (GTDB): domain Bacteria; phylum Pseudomonadota; class Gammaproteobacteria; order Xanthomonadales; family Rhodanobacteraceae; genus Dokdonella. The sequence goes on from CAZPLY010000001.1 coordinate 201,391, forward strand.
GGCGAATGCCGTGTGCGAGACCGGCGGTGGTGGCGGCACGTCGACCGCTTCGGCCTCGGCGGTTTCGGGCGGCGTCGGTGCATCGGCCCAGTCGAGATCGAGCAGTTCGAGATCCGACAGCGAAGTCGGCTCCGAGGCCCGCTCGATCGCCTCGGCCGAGGCCGCGATCTGGCCGGCCGGATCGAGGTCCGCGACGGGCGCCATCGGCGCGGCTGGCGCATCGCCTGCGAAGACGTCGGCGAAGTCGAAGCCGGTGTCGTCGGGCCCGGCGTCGAGCGCTTGTCCATCGGTGGCAACCGCCACGGCGGCGGAAGCATCCGTGTCGAACCCGTCACTGCCGGCGAAATCGTCGAGATCGCCGAAACCGAGTGCACCACCGTCGTCATCGGCGGGCGCGGGTGCGTCTGCGAACGTTCCGGTGCCGGACGCTGGCATGTCGAGCGATGCCGCGACCGGCTCGTCCACGGCGGGCACGTCGAATCCGGAAAGATCGAGCGCGGGCGCCGGGTCGGCACGACCGGTTTGCACCGGGTCCGCGGGCACGCCCGCGAGCGCACCGAAATCGGCGGCCGGATCGAACGCGGTTGCGGCCGGCGCCGGGGCATCGAACTCGGAAAGATCAAGCGCGGCATGCGTCGGTGGGGCCGGCATCGACGGTGCCGGCGCCAGTTCGACTCCCGTTTCGACAGCCGGTGCCGGCGGCACCTCCGACGCGACGGGCGGCACGACCGGGTCCGCTTCGCGGGCGACCGGCGCGCGCGCCGGCACCGGCTGGGCACCTTCCGGCCGTGGCGGATCGGCACTCGTCGTGCCGAGGATCTTGGCCGCCAGATGGCGCGCCCAGCGCGCCTGCTCCCATCCCGAAAGCTGGGCCGAGACCTGCGACTCGTTGAAGATCACGTTGTAGCGGTCGTCACCGAGCAGGGCGTAGACATCATCGAGATGGGCATCGACATCGGCGTCCAGGTTGACGACGACGACGCGCGCGCCCGACTGCTCGAGCGCATCGCGATCGAGCTGGGAGGCATGCACTTCATAGACGATCGGCGCGCCTGCAGCGGCCAGCGCCTCGCGCAGGTGGCGACTGGATTCGCCGGTCTGCGAGAGCAGCGCGATCGGCACGCGGACTTCAGGCGTCGGCACGATGCGACCTCAGGGTTTCCTGGACCTGGCGCAGCAGGTCGGCTTCCTGGTACGGCTTGCCGAGGTAGCGTTCGACGCCGATTTCGAGCGCACGCTGGCGATGCTTCTCGCCGGTGCGCGAGGTGACCATGATGATCGGCACCTTCTTGAGACGGGAGTCGTTGCGCATGTAGGTGGCCAGTTCATAGCCGTCCATGCGCGGCATCTCGATGTCGAGCAGCATGAGGTCGGGCACGCTGTCCTGCAGCTTCTCGACCGCATCCAGGCCGTCCTTCGCGGTGACGACCTCCATCTCGGCGCGCTCGAGCACGCGGGTCGTGACCTTGCGCATCGTGATCGAATCGTCGACGACCATGATCAGCGGGTTGCGGCGTGCCTCGACGAGCGGTTCGACCTGGGTCAGGTCCGGCATCGTCGCCGCCGTGTCGCCGGCGGCGACGCTCGCGCGCAGCGCGGTGACGCGGCGCACGAGCGGGGCGAGGTCGAGGATCATGACGACCGAGCCGTCGCCCATGATCGTCGCGCCGAAAATGCCGGGCACCGAGCTGATCTGCGGACCGACCGACTTGACGACGATCTCGCGCGAACCGACCACGCCGTCGATGCGCACCGCCGCACGCTGGTCGCCGGTGCGCGTCATCAGCAGCGGCAACTGGGTCTCGTCGAGCACGCGGCCCTGCGGCACACCGAGCAACTGCGAGAGTTCGTAGATCGTGAATTCCTCGCCCGCATACGCGTAGGTCGGACTGCCGCTCGTGACGCGGCGGATGTAGTCATCCTGGGCAATGCGCACGACGCCCTGCACCGATGACATCGGCACCGCGTAGACGGAATCGCCGAGCTTGACGAGGATCGCCTGGGTGACCGCGAGCGTGAACGGCAGGCGGATCGTGAACGTCGAACCCTGGCCCGGCTTCGAATCGATGACGAGCGAGCCACCGAGCTGCTTGATCTCGCTCTGGACGACGTCCATGCCGACGCCGCGGCCGGCGAGCTGGGTGATCTGTTCGGCAGTCGAGAATCCGGGCTCCATGATGAAGCCGTACAAGTCGCGGTCCGAAAGCTGCACATCGGGGCTCAACAGGCCCTGCGCGATCGCCTTCTCGCGGATCGCGTCGCGGTCCATGCCGGCGCCGTCGTCGGTGATGCGCAGGACCACTTCGGTCGACTCGCGCGAGACCGCGATCGTGACCGTGCCGTCGAGCGGCTTTTCGGCCGCCAGGCGCTGTTCGGGCGATTCGATGCCGTGCGCGAGCGCGTTGCGCAGCATGTGCTCGAACGGGGCCTTCATGCGCTCGAGCAGGTTGCGATCCATTTCGCCCTGCGCGCCCTCGACCTTGAGCTGGGCCCGCTTGCCGGTTTCCTGCGCCGCCTGGCGCAAGGTACGGCGCAACGATGGCACGAGCGAATCGAACGGCACCATGCGCGTGCGCATGAGGCCTTCCTGCAGGTCCGAGCTGACCCGCGACTGCTGCAGCAGCAAGGTTTCCGACTGGCGCGTGAGGTCGTCGAGCAGGCCCTGGATCGAGACCAGGTCCGAGACCGACTCGCCGAGTGCGCGCGAGTACTGCTGCAACTGCGAGAAGCGGTCGAGTTCGAGCGGATCGAACACGGCCTCGGTGCCTTCGTGATGCTCGCGCTGGTAGCGCGCGATGATCTGCGCTTCGGTCTCGATCTCGAGCTTGCGCAGCTGCTCGCGCAGGCGGCTGACCGTCTGTTCGAACTCGATCAGGTTGAAGCGGAATGTCGAGATCTGCTGTTCGAGGCGTGAACGATAGATCGACACCTCGCCGGCGTAATTGACCAGCGAGTCGAGAAGTTCCGAGCGCACGCGGATCATTTCCTGCGGCGCACGCGGCTCGTCTTCGATGTCGAACGTCGGCATCGGGCGCGCGGCCGGCCGCGCAGCGTGCGCGTCGCCTTCGCCGTCCGCGGCGGCAGGCTCGCCGGCCGGCGCGGAAATGGTCTCGCCCGCGACGAGGTTCTCGAATCGGGCGATCGCCTGTTCCGGCATCGCGATCGCCTGTCGCCGCGCCACGCGCTGGACGAGGCCATGCAGGCCGTCGAATCCTCGCTCGAGCGCCTCGATCGCCGCGCGATCCATGTTGCGGTGCCCGTCGTACACGGCATCGAGCAACGATTCCATCGCGTGGCTCAGATCGCCGATCGGATTGATGCCCGCCATGCGGGCACCGCCCTTGAGCGTGTGCAGGTCGCGCTGGAGGCCGGCAACGAGTTCGCGCTCGTGCGGCGACTCCCGCAGTTGCGCCATCACCGAATCGGAATGATCGAGGATGTCGTTGCCTTCGAGGACGAAGATGTCGAGCAGGTCCTCGTCGATCTCGGGCAGTTCGAGCCGGCCATCGGGCTGCACGTCCTCGAGCGCGCGCAAGGGTGGCAGCGCATCGTCGAGCAGCGCATCGAGCTCACCCGCATCGTCGGCGACTTCGATCCCGGAGGCGGCTTCGGCCAGGCCCTGGTCGTCGTCAGCGTCGATCGCGACGTGTTCGATCGGTGTGGCGTCGGCGTCGGCGACTGCTTCCTCGGCATCCTCGCCGTCGGCGGACCCGGTGTCCTCGTCGAACGACAACACGACTTCCGAGGCGAATGCGACCGGTTCGAACGCCGCGATCGTTTCGCTCGCCGCCGGCGCGGCCGGAACGGTCGATTCATCGTTGCCGGCAGCGTCCGGCGCATCCTCGACATCGGACCGGGCCGTTTCCGCATCGACCGCGACGGTTTCGGCAGTCACGAATTCATTGCGCGACTTGTCCGGCAAGTCGGTGAACGCGGTCGCCGCTTCGAACAAGGCATCGAGATCGTCCGCGTCGCCAGGTGTCGGCGCCTCGAGCACGAGCGATTCGTCGTCGAATGCGATCGCGACGGATTCCCCGGTGATCGCATCCGTCGCGGGCTCCAGGTCCGCGCCACCGGCAACGATGTGATCGCCGTCGAAAGCATCCCCATGGTCCTCGACCGCATCCGCCTCGACCGTCGGTGCCGGCGCGTCACCGAAAGTGATTCCGTCGAGGCCCGCTTCGAGTTCGGCCAGTTCGTCGGCGCTGAAGCCGATGTCGGTGGCGATCGCCGCCGTGACCGGCTCGTCGGCGTCGACCGCTGCGTCGTCGGCCTCGGTGGGGGCCGTGAACGGGGATTCGCCGGTTTCGTCATCGTGGTACAGCGTGATCGCGTGCGCGGGCTCGTCGAGCTCGTCGCGCATCGCGCTGATCCGTCCGGCGAGCATGCCTGCGTCGGGCAGGTCGCTCGAACCGGCGTCGAGACGCTGCATGACTTCGCGCACGAGTGCAGCGGATTCGGCGAGCACGCCGAGTCCGTCGGCGCCGACCGCCGTGGCCTGCGCGCGCGAACGCTTGAGATAGCCTTCGAGCGGCGCGAGCACATGCGAGAGCGGGCCGATCTCGACCATCGCGATCGCACCGCTCAGCGTATGCACGGCGCGCAGCAGCGGCTCGGACACGGCGAGCGGCTCGCTCGCCGCCTGGGCGAGGAAATCATCGACCACGGCGAGATGCATCGCCGTTTCGCTCTTCAGGATGTCGAACAGCACCGGGTCGAGGCCCGGCAGCGGCCCGGCGACGATCTCGGTTGCGCGCGTCGAATCGGTTTCGAGCGCGCTCACGGTCGCGGAGGCATAGGCCTCCTCGAGCGGCGACGCCGCCGGCTTCGGCACGGCGACCCGGCGCTTGACGATGCGCTTGACGACCTGTCGCGTGGTCGCCGTCCGCGCCGGCAGGTCGACGAGTTCGCCGTTGGCGAGCCGGTCCGCGGTGTCCATGATGCCGGCGATGTCGGCATCCGGCGCCCCATCACCGCGCAAGGCCGCGAGCAGGCCCGGCAGGGCCGCGATCGCGTGGCGCGCGAGCGCCTGCACCTGCGGTCCGGGCTGGATCGAATTGTCGAGCACGCGATTCAGCATGTTCTCGACTTTCCAGCTGAACTCGCCGAGCGCGAGCGCGCCGACCAGGCGACCGGAGCCTTTCAGCGTGTGGAACGACCGGCGCACGGGCTTGAGCTGTTCGAAATCGTCGCTCCGGGCGATCCACAGCGGAAGCTGACGCTCGAGATTCTCGATTTCTTCCTGGACTTCCTCGATGAAGACGTCACGGATCTCGTCGTCGATGTCGGCCGAGGCGTTGGCCTGGAAACTCGTGTCGCCGAGCGTTGCCGCCGGGCCGATGGCGTCGACTTCTTCCTCGATTTCTTCCTCGATCTCGATCCAGTCGTGATCGTCGGCGTCGGCAGGGCCCGCATCGGCGGTTGGCGCCACGGCGGCGTCTTCGCGGTCGTGGGTCGTCTCGGCCAGACGCAGGCCATCGAGGTCATGCGCCGGAGTCGCCGGCGGAGGCATTTCCCCGAGGATCAGATCAAGCACGTCGTCGCCGGGCACGATCTCGACCGCGCGGTCGAGTTCGTGCGTTGCCGGCTCGTCCGCGGCGACCGTTTGCGCGGGCGCGGGCGCCGGCGCGTCGAGCTCGAACGCACCGAAATCGATGCCGGCGTCGGAATCGGTTTGTCCGTCGCGCAGCGAGGCACTGCTCTCGACCGGCAGCGGTTCGCTCCATGACGGATAGTCGGAACCGGAATCCTGGGCGGGCTCGAACGGGATGTCGACCGCGCGCGTCGCGGCCGGCACGGGCTCGGGTGAGGATCCGGTCTCGTCGAGGCCACCGTAGGCGAGTGCGGCGGCGGCAAGCAGTTCGGCATCGGCCGGCGCCGGCGGCGGAATCTCGAGCGGAACACCACCATCGGGGCCGCCGTCGTCGTCGGCCGGCAATGGCCAGTAACCGAGCGATTCGAGGCTGCTGCGGGTCACGTCGAGGATGCTTTCGCGGCCGCCGCGCTGCTCGCGCGTGGCCTCGAGGTAGTACTCGATCGAGGCGAGCGCGTCGGCAAGCTGGTCCATCTGCTCGGTCGTCGGCACGCGCCGATGGCGCAGCAGTTCGACTTCGACGAAGCGCACGATGCCACCCATCAGTTCGGCGGCGGCACCGAGGTCGAGCATGCGCAGCGCACCGGAGATTTCCTCGAGCAGGCGCGGAATCTGTTCGACGCGGGCGTGGTCCCACGGCGATTCGATGAACGCGATGACATCGTGCTTGGCCTGCTGGATGTTGACCGCGGCTTCGCGCATCAGCGCGTCGAGGATCTTGCGGACCTCGGCCTTCGGCAGTTCGAGCGCGCCGTCGGCACCCTCTTCGGCCGTCGCGCCGAGACGCTCGATGTGGTCGTCGAGCGAGGATTCGACGTACAGCAGCGCGCCGGCGACATCGAGCAGGGTGCCTTCGTCGGCCGGACGCCGGCCGCTGGCGATCTCCTCGATGATCGCGCGTTGTTCGGTGACGACCCGGCGCGGCACGCCGAGCCCGAGCATGCCGAGCGTGTCACGCACGCGATCGAGCAGGTCGACCTGGCCGAGCAGGTCGGCGCTGTCGCGCGTCTGCGCGCGCAGGAAGATGTCGAGCGATTCCTTGACCCGCAGCAGGTCGTCCTTGATCGCAATCGAAACGGTGTCGAGCAGGGTGCGGTTGTGGCCCGAGATCGAACCGCGCGCGTGCTCGACCTCGCGGTCGGTCGGCAGCAGCGACCCGAGCCGGTAGGTGTCGCGGATTTCGCTGACGCGCGCGGCCTGGCTGGTCGAATGGGCGACGTAGTAAAGGAGGTTCTGGACGAGTTCGCGCGGCGGATCGGCCCGGAATCCTTCCTCGCCGACTTCGGCATAACGGCGGATCTCGCGGTCGATGCTGCCGAACAGCAGCTTGATCGCCGGGCTCGCCTCGAGGCTGCCGTCACTGATCGCATCGGCGACGCCGCCGGCGATCCAGAACAGGCGCCTCGGTTCGTCGCCGTGGGCTACCGTCGCGCGAAGGCGATCGAGGACGTCGCGAAGGCGGGCCGGATGCTGCAGCGCGCCGGCTTCGCGGAACCACTTGAGCAGGGCGCCCTGGAACGCGAGCCGCAGGCGCAACGCCTGGGCACGGACTTCCTTGAGCGGCAACGGCGCGGCAACGCCGTTCGCGGCGGCCGGCAGCGTGCTCGAAAGATCGGGCGAGAACAGCGCCGACTCGGTCAGCAGCTTCTGGCCGCGGCAGGCGCGCAGGTCGTTGAGCAGCGGCAGCAGGACGATCGGTATGTCCTTGTGGCCGCTTTGCACGCGCTCGAGGTAGTCCGGCAACTGGACCATGCCGCGCATGAGGATCGAATAGGCCTCGTCGCGCTGCTTGACGCCATCGGCGAGCAGCGCGTCGGCGACGCGCTCCATCTCCTCGATGACCATCGCCGCGCCGTACAACTCGACCATGCGCAAGGTGCCCTGCGCCTGGTGCAGGTAGGTCGCGCAGAACTGCATGAGGCTGGCGTCACCCGGGTCGTCGACATAGGCCTCGAGCGCCTGACGGGCCTGCTTGAGTGTCTCGTCGAGTTCGCCCTTGACCCAGTTGAGCGTGGTGAAGTCGTCTTGCAGTTTCATCGTCGTCGCTCGCCTTCGCGCGTTCCGCTGGTCATCACCCTAACCTGTACCCGCGCGCCGGAAACCCGACCTGCGCACAGGATCGAACTGCCTCGAACGTGGCGCATGGGTAGCGCTCCCGGCAGGCCTGCCGCCGATCCGGTCGGACCGCGGCGCGACGGCTGCAGGACGAGCGATGATGATTTCAATGCGTCGCGCTTTCTCCGTGGTGTAGGTGAATGCCGAAAGCTCCGCTCAGCCCGGCAGCTTGAAGTCGGCGACCGAACGACGCAGGTCCGCGGCCAGGTGAGCGAGGTTGCCGATCGATTCCGCCGTCTGGCTCGCACCGACCGAGGTCTGCGTGGTGATTTCCTGGATGACGTTCATCGTGGCCGAGATGTTGGTTGCAGCAGCGGACTGCTGGCGCGCCGCGGTCGAGATGTTCTGGATGAGGTCGGCAAGGTCGTGCGAGACCTTCTCGATCTCGCCGAGGGCGAGGCCGGCGTCCTCGGCCAGGCGCGCGCCGGCGACCACCTCGGCGGTCGTCTGCTCCATCGAGCTGACCGCTTCGTTGGTATCGGACTGAATCGTCTGCACGAGCGTTTCGATTCGCTTCGTCGCGTTCGCCGAGCGCTCCGCGAGGCGTTGCACTTCGTCGGCGACGACCGCGAAGCCGCGGCCCGCTTCACCGGCCGAGGCCGCCTGGATCGCCGCGTTCAGGGCGAGGATGTTGGTCTGCTCGGCAATGTCGTTGATCAGTTCGACGATCGAGCCGATTTCCTGCGAGGACTCGCCGAGGCGCTTGATGCGCTTGGACGTTTCCTGGATCTGGTCGCGGATCGAGTCCATGCCCTGGATCGTCTGGCGCACGATGCCGGCGCCTTTCGCGGCGATCTGCACCGAGCGCTGCGCCACCTCGGCGCTTTCCGCCGAGTTCTTCGAGACCTCGTCGATCGAGACGGCGATTTCGTTGATCGCCGCCGAAGCCGACGTGATCTGCTGCGCTTGGTGCTCGGCCGCTTCGGCGAGGTGCATCGCGGTCGCCTGGGTTTCCTGCGCGGCGGCCGACACCTGCACGGCCGTCTCGTTGATCGTCGTCACCAGTGAGCGCAGCGCCTCGACCGCGAAGTTGATCGAGTCGGCGATCGCGCCGGTGATGTCCTCGGTGACGGTCGCCTTTACGGTCAGGTCGCCTTCGGCCAGCGAGCCCATCTCGTCGAGCAGGCGCAGGATCGCTTCCTGGTTGCGCTGGTTGAGTTCGGCGGACAACTGGTAGCGGCGCTGCTGGTCGCGCACGAGGGTGACGCCGAGGATGATGACGAGGACGATCGCGAGCAGGGCCGCGATGCCGCCCCACAACGGGTTCGGGAACGTGCGCTTGTTCGGCAGCTCGTCGAGGCGCTGGGCGACGGCCTTGGCCTTCTCGAGCACGACCTTGCTGTCACGCACGATGTCGTTTGCGGCCGCCTTGATGTCCTGCAGGCCGGTCGATGCATCGATGATCTTGCGCACCGGCTCGTCGAGTCCGGTCCACTGTTCGGAAACGTCGGTCAGGATCGTGCGCGCATTCGGCTGGTCGATCGGCCGGATGTTGAGGGCCGGCGCGCCGTCGATGAGGCCGGTCAGCACCGAGCGGTACAGCGCCGCGTCGCGCGAGAATCCGTCGGCGGCGGATTGGGCGTCCTGGCCACCCTGACCGATTTCCTGCACGCGGCGGATCATGCGGTCGGCGAGCAGCATCTGGCGGGTCGAGATGTAGACCTGGCCTGCACCGCCGTTGCGCTCGGTCAGGATGTTGACGACCTCGTTCATGCGCGAGTTGAGGATCGGCATCTTCGAGTTGAAATCCTCGGACGTGTTCGCCGTGTCGAGCACGAGCGCCTTGCCCTCGAGGATCTTCGTCGCATTGGTCAGCACCTGCAGCCAGGCCGCGTCGAGTTCCTTGATCTCCTTCTCGACGCCGGGCTCGCCCGCGTAGCCCGGCATGCCGGACGCCGGGTCACCGCCCTTGAGGCTGCGGATGTGCTTGTCGATCGTATTGCGCGTGCTTTCGAGTTCGGAGAACGAGATCTCGTTGCCGGCCGCGGCGTTGGACGCGTAGGTCGTGAGCTCCTGCGACAGCACCTGCACCTGCGTCGTCAGCGAACTGGCCTGGCGGTCCTCGCTGTTCTTGATGGTCAGGTAAATGAAGTCTGCTGCCGCGAACGCGATCGCCAGCACCAGCAACACGATCAACAGCGTGTTGAGACTGCCGGATCGTTCCGAGCCCGAGATTGCGCCGGACGTAGTGCTCATCGTTTCACCTCACCCCTAAGTTTCACGCCAACGACGCCCGCATTCGCAGAGCCGTTGGACTGTCATGTCGATGCCTGCTGGAACTCCGCCGTACGGACCAGCGCGCTCATGCTGAACAGCCCCCACAGGATCTCGCCCAATTGCACCTTCTCGCCGACATAGCGCGCGTAGCGCTCGTCTTCCTCGCCGAATGCCTGCGCGCGCTGCTCGTCGGAAAAGCTGCGCTGCCCGAGTACCTCGTCGATCAGCAAGCCGACGCTGCCGCCATGCTGGCGGACCAGCAGCACACGCGTCGTATCGGTCAGCACGCTGCGCTCGCCTTCGATGTAGCCGCGCAGGTCGACCACGGCAACGAGGTTGCCGCGCACGTTGGCCACGCCGAGCACCCACGACTGCGTACCCGGCACGAGCGCGAGCGGCGGCATCGTGAGGATTTCATTGACTTCGGAGATGCTGCTGACCATGTAGCGCTTGCCGACGCGGAAACCGATGCCGCGCCACAGGCCGACCGCTTCGATCTGCTCCGGCATGCCGGCGACATGGGCGAGGCTGCGCCGCTCGTAGTCGGCGAGCGCCTCGTAGGGTCCGGTCGGAGCAAGGTCGGTGGCGGCGGCCATGATCGCGGCGTCAGTTCTGCAGCAGGTTGTCGATGCGTTGCAAGAGGTCCCTGGATTCGACCGGTTTGGTCAGGAAATCCTTGGCCCCCTGGCGCAGTCCCCAGACGCGATCGGTCTCCATCGACTTGGTCGTGATGATCAGGATCGGAATGTTCGCCGTGCCGGCGTCGCGACTGAGGTCGCGCGTGGCCTGGAACCCGTTCATGCCGGGCATGATCACGTCCATGATGACGAGATCGGGCAACTCGCGACGGATCTTCGCGAGGCCTTCCTCGGCGCTTGCCGCGCTGCTCACGCGATGACCGGCCTTCTCGAGCAGCGTGGTGAACACGCGTACGTCGGTCGGCGAATCGTCAATGATGTAAATGTGCGCCACCGCCTTACCCCTGTGAGTCGAATGGCTGTGCCAACAGCAATGTTGCAGGCTCTTATTTCCAGTCCACGTGGCGCCGGATCGCTCCGAGCAGTTCTTCACGCGTGAATGGCTTGGTCAGGTATTGCTCGGAACCGACGATGCGTCCGCGCGCCTTGTCGAACAGGCCGTCCTTCGAGGACAGCATGATCACCGGCGTGCTGCGGAACATCTGGTTGTTCTTGATCAGGGCGCAGGTCTGGTAGCCGTCGAGACGCGGCATCATGATGTCGACGAAGATGATCTGGGGCTGCTGATCGGAAATCTTGGCGAGCGCCTCGAAACCGTCGGTCGCGGTGACGACATCGCAGCCCTCCTTGCGCAGCAAGGTCTCCGCGGTGCGGCGGATGGTCTTCGAATCATCAATGACCATGACTTTAAGGCCGCCCAAGCTGCCCTGTTTGGTCTCATCCACCTGGCTACGACCCCCGTCCACTTGCACTGAACCACGGAACAGCGCTCCGCGCCGTACCCTGGGGCGTGGCGTGGACGCAATCATGAACTCGCGTCCCGGAATCGGGACGCACGCATCGCGCGAACCTCGACGGCCCAGCAAACGCTTCTTGAACCAACCACTTCTTAACCAAAACTTAGCTAACCTGTCAAGTAAAGCGTCTAAGTCCGCATTAAATCTGGAAACGCGTCGTTCAAGCCTTGCATTTCCGGGGCCGGCGCGGGCTCGAAGTGTAATATACGCGAGGCCACGCTATCGCGACTGCATGCACAAACGATGCCGCGGCATTCGACCCTTTCGGAGCACTCCGCATGACGCGCACCCTGGCCGTCCTCATGGACGCCATTGCAGCAGTCGCCATCAAGAAGGATTCGACCTTCGCGATGCTGCTCGAAGCGCAGCGCCGGGGCTGGCAGATCCTCTACATGGAACAGGGCGACCTCGCGATCCGCGGCGGCGCGCCGTGGGCGCGCGCCGCCGCGTTGCGCGTGCGCGACGATCCGGCGGACTGGTACACGCTCGACGCCGCGGACTGGATCGACCTGCGCGAGGTCACCGCGATCCTGGCCCGCAAGGATCCGCCGGTCGACGCGCAGTTCCTGTACGACACGCATGTGCTGCAGCTCGCCCATGACGCCGGCGTGCTCGTCGTCAACGATCCGCGCGCGCTGCGCGACGCGAACGAAAAACTGTTCACCCTGCACTTCCCGCAATGCATCGCGCCGACCCTCGTCGCGCGCGATATGGTGGAGATCAGGCGATTTGTGGCAGAACATGACAAGGTCGTGCTGAAACCGCTCGACGGCATGGGCGGGCGCAGCATCTTCCTCTCGCAGCGCGGCGATCCGAACCTGAACGTGATCCTCGAAACGCTGACCGCGAACGGCACGGCCTTCGCGCTCGCGCAGAAATTCATCCCGGAGATCAGCGCCGGCGACAAGCGGATCCTGCTCGTCGACGGCGAACCGGTCCCGTACGCGCTCGCGCGGATCCCGCAAGGCGACGAGTTCCGTGGCAACCTCGCCGCCGGTGGCCGCGGGGTCGGCATCCCGTTGTCCGATCGCGATCGCTGGATCGCCGCCGAAGTCGGCCCCGAACTGCGTAGACGCGGCATGCTCTTCGTCGGCCTCGACGTGATCGGCGACTGGCTGACCGAGGTCAACGTGACGTCGCCGACCTGCATCCGCGAACTCGACGCGCAGTTCGGCCTCAACATCGCCGGCCTCCTGTTCGACTGCATCGAGGGCAAGCTCGCGTGAGCACGCATGCGCCGATTGCCGACCGCTTCGGCGTGACGATGCTGTTCTCGCTGATCGCGCACGGCGTGCTCGCCCTCGGCGTCACGTTCGCCTACGAGAAGCCCGCGCCGTCACTGCCGGCCCTCGATGTCATCCTCGTCCAGTCGGCGAGCGCGCAGAAGCCCGAAAAAGCCGACTTCCTGGCCCAGGCCAACAATGCCGGTGGCGGTGAATCGGACCTGCCGAAGCGCCCGACCGACCCGTTGTCGAGCCCGCTGCCGAAACCGATCCCGGGCATCACCCCGCGACCGACCGAGACCGGCGCGCCGAAACCGACCGCGCCATCGCGCAACGAACTGCTGACCACGCGCAACGCCGACGTCGCCGTCGTGACCGACCGCCAGACGCCGGACATGCCCGACCTGCGTGCGCTGACCGAGCGCGACATCGTCGAGCGCAAGCTCGAGATGGCTCGGCTCGCGCAGGAGATCCAGCGCGAGTCCGAACAATACGCGAAGCGGCCGAAGCGCAAGTTCATTTCGGCGAACACGAAGGAGTACGCGTACGCGGCGTACATGAGCGCCTGGGTCGCCCGCGTCGAACGGATCGGCAACCTCAACTACCCCGACGACGCGCGGCGCCAGGACCTGCACGGCCAGCTCGTGCTGACGGTCGGCCTCAATCGCGACGGCAGCGTCAAGAGCATCGACATCATCCAGCCGAGCGGCCACAAGATCCTCGACGATGCCGCGATCCGCATCGTCAACCTGTCGGCCCCGTTCAATGCCCTGCCGAAAGACGCCGAAACGATCGACGAGCTCTACATCACGCGCACCTGGCAGTTCCTGCCGGGCAACATCCTGCGCAACCGCTGAGCCCGGCCCGACGCAGGTTGGCGTCCGGTGGCTTGCGCTCCCGCAACGAGGATCACGAGATGGTCAGCAGCAAGTCAACGACGGTGCAGGACTACCTGGCGGGACTGCCGGCCGAGCGCCGCGATGTCGTCGCCAGGGTGCGTGACCTCGTCAATGCGAACCTGCCCGATGGCTACGTGGAGGCGATGAACTGGGGCATGATCTCGTGGGAGATCCCGCTCTCGCGCTATCCGGCGACGTACAACGGGCAGCCGCTCGCGTATGTGGCGCTCGCGGCACAGAAAAACGCGTACTCGCTGTACCTGATGGCGGCCGACGATGCCTCGAACGGAACGGCAATGCTGAAAAAGGCCTATGCAGATGCCGGGCGCAAGCTCGACATGGGCAAGTGCTGCTTGCGCTTCAGGAAATTCGAGGACCTGCTGGTCGAGCCGATCGCGCGCCTCGTCGCGGACGCACCGGTCGACGCGTTCATTGCCCGGTACGAGGCGTCACGCCGGAAATAGCCGGTGCGCGACATGACCGGGCGCATGCCGCGCCGTACAATGTCCGCATGCCCGAATCCGCCACGCTCTCGAACCAGTTGCTGATCGCGATGCCGACCTTGCGCGATCCGAACTTCGCGCGCGGTGTCGCCCTGCTCTGCCAGCATGGCGAGGACGGTGCGATGGGCATCATGATCAACCGCCTGTCCGAATACCGCCTCGGCGACGTGCTCGCCCAGATGAACCTTCGCTCGGACCTGCAGAACGTCATCGATTCGCCGGTGCTGATCGGTGGCCCGGTGCAGCCCGAGCGCGGTTTCGTCCTGCATACGCCGCACGGCGAATGGGATTCCTCGTTCCGCATCTCCGACGAGATCAGCGTGACGACCTCGCGCGACATCCTCGCCGCGATCGCGGTCGGGCAAGGCCCCGACAATGCGATCGTGGCCCTCGGCTACTCCGGCTGGAGTCCCGGCCAGATCGAGCACGAATTGCGCGAGAACGCATGGCTGACCGCACCGGTCAGCAACACGGTGTTGTTCGAAACGCCGCTCGACGAGCGCTGGCAGGCCTCGGCGGCTCTGGTCGGGGTCAACCTCGCGCAGATCTCCCCGTATGCCGGCAACGCCTGAGCCGTGACCGGCGCCGCCGTCGCCAGCGGCCCCGTGCTCGCGTTCGATGTCGGACGCAAGCTCGTCGGCGTCGCGATCGGCCAGCGCACGACCGGCGATGCGCGGCCCCTGGCCACGGTCAATGCCGCTGGCGGCGCATTCGACTGGGCCGCAATCGATGCGCTCGTCGCCGACTGGAATCCCTCATGTTTCGTCGTCGGACTGCCGCTCGCGCTCGACGGCGGCGAGCAGGAGATGACCCGTTTCGCGCGCTCGTTCGGCGCCAAGCTCGCGCGGCGCTATGCGCGCCCCGTACACGAAGTCGACGAGCGGCACACCTCGCAGGAAGCAAGCCGGCGATTCGCCGCGCAACGCGCGCAAGGCACGGCGAGGCGCAAGCACGCGGCGGCACTCGATGCACTCGCCGCCCAGATCATCCTCGAGGCATGGCTGGCGACACCGCCCGGACCGACGACGCCATGACCGACCTGCAATTCGATGCGCACGGCCGACTGCGCCACCTGCTGACGCTCGACGGACTCGGCCGCGAACGCATCACGGCCCTGCTCGACCGCGCGGTCGAGCTGCGTGCGGCATTCGCCGACGGCGATGGTCCGCAACGGCTCGCCGGTTGCACGATCATCAACCTGTTCTTCGAGCCGTCGACGCGCACGCGCACGAGCTTCGAGCTCGCCGCACGCCGCCTCGGTGCGCAGGTCCTCAATTTCGACATCGGCAATTCCTCGACCGGCAAGGGCGAGTCGCTAGAGGACACCCTGGCCACGCTCGAAGCGATGGGCAGCGACGCGTTCGTCGTCCGTCATCGCGAGAACGGCACGCCGGCCCGGCTCGCGACGAGCGCGCGGCGGGCGGCGATCCTCAACGCCGGTGACGGCAACCATGCACATCCGACCCAGGGCCTGCTCGACGCACTGACGATCCGCGATCGCCACGCCGATTTCGGTGCCCTGACCGTGACGATCTGCGGCGACATCCGCCACTCGCGCGTCGCCCGTTCCGACCTGCATGTGCTGCAGGCGCTCGGCACGCGCGAGATCCGGTTGTGCGGCCCGGCGACCCTGCTGCCCTCGATTGCCGAACTGCCGGGCGGCATTCCGTTCGCCGATTTCGACGAAGCGGTCGAAGGCAGCGACGTGCTGATCATGCTGCGCCTGCAGAAGGAGCGCATGGGCGAAGGCCTCGTCAGCGACGAAGCCGATTACTTCGCGCGCTTCGGCCTGACCACCGAGCGCCTGCGCCGCGCCGCGCCCGGCGCGCTCGTCATGCATCCGGGGCCGATGAACCGCGGCATCGAGATCGCCGCCGCGGTTGCTGACGGCGCACAATCGGCCATCCTCGACCAGGTTGCCAATGGCATCCCGGTGCGCATGGCGGCGCTCGCGACCCTGCTCGATCGTTGACGCCGCCGCCCGGCCTTTTTCCATCCACCACGAAAGGACAAGGACATGTTGAACCTGCGTCACTCCCGACCCGTGTTGCTCGCTGCCGTGCTGGCGCTGTCGGCGTGCGGCAGCAAGGACGACGACCACGCGCCACTCGCGTTCGTGCCGGCCGATACCCCCTTCGTCGTCGCCAACAGCGCAGCCATACCGGATGCGACGATCGATGCCTGGGCCAGGCAGATGCAGGGCATGTGGCCCGTGCTGATCGGCATGTACGAGAAGATGCTCGACGATCTCGCGGCCGGCGACGCGCCCGAAGCGGTCCAGGCGCGCAGCGTCGTGCGCGCGATCCTCGACGAGATCAGGCAGCGCGACACGCCGGCCAAGTGGGCCGAGATCGGCTTCA
The DNA here is from genome assembly GCA_964587775.1 of uncultured Dokdonella sp. Lineage (GTDB taxonomy): Bacteria > Pseudomonadota > Gammaproteobacteria > Xanthomonadales > Rhodanobacteraceae > Dokdonella. Next base: position 217,796 of record CAZPLY010000001.1, read on the forward strand.
GTCCGAAGGCACGTGCGGCGTTCTACGGCGTAGGCCTGGTCCCGGTCCTGCGCGCCGAACTCGGCGATCCCGACGCATTCCGCGCGATGATCACGCGCGTCGAAACCGCCGCTGGCGCGACGCTCGGCAGTTCGCGCGTCGGTGAACAGGAATTGCGCACGTTCGCGATCGGCGAGACCGAGGGCATCATCGCGCTGCAGGACAAGCACCTCGTGCTGAGCGTGCTGCCGAAGGATGCCGACGAAACGCTCAAGCGCGCCGTGCTCGGGCTCGACCGCCCGGCCCGCAACCTCGGCGAAGGCGGCGAACTGCCCGCACTCGAGAAGGCCGAGAAGTTCACCCCGTACGGCAGCGGCTGGATCGACCTGCGCCGTATCGTCGCCCTGGTCGACAACGATCCGGGCTATGCCGCATTCGCCCGATTGCTCGACCAGCCACCCGGCAGGTTCGATGCCGAATGCCGCAGCGAGGTCGATGGCATCGTCGCCCAGGCGCCGCGCATGGTGTTCGGCTACACCGCGCTCGAGCCCAGTCACATGGCGTTCTCGAGCCGCCTCGATCTGGCCCCCGCACTCGCGCAATCGCTGATGAAGCTTTCGACGCCGCCGCCCGGTTCGGCCGCGCCCGCGGGCTCGCTGTACGACCTTTCGCTGTCGATGCCGGTGCTCAAGATCAAGGACTTCCTGGTCGAGCGCGTCGATGCCGTGATCGCGGCGCCGTTCCGCTGCCCGGCACTGCAGACGTGGAACGAGAGCGCGAACGAGCTCAAGGCCAGACTCGGCCAGTTCGTGCCGCCGCCGATCAGCGATTTCACGGGTCTGCGCGTGACGATCGACCGGCTCGCTTTCCCGGCCGATGGCGCGCCGGATTTTTCCGGCAATGTGCTGGTCGCGACCGCCAATCCGATGGCGATCATCGGCATGGCGCAACTCGCCGTGCCGGCCCTCAAGGATTTCGCGATCACTCCCGATGGCCAGCCCGTGGCCTTGCCGGCGGGCGTGATCCCGAACGAGGTCGGCTTTGCGCCACAGGTGCACGTGGCTGTCGATGCGGATGCGCTGGCGATCGGCAGCGGCCCCGACTCGAACCTGTCGGCCTATCTCGCCGCGCCGGCGGCCAGTGACGGCCAGCTCCTGCGTACCGCGTACTCGGGCAAGTTCTACGACACGATAGCGACGATGATGACGCGCTTCTCGTCGATGTTGCCGGAGAAGGAACGCGCAAGCATCGACCAGCAACAGGCGCTCTACGCGATGTACTCGCGCTGGTTCGACACGATCGACCTGCGCGTCAACGCGACGCCACGCGGACTCGAGATGCACCAGGTGGTCGAGCTGAACCCCTGACCCGAGAGCGGAAGCCACCGCGGCTCACCCGGCGGCGGTATCCTCGCGCACGACGATCCAGCGACGACCGCGCCAGCCCGCGCCTGCGGCACCGTCATCGAGTGCCGCGAGCAGGTGCAGGCCGGCGCGCGAACTCAGCAGCGTCTGCAGCCTTTGTTCGTCGAGCACGTGCATCTCGAATACCGCCGCGCGTCGCCACGCGATGCGCCGCAGCGGATTCAGCCAGCGGTTCGGGATCGCACCGTACAGGCGGCCGCGCCAGCTCGCGTCATGGCCGTCGATGAACTGGAACGCGGCCGCCCCGCCCGGCGCGAGCACGCGCAGGAATTCGGCGACATAGCCGAACGCGAGCTCGCCCGGAATGTGCTGCAGGGTCATGTTCGAATAGATGAAATCGATGCTGCCGTCCGCGATTCCATCAAGGGTCGGCGAGGCGTTTTCGATGAAACGCAGGTTGCCGACATCGGCGTTCAACGCGCGCGCCTTCTCGATCATGCTGGCCGCGACGTCGATGCCGATCGCCTGCTCGAAGTGGCGCGCAAGCGCACGCGTGAGCCGACCTGCGCCGCAGCCGAAATCGAGCGCGACACGCTGGGCGCGCGGCCAGCCGCGGTCCCTCATCTGGCGCATCTGGTCATCGATCTCGAGCGCGCCGGTGGCAAGGAACTCGTCGACATCCCAGCGCCCGCCCCGCTTGTCCGGCCTCGACAGCACGGCCCACAGCGGATCTTCACGTCCGAGCGTGGCCCAGACGGCGCGCAGATGTTCGAGGGAGGACAAGGGCGGGGGGCGAGGGATCAGTTGGAAGGGCCGGGTTGAGGGGACCGGTGGCCGGATCCGGGGGCCAGGGCGCGTGATCCCGCCCTGGCGCGGAAGCGAAGCCAGGCGCCCCGTTCCGCGGCTCCGGATGCCGGCGACACGCTCAGGTCTCGACGAGTTCCACGCCGTCCAGGCCCTGCGACAGCGTATGCGCATCGCCACCCTGGGCGAGCTTGATCTTGAGGCGCACCTCGTTGGCCGAATCGGCGTGGCGCAACGCATCTTCGTACGAGATTTCGCCGGCCTGGTACAGCTCGAACAGGGCCTGGTCGAACGTGCGCATGCCGAGGTTCGTCGATTCCTTCATGACGTCCTTGAGCTTGTGGATGTCGCCCTGGCGGATGTAGTCCTGCACGAGCGGCGTGCCGAGCAGCACCTCGATCGCGACGCGCCGCGACTTGCCGTCGGGGGTCGGGATCAGCTGCTGGGCAACCACGCCCTTCAGGTTCAGCGACAGGTCCATGAACAGCTGCGCGCGGCGATCCTCGGCGAAGAAGTGGATGATGCGGTCCATCGCCTGGTTCGCATTGTTCGCGTGCAGCGTGCACAGGCAAAGATGACCGGTTTCCGAGAAGTTGATCGCGTGTTCCATCGTCTCGCGCGTGCGCACCTCGCCGATCATGATCACGTCGGGCGCCTGGCGCAGCGTGTTCTTCAGCGCGTTCTCCCAGGTATCGGTATCGATGCCGAGCTCGCGCTGGGTGATGATGCAGCCCTCGTGCTTGTGCACGTATTCTATCGGATCCTCGATCGTGATGATGTGGCCGGTCGAGTTCTGGTTGCGGTAACCGATCATCGCGGCGAGCGAGGTCGACTTGCCGGTACCGGTCGCGCCGACGAAGATGATGATGCCGCGCTTGGTCATCGCGAGCGTCTTGATGATCGGCGGCAGGCTCAGTTCGTCGACGGTCGGGATGCGCGTCTCGATCCGGCGCAGGACCATGCCGACGCAGTTGCGCTGGTAGAAGCACGACACGCGGAAACGGCCGACGCCGGTCACCGCGATCGCGAACTGGCATTCGTGGGTCTTCTCGAACTCCTCGCGCTGCGAGGGCGTCATCACGTTGAGCACCATGTCGCGCGATTGCTGCGGGGTCAGCGCGTTCTGGGTGATCGGCGAAATGCGCCCGTGCACCTTCATCGACGGAGCGACGCCGGCCGTGATGAACAGGTCCGAGGCCTTCTTGTGCACCATCAGCTTGAGGAACGAGGTGAAGTCGACGCTGCTCATGACCCGTCTCCATGCGCCGGGAATACCCGGTCTGGCCGGCATCTTACACCGCGGTTCGCGGCGGCGGATGCGATCTGGAGCACGCCGTCCGCCGCTTGCGCATTCACGCCGGATCGGTCCGGAGTGTGCGAACCTCCGTTGATCGATTGCCGCGGGATCCCGTATGCCACGCCAGTACAGCATGGGCGGTCGCGTCGCACCGGGTGCTGCTGCGGGCGGTCCGGGCGGACCGGCGCAGGCGCCGGTGCCGCCAAGCCTGCGCGAGCGCTTCGGCGCGCTGCGCAACCTGGGACCGTTCCTCAAGCTGGTCTGGGAGATCAGCCCGCCGCTTGCGATCGCGAGCGCCTCGTTGCGCCTCGTGCGTGCGTTGTTGCCGGTCGTCACGCTCTACGTCGGCAAGCTCATCATCGACGAGGTCATCGCGCTCGCCGGCGCGGGCAGCACACACGCAGGATGGCGTGACTGGCTCGGCAGCGGCGACCTCGACACGCTGTGGGGGTTGCTCGCGATCGAGTTCGGCCTCGCCGTGCTCGCCGACGTGCTCGGCCGCGTCGTCTCGCTGGTAGATGCGCTGCTCGCCGAGCAGTACAGCAATGCGACAAGCATCCGGCTCATGGAGCATGCCGCCACGCTCGACCTCGAGGACTTCGAGGACGCCGAACTGCAGGATCGCCTCGACCGCGCGCGCCGCCAGAGCATGGGCCGCTCGAGCCTGATGAGCCAGTTGTTCGGCCAGGCCCAGGATGCGATCACCGTCGTCAGCTTCGCGATCGGCCTCGTCGTCTATGCACCATGGCTGATCGTCCTGCTCGTCATCGCGCTCGTGCCGGCCTTCATCGGCGAGGCCCATTTCAATGCGCAGAGCTACACGCTCAATTACGCGTGGACGCCCGAGCGCCGCGAACTCGACTACGTGCGGCAGACCGGCGCCAGCGTCGAGACGGCCAAGGAGGTCAAGATCTTCGGCCTGCACGGATTCCTGATCGCGCGCTACCGGCACCTGGCGGACGCGATCTATGCGTCGAACCGCAGGCTCGCCATACGCCGCGCCGGCTGGGGCGGCCTGCTGACCGCGATCGGCACGGTCGGTTACTACGCGGCCTACGCGATCATCGCGTGGCGCACCGTGCGCGGCGACTTCAGCATCGGCGACCTGACCTTCCTTGCCGGATCGTTCCGCCGCCTGCGCAACCTGCTCGAGAACCTGCTCAGCGGTTTCTCGCAACTCGCCGGCCAGGCGCTCTACCTCGACGACCTGTTCTCGTTCTTCGAGATCAAGGCCGAGATCGATTCGCCGGAGGATCCACGGCCATTCCCGAGCCCGATCCGCGAAGGCTTCCGATTCGAGAACGTCGGCTTCCGCTACCCGGAGGCAGAACGCTGGGCCGTGCGCGGCCTCGACTTCACGCTGCGCGCCGGCGAAGTGCTGGCCCTCGTCGGCGAGAACGGCGCCGGCAAGACGACCCTCGTCAAGCTGCTCGCGCGCCTATACGAGCCCGACGAGGGTCGCATCCTGCTCGACGGCCACGACCTGCGCGAATACGACCTCGACGAACTGCGCGCGCATGTCGGCGTGATCTTTCAGGACTTCGTGCGCTACCACCTGACCGCCGCCGAGAACATCGCGGTCGGGCGCATCGACGCGCGCGACGACCGCACGCGGATCGAACGCGCCGCGAAACTGAGCCTCGCCGACGAGGTCATCGCGAAGTTGCCGAAAGGCTACGAGCAGATCATCGGCAAGCGCTTCAACAAGGGCGTCGACCTTTCCGGCGGCGAATGGCAGAAGATCGCGATCGCACGCGCCTACATGCGCGATGCCGACGTGCTGATCCTCGACGAACCGACCGCCGCGCTCGATGCGCGCTCCGAGTTCGAGGTATTCCAGCGCTTCAAGGAACTCAGTGAAGGCAAGACCGCCGTGCTGATCTCGCACCGTTTCTCGACCGTGCGCATGGCCGACCGCATCCTCGTCCTCGACCAGGGCCGCATCGAGGAAGTCGGTACGCACGCCGAACTGCTTGCGGCCGGCGCGCGCTATGCCGAGTTGTTCGAGCTGCAGGCGGCGGGCTATCGTTGAGGCGCCCGGGGACGGATCACGACCCTCGATGCCTCCTCGAACGTTGTCTCGCGGCAGCCGCCACGAGAACCATTGCGAGGACGAGGAAGGCGAGTCCCGGAACCGATGTCGCCGGCAACGCTGTCGCCGCGGGCACTCCTCCGGCCGGATCGGGCTCCGGCGGTTCCGTGACGACGCGATTCACATGGAAGATTGCAGCGATCGAAGGCGAGCCGACGGCGGCCGCGTTCTCCGGCGCGGCAGATGCGTAGATGCCGGCCGCCACGTCGTGGCCACCTTGACCTACGCGAAACGGGGGCGACGTGGCGATGCCGTTGGCGTCGGTGCGGATGTCGAGAGGGTCCGCGCCACCCGCGAAGTCACCGTAGAAACTCGCAGGCGGTCCCGGCGGCGCGCCGCAACACGTGATCGTGATGTCGGAAAAGAACTGGACCCTGAGGCCCTGCAGCGGTGCCCCTTCGGAATCGACCACGCGGACCACGAATCGCCTGGGCAGCACCGAGCCTATCGGCCCGGTGAACGAATGTTCGCCGACAAACGCGATCGAGGCGCGCGGATTGTCGTCCCGCAGGTGGGCACGACTGTCAGCCGCAGCAAACGCGGACAGGATGAGGACGATCAGGACAGCAACCCGGTTCATGATGATTCTCCCCGTGATCAAGGCCGATGCGTTCGGGGAATGCCCGAACAAGCGCGCACACACCCGGCCGGGCCTCGGCAAACGAGGTTTCCGCCGGCGATGGCATCGACGATCGCATTGCGCTCGCGATGCGATCATGTTCGACGCAGGAACGACGCCGCAGCGCGCGCAAACGTCGCACCGGTCAAACGCTTGCACAGCGGACCGACCGCGTGCGGACCCTCAATCGCGGTCGATCAGCGAATGCGTGCGCGTGTCGCGCATCGTCGCGTAGACGAGCAAGGAGCACGCGATGCAGGCGGTCACGTACCAGTAGAAGCCCGACTCGTGGCCGATGCGCTTGAACCACAGCGCGACGAATTCGGCCGTGCCTCCGAACAGCGACACGGTCAATGCATACGGCAGGCCGACCCCGAGCGCACGGATCTCGACCGGGAACAGTTCCGCCTTCACGACCGCATTGATCGCGGTGTAGCCGGAGACGATCACCAGGGCGAGCATGATCAGCACGAAAGCCTCGAACGGGCTTGCCACGCCGGCGAGACGGGTCAGGATCGGCACCGTGAACAACGTGCCGAGCACGCCGAACGCGATCAGCACCGGGCGCCGCCCGATGCGATCGGAAAGCGCGCCGACCAGTGGTTGCAGCAGCATGTACAGGAACAGCGTCGAGGCCGAAATCAAGGTCGCGGTGTCCCTCGCCATGCCGACGCTGTTGACGAGGAACTTCTGCATGTAGGTCGTGTAGGTGTAGAACGCGAGCGTGCCGCCCATGGTCAGGCCGACCACGGTCAGCACCGCGCGCCGATGGCGCAGCAGCGCACGCAGCGTGCCGGCATGGCGCACCTGCCCTGCGCTTTCCTTCGCGAACGATTCGGTCTCGACCATGTTGCGGCGCAGGTACAGTGCGGTCACGGCGCACAGCGCGCCGATCGCGAACGGAATCCGCCAGCCCCACTGTTCAAGCTGTTCGTGGGTCAGGAACACCTGCTGGAGCAGGATCAGCACGCCGAGCGCAAGCAACTGGCCGAGGATCAGGGTCACGTACTGGAAGCTCGACCAGAATCCGCGGTGCGCGCGTGTGGCCATCTCGCTGAGATAGGTCGCCGACGTGCCGTATTCGCCGCCGACGCTGAGGCCCTGCAGCAGGCGCGCGACGACGAGCAGGATCGGTGCCGCGATGCCGATCTGCGCGTAACCCGGGGTCACCGCGATCATCAGGGAGCCGGCGCACATCAGCACGACCGACAGCATCAGCGCACGCCGTCGGCCGTGCCGGTCGGCGTATCGCCCGAGCAGCCAGCCGCCGAGCGGGCGCATGAGGAAGCCGATTGCGAAGACCGCCGCGGCATTCAGCAACTGCGCGGTCTGGTCGCCCTGCGGGAAGAACGCCTTGGCGAAGTACAGCGAGAACGCCGCGTAGACGTACCAGTCGTACCACTCGACGAGGTTGCCGACCGAACCGCTGAAGATCGACCTGAGGCGCTGCGCCGGCGTCGTCGTCATGCGCGTCGATGCGGCGCGCGCGTGCGGCGGCGATCACGCATGGGCGAGCGTGCCTGCCCGCCCGCTACTTGAAGATTTCCTTGTTCTTCGCGTAGCCGATCGCCTGCTGGCGCGTCACGAGGCCGCGCTTGACGAGATCCTGCAGGCACTGGTCGAGCGTCTGCATGCCGTACTGCGCACCGGTCTGGATCGACGAATACATCTGGGCGACCTTGTCCTCGCGGATCAGGTTGCGGATGGCCGGGATGCCGACCATGATCTCGTGTGCCGCGATGCGGCCGCCGCCGACCTTCTTCAGCAGCGACTGCGAGATCACCGCGCGCAGCGACTCGGACAGCATCGAGCGCACCATCGGCTTCTCGCCCGACGGGAACACGTCGATGATGCGGTCGATCGTCTTCGCGGCCGAGCTCGTGTGCAAGGTGGCAAACACGAGATGGCCGGTCTCGGCGGCGGTCAGCGCGAGGCGGATCGTCTCGAGGTCGCGCAACTCGCCGACGAGGATGTAATCGGGGTCCTCGCGCAGCGCCGAACGCAGTGCCTCGTTGAAGCCGTGCGTGTCGCGATGCACCTCGCGCTGGTTGATCAGGCACTTCTGCGAGGTATGCACGAACTCGATCGGATCCTCGACGCTGAGGATATGGCCGTACTCGTGCTTGTTGACGTGGTCGACCATCGCCGCGAGCGTCGTCGACTTGCCCGAGCCGGTCGGACCGGTCACGAGGATCAGGCCTTGCGGCTGCTCGATCAGTTCCTTGAAGATCTTCGGGCAACCGAGGTCCTCGAGGGTCAGCACCTCGGACGGAATCGTGCGGAACACCGCGCCGGCGCCACGGTTCTGGTTGAACGCGTTGACGCGGAAACGGGCGAGGCCCGGGATCTCGAACGAGAAGTCGACTTCGAGGAATTCCTCGTAATCGCGGCGCTGCTTGTCCGACATGATGTCGTAGATCAGCGAGTGGATCTGCTTGTGGTCGAGGGCCGGAATGTTGATCCGGCGCACGTCGCCGTCGACGCGGATCATCGGCGGCAGGCCTGCCGAAAGATGCAGGTCGGAGGCCTTGTTCTTGACCGAAAAGGCCAGCAGCTCGGCAATATCCATGACAATGTTCCCCTGGAACGCTTGCGGCAGCGCAGGCTGCGGTTCGCGCGAGTATACCCCGCCAAAATCAAGACGATGCAAGCAGGAGCCATGAAAACCCTCGAAGAGGCATGGCGTTCCGTGATGGAGCGCGCGGAAGCGGCGGCCGGCGGCCGCACGGTGCGCGTGCTCGCGGTCGGCAAGGGCAAGCCGGCAGACGCATTGCGCGCGCTCGCCGCCCTCGGGCAGCGTGCGTTCGGCGAGAACTACGTGCAGGAGGCGCTCGCCAAGCAGCGCGAGCTCGCCGGCGAGGCGATCGAATGGCACATGATCGGGCCATTGCAGTCGAACAAGTGCGGCGAGGTCGCGGCCCATTTCGACTGGTTGCAGACGCTCGACCGGCCGAAGCTGATCCCCCTGCTCGAGCGTGCGCGCGCCGCTGCCGGCAGGCCGCTCGAGGTGCTGATCCAGGTCAATGTCGATGGCGAGCCCGGCAAGTCGGGCTGCACGCCGGAGGCGATTCCGGCACTCGCCGCGGCGATCGGCGCGAGCGCGAACCTGCGCCTGCGCGGCCTCATGGCGATCCCGGCGCCAAGCCCGGATTTCGAATTGCGCCGGGCCGCTTTCGCGCGCATGCGCGAACTGTTCGATCGCCTGCGCGCCGGTGATCCGGCGATCGACACCCTGTCGATCGGCATGTCCGACGACTTCGAGCTCGCGATCCGCGAAGGCGCGACGATGGTGCGTGTCGGCAGCCTGCTGTTCGGTGCGCGCGAGCCACGCTGACCCTCATTCGGGCGGGTTGGCTTGCCGTTCGAGCCGGCTCGCGAGCAAGGCCGCCTGGCGCGTGTCCCAGGCCTCGGCCCCGAGCCCGGCCTCGAGACCGCGCAGCGCTTCGGGCAGCAAGTCCCTTGCTTCACCGACGCGCCCGACCGCAGCGAGGCATTGCGCGCGATGCAGGCGCAGGGCCGGGCCGCGGAACGTGTCATGGCGTTGAGCGTAGGCCGCCTCGGCGCGATCGAACGCCGCCAGCGCGCGCTCGACCTGGCCATCGGCGCAGTCGACGCGGGCGAGGATGTGCACGACGCGGGCGAGCGAACTTTCGCGGATCGGGGCATTCGCCTGATCCGACTCGACGATCGCGCGTGCGCGTTCGAGCAACGCGCGTGCCTCGGCGCCGCGTCCCTGCTCGAATGCGACCCAGCCGAGATAGAGCAGCGGCCGGGCGACGTAGTTGTGGTGCGCACCGAAGACCTCGACGAGGATCTGCGCGGCCTCGTCGAGAGCGATCCGGGCGTCATCGAAGCGGCCGATGCGCAGGTACATGAGGCCGAGGTCGTTGAGCTTGATGCCGACCTCGCGATGGCGCGGGCCGAGCGCCTGGCGCAGGCGCGCGATCGACTCGAGATAGTTCGCCTCGGCATCCGCGTAGCGGTGCAGGTCGGTCTGGGTGTCGGCGAGCTGGCCGCGGGCCAGGGCATGGTCGGCGTCGAGTTCGCCAAACGCGCGCCGGTACAGCTCGACCGATTCGCGCGTGCGCTGTTCGGCCCGCTCGACGTTCATGAGCACCTGTTCGTTGTTCGCGCCGGCCAGCAGCAGTTCGGCGAAGAAGCGCGGATCCTCGTCGAACAGCGACGTGCGCAGCGCCGCTGCGCGGTCGTAGTGCGGCGCGGCCTCGAGCGGACGCGCGAGATTCGAGAGCGCGCGCGCCGCTGCAGCTTCGGCATAGGCACGCTCGATGCCGCCCTTGCCGCCGGGTCCGGCGAGCAGCGCGTTCGCTGCCGCGAGATCGGCATCGGCATGCGACAGCTCGGAGGCGCGCAGGTCGTTGGCAACGCTGCGTTCGAGCACGCGTGCGCGCTGGAGCAAGGTGTCGCGATTGCCTGCGGCGAACACGGCGAGCGCCCTGCGATAGAGCGGGCGCGCGCTGTCGTGCAGGCCGAGGCTCGAGTACGAATTGGCGATCGCCGCATCTAGCAGCGCGCGCGTCTGCGGTTCGATGCGCGTGTCGTGGTCGAGGCGGGCGACGCCGCGATCGAGGACATCGCGCGCACTCAGGCCGAGCGCGCCCGCCTCGCGCGGATCGGCACCCCGGAACAGGTCCTGCAGGAAGATCGACACCGCGCGGGCCTGGTCGCGTTCGCTTTCGATGCGGCGGTTCTTCACTTCGGTGTCGAACAGGTAATAGCTCGTGGCGACCGCGAGCAGCAAGGCGGCGATGCTCGCCGCCCAGTTGCGCCGAAGGAACTTGCGCAGGCGATAGCCGAGGCTGCCGCGGTGCGCGCGCACCGGGCGTCCGTCGAGCCAGTTGCCGAGGTCCTGGGCGAGCGCCTGGGCCGAGTCGTAGCGTTCCTCGGGCGCATCGGCCAGCGCCTTTCCGACGATCCGCGAAAGATCACCGCGCAGTTGCCGGCGCAGGCGCTCGACCGAGGTGCCGCGGCTTTCGGCGATCCGCACCCCGTTCGCCGAGGTCGTGCTGCGCAGGGCGTGATCGAGGCGCGGCGCGGTGTCGCCGGGTTTCCCCCCGGCCTTGCGCAGGGCATGCAGGCTGTCGCCGCCGAGCACTTCGAACAGGAGCAGGCCGAGCTGGTAGACGTCGCCCGGCGTGCCGACCGGATCGCCGCGGCGCTGCTCGGGGCTCGCGTAGGCCGGCGTCATCGCGTAGGTCTGGGTCTGGCGCGGATCGGCCTGGTCGAGCAGCTTGGCAATGCCGAAATCGAGCAGCTTCGGCGTGCCTTCGCGCGTGACGAGCACGTTCGCCGGCTTGATGTCGCGGTGGACGACGAGATGACGGTGGGCGAATTGCACGGCCGCGCAGATCGGCAGCAGCAGGCGCACGCGCGCGCGCAGGTCGAGATGCTGCTGGTCGCACCATTGGACGATCTGCTCGCCATCGATGTATTCGAGGGCGAACCACGGCTGGTCGCCACGCGCTCCCCCGTCGAACAGCTGGGCGATGTTCGGGTGGTCGAGGCGGGCGAGGATCGCGCGCTCGCGGCTGAACTGCTCATCGGGGCGCAACACGCCACCGCGCAACAGCTTCAATGCGACCTGGCGTGCGAACACGCCGTCGGAGCGTTCGGCAAGCCAGACTTCGCCCATGCCGCCCTGGCCGAGCGGGCGCAGCAGGCGATACGGTCCGAAGCTGTCGCCGACCGCGTGCAGGCTCGCGGCGGGCGCGCGCGCCGCCGTGTGCGTCTCGTCGATGTCGCGCTCGGCGGCCTCGACGAGGCGCAGGACGCTTGCGATCAGCGCGGCATCGCCTTCGCTGCGCTCGTCGACGAAGCGTCGCCGCGCCGCCGGATCGGCGATGTCGAGCGCAGCACGCGCGATGGCCAAGGCGTTCCGGCTGGTCGGATCCATGTACCGCTGCCCTCCGGGGCGGATCGGGTGTGCCACGACCGGCACTTCCGACCGCGGGCGAATGATGTCAGCTTGCGGACCTGGATTCCGTATCAACCGGCGTACACCCACCACGATGGAGGACGCAGCATGAGCAGCCCCGACCAGGTCGCAGGCACCGAGACGCCGGACCCCGAGCTTCCGCCCGCCGAAGGCGGCGGGACCCGCAGTCCCGACAAGCCCGGCGGCCCGCGCTCGCCGGAAATCCAGAGCCCGGACAAGCCGGGCGGCCCGCGCGAACCGACCACCGAGTGAGCCCGGACGCCGCGGCGCGAAGGCGGATCGGGATGTCCGCCACGCGCGCTGCGGCAGCGCGCATCGACGAGGGTCCGACGCGCACGCCGGCCGCTTGGCGCGCCCGCTGGTTTCTCGATCGGGCTTGCGCGCCGCGGCCCCTCAAGGCTGCATCTGTTCCCTGAGCCAGGCCTTGGCCAGTGACCAGTCGCGATACACCGTGCGTTCCTCGACCTCGAGCACGCCGGCCACTTCGGCGACGCTGAGGCCGACGAAATAGCGCAGTTCGACGACGCGCGCCATGCGCTCGTTGCTCGCCGCGAGATCCTCGAGCGCGGCATCGAGCCGACCGAGGTCGGTATCCTCGGGAATCGGCAACTGCATCGCCTCGACGAAGCTTTCGCGCTGCCAGTCGCCGCCGTGCTTTTCGCTGGCCGCGCGCCGCGCGCGATCGACGAGGATCTGGCGCATGATGCGTGCCGCGGTCGCGAACAGGTGCTTGCGGTTCTCGAGATCGACCTGGCCTGCGCTGAGCAGGCGCACGAAGACCTCGTTGAGCAGGGCGGTCGGCTGCAGGGTCGCGTGGCCGCGATGCGCGCCGAGCGCACTGGCGGCGAGCCGACGCAATTCGTCGTAGACCTGCGGCAACAGGTCGTCGAGCGCATCGGCCTCGCCGGCACGCCAGCGCTGCAGGAGCTCCGTTGTGGTCCCCGCCATGTCGGCCCCGCCGTGAACCCGATCCCAAGCACACGTTTTATCACGTTGCCGCGGCAGTGGAAGGGCGGCGGATCGACGGCGAGCGGCGTCGGCATGCCGGTCGTGCTCAGTCGCGCGGCGCTGGGGCTCCGTCGAAGTCGGCGACGACGCGGCGGTCGCCCTTGATCCGGCGCTCGACGAACGGTGGCCTGCCCTCGATCTGCTGGCGGCGCAAGCGGAAGCGGTCGAGCGACGATGCGAGCGTGATCGCACGGTTTCGCAGCAGCTCCATCTGCTGGCGCGCGCGCAACACCGAATGGATCAGGCGTGCACGCTGGCGCAGTTGTTCCTCGTCCATCGGCGCGCTGAGGGGCACGAGGTTGCGGCAGATGACGGTCACGTTCTGCAGCGCATTGACCGCTGCACGCGCGTTGACCGCGGCTTGTTGCATCGACATCCCGGTTCTCCTGTCGTTTTCGCCAGCGGCGGACGGGCATCCGCCGGGTTCGCGTTTTCGTACGCGAGGCTGCGCCGATTCCTGACAATCGCGATCGGCCGACGACGCTCGCGGACCCGGCGTGCGAGCGACCTTGCTATCCTTGCGCGGTCAGCGGACAACCCGGGAATCGCATGAGCGGACAGGCGCGGATCGCCTTCATCGGCGGCGGCAACATGGCGCGCAGCCTGATCGGCGCGCGTCTGCGCGGTGGTACCGACGGCGCATCGGTGGGCGTCGCCGAACCGGACCCCGCACTGCGCGAGCGGCTGGCCGCGGACTTCGGCGTGCGCACGTTCGCGCACGGCCGCGACGCCGTGGCCGGCGCCGAGGTCATCGTCCTCGCGGTCAAGCCGCAGGTCCTGCGCGCGGTCTGCGAAGACCTCGCTGAAGCGCTCGCGGGCCGCCGCCCGCTCATCATCTCGATCGCGGCCGGCGTGCGCATCGCCCAGATCGACGCCTGGCTCGGCGGTGGGTATCCGATCGTGCGCGCGATGCCGAACACACCGGCCCTGGTCGGCGCCGGCGCAACCGGCCTCATCGCGAATGCGGCGACCGATGCCCGGGCGCGGACCGACGCCGAAGCGATCCTCGCGAGCGCCGGCAGCACGGTCTGGATCGAGCGCGAGGACCTGATGGACGTCGTCACGGCCCTGTCCGGATCCGGGCCGGCCTACTTCTTCCTGCTGATCGAAGCGCTCGAGGACGCCGCTGTCGGCGAAGGCCTGCCGCGCGACACCGCACGCGCGCTTGCCGTGCAGACCTGCCTCGGCGCCGCGCGCATGGCCAGCGATGGCGACGAAAGCCCGGCTCGCCTGCGCGAGCGCGTGACCTCGCCGGGCGGCACGACCGCCGCCGCGCTCGCGGCTTTCGCCAGCGGCGGCCTGCGCGAACTCGTCGCCGCGGCCGTGCATGCGGCGACCGTGCGCGGCGCCGAGCTGTCGGCCGAACCCGGCGAGGCGTCCCGGTGACCTACTTCGCGAATGCCGGCGTCATCCTCGTCGAGTTCATCTTCGGCATCGCGATCGCACTCGTCGTCCTGCGCGTTCTCCTGCAGCTCGTGCGCGCGAACTTCCACAATCCGATCTGCCAGTTCCTGTACAAGGCGACGAATCCGGTCCTGATTCCGCTGCGCCGGATCATCCCGGGCTGGCGCCGCCTCGACATCGCCGGCGTGCTCGTCGCCTGGCTCCTGTTCGTCATCAAGCGTGCCCTCGTATTCGCGATGTTCGGCAGCATGCCGTCGCTGCCGGGCCTGCTGCTGATCGCGTTCGCCGACCTGCTCGGCTGGCTCCTCATCCTGATGCTCGTCCTGATCTTCGTGCGCGTCGTGCTCGGCTTCGTCGGCACCGACCGCCGCCATCCGCTCGTGCCTCTCGTGATCCAGTTGACCGAGCCCGTGCTCGCGCCGGCCAGGCGCCGGCTGCCGGCGCCCGGCGGCCTCGATCTTTCGCCGATCGTCGCGATCCTCGCGATCGCCTTGCTGCGCGCGCTCGTCGTGCAGCCGCTGCTCGACCTCGGCTTGCGCGTCGGCCAGATCGCATGAGCGCAGGGTGCACGCGGCGTATGATCGCCGTCCCGTCCATTGCAGCGGAGACCCGCGCATGAACCGTCGTCTGCTTGCGGCCCTGATCGCCGGCGCCGTTTTCGCCGTCCTCGCAGCGCCGCGCGCGCAGGCACAGAACGCGTCCCGCTTCGGCGACTACGAAGTGCATTACAACGCGCTCGCCACGCGCGCGCTCGGTGCCGAGATGGCCGCCCGCTACGCGATCACACGCTCGGATCGCGGTGGCTTGATCAACATCGCCGTGCAGCGCGTCGCCGCCGACGGTTCCAGCGTCGCGGTGCCGGCAGCGATCCGCGCCGAGGCGGTCAACCTGACCGGACGCAAGACGCCGGTGCAGATCCGCGAGATCGCCGGCGACGAGGTCAGCTACATCGGCCTGTTCGAGGTCGAGGGACCCGACACCTACACGTTCACGCTGTCGATTACGCCGCAGGGCGAGACGACCACGCACGAGGTGCGTTTCAGCCAGAACTTCGTCGGCGGCTGACGACCCAGCCGCACGGCGCCGTGGCGGCCGCACCCGGCACGGGAACGACGAGGCGCAGGCCCGATTCATCCGCACCGATCCGGACCGGGTCCGGCATCCGGTGACGATCGCCGTCAGCGCGCGGGGGCCGCGCCGTTGGCGACTTCGGCGATGTGCCGGTGCAGGGCCGCGAGGCCGTCGAACAGCGCGGCCGGTCCCGGTTGCAGGATGATCGGCGACTTGATCTCGTGGATCTGGCCGTTGCGCACGGCCGGGATCGCGTCCCAGCCGGGCCGCGCCGCGACCTTGTCGGGACGAAAGCGCTTGCCGCACCACGATCCGAGGATCAGGTCGGGCGCGCGACGCACGACCTCGCCGGGGTCGGCGATGATGCGCTCGCGCGCAAGCGACTGCGCGGCACGTTCGGGGAACACATCCTCGCCACCGGCGATGCGGATCAACTCGGCGACCCAGCGGATGCCGCTGATCAGCGGATCGTCCCACTCCTCGAAGTAGACGCGCGGTCGCCACGGCAACGCCGCCGCGGCCGCCGCGATCGCGGCGATGTGGGCCTTGGCCTCGCGCGCATGGGCCTCGGCACGATCGACCGCGCCGACCATCGCGCCGAGCCGGCGGATGTAGGCGAGGATGCCGGCGACCGAACGGTGGTTGCTGATCCACACTTCGATGCCGGCACGGATCAGGTCACGCGCGATATCGGCCTGGATATCGGAAAAACCGATCACGAGGTCCGGCTCGAGATCGAGGATCGCGCCGATCTTCGCGCTCGTGAACGCGGACACCTTCGGCTTCTCGCGGCGTGCACGCGGCGGGCGCACGGTGAAGCCGGAAATGCCGACGATGCGCGCCTGCTCGCCAAGTGCGTACAGAACTTCGGTCGGTTCCTCGGTCAGGCAGACGATGCGCTGCGGGCCGGCGTCGCGCACGGCCTTCACGGATACAGCAGTTCGCTGGCCCAGATCCCGTCGCGTCGCAGATGGCGCACGCGCTCGTGCATCCGATAGCGCGCGCCGTACCAGAATTCGATCAGGTCCGGCACGAGCAGGTAGCCGCCCCAGTGCGGGGGACGCGGCACGGTGACCCCGGCGTAGCGTTGTTCGAACTCGACGACGCGCGTGTCGAACACGCCGCGTTCGGGCAGCGACTGCGACTGCAGCGAGGCCCACGCGCCGATCTGGCTCTGGCGCGGCCGCGTGGCGAAATAGGCGTCCGATTGCGCCGCCGGAATCCTCTCGACCAAGCCTTCGACGCGCACCTGGACCTGGTCGCGCAGGGTCTTCCAGTGCAGGGACAGCGCCGCCTGCGGATGCCCGGCCAGTTGGTGGCCTTTCGCGCTTTCGTAGTTCGTGAAGAACTGCAGGCCGCGCTCGTCGAGCGCCTTGAGCAGGACAATGCGCGAGGACACGCGCCCGCCATCGTCGCAGGTCGCGAGGTTCATCGCGGTCGGTTCGGGATCGCCGCTCGCGGCCGCCTCGTCGAGCAGGCTGCGCAGCGTCGCGATCGCCTGGACCAGGATCGCGGGCGGCGCGTTCGCGGGTGCCGGATGTTCGCTGCTCATGGGCGAAATCCTAGCATGCAGCGCGGACTCGACCGCGCCGTCACCGCGGCCTCCCGGCGCCGCCGGGGCATCGCGCTGCTCACTTCGGTTGCGAGGCGCGCAGCATGACGCGCACGAACTGCTCGATGTTGATCGGCTTGGTCAGGTAGTGGTCGGCGCCCGCGGCGATCGCGGCCGCATGGGCCTCCGCGGTCGGCGTCGCCGACAGGGTCACGATGCGTCCGGCATAGCCTTGCGCGCGCAAGCGGTACACCGCGGTATTGCCGGACAGGCCCGGCAACTCGACATCGACGATCAGCACGTCGGGCGGCTCGGCGAGCGTCTCGGCGACCGCGCTGGCGGCATCGCCGAAGCAGCGCACGCGGAAGCCGAGGTCGCCGAGCAGCAGTTCGATCAAACGGGCGATGTCGGGATCGTCGTCGACGACGATCGCGCTGCGCCCCTGCACCCAGACATCGGCGAACGCATCGACCGGAACCGCACCCTGGGCCGGATCGACGGTGCCGAGGGCCGGCAGCACGATCGTGAAGCGCGATCCCTTGCCGAGTTCGGAACGCAGGTCGAGGGTGCCATGCATCTGCGCGACGAGGCGCTTGACGATGCTGAGGCCGAGACCGGCGCCCTTGCTGCCGGCCTGGCCGCCCGCATTGAACGCGTCGAAGACGCGCTCGCGGAATTCGTCCGGGATGCCGATCCCGGTGTCTTCGACGACGACCTGCAGCGCGCGTTCGCGCCAGGCGAGCCGCAGCGTCACCGCGCCGCGCAGGGTGTAGCGGGTCGCGTTCGACAGCAGGTTGATCAGGACCTGGCGCAGGCGCATCTCGTCGAGCACGGGTTTCGCCGCGTCATCGACGACGGTTTCGATCCCGAAGGCGAGGCCTTGCTCTTGCGCGATCGGTGCGAACATCGCTTCGAGGTCCCCGGCCAGCGCGGCGAGGTCGACGACGACCGGGGCGAGCAGGGCCGAACCGCTCTCGCTGCGCCCGTACTCGAGCAGGTTCTCGGCCAGCGCGAACAGGTAGTTCGCATTGCGGCGGACCGCGCGCAGCGACTGGCGGACCACGTGTTCGGGCGACGCGCGATTCTCGAGCACATGCAGGTAGCCGAAGATCGAAGTCAGCGGCGTGCGGAAATCGTGGCTCAAGGTCGCGATCAGGGCGTTCTTCAGCGCGTTCGCCTCGTGCAGTCTCGCGCGCTGCTGTTCAAGCTCGCTGCGGATGCGCCGCAACTGGCCGATCGCCTTGGTCTTCTGGTGCGAGACGAGCACGGCTTCGTTGCCGGACTGCTGCTGGCCGAGTTGCCGATCGTGCTCGTCCTGGGCGTCGACGAGCATGATGCGCAGGCGTTCGCCGTTCGCGGCGAAATGGACGTGCGCGCTGCGCCCGTTCGGCATCTGCACGAACGAGAGATCGATCGCCTCGTCGAGCGGCATGCCGAGGAAGACGTCCTGCAGCTGGTGCACGGCAACGGTCGCGTCCGCGCTCTCGAATCCGAAGCGCGCGGCATCACCGTGCAGGTCGAGCAGGCGCCAATCGCGATCGAGATCGAGGAGCAGCGGGCGCGCGCGCGAGCAACAGGTCCCCGAGTTCGCGCCGTGCGTCCTCGGGCAGGTCGACCGCGTTCATGCGGCCAGTCTCGCGGCGAGATCGGCGAACGCCTGCTCGACGCCTTCGCCGAAACGCGCGCTCGTCTCGAACACCGGCAGCGTGCGCCGCAGCTCGGCGAGCGTCGTCGGCGCGACTTCCCAGCGCTCGATCACGTCGAGCTTGTTGACGAGCAGGATCGCCTTCGCGTCGGGCAGGACCGCGCGCGACTGCATGAGCAGGTCGAGCGCCGAGCGCAGGGTCGATTCGCGCGTGCCGTCGGCGACCAGCATGAGTCCGCTCGCGCCGCGCAGGTAGCTCGTGTTGAGCGCGTCGAGTGCACTCTTGCCGGCGATATCCCAGAGCACGAGCTTGAGCACACGGCCTTCGGGCAGCGGCACTTCCTTGCTGTCGACCTTGACCCCGACCGTGGTCAGGTACTTCTCCGAGAACGTGTTGCGCACGAAGCGCGCGACGAGGCTGGTCTTGCCGACCCCGAAGTCGCCGAGCATGCACACCTTGCGGGACTGGGTCGTCATCGTGTCGTCGTTTCGCGCACGAGGCGCAGGCCCGCACCGCGAACGTGGATCGGTCCGGATGCGGCATCATCGCGCGCATGCGGGGTCGCCGCCACCTCGGCGACGATGCCATGCGCGGCGAGCGCATCGACGAGCCAGCCCGCGCGCGCGCGGCGCAGGGCGGCATTGACCTCGTCGCTGCCGCTCGGGTCGTTGAACCCGACCGCCTCGATGCGCAGCCGCAGGCCGGCGTCCGCGGCCAACGCCTCGGCCCGCCCGAGCGCGGCGACGATGGCGCGCAGGTGCTCCGCGGCCGCGGCATCCGGTTCGACCGCATGGACGAAACCGACGTGCAGGCCGCCGATCCGGTCGGCGAGCGCGTCGAGCTCGGCCGCGGCCGCGGCGTTCGCCGGTGACGCGCGCGCAGTCTCGGGCGCGACCGCGGACGCGCCTTCGCCGGTGACGCCGAACGCGACGCCGCGCACGCCGGGTACCCAGCCCGCGCGTTGCCGCGCCTCGGCGACCCAGCTTTCCGGCGCGGTGCCGGCCAGGCGCAGGATGCCCTCCTCGACGTCGAGGTCGACCGTGGCCGGTGGCGCGAGCAGTCGGCGCGCGCGCATCAGGACGATCGGATCGTCGCCGGAGACATGGCGTTCGAGCTGCCATTGCGGTTCGACGCCGCCGAGATCGGTGCCGGCAACCAGGGGCGCGAGCGGTTCGGCGTCGGCATCGACGAGGCCGTGCACACGCAGCGTGCGCCAGGCCGTCGAATCGATCCCGGTCAGGACGAAGCCCGGATGGGCGGCCAGTGCGGCGCGCACCGAATCGACGCGCTGGTCCCAGCGTTCGGCACGCGCGATGTACCAGGCGAGGCCGGCCAGCACGGCGAGCAGCACGATCAGGAGCGGCCAGCGCGACGGCGCCGCGCGTTCCTCCGATCCGGCCACCGCGAGGCGCGAGAGTTCGGCCGGATCGAGACTCGCGGCGGCGACGATGCCGTGGTCGGCCGGTTCGGCGCTGCCGAGCCGCGCATGGACCTGTTCGAGCCGCTCGTCGAGCAGCGCACGCAGGGCGTCGGGCGGTACGCCATGGATGAAGCACGCTATCGAGGCGCGCGGTCCGTCGAGCAGCCACAGCAGGTATTCGCCGACCCTCGCCTCCTCGAGCGCACCGTGCTCGCGGCCAACCGAGTCGCGGACGAACTGGCCGATCGCAGTCAGCATGCCGGCGATCGCGTCGGCGTCGAGATCGGGGAGTCCCGGCGAGGATCGGCGGTCGAGGACGAGGCCGGAATCGCGCTCGATCAGGAACACATGATCGATGCGGTAGCGCAGGTTGTGCCTGAGGACGACCTGCGCATAAGGCAGCCCGCAACGCCAGGCCTCGAGGCGCCACTTGATCCCGCGCGGCGTCAGGCTCTGTTCGAGCACGCCGTTGAGATCGCTCATGAGGCCGCGCAGCGCTTCGGCGATCGCCTTGCGGATCAGCGGCCCGATGACCGGGAACAACGCGTCGACGATGCTGCTGCTGTTGTGGCGGACCGCGTTGCCGAGCGCGCTGGCGACCGGCGCGGACAGCGCATCGGCCATCGCCTGCGACGGGGCCGCGCGCACGAGTCCCGGCAATTCGCCCGCCAGGTCGGCGCGCGAGCGTTCGAGTTCCACGAGGCGCGCATCGGCGCGCACGAGCGATTCGCGCTCTTCGGCGAGCAGCAACTGCCTGAGGCGGTCGAATTCGCTCATCGCGACGGCCGCGCCGCGATCAGTTCGACGGCAGGTCGAAGTCGCCCTTGAGGCGCAACGCGAGTTCGCTCAGCAGGGCCGACATGTCCTCGCGGCCGATCTTCTCGCTGCGCAATTCGGCGCTCGAACGCGCGACCGCGGCGTCGGCCTCCCGCGCCCGCGCATGCACGGCCGCGCCGAGTTCGGCGATCGCATCGCGCAGGCGTTCGTCGGTCGCGGCAAGTTCGCCGCCGAGGGCGGCCACGGCGGCATTGATCTCGGCGCGCGCGCTGCGCGCCGCCTGCTGGGTGCGCGACTCGAGGCCGTCGACGGCCTCGCTGCGGTCGGCGATTTCCTGCCGGATCTGCTTGCCGAGCTTCTCGAACTGCTCGTCGAGGCGCCGCTCGACCTGGGCGATGCGCTTGTCCTGCGCATCGCGCAGGCGCGCCATCTCCGCCTCGAGGCGCTGGCCGAATTCGTCGAACCGGCGTTCGTAGTCACGCATCTGGCCGCCGAACAGGATGTCGCGGATCTGGTCGACGTTGCGCTCGCTGCCCGCGTCGGCAGGTTTCTTCGGATCGGACATGTCCTTCTTCCTCGGTTGCGCGGTGTTCTTGCCGGTCCGTCGCGTCGCCGCGACCTTGCTGCGCGAGGCGCCACGCGCCCCCGGCTTGCTCTTGCGCGAAGCGACTGGGGCCACGGCGGATCCTCCCTCGTGATGGATCGGTGTGCTCGGCGTGGCCGGCTGACGCGCCGCGCCCGCGCGGCTGCGGTTCAACGGCCGCGCCATGCTCGGGTCAAGTTTGCTCCAAACGATAGCCGTGCTGGTAGATGGCCGACAGCCGCCAGCCGTGTTCGCCGCTCAGTTCGAGTTTCTTGCGCAGGCGGCTGACGTGGGTGTCGACCGTGCGCGTCGACACCGACGCGCCGAGGTTCCACACGCTCTCGAGCAGGGCATCGCGGCTGACGATGCGCCCGTGCCGCCGGAACAGGAACGTCGCGAGGTCGAACTCGCGCTGGGTCAGGCCGACATACTTGCCGGCGAACGCGATGTGGCGGCGCTTGAAATCGATTTCGTACGGGGCGACCCCGTCGACACCCTGCGGGTCGGCGCCGAGGCCGGTGCGGCGAAGCGCCGACGCCACGCGCGCGATCAGTTCCGCGCGCCGCGCCGGCTTCACGACATAGTCGTCGCCACCGGCCTCGAGGCCGCGCACGACGTCGGCTTCGGCGCCACGCGCTGTCACGAAGATGATCGGCAGGCGCGAATTCGACGACACCCGCACCGATTCCGCGATGTCCAGGCCGCTGCCGTCGGGCAGCAGCCAGTCGAGCAGCAAGAGGTCGATCGCTTCGCTACCCTGGCGGCGGCGGAACTCGGCGGCCGAGCGGTACAGCCGCGTGGCGTAGCCGGCCTCTTCGAGCCAGGCCGCGATCAGCGCGGCCTGGTCGGGATCGTCCTCGAGGAAACCGACGACGAGATCGTTCTTCTTCACCGGGTGGCGGTCGCCTGCTCCATGCATCAGGGCCACTTCCTTCCCCTTGGTGATCAGTTCATTCGACGACGAAGGTCACGCGCAGGTTGACGCGCCATTCCTCGATCGTGCCGTTGTCGGCGGTCTTGACCTTGATCTCGTTGACCCAGGCGCCCTGGATGTTCTTGACGGTTTCGGCGGCCTTCTTGAGACCCGACTGCACGGCATCCTCGACGCTTTTCGGGGATGAGCAGCTCAGTTCGATGACTTTGGCGATGGACATGTCGATCCTCCGGGAGTGGTCCTGCAGGAGGCCGGATCATAGCAAAGCGCGTTGCGGGCAGTTCCTCCGGCCGGGGGGCCGCGTCCTCACCCGGCGACCGCGACCGGTGCCGGCCGCGCGGGCAGGCAGCGCAGCCAGAGCAGGAACACGATCAGGGCATCGAGCACGATCAGCGCCTGCCACAGGTAGACGTGGAACACGTCGAACCACTCGCGGCTCCACAGGGCGAGGAAGAACAGGCTGACGATGCGCACGAGATTGAGGGCCTGGATCGCGAAGAAGCCGAGCACGATGCCGGCGAGCTTGTGCTTCCACGGCGCCGGGAAGGCGAGGATCGCCGAGACGAGGATGATCACCGCTTCGATGCCGTTGCAGCCGCGCTCGATCGCGATGACGAAATTCCCGTCCGCGCTCTGGATGTGCTTGCCGTACGAGACGGTCTGCGGATCGAAGAAATGGATGATCCAGGCGCTGATGTCGGCGAGAACGGCGGTGAACGGCAAGATCACGTGGCGTTCGGCGACGGTGGTCAGTTCGGCGACGAACAGCACGCCGAGCAGGAGCAGGAACAAGAGGATGAAACGCAACATGCGCGAAGACGGCCCGGGCGGAATCCACAGTGTAGCGACGGGCTGATAGCATCGTCGACATGGACGCCGCGCGCAGCCTTTTCCTGATCGGCCCGATGGGAGCCGGCAAGACCTCGGTCGGACGCCGCCTCGCCGCGATGCTCGAGCGCCCATTCTGCGACCTCGACCAGGCGATCGAGGAACGCAGCGGCGCGAGCATCGCGCTGACCTTCGAACTCGAGGGCGAAGCGGGCTTTCGCCGCCGCGAAAGCGAGCTGCTCGCCGAACTCGTGCAACGCCGCGGCATCGTGCTCGCGACCGGCGGCGGCGCCGTGCTCGCGCCGCGCAACCGCGAGCTGTTGCGCGCGAACGGCTGCGTCGTCTGGCTCGACACCGGGGTCGATGCGCAGCTCGCCCGCCTTCGGCACGATCGCACGCGGCCGCTGATCGGCGTCGAAGACCGGCGCGGCCGCCTGCAGCAGCTCGCGCTCGAGCGCAATCCGCTGTATGCCGAAATCGCCGACCTGCGCGTGCCCTCCGCGGGCCAGGGCAACAGTGCGGCGCTGGCCCGCGAGGTCGCCGCGCTGCTCGATCGCCACGGCCGCGACCACGCCCTGGATCTGCGCGCATGAGTGCGACCCAGCTCGAGGTCGCCCTCGGCGAACGCAGCTATCCGATCCGCATCGGCCGAGGCCTGCTCGCCGATCCGGCCGCGTGGCGCGATGCCCTCGGCGGACACCACGTGCTCGTGGTCAGCAATGAAACGGTCGCCCCGCTCTATCTCGACCGCGTCGTCGCCGGCCTCGGCGGGCACCGCCATGCGAGCCTCGTGCTCGCCGACGGCGAACAGCACAAGACGCTGGAAACACTCGCGCGCGTCTTCGACGCGCTGGCCGGACTCGGCGCCCACCGCGATGCGAGCGTGATCGCGCTCGGTGGCGGCGTCATCGGCGACCTCGCCGGCTTCGCGGCCGCCTGCTGGATGCGCGGCGTCGACTTCGTGCAGATGCCGACCACCCTGCTCGCGATGGTCGATGCCTCGGTCGGCGGAAAGACCGCCATCAATCTCGCGGCCGGCAAGAACCTGGTCGGCGCGTTCCACCAGCCGAAGGCGGTCATCATCGATACCGACGTGCTGGCGACCTTGCCGCTGCGCGAATACCGCGCCGGACTCGCCGAAGTCGTCAAGTACGGCGCGATCGGCGACGCGGCGTTCTTCGCCCGGCTCGAGGCGGGGGCCGAGGCGCTCGTCGCCCGCGAGCCCGACGCACTCGCCGATGCGATCGCGACGAGCTGCCGCAGCAAGGCCGCGATCGTCGCCCGCGACGAGCGCGAGCAAGGGGAGCGCGCCCTGCTCAATTTCGGGCATACGTTCGGCCATGCACTCGAAGCGGAGGCCGGTTACGGTCGCCTGCTGCATGGCGAAGCGGTCGCGATCGGCATGCTGCTCGCCGCGCGCCTGTCGGCCGCGCTGGGCCGCGCCGACGCCAGCGATGCCACGCGCCTCGAGGCCCTGCTGCGCCGTTTCGACCTGCCGGTCGCGGTTCCGCAAGGACTCGATGCCGATCGCCTGCTCGCGCGCATGCAACTCGACAAGAAGAACCTCAGCGGCCGCATGCGCCTCGTCCTCTGGCGCGCGGCCGGAGCCGCCGAGCTCGTGCCCGATGTCGATCCGGCGGCGATCCGGGCCGTGCTCGCCGCGGACCGGCGCTGCGCCGGCGCCTGAGCGCGCGTCCAACGCATCCTTCACACGGCGCGCGCCGGGCCTCCTTATGCTGCGCGCGCCGCGCCGGCCGCTCGCCCGCGGCAGTCCCTCCCCTGCCAGGAAAATCCGCGTGATCCATCGCCCCCTGCTGGCCACTGCATTGCTGTCGGTCGCCGTGTTCGCCGCTTCGCAAACCGCGTTCGCCGAGGATCCATCCGCGGGCGACGGCACCGCCGTGCTCGCTCCGATCGTCGTCAGCGGCGAACAACCCGGGCCCGGCCTGTGGCGGGTTTCGCGCGACGGACACGAGCTGTGGATCCTCGGCAGCCTCAGCCCGTTGCCGAAAAAGATGACCTGGCTCTCGCGCGAGGTCGAGGAGACGATCGCGCGCTCGCAGGAAGTGATCCTGCCGGCGAGCGTCAGCTTCGACGTCGCGGGTGGCCGCCTGACCGGCCTGTTCCTGCTGCCTTCGCTGCTCGGCGCGCGCAACAATCCCGGCAAGCAGAAGCTCGCCGATGTCGTGCCGGCCGAATTGCATGCGCGCTGGCTCGTGCTCAAGCAGAAGTACCTGGGCCGTGACGCCGGCATCGAGAAGCGCCGCCCGCTGCTCGCCGCAAGCGAGCTGTATGACGCCGCGATCCGCAGCGCGGGCCTGTCCACGGACAGCCCGATCGACCCCGTCGTCAAGCGTGCGGCCAAGAAGAACGATGTCCCGGTGACGCGACCGAAGATCGAACTCGAAGTCGCCAACCCGCGTGCGACGGTCAAGGAGTTCGCGCGAACGCCGCTCGACGACATCGAATGCCTGCAGAAGACGATCGAACGCCTCGAAGCCGACCTCACGGTCATGCAATTGCGCGCGAACGCATGGGCATCCGGCGACATCGAGGCCTTGACCGGCCTCACCCACGTCGACCAGAACAAGGCCTGCCGCGATGCGCTGCTGCGCTCGACCCTGGCCGAACAGCGCGGCATGGACGATCTGCCCGAGCGCGTCGCGAACCTGTGGATCGAAGCGGCCGACAGGGCGCTGGCGAGCCATGCCACGAGTTTCGCGATCCTGCCGATCGACCGCCTGCTCGAATCGGGCGGCTATCTCGATCGCCTGCGCGCGCGCGGCTACGTGGTCGAGGCGCCCTGATCGGGGGTCCTGCCCGGCCATCCGCGATCCGCGTGCGGCATTCCGCGCAATCGTTGCCGCGCGATGCGGCAAGCGGTGGAATAAGGGCTAAAATCGGCGCATGCGCATCTTCATGCAGACGCGGCCGGCGGCAGCCGAGGCGCCGCGTTACTACCAGATCGTGTTGCAGCAGGACCTGCTCGGCGGCTGGACCCTGTACCGCGAGTGGGGCCAGCAGGGCGGCCGCACGAGCAGCAAGCGCGAGGTCTACCTTGAACGCGACAGTGCGCTCAGCGCGTTCGAGCACGCGCGTGACGCCCAGGTCAAACGCGGCTTCCGGGTCATGTTCAGCCAGGGCATGGAGAACCCGCATGCGGGCTGATGCGCGCATGCCGGTGATCGTGGTCGCCCTCGTGCTCGGCGCCGCCAGCGCTGCGGCCGGCGCGTTCGAGCCCGGCACGAAGCGCGTCTGCGAGCCGAGCGCCGATCGCAGCCGTTTCGAATGCCGCGAAGTGAATCCGGGCACGCCGCCGACCGCGGCACCGCCGAGTGCGCCCGCGGCGACCGCCGAAGCGCCGCCCGAGCCGGTGACGCCGGCGCCCGCGCTGGCGGACCAACCGGCCGCGGTCGCGCCGGCGCCGCCGGCCGCCCGTTCATTGCCGAATTACCTGTTGCAGGATCCGGCTTCGGCCCGCGCAAGCATGCCGGCTGCCGAACCGGAACCCGAGCCGGCCGTCGCCCCGCCACCCCAAACCCCGGCCGTGCCGCCCGCAGCGCCGGCCGCGGCCGAAGCCGCGATCGACGCGGAAGCCACGACCGGCGAAGCGCAGCCGCCGTCGGCATCCGTGGTCTCGCCGATCGCACCAGCGCTCGCCGAAAAGGCGGCCGAAGCACCGGCCGCGGCCGAGCCGGCGGCTGGCGCGGATCCCGCGCCGGCCACGACGAGCGGGCCGCCGCGACCCGCGACGCCGGTCGCGGTGCGCGCGAACGCGGCCGACGCGAGCGCATTCCGTCGCCTTGCCGGCAATCGCTACACGGTCGAGATCGCCCGGGCCCGGACGCCGGGCGAACTCGGCGCGCTCGTCGCGGCACTTTCCGGCATCGATGGCACGCTCTACCTGATCGGCCTGCGCACGCCGGAAGGGACATCGCACAGCCTCGTCTGGTCGGATTTCCCGAGCATCGAAGACGCGCGCGAAGCGCGCACCACGCTGCCGACCGGCGTCGCGATCACGTCGGGTTGGCCGCGCCGCATCGGCCCGCTGCAAGCCGAACTGATCCAGCCCTGACGGACATTCCATGAACGAACACCGCTTCCTGCGTGCGCTGCGGCGCGAACCTGTCGACACGACCCCGGTCTGGATCATGCGCCAGGCCGGTCGGTACCTGCCGGAATACCGGGCGACGCGCGCACGCGCGGGCAGCTTCCTTGCCCTCGCCAAGACGCCCGAACTCGCCTGCGAAGTCACCCTGCAGCCGCTCGAGCGATTTCCGCTCGACGCGGCGATCCTGTTTTCCGACATCCTGACTATTCCGGATGCCATGGGTCTCGGCCTGCATTTCGTCGACGGCGAGGGACCGAAGTTCGCCCATCCGCTGCGCAGCGCCGCCGACATCGCCCGCCTCGGCGTGCCGGATCCGGAAGGCGAACTGCGCTACGTGATCGATGCGGTGCGCCTGATCCGGCGCGAACTCGGCGACCGCGTGCCGCTGATCGGTTTCTCGGGCAGCCCGTGGACACTCGCCTGCTACATGATCGAAGGCGAGGGCTCGTCGAACTTCGCGCGCGCGAAAGCGATGATGTGGAACGAACCGGCCGCCCTGCATTGCCTGCTCGACATCAATGCGCAGGCGGTCGCGCGCTATCTCGTCGCCCAGGTCGCGGCCGGCGCGCAAGCGCTGCAGGTGTTCGACACCTGGGGCGGCATGCTCGCGCCAGCAGCCTTCCGCGAATTCTCGCAGCGCTACCTGCACCAGGTCGTCAGTCTCGTCAAGGCCGATCCGATCGCGCGCGAGGTGCCCCTGATCCTGTTCTCGAAGGGCGCGCACGCTCATCTCGAAGGCCTCGCCGACAGCGGCTGCGATGCGCTCGGCGTCGACTGGACGATCGAACTCGGCGAGGCGCGTGCGCGCGTCGGCGCACGCGTGGCCTTGCAAGGCAATCTCGACCCGGCCACGCTGCATGCGCATCCGGACATGATCCGCCGTGAAGTGAAGGCGACGCTCGCCAGTTTCGGCGACGGGCCGGGCCACGTCTTCAACCTCGGCCACGGCATCACACCCGACATCGACCCCGCGCATGTCGCCGTCCTCGTCGATGCCGTGCACGAGTTCGGGCGCGCGCACGCAAGCCCGGGTTGATCGCTGAGCGGACGATCCCGAGCGGATCCGCCGCTCAGTGACCGGCCCGCCCGTGATCGCCTGCGCCGGTACGCGCCGCCGCGAGCCACGGCGCGAGGGCCTCTTCGAGCATCGCCGCGGTCAGGGGCTTGCGCAGGAACCCGTCCATGCCGGCCGCGCGCGCCTGGGCATCCTCGTCGCCGAAGGCGCGCGCGCTGATCGCGATCAGCGGCAGGCGCTCGCCTTTGCTTGCTTCGCGCTGGCGAAGCAGGCGCGCGAGCTGGAAACCGCCGATGCCGGGCAGGTCGAGATCGACGAGGGCAAGGTCGATACCAGGCCGTGACAGTTCGGCGAGCGCGGCGAGCCCATCGGCGACACGGGTCGCGCGATGGCCGAGCGCATCGAGCATGCCAGCCAGCACCTCGGCGATGACGCTATCGTCTTCGACGACGAGCACGTGCAGCAAGCGGCCCGCGCCGGATGCGCCGGCTGCAGCCGCGACCGGTGCCGGCGCCGTCTCGCTGACCGTTTCGAGCGGAAGTTCGACGCGGAACTCGCTGCCCTCGCCGAGCGTGCTCTCGACCACGATGCGCCCGCCCATCAGCTCGACGAGTTCGCGCGTGATCGACAGGCCGAGACCGCTGCCGCCGAAGCGGCGCGTGATCCCGTCGGATTGTTCGAAGCGGCCGAACAGGCGTTCGCGCATCTCGCTCGTCATGCCCGGACCGCTGTCGGCGATCGCATAGACGATTCCGCCGGTCGGCGCGGGCGACGCGCGCAAGCTGACCTCGCCGCGCTCGGTGAACTTGAGCGCGTTGTTGACGAGGTTGAGCAGCACCTGCTTGACGCGCAGGGCATCGCCGTCGACGCGGGCCGGCAGGTCGGCAGCGATCGCGACCTGCAGGCCCAGTTGCTTGCGCGCGGCCTGCGGCTCCTCGAGCGCGGCGACTTCTCGCAGCAGCGCGGCCGGATCGAACGGTTGCGATTCGAGCGAGAGCTTGCCGGCATCGATGCGGGCCAGGTCGAGGCTGTCGTTGACGAGGCGCAGCAGCAGTTCGCCCGAGGTCGCGATTGCATCGGCATAGGCGCGCTGGCGCGCGTCGAGCGAGGTCCGCTGCAGCAATTCGGTCATGCCGAGCACACCGGTCATCGGTGTGCGGATCTCGTGGCTCATCGTCGCGAGGAAGGCTGATCTTGCCGCGTCGAGCCGTTCGGCATTGCGCTGCCGTTCGCCGGCGAGGGCCAGTTGATGGCGCTGTTCGGCACGACGCTGCTGCGCCCGCCAGGCCAGCGAACCGGCGCAGACGGCGAGCACGGCGTAGCCGAACCAGGCGAGTGGATGCTGCCACGGTGCCGGCGCGACGCGCACGGCCAGCGGCGTCGCCAGCTCGCTCGTGCTGCCATCGACGTTCGACACGCGTACCGACAGCGTATGCACGCCCGCCGACAGGCGCGAGAACGTGCGCTCGCCCGAGCTGCCGGCATCAGTCCATTCGGGTTCGTCCGGATGCAGGCGGAACGCGAAACGGTGTGGTCCCGGCGTCGCGAACGACAGGGCACGCGCCTCGACGTGCAGGTCACGGTCGTCGTGCCGGAGGACCGCTTCGGCCTGCGGATCGAGGACGAGCGTCGCTCCGTCTCGACGCAGCGACAGCGACGTGATGATCGGCGGCGCGACCGGCATGCGCCGCTGCACGGCGAGCGGATCGAACGCGACAAGCCCGCCCAGCGTCGCCGCGAAGACGCTGCCGTCGGCTGCGGCCGCGAGTGGACCGCCGACGAACTCCGCACTCGGCAAGCCGTCACGCTCGGCGAACATGCGCAGGCTGCGCGTGCGGGGATCGACGCGCCAGAGGCCCTGGAAGCCGCCGAGCCACAGCACGCTTTCGGCGTCGACATGGATGTCGCGCACTTCCATGACGGGCCAGCCGTCGTCGACGCCGATCGACTCGACGTGCTCGAGTCCGGCTGCGCCGCGCCGATGGCGCTCGAGGACGCCGAGTCGGTGCAGCCACAGGGAACCATCGGCCGCGAAGGCGAAGGCCTGCACGGGTGGACTGATCGGTCCGCTGACCGCGACGAAGCGGTCGGCCTCGGCATCGTAGCGCTCGAACCCGCGACTGCCGACGATCCAAGGAGTGCCCGAGCCGTCGAATCGCAGGGCCGTGATATCGGCGTGCCCGAGCGTTCCGAACGCGGGCGCCCAGGTGCGGATGACCCGCGTGCGCGGATCGATCCGGCTGACGCCGCCACCGCGCGCGACAGCCCAGAGCGCGCCGTCCGGGGCGACGCGCAACAGCACCACCGGGGCCTCGGGCAAGCGGTCGGGCTGGTGGCCGACCGCGAGTTCGTCGTGATGGCCAGTCGCGGGCACATAGCGCAGCACGCCGCGCAGGCGGCCGATCCAGACCTGGCCGTCGGTCGCGGCAATCGCGCGCAATGCGGCCTCGTTCGGGATGCGCGCGCCATGGCGCGTGACCGTGCCGTCGGCGGCGACATGATCGAGGCCATCGGTATCGGACACGACCCAGGCGCCGCCGCCAGGATCGGCCGCGACACCGGCCAGGCGGCTGTGGGTGAGACTGTCCTCGCCGCTGCTGCGCGGCCGCCACAGCGCAAAGCGCTGCACCTGCGCCGACAGCCGCGCAACGCCGCCATCGGGGAAGGCGAACCACAGGCTGCCCTCGCGATCGCGGTACGCATCGTAGGCACGCGTGCCGGGAACGTCACCCTGGCCGTGCTCGCCGGCGGCGAACCGATGCCAGTCCCCGCCCTCGGCGCGCAGCAGGCCCTGCACGGTGGCAACCCACAAGACCCCGGCCGGTTCGCGCACGATCGCGGTGACGCTCGAAGCGACCGGCGGGCCAACGAGTCCGCGCGCGACGAGATCGGCACCGACCCTGATCACGCCGCCGCGCAAGCCGACCAGCATGTCGCCGTCGGCGTCCGGCCAGAATGCGGTGACCATGCGGATCGGAGTCGCCTGCGTGCCGAGCGGCGGCAACTCGACATGCACGAAGCGGCCATCCGGTGTGCGCACGTCGAGGCCCGTGTCGGTGCCGATCCACAGGCGCCCGAGGCGATCGACGTGCAGACCGAGGATGAAATTCGAGCGCAGGCCTTGCGGCTCGTCGGCCGAATGTTCGAAGCGGGTGACGCGCCGGTCACGGTCGATGCGGGCGAGGCCGCCCAGATAGGTGCCGACCCAGACTGCACCATCGCTGTCTTCGGCAAGCGCGAGCACATCGTCGCTGGCCAGTGATCCCGGGTCGCCCTCGACATGGCGGAAATGGCTGAAGCGGCCGTCGGTCTGCAACAGGCTGACGCCACCGCCCTCGATGCCGACCCACAGCTGTCCGTCGTGGTCGACGAGCAGGGTCGAGATATCGTTGCCACCGAGCGAGCCGGGATCACGCGGGTCATTGAGCCAGTGGCGGAAGCCGACGCCGTCGTAGCGCGCGAGCCCGTGGCGCGTGCCGATCCAGATGAATCCAGCGTGGTCCTGGCGGATCACCTGCGCCATGTTCGACGGCAGGCCGTCGCTGCTGCGCAGAACCCGGAACTGCGGCGGCCCGGGCGGCGGCGCCGCCGCGACCGACGCGGCGAGCACGAGACTCGATACGAACGCGAGGATCCTTCCCATGGTCGGCACTCCCTGGCAGCGACTCGCGGCCATCGTGACATGCAGGCGACGCGAGGGGAATGGGCGGGTGCGCCGCGAGCCAGCGATCCGCGACGCGCGGGCAGCCGGCTTCCCGCTACCATCGGCGCATGCGCGAAAACCGACTGCCCTTGCGTCTGGTCCTGCTGGTCCTGCTCGCCCTCGGCGTCGCCGCGCTCGTCGGCCTCGCGGTCGGCACGATCAACAGCATCCTCGAACTCGCCGAGCGCATGGCGGCACTGCCGTGGTACCTGCGCCTGCCCTTGCTGGCCGCGATCGCGGCGGCGGTCGCGGGCGTCGGCGTGCTGGCCTGGAAGCTGCTGCGTCCGGCCCGGCGCCGGCAGCCGCGGCGTGACCCCGCGACCCTGCCGGACCGACCGCAGGTCGAGGCGCGGGTCGCCGACCTGCGCGCGCGCGCGGTCGACGCGGCAAGCCTCGAGGAAGAACTCGTCGAACTCGACCGCCGCAGGATGAGCGGCGAGTGCCATGTCGCCGTGTTCGGCGAGATCAGCACCGGCAAGTCGAGCCTCGTGCGCGCGCTCGGCGTCGATGCCGATACCGATGTCGACGTGCTCGGTGGCACGACGCAACACGTCCGGCATTTTCGCGGCAGCCTGCCCGGCGGACGCGAGCTCGTGCTCGCCGACGTGCCGGGCACTGCCGAAATCGATGGCGCGCAGCGCGAACAACTCGCCCGCGATGAAGCCCTGCGCGCGCATGCGGTGCTCTACGTTGTCGCGTCGGACCTGACCCGGGCCCAGGATGCCGAACTGCGCTGGCTGGCCGGTTTCGGCAAGCCGCTGGTCCTCGTCCTCAACAAGGCCGACCTGTTCGACCGCGGCGAGCGCGACGCGCTGCTGGCACGTTTCGGCGAACGCTATGCCGGCGTCACGCGCGCGATCGTCCCGACCGCAGCCGGCGGCCTCGAACGTTTCGAACGTCAGTTGCCCGACGGGCGCCGCGAACGCGTCGAGCGGGAACGCGATGCGCAAGTCACCGACCTGCAAGCGACCCTCGCGCGACTGCTGGCCGGCGGCAGCGAAGCGCTCGAACCGGCGCGCGAGGCAGCCGTGCTCGCCCGCGTCGACCAGCGTGCCGGTGAACTGGCCCGGCAGGCGGCGGCGCGTGAATCGGAAGCGACGGTCGCGCGCTACACGCGCCGGGCCGTGGTCGGCGCGCTCGCCGCCGTCGTGCCAGGCAGCGACATCCTGATCCAGGGCGCGCTCGGCACCGCGCTCGTGCGCGAGCTCGCCCACATCCACGACGTGCCGGTCCGCGAGCTCGATGTCGATGCGTTGCTGAAACGGCTCGGCCTCAGCGTGCGCAACGCCGGCGCGATCGTCCTCGCGATCGCGGGCAATGCCCTGAAGGCCTTCCCGGGACTCGGCACGCTCGGCGGCGGCGTCCTCCACGCAATCGCCTACGGCCTCGTCTTCGACAGCGTCGGCCGCGCGGTCGCCCTGACCCTCGCCGAGCATGCCCGCCTCGACCTCGCGGTCGCCGAAAAGCATGTCCGCGGCCTGCTCGCCGAACCGGGCGGCGAGCGCATCGAGCGGGTCGGCCGGATCGTGCTCGACGCCGTCCGGCAGGCGCGGCAAGAACCGGGCAACACCGATTGATCACGCGGCGGACACAGTCCGTCGCCGCGCCGCCGCTGTTCAACGATGGCGCTATTTGCCAAGCTTGAACCCATGTCGACCGCTCGATTTCCCGCACTCGCACTGACCACGGCCCTGCTCGTGCCGACCGGCGCGAGCGCGGCCGACCCGACGAGCTGGCGGCTCGATCCGGTCCACACCCAAGTCGTGTTCTACGTCGACCATCTCGGCTTCTCGAACGGCATCGGGCGCGTCCGCATCCGCGACGGCTGGCTGCGGTTCGATGCCGGGGACTGGAACGCTGCCGCGGTCGAGGTCGTGCTCGCGCTCGACACGCTCGACATGGGCGATCCGAAGTGGTCGCGGACCGTGCGCTCGGCCCAGTTCCTCGATGTCGAACGCTGGCCCGAGGCGCGCTTCACGAGCACGTCGGTCGACCAGGTCGCGCCAGATCGCGCGATCGTGCACGGCACGCTCGAACTTCGCGGCGTCGGCAAGCCGGTCGCCCTCGACGTGACCTTCAACCGGATCGGGCGCGATCCGTACGCATTCAGGACCAAGGCCGGTTTCAGCGCACAGGCGCGCCTCGACCGCTTCGACTTCGGCATCGAGCGTTATCGCGATGTCGTCGGCGCCGACGTCGAGCTGCGCATCGAGCTCGAAGCGATCCGCGACCCGAAAGCCACCGACAAGGGAAACTCCGATGCACCTGAAGAGCACTGAATCGCGT
This sequence comes from uncultured Dokdonella sp., assembly GCA_964587775.1. Lineage (GTDB taxonomy): Bacteria > Pseudomonadota > Gammaproteobacteria > Xanthomonadales > Rhodanobacteraceae > Dokdonella. Next base: position 252,242 of record CAZPLY010000001.1, read on the forward strand.
TGGGGCGGGATCGCCAAGTCGATCCACTGGCTGATGGCACTCGGCATCCTCGGCACCGGCGTGCTCGGCCTCGTCATGCACGAGATGGATCGCGGCATGGCCAAGCTCAATGCATTCGCAATCCACAAGTCGATCGGCCTGACCCTGCTCGCGCTGTTGCTGTTGCGCGTGCTCTGGCGCGTGATCGACCGCCGCCCGCGCGACGAACCGATGCCGCGCCTGCAGCAGGTCGCCGCGCATGTCGTGCACGGCGTGCTCTACCTGTTCATGCTCGCCCTGCCGCTGAGCGGCTGGCTGTACAACTCGGCGCGCGGCTACCCGCTGCAATGGTTCAAGCAGTTCAACCTGCCGGCCCTCCTCGAAAAGAACGAGGAGCTCGCCGAACGGCTGGTCGAAGTGCACGAATGGCTGTTCTGGGTCCTGCTCGTCGTCCTCGCCGCACACGTCGGCGGTGCCCTGCTGCACCATTTCGTCGATCGCGACAACACCCTGCTGCGCATGCTGCCGTTCGGCCGCCTGCGTGCACCGAAGACCCCTCCAGGAGACACTCCATGAAAACCCTGATCCTCGCGCTCGCGCTCGGCGCAATCGCGACATCCTCGGTCGCCGCCGAATACTCTGTCGGCGCCGGCAGCACGCTCGGCTTCACCGGCAGCTTCCAGGGCGAGAACTTCGAGGGCCGCTTCGGCAAGTTCGAAGCGTCGATCCGCTATGACGCGGCCGACCTCGCCGCCTCGAAGTTCGACGTCACGGTCGACCTCGCGAGCGTCGCCACCGGCGACAGCGATCGCGATGCGACGCTGCCCGACAGCGACTTCTTCGACATCGCGAAATTCCCGCAGGCACGCTTCGTCACGACCGGTTTCCGCGAAGCGGGCGGCGGGGTCGTCGCCGACGGTACGCTGACCCTGAAGGGCATCAGCAAGCCGGTCAGCCTCGCCGTCACGTTCACGCCGAAGGGCGCCGGCGCGACGCTCGACGTGAAGACGACCCTGAAGCGCCTCGACTTCAATGTCGGCAGCGGCGATTTCGCCGACACCTCGACGATCGGCAACGAGGTCGAGGTAAAGGCGCATCTCGAGCTCGCGGCGAAATAGCACGACCGGTCGCGCCATGGCGGTAGGCCGCGGGAGCCTCTACGATGGCCCCGTGAACACTCCCGACTCGTTCTGGCAACGCCTGCGCGCGCGCTTTGCTCCCGCCCCCGCGGGCGCGGCTGCCGAACCCACATCGGCCGGTGATGCCCATCATGCGCAGGCGAGCGAAAGCCTGCGCGCCCTGCTCGACGATCCGAAGATCCCGGCCGCGATCCGCAGCGACCTCGCCGAGGATTTCGCCCGGCTCGAGGCGATGCTCGGCAAGCTCGAGCGCAACGAGCTGCACCTCGCCGTGTTCGGCCGCGTCAGCGTCGGCAAGTCGGCACTCGCCAATGCCCTGCTCGGCGAGCCGGCGTTCGAGGTCGGCGTGCTTCACGGGACGACGCGCGCGGCGGATCCGCGCCGATGGCGCGAAGTCGCCGGCAGCGGCGTGCACGTGATCGACACGCCCGGCATCGACGAGCTTGACGGCGACGCGCGCGAGCAGCTCGCGTTCGAGGTGGCCGCAATCAGCGATCTTGTCGTCTTCGTCGTCGATGGCGACATGACCACGCGCGAGCGCGACGCGCTGGCCGTGCTCGCGCGCACCGAACGCCCGCTGCTGCTGGCCCTCAACAAAGCGGACCGCTATTCGGACGAGGAACGCGAAAGCCTGCTCCAGCGCCTGCGCGAACGCACGACCGGACTCGTGCAGGGCGAGGATGTCATTGCGGTCAGCGCACTGCCGGCACCGCTGCGCGAACTGCGCATCGACGCGGGCGGCCATGAACAGGCCGCGCTGATCGCGCGCAGCCCCGACATCGAGGCCCTGCGCGAACGCCTGACCGACATCCTTGCCCGCGAAGGGCGCACGCTCGCCGCGCTCAATGCGAGCCTGTTCGCCGGACGCCTCGGCGACAGCGTCGGTGCGCGGATTGTCGAGGCGCGTCGCGACCTCGCGGCCAGGGTGATCCGGCAGTACTGCATCGCCAAGAGCATTGCGGTCGCGCTGAACCCGATCCCGGTCGCCGACCTGCTCGCCGCCGGCGCACTCGATGGCGCGCTCGTCATGCACCTCGGCCGCGTCTACGGACTGCCCTTGACGCGCCGCGAGGCCGGCAGCCTGATCACGACGATCTGCGCGCAACTCGCGGCCCTGATGGGCGCGATCTGGGGCATCCACCTCGTCGCCTCGGCGCTGAAGGGCCTCAGCGCCGGCATGTCGACCGTGCTGACCGCCGGCGCACAGGGCGCGCTTGCCTGGTATGCGACCGAGCTCGTCGGCCGCGCTGCCGAGCGCTATCTGGCCGCGGGCAAGTCATGGGGCGAACTAGGCGCCAAGCGCGTCGTCAGCGACATCGTCGCCAGCCTCGACCGCGATTCGATCCTGCGCGAAGCGCGCGGCGAGATCCTCGAACGGCTCAAGGCTACGCGCAGCACGGCCTGAGCGCGTGGAGGCATTCACGTGATCGCGACGAACGCGCGCGCCGTCGCCGCATCGAACGGCCACTCGAGTTCGCGGCCCGAATCCTCGTCGCGCAACACCGGAACGCGGATGCCGTAGCGCGCTTCGAGCGCGTCGTCGCCGTCGATCCAGCAGCTTTCGAACGCCGGCACCTTCGCTTCGGCGAGCATGTGCAGGGCCTCGTCGCAAAGGGCGCAGTCATCGCGCTGGTAGAGGATCAGTTGCATGGCGTGTCCATTCTCGCCGACGGCGTAGAATGACGGCAATTTTCCAGCATGCCGCCGCCATGTCCATCAGCGTGTTCGACCTGTTCAAGATCGGCATCGGCCCATCGTCATCACACACGGTCGGGCCGATGCGCGCGGCCGCGCGCTTCACGACGCGCTGGCTCGACGAGCGCGGCCTGCTCGGACAGACCGCGCGCGTGAAGGCCGAGCTGTTCGGATCGCTGGCCCTGACCGGGCGCGGCCACGGCACCGACAAGGCCGTGCTCTGCGGCTTCGAGGGCGAGTGGCCCGACCGCATCGACCCCGAGATCATCGAAGGCAAGCTGCAGCGGATCCGTGCCGAGAAGCGCATCCTGCTGCTCGGAAAGCATGCAGTCGCGTTCGAGGAAAAGACCGATCTCATCTTCAACAAGCGCCAGAAGCTGCCGCACCACACGAATGGCATGCGTTTCTCGGCGTTCGATGCCGACGGCGTCGAACTCGCGACGCGCGACTACTATTCCGTCGGCGGCGGCTTCGTCGTCAATCACGACGAGGCGGCCGGCGATCGCATCGTCCCCGATTCGACCCCGTTGCCGTACCCGTTCAATTCGGGCGACGAACTTCTCGAACGCTGCGCGGCGGCGAACCTGACAATCGCGGGCCTCGTGCTCGCGAACGAGAAGGTGTGGCGTCCGGAAACCGAAATTCGCGCCGGGCTGCTCGCGATCTGGAGTGCGATGAAGAGTTGCGTCGCGCGCGGCATGCGCCAGGGCGGCGTGCTGCCTGGCGGACTCAAGGTTCAGCGGCGCGCACCGCTCATGCATGCCGAACTCTGCGCACGGCCGGAGATGTCGCTGCGCGATCCACTGACGATCCTCGACTGGGTCAACCTGTACGCGCTCGCAGTCAACGAGGAAAACGCGGCCGGCGGGCGCGTCGTCACCGCGCCCACCAATGGTGCCGCCGGAATCGTGCCGGCCGTACTGCATTACTACGATCGCTTCTGCCCCGGCGCAAACGACGACGGCGTCGTCGAGTTCCTGCTGACGGCCGGCGCGATCGGCATCCTGTACAAGGAGAACGCCTCGATCTCGGGCGCCGAAGTCGGCTGCCAGGGCGAGGTCGGCGTGGCCTGCTCGATGGCCGCCGGAGGGCTCACCGCCACACTCGGCGGCAGCATCTACCAGGTCGAGAATGCGGCCGAGATCGGCATGGAGCACAACCTCGGCCTGACCTGCGACCCGATCGGTGGCCTCGTGCAGATTCCGTGCATCGAGCGCAATGCGATGGGGTCGGTCAAGGCGATCAATGCCCAGCGCATGGCGATGCGCGGCGACGGCAAGCACCGCGTCTCGCTCGACAAGGTCATCAAGACGATGCGCGACACCGGCCGCGACATGCAGGACAAGTACAAGGAAACCTCGCGCGGCGGGCTCGCGGTCAACGTGATCGAGTGCTGAGGTTTCGGCCGGCAAGATTCCGGTAGAGACGCCGACCGAGGCGCCCTGCGCCGGCTGCAATCACGCGTCGGTCGAATCGCGCGCGGTCGCATGCGACCAGCAGGCTGCCGGGATCCGCGCATCCGGATCGCAGGCACTGCGCCCGCTGGGGCGCTCGCGGATCTTCCTGGACGAACTCGAGGCAACAAAAAAGGAGGCGGGTTTCCCCGCCTCCTTCGTCATCCTGCATCGACACCGGGTCGCGCCGCAGCGCGTCCGGTGCCGGCCGGTCAGTCGATCATCAACGCGACGAGTTGGCCGCAGTCGTCGTCACAGGCGCGCCGGTCGGTGCCGGTGAACCACTGCCCGCCACGCCGGCGGCGTTGATCTGCACCGTATCGAATCCGATGATGTCGGAGTTGGAACCGCTTGGCCCGGCGTCCGTCACGTAGTAACGGAACGCGACGCGACCGCTGCCCGAGGTCGGAATGCCGCTCGCGTTGTTGACGGTGAACTGCGTCCAGTTCGCCGGATAGCCACCGGCGCCGGTACCCGGTACGAGGGTCGGGTTGACCGTCAACAGCAAGGTCGTGAAATCACCGACTGCCGCCGCGCCCGAACCGACGTTCGTGCTCGCACCGGTGTTGCTCACGCGCACCTCGAGGCGATCCGGGAACGCGGAAGCCGCACCGCGCGTATAGAAGCTGAGCGACGTGCTGCTGTCGAACGTGATCACGGGTGTCAGCATCCAGTTGCTGATCGTGCCAACTCCGGTCGTGCTGTTGAAGTTGACCACCGCAAACGAGGTTGCCGTGCCGGCCTGGGCCGGTGCGAGCGCCGTCGCGCCCTGGACAAACGTCGATGCGCCGACCGGCGTGCTCTGGTTCGACTGCACCCAGCCCGACGTGAACATGCCCGCGACGTTCTCGAAGTCGTAGTTGACCGTCACGCCGGTCGGCGCGGAAACCGTGAATGTCACCGGAACGGTCACGAATGCCTCGTCGGGATCGTTGCTCGCGATGCACACGTTGGTCGTGTAGGTGCCCGCGACAAGACCGGTCGGGTTGAGGCTGACCGAGACGTTCTGCGTGCCCGATGCGGCGACCGAGCCGCTGGTCGGAGCGATCGACAGCCACGATGCGCCGCAGGTCGGACCGGCAACGTTGCCGGTCAGCGTCATTGCGGTGTCCTGGATAGCAGTATTCAAGCCGCCGGTGCCGGTCAGCGTCCAGGTGTTGACGTTGAACAGCGGTGAGAACAGCTTCGAACCCGTCAGCATCACCGGAGCGGCCTGATACCAGTTCCAGCGCGGATCCGCCGCACCCGTGATGTTGCCCGCATAAGTCGGATAGACCGTCAGCCAATACGTGCCCGGTGTCAGGTTGACGGTTTGCCCCGCCGCCGTCAGGTTGAGACGGATGTTGTTGCTCGTGGTCGTGACGCCGGCAGCCGTTGGCGCTGCCGAATACGTCCAGACCGCCGAACCCGGCGCTGTTTGCGGATTGCCCGACGGAGCACCCGCAACATCCGGGTAGATCGCCCAGGAAATCGTCGCCTGCGCGCCGAGCGTGCTCGAGTTGTCGAAGCCTGGCGTGTAGATCTCGGTGAGAGCCGTGTTGGCAGTGACCGTGAAGTCATTCGCCGTATAGGCGCCACCCGCCTGCAGCGTCGAGTAGTCGGAGACGATGCCACTGGTGCCATTCACCGGCTGATCCCAGAACGCGGTCGGACCGGTCGGGGCCGAACCCTGGCTCCAGTTGAGCGGACTGCCACCGACGTTGCCGATCACGAGCGGAACCGCAACCGTCGCACCACCCACCGTGGCGGAGCCGGACAGCGAGGTCGGGCTCACCGTGATGTCGGCCGGACCCGGACCGCCGTTGCCGCGAACGGCCACCGTGACGTGCAAGTCCGGCGAACGTGCGGTCGCCTCGGTGAACGTGACTTCGCCGAAGCCGATCGCCGTCATGTTGCTGGTCGGCGTCGCGGTGATCGTGATCACGCGCGTCTCCGGGGCAACCGGCGTATCGAAGCCGTTGGCGAAGATCGAGTCAGCCGCCGGAATGCCGGCACCGGTGAAGCTGAAGCTCGTCGGCGATACCGAAACCGTGAAGCCGGGGCCGAGGTTGGCCGCTGCCGCCGTCCAGCTGCTCGCACCCGGCAGCGTGTTGCGCACCGTGCGCGTGAACGTGCAGCTCGGCGTGCACGCCGTGTTGCGCGCCGACGGCAGGTTCAGTGCACGCTGGTTGGCCTGGTTGCCGTTCGCGGCGAGGAAGTTCGCGTACGTCTCGTTCATCACGAGGCCTGCGCGTGCCGCCTTGGTCAGGTCGACGCGACCGTTGCCGACATCATCGGCGTCCCATTGGCCGTTGTTCGGCGTGCCGTTCGTGAAGTCCTTGAGACCGGTCTTCTTGGCCGTCATCTGCAAGGCGGACTTGACCTCGGTGACCGACCACGAAGGACGCAGGCCCTTGACGAGCGCCGCGCTGCCGGCCACATGCGGGCCCGACATCGAGGTGCCGCTGAGGAACTCGTAGGAGTTGGCTGCACCGAAGTACGCGGCAAAGATGTTCGTGCCGGGTGCGGTGATATCGGGCTTGGTTACCTCGATGCCACCCGCGATCGGTCCGCGCAAACTGCTCGCGTTGAGGATGTCGCCAACCGACGGATCGATGCCGACCACCGTGTCCGCGTCGATCGTTGCAAGGGCGGTCGGGTTGCCGGTCAGGAACGTCGCGATCGCCTGGCCTGCCGCCTGCCCGATCATCAACGACGGAACCATGGTGGCCGTACCGAGACCCATCGGGATCGGCGGAGCCGCCGAGTTGTTGCGGATGATCACCGCGATGGCACCGGCGCCGACCGCGTTGTTGATCTTTTCCTCGAACGTGCAGGTGCCGCGCGCGATCAGGGCGATCTTGCCGGTCATGCTGCCTGCGGTGAAACCGCCGCCTGCGGTACAGCCCTCGAGGTTGCCCAGCGCGGCCGAGTTCGCCACCTGGGCCGTGATGTCGGCCGGGAATGCCGCATCGCTCTTCAGGCCATAGACATTCTGCGGACCGCCGGCGACGCTCACCGCATTGTTGCTGATGCGGTCGTGCGAGCTGTTGGCGACCGTGAGGACCCACGGACCACGGTGGTTGACCGTGCCGATCGGGTTGGTCACGGTCGCACTCGTGTTGCCGGCAGACGCGGCGACGAGGGTTCCATTGTTGACGAGATCGAGGAAGCCGCGATCGTTGTCGGTCCACGGGCTCTGGCCGCCGGAGATCGAGAAGTTGACGACGTCAACCTGGTCGACGAGCGCGGTCTGGATCGCGGCCTGGATCGCGGCGCCGTCACAGCTGCTCGTCGCGCAGACCTTGTACGTGATCAACTGCGCGCACGGGGCAACGCCCGACACCTGGGTGCCGGCGAGGTCGCCGCCGGTCGCGACATGCTGGTTGCCACCGGCGGTGGACGCCGTGTGCGAGCCATGGCCGTTCGCGTCGACCGGGTCCGGACCGGCACAGGTGCCGCTCGCGAGACAGTCCTTGGCTGCAATCAGCTTGGGGGTCGCGGCGCTGAAGCCGCAGGCGGCATCGTTGGCAAACGACGGATGCCCCGGGTTGACGCCGGTATCGAACACGCCGATGACCATGCCCTGGCCACGATACGGGTGTGCACCGGGAGAGGACAGGCCGGACCAGATCTGGTCGGCACCGATGAACTGCGGTCCGCGATCGGTGGCCAGATCGTACTGGCGCACGATGTCGACCGAACGCACGTCCGGATGGCCCGCCAGAACGGCTGCCTCGGAGGCGGTCATCTTGACCGTGATGCCGTTGTCGAGGATGTCGTAGCGATACTCGACGACGATCGAACGACCGAGCAGGCCCTCGAACTCGCGGATGCGCTGCGTCTGCAGTTCATGCAGGTGCGCACGGTAACTCGCGACTTCGGGGCGGTTCGCGACGAATTTCTCGCCGGAACGCGCCGATGCGGTGCGGCTGTAACCGTCCGTTCCGCCTTCGTACTTGGCGGCACCGGGCTCATTGAAATAGACGAAATAATTGTTGACAGCCTCGGCAACCATGGACTCTGGCTGTGCCATGAGCGCTGCAGGTGATGCAGCGCCAAAGGCAAGCATGGTTGCGACGGCCAGAGACCGCATTCTGGACACTCTCATGAGGAATACCTTGCAAGGACGTGGGGTCGGGTCGCGAACGACGCCGTCGGTTGTTATATCGGAAAGTCAGCTGCAGTTCATGTTGTGACGCAACAACTCGTCCTTCTCGGGGCGAGACGGCCTGTCCTGCGCACCGCGCGGCGCCGCAGAGGCGCGCAGACGTGGCGGGAATTCTCGCCGCCTGGCCGTGTCCGCGCGTGCTTCCGGCCGCGGTGTCCGCCGGCGAGGGTTTGCGGCGCCATTCCGCGTATTGGTGCCCATCCAGCCTCCGGAGCGCGCCATGCATCGCCTGATCCTGCTTGCCAGCCTCGCCACCGCAGGCCCCTGCCTCGCCGACAACACGTTCATCGTCGACACGCCTGGCGACGGCGGCGCCGGCACGCTGCGTGCGGCGATCAACCAGATGCAGGCCGCGAACGGCGTGCAGACGATCCGCTTCGAATTCAGCGGCAGCGCCCAGATCGTGCCCACTTCGCCGTTGCCGCCGCTGGTCGGTCAGTCGATCGTGCTCGACGGCACGGCCGCACCGGGCCTTGTCATCAACGCGGCAGGCTGGCCGCTGTTCAAGTTCCACACCGGATCCAGCAGCCAGTCGATCCGCCTGCAGTCGCTCGACATCCGCAACGGATCGAATGGCGAGGGCGGCGGCTGCGTCGACGTGCTGACCCAGGGCGTGCTGCAGGTGTTCGATTCGAGTTTCAGCGACTGCTTCAATTTCGGCCCGACCGCCACCGGCGCGGGAGGCGGCGCGATCCGCACCAACGGCAGCCTGCGTCTGACGCGCTCGCGCTTCAGCAACAACCAGTCGAGCGACGGCGGCACGGTCGGCCTCGTCAATGCGGGCGGCGCGGTGCGCGTCGGCGGACCGAACGCAACCTCGATCCTCATCGAGCGCACCCAGTTCGTGTCGAACAAGACCGTGGCAACGCCGGCCAATGCCACTTCGTGCATCGGCGGCCAGGGCGGCGCGCTGTCGCTGAGCCTGCCGGCCAGCGCAAGCGCCGTGCTCAGCGACGTGCAGTTCATCGACAACGCGACGACCTGCCTGACCACCGGCTCGCGCCAGACCGGCACCGGCGGCGCCATGGTCATCTACGGCCAGGGCCTGACCAGCTTCGTGTCGGTGCAGCGCGCCTGGTTCGGCCAGAACGAGGCGCGCGCGGCCGGCGCGATCAATGTCGAGAGCGCACGCCTCGAGGTCATCAACGGCACGTTCTTCGAAAACACGGCTTTCTCGACCGGCGGCATCTACCTGCTGACGCGCACCGGCAGTCCGGCGACGACGGCCACGATCCGCAACAGCACGTTTGCGCGCGGCACTTCCAGTTTCAGTGATTCGGCAGCCTACCTGCAGATCCAGAACGGCGCGACGATCAGCGAGATCCGCAACACCGTGTTCGCCCAGCCGCTGGCAGGTCCGGCCTGCACGCCGAATGCGATCGACGTGCAGTCGGGTGGCGTGGTCTTCACCGGCTCGGCTTCATGCTTCTTCTACTCGCCGGGCAACAATCCGCTCTCGCTCGAGTTCCCGAACAATGGCTTCGGCCTCGCCAACACCGCGCAGACCCATGGCTGGGTGCCCGCGCTCGCGCTCCCTGCCGGCAGCGTGCTGATCGACAACGGCACGAATACCGGCTGTCCGTCCAGCGACGCACGTGGCCTGCCGCGCCCGGTCAACGGCGGCCAGTCGACGACGTGCGATGTCGGCGCGGTCGAGTTCAATCCTGACCGGCTGTTCGCCACGGGGTTCGAGCGCTGAAGAACCGGGGGCGCGCGGCGCGCCAGCGGGCGACCGCGACGGCGCAACCGGATCGTCCGTGGATCAGTCCGACAGCGCGTCGAACGCGCGCCGCGCGAGCGCCGGATCGTCGGCGAACACGCCGTCGACGCCGGCCTCGGCGAACGCCTGAGCTTCGGCGATCGCGCCCGCCTCGCAACGCGCGTCGGGATCGTTGCCGCAGCGCAGGCCTGGCGGCAGGAAGCAGTTCTCCGGGCGCAGCGTCCAGACATGCACCTCGAGGCCGGCGGCATGCGCGTCGCCGACGAGGCGCGTCGGTGCGCCGGGCCTGCCGTCGGCATCGATCGGCAGTACTGCCCGAGTCGATGGCGCAATGGCGCGCGCGTAGGTCGCGATCGCGCGCAGGCCAGCCGGCGTGAGCATCGAGGCGTAGTCGTGCGTTCGCTCGCCGGCGAGCGCGCGATCGACCGGCACGGTCTCGGGCCTGCCGATCAACTGCACGAGGAATACGTTGCGGTACGCCGCAAGCCGCGCATGCAGCCGTTTCAGGTTCGCGACCTCGAACGACTGGATTCCGAACGGCATGCGCTGGGCGCCGGCACCGGCGTCGATCACGCGGGCCAGCGCCTGTTCGGGATCGAGGCCGCGCGCATGGAAATGGCTCGAATGCTTGATCTCGGGAATCAGGCCGATCGCGCGCCTGCGTGCACGAGATTCGCGCTCGACGAGGGCGACGATCTCGACCAGGGTCGGCACCGCATGGCGGCCGTCATGCGCCGTTCCGCGCAGCTGCGGCAGGCGTTCGCGCGCGCGCAGCTGGCGGATCTCGGCCAGCGTGAAGTCCTCGCTGAACCAGTCGGTGACCGCTTCGCCGTCGATCATGCGCGTCGTCCGGCGCCCCGCGAATGCAGCGTGCGATGCGACATCGGTGGTACCGCCGATCGCGTTCTCGTGGCGCGCGATAAGCACGCCGTCGGCGGTCATGACGAGATCCGGTTCGATGAAATCGGCGCCGTCGGCGATGCCCTTCGCATACGCCTCGAGCGTGTGCTCGGGGCGCAGCGCGCTCGCGCCGCGATGGGCGATTACGACCGGCTTGCGTTCGCTTGCCACCCCGCGCTCCCGCGCTTGCGCCGGAGTCGCCGGCATTGCCACGAGCATGGCAGCGAGCAGGCACGGCCACCAGCCCGCCGATCGCGGCACGCGCATTGCGACCCTTGGCCGCCCGCGCGCATCCTGCATGACCGTGAGCATCACTTTCTGCATCGATGTCCCCGAAACCGTGATCGCGCGTGCGCGGCGGCACGAACTGGCCGCGCTCGAACAGATCTATCGGTTGTTCGAACGCCCGGCATGGACGCTCGCCCTGCGCGTGTGCGGCGACGCCGACGATGCGCGCGAGATCGTCCACGACGCGATGCTGCACCTGTTCGAGCGCATCGACCAGTTCCGCGGCGTTTCGCCGTTCTGGGGCTGGGTGCGCCAGATCGTGCTCAACGAGGCCCTGATGCGCCTGCGCCGCGAGCGCGGCAAGGCTTTCGAGGAGATCGACGAGGACGTCGAACCGCCGGGCGACAGCCCGGCGCCGTGGGCATGGACCGAGCAGCGTCGCCTCGACGAGGCGCTGAACCGGTTGCCGGCGACGACCCGCAGCGTGATCTGGCTGTACCACGTCGAAGGTTATACGCATCCCGAGATTGCCGAGATGACCGGCAAGTCGGTGAGTTTTTCCAAGTCGCAACTCGCGCGCGGGACGGCGCGGTTGCGCGAGCTGCTCGTTTCGGGCGAGGAAGATCGACCATGCATCCACGCGACCCCGTTGGCGATATGAATCGTGACGACGGACTTGGCGCCGCGCTGCGCGCGCTGCCAATGGCGACGCCGCCACTGGACCTGTGGCCCGACCTCGCCCGTCGGCTGCAGCCGGCGCGACCGCGCGCAAGCCGCTACCGGCTCCCGCTCGGCCTCGCCGCCGCCGTGCTGCTCGGCCTCGTCGTCTCGCGCGGCCTGCTCCACGACGAGAGGATCGCGACCGATCCGGCACCGCCGCCGGCGAGCGCCGTCGTCCTGCCCGAAATCGACACCCTGCGCGCGCGTTCGCGCGACATCGAAGGCTGGATCGGCGCCCTCGCCGCGCAGTCCCCGCACGACGGTCGCACGCTGATGGCGGCGGCCGAGATCGAGGATCTGGTCGGCTTCGTCGACGTCCAGCTCTCGGCCGCGCGCGACAACGAGGAAGCATTGCCGTTATGGCGACAGCGCGTCGCCCTGCTCGAGAACCTCGCAGTCCTGCGCAGCGGCCCGCAGGCGCTGATTGCCGGCAACGCGACCGGTTCCGACGACTTGCCCATCGCGCTTTGACGCGCCCTGCATCGTTTCCACGGAGACCCGCCATGAAACCCGTATTGCTCAGCGTCTCGATCCTGCTCGCCCTCAACCTTGCCCATGCGGCCGAGCCGGCGACGCGCGCGGCGCCGGCCGCCGCACCTGCCGCGGCGAGCACCGCGCGCGCACCGCTTGATCCGGCCCAGGCGCAGGCGGCACGCGAGGAACTCGATGAACTGCGCGCGCAGATCGGCGAGTTGTCGCGCCGCATGGCCGATCTCTCGCTCGAACTCGGCGATGTCGGCCCGCGCGCGTTCGCATTCCGCTACCTCGCCGATCCGGACCGCGCACTGGTCGGCATCGTGCTCGGTGCCGATGCCCGGATCGATGCGCTGACGCCCGATGGCCCGGCCGAGCGCGCCGGCCTGCGCAGCGGCGACCGCATCACGCGCATCAACGGCGCCGCGCTCGACGGCAAGGACGCGCGCGCCAACCTCGCCGAGGCGCGGAAGCGGCTCGCCGATCTCAAGGAAGGCGACGAGGTCCGGATCGGTTACTCGCGCGACGGCAAACCAGGCGGCGAAGTCACCGTGAAGGCACAGCGTCGCGAAGCCTTGAACTGGCCGACCATGCTCGCCGGGAACCCTGGCGAGCGCGAGCTCCTCGTCGAGCGCTTGCGCATCGACCCGCAGGTGCGCGAGGAGATCCGGGATGCCCGCGAAGTCGCGCGCAACGCGCGCATCGATGCCGAGCGCGCGCGCTCACAGGCCGGCCGAAGCGCGATCACCGCCGAGCACGCACGTGATCGCGCCGAACAAGCCCGGCACCGTGCGGAAGTCCTGCGCATCGACAGCCTGCGCCACGCCATGCCGTGGTGGGGCATCAGCCTGGCCGCGCTGAACCCCGATCTCGGGCGCTATTTCGGCACCGACAGCGGCGTGCTCGTTCTCTCGGCGAGCGCGGACACGCTGCCCGACCTCGAGGCCGGCGACGTCATCCGCAAGGTAGACGGCAAGGCGGTCGCGCGGCCCGAAGACGCACTCCGCGCGCTGCGCGACCCACCGGCCGGCAGCACGGTCAAGGTCGACGTCCTGCGCCAGCGCAAGGCTCGCGTGCTCGAAATCAAGGTGCCCGAACACAAGACGATCTTCAGCATGGGACGCTTCCCAGCGCCCGCGGCGCCGCCGGTGCCGCCGACGCCGCCGGTCGCGCCTACCGCGCCCGTGCCGGCGTTGCCCGACACACCGGTACCACCGATCGCACCACTGCCACCGGTCGCAGGCCCGGAGGACCTCGCTCTTGCCGCGGGTCGACACCCGCACAGCGCGATGGGCTAGCCCTAAACCGCGCTCGATGTGATGCCGCGAGGGGAACCCATGCGAGGCGGCAACGTCCTCACGGTGATCGAGGTCCGCAGTAGTTTCCCGTAGGAGCAACCCCGGTCGCGACAGCAATCTTGCGGCAAGGCTGATGCCGCGACCGCGGTCGCTCCTGCGCGGCGACGTGAAGCCCTGACGGGAAATCGTGGCAGAGCATCCAGCCCGGAACCGTCATCGACGCCGACGGCGGGATTCCGCCGCCACCCTCGATGAACAGACCGGATTCGATCGATGCGATGCCGCGTACCGGCGTCGGCCTGCCGTCACGCTTTGCTATGATCCCGGCGAGCCTGCCGGCTCGACTGATCCGGACGCGAACCGTCCGCACGTGCCGCGTGCGCCGGTCGTCGGCCGCCAGCGCGGGGCATCGGCTTCGTCGCCGACGTTGCTCGCAACCGGCAGCCTGTTCGACCAGGGGTAGGCGATGGCCGGCAAGTTCCAGGACATTCCTGGCTACGAGATGATCAGCGAGCTCGGCGAGGGCGGCATGGCCACCGTCTATCTCGCCATCCAGCATTCGCTCGACCGCAAGGTCGCGATCAAGGTCATGCGGCGCGAGCTGCGCACCGGCAACGGGCCGATGCCCGAATTCGAGCGGCGCTTCCTGCTCGAAGGCCGGACGATGGCGAAGCTTCCCCATCGCAACATCGTCGCGGTCTACGACATCGTCACGCGCGAGGACATCGCCTACATCTCGATGGAATACCTCGAGGGCGGCACGCTGTCGGAACGCATGCGCGAGGGGCTCTCGCTCGGCGAGGCGATCGGCATCGTCGTGCAGATTGCCAATGGCCTCGAGTACGCGCACCGCAACGGCGTCATCCATCGTGACCTCAAGCCGTCAAACGTGATGTTCCGGGATTCGACGACGCCGGTGCTGACCGATTTCGGCATCGCCAAGCAATCCGACGTGATGGCGTCGCGGATCACCCAGACCGGCCTCGTGCTCGGCACGCCGACCTACATGAGCCCGGAGCAGGCCAGCGGTCGCGAGACGGACGGTCGTTCCGACCAGTACGCACTCGGCATCCTGTTCTACGAACTGCTGACCGGCAAACCGCCGTTCACCGGCGAGAACCCGATGAACGTGCTGATGGGCCATGCCCTGCAGCCGCCGCCACCGTTGCCGGCCGATCTCGCCCCGCTCCAGCCCGTGTTCGACCGCATGCTCGCGAAGAGTCCGCAGGACCGCTACGCGAACCTCCAGGAATTCACCCGGGCATTGCGCGGCCTTGTGGTCGGCAACGACGCGCTCGCGAGGAAGCTCGACAATGTCACCGCGGCGAGCACGTCCGAACGCCTGCGCGCGCTCGGTTTTTCCGGCGAACACACCGGCGGCGAAAGCGGTTTCGCACTCGACCTGCTGCGCATGCCACGCACCGATCCGGCGCTGCGGCGCGAGAACACCTCGGGGATGCAGAAGGCCTTGCGCGCGCGTCCGCGCACGTTCGCCGCGCTCGCGATCGGCCTCGGCGTGCTCTTGCTCGCCGGCGTGTCCTGGCTCGCCTTGAAGCCGCGCGAGCTGAGCCAGGACGAGCAATACCTCGTACGCACGCTGCTGCGCGAGGCCGACCGTTTCGTCGAAAGCGGCGCCCTGCTCGCACCGCCCGGCGAGAATGCGTTCGAGGACGTGCAGAAGGTCCTGCAGAAGGATCCGGAGAACACGCGCGCGCGCGAATTGCTCCAGCAGATCGGCGACCGCGTGCGTGCACAGGCGGAAGCCGCGCTCGCCGCGGGCGACCTCGCCGCGGCCGGCGAGGCAGCCAACCAGGCACTGCTCGTCGTGCCCGAGGACGCCGCGGTGCAGGCACTCGTCAAGCGGGTCGGCGACGAAGAGGCGAGTCGCGCACGCGCGCAGCGCGTCGCCGAACTCGTGCGCAAGTCCGAAGAGGCCGAACGCCGCCGGCAACGCACCGGCCCGGATGGCGCCTATGCGCTGCTGCGCACCGCGCTCGCCCTCGATTCGGCCAACACGACCGTTCAGGCACGCCTCAAGGCGCTGACCGATGCCGAGTTCAAGCGCGTCCGCGAGCAGTTGCAGAGTGGCAATGCCGAGGCCGCGGCGACCTCGCTGGCAGCGCTCGAGGACGATTTCGCCACCGATCCGGCCTATGCCGCGCTCGCCGCGGAAATCGACAAGGCCAGGGACGATGCTGCGCGCGCGGTCCAGGTCGCCGCGCGCCTCGCCAAGGCGCGCGCCGCGCTCAGCGCCGGCCGCATCAGTGAACCGGCCGGCGACAACGCATTCGAACTGTTCGAGGAAGCGCGCCAGCTCGATGCACGGGATGCGACCGTCAAGGCGTTCGGCGATGCGCTGGCCGCGCGCCTCGTCGTCGATGCCCGCGCCGCGCAGCAACGCGGCGAGGGCGAAGTCGCCCTCGATCGCGCCGGGCTGGCGTTGCGCGTCGATCCGGCCTCGACCGACGCGATCGCGATCCGCGATGCGACCCAGGCCGCACTCGGCGAACGGCGTGCCGCGCTCGCGAACCGCCTCAACCTCGCCCGCGCGTCGTTCGCGGCCGGCCGCCTGCTGCCACCGGCGAAGGACAATGCGCGCGACGTGCTCGACGCGCTGTTGCGCGACGACCCGGCGAACGCCGATGCGCGCAAGCTGCGCGATGCCTTGCCGCAGCGCATCGCTGAAACCCTGCGCGGCCTGCTCGCACGCAACGATCTCGACGCGGCGACCGCGCTCGCCGCGGCTGCAGCGCCCGACCACGGCAACGACGACGCGATCGCCGTGCTGCTCGCGGAAGTGCGCAAGCGCAGCGATGCACGTGCCGCCGAGCTCGGCGCGCGCGCGCGTGAACAGCAGATCGCCTCGCTGTTGCAGAAGCGCCCGCTCGGCGGCGACGACGCGGCGACGGTCGCACGCGAGATCCTCGCCCTGCGCGGCGAACGCGGCGACGCCGCCGCACGCTTCGAGCAGCAACTGGCCGACGTGCTCGCCGACGACGTCCGCAACGCAGCCAGCGTCGAGGGCGCCGATCGCAGCCTCGCCACGATCCGGGCGACGACGACCGCCCTCGCGAACAGCCGGCCGCTCGCCACGATCTACGCCGATGCCGAGGCGCGCGTGGCGAGGTTGCGCAGCGAACGCGACGCCGAGATCGCCGCGCGCAACGGCACGCTCGTCATCAATGCCTTGCCGTGGGGCTATGTGGACCAGGTCCTCGACAGTACGCGCAAGCCGGTCGAGCTGCCGAAGGAACGCACGACGCCGCTGCAGTTGACCCTGCCCGCCG
Organism: uncultured Dokdonella sp.; assembly: GCA_964587775.1. Taxonomy (GTDB): domain Bacteria; phylum Pseudomonadota; class Gammaproteobacteria; order Xanthomonadales; family Rhodanobacteraceae; genus Dokdonella. Next base: position 269,286 of record CAZPLY010000001.1, read on the forward strand.
GCAGCTATTACGTGACCCTGCGCCATCCGCGTTCGAGCAAGACGGTTTCGGCCTTCGCCCGCGTGCAAGCCCGCGAGCGCAGCCAGGCGAGCGGCAGCTTCCCGACCCTGAGCGCCGAGGAGTACATCAAGAATGCGGGCCTGTAGTCGCGCCGCGCTCGTCGCCCTTGCCGCCTTCGCCGCCGCGCCGACGCTGGCCGACTGGAAGGACGACTACGCGCGCGGGCTCGAAGCCGTGCGTGATGGCCGCTGGGGCGAGGCGGCGCGATACATGGACAGCGCGCTCGCCGGCAACGCGCAACCCGCGCAGCGCCTGCGCTTGTACGGCCAGCGTTACGAGGTGTATGCGCCGCAGCATTACGCCGGTCTGGCGGCGCTGCGCCAGGGCAACTGTGCCGCGGCGATGCGCTTCTGGGACCAGGGCGGGAACCGCTCGATCGTCGCCGCCAATGCACCGCTGGCCGCTGTCGAACAGCGCGGTCGGGCCGATTGCACGAGCGCGCTTGCGAGCGAAGCGAAGCCGGCCGCGCCGCCCGCAACGACGGCGACGCCCGCACGACCCGATAGCCCGCCGGCAACCGTGCCGCAACGTCCGCTCGTGCAGACGCCCCCGCCATCCGTGCCGCCAGCGAGGACGCCACCGCCGGTCGCGAAGCCGGCGGTCGACGTCGAGCAGCGACCGCGCGCTTCGGCCGCCGCGGAAAGCCTGCGGCCGGCGCTCGAGGCCTATCTGGCCGGCCGCTATGCCGACGTGTTGCGCCTCGGCGCGCGCCCGGCCGGCGATCCGCGCGTCGGCTGGCACCTGCAGATCTTGCGCGCGGCCGCCGCCTATCAGCTTGCCGAACTCGGCTCCGGCCCCGACGATGCCGCGACGATCGCGCGCGAGGCGGCCAACGAGGCGCGTCGGCTCGACGCCGCACGGCGGCCCGACGCGACGTTCTATTCGCCGAAGTTCGTCGCGTTCTACGGTTCGCAGTAAGGCGGCCGCCGGCCGCCGGCGCGTGCCTCAGCCGGTGACGGCTGCGTAATGCGTGTCGACGTGGTCGCGCAGGTTGCAGGCGCCGATCGTCTCGACATTGCGGTCGATCTCTTCCTGCAAGGCACGCACGCGTTGCGGATCGACGCGGCCGATTCCGGCTTCCCCGCTCGAGCGCGACAGCTGCATCGCCTGGGCCGCGCACGGCCAGTTGTCGAGTTGGGCGTGCGCTTCGGCCAGCCGGAAGTACGGCAGGTAATCGGTGAACCACATGCCGTACAGGCGCTTGTCGGCGCGCGGCACCGGATTGAGCTCGACCGACTGGCTCAACTGCTCGACCGCGCGGCGGGCGTCGCCCGCATCGAGCAGGGCCCGCCCGTACTCGAAATGGAAATACCACGGCAAGGTGTCGTGCTTGTCGCCAAGCCCGCACTGGACGAGGATCTTGCGGCGCAGCGCCTCGGCGGCGTCGGGCAGCAGGCTCATCGGCGCGGCGGCGGCGAGTGCAACGGCGATCGATCCGGCCTCGTGGCTGGCGCGTTCGGCGGCGACGCCGGGAGCAGCGAGCGCAACGGCGATGACGAAGGCGAGCGGCAGGGACGTGGATGGGCGCATGGCCATGCTCCGGCGAATCACGACGTGCCGGGCTTCGATCCCGGCGCCGCAGATCATACTCCGATCGGTCTGCCGGCGCGTTTCGGGACCGCCCCGGTCCGGTCGCCGGCTGCGGCGGGCAGACGCCCCGCGCATGTCAGCGCGGGCCACGCTTGCGCGTATGGCTGATCGGCACATTGCCGCCGCCGCGGTCGTGCAGGCCCGGAACCGACTTTCGGCGTGCTTGACAGTCCCGGGTAATCGGTGCAGAACTGCGCCGTTCGGGGGCGTATACGCGGTGTGACGGGTCCTACTCACACAAGGGAGACAAGAACATGGTTTCGATCAAACGCGCCGGTGCTGCTTGCGCCCTGGCAGGCTTGTCCTGGTCCTCGCTGGCCCTGGCCCAGGATCCGGCCCGGCCGATCTGCGCAGACTTCTTCCTGCAGATTACCAACCCCGATTTCGAGATCTGCCGCGGCAACCTGTCGGCGATCCCGTTCGACCTGCTCGCCCCCGGCGCGCGTTCGCTCGGCCTCGGCGGCGCGTTCGCCGCAGTCGCCGACGATGCGACCGCCGCCGAGGCGAATCCTGCCGGACAAACGATCCTGACCCGCCCCGAGATCTCGCTGCACGTGCGCAACGCGAGCTACAACGCGCGCTTCTTCGACGCCAATGCGCTCGACGCGAATGCCTACCTGGCGGTCGGCCCCGGCCCGAAGTCCTCGTTCGACGACAGCAACACGAAGGTCTCGTTCTTCAGTTTCGTCTATCCGTTCGAGCGCTTCGTGCTGTCGGGTTTCTACCAGAACTCCGGCGCGCTGCGGGCCGATTCGGAAATCGTCTCGGTCGATTCGTTCTTCGACGACACCTACATCGCCTCGACGAGCATCGATGTCGAGCAGGAATCGTTCGGCATTTCCGGCGCGTTCCGCATCAACGACCTGTTCTCGATCGGTGCCTCGATCAAGCATTCCTCGCTCGACCTGCAGTACTTCACCGCCTCGACCGTGCTCGGCTTCCGCGACCTCGACGTCGAGTTCCCGGACGCCGGTCCGTACACCGACCAGATCACGCTCGGCAGCCGCAGCTTCGGCGACGACCACGACCTGACCTGGAACGCCGGCCTGCTCGTCAATCCGAACGGAAAGGTCTCGGCAGGCCTCGTCTACAAGAAGGGCGGAAGCTTCGACTTCACGAACCAGCTGTTCGTGATCAACCGGGCCAGTTGCTTCGACGCCGGCTGCGGCGTCGATTTCGAAGGTGACGTGCTGCGCAGCCAGACCATCGAACTGCCTGACATCATCTCGCTCGGCGTGGCCTGGCGTCCGACCGACACCTGGCTCGTTTCCGCCCAGGTCGACCGCGTCGACTACGGCAACCTGCCGAACGGCACGCCGCGTGGCTTCCTGTTCGGCGGCACCCAGGACGATTCGGCCGAGATCGATCCGCTTGGCAAGGAAACCATCGTCCACCTTGGCGCCGAGAAGACCTTCCTGTTCGATGCGCCGGTGCTCGGCCTCAAGCTGCTCAGCGTGCGCGCCGGCGGATTCACCGACCCGGACCACGACAGCTACGCCGCGCTCAAGACGAAGGACACCCATTACACGTTCGGGCTCGGCACCGTGATCGCCGAGCGCCTCCAGATCGATCTCGGCGCCGAATGGTCCGACCGCGTCGACGCGGTCGTCATGTCGGGCGTCTATCACTTCTGAAGCCAGCTGCCACGGTGTCGCCACGAAGCCCGGCCCTGCCGGGCTTCGTCGTTTCAGGCCGCGCGTTCAAACGCGCCGGCCGCGCGCGCGGCGAGCGCGCGTTCGATGACCGGATAACCGGCATCGGTGCGATGCGCGTTCTCGCTGAGGCACCGGCGCCAAGCGCGCGCACCGGGCAAGCCCTGGAACAGGCCGAGCAGGTGCCGGCTGATGTGCTGCAGCCGCTCGCCGCGGGCGAGATGCGCCTCGATGTACGGACGCATCGCGGCGATGACATCCTCGCGCCGCGGCAGCGGTACGCCGTGCAGGGCGTGCTCGAGTTCGGCCAGCCGGTAAGGCTCGTGGTAGGCCGTGCGCCCGAGCATGACCCCGTCGACATGGTCCAGATGGATGCGCACGTCCTCGACACGGTCGATGCCGCCGTTGAGGATGATCGTCAGCTCGGGAAAATCGCGCTTGAGCTGGTACACGCGGGCGTAATTGAGTGGCGGGATCTCGCGGTTGTCCTTCGGTGACAGACCCTGGAGCCAGGCCTTCCGTGCATGCACGACGAACACCGTGCAGCCCGCTGCGCGCACGGTTTCGACGAAGCGCTCGAGGTCGGCGAGCTCGCACTGGTCGTCCACGCCGAGTCGGCACTTGATCGTGACCGGTACCGACACCGCCGCCCGCATCTCGGCAAAGCAGTCGGCGACGAGCGCCGGCTCGCGCATCAGGCACGCACCGAATCGTCCCGACTGCACGCGATCGGACGGGCAACCGACATTGAGGTTGATCTCGTCGTAGCCGAACTGCTCGCCGATACGCGCCGCCGCGGCGAGTTCGCCCGGCTCCGAACCACCGAGCTGCAGCGCGACCGGATGTTCGCTCGCATCGAAACCGAGCAGTCGTTCGCGATCGCCATGGATCAAGGCCGGCGCCGTGACCATCTCGGTGTACAGGCGCGCGTGTGGCGACAGCAGGCGATGGAAGTAGCGGCAGTGGCGGTCGGTCCAGTCCATCATCGGGGCGACCGAGAGGCGCACGGATGCCGCATGCCGCGAATTCTCGCGCTGTTCCAGTGACTCGCCCAGGTTTTCGGGATGCTCGGACGCGGTCATGACCCGTCAGTTTCGGCAGTTTTCAGGCGTGAAGTGTAACGTGCGGTGCAACGCCGAGGCCGTTGTGGCACTTCAGGCACAGGCGCACGCCGCGCACGCGATCGAGGCCACGCATCGGCGCGATGTTCGTTTCGGACAAGAACGCGTGCACAAGGACAATTTGCAGCGCCTTGTTCAGCTTCGGCCACCGCGCGGCACTGCGAACGGGTGGTCGTGCGTCGCGAGATCTTGGCACGTCGATTGCTAATTCCCCTGCGGAATTCGATTGACGGGAATGAAGGTCGACATGGCAAGGGACGGAATCGCGCGCTCGCGGGTCGCATGCAGCGGGGCGCGGCTGGATTGGGAATCGCGTTACGACGGCCGGCTCGTCGTCGCCCGTATCGACGGGGTTGCGTGGGCCGGCATCTCGGGCCCATGGCCCGATGGGCATTACGCGCTGACCTGGTGGCCGGCTGCGGCCGGAGGCGCCGCATCGGGCATGGAGTTCTATTCGTCGATGGAAGCGGCGCGCAACCGGATCGCCCATTCGCTCGGCAACGCTGTCTCCCCGCCGCGCGGCATGCGTTGCATGACGGCGCATGTCGCCGAGGATTGCCACGGCTTCTGAGCAGCGGCGAAATCCTGCGATACGCGTCGGTCGTGGTACACAAGGATCATGACTCCACCAGGAAGCCGAACGAAGCTGATGTCGACCCTGTTTCCGCCGACCCTGTTCCTGCGCATGCTCGTGCTCGCCGCGAGCGCCGTATCCGGCGTCGCAGCAGCGACGACGAGCTGCGCCGACCTCGAAGCGAGCAGCGCCGAGATCACGGCCGCGCGCGATTCCGATCCGGCGCAGGCGCTCGCGCGAGGCGAAGCCCTGCTCGTCGAAACGGATGCGCTGCACCGCACGTGTCCCGGCGCGGCAGCGATGCTGCTCGGCGGAATCGCCTCGAACCTCAACATCCTCGGCCGCAATCCGGAAGCCTCGCAGCGCTACGAACAGGCGCTCGCCGTGCTCGGCGAAGCCGGTACGCCGAAGCAGGTTGCATTCCTTCACCGCGGCCTCGGCGTCGCCCTCGTCGACATGGAGGCCTACGAATCCGCACTCGGGCACTACCTGACCGCGCTGGCCGCGAGCGAGGCGGTCGATGATGCGATCGAGTCGGCCAAGACGGCAGGCAACATCGGCATCCTCTACGTCAGCCTCGGCGAGTTCGACAAGGCGCGTGAGTACCACGCGCGCTCGCTGGCCGGATTCGAAGCGGGCGAATTCAAGCCCGGCATCGCCGGGGCGCTGATCAATCTCGGTGCGGTCGCGGCGAAATTCGGTCAGCAGGCGCTCGCGGCCGGCGACGTCGAGCGGGCCCGCAGCGAGCATGGGCTGCTGCTCGGGATGAACGAGCGCGCGCTCGCGCTGTTCACCGAACTCGGCAACGAACGCGGCAAGGCCTACGCGCTGAGCAACATCGGCCTCGCCCTCGATCGACTCGGGCAACCGCAGCGCGCGCTCGTCGAACACGAACGCTCGCTGGCCCTGCGCCGCCAGGTCGGTGACGTGTTCGGCATCGCCAATTCGCTGCTCAGCATCGTCGGCACGAAGTCGGCGCTCGGCCGCCACGCCGAGGCGAGCGCCACGCTCGACGAGGCCGAAGCCGTGATCCCGGCCGAGAGCTACAACCTGCAGAAGGAGGTCGCTGAACATCGCGTGCGGATCGCCGAGGCCCGCGCTGACTTCGTCGGCGCACTCGCGGCACAGCGCGAAGTGACCCGCCTCACGGTCCTGAGCGCCGACGCCGACCAGCGCACGCAGATCGCCGCCCTGCAGGATCGCTTCGATGCCGACCAGGCCGCGCAGGAAATCGACCTGCTGCGCAGCAATGCACGCATCGCCGACCTCCAGCTGCAACGCCAGCGCCATTTCGTGCAACTGAGCGTGCTCGTCGCGGTCCTCGCACTCGGCCTGTTCTTCGTGCTGCTCGGCCGCTACCGCATGCGCGCGGCGAGCGCACGCCAGCTCGCGATCGCCGCCCGCACCGACGTGTTGACCGGATTGCCGAACCGCCGGCACCTCGTCGAGCTCCTGCAGTACGAAAAGGCGCGCGTCGAACGCGGCGGTCGCCCGTTCTGCCTGCTGATGGCCGATCTGGACGACTTCAAGGACATCAACGACCGCCACGGGCACGACGCCGGCGACGCGGTGCTGCGCGAGGTCGCGCAACGCCTGCGCGAATCGGTGCGCAAGCAGGACACGGTCGCACGCTGGGGCGGCGAGGAGTTCCTGTTGCTGTTGCCCGAATCGAGCCTCGACGGCGCCGCGATACTGGCCGACAAGTTGCGTCGACGCATCGCCGGCGAGCCATTCGCGCTCGGCCGCGGGCGCGCGCCGATCAACCTGACCGTGACCCTCGGCTACAGCCTGTGCGAACCGGGTGCCGATCTCGACGACTGCATCCGCGCCGCCGACGTCGCGCTCTACGAAGGCAAGCGCCAGGGCAAGAACCGCACGACCGCACAGGCCGGCGACGACGGTACGCCCGCCGCGCGTTGACCGGCACGGACCGCGCGTTCGATTGCATGCCCTCAAGACGGCGGGAACCAATTGCCGCCGACGCGTTCTGACCTCCATCCCTCGCCGAGGGTGAAAAATGGAGAACGAACGATGTTGACGTTCCTGCCGGCAACCCTCGTGGCGACCCTTGTGTTCGCGCTCGCCGCGCCCGCGACCGCCGCCGATGCGGCAACCAAACCGCAGGCAAAGTCCCCCGAGGTCGTCATGTACACGACCCGCACCTGCGGCTACTGCGTCAAGGCGCGCGCCTGGCTCAAGGAGCGCGGGGTCGAGTGGAACGAACGCGACATCGAGACCTCGGCCGACGCTGCGCGCGAATGGAAGGCGCTCGGCGGTGTAGGCACGCCGCTGGTCGTCATCAACGGCACGCCGTTCACGGGATTCTCGCCGCAGCTCCTCGCTGGCGAACTCGCGAAATACGGTCGCTGATCGCGCGCACCGCGATGCTTGGCCGAAACGCGGCCGACGCGGCATCATCGGCTTCCCGCACCGATGCCGCGAGACGCGCATGATTCCGAGACTGCTTGCCCTGGCCCTCGTCGCGACGGCCCTGCCCGCGTTCGCCGCGCCCGTGCCGCCCGCCTTGACGACGGTCGCCGAACGCTCGGATTTCTTGCGCACGGGTCGTCACGAGGAAGTCGTCGCGCTGTGCGCGGCATTCGCCGAGCGCCATCCGCGACGCGTGCGCTGCACCGAATTCGGGCGCACGCCCGAGGGCCGGCCCCTGCTCGCGCTCGTCGCCGCGCATGACGATGCCTTCTCGCCGGCCGCGTCGCGCGAACGCGGGCGGCCGGTCCTGCTGGTCCAGGGCGGCATCCATGCCGGCGAGATCGACGGCAAGGATGCCGGTTTCCTCACCCTGCGCGAGCTGCTCGACGGCGCCATCGCGCGCGGCGCACTCGACGCGCTGACCCTCGTCTTCGTGCCGGTCTTCAACGTCGACGGCCACGAGCGCTTCGGCGCCTGGAACCGGCCGAACCAGCGCGGTCCCGAACAGATGGGCTGGCGCACGACCGCACAGAACTACAACCTCAACCGCGATTACGTGAAGGCCGATTCGCCCGAGATGCGCGCGATGCTCGGCCTCATCGAGTCGTGGGATCCGATCATCCTCGCCGACCTGCATGTGACGAACGGGGCGCAGTTCGAACACGACATCTCGATCAATGTCGAACCGCTGCACTCGGGCGATCCGGAACTGCGCAAGGCCGGCCGCGTGTTGCGCGATGGCCTGCTGGCCCGGCTCGCCAAATCGGGCTCGCTGCCGCTGCCGTTCTACCCTTCGTTCGTGAAACATGACGATCCGGCATCGGGCTTCGCCGACGGCGTGCCGCCGCCGCGCTTCTCGCACGGCTACATGCCGTTGCGCAACCGCTTCGGCGTGCTCGTCGAGACGCATTCGTGGAAGGACTACAAGGAGCGCGTCCGCAGCACGCGCAACACGATCGTCGCGTTGCTCGAACTGACCGCCGCGCACGGCGCGCGCTGGCAGCGCGAGGCGCGCGAGGCCGACGCGCGCGCGGCGTCGCTCGGTGGCCAGTCGGTCGCACTGAGCCATCAGGCAAGCGACCGGAGCCGCCTCATTGATTTTCGCGGTTACGCCTATACGCGCACGCCCTCGGAAATTTCCGGCGCGCTGATGACGCGCTACGACGAGCGCACTCCGCAGATCTGGAAGATTCCACTGCGCGACGACGTGCAGCCGTTGCTGACGGCGACGGCTCCGGGCGGCGGGTACATCGTGCCCGCAGCCCACGCGGAGCAGGTCGCGGCGCGCCTGCGCGTGCATGGCATCGTCTGCTCGACCGTCACCGGCCCGCGCGAAAGCGTCGATGTCGAGATGTTCCGCGCGGCGAAGACGACGTTCGCGACCCGGCCGGTCGAAGGCCACATGACGCTGACCGTCGAGGGCCAATGGCAGGCCGGACGTCGCGACGTCGAGGCGGGTTCGCTGTTCGTGCCGATCGCCCAGGCCAAGGCGCGCCTCGTCGTCGCGATGTTCGAGCCGCAGGCACCCGATTCGCTCGCGGCCTGGGGTGATTTCAATGGCGCGTTCGAACAGAAGGAATACATGGAAGCCTACGTCGCCGAAGCGGTCGCGCGCACGATGATGAAGGACGATCCTGCACTCGCCGCAGAGTTTGCGCGGCGCCTCGATTCGGATGCCGCGTTCGCCGCCGACCCGGACGCCCGGCTCGCCTTCTTCGCCGAACGGCATTCGTCGCACGACGAACGCTACAACCTCTATCCGGTCCTGCGTGTCGCCAGGGCGTTGCCGGATACGGACACCGGAACCGGCGCGCGCTGAGGCCGCCCTTGCCGTGCCGGCCGGTCCCGGCCGGCCGCGTTCGTCGAACCCCGCCAGACGGTCCGCCCCGTTGCATTCGGGCAAGGCCGTCCAGCGAGGGGAACATGATGTCGACGTATCCGCTGCAATCCGTCCGCGCGCCGTGCAACCGCTCGCGCATCGGCAGCCTGTCGATCGCGATCGCGGTGAACCTGTTCGCGATCCTGCTGCTCGCCCGACCCGGTGAAACGCCAGCGCCGGCCACGAAGGCCGTCGCGATCGGCATCCGATCGATCGAACCACCGCCGCCACCGATCGCCTTGCCGCTGCCACCCGAACCGGTGCCGCGCGCGCTTGCGCCGCGCCGCCCGGGACCGGCACCAGTGGCGCCTGTCATCGACGCGCCGGCCACGCCGCAGTCGTTGCCCGACAGTCCGACGTCGCCCGAGCCCGAATCGGTGATGCCCGACACCACGGCAGCCAGTACGATTCCCGCGAACGGCGATCGCAGGCACGCGAGGCTCGAGTACACCCATGTCGTCACGCCGCGCTATCCGCGCGATGCCTTGCGCCGCGGCGAGCACGGCATCGTGCTCTTGCGCGTGCAGGTCGGGGCCGATGGCGTGCCGAAGCAGATCGGGATCGCGCGCAGCAGCGGTTCCTCGCAGCTCGACCGTGCGGCGATCGAGGCGCTCCGCCAATGGCGCTTCCGTCCAATGCAGGTCGACGGCGTCGACGTGCCGGCAACGGGTCTCGTGCCGGTTGCGTTCAACCTCGAGCGCGGCTGAGTCCTGCGCTTCGGTGGGAAGATCCTTGTGCCACCGGAACTCCTGTTCCGGTGGCACGCTGCCGTCTCAGCCATCCTGGACAACAACGGGGTGCGTACGCCGTCGGCATTGGATGATGCGCAGGACGGCGGCAGAACGGCTCATCACGCGCAAAAAAAACCGCCGGTGGCGCGAGGCCACCGGCGGCAGGATCTTGCCTGGATGTCGCTCCGGAACGGGCCGGATCAGTTCACCGACATCGGATCGACCGGCTTGCGCGCCGTGAAGCGGGCGTCGGCGGCAATGCCGATCTCGAGATCGTCAACGGTCCCGGCCAGCAACAGGCTGGCCTGGCCCGGGCCCTGGCGGACCAGCGCGAGCATGACGCGTGATTCACCGCCGGCGATCGAACTCCATGCGCTGGCGCGCTCGCCGTCCCGGTCGGAGGCGACGAGGCGCAGGTGCCAGGTGCCGTCGACCCGAACCGCTTCGATGCGGAACGCGGCGCCGTTCGCGGCGTGCCCGGCCAGAACGCTGCCGAGGACATGGTCACCGCGCCAGCTCGCCGAGAGGTCGAGCATCAGCAAGCCGCTCTCGTCGAGGTCGCCCGCTTCGCTCGCGGTCTCGGGATCGACCGCCTGGGCACCATCGCCATTGGCGTCGAAGCCGTTGCGGAACAGCACGATCCGGGTCGTGTCGCTGGCCGTGTCGTTGGCGGTATCGACGTCGCCGGTCGCCGCCACGACAACCGTGCTCGTCACTTCCTCGAGCAGCGGGAGCGCACTGTCGATGACGCGGGCCGTGGCGAGATAGACCAGGCTGCCGCCGACCGGCATCGACACGGTGTCGTCGAGGCTGCCGGTGCCGGCGGCCGTGCAGGTCGAGGTACCGATCGCGATGCAGGTCCATGTCGCGGTCGCCACGTCGAGTTCGGCCGGCATCGTCATGCTGACATCGGCCGCGCTGACCGCGGTGTTGCCGAGGTTGTTGACCGTGACGACATAGGTCAGCAACTTGTCGTACTGCACATGGCTGCGGTTGTCGGTGATCGTCACGGCGAGGTCCGGCGCATCGGCGGCGACGATCTCGAAGATGCCGCTGACCGACCCGGTGTGGTTCGGATCGGTCACGCTGGCGACGACGGCATAGCTGCCGACCGCGCTCGGCGGCGCGACGTTGCCGTCGTAGGTCACGCTCGTGGCGAGACCGGCCGGCGTCGTCGTCACGGTCACCGACTTCGGCGTACCGTCGAACACCTGGGTCGTGTTCGAAAGGCTCAGCGTGGCCGCCGCCCTGGCGACGACGAGGGTGCCCGAGGCACTGCCGCTGTAACCGGCTTCGGTGATCGTCGCAAGCACGGTGTACGTGCCGGCATCCGATGGCGGCGTCGTACTGCCGTCGTAGGTCACGCTCGTCGCGAGACCGGCCGGACTCGTCGTCACGGTGACGATGCGGGGCGTGCCGTCATGGACCTGGGACAGCCCGCCGAGGGTCAGCGTTGCGCTGGCCGCGGTGATGTTGATCGTGCCGCTGGCCGGGGCCGCCGTGTAGTTCGACGACGCCGCATCAAGCGACGCGAGGACCTCGTACAGGCCGACCGCGACCGGCGCGACCGCGCCACCGGGGTTGTAGCTGACGACCGTGGCGGCCGGGAAACCGGCGACCACGCCGGTGACGCTCGCACTGGCCGCATGCGGGTTCGCGTCATAGGTGAACGAACCGAGCCCGGCGAGGACGATCGCGACCGGCTTCGGCGCGACGGTCAGCGTCGCGCTGCCGCTCGCGTCGTGGTTCGTGCCGGCACAGACCGCATCGACGCTCGTGCTGCCGGCATTCGTGCGCGGATATTCGCCACTGCTCGCGGTCAGCGTGCAGGCGGCGGCATTGCCGGGCTCCTGCGAGATCACGGCGCTGACGACGTGCGGGTTGCCGTCGAACACGGCCGAGGTCGCGCTGAAGCTGACGACGCCGGTCGCCTTGGCGATGACGAGGATGCCGTTCGCGCTGCCGCTGTAACCTGCGGCCGTGATCGTCGCGACAACCGGGTAGCTGCCGGCACTGACCGGCGGCGTCGCGCTGCCGGCATAGCTCAGGCTGTAGGCGAGCGCAGCCGGGGTCGTCGTTGCCGTGACGACGTGCGGCTGGCCGTCGTAGATCGCGGCAAGCGTGCCCGCATCGAGCGTGATCATCGCGTTCGCGGCACTGATGACGAGGGTACCGCTGGCCGTTGCCGACGCATGGTTGGCGTCGGTAATCGTCGCCGTCACCGCGTAGCTGCCGGCTGCGCTCGGTGCATCGAGATTGCCGTCGTAGATCACCTGGTAGGCGAGTCCGGCCGGTGTCGTCGTCGCGGTCACCGCGTGCGGCTGGCCGTCGAACACGGCGGCGAGCGTGCCTGCATCGAGCGAGATCGTGGCACCGGCCGCGCTGATGACGAGGGTTCCGTTGACCGATGTAGGCGCGTGGTTGGCGTCGGTGATCGTCGCCGTGACCGCATAGCTGCCGGCCGCGCTCGGTGCATCGAGTCCGCCGTCATAGGTCACCGCGTAGGCGAGGCCGGCCGGCGTCGTCGTCGCGGTCACCGCGTGGGAGCTGCCATCCCAGGTCACGTTGAGCGTGGCCGGATCGAGGACGATGCCGGCGCCCGCGCTCGTGATTACGAGCATGCCGGCAGCGCTGACCGGCGCATAGTTCGCGTCGGTCGTCGTCGCGACGACGTGGTACTGGCCCACCGCGCTCGGCGGGGTCGTGCTCAACGGATAGAACGTCGCGCCGTCGCCGACATAGGTCACCGAATGGGCGATCCCGGCCGGTGTCGTGGTCGCGGTCACCGCGTGCGGGTTGCCGTCCCAGGTCGCGGCCAGCGTGCCGGCGTCGAGCACGATCGTCGCACCGCCATTCGCGGCGATGATCAGGGTGCCGGTCGCGCTGCCCGTGTAGTTCGGGTCGAGCACGCTCGCCAGCACGCCATAGGTGCCGGTCGCGGTGGGTGCCGTCGTGTCACCGTTGTAGGTGACGACGATCGAGGCGACCGCCGGCGTGCTCGTCGCATCGACGACCTCGGCGAAGCCGCTGAACGTGCGGTTCACCGTGCCGTCGACGGTTCCGTCGTCATCGACGAGGCTGACGGCCGCTTCGGCCTTGGCGACGACGAGCAGGCCCTGGGCACTGCCGACGTAGTTTCCGGTCGCGCTGACATAGACGCAGTAGCTGCCCGCGTCGGTCGGCGCGATCGTGTTCGTGCCGACCGGCGTGGCCGGGCAGCTCGCCGCGACGAGCGGCTCGTAGACGACCGTGTGCGGCACGCTGCCCGGCGTGACCGTGACCGCGCGTGGCGTGCCGTCGAAGACCTGGGCGAGATCGCTGAGGGCGAAGTTGACGAGGTTCGGACCGATCGTCAGCGGAGCGGTCGTGCTGCTCGCGTAGACCGTCGTCAACGTCGCTGCATCGACCACCTCGTAGCTCAGGCGATAGCTGCCTTCGCGGTGGAAGATGCCGCGTCCCGCGGTGGTCGCGTCGTGGCCGTCCTCGAGGGCGAAGCCGCTGCCCGGTCCGAAGTAGGTGACGAGGCCGCCATCGGCTGCCGAATCGAGCCAGGTCAGCGTCTGGTAGTCCGCGCCGAGCTGGTAGGCGAACTCGACATCGGCGGCAAACAACGGGATCGGCGCGACATCGCTCGATGCCGCATCCGACAGGGTCACCCGCACCAGCACGTTTTCGTCGACGCGGCCGCCGCTGTTGCGCAGCGTTGTCTGCGACAGCAATGCATCCTCGGCCTGGCCACTAGTCGCACCGGCGTACGCAATCGTCACGTCGGGCACGGTCGTGCCATCGGAAGCGGTCGCATAGACCGTGCCGTCGCTGCCGACGATGCTCACGTGCACCTGGTAATCGCCACGCTTGAAGCGCAGCAACGCGGGCGGCACCGGCACGGCCGGATCGATCGTCGGCAACGGGACGTCGTTGATCGGGTTGACCGGATAGCGGAACGTCGCGGCCGGACGGCCGTTGAACGCGCCGCTGCCCTGGCTGTAGACGAGTGACTGGTAGTCCTGCGGGCAACCGTAGTGGTCGTCCGGATCCTGCGCGGCCCAACCGCTCGGGTCGTACAGGCAGACCTCGACATCGGCCGCGTCGATCGCGATCGGATTGGCCCCGGTCGTGTTGCCGTCGTCGATGCGCACGACGCTGATCACCGTGTGCACGTTCTGGCCGGTCGGCTCGCCGCTGTTGCGCACGGTGCCGCTGTAGCTGATGTAGTCGGTGAACGGTGCATCGTCACCGATGAGCGCCATGGCCTGGCTCGCGAGCACGCCGAGTTCGACGTTGGCCGCGTCACCGATCGTCAGCACCGCATTCGCCGAACCCGTGTAATTCGGGTCGACGAGCGTCGCCAGCACCGCGTAGGTGCCGACCGCGGTCGGTACGCTCGCGCTGCCGTCATAAGTGACCTCGACGAAGCCGCCGACGCTGGTCGGGCTCGCGCTAGCCGCGACCGCGTGAGTCGCACCGAAGTCCTGCTGCAGGTCGGCTGGATTGATCGTGACCGTGCTCGGCGCCTTGTCGATGACGATGACGCCGATCCCGCTCGCGTCGTAGTTCGTGCCGACGCAGCTGGCACTGACCGCATGGCTCCCTGCATCGGGGCCGACCGTGGCCGGGGCGACCGTGCAGCTCGTTGCCGGTTCTTCGGTGATTTGTGCGGTGGCCGCCTGCATGACGCCGGTGTAGGTCAGCGGGCTGTCGAACGCGAGCGTGCCGACGGCCTTGGCGACGACGGCGGTCGCCGTGCCGCTGCCGACATGGTTGGCGCCCGTGCAAGTCGCACTGACCGGGTAGCTGCCTGCGTTGGTCACGCTGGCCGGGCTGACGACGCAGACGGCCGCCGGATCCTCGACGAGATGGGCGAGCAAGGCCTGCGCGGAGCCGGTGTAGGTCAGCGCCAGGTTGTCGAACACGACCGTGCCGACGCCGGGTTCGTTGGTCAGGCTGAAGTCCGCGTGCAGGGCACCGCTGTCGGCACCGACGAGGTAGGTCCCCGCGAAGCCGTTCGCGCTCGCGCTGCTCGAGAACCTGCCGTCATGGTCGGTCGTGCCGGCCGGCGTACCGAGGATCGCGCTCGCGCCCGGGCCCGGTGGAGTGAGCGTGACCGCTGCGCCCGCGACGGCGCCACCGAGGGCGTCCTGCAGGCGAAGGACGAGCGGCTGCGCGAACGGCGCGCCGATTGGGGTTGCCTGGCCACTGCCGGACACCGCGACGAGATCGGTCGGCGCGTTGTTGCCGCACAGGGCGGGATTCGCGGTCGGGTCCGCGCCGAGCGCGTTGGCGACCTGCAGGCCGGCCGCGTTGGCGCCGCCGGTCGACGGCGTGCCGGCATACCAGTTCGAACCGATCGCGAGGTTGGTAGGCAGGTTGTGGCTCAGGCTCGATGCAACGGTGATCGCGTTGTGGAAGACCTGCACGTCGGCGAGGGGCTCGTTGATGCCGGCCGCCGTGCTGAAGCCGTTGCTTCCGCTGCCCGAGACCGTGTTGCAGTAGAACGCCACGGTCGTGCTGCCTCCATAAAGGGTGATGCCGGCTTCGTCGGCCGTCGCGCTCGTGTTGGCGTCGACGATCGTGTTGAAGCCGACATCGACGCCGGTCGAGCGAGCGACATTGATGCCGTTGTGGGCGGTTCCGGTGATCGTGTTGTTGCTGATGTCGACGTCGGTGCCGTAGATCGTCTGGATGCCGCCGAACGCGGACTGTTCGACGTGATTGCCGGTGATCGAGCCGCCGACGACCGAGAGCAGGTTGATGCCGCTGCCGTTCGCGGCCTCGATGTTGCGGACCAGGTTCGAGGCAACGATCCAGTTCGAGTTCGGGTTCGTCGACGGACCGATCGTCATGATGCCTGAGCCGGCGTGTACGTCGAGGATGCGGTTGTTGAGGATGCTGACCGAATCGCTGACCCCGACCGCGCCGCCATAGTTGTAGCCGGAGACGATCGCCGAATCATTGACGTTCTCGATCGTGAAGCCGTCGAAATCGACGAAGTTCGCGCGGACGAACAGCGCATGGCCGCTGGCCGGGGACAGGATCGCCTCGGCGGTGCCGCGTGACGTATCCATGCCCGGCGTGCCGTGGTGCGGGCCATGCAGATGCACCGACTTGTCGGCGACGACGTTCTCGGCGAACGTGCCGTCCTCGACGCCGACCGTTCCGCCGGCCGCGACGATCGCGATCGCCTGGTTGATCGACGCATTCGCGACCGTGCAGCCGCTCGCGGCGCAGGGGCCGCTGCCGGGGATCGCGTGCAGGTATCCACGCGCGGAGCGGACGTACACGTCATCGACGCTGCCGCCGGCGAACCCGACGGCCGGTGCGCTGCCCGACAACACGAGCTGGTGGGTGGCGCCGGCGCCAAACGTGTTGCCGGTGCCGATCGTCAGCTTGGCCGTTCCGGCGATCTCGCTCGCGTCCTCGACGTAGAGCGCACCGATCGCGATCGCGTCGAATGCGACATTGCGCACGATGAAGTCGTCGACGCGGCCGTTGTACTGGGTCGCGTCGGTCGCGAGGACGCCGATGTCGACGTTCGAGACCTGGCCGCCGTCAATCGCGATCGTCGACGCCGCGCTGCTCGTGACGTTGTTGAGGAAGTAGCCGACGCGCGTGCGGCCGCTCGAGGCGAGCGCGCTGCCATCGACGTTGTTGCCGATCACGGTGACCCCATTCCCGGTCGCGAACGCCGAGACCCACAATCCGCGCCAGGTGTCGTCCTGGCCCGGATTCGACGAAGCCGACAGCGTGTTCGCGGAAATCGTGTAATGGGCCGAGCCGGCGTACATCGTGTTGTAGAAGATGCCGGTGCGCGTCGCCACGATCTCGTTGTTGCTGATGCTCGGCGCGAAGCCGTTCGGCGCTGCGAGCGTGTTCGCATTGGTCTGGATGCCGACGCGGACTTCATCCATGAAGTTTCCGGTGACCTCGGCGTAGAAATTGTTCTGCAGGGTCATGCCGATGCCCCACAGCGAGGGCGTCGTGATGTTCATGAAGCGGTTGTTGCGGATCGCGTTGTCGCCGGTCGCGTCACCGCTCGAGTACGCCGTGATTCCGGAGTACACGAGGTTGCGCAGGATGACGTTCTGCACCGTGATGCGGTTGCCGACCGCGTACATGCCGGTCGAGGTGTCCGGATTCGCTCCGTTCAGATCGACCGGGCTCGTCAGCGCGGCGTTGTCACCGTCGACGAGGAAGCCGTCGAACACGACATCGCTGCTGACGATGCGCACGACCGGATTGCCGGCCGTCGAATCGAGGTTGAGGCCCGCGGTCGCGAGCGCCGGCACGAGCACCGATTCGCTTGCCGGGTCGCTGCCGTCGCGGCTGCCGCCGACACCGGTATTGACGCCGGCTTGCGCGCCGAGGACCGTCACCGGCGCGCTGATGCGCAGGTTCAGGCCTGCCGCGGTCGATTCCGCGTACAGGCCCGCGGCGACGTAGACCGTACCGCCGGACTGGACGCGTGCAAGCGCCTCGCTGATCGTCGCGAACGCATTGTCGCCGACCGTCACGTTGGTGGCCGGCAGCTGCGGATGGTTGAACACGACCGTGTCGCCGTAGTCGTTCGCGGCGAAATCATCGTCGACATGGACGACCGCCTGGGCCGACGTCAGCGTGATGTACTGCCAGGCATCGCCGCCGCCGTTGACGACGAAGCTGCCGGCGAGGTTCACGAGCGGACGGTTGCCGCGCAACGCGAACTGCTCGAAACCGCTGATGCCTTCCTCGAGGTTGTCGAGCGTCGTCACCCCGCAGATCTCGACGGCCCCGTAGCCGTTGTTGGTCGCCACGGTGTCGTCGAAGATGTTGATGCCGTAGCGCTGCGTGCCCGGCGTCGGCGTCTCGCTGAACGTGTTGTCGCACAGGCGCACGCCGGTGAGCGTCGTGTTCGGGCGTGCGCGCAGGCTGATGCCGTTCGCATTGAGCATGCGCGGCGGCAGGCTCGGGAACGTGTTCGTGCGACCCGTGCCGTTGTCGGCGAAGGTCGAGTTCGCGACGGTCACGTCCGCGATGACGCTGCCCGCAGCGCCGGTCTTGAGCCAGAGCCCACCGCCGCCGTTGTAATAGCCGTTCGGATCGTCGATCGGGGTCGGGTCGAGCGGAATGTTGCGGCTGAACTCGCTGTTCGTGATCGTCCAGCGCTCGATCGTCGAGACGCTCGAGGCCGAGCCGATGTGGTTGACGACGAGTCCGGCGCCGCTGTTGCCGTTGAAATGCGAACCGCTGATCACGACGTCGAGCGCGCTCGCGCTCTCGCCGAAATTGAAGCCGGCTGCGAGATCGCCGTCGAGGAGCGGCGGGAAGCGTCCATTGTCCTCGAAGCGGCTGTCGGTGATCGTCAGGAACTGCGTCGTCGAGGGACCGATCGCATGCAGGCCGTCGCCGGTGTTGTTGCTCGAGACGACCCGGTCGAGCGTGATGTGGCTCTGGCTGCCGCTGAGGCTGATGCCGACGCCGGCGACGCCACTCACGCGCAGGTCGCGCAGGAGCAGGGGCGCGGCGGCCGAGGAGCCGCTCGCGGCGATCGTGATGCCGCTTCCGACCACCGTGCTGTTGAGCGGATCGGTGTCGGCATTGCCGTCGCCGATCAGCTGGACTTCGCGGTTGATCGTCGCGCCGCTGTAGCTGCCGCGGGCGACGAACACCTGGCCCGCGTCTTCGACATGCATGAGGCCGTCGGCGAGCGTCGCGAACGCGTCGATGCCGAAGTAGACGGTGCGGGGACCGGTTGCGCCGTGGTTGAACGCGAGCACGTCGCCGTACAGGTGCCCGGCAAAGTCGTCATCGACGAATACCTGCGCCTCGCTCGCGGCGAAGCCGTAGTCGACGGTGCCGAGCGCGGGATTGGCGCCGACATCGTGCGTGCGGGCGAGGATCGCGCCGATGTTCGCGGCGCCTGGGGCCGCGCCACCGTAAAGGTTGCCGGTAGCGGCGACATTGCCGGCAAACGGGCGGACTTCGGTATTCGGCAGCCCGTTCGGCGTGCTGATCGCGTTGTAACCGAGATGGGTGCAAAGCGGATTCGTGCCGCCCGGCGTCACGGGTCCAGGCAGCGTGCCGACGGTCGAGGTGTTCGTGCTGCAGGTCTCCTGGCGCAGGTAGTAGTACCAGCGCAGGTCATCGTCGAACGCGTTCGCCTCGCCGGGTCCGGCGCCGCCGAACAGCAGGCTGCCGTAACTCGCCGTGCCGCCCGCGTCGTTGTCGTTGATCAGCATGACCGCAGTGCCGGCGCCGGCAACGCCACTGCCGTTGAACGTGTTTCCGCGCGCGACGAGCCCGAGCGTGCGCGGGACGGCCGGCGGGTTGTCGGTCGTCAGTTCCTTATTGCTGAGGACGAGGCTCGCGAACTGGGTCGCGCCGGCTGCCGGCGTGAACGTGTTGCCTTGCAGGGTCACGCCCGGCACGTTCTCGATCAGGAGTCCACGGAAGTAGTTCGCGTGGCCGCTGAACGTGTTGTTGGTGATCGTCAACGGCAAGCCGCTGCCATTGGAGATGATGCGGCCGAGCGCGAAATCGCCCGCATCGGGGAACTGGTCGGCGTAGGCCGGGGCGCTGATCACATTGTTGAGGATGGCAAGACTGCCGGCGTTAGCATTCGGCGCCATGAAGCTGATGCCGCCAAAGCGCAACGCATTGTTCTCGACGAGCACGCCGGAACCCGAAGAGTTGGCGGTCGTCGTTGCGAAGCGCACGATCACGTCATGCGATTGCGCGGTGATCGTGTTGCCGCGGATGACACCGACGCCCGCATCCATCGCCACGCCGGCGCGGAACAGGGTCGAGCCGGGCACGGCGGCATTGGTGCCGTCGACGACGTTGTCCTCGACGCGCACGAACGAGCCGTTCATGCGGTTGACGAGGTTGATCGAGATCGCGTTGCGACGGCCGAAGCCCGCGAGCGTGCCGCCGTTGCTCGTGGCGAGGAATCCGTTGCCGCGCACGACGAGGCCGTCGACGATGCCGTAAGCCTGAATCGCTTCAGCCGTATACGTTTGATTGACGGCGAAATCGAGCCCTTCGATGCGCACGTCGCGGACACCGGCGACGACGAGCAGCGGCTGGTTCGGTGTTCCCCCGAACAACGCATTGCGCGTGAAGACCGGCTTGTCCAACGGATTGTCGCCGACGAAGGCGAGGCCCGGCTTGTTGACCATGACCGGCGCGCCGACTTCGTACGTGCCGGCGGCGACGTGGATGATGTCGTAGCCATCAGCCTGGCCGATCGCATAGGCAAGCGTGCGGCATCGCGCCGCCGGGTTCGTGCAATCGCCCGAGTCGAATCCGATTGCCGAAACGTAACGGTCGGGGCTGTAGGCGCCGAGCGCATACGATTCGAGGCCCTCGCCATGCACTTCGATGCCGCCGGGGTAGTTCGCCGGCGCGCCGTCGAACACGAGGATCTGTCCATTGGGCTGCTGTTGGGCACGGATGTAGGCATAACCGCTCGCGATGTTGCCCGCGTAGGCAGTCGGATTCACCGCGCCGAGCGCGAACAGCGCATACGCCGTGGCCTGCACGTTCGGGCCATCACTCGAACCGCCCGCGACGCCGGTCGAGGTGTCGGAGAATGCGCCCGAGTTCGGACCCGCTCCGATCTGCAGTCCGGCCAGCAGCGCTGCCAGATCGGAAGTCGAGTTGGCGGCGGCCCAGCCACCTGCCGCCGGATCGAGTTCGATCCCGGTCGAGGCCGAAGCCCAGATCGCGCCGGCCAATGCGAGCTCGTCGTATGTCGTGTTGCCGGAGCCCGGGCCACCCTGTTCGAGGCTCGCGTTGATCGCGGCCATCAGCGTCGCCGTATCGGCCGCGCGGCCCGCTTCATGGGCTGCAATGGCGAGCTTGGAGAAATCCCACGCTGAAAGTTCCGGAATGCTCGCGCGAGCAGCGACGACACTGGCGATGTAGCCGTCCAGGTCGAAGCTCGCGGTCGCGCCGTATGTGCCGGCATCAAGGCGACCCCAGAACCCGGAGCTCACGAGATCGTTGTAGGCGGCGACACCGGTGGCCTGCGAGAGGCGCTGCAGGAACAGGGGATCGTGCGTCGAAAAGCGCGGGTTGCCGTCGCCGAACACAAATCCGGCGATGCAGGCCGCGCCGGCAAGCCGGCAGTCACCATTCCGGCGCGCGGCGGCGAGCAACGCGGGATCGCCGTTCTTCTCGTACAGTCGCAGCAGTGCGAGCGCGGTCGCGCCTTGCGTGTTGGCCGGCGCGCTGCCGCCGAGGGTCCACGGGAACGAACCGTTGGCGAACTGCTGCGCCATCAGCCAGGCCGCGGCATTTCCGCCGACGCTCGCGTCGATGGCCGGTCCGCCGGCCTTCGGTGCGGTGCTCGCGCCGGCCGCGAGGACCGTCGCGAAGGAGCCCTGCCCTGCAGCGAGCAAGGGTCCTGCGGAAACCAGCATGACGGCCGCAACGATGGCCGTGGTGAACGCGCGCGCGATGAATCGGTACATGGAATCGATTCCTTTCAAGCGGAAAAGGGCAACGGAGGTGGCGGGCACGCCGTCGCGGCGTGTGCCGGACGGAGGCGCGATCGTCGACGAGGGGGGCCCGACCCTTGGCATCGATCGAGGCGTCGCTGCGATCGATGGGGCGTACTGTCGGCTGTGCACGGCATCCTCCTTCTGCATGGTCTGGCGTCTTCCTGTCGGCATCGCGAGGCTGCCGATCGAACGAGCGCAGGTGGCCATGCGCCCGAATCGGCGCGCGTGACAACGTGGTTTCCCTGTGGTCGCGAGCGCGGGGCGTTCGCGAGCGATGAACTACGGGCAAGATCGGGGCCAAATCATCCGATGCGCGAAACGGCAAGGCATTGCCGCCCATCGGTCCCACGATGAAATTTCAAATAAATGTGTCGTGGAGCACATTCTGTCGTCAAAGACTCGATGACTGTCACTTGCTGACAATCACGGGGGAATCGCGCGATGTCACACAATTGCAATATTCATACATAGGCACTGAGCGCGGGAGCGGATGCCGATCCGGCACGTCGCTCAGTCGCGCACGCGACCCTGGCCTTCGTTGTCCCAGTAGCCGAAAAGCCGGCGCGCCACGAACTTGTACAGGCGTTTGCCGCTTGCGTTCCAGCCGCCGGCAATCCACGAACGACGCGCAAGGATGCGACGTTCGACCGCAGTCAGGCAGTGCGGGCAGTACGTGCGCTTGTGCTTGAGGAGATGGCGCAGGTCCTCGCGCGCGAGCAGACGGAACAGCGCACCGCGCCTGCGACTGACCCACGCGATCTGGAAATCGACGACCGCCGGACCGAGATCGCCACGCTGCAACCAGTTCGCTTCCTTGGCCAGATCATTGTGGGCGACCCCGCGCGCGCGCAGCCGCTTGAGCAGCGCATGGGCCTCGCGGTAGTAGCGCAGTTCGCGCGGCTGCGCGCGCTGCATCGGGGCACCGTCGATGTAGCTGCGGTCGAGCACGCCGTCGTGCCACGCGAGCAGCTGCGGGACGCCATCGAGCCCGGCCAGGGCGCGCAGCACGCGGGCTTCCCGCGCGGCGGCGCGGCGGGCGAGCCAGCGCAAGCCGGCGCGCGCCGCGCGCGCATCGCGCCGGATCCAGCGTCGCCCACCGTCGCTGATGATCTCGATGCGCCCGAGCGCATCGGCCTTGAGCAGTTCGCTGTGCATCGGGCGATTATCGACGAGGCCGCGGCGCGCGTCTGCGGCCCCGGCGCTTCAGCCGCGCTCGAAGCGCTCGAGTTCCTCGATCTGCGCGCGCGCCCGGCGCAGGCTCGAGCCGGTGACCGCAGCATCCATCGCGGCGGCCAGACGCGGGCGCTGCCCGGCACGCGCCCAGCGGTGGAACCAGGCCGTCGCGAGCAAGCCGGCCACGCCGACGCCGAGGCCGATCCAGATCAGGCCGGGCGCCTTCGCATGCAGGTCGACGCCAGCGAGTGCGGCGAGCACCGTCAGGATCAGCACCCACAGGAACCACCATGGCAGGCCACCGACCATGCCGCTGACGATGTAGGTGCGGCGCAGGGCGGCGAGCTGCTTCTGGATCTCGATGACCGGTGCGGCGTAGTCGATCGCGCGGATGCGCCGGATCGTCTCGCCGGCCAGCGCGATTGTGGCAATGCCGTAGACCTGCACGCCGATGCCGGCCAGCAGTGCGGCGAGCGGCAGTCCGTCCGGCAACGCGTTCGCGCGCATCCAGAGCAGGCTCGCGAGCAGGATGAACGGCACGCCGAACAGGGCCTGGGCCACCTGCCCCCACAGCAGCGGGCGCAGGCTCGAGCGCGTGCGGTCGAGCTTGTTCTCGCGCAGCAGTTGCAGGTTGATCCGCTGGTCGCGTTCGAGGTGGCGGTTGAGGGCCTGCCAGGCCGCCTTGAGGTCGTCGTTTTCCATGAGGGCTTCCATTGTCGTGTCCGGTTGGCTGGGGAATTTCACAGTTCGTCGCGCAGGCGCTGCTTGAGGCGCCCGATCCGGGTCGAAACGTTCGATTCGCTGATGCCGAGGATTTCGCCGATCTCGCGCTGGCCGCAATCGTCGAGATAGAGCAGCAACAGCGCGCGATCGAGCGGTGACTGGCGTTCGATGAAGGCCTGCAACAGGCGTACGTGCTCGTCGCTCTCGTGATCGGGCGCGTTCCCATCGGCGACGTCGTGCAGCACGTCGTCGAACGGCACGGCGACCCGTCTGGCCGGGTTTTCGCTGCGCACGAAGCTGATCGCGACATTGAGCGCGATGCGGTACATCCATGTGGTGAAGCGCCGTCGCGGGTCGTAGCGCGGCCAGGCACGCCACAGTTCGGCGGCGATCTCCTGGGCGAGATCGGCGCAATCGTCGCGGTCGCGGCAATAACTGTTGGCCACCTTGAACACGATCGCGCGATTCGCCTCGAGCAGGCTTGCGAACGCGTCTTGCCGGGATTGCGCCATGTCGAGTACCTGTTCCATTCGTCCGATCCGGGTCGCCGTTGTCCACATGATTCGCGGCCAGGGGCGATTCCTCACACGCGCGAGCCGCTAGACTGCGCTGCCCGTCACGGACTGTCGCTGCATGACGACCGAAATCCTTCTCTACACGCTCGCTGCCGCGCTGATCCTGGTCGGAATCGCCGGCACGATCGTGCCCGCCCTGCCCGGCATTCCGCTCGTGTTCGCCGGCATGCTCGTCGCGGCCTGGGCCGGGGATTTCGTCCAGATCGGCTGGCCGACACTCGTCATCCTCGGCGTCCTCACGGTCATCTCGGTGATTGTCGATTTCGTGGCCAGCCTGCTCGGTGCGAAACGCGTCGGTGCGAGTGGCTGGGCCCTGTTCGGTGCCGCCGCGGGGACCGTGGTCGGGATGTTCCTCGGCCTGCCCGGCCTGATCCTCGGACCGTTCGCGGGCGCCCTGCTCGGTGAACTGATCGCCGGCAGCAACCTGCGGCGTTCGACCACGGTCGGCATCGGTGCCTGGCTCGGGTTCGTGTTCGGCACGCTCGCGAAGATCGCGCTGTGCTTCACGATGCTCGGCGTGTTCGTGTTCTCGCTCGTGTTCTGAGCATTCCCACGGTCGCGCCGATTCAGGTCGGCGGCAGCACGTGGAGCACGACGGCGAGGAACTGCAGCACGCTGCCGGCGAGCACGAAGACATGCCACAACGCGTGGTTGTACGGCAGCCGACGCCAGACATAGAACGGCACGCCGAGCGTGTAGCAGATACCGCCGCCGAACAGCAGCCAGAGCCCGCCGGTCGAGAGCTTCTCGACCAGTGGCTCGATCGCGACGATGCCGACCCAGCCCATCGCGAGATAGAGCCCGACCATGACGATGCGGTTGCGCACGCGCTTGAGTTCGAGCGCGATGCCGACCAGGGCCAGCGTCCACACGGTCGCGAACAGCGCGTAGCCCCAGGGTCCGCGCAAGGTGACGAGGGCGTACGGCGTGTAGGTGCCGGCGATCAGCAGGAAGATCGCGACGTGGTCGAGCAGGCGCAGGATCGGCTTCGCGCCGGCATGCGGGATGCCGTGATAAAGCGTCGAGGCCGTGAACAACAGGATCAGGGTCGTCCCGTAGACGATGCTTGCGGCAAGCGCCCAGCCGTCGCCGCCGAGCACGGCGAATGCGACGAGGATGACGAGGCCGGCAATGCTCAGGACGATGCCGAGCCCGTGGATGACGCTCGAGGCGATTTCCTCGGCGGGCGCATAGCGTGGTGCGAGCGCGGTCATCACGGACCCCGGGGTGGGCAGGCGCGGCGATTGCTGCGCCGCACGAAAATACCGCGTGTGCGCGGCGAGCGCCAGCGCCCGCTCAGCGCTTTTCGATGTGGAAGCTGCCAAACGCGACGCCGACGTCCCAGCCGCGGCCCTTGCCGCTCAGGGCAAGCGAAATCGGACCCTTGGTGACGACGCGCGCACTGGCCGACTTCGCCGCCCCGGCATGCGCCTCGGCCGTCGCATACCCGCCGATGATGTCGCCGATCGCATAGACCTCGCTGAACTTGCCGATGCCGTCCTCGATCGCCGACTTGCCGAACGTGAGGCCGCCGCCCTTGGCCGTGAGCTTGACCTTCATCGACGTGCCGTCGCTGCAGGTGACATTGCCGGTCCCCGTCACGCGCTTGTAGAACGCCGACCAGCCCGACATCGAGAAGCGCATCTCGCAGTCGATCGGCCCGGCGGCGAGCGCGGTGGACGAGCCTGCGGCGAGCAGCAAGGCGGCGACGATGGATGGGATGCGCATCGGGAACTCCTCGAGGATTTGCCGACATTCTGCGGGCGCGATGCACGCCAGACAATGCGCGCCTTCACGTTCCGCGTCGAGCGGGCGTCGAGCGGCTGGCCGGATCCGACACGCCGCGCACGGCCGGCGTAAGCTTGGACATCATCAGGCACTGCCGGAGAGTCCATCATGTCCGCGTTCGACCTCGTGATCCACCTGCGGCGCTGCGAGAACGATTCCCAGGCCTGCGAAGCAGGACTGCGCCTCGCCGCGCGCCTCGACGCGCACGCGTTCGGCATGCACGTGGTTGCCTTGTCGCCGGTCGCGTTCGCCTCGCCCGAAGCGGTTGCGATGCACGCGACCGAGACGACCCACCTGTTCGAGGAAGCGCGCCTGCGCGCGCCGTGGTGGAGCGAGCAGCTCGCGCGCTTCGGCGTCGAAGGCGAGTTCCAGGTCGTGCAGAGCGATCCGGTCGAAGCGCTGTGCCATGCCGCGCGCTGGTGCGACCTCGTCGTCGTCGAACGCCCGGTCCTCAATCCCGACGCCCCGACCGGCTGGGGCATCGTCTCGCGCACCGTGTTCGGTTCGTCGGCGCCGGTTGTCGTCGTGCCCGAGTCGGCGCGCCTCGAGAACATCGGCGAGCATGTCGTCGTCGCCTGGAACGCGAGTCGCGAATCGACGCTTGCCCTGCACGGCGCGCTGCCGCTGTTGCGCAAGGCAGGCAAGGTCAGCGTGCTGGTCGGCGAGGCCGGCGCGAACCCGTTCGGTCCGCACTACCTGCCCTCGCTCGACCTGCATGCATGGTTCGCGCGCCGTGGCGTCGAGGCGGTCTTCCGCGATTTCCGGCCCGACAAGGAGCACGGACGCGCCCTGCTCGATACGGCGCATGAGATCGATGCCGACCTCATCGTGACCGGTGCCTGGGGCCACTCGCGGATCACCGAACTCGTGCTCGGCGGCGTGACGCGGCATCTGTTCCAGAACAGCGACCTGCCATTGCTCGTGGCGCATTGAGCGCGCTGCGGTTCAATCCCGCTTGCGGATCTGATGGCGAAGATCGTTGAACTCGATCGGCAGCAGCGCGATCTGGCCGGGGGCCTGTGCCGCACCCGCAGCCTCGACGCGATAGCCCATCGCGATGTGGCGCAAGACGCGTGCAAGCGACGGGTCAGGCCACGCATCAAGCACCCACAGCTTCTCGACCTCACCGTTTACATCGAATGCAGCAAGGAACTCTGCGACGCCTGCATCGGGCGTCCTTGGCGGACCATTGAGCAGCGTGCGCGGGCCGCTGTGGGTGGGCTGCAACGGGGACCTTTCGTGCTCGAGCGCCATGCGCGCCATGCCGGCCCGGATCTTCGCGTCGTAGTTGCCGATCATCAAGCCGACGCTGTCGTTCAAGGCATCGATCTGGCTGTCATCCAGCTTGCGTTGCGCATTCGCGATCAGGGAAGCGGCGAATCCGTCGGACAAGCGCTCGGGCCGGCGCACCGCGTCCTTCGCGTAATGGTGGTACAGCTGCGCCCAGACATTCGCTTCGAATGTGTTGCGCGCCTCGAGCTCGAGCACGGAAAGCTTCGCCATCGCCCGCAGCACGCCGGCGAGAGCGGCTCGAGACAGATACTCGCGCGCCTTGTCGAGGTCCTTTTCGAAAGCGCGCTCGCGCGCCGTATCGCCACGCCGGTACAGCGAGCCGAGCTGGTACAGGCCGGACGGGTCCGGATCGAGCACCGACCTGGCTTCGAGTTCCGCGAAAACCTCGCGCCGCGTCGCGACGTCGACTTCGGGCTCGAACAGCTGCATCGTCGCGCGCTCGGCGACCCGATCGGCGTCGCTGCGTTCATCGGCTTCGGCGATCGACAGGATCAGCGTCGATGCGAGCATCCAGGCCGCCATTGTCAGCAAAGCACGCATGCTTCCTCCTTCCAGCATGTAGCCCGGGCTGCATAACCCTGAGAATCCGGAAAACCGTCCACGCGCCTTCACGGAGACGGGAAAGTGCGCGAGTCCGGCCGCGCGCCGCGCGTCCAGCCCTTCGGCCTGGTTCCTACTTCGCGTTGACCAACGCGAGCGTCATGTCGAGCATGCGGTTCGAGAAACCCCATTCGTTGTCGTACCAGCTCAGCACCTTGACCAGCGTGCCTTCCATGACGCGCGTCTGCGTCGCGTCGTAGATCGAGGACAGCGGATTGTGGTTGAAGTCGACCGACACGAGCGGCTTCGTGTTGATGCCGAGGATGCCCTTCATCGGACCTTCGGCCGCGGCCTTCACGGCCGCGTCGATCTCGGCGACCGAGGTCGCGCGCGCGGCGACGAACGAGAGATCGACCACCGAGACATTGATCGTCGGCACGCGCATTGCGAAGCCGTCGAGCTTGCCGTTGAGTTCGGGCAGCACGAGGCCGACCGCGGCGGCGGCGCCGGTCTTGGTCGGGATCTGCGACATCGTCGCCGAACGCGCGCGACGCAGGTCCGAATGGTAGACGTCGGTCAGCACCTGGTCATTCGTGTAGGCGTGGATCGTCGTCATCAGGCCATGCACGATGCCGACCTTCTCGTGCAGCACCTTGGCCAGCGGCGCGAGGCAGTTGGTCGTGCACGAGGCATTCGAGATCACCGTGTGGGCGGCGCTGAGCTTGTCGTGGTTGACGCCATACACGAACGTGCCGTCGACGTCCTTGTCGCCGGGCGCCGAGATGATGACCTTCTTGGCACCGCCCGCGATATGCGCGCCGGCCTTGGCCTTGCTCGTGAAGAATCCGGTCGATTCGAGCACGACATCGACACCGAGATCGGCCCACGGCAGCTTGCCCGGATCACGCTCGGCGAACACCTTGATGCGATCGCCATTGACGACGAGATCGCCGCCCTCGACGCCGACGTCGCCCGGAAAGCGTCCGTGCGCCGTGTCGTACTGGGTCAGGTGCGCGTTTGTCTCGGCGTTGCCGAGGTCGTTGACGGCGACGATCCGGATCTCGCCGTTGCGCTTCGCCTCGTACAGCGCGCGCAGCACATTGCGGCCGATGCGGCCATACCCGTTGATCGCGACCTTGACTGCCATGGAACGCTCCTCGAAAGTGATTGACGCAGGCGACCCGCAAAATCCCGCGCATAGTTTAACGGCCCTGTCGGGTGCGCGCACGGAGCCATTGCGAGGGAGCCACTTTCGATCCGCAAGCCGCGCCCGCGAAACTGCTAGATTTGCCCGACCCTGCCCGGTTGCCCCCAATGAGTCCGCTCGTACGCAGTTTCCACCATCCCGAAAGCGCGACCTGGACCCATGTGCTGGTCGACCCGTCCACGCTGCGTGCGGCGATCATCGATCCCGTCCTCGATTTCGACGCGGCCAGTGGAAGCGTGCGGTCCGACAGCGCACGGCGCGTGCTCGAGTATCTCGGCACCGCGTCGCTGACCGTCGAATGGATTCTCGAAACCCACGCCCACGCCGACCACCTGAGTGCCGCCGCATGGCTGCGCGAGCGCATGCAGCCGACGACACGCATCGGTATCGGCGCGCGCATCGTCGACGTGCAGGAACGATTCGCGTACCTGGTCGACCCCGGCGAAGGCTTCCGCGCCGACGGCTCGCAATTCGACCGTCGCTTCAGCGATGACGACCGCTTCGCGATCGGTGCGCTCGAGGTGCAGGTCATCGCGACGCCCGGCCATACGCCCGACGGCGTCAGCTATCTTGCCGGCGATGCGCTGTTCGTCGGCGACACGCTGTTCGCGCCGCGCGGGGGCAGCGCGCGCTGCGATTTTCCGGGCGCTGACGCGGCGACGCTGTACCGCTCGATCCAGCGCCTGTACCAGCTGCCCGATGCGACGCGCATGTTCCTTGCGCACGACTACCCACCGGCCGGCGAGGAACCGCTTGCCGAAACCACGGTGGGCGCGCAGAAAGCCGCCAACATCCATGTGGATGCCGACACCAGCGAGCATGCGTTCGTCGCGCTGCGCAAGGCGCGCGACGCCACGCTGGCGGTGCCGAAACTGCTGTGGCCGGCCTTGCAGGTCAATATCCGCGCCGGCGAATTGCCGCACGCACACGCGGATGGCACGGCCTATCTGCGGATTCCACTGCGCGATGACCGCTGAATGCCGCCGTCTGCCAGCCGTTCGCGACGAATGCGCATGAACATCGCATCGTCGCGGCGCATCGTGTGCGCGATCGCGATCCTTGCGCTCGGCGCCATGCCGCTGCCGGTGCGTGCCTGGGGCGCGGCTGGCCACCGCATCATTGCCGCGATGGCCGAACAACGCCTCACGCCGGCCGCGCGTGCCGAAGCACGTCGCCTGCTGGCGCCCTCCGGCGCGGGCTCGCTGGCCGATGTGGCGGCATGGGCCGACCAGGTCCGCGAGGATCCCGCGCAACGCGAGCTCGCGCGCGCCACCGCGAAGTTGCATTTCATCAATTTCAGCGACGCGCGTTGCGGCCGAGAACCCGCGCGCGACTGCGTTGATGGCGATTGCGTGGTCGCCGCGATCGCTCGCTATGCGGCCCTGCTCGGCGATCGCGCACGCAGCGATGCCGAACGTGCGCAGGCCCTGCGTTTCCTCGTGCATTTCGTCGGCGACGCGCACCAGCCGCTGCACGCGGGCTATCGCGTCGACCGCGGCGGCAACAACCACCAGGTCCGGCTCGGCGACAAGGGCACGAACCTGCACACGGTGTGGGACTTCGACGTGCTCGGCAGCCGAAAGCTCGGCTGGCGCAAGTACGCCTTGCGCCTGCAACCGCCCGCACGCGCGCGCGCTGGCGGCACGCCGCGCGAATGGGCCGAGGAGTCGTGCCGCATCACGCGCGACGCCGGCGTCTATCCGCGCAGCCGCACGCTCGACGCGCGTTATCTCGAGGCCATGCGCCCGATCGCCGAGAAACGCCTGCGCCTGGCCGCGATCAGGCTCGCGGACCTGCTCGACGATGCGTTGAAGTGAGCGCGCCTCAACCTCGATGTCCCATGATGCGGCATCGTTGACCGCAGGCGCGGTTCAACGTGACGGGATTGCCGACGATCCATTTCATTGCGTGTCTCTTGCAAACGGAAACGCGAGCACCCTGTCTCGTTCGATGTCGAGCTGGCATAGTCGGGTCAACGGAGCCTCCCGGTCTCCGGCAGCGGCGCCGAATGACAGACTCCCTCCTCGTACCGATCGACATCCAGACGCTCGCGCTGAGTCGCGGGCTGATGCAATTGATGCTGGCGGGGCTGCTCGTCTACGTGGCTGGTGGTCAGGAACATGACCGGGGCGCGCGCCTGTGGGCGGCGGGCTTCCTGCTCAACGGCGCTTCGCTGTTCCTGTTCTCGCTGCGCACCGAGGGTGTCTGGCTATCCGCAGTTGCGATCGGCAACCACATGACCCTCGGCGCCGCGAGTGCGTGCTTCCTGCTCGGCTTCTGGGCCTTCGGCGGCCAGCGGGCACGGCCATGGCTTGCCGCGCTGATGATCGCGATACCCGCGGCGGGGCTGCTGGCGTGGGAAATCGCGTGGCCCAATGCACGCATGCGCGTCCTGACCACCGCATTCGGACAGGCCGTTTTCCTGCTGGCCCTGCAGGCGAGCCTGCGCCATCCACCGCGTCACGAGATCGAACGCATCTATCGCGGGCTGCGCGTACTCGTCCTTGTCTACGCCGCGATACTCGTGTGGTCGTACGCGACGATTGCCGGCCTGCTTCCGACCAGTCCGCGCATCGATCTCGGCTATCACCGCGTGCAGTTCAGCGTGGCCTCGCTGCTGTTCATGCTCTCGCTCGCCGTCGCCTGCCTCGCCTTGCAGTTCGCCCTGCTTGCCGCGCGCAACGAAGACCTCGCGATGGTCGACTGGCTGACCGGTCTGCTCAACCGACGCGGCTTCTTCCGGGCCGCGGAGCACGCCGACGGTTGGCGCAGCCGCGTGGACGGAGTCGGCAGCGTCATCGTGCTCGACATCGACCACTTCAAGCGGATCAACGATGCCCACGGCCACGCTGCCGGCGATCGCGTGCTGCAGGCGTTCGGCGACCGGCTGCAGGAACTCGCCGCGCCATCGGATCTCGTGGCGCGGATGGGCGGCGAAGAGTTCTGCATCGCGATGCCCGGCGCGCGGCTCGAGCAGGCCGTCGCGCGGGCCGAGGCGATCCTTGCGCACTGCCGGAACCTGAGCGTCCCGGCTGCCGACGGCCGCACGATCCGCTTCACGGTAAGCGCCGGCGTCTGCGAGGCGACACCCACGCAATCGCTCGACGACGCGCTCGCGCACGCCGATATCGCGATGTATGCGGCGAAGCGCGACGGGCGCGACCGCACGGTTGCCAGCGTCGGTCGTGCGCAATCCGTTGAAGCCTGAGCACTGGGCCTGAACCCCGCGTCGGACACGATTCTAAGCACGCGCGGGCAAGGACACATGAGCTGGCTTGGGCGGCGTTGCGGTGTCCCCGTTCGGTCCTGAAAGACCGACACCCGCACTTCGCGCCGGTTCGCCGCCGATGTCAGGTGTGGCCGAGGCGGGGATCGTCGAACAGGTCGTTCACCTGGGTCGGGTTGGCGAAGCCGCCGGTCGTGCCGAGCGGCACGTTCCCGTCGACGCGGTTGAAGTCGGCGTCCTCGTTGTAGACATGGTTGTAGGTGGCGATGCCGCTGCCGGTATCGGTCGTGAAGCGTGCCGTTTCGCCATCATGCTGGCGTGCCTCACGGCAGCGCGTGCCGACCCGGTCGGTGCCGTGGTGGCGCACGCTGTTCGTCGCGTTGTACAGATGCAGTTCCTGGTCACCGTCGTAGATCGAGGTCTCGAGGACCAGGCCGTGCGGACCGGTCGCGCTCATCGTGAGCTTGCTGCCGTCACCGAGCAGCAGGGTGCGCCGGCTGCCGTCCCAACCGGGTGCGCCGCCCCAGTCCTTGATGTGCTTGCCGTTGAGATTCTCGTGCGGATCGCCCCAGTGCTGCGCGGTGTTGCGGCCGAGCGAGTCGGTCACCGTGATCGTGTGCCGGTCGATCTTGATCGTGTATCCGCCTGAGCTCCGCCATTCGATAGGCTGGCCGTTGCCGCTGCCCGGCATCAGTCGACCGTCGATGTCGAAGCCGCCCCAGTAGATGCCGTCGAGGAACTCGAAGCCATTCCGGAACAACGCGCATTCTCCGGCGGGAATGCCATGCGGCGTATTGCCGGACTCCATCGCGGCAGCACGGGATGTCACGCTGACGTTCAGGAGGCAGCTGACGGCGAGCGCCATCGCGGCGTGGCGCGGATGCGGACATGACATCGGGCGGGACTCCTGTGCGGGGCCCCGACGACGAGGCGCTCCCTGCCCATTGCGCAGGACCGCGCCCAACTGGCTCAAGGTCAAGGTGCCGACCGCCGATTCATCGATGGGCGCTTGCGACCGCAGGATCGACCGGGACGGACCGGGGCCTCATCCGTCCGACAGGAACGAGCCGCGAAGCGCCAGGCCGGGCCAGTCCCGATGCGGCTTGCAACTCAACGTTCGACGAACGCGCGCTCGATCACGTAGTCGCCCGGCATGCCGATGCGCGGCGAGACCGTGAATCCGCGCGCATCGAGCAGCGCTGAGAGCGAGGCGAGCATCGGCGGGCCGCCGCAGATCATGACGCGGTCATGCGCGGGATCGAGTGCGGGCAGACCGATGTCGGCGTTGAGCTTTCCCTCGGCGAGCAATGCGTCGAGCCGACCGGCATTGCGGAACGGTTCGCGCGTCACGCTCGGGTAGTAGATGAACTTTTCGCGCACGGCCTCGCCGAAATATTCGTGCTGCGGCAGCTCGCGCTCGAGATAGTCGCGATAGGCGAGATCGGCGACCTGGCGCACGCCATGCGCGAGCACGACCTTGTCGAAGCGTTCCCAGGTTTCGGGATCGCGCAGGATTGCGAGGAACGGGGCAAGCCCGGTGCCGGTCGCGAGCAGGTAGAGGTGGCGTCCCGGCTTGAGGTCCTGGAGCAGGAGCGTGCCGGTCGGCTTGCTGCCGATCAGGATTTCATCGCCAACCGCGAGATGCTGGAGGCGCGAGGTCAGCGGCCCGTCCGGCACCTTGATGCTGAAGAACTCGAGGTGTTCCTCGTAGTTCGCGCTCGCGATGCTGTATGCGCGCATCAGAGGCCTGCCGTCGACGACAAGTCCGATCATGATGAACTGGCCGTTCTCGAAACGCAGGCCGGCGTCGCGCGTGGTCGTGAAACTGAAGAGGAACTCGTTCCAGTGCCGCACGCTGAGCACGTGTTCGGAATTGAAGGCTGCCACGGCGTCACCTTTGGTATTGCATCGATGCGCGGGCGCCACGGGCGCCACGCATGCAGTATCACGGGTCGGAAATCAGGACGACTTGGCATCGATCAAGCCGCCGCGCGCGGCCGGGATGGCGCACGCGGCAGTTTGTCGCTGCCGTCAGGAACCGTCCGGCTGGATCAGCGCAACGCGAGCGCCGCGTCGACGGCATGCTCGGCCGTGATGCCGAAATGCCGGTACAGCGCATCGGCCGGGGCCGATGCACCGAACGTGTCGATGCCGATCACGGCACCATCGAGGCCGACGTACTTGCGCCAGTAGTCGGTCACGCCGGCTTCGATCGCGATGCGCTTGCGGCACCACGACGGCAACACGCCTTCGCGGTACTCGGGCGGCTGCGCATCGAACACGCTCGTGCATGGCATCGAAACGACGCGCGCGCCGACGCCCTTGTCGCCGAGGATGCGCATCGCCTGCATCGCGATCTCGACTTCGGAGCCCGTCGCGATCAGGATCACGTCGAACTTCGCACTGGCCGGATCGGACAGCACGTATCCGCCGCGCGCGATCGCCGCGACCTGCTCCGCGCTGCGTGGCTGGTGGGCGAGGTTCTGGCGGGAAAAGACCAGGCACGACGGACCGTTCGTGCGTTCGATGGCCGTCTTCCATGCGACCGCCGATTCGACTGCGTCGCACGGACGCCAGACATCGTTGTTCGGGATGTAGCGCAGGCTCGCGAGATGCTCGACCGGCTGGTGGGTCGGGCCGTCCTCGCCGAGGCCGATCGAGTCGTGCGTGTAGACGTGGATCGCGCGCGTCGGGATCAGCGCGCTCATGCGCACGGCATTGCGTGCGTAATCGGAGAACACGAGGAAGGTCGCGTCGTACGGGATGAAGCCGCCGTGCAGGGCGAGGCCGTTGCTGATCGCGCTCATGCCGAACTCGCGCACGCCGTAGTAGACGTAGTTCGCGCTCGCATCGCTCGAATTGACGTCCATCGAACCTTTCCAGATCGTCAGGTTCGAACCGGCCAGGTCGGCCGAGCCGCCGATCAGTTCGGGCAGCAGCGGGCCATACGCATCGAGCGCCATCTGCGAAGCCTTGCGCGAGGCAACGACCGGCGCATCGGCCTGCAGTTTCGCGATCCACGCATCTGCCGCTGCCGCGAAGCCGCCCGGCAGTTCGCCGCGCTGGCGCCGTTCGAATTCGTCGGCAAGTTCGGCGTGCGCTGCGCGATAGCGCGCGAACAGCGCGTTCCATTCGGCTTCGCGCGCCGCGCCCTTCTGTTCGGCGTTCCAGCCGGAATAGACCTCGTCGGGCACGACGAACGGCGCGTGCGGCCAATCGAGCTGCACGCGCGCGGCGGCGATCTCGTCCTTGCCGAGCGCGGCGCCGTGGCACGACTCCTTGCCCTGCTTGTTCGGTGCGCCGAAGCCGATGATCGTGCGCGCGCAGATCAGGGTCGGCCGGTCGCTGACAACCGCCGCGGCCTGCATCGCCGATGCGACCGCCGCGGCATCGTGGCCGTCGACATCGCGCACGACATGCCAGCCGTAGGACTCGAAGCGTGCCGGCGTGTCGTCGGTGAACCAGCCGTGCACTTCGCCGTCGATCGAGATGCCGTTGTCGTCCCAGATCGCGGTCAGCTTGCCGAGCTTCAGCGTGCCGGCGAGCGAGGCGACCTCATGCGAGATGCCTTCCATCAGGCAGCCGTCGCCGAGGAACACGATCGTGTTGTGGTCGACGATCGTGAAGCCTTCGCGATTGAAGCGCGCCGCGAGCACCTTCTCGGCGAGCGCCATGCCGACTGCATTGGCGAGACCCTGGCCGAGCGGCCCGGTGGTCGTTTCGACGCCTGGGGTCTCCGCGTATTCGGGATGCCCGGCCGTCTTCGAATGCAACTGGCGGAAGTTCTTCAGTTCGGCGATCGGCAGCGCGTAGCCGGTCAGGTGCAGCAGCGCGTACAGCAGCATCGAGCCGTGGCCGTTCGACAACACGAAGCGGTCGCGATTGGCCCACTGCGGATTGCGCGGGTTGTGGCGCAGGAAATCGTTCCAGACGACCTCGGCGATGTCGGCCATGCCCATCGGCATGCCCGGATGCCCCGACTTCGCGGCCTCGACCGCATCCATGGCCAGCGCGCGGATCGCGTTGGCGAGTTGTTTACGGCTCGGCATTGATCGGACTCGACGGGAAAGGGCAGCAGTACGCGCGTACCGCGAGGGCGCGCATTGTCGCCGATAGCGTGCGCGTTGTCTTTCGCCCGTGCGGGAGCGCGAACTCGGGTACGATCGCGCGATTCCGGCGCATGGGTTGCCGGAACCGTGCTGCATCAACTTGGGGACAATGGATGAATCTTCGGAATTGGGCGCTGCTCGTCTTCGGTGTGGTCGCGAACCTCGGCACCGCATGTGCCGCCGATTTCGCCGGCGGCGGTATCGGCGTGATTCCCGATGCAACGCCTTCGGGCAGGGATGTCACGTTCAATGTCTCCGGATTCACGGGCCCGATCGGCAATGTGCGGCTCAAGCTCGACATCACGCACTCATTCCAGAGCGACTTGCGCGCGACGCTGATCTCGCCGGCGGGTGTCGCGCGTCTCATCGTTTTTGGGCGCACGGGATACCGCCGTGCGACGGCAACCGGGGTCGGGGCGAACTTCCTGGGGGAGTACATCTTCGAAGACGGCGGAAAGGATTTCTGGGTTGCCGTCGAGACAGCGGCGGCTGGCAATGTTCCGAATGGGCGCTACCGCGCGAGCACCGCTGGCGGCGTTTTCCCGACTTTCCGCACCGATCAGGGGGGATGTGCGACCTCGTTCGAGCACGTTTTCGGTGGATTGCCGCCGGCCAATGTCAACGGTACGTGGATACTGAACATTGCCGATGTGGTGGGCGGCGACACCGGCAACATCAATGCGGCAACCCTGAGCATCTCGGGCCAGCAGGATGCGCTGTTCCGATCCGGCTTCGATCCATCGGTGCGCGGCACCTGCAGGCTCGCCTGGCTCGACCTCACCGGCACCGGTCGCACGAGCTACGTGACCGTGCGCAATACGGGCGGTGGCGCCGGCGGCGCAGTCACCTGGTTCGTCAAGACCAACGACGCGGTCGGCGGCGGCGCGACGACGAGCTTCGAGCACGGCATCTCCACCGACCGCTTCCTGACCGGCGACTGGGACGGTGACGGCATCGGCGATGCCGCGGTCTGGCGTCCCGGCAGTCCGGCCCAGTTCATCGTTCGCCCGTCGAGTCGACCGACGCGATTGCTCACGCAGGATTTCGGCGTCACCGGCGATGATCCGAGCAGCGTCGGCGATTACGATGGCGACCGGCGCTCGGACTTTGTCGTGTTCCGGTCTGGCGCGACTTCGGGTGCGCCTTCGCGGACCTTGATCAGGCCGAGCGGCGGCGGCCCTGACCGCGACCTGGTCACCGGCGAAAACGGTTCGTTTCCGTCAGGAGGGGTCGACTACTCCGGCGACGGCATTGCGGACATGGCGGTACAGGCCAATGCCGGGGCCGGCGTCGCCAGTTTCCGGCTCTACAACGGCGTAAGCGGAACCTTGTTCCAGTCGTTCAATTTCGGAGCGCCGACCAACGTGATCATCACCGGCAACCATGTCGGCGATGCGACCGGCGACGTGACCGTGATCGCCAGCGTGGCAGGGGCGATCAACTGGACCACGCGCGATACCGCGACCGGGGTCGGACAACCGACCGTGATCCTCGGCGCCAGCGCCACCGATTTCGCATTGTCGGGCGACTACGACGGCGACGGCCTCGACGACTACGCGGTGTGGCGCGCGAGCGCGACGGCGGGCCAATCGCGCTTCGTCGTTCGGCAAAGCGCAACGCCCGCCGTGCCGCTCGAGGTCCTGTTCGGACAGAACGGCGACTTTCCGGTGGGCAACGCGAGATCGCACTGAGACCGAGGACATGCTCGCCGGGGCTGAAGGGTTGGCGCATGCAGGTTGCGGCGCCCCGATGTGGCGCGAGATGCGTCGCGCGTCAACCGGTCCCGGCATCACGCCGGTGCCGGCCGCGCGGCAAACTTGACTCAGGCGCTTGTTGTTGAACGGTTTTTGGACCCCTGAACCGTTATTGAACCCATCGGTGTTGTAATTGGCGGACTGAACCCCAGATTACAGGCGTGGAGCATTCGGGAACGCAATCCTGCGCCGACCGATCGAAGCTCCTGATGCGCGCAATGCCAGGCAGGCGTGGCGTGTGTCTCCCCCTGAAATCGCTGGAGCAGTTCAACCATGAAAACCACTTTGCTTGCCCTTGCAATGGCCAGTGCAGGCCTCCTCGCCGCGCCATTCGCCGCCCACGCCCAGGACAACGGCGGCTTCTTCATCAACGGCAACGTCGGCCAGGCCAGCCTCGACGAAGGCATGTACGACGACGAGGACACCGCCTATGGCGTCAACCTCGGCTACCGCTGGTCGGTGAGTCCCGGTTTCGCGATCGGCGTCGAGGGCGGCTATGTCGATCTCGGCAAGTACGCGCCGAAATCGAACATCGTGCTTCCGGTCGGCCAGTTCCTCGGTGACGCCGAGCTCGACGGCTTTACGGCCGGCGTGAACGGCCGTTTCAACCTCGGCGACAACTGGTACATCAGCGGCCGCACGGGCCTGTTCCGCGCCGACATCAAGGGCGACTACCTCGTCGGCGGCTTGCCGACGCGCGTCGACGACACGAGCAACAAGTGGTACGCCGGCGCCGGCTTCGGCTACGACTTCAGCAACAACTTCAGTGTCGGCCTCAACTTCGACCACTACGAAGTCGACAAGCGCAACCTCGACCTCAATTCGAACCTGATCTCGGTCAGCGCCGAAGCAAGGTTCTAACCCACACTCCGACGGAGCCACAGGGCAAGGATGCAGGGACTGCCGGCCTGGCGACAGGCCGGCTTTTTTTCGTCCGGTTCACCGGTTCCAGCGTGCAAGCTCCTGGCGCACGGGCGCGTCGCGCGCAAACGCGGTCTCGACGAACGGGCGAACCTCGGCGACGATCGCCCGCGCCTCGTCGAGGCGACCCGAGGCCTGCAGCGCACTCGCGTACAGCAACCCCGGCTCGGCGATCAGCGGATGACTGGTGCCGAAGAATCCGCGGGCCCGGGTCCAGGCATCGCGCGCATGTTCGAGCGCAGGGGCTCGGTCGTCCGTCGCGAGCGCGAGTCGCGCGGCGAGTTGGGCGAGGCGCGCGCGGGTCGGCGGGTCGAACGCGTCGCCCGCTGCCGACAGCGCATCGATCGCGGATCGCGCGGCGTCGAGCCGGCCGGCTCGCAACAGCCACTCGGCGTCGAGCAGTCTGGCCTTCAGCGTGTTGAGGTGGGTTTCGCCGTACTTCGCGCGATAGGCGACGAGCACCTTGTCGAGCATGGCGCGGGCCTCGTCGGGTCGCCCGGCGCGGGTCAGCAGGCGCGCGAGGTTGTACTCGCCACGCACGATCATCATGCTGCCGGCGTCCTGCGTGGCGCGCCGCAACTCGAGCGACTGGCGGAACAGCGGCTCGGCCTCCCGATAGTCACCCATGTCCTCGTAGGCCGACGCGAGGTTGTTGAGCGGCAAGGCCTGCGAAGCGTTGCCCTCGCCGGCCGGACGGCTCGCCATCGCCGCCCGGTACTCGCTGGCGGCATCGGCGAAACGACCGAGGTCGTGCAGCATCGAGCCAAGCTCGTTGTGCGCGATCGCGACGAGTTCGCTGGTGTCGCCATAC
Source organism: uncultured Dokdonella sp. (assembly GCA_964587775.1). Lineage (GTDB taxonomy): Bacteria > Pseudomonadota > Gammaproteobacteria > Xanthomonadales > Rhodanobacteraceae > Dokdonella. The sequence continues at coordinate 308,923 of CAZPLY010000001.1, forward strand.
AGCTCGCGCGCAAGAACGAGGTTGCGCTGCAGGACATCGACCGCCTCGTCGCGCCGGCCAACCGCCGCGAGGGATTTCGCGTAGTTGTCGAGCGAACTCTGGTAGTCCGGATGGCGCTCGCCGACCAGCTTGCGCTTGATCGCGAGCGCCTGCTCGAAGTAGTCGACTGCGGCCTGCTTTTCGCCCCGTCCGGCCATCACCAGACCGAGGTTGTGCAAGGTAGAGGCAACGTTCGTCGATTCACGGCCGAGCTTGTCGATGCGGATCTCGAGCGAGCGGCGCAACAGCACTTCCGCCTCATCCAGCTGGTCGTCGGCTTCAAGCACGACGCCGAGCGTGTTCAGCGCGTCCGCCATGTCGAGTGAATCCGGCGCCGAATGCTGTTCGCGCAAGCGCACGACCTCGCGCGCAACGCGCAGTGCGTCGCTGGCCGGATACTTGTTGTTGCTGTAGACCACTGCGAGCTGGCTCAACACGCTGGCCGCGGCGAGTGGCTGGTCGACCTGCGGATCGAGGTAGAGATCGGCCGACGCGCGCAGCAACTCGACCGCGCGCGCCGGTTCACCGATGAAGCGGTAGGCTGTGCCGAGCACGGCCATCAATTTCGCCTTGACGCGTGGCGCATCGACGAGTTCGCCTTCGATGCGCGCGGCACCTTCGTCGAGCACGTCGCGCGCGCTGATCGTGCGTTGCTGGTTGAGCTTCGGATTCGAGACATTGAACACCGAGACGAGGAAGTCGCTGACGCGCTCGGCGGTCGCGGCCTGGATCACGGCTTCGCGTTCGGCCGCGAGGGCGCGGTCACGCTCGGCGGCGATCTGCCAGGTGAAGATCGCGGCGAGCGCGCACAGCACGGCACCGGCGACGAATGCGGGCCAGCGCCGGCGCAGCAGGCGCTGGCTGCGGTAGGCGAACGTCGAAGGCCGCGCGACGACCGGACGATGGTCGATATGGCGATCGATGTCGGCCGCAAGCGCATTCGCCGACGGATAGCGCGCAGCCGGATCGGCGGCCGTTGCGCGCTGCACGATCGCATCGAGATCGCCGCGCAGGCGATCGCGCCACGGCATGGTCTCGGCGAGTTCGCTCGGGCGCACGGCGGCGCGACCGAGCAGGGTGATCGTGTGGTCGTCGGCATCGAGGCGGGCGCGGCGTCCGGCAAGCAGTTCGAACAGGATCAGCCCCAGCGAGAACACGTCGCTGGCCGTCGTGACGGCCGCGCCCGCGAGTTGTTCGGGGCTTGCGTAACGCGGCGTGATCCATGCGTTCGCGGCGAGATCGTCGCGCGCATTCGGCGCATGGTCGAGCGCACGGGCGATACCGAAATCGAGCAGGACCGGCGTGCCGTCCGCACGCACCAGCACGTTCGACGGCTTGAGGTCGCAATGCACGACGAAACGCCGGTGCGCATGGTCGACGGCGGCGCAGACCTGCTGGAACAGGCGCAGGCGCGCGCCGAGGCCGAGCGCGTGGTCGCGGCAGAACGCGTCGATCGGCACGCCTTCGACGCGTTCCATGACGAGGTACGGCTGGCCGCCCGGGGTCGCCCCGCCGTCGAGCAGGCGCGCAATGTTCGGATGCTGCAGCGTGGCGAGGATCTGCCGTTCGCGCGCGAAGTGGACGAAGGTGTCGGGCGCCGGGATGCCGCGCATGAGCTTGATCGCGACCTGCTGGTCGAAATGCCCGTCGGCCCGTTCGGCGAGATAGACCGCGCCCATGCCGCCGCTGCCGAGTTCGTCGATCAGGCGCCATGCGCCGAGCATGTCGCCGACCCCGAGTTCGCTGCGCGCGTCGACGCCGGCACCGCTCGCCGGTCGCTCGTCGCCCCAGGCCGACGTGGCCGCATCGGCCGCGAGCAGCGCATCGACTGCGGCGATCGTCAGCGGATCGGCGCCGAGTTCGAGCAGGCGTGCGTGGCGACGCGTCGAGGACAGGTCGCGGACCTGTTCGAACAAACCGCGGATGTGCGGGTCGGTCGGCGACGAGCTCATGGCGACACTGTAACCGGGTCCGCGGCGTCGAATCCGCCCGCAAACACGCGGTCGGTCCAGCCGCCACGCAGTTCCCAGGCCGAGTCGCTGGCAGCAGCGGCGAAAGCGTCGTGCTCGTGCACGATCTCGAACGCGAGCAGGCCCGGCACGGGCGCGATGCCGAGGACGATCTCCTGTTGCTGCCAGCGTCGCACGGGATTCGCTGCGGCCGGCGGGAAGCGGCCGACCGTGACCCCGTCGATGACGACGCGCGCGGCCGGCGCGCCGGCGACCGATCCGGGCGATCCGCTGCCGACGTCGATCGTGCGCCGCAGGCGCAGCGGCGCGGTCGCGGCGGCGTCGATGCGGAAATGGAAGCGGCTGGCGCCGCCGCTCGAACGGCAGACCATCGCCGTACGTGCGCTCGGCGGTTCGTCGCCGAACAGGCCATGCCGGACCGCACAGCTCGCCGGATCCGCAGGCTCCCAGCCGTTCCACGCCGGCGCCGCGGGATCGCCGACTTCGAAGCGCGCATAGGGGACGACCAGCGGTTGCGCGCGCCGATAGCCGTACAGCACATGGCGCGCGCAGGTCGGCACCGGTTGTGCCGGCGACAGTCCCGCTTCCTGGCTCACCTGCAGCGCACTCGCGTAAGTCGGTGGGTCGGTCGCGAAGACGCGGTAGGCCGAGGTCGTGCCGCTGCCGTCGACATCGATCACCGGCGCACCGGCCAGGCCGCGCCGGAACGGGCCTTGGTCGAAGTAGAAGCCGCCGTCGTGCAGGTCTTCGACGCCGGTGCCGGTCCAGGCCGGTGCGGTCGCGTCGTCGATCTTGATGCGTTCGTCGCCTTCGAGATAGGCCCGGTCGACGATGCCATCGGCGCGGTATCGCGCGGAGAGGCCGACGAGCTTGCCGGCCCCGCGCGCGTCGAGCAGCGCCATGGTGCCGGCCGCCGTGCACTGCTCGCCTGCGCTCGCGTGGAACCGCGTGCCGTCGGACGGCGGCGCGGCATCGTCGAACGCGAGGCTGCCGCTGAGCGCGAGCGTGTCGCCGGGCTGGCCGGCGACGAGCAGCTCGACGCGCGCCTCGTTCGCGTACGGCATCGGCCACCACGCATACAGGACGCCATCGGCGCCTTCGCCGAACAGCAGGCCGCGCGCCGATCCGGCGGCATCGGTCGCGAAAAAATCGGCAAGCGCGAGGTCGACGGCAAGTTCGCCATCGAACCACAGGCGCAGGCGGACGGCAGGTCGAGCCGCCGGCGGCACGTCGAGACGGATGCCGCGCAGCCAGCCGCTGCCCGTGCGGTTCGCGACGAGCAGCGGAACCCCGGCCTCCGCGACGAACGAAAATGGCTGCGGCACGAGCAGGCCGTGCCACGGATCGCTGCCGGGCGGCGTCGCGAGGAACGCGCGCCAGCCCGGCACGTCGGTGCCCGGCACGAAGCTCATGACCGGCCTGTCGGCAGCGAGCCGATGCGCGCTGAACTGGTACCAGAGCAGGCGCCAGCCGCTCGGATCGCAGGCGCTTGGCGCACTCTCGGCATTCAACAGGCTGATGCGCAGTGATTGCGCATAGGCGATCGGCATGCGACTGACGAAGCCGCCACTCGAGTCGAGCCGGTCGGCGACGAGCGGCGGCGTGAATGGCGCGGTCGTGCCGTCGAACAAGGCCGCGAGCGGCAGGTCGAGCGCGGGCGTGCCGGCACCGTCGAAGCGGAACAGCACGCGAATCGACGGATCGATGCAACGCGAGATGCCGTCGCCCGTGGTCATCCAGAATCGCGTCAGCGCGCCGGGCCCGCGCTCGTCGAACAACACGACTTCGTCGCCGTCGCGATACACCCAGCGCAGCGGATACGGATTTTCGGCAGCCGGTTCGGGACCGCGGTTGCTGCGGTCGTAGCGGCAGCCGCCCGGGCACTCGCTCGACTGCATGACGACGATGTCACCGGCATCGAGCGCGGCGAAACGTGCCGGCGATTCCCACACCTGCCACGGCAAGCCGGTTGCCGCGTGCGCGCATGCGGAAGCGACGAGGCCGAGACCGGGCAACACGGACTTCACGCCACGTCGTTGCAGGGTCGACATCGTCGCCGGTATCCCGCAGCTCAGCTCGCCGGTGGCTCGAGGTCGTCGCCGGCGCGATTCGAGACGACGACGGCAGCGGCGAGGTCGCCGGTCACGTTGAGGGCCGTGCGGCACATGTCGAGGAAACGGTCGACACCGAGGATCAGGCCGATGCCTTCAGGCGGCACGCCGACCATTCCGCAGATCATCGCGATGACCGGCAGCGATCCGGCCGGCACGCCGGCCGTGCCGATGCCGCCGAGGATGCAGACGAGCATGACGACGACCTGCTGGGTCAGGCTCAGGTCGATGTTGAAGAACTGGGCGAGGAACAGCACGGTCACGCCTTCGAACAGGGCCGTGCCGTTCTGGTTGGCGGTCGCGCCGACGGTCAACACGAAGCGCGAGATCCTGCGCGGAAGCTTGAGCTGTTCTTCCGCCACCTTGAGCGCGGTCGGCAGGGTCGCGTTGCTCGATGCGGTCGAGAACGCCATGACGATCGCTTCCTGCGAGTTGCGGAAGAAGCCGAGCGGCGACATGCCGCCAAGCCAGCGCACGCTGGCCGAGTAGACGACGAAGAAATGGATCGCCATCGCGAGCACGGCGACGCCGACGAAGCCGGCCAGCTTGAACAGCAGGTCCCAGCCGAACAACGCGGCGAGATTGAAGACGAGGCAGGCGACCGCGAGCGGCGCGAACCGGATCACGAGATGGATCAGGCTCATGAGGATCTCGAAGACACCTTCGATGACCTCCTTGGTGCGCATCGCGAGCGGCGATTTCGTCAGCACGATGCCGATGCCGAACATCAGCGCGAAGAACATCACGGCGAGGATGTCGTTGTCGCTCGCGGCGCGGATCACGTTGGTCGGCACGATGTTGAGGACGAGATTGATCCCGCCGCCCTGGTTCGCGGCGCTCGCGACGACCGACTGCGTGCGTGCGCTCGAATCGGCGAGCAGGGCCTCGGCGACGGCCGGATCGACTCCGTCACCGGGCCGGAAGAAGTTGACCAGGACCAGGCCGATGACGACCGCGATCGACGACACGATCACCGTGTACGCCAAGGTCTTCCAGCCGACCCGGCCGAGCGAGCGCACATCGCCCATTTCGGCCACGCCGACGACGAGCGCCGAGAACAGCAGCGGTATCACGAGCATGAACAGCAGGCGCAGGAACAACTGCCCGATCGGCTGGGTGACCCAGGTCGTCAACCACGCCACCCATGCGGCATCGGCCGCCTGCCAGTGCACGATCAGGCCCGCGACGAGGCCGATCGCGAAACCGATCGCCATCTTCGTGTGCAGCGGGATCACGCGCGCCGTCATGCGCCGGCTCCGCAGGTGAACGGCTCACGTTCGCCGCGCGGGCGGGACGGGTTCCGCTGCGTCGTTCGGTGCATGATGCCGCCCCTCTTCCGGATCAATCGGCCTAGTTTGCCGCATGCTCCGTGGCTTCGATACCGCCCGCGCTCAGTCGCGGCCCGGATAAAGCGGCGGCAGCGGCGAGGCGTCGGCGACTTCCGGCGCCCCATCGGCCCAGCCGAAACCGCGGCGGAATCCGCGTTCGAGGCGCGCCCCGAGGCCGTCGATTCCTGCGCCCGCGTAGCGCACGCGCTGAAGGTCGAGCAGGGCCGCGCGCTGGTCCGGGTCGCCGAGTGCGGCGATCACTTCGCCGAGATTGCGCAGGTCCGGACGCTCGCTGCGTGCCCAGCCGAGCACGGCGCGTTCGGCTTCGGCAAGGTCGCCGGTCGCGCTCGCGCGCAGGAATGCAGCACGACCCGGATGCGCAGGCGGGGCCGGGACCTTGCGCGGGACCGGCGCGCTGCGCCGCTCGCGCCACCAGAAGAACGCGGTCGCGAGCCACAGCACGGACATGCCGAGCGCGAGCGTGCGCCACAGGCGCGAATCCGGATCGGCGCCACCCGATGGATAAGTGACGACGGTCGGCGCTGCGGCAGCGGGCACGCCATCGCCGCTCGACGCGGGCGTCGCGGCCGCACCGGTGGCGGCGACGACCCGGATCTCGCGCGCCGGCAACACGGCTGTGGCGCGCCGGTCCGCGACCGTGTCCCACCACTCGACCTGCACGGCCGGCAGCACGAGCGTGCCGGGACGCGAGGCGACGATCGCGAACTTGCGTGTGCGCTCGCCGAACAGCCAGGTGCCGTCGTCGCGCGTCTGGGTATCGGGCTTGTCCGGATAGATCTCGCTGCCCGGCGGCGCCTCGAATGCGAGCTCGGGCAACTGCTCGTAAGCGAGGCCCTGCGCGCGGATGCGCAGCGTGCGCGTGACCGGCTCGCCGACCGCGACCTCGTCGGGCAGCACGCTCTCTTCGCTGATCGCGAGGGATGCGGCCGGGAGCCACGGCGCGCTGCCCCACTCGGCGGGCTTCGCGCGCACCTCCAGTTCGATCGCGTCGGAGCGTGCCGTGAGCGCGCGTCCGCGCCGGAAGAAGCCGGTCGGGTCGGAACGGTCGGGCGCGCTGCCGCGAAACGCGATGACCGGCAATGTCAGTGTTCCGCTGCGTTCGGGGATCAATGCATAGCGGCGTTCGAGCACGTTGTAGCGGCGCGTCCCGACCATCGCGCTGTAGGAACGGTCGCGACCGAGCTTCTGCACGACGACGCCGTCCGCCGCCGGTTCCTCGAGAGCGCCTTCGGTCAGTTCGACTGCGTAGTGAAGCTTGACGAGGAAGCGGACCTGCTGCTGCACGTACGGCGTCGTCGGCTCCGCGGAGACTTCGATGTAGACATCGTCGCCGGCCTTGCCGTCGGCACCGACCGGTGCCGGCAGCACGGTCAGTTGCAGCGGCGACGTCGCGAGCGGGCCGATCGCGAGCGCAGGAATCACGAACGTGCCGGCGCGCTTCGGTTCAAGCCCGATCGCCCAGACCATCTTCGACGCAGCCTGTCCGTTGCTCATGCTGAACTGGCGGCTCGATTGCGTGCCGAGCGTGTTGAAGTCGACGCCGAGCGGACTGAAATCGGGTTCGCCCGAAACCGTGCCTTCGACTTCGACGTTGAGCGTGATCGTCTCGCCGAGACGCATCGTGTCGCGATCGAGCCAGGCGCGCGCGCTGTCGGCGCGTGCCTCGACCGCGAGCGCGAGGCAGAGCAGTCCGGACATCGCCAGCCATGCATTTCTCATCGATCACCTCCGCCACGCTGCCGTCGTTCGTGCTCGAGCTGGAACTTGCGCCGCAGCAGGCCACCCGGATCGTCCGGCACGCGCTGCAGCCACTGCTGCATCGCCTGTTGCCGCTCGGCCGCAGCCGGATCCTGCTGGCCCGGCAACGTGGCCTGGGTCGCCGTCTCTTCGCCCTTGTCGAGTTGTTCGTCGATCGCCTGCGACAGGGCTTGCTGTTGCTGTTCACGCTGTTTCGCCGCAACCGCCGCGGCTTCGGCATCGCCCGGGTCGCCGTCCGCCTTTCCGGCCTGATCGCCGGCCTCGTCCGCCGCGCTGGACGCGTCGCGCGCCGGGTCGCTGGCGGGATCCTTGCCGTCCGCGGATTGTCCGTCCGTGCCGTCATCGGCTCCGCTATCGCGATCCGACGGGTCCTCGCCAGGCTGCTTTGCGGCATCGTCGCCGGCACCGGGCTTGTCGCGATCGGACCGGTCGCCGTCCGATCGTTCGCCTTCCTGCTGCTTGTCCTCGTTCTCTTCCTGTTTGCGCTTGAGCCATTCCTCGACCGCCGCGCGATTGGCGATCGCGTCCTCCATCTCGGGATCGATCGCGAGGGCGCGATCCCAGGCGGCGAGCGCGTCCTCGTACTTGCCGAGCCTGGCCAGCGCGTTGCCGGTGTTGTACTCGGCATCGGCGCCGCGCGCCTCGTCGAATGCCGCTTGCGCCGCATCGAAATCCCCGGCGCGGTAGGCCGCGCTGCCGCGCAGGGCGGGATCGCGCGCGAGCTGCTGCGCGCGCGCCGCATCGCCGGTGGCGAGCGCGGCGGCGGCCTGCTGGTCGGGGCGTTGCCAGAGGTCGGCGAACGAGATCGCATGGGCCTTCGGCAGCGGCGCGAACGCGAGCACGAGCACGAACAACCAGCCGCGGCGGAACGCGAGCAAGGCGAACGGAAGGATCAACAGCACGAGCCATGGTCCGCGGTCGCGGTAGCGCTCGCTGACGGCCTGCCCTTCCTCGAGCGCGCTCGCCCCGCCTGTCGAGGGCGCGTCGCCGAACAGGGCATCGAGGTCGCTGCGGTCGCTGGCAAGCGTCGCGTAGCGCCCGCCGCCGGCCGCGGCGAGTTCGCGCAAGGCCGGTTCATCGAGTCGCGGCAGGACGATGTTGCCGCCCGCATCCTGCAGGAAACCGCCCTGCGGCAGCGGCACCGGCGCACCGCCGGCGGTCCCGACACCGAGCACCGAGATCCTCAGGCCGTTCGCATGCGCCGTGCGCGCGGCCTCGAGCGCGGCCGGGCTCGCGCTGTCCGCGAGCAGGACGAGTTCGCCGCGCGCGAGGCCGGCCTGGGCGACGAGACGCTGCGCTTCCTCGATCGCACGCTCGGTCGCGTTGCCGGGGACCGGCATGACGGATGGATCGAGCGCATCGACGAGATTGCGCACGGTGTTGATGTCGTCGGTCAGCGGCGCGGCCACGAACGCATCGCCGGCGTAGCCGATCAATGCCGTTTGCATGTCGCGGCTCGCGACGAGGATGTCGTTGAGCTTGTAGCGCGCACGATCGAGGCGGGCAGGCTTGAGGTCGGCCGCGAGCATTGTCGGGGCGAGTTCGAGGGCGAGCACGCGTGCGGCATCGTTGCGGTAGAGCGGCATGCTCTCGCGTTCCCAGGCCGGCCCGGCCAGCGCGATGCAGGCGAGCGTCCACACGAGCGCGCCAAGCCAGGCGCCGCCGGAGCGCGCGCGGTCGCGCGGTCGATCGAGCACGAACGGCAACAGGTGCGCGTCGATCGTCCTGCGCCAGGCACCCGCTTCGCTGCGGGCATGTCGCCAGGCGAACCAGGCCAGCGGCAGCGCGGCGAGCGCGAGCAGCCACCATGGGCGCAGGAAATGCAGGTCGGCGAGTGCGGTCATCGCCTCGCCTCGATGCGGGGACGCGCTGAGCGCCACCACGGCAGCAGCATCGCGAGCGCGCCGCACAGCAAGGCCGCGGCGAGCGGGCGCGGATAGAGTTCGTCGACCGGACGCAGGACTTCGCCGGTATCGGCAATCGGCTCGAGGCGGTCGATGTCGCGATAGATGCCGGCCAGTTCGGCGGTGTCGCGCGCACGATAGAACTTGCCACCGGTCCTCTCGGCCATTTCCGTCATCATCGCGATGTCGAGGTCGGCCGAGGGATTGACCCGGCGACTGCCGAACAGGCTGTCGACGCTGATCGATTCGGCACCGATGCCGACCGTGTACACGCGCACCTTGTTGGCGACCGCAAGTTCGATCGCCTTGCCCGGATCGAGTTCGCCGGCGTTGCTGACACCATCGGTCAACAGGATCACGACGCGCTGGTTCTCGGGCCGTTCGAGCAGGCGCTTGACCGCGAGCCCGACCGCATCGCCGATCGCGGTTTCGCGTCCGGCCAGGCCGATCACCGATTCGTCGAGTTGGCGGGCGACCGTCCCGAGGTCGAACGTCAACGGCGTCAGCAGATACGCACGCGAACCGAACAGGATCAGGCCGACGCGATCGCCGGCGCGGCGTTCGATGAAATCGCCGGCGATCACCTGCACGGTCGTGAAACGGTCGGCCACGCGCGCACCGAGTTGCATGTCCTCGATGCTCATGCTGCCCGAGGTGTCGACGGCGAGCAGCAGGTCGCGACCACTGCGCGGGACGTCTTCGGGTTCGCCGAGCCATTGCGGGCGCGCCGCGGCGACCACGAGCAGGGCCCAGGCCAGCAGCGCGAGCGCGCGACGCAACGATGGCACCGGCGCGGCATTGCGCGTGGCCGGCAGGTCGAAGCCCGCATGCGGCAGGCGCAGCGCCGCGCCCGTCGCCGTTCGAGCGCGCGGCAGCAGCCAGCCGATCAGCAAGGGCAACGGCAGCGCGAGCAGCAGCCACGGCCAGGCGAGCTCAAGCATGCCGATGCTCCTGCGCGAGCGCGTGCTCGAGCCAGCGCCGGGTCAACGCGATCAGCGCATCGGCATCGAATGCCGGCGCGCGTCGCCACGGCGCATCGAGCAGCACGCGACCGACGCCGCGCGAGAAATCCTCGCCGCCGACGCGTGCGTCGAGGAAGCCGAGCCAGGCTTCGCCGGCCAGCGCGGCAGCATGCGGTTCGAGCAGCAGGCTGGCACGACGCAACAGGCCGGAAAGCTCGGCGGCGAGGCGCGCCGGGTCGGGTCGTGCCGCGTGCGTGGCGGCGATGCGTTCGACTTCGGCCTGCACGCGCCCCCGCCAGCGACGTTCGCGCCGATGCCGGAGCGCGCTGCGCCCGAGATACGCAAGCGCGAGGGCGACCAGCGCGGCGAGCAGCCACCAGCCCGGTGCCGGCGGCCACCACGAGGGTTCGACCGGCAGGTGGATGTCGCGCAGCAGCGGACCGTCTTCGCTCATGCGAGCGAGTCCCGTGGTCCGACCGCGCGTGCCGTGAACGGTGCGATCGCGCGGCGCGCATCGGCATCGGTCGTCAGCCCGACGACGCGCGCGCCGAGCCGGGTGAATTCGCTGCGCACACGCTCACGCACGATCGCGAACGATTGCGGCCACTCTTCCCGCAGGCGGCGCTCGCCGAAATCGAGCAGGCGATGGCTGCCACCGATCCGGATCGCATAGCGGCCCGGCGGCGGCGGCGCATGTTCGAGCGGATCGCTGAGCAGCACGCAGCCGAGTTCGTGGTGGGTGGCGATGCGAGCGAGCACGGGCCAGGCCTCGGCATCGGCGCTGAAACCGTCGCTGAGCAGGATCAGGCGCATGCCGGGGCGCAACAGGCGGCGTGCACGCTGGAGTGCCGACGACAGCGGTTCGCCGGTATCGTCGGCCGCATGGTCCCAGTCGCGCAGCGCACGCAATGTGCGCAGGCAGCCGCGCCGACCGGCAGCCGGCTTCACTTCGCTGCGGATGCCGCCGCCGAAGCCGAGCGCGCCGACGCGGTCGCCGGCCGCCGTCGCGATCCAGGCGAGCAGGCTCGCCGCGCGTGCGGCCTGGACGCTCTTGAACCGCGTGCGCGTGCCGAAGCGCATGCCGGGATTGTGGTCCATCATCAGCAGCAAGCCGTGCTCGCGCTCTTCCTCGAACAGTTTCGTGTGCGCGGTGCCGCTGCGCGCGGTGACGCGCCAATCCATGTGGCGGATATCGTCGCCCGCCTGGTAGACCCGCGACTCGCGGAAATCGACGCCTCGCCCGCGCCAGCGCGAAGCGTGCGCGCCGGTGCGCGCGGCCGCACTGCGCCGCACCTCGGCGAAGTTCGCCCCACGCGCCTGCGCGGCAAGGGCGAGCAGTTCGTCGAGGGCAACGCGCGTTGCGTCGGTGGATGGCGGCGAGGACATGTGCAGGGACCGGAGGGCGAAGGTTGGCAAGTCAGGGGCAAGGGCGCGATCGCGCGATTTCAGGGAACCATGAATCTTCAACGCAGCGTTTTTTCCGGTTTCCGGACCGCAGCAGGTTCCAGCCATGCGCCTTCACCGCGTTCCGGTCCCCGCTCTCAGGGCAAGGGAACGCGCTCGAGCAGCAGCGCGATGACGCGGTCGCTGTCGATGCCTTCGGCCTCGGCCTCATACGTCATCAGCACGCGATGCCTCAGCACGTCGGCGGCGACCGCATGGACGTCTTCGGGCGTCACGAAATCGCGACCGGCGAGCCAGGCGTGCGCGCGCGCGCAGCGATCGAGTGCGATCGTGCCGCGCGGACTCGCGCCCCAGGCGATCCAGCGTGCCAGTTCGGCACCGTACGCGGCCGGCGATCGCGTCGCGAGCACGAGCTGGACGAGATAGGTCTCGAGCGCCGGCGCGAGATGGAGGTCGAGCACTTCACCGCGCGCGCTGAAGATCTGCGCCTGGCTCAAGCGCTCGCGTGCCGGTTCGGCCGCCTGGGCGGCGCCGCGCGCACGCTCGCGCGCGAGTCCGAGGATCGCCGCTTCGGCGCCGGCCTGCGGATAGTCGATGCGTACATGCAGCAGAAATCGGTCGAGCTGGGCTTCGGGCAATGGATAGGTGCCCTCCTGCTCGATCGGATTCTGGGTCGCCATGACGAGGAACAACGGCGGCAATGCGAATGTCTCGCGACCGACCGTGATCTGGCGTTCGCCCATCGCCTCGAGCAGCGCGGACTGCACCTTGGCCGGCGCGCGGTTGACCTCGTCGGCGAGGATCAGGTTGTGGAACAGCGGGCCGCGCTGGAACTCGAACTGCGCGGTCAGCGGGCGATAGATCTCGGTGCCGGTCAGGTCGGCAGGCAGCAGGTCAGGGGTGAACTGCACGCGATGGAAGTCCGCTTCGATGCGCGCGGCGAGTTCCTTGATCGCGGTCGTCTTGGCGAGCCCGGGTGCCCCTTCGACGAGCAGGTGCCCGTCGGCGAGCAAGGCGATCAGCAGACGCTCGACAAGCGCCTGCTGGCCAATGATGCAGCGCGAGAGTTCGTCGCGCAGGCCGGCGAACGCGCGCGCGGCCGTGGTCGGTTCGGACATGTCGATCGGAAGATGCGGGGATGGGGAGTCCAATGATGTCACGCCGGATGGGGTCGACGTTCAGACCGCGGCCCGGCCCACAAGGTTTCCCCAACCGACGGCACATGCGAGCCCGTGTCGCGGCGCGGATTCAGCCGTCGAGCACGGTCTGCAGTGAAACGGGCCTGCCGATCAGCCAGCCCTGGGCGTAGCTGCAACCCATCGCATCGAGCGCGGCGAGGTGCTCGGCGGTCTCGACGCCTTCGGCGATCATTTCGCATCCGAGCGAGTCGGCCATCGCGATGACGGCCTTGACGAGGGCGACGCCGCGCGGCCGATCGAGCGCGCGCACGAAACTCTGGTCGAGCTTGATGCGATCGAAGTCCAGCGTGAGCAGCGGCCCGAGGTTCGAGTAACCGGTGCCGAAGTCGTCGAGTGCGACCTGCATGCCGGCCACGTGGCAGCGTTCGATGAGGGCGGCGATCTCGGGGCTGTCGAGGACGAGGCTTTCGGTGATCTCGACCTCGAGCCGGTCGGGCGGCAAGTCGCGCGCGCGCAACTGGGCGAGCATTCGATCGATGAGCTGCGGCTCCTCGATCTGGCGCGCCGACACGTTGAGGGCGATGAACGGCAGGGGCGTCCGCCCGCGTCGACGCAGCTCGGCGAGCATGTCGCAGACGCGGCCGAGCACGTACTCGCCGACCGGCACGATCAGCGAGGTCTCCTCGGCGAGCCGGATGAACTCGGTCGGCGAAACCTGGCCGCGCACGGGGTGCTGCCAGCGGATCAAGGCTTCGTAGCCGGCGATCGTACCGCTCGCGATGTGCTGGATCGGTTGCAGGCGCACGTCGAGTTCGTCGCGCACGAGGGCGCTGCGCAACTCGCTCTCGAGCCGGATCTTGTCGAACGCACCGCTGTTGTCGCGCGCGGTCATTTCGAGGTTGACCGCTTCATCGCCGGTCAGCGTCGCGAGCGCCGAGCGGTAACGCGTGAGCTGGCTCATCAGCAGGGCGCGCACGACCGGATCAGCGGCGGCAAGACGTTCGGCGAACTGGTTGCGATCGATCGGCGTCAACACGCAGTCGCTGACGGCCCGCGCGCTTGCCGAACGCGGCGCGCTGTCGATGACGGCCATCTCGCCGAGCAGGGCACCCGCGCCGAGTTCACCGAGCACGCGCGTTTCGCCGTGCTGCACGGTCGTCACTTCGACCCGCCCCGATTCGATCAGGAAGGCCGTCGTCGGAGCGTCGCCTTCGGTGAAGATGATCGTGCCGGCCGGGACTTCGCGTCGATGTGGCGATTCCATGGTGTTCCTCTCCGTCCTGGTGCCGATGGTGCCACCGCCATCCACCGCGGCATAGCGCAAAAAGGAAAGGGCCGCTTTCGCGGCCCTTTCCCGTGGTCGGACTCTCGGCGCTCGATCAGGGCGCCGGATCGTCGCAGGCCCCGTCGCCGTCGCCCGGATCCGGACTGAATCCGGTATCACCGTAGACGGGACCGAGGACCGTGACGGTCGCGGTCGGGCCGCCCGAGACGGCCGTCGTGAACGTGCAGGTTCCGCTCGTGCGGGTCTCACCCGGACAGACCGGGGTCAGCGCACCGGCGGTGACGAGCGCGGTCGTGCGTCCGTTTGCACCGGTCGGCGGGATCAGGCCGCTGATGCCCGGGCCACCCGTGCAGGTTCCGCTGATCTGCGCATTCGGAACCGGATTGCCGGAACCGTCGGTCAGGAGCAGCGTCACCGTGCCCGAGCCGCTGCCGAGCGCCGACGGGAACGCCTGCAGGATGAGGCTCGTGCTGACCTCGATCGGCACCTCGACCGGCTCGCCGCCCGCGGTGAACAGGACCTGCGCGTCGTCATCCTCGGAGGACACGCCCGAGGTCACGACGAGGCCGGTCGTGCACCCGTCGAAGCCGGTCGGCGAATCGATGTAGCCCGATCCGGTCACGCCGTCGATGCTGCCCGTGCCGACGCCGAGTCCGCTGAAGCTGAAGGCGATGTAGGCACCGAGGATCGGCGAGTTGAAGGCGTCATAAAGACAGGCCGTGACCTGGGTCGTCGTGTTGCCGGCGATCGGGGTCGGGCTCACGGTCAGGAACGCAGGTGCCACGCCCGGCAGTCGCAGCGGCTGGATATCGCCGACCGTCTTGACCGTGCTCGATGTCGCACCATTGCCCTGTGCCCAGACGATCGCGGACTTGCCGAGACGCGAGACCGGATAGTTGAGCTTCGTGGTCGCCACGCCGATCTCGTTGGTCAAGGCCGCCGCGGTGATGTTCGCCTCGGTCGCACGGCCGATCACGTACGGCAGCACGTTTCCGTAGTCGACCGACGAGCCGGTCGTGTCGTTGCGGTTGAACGGACTCGTCACGATGATGCTGGTCTGGCTGTTGACCGAGCCCACGAAACGGATGTTCTCGAGGTCGCTGTTGCCTTCGACGAGCTGGCCGAACACGAGCAGCGTGTCGCCGGGGCCCGCGCCGCCGCCCGCCGTCTGGAACTGGCCGGTCGGTGCCGTGAACGGCCGGTCGCCCTCGCGCGGATTGCCATCGGTGCCGGCGATCTGGAACGAGCCGCCGCCGAGGCCGGGGAAGCCGGCGAGCGGCGCATCGATCACGCCGAACTGGATGTTCGTGCCCGGAATCACCGGGTTGCCCTGGCGATCGTTGGCCTGTGCGCTGATCGTGAAGCTGTAGGTGCCGTCCGGCGAACCCGGGATCGGCACGCCATCGGCGTCGACGCCGGCGAAGATGAGGTTCTGGGTGATCGCCTCGATGTCGGGCGAGGTGATGACGAGGCTGAACAGCTTGCCGTCCGAAACAACGACGCTCGTGGTCGCCGAAACCGGATCGGCGATGCCGTTGGCAACGTTGTTGTCGGCGCGATCGACGGTGACGCGGATCTGTACCGGATTGCTCGGCGGCAGCGTCGTGCCGGACTGGAACGAGACATTCGCGATGCCGTTGACCGTGCGCGCGGTGACCGCGGAACCGGTACCGGAACCGCCGGAGAGGATTGCGCCACCCGCGTTGCCGATGATCTCGTAGCGGACGTTGTCGACGGCACCCGGATCGGGCACGGGCTGGTTCGCGCCATCAAGGACCTGGGCGCGGATCATCGAACTGGTCGCACCGCCCGAGCCCTGGACGTAGATGCCCGACGGCGATGGCGAGACCTGGATCGAGGCCGGCAGCGGCGTCGCGCCGGCAACCGTGAACACGAGCGTCCTCGTCACCGTGCGGCCGGTCGCCGGATCGGTCGCCGAAGCCGTGACCGTGGCGGTGCCGGCGACATCGTACGAGGTCGCGAAGAACACGTAGGAACCGTTGTTCGTCGTGGCCGGGAACGTGACGACGCGCGTCGCCATCTCGTTGATGTTGGCGGTCGACGGGTCGTCGGGCGGCGACAGGCTGATCGTGCTCGGCGAGCTCGTCGTGAAGGTCGCGTCGCTGGTCAGCCCGGTGACCGTGCCCGCGGCATTGCGATAGGTGAACTGCACCTCGGCCATGAACGGCGAGCCGGGGTACGGCAGGATGTTGTTCGGGTTGAGCGGCAGGTTCGTGCGCGTCGCGGTCAGCGTGATCGTGCCGTTCGCGGGAGGCGAGGTCGCTCCACCGCCGTCACCGCCACCGCCGCCACAACTCGACACGGCGAGGCTGGCAAGCAGCAGTCCGAGGGTCTTGAAAGGAAATCTCATGTGGTTTCTCCAGGCTCGCAATTGGTGTCTGTTCGATCGTCACTCCGGCGGCGTCCATGCGCGGACGCCACCTGCCCCTGGACGTCCTACTTCAGGCTTTCACTGAGGATGCGCGGCGTGACGAAGATCAACAGCTCCGCCTTGGTGTCCGTGCGTCCGGTCTTCTTGAACAGGTTGCCGAGGATCGGCACGTCGCCGAGGAACGGAACCTTGGTCAGGTCGTCACGCTTCTCGACCTCGTAGACACCACCGAGGACGACGGTCTGGCCGTTGTCGACGAGCACCGAGGTGTTGATCTCGCGCTTGTCGATCTGCGGCACCTGGCCGCCACCGGGATTCGGGATGAAGCCCGCCAATGCATCCTTCTTCACGCCGAGGTTGAGCACGACGCGATCGTCGGCCGTGATCGTCGGCGTGACCTTCAGTTCGAGCACGACTTCCTTGAACTGCACGGTTGCCGTACCGGCTCCGCCGCCACCCGAGTTCTGGAACGTCACGTAGCCTATTTCCGAACCCTGCTTGATGATCGCCTCGCGCTGGTTCGCGGTGACGACGCGCGGGCTCGACACGACTTCGCCGCGACCTTCGGTCTGCGCGGCCGACAGTTCGAGGTCGAGCAGGTAGTCGGCGCCGAGGATCGCGAGGCCGAATGCGCCCGCCGGATTCGCCGCCGGCAAGTTCACGTTGAGGCGGTCATTGAGGCTCGGCACGAGCACGCCGCTGCCGATCGCGTTGGCCGGATTGAACACCGGCAAGCCAGATCCGCCGTTGAAGCGGTTGCGCAGCGCGAGGTTGGTCATGCGGTCGGTGCCCGCGGCCGTGCCGGCGGTCGAGACGACATTGCCGTGATTGTCCTCGTAGCCGCCGCTGATGCCGAACTTGACGCCGAGCTCGCGCGCGAACGTGTCGGTCGCGATGACGATGCGCGATTCGATCAGCACCTGCTGCACGGGGCGGTCGAGGACCGCGATGAGCTGGCGGATCTCGAGCACCTTCTGCGGCGTGTCGCTGAGCAGCAGCGTGTTCGTGCGGTCGTCGTAACTGACCGTGCCGCGCTGCGACAGGAAGCCTCGCTGCTGGTCCTGCTGGCCGGCGCCACCAGCCTGCTGGTTGCCCTTGGTTTCCTGGGTCAGCAACGCCGCGATGTCGCGCGCATTGCCGTAGCTGATCGGGATGTAGTCGGAAACGAGTTCGACCTTGTCTTCCATCTGCAGGCGGGCATCGGCGAGCGCCTGTTCGCGGTCGGCGATTTCCTTCTGCGGGGCGACCCAGATCACGTTGCCCTGCTTGCGCTGGTCGAGACCCTTGGCCTGCAGGACGATATGCAGGGCCTGGTCCCACGGCACGTTGATCAGGCGCAGCGTGACATTGCCCTGCACGGTATCGGCGACGACGATGTTGAGGTCGGAGACGTCGGCGATCAGCTGCAGGACCGAACGCGTCGGGATGTCCTGGAAGTTGAACGTGACGCGGCTGCCGCTGAACACCGGCTCGGCATTCTTGCCCTTGGCCTTGTCGTCGTCGCGCTTCGGCGCGATCTCGACGACGTATTCGTTGCCGGTCTGGTAGGCGAGCTGCTCGAACGGCGGCTGGGCGACGATCTCGAGGCGCACGCCCGAACCGCGCGAGCGCGTCTCGACGAACTGCACCGGGGTGGCGAAATCGAGCACGTCGAGGCGCTGCGCCTGGTCGGGCGGCAACTTCACGTTGAGCACGTCGAGGACGACGCGGTCGCCTTCGCGCTTGAGATCGGCGGCGGCGCCGGGACCCGAGAAGCTGACGACGACGCGACCTTCGCCGGCCTTGCCGCGACGGAAGTCGACGTTCGTCAACTGGACCGCCTGGTTGCCCACCGCCTTGGTCGGGTCGGCACTCGCTGCCGACGCCGCGGCCGGCGTCGATCCGCTGATGTTCGCGGCGACCGTCAGGATGAGTTGCTTGCCGTTGATGCGCGTTTCGTAAGCCGCCGGCCGGAACAGGTCGACGACGACGCGCGTGCGGCCGGCCGCTTCGACGGCCGATACGCCCGAGGTCGCCCCGGCACCGATTTCGATGCGGCGCTGGCTGAGGCCGTTGCGAGTCGCCGGCAGGTCGAGGGCGATGCGTGGCGGCGATTCGGTCGTGAACGCCTGCGGTTCGTTCACGGCCTCGGAAAAGCGCAGCGTGATTTCGACCCGGCCACCCGGCTGCGCCGTGTAGCTCATGTCCTCGAGGACATTCTCGGCCTCGACCGCACCGCTGAATGCCAGCGCGAACAATGCGAGCAGGCCGGCGAAGCGGAGCCGCTTGCGTTCCGAACCAGGCACGCGCCCGTTGATGTCAGTAGCTGTGGTAATCATCTAGGTACCCCCAACGGGTCGGTCAGTTCTTGTTGGCGTCCGCCAACGCGATCGTGGTTTGGCGCTCGACCCAGCCGCCCGTATCGTTCGCAACGAGTTCGACGAGTTCGATCTGGCTCTCGTTGATGGCGGTGATCCGCCCGTAGTTCTGGCCGATGTAGTCCCCCGGCTTGACTCTGCGGATCACGCCTTCCGGATCCTTGAGGAGTCCCTCCGGCGCGGTCGGCGAGCCGAGCGTGCCGACCATCCTCAAGCCGTCGAGCGGAAATGCCTCGAGCGGTTCAGGCGTGCGGTTGCGGTCTGGCCGGGGTCCGGCCACCTTCGCTTCCTCGTCTTCCTTGTCGAGCGGCACGTTGAACGGATCGCGGTCATCGGGCGCCTTCAGCGTGTATTCGAAGGTCTCGAACGTCTTGATCACCGGGGGCGGCTGCAGCGGCTGGCCCTTCTTGGCTTTTTCCTGCTTGACCCACTGCTCGACTTCCTCGGTCCCCGACGTGCAGCCGACGAGGACGCCGAGCAACAGGGAAGCTGCCGCGGCCCGGATCACGACTCTGGCCATGCGCGACATGTCACTTACCTCCCTTTGGCGCGGCGGCCCTGTTCTTCGGATCCTTGGCCGCGTTCGCCGCCTCGGCCTGCGCGATTTCCTCGTCGTCGAGGTAGCGGTAGGTCTTGACCGTGCCTTCGAGCGTCAGCACGCCTCCGGGCGGCACCGCGGTTGAACCTGCGGCAGGTTGCGCCGTCGCGCCCGCGCCGGCCGGCTTCAGCGACACGTCGTGCATGGTCAGGATCACGACGCGTGGCAGCGAAGCGACCGCGCTGATGAAGGCACCGAACTGGTGGAACGTGCCGGACATGCGCAGCTGGATCGGCTTCTCGGCGTAGAAGCCCTTCATCACTTCGGGACCGGGCTGGAACAGGTCATTGGTGATGCCGGCCGAAAGGGCCGCCTGCGAGATCGCGAGGATCAGCTTCGGCATCTCGGTCCTGCCGGGCAACTGGCCGATCAGCTGGCGCAGTTCGTCCTTCATGTCGTCGAGCTGCTTCTCGTAGGCCTCGAGGTTGACGACCTGGGCCTGCTTCTCGGAGAACTCCTTCTTGAGGGAGACCTCCTTGGCCGCGGCACGCTCGAGGTCTTCCTGCTGGGTCTTGATCTGCAGGTACCAGCCGAGGAACAGGATCACGGCGATGATCACGACCGCGAAGAAGACCTTGATCGGCTTCGGCCAGTTGCCGACGTTGTTGCGGTCGAGATTGCGCAGATCGTCGAAGAAACTCATGGCTTCTTCTCCTCTGCGGCTGAAACCGGGGTGGTCGTGGGCGTCGCCGGCGTGCCTGCCTGCGGGTCGACCGGCCTGGTCGATGCGTCGGTCGATGCGGTGCCTGGCGCGGCGGGCTTCGCGGCGCCGTTGGCCGCGCCGGCACCGCCGGTGTCGGGCAGCGGCAGCTCGTTCTGCGCTTCTTCGGGCTTCTTGATCTTCAGCGACAGCGAGAAGACATACGGCATCTTCTTGTCCGCGCCGGCCGTGCCTTCCTTGCTCTCGATCTTGCCGAGGTCGGAGCGCCCCATCTGTGGCGAGCCTTCCATGTTGCGCATGTAGGTCGCGACGCGCGTGCTTGATTCGGCGACGCCCTCGAGCGTGAGCACCTCGTTGGCCTGCTTGAGCGAAGTCAGGCGGGTGCCGTTCGGGATCGTCTTCGCGAGCTGGTCGAACAGGTGCACCATCTGCGAGCGGTTCGACTGCAGGTCCTCGATGATCTGCTTGCGCGCGAGCAACTGCGAGCGGGTCCGCTCGAGGTCCTTGATCTTCTCGATCTTGCCGTCAAGCTCCTTGATCTGCTTGCCGAGGTAGGTGTTGCGGTCGTTCTGGTTTTCGATGCGTTCGCCCATCCAGTAAGTCGCCGCGAGAAAGACGACGACCGCGCCGAGCGCGGACGCGGCGAGCATCATGTAGAACTCGCGCTCGCGCAGCTTGCGACGCTCGGCTCGCCAGGGCAGGAGGTTTATTCTGGCCATCAGTCGAAGCTCCTCATCGCCAGTCCGCACGCGATCATCAGGGCCGGTGCATCCTGGGCCAGCGTCTGGGCCTGGACGCGCGAGGACAGCGACATGTTGGCGAGCGGGTTGGCGACCGCGCACGGCACGCCGAGTTGTTCCTCGACCATGTCGGCGACACCGGGGATCGAGGCGCAGCCGCCGGCGAGCACGATCTGGTCGACCCGGCTGTACTCGCTGCCGGCGAAGAAGAACTGCAGCAGGCGCGAGATCTGCTGGACCATCGCTTCCTTGAACGGCTCGAGCACTTCGATCTCGTAGGACTCGGGCAGCCCACCCTGGCGCTTGGCCAGGCCGGCCTCTTCGTAACTCAGGCCGTAGCGGCGCATGACCTCGTCGGTCAACTGCTTGCCACCGAACACCTGTTCACGCGAATAAATCGTGCGCTGGTTGCGCAGGACGATCAGCGTCGTCATCGTCGCGCCGACGTCGACGACGGCGACCACGGCGTCCTTCGGCACGGAAAGCTGGTCGGCGATGAGTCGGAACGCGTTCTCCATCGCGAACGCCTCGACGTCCATCGTCTTCGCGGAGAGCCCGCCCAGATCGAGCGCGGCGACGCGCAGGTCGACGTTTTCAGTGCGCGATGCGGCGAGCAGGACGTTGACCATGTCAGGGTTGTCCTTGACCGGCCCGAGCACCTCGAAATCGAGGCTGACTTCCTCGATCGGGTACGGAATGTACTGGTTCGCCTCGATCTGGATCTGCGCTTCCATGTCCTCTTCGGACAGGTCGGCGGGCATCGGCACGATCTTCGTGATGACGGCGGAGCCGGCGACTGCGGCCGCCGCAAACTTCGTCTTGGCGCCGGATCGGGCCAGCGCGCGGCGGATCGCATCGCCCACGGCCTCGACTTCGACGATGTTTTTCTCGACCACGGCGTTCGGAGGCAGGGGCTCGACCGCGTAGTGTTCCACGCGATAACGGCCGCCAGCCTGGACCAGTTGCAACAGCTTGACCGCTGTTGAGCTGATGTCGACGCCGATCAGGATCGGTGCCTTCGGAGTGAAAAGTCCCACACTTTTTCCCCTTCCCACGCGCCCTTACGAGCGAATCATGCGCTTTCACATTAAATCGAAAACTTAACCAATTATCAACTGCGGTCGCTCAAACCGTCGACCTCGTCGCGAAAACGGCCCCGGAGCGCGGTTTTCCCCCGGTCCGGGCCTCGCCCGGCCAACTGCGCGAACCCACAATAGCTCTATACTCCGTCACTTGCGTTACCAACCTTGACTGTCATCACAAGTCCTGTCCGCGGCATGAGAATCTTCCTGCGCTTGGCCCGCTACGCGCTCTACCTGGCGCTGGCGGGAGTCGTATTCGGGGCCGCCGGCATCGGAATCGCCTACTGGCTGATCGCACCGCGCTTGCCATCGGTCGACGCGCTCAAGGACGTGCGCCTACAGGTTCCGCTCAAGGTGCACGCCGCCGACGGCCGGTTGATGGCGACGTTCGGCGAGACCCGACGCATCCCGATCCGCATGCCCGACGTGCCGGCGCAGCTCGCCCAGGCGGTGATCTCGGCCGAAGACGCCGATTTCTACAGCCATCGCGGCATCGATCTCGGTGGCATCGCGCGCGCGGTCTGGCTCGTCGCGACGACCGGCAGCAAGCATGTCGCCGGCGGCAGCACGATCACCCAGCAGGTCGCGCGCCAGTTCTTCCTGAGCCCGGAAGTCACCTACACGCGCAAGCTGTCGGAGATGTTCCTCGCCTTCCGCATCGAGAACGCGCTGAGCAAGGACGAAATCCTCGAGCTCTACCTCAACAAGAGCTTTTTCGGCAATCGCGCGTACGGCGTGGCCGCCGCCGCCGAGTTCTACTATGGCAAGACGCTCGACCAGCTCACCCTCGCCGAATGCGCGATGCTCGCGTCGATCCCGAAATTCCCCTCGACAGGCAACCCGATCAACAATCCGCCGCGCGCATTGCTGCGTCGTGCCTACGTGCTCGACCGCATGCGCGACCTCGGCTACATCGACGATGCCGAACATGACCGCGTGACGGCCGAACCTGACCAGGCCTTCGCCCACGAACCGCCGATCGAGATCGAGGCCTCGTATGTCGCCGAGATGGTGAGGCAGGAAGCGATCGAGCGGCTCGGCAACGACGCCCTCAACGACGGCTACGTGATCCGCACGACGATCGACTCGCGCATGCAGGAAGCGGCCAACAGCGCGCTGCGCGACGCGCTGATGGCATACGACGTGCGCCATGGCTATCGCGGCGCCGAAGCGCATGTCGACCTCGAACCCGACGCCGTACCGGCCGACCTCGTCAGGCATCTCGAGTCCTATCGCAGTGTCGCCGGCCTCGTGCCGGCGATCGTCAGCGCCGTCGACGCCGAACGCGCCCTGCTCCAGCTCGCCGACGGCCAGAGCGCGGAGCTGGACCTCGACGCGGTCGCGTGGGCCCGACCCTACATCGACGACACGCGTCGCGGGCCGGCACCGAAGCGCGTCTCCGACGTGCTCGCGGCAGGCGACATCGTGCGCCTCGCGCGCGATGCCGATGAAGCCTGGAAGCTGTCGCAGATTCCCGCCGTGCAGGGCGCGCTGGTCGCGATCGATCCCGATGACGGGGCACTCAAGTCGATGGTTGGCGGATTCAATTTCGGCCGCAGCAAGTTCAACCGGGCGACCCAGTCCAATCGCAATCCGGGCTCGAGCTTCAAGCCGTTCCTGTATTCGGCTGCGTTCGAGCACGGCTTCACGCCGGCCTCGGTCATCAATGATGCGCCGCTCGTGTTCCCCGATCCTTCGCGTCCGAACGGCCTGTGGACGCCATCGAACGAAGACGACAAGTTCGACGGCCCGACCCGGCTGCGCGAGGCACTCGTGCGTTCCCGCAACCTCGTTTCGGTGCGCCTGCTCGATGCGGTCGGCGTGCGCTACGTGCACGAGTACGTGACCCGCTTCGGGTTTTCACCGCAGCAGATCCCCGAGAACCTTTCGATGGCCCTCGGCACCGCGGCCGCACCGCCACTCGCGATGGCCCGCGGCTATGCGGTGTTCGCGAACGGCGGTTTCCTCGTCGAGCCGTACTTCATCAGCGAGATCGCCGATCGCGACGGCAAGGTCGTCTACCGGGCCGATCCCGTGCGCGCGTGCCGCGATTGTCCGCAGCGCCTGCTCGAGGAGACCGCCGGCGCGGCGCCCGCGCCGGTCGCGCCGGTCGCAGCGCCATCGCTTGCCCTGATCGGCAGCGCGCAGGCGGCGTCGATGGAGCCCGCCGCAAGCGGGCAGCCGCGTCTCGCGCCACGCGTGATCGACGCGCGCAATGCCTATCTCGTCACGTCCCTGATGCGCGACGTGATCCGCCGCGGGACCGGCTCGGCCGCGCTCGTGCTCAAGCGTGGCGACCTGGCCGGCAAGACCGGCACGACCAACGAACACCGCGACACCTGGTTCTCCGGCTTCAACTCGCGCATGGTGGCCACCGCCTGGGTCGGCTTCGACGACTTCAGCACGCTCGGCCGCGGCGAGTACGGCGCGAAGGCTGCCCTGCCGGTCTGGATCGACTTCATGCGCGAGGCGCTGCGCGACACCGCGGAGGAGCCGTTCGACATGCCGCCCGGGATCACCACGGCCCGCATCGATCGCGCCAGCGGCCTGCTCGCACCGGCCGGTGATCCCGACTCGATCACCGAATTCTTCCGTACCGAAGACGTCGCCCGCCTGGCCACCCGCCGCGACCTGCAGGAAGACGACCAGCGCGAAGCCTACGACGTCTTCTGATGCCGCGCCGGCGACCGCTGCAGGATCGAGGCCGGGCCGATGTACGCAGGCGCATCGCGGTCGAAGCCGCACGCCTGATCGCCGACGACGGCCTGCGTGATTTCCACGTGGCGAAACGCAAGGCGGCGGCGCGGATCGGTGCGTTCGACGAGGCATCGTTGCCGCGCAACAGCGAAATCGAGGACGCCTTGCGCGAACACCAGCGCCTGTTCCAGGGCGATTCGCAGCCGCGCGATCTTGCGCGCCTACGCGAGACCGCGATCGAGGCGATGCGCTTCCTCGCGCGCTTCGAACCGCGCCTCGTCGGCCCCGTGCTCGACGGCTCGGCCGATGAGCACTCGGCCGTTCGACTGCACCTGTTCAGCGACGATCCGCGTGAAGTCCTCATGTTCCTCGAGGAACAGCGGATTCCCTACGAGGAGCACACGCGCGCGGCGGCGGCCTCGCAGGCGCCGGGCGACTGGCCCGTGCTTCAGATCTCGGCCGACGGGGTCGTCGTCGACATCACGGTGTTCCCGCTCGACGGCCTGCGCCAGGCGCCGCCGGACCGCGTGTCGGGCAAGCCGATGCAGCGGGCAACGCTCGCGATGGTCGAGGCGATCGTCGCCGACGCCTGACCCGCGCCGCCGTCAGCGGTCGGCGATCTGGACGAAGTCGCGCTGCACCGCGCCGGTGTAGACCTGGCGCGGACGACCGATCTTGGCGTCCGGCGTGACCTGCTGCTCGAGCCAGTGCGCGACCCAGCCGGCCGTGCGTGCGATCGCGAACATCACGGTGAACATCTCGGTCGGGATCTTGAGCGCCTTGTAGATGATGCCCGAATAGAAATCGACGTTCGGGTACAACTTGCGCTCGACGAAGTACGAATCCTTCAGCGCGACTTCCTCGAGGGCCATCGCCACGTCGAGCA
The DNA here is from genome assembly GCA_964587775.1 of uncultured Dokdonella sp. GTDB lineage: Bacteria > Pseudomonadota > Gammaproteobacteria > Xanthomonadales > Rhodanobacteraceae > Dokdonella. The sequence continues at coordinate 334,257 of CAZPLY010000001.1, forward strand.
GCGGGTCGGCGATGTTGAGGTCGGCGAGCACCTTGTGCGCCATCTCGCGGATGATCGTCGCGCGCGGGTCGAAATTCTTGTAGACGCGATGGCCGAAGCCCATCAGGCGGAAGCCCGAGTTCTTGTCCTTGGCCCGAGTCACCGCGCTGGCGACGTTCTTCGCATCGCCGATGTCGGTCAGCATCTCGAGCACGGCCTCGTTGGCGCCGCCATGCGCGGGCCCCCACAGCGCGGCGATGCCTGCCGCGACACAGGCATACGGATTGGCGCCGGTCGAGCCGACCAGGCGCACGGTCGAGGTCGACGCGTTCTGCTCGTGGTCCGCGTGCAGGATGAAGAGCAGGTCGAGCGCCTTCGACACGACCGGATCGAGTTCGAGCGGTTCGCTCGGCACCTCGAACATCATGTGCAGGAAGCGGGTGACGTACTCGAGGTTGTTGCGCGGATAGCGCACCGGCCAGCCGATCGACGAGCGGTACGCGGCGGCCGCGATCGTCGGCATCTTGGCGATCAGGCGGATCGCGGCGAGCCGGCGCTGCTCGGGATCATTCATGTCGAGCGTGTCGTGGTAGAACGCCGACAGCGAGGCGACCGAGGCGCACAGCATCGCCATCGGATGCGCGTCGTAATGGAACCCGTTGAGGAAGTTCTTCTGTGCCTCGTGCATCATCGTGTGATGGGTGACCTCATGCTCGAACGCGCTGAACTGCGCGCGGTCGGGCAGTTCGCCATTGATCAGCAGATAGGCCGTTTCGAGGAAGCACGAGTGCTTGGCCAATTGCTCGATCGGGTAGCCGCGGTAGAGCAGGACGCCCTTGTCGCCGTCGATGAACGTGATCGCGCTGCGCGTGCTCGCGGTCGACACGAAGCCGGGATCGTAGGTGAAGTAACCGGTGTCCTTGTTGAGCTTCGCGATGTCGATGGCGGGATCGCCGAGCGTCCCGCTGACGATCGGAAGGCTGGTCGAGCGATCATTCGCGGCATCATTGAGCTGGACGAAGTTGTCGGACACGATGGGCTCCTCTGGGCTCGGGCGCGGCAATCGAAGCGGCGTCGCCACGGTCTTGGAAACAGGGGGTGCGCGGCGCGTGGCCGCTTGCCGGAGCCACTCGCCAAACCTTGCGGTCGCCGCCGGACTGATCCGGGGATTATCGCATAGCGCGACAACCGCGGCGGGTGCCGGCGGTCATGCCCGGTGCGCAAACGCGAACGCCGGCGCAAGGCCGGCGTTCGTGCATTCGGGGTGGATCGATCGGCGCGGGCGAAGCCCGGGCCGATGACCGGCGCGGCTTACTTCGCGTAGCGGCGGCGGAACTTGTCGACGCGGCCGCCGGCATCGACGGTCTTCTGCTTGCCGGTGTAGAACGGGTGCGAATGACTCGAGATATCCACCTTGATCAGCGGATATTCCACGCCGTCTTCCCACTTGATCGTTTCCTTGCTCGACATCGTCGAGCGCGTCAGGAACGCGAAATCGCTGGAAAGATCCTGGAAGACCACGGCTTTGTAGTTCGGATGGGTATCGGGTTTCATTGGACGGTACCGGAGGGTGTTGGCCGGGGAAAAGAGCGCGAGTATAGCGAGCGGTCGCGTTGGCGTGCAAGCCGGCACGGCCCGGGACCGGGATCACGGCTCAGGCCGTCGCCCCGAATGCGCCGGCCACGAGGGCCTCGAAGCGCGCCTGGTCGACCCCGAGCACGATCTGCGCATTGGGCGGGCGGCCGCTGCGGTCTTCCCAGTCGACCACGGTCGCGCCGCGCGTCAGGGTGCCGGCCAGTTCGACGGCGACGTGGTGGCGTGCCGACCTGCGCACGATGCCCGGATCGAGCGCGACCGCCATCGCCAGCGCATCGGCGACCGCGAGCCGCGGCCGGCCATGGGCGCGCGTCCAGTCGCGCGTGCGCCGCGAAATCGCCGCGTAGAAGCGCGCGCGCGGGTCGTCGGCGGCAAGCCAGCGTTCGATCGCCTCGAACTCGAGACCGTGCTGCAGGGTCGCTTCCCAGTCGACCAGTTCGAACGCGGGCCATTCGCTGAAGACCACATGCGCCGCCTCCGGATCGAAGCTGATGTTGAACTCGGCCGGCACGCGGCTCGTGTTGCCGCGCCCGTTCACCGCGCCGCCCATGACGACGAGGCGGCCGATCCGCTTCGGCAGGTCCGGATCGAGGCGCAGGGCGAGAGCGAGGTTCGTCAATGGACCGAGCGCGACCAGGGTCAGCTTGCCGGCCCGTTGCCGGGCCAGGCGCAGGATCGCGAGCGCGGCATGCTCGGCCTGCGCGGTTCGCGCGGACCTGGTCCGTCCGGTATCGCCGAACCCGTCGCGGCCATGGACGAAGGCCGCATCCTCCGCCGGCAGCACGAGCGGCACGGCGCATCCGGCGAACACCGGCGTATCGGCTGCCGCGAGCTCGACGAGCCCGAGCGCATTGTCGAGCGTGTGCACGAGACCGACATTGCCGGCCGTGACGGTCAGCGCGGCGACCTCGCCATGCGCGTAGGCCATGAGGATCGCCAGCGCGTCGTCGACGCCCGGATCGGTATCGATCAGCAGGGGATTGGCTGGCACCGGTGAGGGTCCTCGCTTGGTTTGTGCGCGCAGATGATCGCACGCGCCTGCACCCACGGAATCGTCACCGGGGGCACGCGCAACCTGACGTCGACGAAGCCGGCCGCGGCGACGCGCTCGACGATGTCGGTGCCGTAGTCCCGGAAGACGAGGATCCGTGCGCCGTCGCGCAGCGGATCGGAATGGTGGGACGGCTCCTGCAGGTACTCGATCGTGCCTCCGCGCAGGCGCGCGCGCTCGAGCGTGCGACCCGTGGCGAGCAGCGGCACGCTGAAGACGAGCCGCCCGCCCGGACGCAGGATCCGGTGCAACTCGGCGAACGCGGCGACATCGTCGGGGACGTGCTCGAACACTTCGGTGTGGGTCACGAGATCGAAGCTCGCGTCGGCGTAGCTCAGGGCCTGGACGTCTTCGCAGCGCACGCCTGCACGCAGGCTGCCCGCTGGCGCGCCGGGCACGAACTCCGACAGCGCGAGCGTGCGCGCATGGCCACGCAGCCAGTCGGCGAGCGCGCCGCGCGCGGACAATTCGCAGGCATCAAGGCAGCCGGGATCGCCGACTTCGGCGTGCAGGACGTGGCCGATCGCCAGATGGACGGCACTTGCCCCGCAGCGCAGGCAGCGCACGCCGATCTCGTCGCGGCGCAGGCGAACGAGGACGGTAGGTCCGCAATACGGGCAGCGCCCGGCCCGCATGCGCAGCGCCTTCCATTCGGCGAAGCGGACGCCATCCAGCAGGCGACGGGCGATCCGGATCATGCGCCGGCGAAGCGGGTCGCGCCGCCGACCCAGCGCGCGATCAGGCGCTCGACTTCGTCCGGATGCCGATCGAGCATGCAGGCGCCGACCCGCTGCACGTCGGGCAGCATCGCACCGTCGCGCGAGAGCTCGGCGATGCGGAACTCGAGCCGACCGGTCTGGCGCGTGCCGAGGACCTCGCCGGGGCCGCGCAATTCGAGGTCCTTCTCGGCGATCGCGAAGCCGTCGTTCGTTTCCCGCATCGCCCCGAGGCGCTCGCGGGCCAGCGCCGACAACGGCGGCTGGTACATCAGCAGGCAGGTCGACTCGCGGCTGCCACGGCCGACCCGGCCGCGCAGCTGGTGCAGCTGGGCGAGACCGAGGCGCTCGGGATTCTCGATGATCATGAGGCTCGCGTTCGGCACGTCGACGCCGACCTCGATCACGGTCGTCGCGACGAGCAGGGACACCTCGCCGGCACGGAACGCGTCCATGACCGCCTGTTTCGCGGCGGCCTTCATGCGCCCATGGACGAGCCCGATGCGGAGCTCGCCGAGCGCGGCGGAAAGTTCCATGTGGGCGACTTCGGCCGCCTGCGCTTCGAGCTGTTCGGATTCCTCGATCAAGGTGCAGACCCAATACGCCTGGCGGCCGTCGGCACAAGCCTGGCGGATGCGCTCGATGACTTCGGCGCGGCGCTCCGAGGAGATCGCGACCGTCTTCACCGGCATGCGTCCCGGCGGCAACTCGTCGATGATCGAGACATCGAGGTCTGCATACGCCGTCATCGCGAGCGTGCGCGGGATCGGCGTCGCGGTCAGCACGAGCTGGTGCGGCACGCGGTCGCCGTCTCTCCCCTTGTCGCGCAAGGCCAGCCGCTGGTGGACGCCGAAACGGTGCTGCTCGTCGATGATCGCGAGGCCGAGGTTGCGGAACGCGACGCCATGCTGCATCAGGGCATGCGTGCCGATCACGAGCGCCGCGCCGCCGGCGACGGCATCGAGGGCGGCTCGACGCGCCCTGCCCTGCACCTTGCCGGCCAGCCAGACCGGTTCGATGCCGAGCGGTGCGAGCCAGCCGCGCAGGCTGCGCAGGTGTTGCTCGGCGAGCAGTTCGGTGGGCGCCATCAAGGCGACCTGGGCACCGCATTCGATCGCGGCGAGGGCGGCGAGCGCGGCGACGATGGTCTTGCCCGAACCGACATCGCCCTGCACGAGGCGCAGCATCGGCTGCGCCGCGCCGAGATCGCGCGCAATCTCGTTGCCAACGCGCTGCTGGGCGGCGGTCAATGCGAACGGCAAGGCCGCGAGCAGGGCCTCGCGCAGCCGGCCATCGCCCTCGAGGCGCGGCGCGGAATGCTCGCGCACCTGCGCGCGCAGCCGCTTGAGGCCGAGATGATGGGTCAGCAGTTCCTCGAACGCGAGACGCCGCTGGGCCTCATGCGTGCCGCGGGCGAACGCCGCGGTATCGGCATCGGCCGGTGGCCGATGCACGGACAGCAGTGCCTCGCGCAAGGACATCATGCCGAGCGGCTCGCGCAGGGCGCGCGGCACGAGTTCGAGGCTCGCATCGTCCGGCAAGCGCTCCAATGCATGCGCGATCAGGGTGGCGAGGCGCTTCTGGCCGAGTCCCTCGGTGGTCGGATAGACCGGGGTCATGCGGTCCTCTACCGCGCTGTCGGCGCCGACGCGCTGGTATTGCGGATGCACGATCTCGAAGCCATGCGAGCCCCGGCGCACTTCGCCGAAACAACGCAGGCGCGTGCCTGGCGCGAGCTGATCGAGCTGGGCCTTGCGGAAATGGAAGAAGCGCAGGGTCAGGGTGGCCTGGCTCGCGTCGGCGAGCGCGACGCGCAATTGGGGCTTGAAGCGGAAACCGCGTTCGACGGCACTGATCGTGCCTTCGACCTGGGCCGACTCGCCGCCCCGCAGTTCGGCGATCGGCGTGATCCGCGTGCGATCCTCGTAGCGCAGCGGCAGGTGGAACCAGAGATCCTGCAGGCGCACGATGCCGACGCGTTCGAGCGCGAGGCGCAGGACCGGACCGACGCCCGGCAGCAAGGCAACCGGGGCGAGGCCGGGATCTACAGTGTCCGCTTCAGGCGGGCGGGGGGCGGCACGCGGCATGCGCCTAGCGTATCAAGCGCGGCTCAATCGAAGGCGGCGACCATGTCGATCTCGACCGCGGCTGCGCGCGGCAGGGCGGCGACTCCGATCGTCGAGCGCGCCGGATACGGCTCGCTGAAGTACTGCTTCATGACCTCGTTGACCGCGGCGAAATCGCCGAGATCGGTCAGGTAGATGCCGACCCGGACCACGTCGGCGAACGAAGCGTCGGCGGCGGCCAGCACGGCGGCGAGGTTGTCGAACACGCGCCGCGCCTGCGCCGAGATGTCGCCGGCGACGAGTTCGCCGGTCGCCGGGTCGAGCGGGGTCTGTCCTGAAAGGTACAAGGTGTTGCCGACCCGCACGGCCTGCGAATACGGCCCGATCGCCTTCGGCGCCTCGGTGGAATGAACGATGCTGCGCTTGCTCATGAATTGCTTCCTTCGGGTCTCAGAGCGGATGGCGGTACACCGCGTTGACGACGCCGAGGCGGCGCACGCCGCGCATGACATCGGCCAGGTGCTTGCGGTTCGCGACCTCGATCGTGAACAGCAGCGTCGCCGTCATGAGGTCGCGCTCCTTGTACTCGACATTCTCGATGTTCGAGCGCGCTTCGGCCACCGCGGCGGCGACCTGGGCCAGCACGCCGGGCTTGTTGGCGACGATGATGCGCAATTCGACGCGATAGTCGCCGCTGACGTCGCGGTCCCAGGCGATCTCGACGCAGCGCTCGGGCGACTTGCGGAATTCGGCCATGTTCGGGCATTCGAGCCGGTGCACGACGATGCCCTTGCCGGCCGTCGAATAACCCATGATCTCGTCGCCCGGGACCGGATGGCAGCAGTTGCCGAAACTGAGCACGCCGCGCTCGGCCCCGCTGATCAGGATCTTCTCGGCCGCGTGCAGGCGCAAGCCGGCGTGGCCTTCCTGCACGTGCAGCAACGCGCGCGCGACCTGGTCGGCGGTGCGGTTGCCGAGCGCGATGTCGGCCAGCAGGTCCTCGAGTGCGCGCAGCTTGTGTTCCTCGAGGTACTGGCTGAGCGCGTCCGGCGGCAACACCTCGAGCGACGCGCCGAGCCCGTCCATCGCGCGGTCGAGCATGCGATGCCCGAGCTCGATCGCATCCTCGTGCTGCAGGCGCTTGAGGAAATGCCGGATCGCCGTGCGCGCCTTCGCGCTGACCACCCATTCGAGCCATTGCGTGCTCGGCACGGCCGATGGCGCGGTGATGATCTCGACCGACTGGCCGCTGCTCAGGCGCGTGCGCAGCGGCGCGAGCTTCTTGTCGACGCGCGCGGCAACCGCATGGCTGCCGACATCGGTGTGCACGGCATACGCGAAATCGAGCGCGGTCGCATTGCGTGGCAACGCCAGGATCTGGCCACGCGGCGTGAACAGGTAGACCTCGTCGGGAAACAGGTCGATCTTGACGTTCTCGATGAACTCGAGCGACGACGCCGTACGCGTCTGCGAATCGACGAGCCCGGACAACCATTCCCGCGCACGGCTCTGCGCGCTGTTGGCCGAAGTGACCTCGGCCTTGTAGGCCCAATGCGCCGCGACACCGCGATCGGCCACCGCGTCCATGTCCTCGGTGCGGATCTGGATCTCGATCGGGGCGCCGAACGACCCGAACAGCACCGTGTGCAGCGATTGATAGCCGTTGGCCTTCGGGATCGCGATGAAATCACGGAACCGTCCGTCGAGCGGCTGGTACAGCGCATGCACGGCCCCGAGCGCGTGGTAGCAGTGCATGACCGAATCCACGACGACGCGGAAACCGTACACGTCCATGACCTGGGTGAACGATTTCTGCTCGGAGCGCATCTTGCTGTAGATGCTGTACGGGGACTTGATCCGGCTGACGATGCGGTGCGGGATGTTCTCGGCGGCCAGACGTGCCTCGAGCGCGGCCTCGATCTTGCCCATCGCCTCGCGGCGGTTGCCGAGCACCGTGCGGATGCGTGCCGCGATCACGCGATGGCGATCCGGGTAGAGCGCGCGGAAGCCGAGGTCCTGCAGCTCGGCCTTGAAGCGGTTCATGCCGAGCCGCTGCGCGATCGGCGCGTAGATCTCGAGCGTCTCGAGCGCAATGCGCCGGCGCGAATCGGACTCCATCGAGCCGAGCGTGCGCATGTTGTGCAGGCGGTCGGCGAGCTTGATCAGGATCACGCGCAGGTCGCGCGCCATCGCGAGCAGCATCTTGCGGAAACTTTCCGCCGCCGCTTCCTGGCGGCTCTTGAAGCGCAGCTTGTCGAGCTTGGTGACGCCGTCGACGAGTTCGGTCACGGCCTCGCCGAACTCGGCGGTCAGTTCCGCGGGCGTGAGCAGGGTGTCTTCGAGCGTATCGTGCAGGATCGCGGCGATGATCGTTTCCGGGTCCATGCCGAGTTCGGCGAGGATCCCGGCGACCGCGATCGGATGGGTGATGTAGGGCTCGCCGCTCTTGCGCGTCTGCCCCTTGTGCGCGATCGCGCCGACTTCGTACGCGCGGCGGACGCGCGCGATCTGCTCGGGCGCCATGTAGGTGGCGAGGCGGTCCTCGAGGGCAAGCACGTAGGCGGGCGGCTTGCCCGGCTTCGTGACTCGCGTCTTGACCGCTGCCTTCATCGCCTCGCCTCAGCCTGCGCCGGAAGGTGGTGCTGCCGGAATGCCTCGGTCGCGAGTCGGCACGCGTGACTTAGAGGTCGTCGCCGCCCTTCGAGAGGTCGTCGTCGACTTCGGCCGCCGCCCACTCGAGGGCTTCGCGCTCGGCTTTCTCGCGCGACTGGCGGTCGATCTCGTCGATCATTTCCTGATCGACCTTGCGCGCCGCGATCTCGCGCAGGGACACGACGGTCGGCTTGTCGTTGTGGCTCTCGACGGTCGGGTCGGCGCCCTTGGCCAGTTGCCGGGCCCGCTTTGTCGCCATGAGGACGAGTTCGAACCGGTTGTCGACGACTTTCAGGCAATCCTCAACGGTGATGCGCGCCATCTGCTGAAACCTCTGGAGTGATCCGGACCCCGGGCGGAGTCAGGCAGCCATTGTAGCGGCGCGGAATTGTGCAGCGCAAACAAGCGTTTGCGGCGGCGGCCCGGAACCCGCCCTGGCGCGGATGTACGCCCCGCCGCTTTTCGCATAACCTTCCGCCGCCCGGACCGCGCCGCGGATACCCGCTTTCCCCACGGAATTGCCGCCCTGCGGCAACTTGGACCCTCGACCGATGCTGCGATTCCCGACCACCGCACACGCCGGGCCTCTCGTCCTCGCCCTGGCCCTCGTCGCCCTTGCCGGGTGTGCGGTCGGCAAGCCGCGCACCGACGACCCATGGGAGAAGTTCAACCGCAAGGTCTACACGTTCAACGACAAGATGGACAAGGCCGTGATCCGCCCGGTCGCGGTCGGCTACCGCAAGGTCACCTCGCCGAACGTGCGGCGCCTGTTCAGCAACTTCTTCGCCAACATCCGCATGCCGGTCACGATCGGCAACGACATCCTGCAGGGCGATGCCAAGGATGCGCTGAAGGGAACCGGCCGCTTCGCGATCAACACGACGCTCGGCTTTCTCGGTTTCTTCGACCCGGCGAGCCAGATGCGACTGCCACCGCAGGAAACCGATTTCGGCGTCACCCTCGCCAAGTGGGGCGTCGGCGAAGGACCGTACCTCGTGCTGCCGTTCGTCGGCTCGACCAGCGCGCGCGACATCTGGCGCATGCCGGTCGACGGTTACCTGTTCGACCCGATGTCGCGTTACGCGAAGCGCCACGATCATCCGTACAAGCAGCAGCACTGGCCGAACATGTTCTTCCTCGTCACGCTGCGCGCGGGCGGCATCGACGCCGAGTCGCTGCTCGAGGGAACCTACGATCCGTATGTCTTCTACCGCGATGCCTACCGGCAGCGCCGCCTGTACCTGATCTACGACGGCGAGCCGCCGCTCGACGCGATCCAGCAGATGCAGGGCATCGACGACGAGGACATCGACGACCTGCTCGAGGAACAGCGCGAGTACGAGCGCGGGCGCAAGCACGACCCGTAATTCCGCGCGCGCGCCGTCGGCGCGCCCCCGGCCAACTCAGGCCTGCGCTGACGAGGGTTCGATGCCGAGCAGGCGCTCGGCATCGCTCAGGTGGGCGAGCGCGCGCAGCCGCGCCGGCACGTCGACGAAGGCGATCCGGCCACCCCGTGCACTGACCCGCGCGGCCCATGCGAGCAGGACCGCGAGCGTCACGCTGTCGGCACTTTCGAGGCTGCCGAGGTCGAACGTCGTCGATGCGCGCGGATCGAGGCTGCGGGTGCCCTCGGCGAGCGCGGCCGCGGCGTTGCCGAAATCGATGCGGCCGTGCGCGCGCAACCGCGTCGGCGAGTCGCGCGTGATCGAGAATGCCGTCGTCACGCGCCGCCCTGCTGCTTTTGCTCCATGCTTTCGAGCGCTTTCTCGCCCTGTGTCTCGAGGCGCACGATCAAGGCGTCGAGTCCGGTCGCCTTGATCTCGGCGGCGACCTGGTTGCGGTAGTTCGTGATGTAGGAGATGCCTTCGATGATCACGTCGTAGGCCTTCCAGTCGCCATTGGCGCTCTTGCGGAACGCATAGTCGACCGCGACCGTCTTGCCGTCGTCGAGCACGACTTCGGTGCGCACGATCGTGCGCTTGTTGTTCAACTCGCCGCGAAACGGCAGCACGCGGACATTGCCGCGCGTGTAGTTGAGCAGGCCTTCGGCGTAGCGATGCGCGATCGAGTTGTAGAACGCACGCGCGAACCGCGAGCGTTGCTCGGGACTCGTGCTGCGCGCGCTCTGGCCGAGCACGAGGATCGAGGCATAGTCGATGTCGAAATGCGGCAACAGGATGTCGTCGATCTCGCTGATCAGGCGGTCGCGATCGTTCTTCAGCGCTTCGCGCTGGGAACCGATCGTGTCGGCGAGGTCGTCGGCGATCTTCTGCACGACTTCGGCCGGAACGAGCGGATCGGCATGCGCGAGGGAACTGGCACCCATGGCGAAGGCGATGGCGAAGACGCAGGCAAGGACGCGCGACATGGGGTGGATCTCCTCAGGGTGTGGGGGGCACCGGCGCCGGTTCCGCCGCTGCCGGGCTCGACGCCGGCGCCTTGGCCGGATCGCCGCCGACGAGGAACTTGCCGATCAGGTCTTCGAGCTGCATCGAGGACTGGGTCAGCACGACCTCGTCGCCGTCCTTGAACGGGTCGGGCGAACCGCCGGGCTGGATCCCAACGTACTGGTCGCCGAGTAAACCACTGGTGAATATCGCGGCCGCCGAATCGTCGGGCAAGGCGGCGAAACGCGTGTCAATCGACAGCTGCACGACCGCCTCGAGCGTCGTCTCGTCGAGCGCAATCGACTTGACCGAGCCGATCCGCACGCCGGCGATCTTGATCGGCGCGCGCAGCTTGAGCTGGCCGATGTTGCTGAAGCGGGCCTGCAGCGTGTAGCTGTCGCCTTCGCGGTAGTTCGCGATCGAAGTCGTCTGGGTCGCCAGATAGGCCAACGCGGCGAAGCCGAGCAGGATGAAAAGTCCGGTACCAACCTGGAACGAATGTCGTTGCTGGGTCACGTCGGGATCCCCGTCACATCAGGAAAGCGGTCATCACGAAATCGAGCGCGAGGACGACGATCGACGATGAAACGACCGTGCGCGTCGTCGCATGGGCGACGCCCTCGCTGGTCGGCGGCGTCGTGTAGCCCTGGAACGTCGCGATCAGGGCGATCACGGCACCGAAAGCCAGGCTCTTCCAGACCCCGTTGACGACGTCGGTCCAGACATCGACGCTCGACGTCATGTTGCCCCAGAACGTGCCGTTGTCGAGGCCGAGCCAGCTTACGCCGACCAGGTGTGCACCCAGGATGCCGAGCGCGTTGAACACGCAGGCCAGCAGCGGCATCGCGATGACGCCGGCGATGAAGCGCGGGGCCACGACGTAGGCGCGCGGATCGACCGCCATCATTTCCATCGCGGCGAGCTGGTCGGTCGCGCGCATGAGGCCGATCTCGGCCGTGATCGAGGTGCCGGCCCGCCCGGCGAACAGCAGCGCGGTGACGACGGGACCGAGCTCGCGGAACAGCGACAGGGCGACCACCGTGCCGAGCGCGGCCGTGCCACCGAAGATCGACAGCGTGTAGTAGAGCTGCAGGGCGAGGACCATGCCGACGAACAGTCCGCAGGTCATGATGATGACGAGGCTCATCGCGCCGACGAACCAGATCTGGCGCAGTGTCTCGCGGTAGTGACGGAGGCTTTGCGGGATCGCGGCGAGGATCGAGAACAGGAACAGGCCGGCCGCGCCGATCTGGGCCAGCGATTGCGACAACGCCCGGGTCGATCTGCGTACGGCGCTCATGCGGTGGCCTGGCCGAAGCCGAGGTCGCTCGCGTAATCGCGGGCCGGATGTTCGAACGGCACCGGGCCGTCCGCCTCGCCACCGAAGAACTGGCGCGTCCATGGCGAATCGCGCACGGCGAGTTCCTCCGGATGGCCCTCGGCCGCGATCTTGCCGCCGGCGATCAGGTAGACATGGTCGGCGATGCGGCGCACGGCCGAGAATTCATGGGCAACAAGGATGCTCGTCACACCGAGAGAATCGTTGAGGGTGCGGATCAGCATGACGACCTGGTTGAGGGCGATCGGATCGAGGCCGACGAACGGCTCGTCGTAGATGATCAGCTCCGGATCGCGCACGATCGCGCGGGCCAGGGCGACGCGCCGGATCATGCCACCCGAGAGTTCGGCCGGCATCAGGTTGGCCGCGCCGCGCAGGCCGACCGCCTGCAGGCGCGTCAGCACGATGTTGCGCACGATCTCCTCGGGCAGGCGCAGGTGCTGGCGCAACGGGAACGCGACATTCTCGAACACGCTGAAATCGGTCAGCAGGGCCGAATTCTGGAACAGGTAGCCGATCTTCTCGCGAAGGGCGAACAGTTCGCCGCGCCGCATGGTCGGCACGTCGACGCCATCGATGCGGATCTCGCCGGCATCGGGCGCACGCTGGCCGGTCATGTGGCGCAACAGGGTCGTCTTGCCGGTGCCGCTCGGCCCCATGATCGCAGTGATCCGCCCGCGCGCTACGTCGAGGTCGATGCCGTCGAAAATCGTCTTGCCACCGAGCACGGTGCGCAGGCCACGCACCCGCACGCAAACGGGATCGGGTGTGCCGGACGCGGCGGCACGGCTTGTCGGGTTGACGGGATTCACGCGCAGGGTCGCGATTCGGGCTGGCGGCAGGCGGCTGGGCGCATGGCGGGCGCCACGATAGCCGATGCGACGGCGCGCCGGCGAGCCACGCAAGGATTGCCGTGCGTCGTCATGCCGGTTTCAGCAGATCGCCGAGCAGGGCGGCGTGGCGTGCGAGCTGGGCGACGCGACGCAGCCGGCGCGCGGCGAAGATCGCGCGCAGATCGTCGAGGGCGAGCGCGAAATCGTCATTGACGACGACGAAGTCGAACTCCTCGACGCGCGCGATCTCGACCCTCGAGTCGGCGATCCGCCGCGCGATCTGCTCGGCGCTGTCCGAGGCGCGGTGGCGCAGCCGTCGTTCGAGCTCGGCGCGCGACGGCGGCAGGATGAAGATGCTGATCACCTCGGGCCACTTCTCGCGCACCTGTTGCGCGCCCTGCCAGTCGATCTCGAGAAGGACATCGCGGTTGGCCGCGAGCAGCGGTTCGACCGCCGCGCGCGCAGTGCCCTTGTAGTCGCCATGCACGTTCGCGTACTCGAAGAACGCGCCGCCGGCGGCCATGCGTTCGAACACCTCGCGCGACACGAAATGGTAGTGCTCGCCGTCGACCTCGCCGGGCCGCGGCAGGCGCGAGGTGTAGGAGACCGACAGCGTGATCCCGTGCTCGCGTTCGAGCAGCGCCCTGACCAGGCTCGTCTTGCCTGCCCCGGATGGCGCCGCGATGATGTAGAGCGTGCCTGACACCGTCATTCCAGGTTCTGGACCTGCTCGCGCATCTGCTCGATCAGCACCTTGAGCTCGACGGCAGCCTTGGTCGTGCGCGGGTCGGCGGCCTTGGAGCCGAGCGTATTGGCTTCGCGGTTGAATTCCTGCATGAGGAAATCGAGCCGGCGCCCGACCGCTTCGGCGAGACCGAACGTGCGGCGTGCTTCGGCGATGTGCGAGGTGAGGCGATCGAGCTCCTCGTCGACGTCGATGCGCTGCAGCTGCAGGACGATCTCCTGTTCGATGCGGCCCGGATCGGCCGGTGTCTTGATTTCGGCCAGGCGCTGGTCGAGGCGCGCACGTGCCGCGGCGCGCACTTCGGGCAGGTGCTCGCGCACGGCGGCGACGATCGACTCGACGCCGGCGAGCCGCTCACGCATGAATCCGGCCAGACGCGCGCCTTCGCGCTCGCGCGTCGCGATGAAATCGGCCAGCACGCGCTCGAGCAGGGCGGCCGCCTCGCCGCGCAGGCCCTCGGCATCGGCGGCCTGGTCGCGCAATACGCCGGGCCAGGACAGCAGCGACGTGAAGTCGACGCGCAAGGCCGGGAAGCGTGCGGCGAGCGCCTGAGCCGATTCGGTCAGGCGGGCGAGCAACTCGTCGTCGACGACGAGCCCGGCGGCGCGCGTCGCGGCCGGCTTCAGGCGCATGTTGATGTCGACCTTGCCGCGCGCGAGGCGCGCGTTGAGGGTGTCGCGCAGCTGCGGCTCGAAGCTGCGCAGGTCTTCCGGCAGGCGCGGGCTCAGTTCGAGGTAACGGTGGTTGACCGCGCGCAGTTCGATGCTGAGGGTGCCATGCGCGGTTTCGCTCTCGGCGCTCGCGAAGGCGGTCATGCTGCGGATCATTTGCGCCGGTCCGTCGGTGGAGAGGGCCGGCAATGGTAAACTGCGCGGCCGCTTTGCCATAGCATCCCCTCGCATGTCCATGAATCCGCGCCCCAGCGGCCGCGCGCCCGACCAGTTGCGCCCGATCTCGTTCGAACGCCGCTACACGCGCCACGCGGAAGGTTCGGTCCTTGTTTCGTTCGGCGACACGCGCGTGCTGTGCACGGCCAGCGTCGAGGACAAGGTGCCGCCCTTCCTGCGCGGCAAGGGCGAAGGCTGGCTGACCGCCGAGTACGGCATGCTCCCGCGCGCGACCCGCGAACGCACCCAGCGCGAGGCCGCCCGTGGCGGCCAGGGCGGTCGGACCATGGAAATCCAGCGCCTGATCGGGCGCAGCCTGCGCGCCTGCGTCGACCGCGGCGCGCTCGGCGAACGCACGATCACGTTCGATTGCGACGTCCTCCAAGCCGATGGCGGCACGCGCACGGCGGCGATCACGGGCGCCTACGTCGCCCTGATCGATGCACTCGCCCCGCTCGAAGCCCGCGGTGCATTCAAGCGCAGTCCCGTGCACGGCGCGATCGCGGCGGTCTCGGTCGGCGTCTGGAACGGAATCCCGGTGCTCGATCTCGACTACGCGGAGGATTCGACCTGTGACACCGACATGAATGTCGTCATGAACGACGGTGGCGGCTTCATCGAAGTGCAGGGCACGGCCGAGGGCCACGCGTTCCGTCGCGAGGAACTGGATGCCCTGCTCGCGCTCGCCGCGCGCGGCATCGACGAACTCTGCGCCCTGCAGCGGGCCGCGCTCGGCCGGTGAAACTCGTGCTCGCCAGCGGCAACGCCGGCAAGCTCGGCGAACTGCGCGAGGTGCTGGCCGACAGCGGCATCGAACTCATCGCCCAGGGCGAGCTCGGCATCGGCGACATCGACGAGACCGGCGCGACCTTCGTCGAGAACGCGATCCGCAAGGCCCGGCACGCCGCGAGCCGGTCCGGCCTGCCCGCGCTCGCCGACGATTCGGGCCTCTGCGTCGACGCGCTCGGCGGCGCGCCGGGCCTGCACTCGGCCCGGTATGCCGGCACCCACGGCGATGCCGCAGGCAACAACGCCAAGCTTCTGCGCGCCCTCGCCGGCGTGCCCGAGGCGCAGCGCAGCGCGCACTTCCACTGCACGATCGTCCTGCTGCGCGGGCCCGACGATCCGGCGCCCCTGATCGCCGAAGGCCGTTGGCCCGGGCGTATCCTCGCGGCAGCGCGCGGCGATCGCGGATTCGGCTACGACCCGTTGTTCTTCGATCCGCTTCGCGGCCTCGGTGCGGCCGAACTGGACCCGGCCGAGAAGAACCGCATCAGCCACCGCGGCCAGGCGCTCGCCCGGTTGCGCGGCCTGCTCGACGCGCAGCGCTGAACGATTGCGGCCCGTCATGCGGGCCTCCTGCTGCAGCGCAACAGCCGTTGCACTATCCTTCGCGCCCCGAATCCCCCACCCGGCGCCGCGCGCCGGCAAGCAACCGCTCCGGAGCAAGCATGGCCCTCGAACGCGTTCCCACCGGCAATGACGTGCCGCACGAGATCAACGTCATCATCGAAATCCCCAAGGATGCCGAACCGGTCAAGTACGAAGTCGACAAGGCCAGCGGCGCGATCTTCGTCGACCGCGTGCTGTCGACGCCGATGCGCTATCCGTGCAACTACGGCTACGTTCCGCAGACGCTCGGCGGCGATGGCGATCCGCTCGACGTGCTCGTCATCCTGCCGTTGCCGCTCGTGCCCGGGTCGGTGATCCGCTGCCTTCCGGTCGGCATGCTGCGCATGACCGACGAGGCCGGCGGCGACGAGAAACTTGTCGCGGTCCCGACCAGCAAGGTCTTCGAGGGCTATGCGCACATCACCGACATCGAGCAGGTCTCGCGCCACTGGCTCGATCGCATCGGCCATTTCTTCGAGCACTACAAGGATCTCGAGAAAGGCAAATGGGTGAAGATCGAGGGCTGGGCGGGCGCGATCGAGGCGAAGGCCGAAATCGTCGCAAGCGTCGAGCGGTACCGCGCGGCCGAGTGAACTTGTAAAACTGTCGTTTCCGGGCTTGTTTCGCATGCGGCCCGGGCGTATTACGGCAATTCCGTTGCCGCCGGAGTCGCCCGATGAAGTCCGCGCTCGTGATCGTCCTGCTCGTCGTCGGTGTGATTGCCGGCATTCTCTACTCGAAGCGGACAGCCGAATCGCCCCCGGTCGCTGTTGCACCACCGCCGCCGGCCACTGCACTCGTCGGCGTGACCCTGCTCGAGGGCCTAGGCAATCACCGCTTCCCGGTGACGAGCCGCCACGCCGAGGTGCAGCGCTGGTTCGACCAGGGTCTCATGCTGACGTTCGGCTTCAACCACGATGCCGCGGAACGCTCGTTCCTCAAGGCCGCCGAACTCGATCCGGACTGCGCGATGTGCTGGTGGGGGGCCGCCCTCGTGGTCGGTCCGCACGTCAATGCCGGCATGGATCCGGGCAACAACGGCAAGGCCTGGCAGCGCCTGCAGAAGGCCCGCGCGCTGGCGCCCTCGGCCAGCGCGCGCGAACGCGGATTCATCAGCGCGCTCGAGGCGCGCTACGCGGAAAACCCGCCAGCCGACCGCCGTCCGCTCGACGAAGCCTATGCGACCGCGATGGGCGCGCTCGTCGCGCACAGCCCCGATGATCTCGATGCGGCGACCTTGCATGCCGAGTCGCTGATGAACCTGCAGCCCTGGGACTACTACGACACCGAGGCAAAGCCGAAAGGCCACACGGCGACGATCGTGGCGACGCTCGAATCAGTGATCGCGCGCAATCCCGATCATGCCGGCGCCCTGCACCTGTACGTGCATGCGGTCGAAGCCTCGGCCGATCCGCAACGCGGCGTCGCTGCCGCCGATCACCTGCGCAGCCTGATCCCGGGCTCGGGACACCTCGTCCACATGCCGGCCCATATCTATGCGCGGGTCGGCCGCTGGCACGACGCGGTCATCGCGAACCAGCGCGCGATCGAAGCCGACGACGCCTACCTGGCGACCTGTCGCAGCAATGTATCGGGGGTCTATCCGCTCGGCTACGTGCCGCACAACCATCATTTCCTCTGGTTCGCGGCGAGCATGGAAGGTGCGAGCGCAGTCGCGCGCGCAGCCGCCGCCCGCACAGCCGAACGGACGAACCTGCCCGACCTGATGCGCCAGGCGGGCTTTGAAGGCCTGCAGCACTACTGGATGACGCCGTGGTTCGACCATGTCCGGTTCGGACGCTGGGACGAGATCGCGGCCCTGCCGAACCCGGCTCCCGATCTCGCCTACGTGACCGCGATCTGGCATTACGCGCAGGGCCTCGCGGCCGTGCGCGGCCAGCGTCTCGGCGCTGCCCGCGAACATCTCGCCGCGCTCGGGCCGCTCGCGGCCGATCCGAAGATGGAAACGATGACGATGTGGGACCGCTACCCGCTCGCCCACGCCGCGCGGATCGCCGAGCGCACGCTGCACGCTGAAATCGCCTTGGCCGACGCAGACCCCGCGAGCGCTATCACGGCCTTGCGCGACGCCGTCGCGATCGAAGACCGCATCCCGTACGACGAACCGCCCGGCTGGCATGCACCGACCCGGCACGCGCTCGGCGCGGCCCTGCTCGCCAACGGCAAGGCGGCCGAAGCCGAAGCGGTCTATCGCGAGGAACTCGAACGCAATCCGGTCAATGGCTGGTCCTTGCACGGCCTTGCCCGAAGCCTCGAAGCGCAAGCACGTGCCGGCGATGCCCGGCAGGTCCAGGGCCAGTTCGACGATGCCTGGCGCAACGCCGACGTCACTCTCGCTGCTTCGCACTACTGAAGCCGCGGTCCGCGTCGCGTCCCGCCGCCCCGAGCATCGACGATCAGGCGAGCAGGTCGGCGTATTCGGGGTGACGGTCGAAGTATTGCCGCGCGTACGAACAGGCCGGGATCACGCGCCAGCCGAGTTCGCGCGCGGCATCGAGCGCCGAACGCGTCAGCATGCCGGCGATGCCGCGCCCGCCAACCGCGGGCGGCACTTCGGTATGCGTGATCGTCATCGTGGCGCCGGCGAGTTCGTACGCGAGCACGCAGTCATGGCCGTCGACGGTCGTGATGAATTGCTGCTTGGCACGCTCGTGCCGGATATCGGTACCCATCGCTTTCGTGCTCCTCGTGTTGCGGTTCAACCGCGACGCAGCAGTTCACGCAGTTCGATCAATGCGGCGTTCGCGCGCGAAACATAATTGGCCAGCACGAGTGAATGGTTGGCGAAGAAGCCGAACGGCGAACCGTTCAGCACGATCGGGCTGCCGAGGCCCGTTTGTGCTTCCTCGAGTTCACGGATCACCTGTTCGAGGCTGACCATCGCGTTCTTGTCGCGCAGCACCGGACCGAAGTCGACGCGGATCGCCTCTAGCTGCACGCGCAGCGCCCAGGTGTAGCCGCGTGCCTCGTAGAAGTTGTCATCGAGCTTGAGCCACGGCGTGCGCACGAGCCGCGGACTCGCCGCCGGGCGCGACTGCTGCGCGTTCGGATCGTTCGCGAGGTCGGTGTCGATGCGGACCTGGCCGACACTGGCCGAGAGGCGTTGCGACAGCGAGCCGAGCCGGGTCGATACCATCTGCAGGTAATCGGCGAGGTTGTCGGCACGCGCGAAGAACTGTGCATCGGCCGGATCGCTGTCGGCGAGCCGCGTCGCATAGCTGTCGACGCGCGCGATCGCCTTCGCGTACTGGCTTTCCGAACTCGGCAGCAGCCAGCGGTCGTTCGGCGAGCTGAACAACGGCTCGGCTTCCTGCAGGTCCTTGTCCTCGGTCGACTGGGTCTGCGAGCGGCTGAATTCGTTGCGCAGGGCACGGGCCAGGTCGCGCGAGGCGACCAGCACGCCGAATTCCCAGTTCGGCAGGTTGTCCATCAGCACGCCGGGCGGGAAGCGGTCGTTGCTGAGATAGCCACCGCGCTTGTCGAGCATGCGTTGCACGCTGTCGATCAGCGCGCTCGTCGTCGCCGACCCGGTGACCACGGCCTGCTGTTTGGCGCTCGCGCGGGCCTGCGCCGCCTCGATCGCGTTGAAATGATCGGGTTCGGTGTCCCACCACCACATCAGGGCGAGAATGCCGAGGACATACAGCGCGAGCACGACGGCGATGCCGCGGAACAGGCCGCGTCCGCGCGGGCGCTTGATGACGGGGTTTTCCATGGCACGCTCCTCGATGCAAGTCAGGCGTTCGACGGCCCCGCGCGAGCCGGGGACTGCTCGACCACCCTCGGCTCCGGCCGGATCCGGATGGAATTATGCAACTGCACGCGTGCAAGCTTCGTTGATCGCGGCAGCGAGCGCCAATGCCCCGACCGACCGCGGCACCACGCCATAACCGGCATCCCCAATCCCGTTACACTGCACGACCGGAAGCACGGAGGTCTCATGGCGAAGCCCAATTACGCGTTCGACAAGAAGCAGCGCGAACTGAAGAAAGCGAAGCAGCAGGAAGAAAAGCGCCTCAAGAAGCTGGCCCGCAACCCGAGCCCGGAGCCGCCGGCGAAACCACCGGAACAGGCTTCGTAGGAGCCCGGGCAACCGGACAGCGCGTCGGTTGCGGCTGCGCGGAAGGCTCCCGGCCCGCATCTCGCCGATGCAGGCGCTGCGCTCGCGCCTGATTGCGCACAGCCTGTATCGCCCACCAGCGAAGCGGCCCGAGCCAATGTACGCGGCCCTCGCGTCATTGATGGCCGACCTCGCGTGCCGGCGCTACCATCGGCATTCCACCAGCATCACCAGGGACCAGGCATGGCACGACGCGACGGCCAAGTGCGCGCGGTGGTCTGGACATTCGGAAATGTCGTTCTCGACGGCCGTTCGCTCGAACTCAGGGTCGACGGCGCCGTCACCGCACTCGAACCAAAGGCGCTCGAAGTCCTCGTGGTCCTGCTCGCCCATCCCGGCGAAGTGGTTACCAAGGACGAGTTGCTGGATGCCGTCTGGCCCGGTCGCGTTGTCACGGAAGGCGTACTGACCAAGGCCGTGGCCAAGGTGCGCCTCGCCATCGGCGATGCCGAACAGCGCATCGTGCGCACGGCCCACGGCTACGGGTATCGACTTGTCGCCGATGTACGACTGAGTGCAGCAGAGGACAGCGCGCCGCCAAGCGCCATCGCGCTCGCCGCGGGGGATCGCATCACTGCCCGTCCCAACTGGGTTCTCGTCCGCGCCCTTGGCGAAGGCGGGCACGGTGAGGCCTGGCTCGCCGAACACGCCAAGACCCGCGAACGGCGCGTATTCAAGTTCGCCCGCGACAGCAGCGGCCTGGCTGCGCTGAAACGCGAGATCACGCTGTATCGCCTCATGCACGACACGCTCGGCGAGCGTCCCGATATTGCTCATTTGATTGACTGGAACCTCGAGGAACCACCGTACTTCATCGAATCTGCCCACGCTTCGGCGGGCAGCCTGCTCGACTGGGACGCGGCGATCGGCGGCATCGCACGCGTTGAACTGGCGCAACGACTGCGCCTCGCGGCGCAGATCGCCGATGCACTCGGCGCGGCACATGGCGTCGGCGTACTGCACAAGGACATCAAACCCGGGAACGTGCTGGTCGAGCTCGACGCGGACGGACAGCCGAACGCAAGTCTTAGCGACTTCGGGAGCGGTCGCGTGCTCGATCCGCGACGCCTCGACGACCTCGGCATCACGCGCCTCGGTTACACGCACACCATGGCCGATGCGAACGGCCCGACCTCGGGAACGCCGATGTATCTGGCGCCGGAAACCGTGGCCGGCCATGCGCCGACCATGCGCAGCGACATCTACGCGCTCGGCATCCTCCTCTGGCAGCTCGCAGTCGGCGATTTGCGACGTCCGCTGGCTCAGGGTTGGCAACGCGAAATCGAAGACGAGTTGCTGCGCGAAGACATCGCGGCGTGCGTGGATGGCGACCCGGACCGTCGCATCGCCGATGCGATCGAACTCGCGCGCCGCTTGCGCTCGCTGGATGCCCGGCGTGCCGAGCGCGATGCGCTCCTTGCGCGCGAAACCGAGGCAAAGAGCACGCGCGTGGCACTCGATCGGGCGCAGGCGCGCAGACGCTGGCTCGTCGCGTTGGCAGCGGTCCTTGCGCTCGGCCTGCTCGCGACCGCCGCGTTGTCGGTGCAGCTGCTGCGCGCACGCAACGCGGTCATGGTCGAAGCCAGCCGGGCCGACCAGCAGGCCGCGCTTGCCAATGCTGTCAATCGTTTCCTCGTCGATGACCTGCTGGCGAGCGCGATGCCATTGGCGAGCGGCGAACGTGATCCCGGCGTACGCGAAGTGCTTTCGCGGGCCGCGGATTCGATCGGTTCGCGCTTCGTGGACCAACCGGAAACCGAAGCCGCGTTGCGCATCACGCTGGCGCGTGCGTTCCTCGAATTGTCCGAACCCGCCAAGGCGCGCGTGCAGGTCGAGTACGCGCGCGGCGTGCTGGCGAAGGCCGGCAATGCCCCGCGCACGCTGCATATGCAAACCGACAATGTCAGCGCCGGAATCCTCGAACTCGAAGGACGCTTCGAGGAAGCGCACGCCGTGCTCGCGAAATCGCACGCGAGGGTGCCCGATGCGAGGTCCGTGGAAGCGGAGCTTGAGCATGCAAGCCTGTCCGCGCTGATCGAGATGCGGTTGGGCCGTCCGGCCGAGGCCGTGGACCGCTACGACACCCTGCTTCCGTTGCTGCGCGCGCACTTCGGGGGCGCCGACATCAGCGTGCTGACCGCCGAGCAGAACCGTGGCGAGGCCTTGCTCCATGCAGGGGATGTGAAAGGGGCCTTGGCCGCGTTGCAATCGATGGCAGCCACCGCGCGCGCGAACTTCGGCGACGAGGACCTGCGCACGGCCCACTACAGCCGGCCCGCCGCGATGGTCGCGTATCGGCTCGGTGATCATCAGCTGGCGCATGCCACGATGTCCCCGGTCGTCGACGTGCTGGTCAAGGAACTGGGACCGCGCCACGCGGTGACGCTGAACGCGCGCGGCGATCTCGCCATGATCCTCAAGGAACTCGGTCGGCTCGACGAGGCCGAGCAGATGCAGCGCGCACTGCTCGACGATGCGCGTGCCGCTCTTGGCGAGCGCCACGTGTTCACCGCGCTGACGCTCGGCAATCTCGCGCATGTCCTCGAAGGCCAGCAGCGCTTCGAGGAGGCGCTGGCAATCGGCCGCGAAGCGCATGTCCTGAAGAAGGAACTGCACGGCGCTGCCAGCGAACCGAGCGTGACGCAGGCGCACAACATTGCGCGCTACCTCCAGCAGCTTGATCGCTGGGCCGATGCCGAGGTCCAGCAGCGCGAGCTGGTGGCACTCGCCGTGAAGGCACTCGGCGCGGAACATTGGCAAGTCGGCCTGTATCGCGCAGCCTGGGGCGAAAGCCTCTCCCGGCTTGGACGATCCGATGCCGGCCGCAAGGAACTCGACGCGGGGATCGAGGCGCTGACAAAGGTATTCGGTGCCGAGCACCGCTTCGTCACGCGCTACGTGGCCGTGCGCGAGGCACTCCCGCCCGCTGCGAGCCCCTGAGGGGTATCGGCGCAAGGCACGAGCCGGCGCCCCGATGCGGCCCCACAACCGCGGGCGGTGACGCCTGCTCGCGGAATCTTCCGTAAATCTTCCGAAGTCCGTCAGGACCGGCGGCAGCGCCGACGCCAAGCTCGTTGCGACTCCACTGCCGGAACGATCATGCCTCTCCACATCAGCTTCCAACGGTCGCGTGCGCGCACCCCGCCCGCCGTTGCGCTCGCCGCCGGGCCAGTGCAGGTCACTCGACGTCGCGCGATGCCACGCTGGCTTGCCGCTGCATCGCTGGTGGCCGGCCTGTGTGGCGGCGTGCAGGCGTACGACGTCAATGACGGCTATGCAGCGCACGTCGATGGCGACGTGCGCACGATCCTTGTCATGCCCGACGGCTCGAGCCTGGTCGGCGGTTCGTTTTCGTCGGTCAATGGACAACCATGCCCCAATCTCTGCCGCATCACGATCGACGGCAAGGTCGCCGCAGGCCAAGGGACGAGTGGTGCCAACGGCAGCGTGCACGTCCTGCGTCGACTCGCCGATGGCCGCATCCTGGTCGGCGGAGAGTTCACCAGCCTCCACGGCCTGACGCGCTTTCGCCTTGCGCGCCTGGACGCAAATGGCAACCTTGACCCGGGCTTCGACGTTGGCGTCGGCGGTACGGTGTTCGCGATCGTAGAGCAGGCCGATCGCAGAGTGCTGCTCGGCGGCAATTTCTCCGGCATCGGTGGCGTGTCGGGATCGCAACGAGTCGCCCGGCTGCGCGCGGATGGTTCGGTCGACCCGACGTTCTTCACGCAGATGGACGGCGTGGTCCTTTCGCTCGCCGAACTCGACGACGGCCGCATCCTCGCCGGTGGATTGATCAGCGCGCTCGGCGGACAGCCGGCGCAGAACCTGGTCCGGCTGACGCGGACGGGCGCACCCGAAAGCGTCGCGTTCGGCACCAATGGCGCGGTTCACGCACTGACGCGCGACATCGATGGCACGATCATGATCGGCGGTGCGTTCACGACGATGGCGGGGCAGCCGAGGCCGCGCCTTGCACGCATGACGCCCGACGGCGCCTTCGCCTACGGTCTGGTCCAGGCCGATGCAGCCGTGCATGTCATCGAACGCCTCGAGGAAGGTCGCGTCCTGCTCGGCGGCGACTTCACGAGCCTGGACGGCGTCCCGAAGGCACGTATCGGACGCCTCGACGCGGAGCGGGATGTCGACCCGGACTGGGTCATTGGCGCGACTGAGCCCGTGCTGGCGATTGCAGCGCAGTCCGATGGCGGCGTGCTCGTCGGTGGACGCTTCAATGGTCATCTCGCCCGCATCGATTCAGCCGGCAGCGCCGACACGACGCTGGCCCCTGCCGTCGACGGCTACGTTCTGGGCGCGCCCGCGCAACGCGACGGCCGCCTCGTTGTCGGCGGCAATTTCACGACGATCAACGGTCAGCCGCGCCAGCGCCTCGCGCGGTTATGGCCCGACGGACGCCTCGACTCCGGGTTCGGCGCGAGCGCCGATGGCGAAGTGCGATCGGTCGCGATCGAGCCGAACAGCCGCATCCTGCTCGGCGGCGCGTTCGGGCTGGTCAATGGCATCGCGCAACCCAACCTCGCACGCTTGCTTGCAAGCGGCGCGCTGGACGGCGCATTCGCGCCGCGCATCAACCAGCAGATCTTCGTCGTCGCACCCGCCAGCGACGGACGCATCCTGATCGGTGGCACGTTCACCTCGGTCAACGACCAGCCGCGCTTTCGCCTGGCCCGCCTCCACACCGATGGTTCGCTCGATGGCGGCTTCGTCGCCAATGTTGACGCGTATGTCGATCAAATCGTGCCGTTGCCGGAGGGCCGCCTGCTGATCGCGGGCGCGTTCGCAGCGGTGAACGGCCTGCCGCGCCCGCGCTTGGCGCGGCTTTTGTCGAACGGTGACCTCGACCCGACTTTCGACACGGGGCTGACCAAAGACGAATACGTCAACAGCCTTGCCGTACTGCCGGACGGCAGCGTGCTTGTCGGCGCACAACGCGATGGGTCCGGTTTCCGCCTCGAACGATGGCTGGCTGGCGGCACGGCCGATGCCGGGTTCGTGACGAGCACAGATGGCTCGATTGACGCGATCGCTGTCAGGGCCGATGGCGCCATCGCGATCGCCGGCCAGTTCAGCATCGTCAATGGCCTGCCGCGCGCCGGCCTCGCCATGCTGAACGCAGCGGGTGGCTTGACCACTGACGCCTTGCCGGCGGGCGGCCAGATCTACGGCTTGCGCTTTCAGACCGACGGCAAGCTCCTGATGACAGGAACGTTCTCGACCATCGGCGGGCAGACAAGGCGCGCAATGGCCCGGCTCTCCACGCCGCTCGCCGCGCGCTACGGCTTGGAATCGGATGGGGCACAGGTCACCTGGCGCCGCGCTGGCGCCGCGCCGGAACTGGAAGGCCCCCCCTCCCTCTGGCGTTCGTTTGACGGCTTCGACTTCGTCCGCGTGGAGACGATGGCTCGCGTGGACGGTGGCTGGCGCAGCACGTCGTTGCAGCAAGCGCTCGTCGAGGAATGGCAATGGCTGCGCGTCGACGAGACGCGTCGCAACCAGGACGCCACCGGTATTGCGGAAAGCGGCGTGCTGCGCCTGCTCAGGGATCGGCTGTTCCGCGGAGGTTTCGAATGAATACGCGAACGACAAGTACGGCACTGCTGCACCCGCCCGGCCGAGGTTCTGCGAAGCCGCCACAACGAACCCGCCCGGGCAGCGACGCGCGCAGGGCGCTCGCCCTTGTTTTCCAGTGCGCCATGATGATCCTGGCAGGCGTGGCCGGCGCGGCGCACGCCCAAGCCGAACTCGTCGACGACATCAACACGGGCGCGTCGCCGTCGAGCGGAGCCTCACCGGTGCGCTTCGTGCGCATCGGCACCCTCAGCTACTTCCGGGCCTGCGACCGGCCGCATGGCTGCGAACTCTGGCAGAGCGATGGCACCGCGGTGGGCACACGCCTCGTCGCCGACCTATGCGCGGGTCCGTGCAGTTCCGAACCCGACCATCTCATGGTCAGCCGCGAGAACGCGTTGTTCTTCAGCGCCGACGACGGCCAGCACGGGCGCGAACCGTGGGTCTACGAGCCGGGACCGTTCAATCCGCAGCCGCAGATGCTGGTCGACGCAAACCCCGGGGCCTTGCCTTCCGATCCGATCAGCTTCGTGCAAACCGTGAGCGGTGCAGTCAGCACGCGCGTCTATTTCATGGCGCGCAACTCCGCGCTCGAAGACGCCGAGCACACGTGGTTCTTCGCACGACGCTCGGCTGAGACCTGGCTGACCGGCACGGTGATGACGGCCGGTACCCAGGTCGGCCGAGCGGTGGCCGAAGGCGATCGCCTGTTCTACCGGGCGCGCATTGGTGACGAGGGCGAGAAACTTGTGGCGATGCGGCCACTCGCGAGCGGCACCTCGCAGACCTACCTCGACATCCGGCTCGATACGGGCAGCGCCGGCATCGACCACCTGATTGCGGTTCCCGACCTTGGCGGCGTGTTCTTCCGCGCCGACAACGGCAGCCACGGCGACGAGCCGTGGTTCAGCGATGGCACGCAGGGCGTAACCCGCATGATCGCCGACCTCGCGCCGGGCCCGACGGGAAGCTCACTGCGCGAGCCGGTGGCCTACGGAGGTCGCGTCTACTTCCTCGCCAACGACCGCAATGGCGGCGACAGCCACGACCTCTGGGGCACGACGCTGACGCTGACACAAAAGATCCGGAACCATCCGTCGAGCACCACCACGGGACTGGCCGTGCTCGGCGGCCAGATGATCTACGTCGCGTGGGAAGCGGCAAGCGGAAGCGAGTTCTGGCGCAGCAATGGCACGGTTGCCGGCACCGCGCAGATCGTCGACCTCATCCCCGGCGCGCAGGGACTGGGCGCCAATCGCGGCGCAGCCGTCGCCGGGGCCTACTACTACTTCGCCGCAGGGCCGCAGCTCTATCGCACCGACGGCACGACGGTCGGCACGCGCGTGGTCGGCGCACCAACCGACATCAGCCTGACGCTCAACGGCGAATTGCATGGCCGTGCCGATGGCGTGATGTATGCCGGCTATCTCGACGGTCGCGGCTACGAGCTGTTCGCCTCGTTCCTGGCCGCTCCGACCCAGGCGGGGCTCGTCAAGCTGATCGAACCGTCGATCGGTGACAGCGAACCGACACGTTTCGCCGCGCTCGCTGCCGGCAACGTGCTGTTCGCCTACGACGAGGACACGGGCCATGCCTTGCGCCGCGTCAGCCCGACTGGTGGCACCGAAGTCCTGCTCACCGGTGGAATCACCTTGCACACGGCGCGTACGACGCTGGAACCTCCGCATCATCTGTTCGTTCGCCGAGTCCCGGGCCAGCAGCTCTGGCGAAGCGACGGCAGCAGCGCCGGCACCACTATGCTGCTCGATCTCGCCGCCGCGCCAATCCACGCCACCTACGTCGAATGCATCGTCCCGGTCTCGGCGGACAGCGTCTTCATCCTCGTCGAGGTCGAGTCGGGATATGCGCTGTTGCGCACCGACGGCACGGCGGCGGGTACCACGATGCTGCTGACGCCCGACACGATGCCTGCGACCACGCAGCTCGAATATTTGTCGTGCCCGACCGTGCTCGGCGATTCGATCGTGTTTGCCGCGTACCGCGAAGACATCGGCCGCGAGCTGTTCCGCAACAACGGTACGCCAGGGCATATCGCCCTCGTGCGCGACCTTGCGCCCGGCCCGGTAAATGGCATGGTCGATTTCGACGGCCTGTTCGTGGCGCATGGCCGCGTATGGTTCGCCGCCGACGCCGGCGGCAACGCCACCGACATCGAGCCGTGGGTCAGTGACGGCACGGCGCAGGGGACGTTCCCGCTCGGCGACATCAATACGCAAGGCAGTTCGCGGCCGCATTCGTTCACCGCATTCACGATCACACATCCCCAGCAAGGACTGCTTCAGGGCGTCGCATTCGCGGCGCGTACCGCCATCACCGGGCACCTGGCCAATTTCAGCGACGGATCGCCCGGCAGCACGTTGTCCATCGCCATGCCCGCGCTGCGCGGCGAAGTCGGTTCGTTGCCCTCCTCCGAGGCGCTGGGACCGGCGCTCGTCGGTTCGGGAAACGACCTGTTCTACACGGCCTCCCTGCACACCACCGGTGGCGCGCACCTCCTTCACCTGTCAGGGCAGTCGCTCACGACGCACATAGTCGCGCCGCTCGGTGCGAGCGCGCCGATCGCCCCGCAGCACTTGGTTGGCTTCGACGGCGGCGTCGTGTTCAGCGCCTATGGCCCGGGCGGGCGCGAGCTCTGGTACAGCGACGGCAGCGACGCCGGCACGTTCGCAACATCGGACATCGCGCCCGGCATCGCCAGCGCCGGTCCGCTCGAAATCGCGGTGCTCGGCGATGGCGTTTATTTCGCCGCCGAGAACGGCGTCAGCGGACGCGAGCCGTGGCGGCTGCCATTGCCGCGCCCCGGAACCATTTTCGCGAGTGGCTTCGAGTGAGCACCTGAATCTTCAGTGCGCTGACGCTGCAGATCATTCCGCGCTTTGTGGTGGCGTCGCGCTCCTCGTCATCCACCGGATTCCAAGGACAAGCCATGTCGACCTGCATCATCACCCAACACGTCAATGCGACACCGCGCGCCCGGCGCCCCTTCCGAGGGCTGTCCGCCATGCTGCTTCTGGCGTCGGCAACCCTGCACGGCAACGCGACCGCCGCGATCTGCACTGCCACGGGCAACGGCAGCTGGAATGTGCCGGCGACATGGAGCGGCTGCGCGGGCGGCGTGCCCGGTTTCGCCGATACCGCGCGCATCAACGCCGTCAGCGCGGTGACCACGGTGACGATTCCGACCGGCGTCGCGGTGACGGTGGCGCGCATCGAGTTCGGTGCCAC
This sequence comes from uncultured Dokdonella sp., assembly GCA_964587775.1. Taxonomy (GTDB): domain Bacteria; phylum Pseudomonadota; class Gammaproteobacteria; order Xanthomonadales; family Rhodanobacteraceae; genus Dokdonella. The sequence goes on from CAZPLY010000001.1 coordinate 362,876, forward strand.
CGGTTCTCCCGCGCTGACCGTAGACGGCTCGCTTACCGTCGGCGATGTCGTCCATCACGGCAACACGATCAATGGTGTCGGGCCAATTACGGTCACCGGCACCTACGACTGGCTCGGCAGCGGCAATCTGCTCGGAGTGCCGTTGCCCGATGGGAGCTTCCCGGCACTGACATTTGCGCCGGGTTCAACCTGGAACCTGTCCGGACCGGGGAGGGCGCTGTCCCGGCGCGAAGTCGTGCAGCACGGCAACGCCCACTTCAGCGCCGTGAACATGGTCTGCGCCGCCACGTGGCAGATTGCAGCCAGCGCCACACTCACGTTCAGCGCTGACGGCAACATCACCAACCACGGTGGAGAATGCCGCATCCGCAACGACGGCACGATCCGCAAGACCGGCGCGGGCACGTTCCAGTTCAACGACACCCGCGTGCGGCTGGAAAATCATGGGCTGCTTGACGTGCAAGGCGGGGTGTTCGACTGGTTGAACGGCGGCGGACCGACCGAGCACAGCGGCGAGTTCCGCACAGCCACCGGCGCGAGGCTGAATGCGCCGCGATCTACAGCCAGCTTTGCCGCCGGCACCACGTTCGAGGGCGCAGGCGAGGTTCGCTTCAGCGGCTCAGGCGACCGCAGCTTCTTCGGCGATGTCGCCTTCGCCGGACCGGTCGTGATGCACGACCAGAACCCGGATCTGGTCGCAGCCAGCGACGTAACGCTGCATTTTCCCGCCGGACTGACCTGGATGAGCGGACGCCTGCGTGGTCCCGGCAGCTTCGTGATTCCCGCTGGCAGTACGCTGGTGCTCACCGGCCCCACGCCGAAGATCGTCGGCACGTTCGCGCAGCTGCGGCTCGAAGGCAGCACGCTCTGGCAAGGTGGCGCACTGGGATTCCAGTCGAGCACCACGCCGCCGCAGACGCGGCTCGTCAATGCGCCGGGCGCCGATTTCCAGGTGCTGTTCCGACCCGCCGTGATGAACATGGGCGGCAGCGACAACAACGTGTTCGAAAATCTCGGCAACTTTACCGCAACCGCGTCTACGGCGGACGGTGCGCTGACGCTCGGCAACAGCCTGCATGGCACAATCATCAACAGCGGCACGATGGTGCTGGCTGGCGCGGTCGGTTCGCAGTCACGCGTGTGGCGCCAGACCGCGGGGCAACTCGTGCTCGACGACGTGCAGATGCAGCTCGCGCCCGAGTCGTTCGACTTTCCGATGATGCTGGAAGGCGGCGTGCTGACCGGCAACGCCGTGCTGGCCGGCTCGGTGCTCAACAATGGCGCGCTGATCCTTCCCGGCGGCATCGACGCGGTCGGCGCGATCGGCATCTTCGGCCGCTATCGCGAGGGTATCGACGCAGCGATGCAGCTCGACGTTACCGGCACGGCACTCGACCAGCACGATCGCTTCGTCGTCAGCGGAACACCCGGCAACATCGACTTGCGCGGCCATCTCGCCGTAAACCGCCTCGGTGGCTACCAGGTCGAGCCAGCCGATGCGATCACCCTGATCGATGCCGTGACCGCACCGGCAACAAGCCAGCACGCGCTGATAACGCTGGACCCGACGTTCACGCCGATACCGGAGGTGCGCGAGCATCGCAATCGCGTCGTGCTCACGCGCGACGTGCTGTTCACCGACGACTTCGATCCACCATTGACCGTGATTCTGCCGGTCAATGCCATGCCTTGAGCACGTGCGACGGCGGTGAGACACGCTGCAAACGAGCTCGCCTGCGACGATGCCTCTCGCAAGGACTTCCGCCGCTTTGAAACGTACGTCATGCGCGACAATGATGACTTGCAGCGCGGCAATGAGCGGGCACGCTATTCCTGCCGATACACCTCGCCACCCTGCTCTCGGAACTCGCGGGCCTTCTCGGCCATGCCGGTCTCCAGCGCGGCTTGTTCGTCGGTGCCGAGTTTGGCGGCGTAGTCGCGCACGTCCTGCGTGATCTTCATCGAACAGAACTTCGGGCCGCACATCGAGCAGAAATGGGCGGTCTTGTGTGCGTCCTTCGGCAGCGTCTCGTCGTGGAACTCCTTCGCCTTCTCGGGATCGAGGCCGAGGTTGAACTGGTCCTGCCAGCGGAATTCGAAACGCGCCTTGCTGAGCGCGTTGTCGCGCGCCTGTGCGCCGGGGTGGCCCTTGCCGAGGTCGGCCGCATGCGCGGCGAGCTTGTAGGTGATGATGCCGTCGCGGACATCCTGCTTGTCGGGCAGGCCGAGGTGTTCCTTCGGGGTCACGTAGCAGAGCATTGCGGTGCCGTACCAGCCGATCATCGCGGCGCCGATCGCGCTCGTGATGTGGTCGTAACCCGGCGCGATGTCGGTGGTCAGCGGCCCGAGCGTGTAGAACGGCGCCTCGTGGCACTTCTCGAGCTGGCGGTCCATGTTCTCCTTGATCAGGTGCATCGGCACGTGGCCGGGCCCTTCAATCATGACCTGCACGTCGTGCTTCCACGCGATCGTGGTCAGCTCGCCGAGCGTGTCGAGCTCGGCGAATTGTGCCTCGTCGTTCGCGTCGGCGATCGATCCGGGGCGCAGGCCGTCGCCGAGCGAGAATGCGACGTCGTAGGCCTTCATGATTTCGCAGATTTCCTCGAAGCGCTCGTAGAGGAAACTCTCGCGATGATGCGCGAGGCACCACTTGGCCATGATCGAGCCGCCGCGCGAGACGATGCCGGTGACGCGCTTCGCGGTCATCGGGATGAACGGCAGGCGCACGCCGGCATGGATCGTGAAGTAGTCGACGCCCTGCTCGGCCTGTTCGACGAGCGTGTCGCGGAACAACTCCCAGGTCAGGTCCTCGGCGACGCCACCGACCTTCTCGAGCGCCTGGTAGATCGGCACCGTGCCGATCGGCACCGGCGAATTGCGGATGATCCACTCGCGCGTCTCGTGGATGTGCTTGCCGGTGCTGAGGTCCATGACCGTGTCGGCGCCCCAGCGGATCGCCCAGACCATCTTCTCGACTTCCTCGGCGATCGAACTCGTGACGGCCGAGTTGCCGATGTTCGCGTTGATCTTCACGAGGAAGTTGCGGCCGATGATCATCGGCTCGCTTTCCGGGTGATTGATGTTGTTCGGGATGATCGCGCGGCCGCGTGCGATCTCGCTGCGCACGAATTCCGGCGTGATGATCTTCGGGATCGCCGCGCCGAAGCTTTCGCCCGCATGCTGCCTGAGCAGGTGCATCTCGCGGATCGCATCGATCTTCTGGTTCTCGCGGATCGCGACGAATTCCATCTCGGGCGTGACGACGCCCTTGCGCGCGTAGTGCATCTGGCTGACGTTGGCGCCGGCGCGCGCGACGCGCGGCTTCGGCACGTTCGGGAAGCGCACATGGTCGAGCTGCTGCGCCGTCGCGTGCCTGCGCGTGTACGGCGAGGTGAAGTCGGCGAGGCGTTCGGTATCGGCACGCTCCGCGATCCATGCCGCACGCAGCGGATTCAGGCCGGCGACGAGGTCGACGCGATGCTGCGGATCGGTATAGGGACCCGAGGTGTCGTATACGGTAAAGGGTGAATTCTTCTCCGCGCCGAACAGGCTGGGCGTGTCCTCGAGGATCACTTCGCGCATCGGCACGCGGATGTCGTGGCGCGAGCCCTCGACGTGGGTCTTGCGCGATCCGGGGATCGGCCGGGTGACGGTCTCGGAGAGTTGTTCGGCTTCACGCAGCAGCGCGGCGGGCAACGCGTTCATCGGCTTCGATCCTCGTGGGCGGACAGGACGAAGCGAGGTGCAGCCGGTCACACCTTGCGATGGCTGCGAAGCTCCCTACACCGGTGCTAACCGGATCAGGTTCGAAGGGACTCTCTCAGCCGGCTTTCGCCGGCACCCCCGCTTTCGTGGGTGCATTCAACCACGTTCGCGCCGTGCAACCAATCGCGGCCCCGCCGCATCCCCTGCCGGAAGCCTGCCCGACCACTCTTCCGGGGAAATCCCATGCTGCGCTCGATCCTGTTCCTGCTGCTCGTCCTCGCCTGCCCGTGCGCCGCGGCGACCGCCGCTCCCGCACTGCCCGACACTCCCGCGGCCAAGGTCGCCAATGAATGGATCGACGCGGTCAACGCTGGTGATCGCGCGCGCCTCGAAGCGTTCAAGGAACGTTACCGACGCAAGGCACCGGTCGAGGGCCTGCTCGAACTGCGCGCGAACACCGGCGGCTTCGACATCGTGCGCATCGAGCGCAGCGAGCCGCAATCGATCAGTCTGCTCGTCGCCGAGCGCGCCGGGGATGGCCTCGCGCGTCTCGATGCCAGCCTCGAACCCGGCAAGCCCGAGACGCTGAAACTCGGCGTCGAACTCATCGAGCGTCCGGCCGATCTCGCGATTCCGCGCCTCGACGCCGAAGCTGCCACGCAGGCACTCGGCGCCCGCATCGACGCACTCGCCACTGCGGACACGTTCAGCGGCCGCGTAGTCGTCGTGCAGGACGGCAAGACCGTGTTCGAACGCAACGCGGGGCTCGCCGATCGCGAATCGCGCACGCCGGTCACCGCCGATACCCGATTCCGTCTCGGCTCGATGAACAAGATGTTCACCGCGGTGGCGATCCTGCAGTACGTCGAGGCGGGCAAGCTCACGCTCGATACGCGCGTCGGCGAGGTCCTCGCGGACTATCCGAACCGCGACGTCGCCGACAAGGTGCGCATCCGCCATCTGCTCACGCACACCGGCGGCACCGGCGACATCTTCGGCGCCGAGTTCGATGCGCACCGCCTCGACCTGAAGGCGCATGCCGATTACCTGCGGCTGTACGGCAAGCGTGGCCTGGATTTCGAACCGGGCTCTCGACAACGCTACTCGAACTACGGTTTCGTCCTGCTCGGCGCAATCATCGAGAATCTCTCGGGTACCTCGTACCACGAGCACGTGCGGGCCAGGGTGTTCGTGCCGGCCGGCATGCTCGATACGGCTTCGCCGCCCGAGACCGATGCCATGCCGCAACGCGCGAAAGGCTACATGCACCGTGGCAGCGAGTGGGCTTCGAACAGCGGCACCCTGCCGTGGCGCGGCACGGCCGCTGGCGGCGGGCTGTCGACGACGGGCGATCTCGCGCGCTTCGCCCGCGCGCTGCTGGACGGCACGCTTCTGTCGAAGCGTCTGCTCGAGCAGGCGACAACCGCGCAGGCGCCCGATGGCGGGTACGGCTACGGCTTTGGCGTCGCCGGCCTTGGCACGCAGCGCCGCTTCGGCCATGGCGGTGGCGCGCCCGGCATGAATGGCGAACTGATGATCGTGCCGGACAGCCGGACGATCATCGTCGCCCTCGCCAACCTCGATCCACCCGTGGCGAGTCGCCTCGCCGAGTACTACGTCAACCGCATGCCGGTCGATGATTGAAGCCGCTCACGAGCGCCGAGGCGGGTTCCCGATGGGTCATGCAAGACCGTTCACGCAGGACCCGCTCGACTTGAGCGGAACAGAAAAAACTTGAAGATCCCGAAAAACCGGGATCCGGGCTCGTGCGTTCCCTCGACGTCGCATCCTGGCAAAGCGTCGACGCGTACCGGGAACGCCGGAGTCTGCGCCCGCTGACTGTACGGGGCTGAATGCACATCGCCATGCAGCTGCCAGCGCGGCACAATAGTCCTCTCCGGCGAGGAATCCCGATGGACACCCAGCATCCCGACCTGCATCCGCTTTTCGCCGACCACCTCGCGGTCATCAGGCGGCGCGCCGATGTCGTGCTCGAACGCGGCCGCTTCGATCATCTCGTCGTGCCATCGGGCCACGTGCACTACCAGTTCCTCGACGACCGCGACTACCCGTTCTTCGTCAATCCGCAGTTCAAGCACTGGCTGCCGGTGGCGAAGGCGCCCGGGTCGTGGATCGTCCACACGCCGGGACAGCGGCCGAAACTCGTGTACCTGCAGCCGCACGACTACTGGCATGTCGTGCCCGAAGCGCCGGCCGGCTACTGGGTCGAGCACTTCGACATCACGATCATCCGCGACGCCGCCGAAGCGCGCGCGCACCTGCCGAAGGATGCCGCACGCTGCGCGATCATCGGCGAAGCCGGTGCAGCGCTCGGGGATTTCGTACCGAACAATCCGCAGGCCGTCATCGATCACCTGCACTACCACCGCGCCTACAAGACGGCCTACGAACTCGCGATGATGCGCGTCGCGAGCCGCATCGGCGTGCGCGGCCATCGCGCCGCCGAAGCGGCGTTCCGCCGTGGCGAGACCGAATTCGGCATCCACATGGCCTATCTCGCGGCCGTGCGCCAGACCGAGAACGAGTTGCCGTACAGCAACATCATCGCGCTCAACGAACACGGCGCGGTGCTGCACTACACCGACCTCAAGCACGCGCCGCCCGCGCACGTGCATTCGTTCCTGATCGATGCCGGCGGCTCGTTCCACGGCTATGCCTCGGACATCACGCGCACGCACGCGACGGACCGGGACGGCGAGTTCCAGGCATTGATCGACGCAGTCGACACGGCACAACGCGGCCTCTGCGCGATGGTGCGCGCAGGACAGGACTATCGCGCGCTCCACCTGCACGCGCATCGCGTGCTGGCCGCGATCCTGCACGATCACGGTTTCATCCGCATGAGCGCCGAAAGCGCGGTCGAGTCGGGTGTTTCCGGCGTGTTCTTCCCGCACGGCCTCGGCCACGGCATCGGACTGCAGGTGCACGAGGTGGCCGGTTTCGCCGAGAGCGAGCATGGCGGCACGATCGCGAAGCCGGACGGACATCCGTACCTGCGCCTGACGCGCACGCTCGAACCCGGCATGGTGACGACGATCGAGCCGGGGATCTATTTCGTCGACATGCTGCTCGCGACCCTGAAGGACCAGCCGGTCGCGCGCGACATCGACTGGGACAAGGTCGACGCATTCCGCAAGTACGGCGGCATCCGCATCGAGGACGACGTCGTCTGCACGACCGTCGCGCCGGAGAACCTCACGCGCGACGCGTTCGCCGCCGCGGCCGGCTGATCGGGATCGAAACCGTCGTGGAACAGGCGGTCGATCGGATCGGCCGCGGTTTCCACCGCACCGATGTCGCAGCCGTCGCCCCAGTTGAACAGCAGCGGGTCATCGACACTGCGCATGCCGGTCGCCGGGTTGCTGATGCCGCGCTGGTCGGCGGCCTCGCCGGGGCAGTCGCCGGCATCGAGCAGCACGGAGCCCGGCAAGGGTGCGCGCGTCAGCGTCGGCCCGCCGTTCGCCTGCAGCGGTCCAAGCTGCGGATCGAGCGCTGCGTCGGCAGCGCCGCTGAAATCACCGGTCGCATTCGGCATGCCCACGGGAAAGGCATCTTCCGCACACGTGTGGTTGCCGACCAGGTTGTAGCCTGACGAGACAATGCGCGCGCGCAGGCGCGAATTGAGGTCATCGCAGGCCGGCGGCGTTGCGACGAGGGCGCGATTGCGCGCGACGACGCTGTTGTGCAGGGCCAGCGACAGGTTGCCGGCGATGTCGATTCCGCCACCCCAGCCGTGGTCGTCACCATCATGGTCGGCGACGTTGTCGACCACGGTCAGCGAATCCAGATGCACGGCCAGGCCTGCGGCGCCGCCGTGGGCAAAGTGCAGTGCCCCGCCGTGATCGGCGGCACGATTGGCCGAGAACGTCGAGCGCCGGATATCGGCCGGTGCGACGTTGTAGGCGTGCACCGCGCCCCCGCTCCCGTCGAGGCTGATGTTCCCGAAGAACGTCGAGTCGACCACCGACAGCTGCCCTCCGGAAAGCGCGATCGCGCCACCGTCGCGGTCGGCGACGTTGCCCGAGAGCGTCGACCGCTCGACATGCACGGAGGCAGCCTGGCGGGCGTTGATCGCGCCGCCCACCGTCGTCGCGTGGTTGCCCGCAATCTCACTATCGAGGATCTCGAGCGAGCGGTCGCGCCCGATGTCGATCGCGCCGCCTCGCGTGGCGAGGCCATCGACGAGACGCACCGCCTCGATGCGCAGCAGGTCGACGCCGGTGGCCGGGCCCGGGAACACGAACAAGGCATGTGCGCGGCCACCTTCGATCACCGAGTGCGATACGCCAAGCCCGCGCAAGGTCAATCCTTCGGCGAGCGCCGGCAGGTCGCCGGCGAGCTGGATCGTTCCTGGCATCGAAAGGACGATCGTGTCGGCTCCCGCGCCGGCCGCGCAGGCATCCACGCCCGTGTCGGCATTGGCCGCCGTGATCGCCTCGCGCAGCGAGCATGCGCCGTCGGCTGCCGCCAGGTCGTCGAATGTGTCGACCACGATCGTCGCGGCGCGCGCGGTCGTCGCGGTCGTGGCCGCAAGCACGGCGAGCAGACCGGGAGCGAGCGGGCGGGCCCACGCGCTGCGCGCATGGCGGCAGCGTCCGGTGCCAGCCGCGTCGAGGGTGGAGCCTGCAAGAACCGGCATCGTCCTGCTCCCGTCATCGAGTGTCCATTGACGATGCGGAGAGCGCAGGAGGAAGTCATGTGGATACGATGACGATCCCGTGAGATTTCGATGCATCGCCCGCAGCCTGCACCGGCCAAGCGGCACCTGAACCGTCCCAGCCCGCGATTGCGACCAAGCGTCGCCGTACATCGTCCATGCAAACGCAACCCGCATTCATGTCACGGATGCCGCAACGGAGATACCGATGGACCTGCGTTCAACAGCCAGCCGCTTGACCTGCACCTTTCTTGTCACGCTCGGGCTCGCGACCCCGGCGATGTCCGTCCGCGCGGACGATCCGGCCGCGTCACGCGCAAGCGTTGACTGGACCGATCCGGCAGGATTCCGGGAAGTTCGCGAAAGCCACGGCCGCGGCATGCTGCGCGGGACCGCCTGGCTCGAAACGCTGAAGAAACATCTCGAACTTCGCGCGACGCGCGTGCTGCCGCCCGGCCGGCATCTCGACGTGACGTTTACCGACATCAAGCTCGCCGGCGCATTCGAGCCGTGGCGTGGCCCGCATTTCGACGACGTGCGCATCGTCAAGGACATCTACCCGCCACGCATCGACCTGCGCTTCGTCCTCAAGTCGGACGACGGCGGCATCCTTGCCGAAGGCGAGCGCACGCTGCGTGATGTCGGCTTCCTCACGCGCGGCATGGCCAATACGAGTGATCCGCTGCGCTACGAGAAGCGCATGCTCGACGAATGGCTCGATCGCGAGTTCGTGCGTGAAACAGGCGCTGGTGCCCGCTGATGCCGCAGCGGTCCCGCGCTCAGCGTTCGCCTGACTCGACATGCGGGTTGCGCGCGGTGTCGCGCAGCCAGCCGAGCCGGTAGGCCGCTTCACCGATGATCTCGTGCAGCGCGGCGTCGGTCTTATGCAATGCACCGGTCGAGGGCAGGACATAGCCGATACCGTCGGCGCGGGCGTGGCGCGAATCAACCGCATGCGTGCAGACCGTGTAGCCGGCCTGCTCGAACGCATAGCGCGCACGCGGCATGTGCAGCGCCGAGGTCACGAGTTCGATGCGCGAGGCGACCGCGGGCTGCAAGGCGGCGACGAACTGCGCGTTCTGCCAGGTCGTGCGCGAGCGGTCCTCGTGGCGCAGCCTCGTGGCCGGGACGCCGAGGCGTTCGGCAAGCGCGCCAAGCAGCGCGCTCTCGCTGACCGCGTAGCGGCTGACCCCACCGGCGACGACGAGGGTCGACGCCGGCCGTGCACGTTGCCGCTCGACGGCTGCGAACAGGCGGCGCAGGCTCGCCTCGGTCAGCACCGCATAGTCGTTCACGTCAGCCGCCTCGCGCGTGACGCCGCCGCCGAGCACGACGATCGTCGTCGGCGGATCCGACACGCACGCGCTGTCCGGTTTCGCGCGTGATTCCTGGAACTGCACGAGCAGGTTCGCCGCGAGCGGCGTGGTCAGCACGACACAGGCCACCAGCACCGCGATGCCGGGCGCACGCGCCGCACGCGGCAGCCAGCGCCAGGCCAGCAGCAGCACGATGCCGAACAGGATGCCGAAACGCAGCGGCGAGACGAGCGAACTCAACATGGCATCGGCATCGCGCGGCGAGTGCTCACAAACGGAATCGCTCGTCGATGCCGCTCATTGCAGGCGGCAGGGCACCTGGCGACAGCGCGCGCGCGAAGAGCATGATCCTGAAGCGCTCGCCCATCTCGTTCGGCAAGGTCAGGCGCTTCACTTCCTGCGCGAGCCGGTAGCGACCGGCTTCCTCGGCACCCGCATGCGCGGCGAGGAATCGATCCTGCAATGCGCCATGCAGCAGGAACGCGCCTTGCGCGGCATAGCCTGCGACCTCGAATCCCGCGCTGTTGCCCGCTTCGGCGAGCGCGGTGAAATCGACGAAGGCCGTGAGGTCCTGCAGGCCCGGCCAGAGCAGTGCGTCGGCGTGCGCGCGATGCCGGTAATGGCATACGAGCGTGCCGTCGCGGCGGTCCGGCAGGTAATACTCGCGGCGCGCATGACCGTAGTCGACGAACGCCGCGAGCCCGCGCTCGAGACTTCCGAGCACGGCCTGCATCCAGTACGGGAGCTGCGGCAGGATCTCGGAGCGGTATCCGTCAGCGAACGGCTCGCCGAGATCGCGCTCGAGATGACGCACCGCACCGGCGACAAGGAGATCGGCAGGTCGCGCGGTCAACTCGAACGCACCGTCGGCGCCAACCGCGACATGCTCCTCGAACACGTCGCCGTCGCGTACCAGGAAACGCGTCGCCGGCAGCGCATCGATGACTTCGTTCGCGAACAGCACGCCGCGCCAGCCTTCCTCCGGCGGGCGTTCGATCCAGTCCACGCGCGCGGCAAGTGCGGCCGGCAATGCGGACTGCAGGCGCTCGCGCTGTCGCTCGCGCAGGTCCGCGCTCGGTTCGAGGATGCGATAGCGCGTCGGCACGACACCATTGCCGGCAAACGCGAGCAGCGCGGCTTCGGCAAACGCGCCACTGCCGCCGCCGAGCTCGACGAAATCCGCAGCCTCGCCGAGCTCGCGCAGCGCCGGCGTGAACGCATCGGCCAGCGTCTGCGCGAACAGCGCGCCAAGCTCGGGCGCGGTGACGAAATCGCCGGCGGCGCCGAACTTCGTGCGGCCGGCGCTGTAGTAGCCGAGGCCCGGCGCGTACAGGCAGCGCTCCATGAATCGCGCGAACGGCATCGGACCGAGTTGCGCGATCTCGTCATGCAGGGCCGCGACGAGGCGCGCGCTGTGCGCAAGTTCGTCGACGTCGGGTGGCGGCAGGGCTGTCGTCACGGCTGGTTCGGTCCGCCGACTTGCGGCACTCTGTGCAGGATACCGGCGCATGCGGAGAACACCAACGATGGACCAGACCGAGCAACGCCCGGTTGCCCTCGTCACCGGCGCGGCGCGCCGCGTCGGCGCGACGATCGCGCGCTGCCTGCATGCCGCGGGTTACGACCTCGCGCTGCATTGCCGTGATTCGCGCGCCCAGCTCGACCGGCTGGTCGACGAGCTCGAATCGGCACGGTCCGGCAGCACGCTCGCGCTGCAGGCCGAACTGGCCGACCTCGATCGCCTGCCCGGCCTCGTCGACGACACGCTGGCGCGCTTCGGTCGCCTCGATGCGCTGGTCAACAATGCGTCATCGTTCTTTGCGACGCCGCTCGGAACGATCGAGGCGCGGCAATGGGACGACCTGTTCGCCTCCAATGCACGCGCACCGCTGTTCCTCGCCCAGGCAGCCGCCGCTGCCCTGCGCACGAGCCACGGCGCGATCGTCAACCTGCTCGACATCTATGCCGAACGGCCGTTGCCGCAGTACAGCGTGTATTGCATGGCCAAGGCCGCCCAGGCGGCGATGACGCTCGCGCTCGCGCGCGAACTCGGCCCCGAGGTGCGCGTGAATGGCGTGGCGCCGGGCGCGGTGATGTGGCCCGAAGCCGGAAATACCTATGCGAACCAGCAGGAGATCATCGAACGCACGCCGCTCAAGCGCGCCGGCTCGCCGGATGACGTCGCCGGCGCGGTGCTGTGGCTGCTGCGCGACGCGCCGTTCGTGACCGGCCAGATCGTACGCGTCGATGGCGGACGCGCGCTCGTGATCTAGCTTCGAGGCGGACGCCGGGTCACGGCGCCCGCCGCTGTCGCGTGCTCGTCAGGCCTTGACGCGGAATGCGTCGGCGACGAGGTCGTGCGCGAAGCCGCCACCGGCTTCGCCTTCGGCGGCGTAGCGGTACAGCGCGGCCGAGTAGACCCCCTGCAACGCGGCCTGGATCAGCACGAGCAACATCAGCGCGACGACGAACACCGCGATCGCGGCGATCAGCAGCGAGGTCATGCCGCTGGTCGCGGCGAGCACGATGAGACCACCGCCGACGATCGCGAGCGCGAAGATCGCAAAGCCGAACACGATGCCGATGCCCGCGTTGCCGATCAGGTTCTGGCCCCAGGTCTTCTTCAGCAGTTCGGCGCTGCGCTTGACCGCATCGATCGGGCCGACGTCGTGGTTGACCAGCACCGGCACGACGAGAAAGGTCGCGACGGTCCACGCGAGCCCGATCAGGCCGACCACGAAACGCCCGACGAAGCCGAGGCGCTCCTGCACCGCGCGCAGGATCACGCCGACCGTAGCCGATATCACCGCGTAGCCGAGGATCGCGGGCAGCTTCGACATCGCGATGCGGAAGCCGTCGGCAACCGTCGGGTCGCCACCCCGCAGGCGGATCAGCGCGGCACCGACGAGCGCCGAGTTGAAGAAGATGATGACGAAGTACTGCACGACGTAGAACGCGAACAGCACGGCATACAGCGCGACACTGGGCTGGCCGTCCTCGCGCATCGTCGTGAACAGGCCGCCGAGGATGGCCGGCACGAAGAAGCTCGCCGCGACGACCAGGCTGCACAGCGCCGACAGCAACGGGAACAGCATCAGCTCCTTGTCGGAGCGCAGTACCGACGCACTTGCCTTCACCAGCGACCAGCTTTGCGCGAACTTGGCGAACATGATCGTTCCTTGCGTGGGGCGAGCGGATGGAACGCAGCCTTCTAGCATCCGGCCGCAGGCGAGTAAAGCATCGGCCACGCGCCGCTCGCCAGCGGCATCGATGGCGCGCCGATCCGTGCTGTGATGCGCCGCGAAAGCCGCTCAGGCGGGGTCGCGCAGGTCGATCGCCTCGAACGCGGCGGCGTGCTCCGCGTGACGTGCCCACAGCGTGCCGATCGTCGTGCCGAGCACCGGGTGACGCACGTGGGGAGCGATGTCGGCGAGCGGCTTCAGCACGAACGCGTGCGCAAGTTCGGCGCGCGGGATATCGAGGTGACCCTCGCCCTGCAGCACGAGGTCGTCGTACAGCACGATGTCGACATCGAGCGTGCGGCTCGACCAGCGCGGCACGTCGCGGCGGCGGCCGTGGCGGTCCTCGAGTGCATGCAACCAGTCGTTGAGCGCATGCGGATCAAGGTCGGTGTCGAGCCCGACCGCGAGATTGAGGAAATCGTCGGCCTGCATGCCGACCGCCGGCATGCGATACACCGGCGACACCTCGAGCCTGCCGAAACGCCGCGCAAGTGCGTCGAGCGCCGCACGCAGATGCACGTGCGGTTCGATGTTCGAGCCGAGACTGAGGTATGCACGGGCCATGCCGCGATTCGCGCATGCGGTGGCGCGCGTCGTCAAGCGTGGCTTGCATTTCGTAGCCCGGGTAAGCGCAGCGCACTCGGGGCCCTACATCGACATCGCACCGCCCCTCGAGCTCCACGCCATCCCCGGGTGCGGCCTGCGGCCTTACCCGGGCTACGGATTTCCCGAAGTGAAGTAGCCCGGGTAAGCGCAGCGCACCCGGGCCCCGCATCGACACCACACCGTCCCTCGAGCTCCACGCCATCCCCGGGTGCGGCCTGCGGCCTTACCCGGGCTACGGATTTCCCGAAGTGAAGTAGCCCGGGTAAGCGCAGCGCACCCGGGGCCCGCATCGACACCGCACCGTCCCTCGAGCTCCACGCCATCCCCGGGTGCGGCCTGCGGCCTTGCCCGGGCTACGGATTTCCCGAAGTGAAGTAGCCCGGGTAAGCGCAGCGCACCCGGGGTTCGGCATTACGGCGCGGCATTCGTCGCGCGCGTGCGCTCGATCTGCACGCCGACCGCGCGTGCGCCGCGCACCGCGCCGGGCTTGGACAGGCGCAAGCGCACATGCGCGACCGCAAATTCAGCGAGGATGATCGACGCGCAGTGCTCGGCCAGCGTCTCGACGAGCTGGAATTGCGCTGCTTCGACGAACGCGATCAGGCGCTTCGAGACGGCCTTGTAGTCGAGCGTGTCCTCGATGCGATCGCTTGCCGCGGGACGCGTGTTGTCGAACTGCATCTCGATGTCGAGCGCGACCGTCTGCCGGATGCGCCGCTCCCAGTCGTAAATGCCGATGACCGTGTCGATGCGCAGGTCTTCGATGAAAACGATATCCATGATTCCGGTGCAGGCGTGGTCAGGACCGCATGATCCGCTATTCACCCGCAATCGCAAACGCTCGCCGGTTCGCGGCACGGGCCAGGCACGTCTTCCACGTGCCGCTGATGGCGTCGGGTCCGGTAACGTTCCTGCCGAAATGCGCTGCGGACTTCGATCACTGCTGCCGCGTCGCTTCTTCGGTGTTGGCCGCGCCGAGACCCGGCAGACTTTCGAGATCCCATCGCGGGAACACGCGGATTTCGGCATCGTTGAATTGCCCAGCCTGCAGGCGGATCGCGCCGGCCAGCGCGATCATCGCGCCGTTGTCGGTGCAGAACTCGAGACGCGGGAAATGCACGCGGAATCCGTCCTGCGAACCAGCCGCGGCAAGCTGTGCGCGCAGTTGCCGGTTTGCGCCGACGCCGCCGGCGACGACGAGCGTGCGCGCGCCGGTCGCATCGAGTGCGCGCCGGCACTTGACGACCAGCGTTTCGACGATCGCGTCCTCGAAGCCGCGCGCGATATCGGCACGCACGCTTTCGCCCTGGTCGCTGCGTTGCCAGGCGAGCAGGACCTGGGTCTTCAGGCCCGAGAAACTGAAATCGAGCCCGGGGCGGTCGGTCATCGGCCGCGTGAAGCGGAAACGCCCGGGCGTGCCGCTTTCGGCCAGCTTCGCGAGCGCGGGTCCGCCCGGGTAGGCCAGCCCCATGAGCTTGGCGGTCTTGTCGAAGGCCTCGCCGGCCGCATCGTCGAGCGTGTCGCCGAGCAGGGTGTAACGCCCGATCGCGGCCACTTCGATCAGCATCGAATGGCCGCCGGAGACGAGCAGCGCGACATACGGCGGCTCGGGCGGCTCGGCTTCGAGCATCGGCGCGAGCAGGTGGCCTTCCATGTGGTGCACCGCAATCGCCGGGATTTCGAGCGCCCAGGCCAGCGAACGGGCCGCCGCGGCGCCCACCAGCAAGGCGCCCACAAGGCCTGGGCCGGCGGTATAGGCGACACCGCCGAGGTCACCGATGGCCATTCCGGCCCGGCCGAGCGTCTCGCGGACCAGCGGGATCAGCTTGCGGACATGGTCGCGCGAGGCCAGTTCCGGCACCACGCCGCCGTATTCGGCGTGCAGGCCGACCTGGCTGTACAACGCGTGCGCGCGCAGGCCGTGGCCCACTTCGTACACCGCCACGCCGGTTTCGTCGCAGGAGGTCTCGATGCCGAGCACCGGGTCGGGTTTTGCATTGATCACGGTCGTCACTATAGAATGCGCGGCTCGCCCGAGAGCCCGGGTGTCGAGTTTAACAGCGGAGAGCCCATGCCCAGCGTCAAAGTTCGCGAGAACGAACCGTTCGAATTTGCCCTGCGCCGCTTCAAGCGCACCTGTGAAAAGGCCGGTGTACTGGCCGAAGTGCGCAAGCGCGAGTTCTACGAAAAGCCCACCCAGGAACGCAAGCGCAAGCGCGCGGCCGCGGTCAAGCGTCACCTTCGTCGCGTTTCGCGCGACGTGACCAAGCGCCAGCGCCTGTACTGATCCTGCACGGTCGCGACGTCGCCTGGCGACGCGCGTGACCGCCTGCGGTGCCGGCTTCCGCCCGTCACCGCCGCATCCGGGCGATTCTCGAGGCCGGCGTTGCGCAAGCAGCGCCGGCTTTTCGTGTTTCCGGCACGCGCATCCGCGCGTCGACCGCCAAGCTGCCACCGAGGCTATTGCGATGACCCTGAAAGACCGCATCACCGACGACATGAAGGCCGCGATGCGCAGCGGCGACAAGGAGCGCCTCGGCGCGATCCGCCTGATCCTCGCCGCGCTCAAGCAGCGCGAAGTCGACGAGCGCATCGTGCTCGACGACGCCCAGGTGCTGTCGATCCTCGAGAAGATGCTCAAGCAGCGCCGCGATTCGATCGACCAGTTCAACGCGGCCGGCCGCGACGACCTCGCCGCGATTGAACACAAGGAAGTGGCGGTGATCCAGGCCTACCTGCCCGAACCGCTGTCCGCCGCCGACCTCGACCTGATCGTGGCCAAGGCGATCAGCGATTCGGGCGCCGCCGGCCCGAAGGACATGGGCAAGGTCATCGGCCTCGTCAAGCCGCAGGTCACCGGGCGCGCCGACATGGGCCAGATCTCGGAACTGATCAAGCGCAAGCTCGCCGGCTGAACCGCCTGCCGCGAAACGAACGGGGCCGCGTGTGTTCGCTGCTGGCCCCGATCGACGTTTCTTCCCGTGGATTGCCGCACAACCACGAGGAGACGCCATGAACCGCTTGTCAATCCTGCTTGCCGCCGTCGCGCTGGCGACGAGCCTGTCGGCCCAGGCCGACGTGCGCGAACCCGTTCGCTATCGCCAGTTGCATGTCGCGCCGGGCCTCGGCGAGTACACGATCGCGCGCGTGCGCGGCCCCGGCGTGTTCGTCGCCGCGAGCGTCGTCGGCATGGGTATCAACCTGGCCCAGGTCGGCGTCTACGTGGATATCGACGACCGCACCGTGTTCCAGAGCGGCCTTGGATCCGCCGATGCCGCGCTCGGCGCACAGACCAATTCCGGCGTCGGCGTCACCTATGCCCCCGACCTCGGCGGCCGCGCGCGCGCCAGTTTCGGCGTGGCCGAACCGCTGCAGTTCGAGCGCGAGCTGCGCGTCTACGTGCGCGTCGAAGCCGGCACGCCGTCACGCGTGTTCGGCGACGTGCTGGTCGGCGCTGCGGATTGAGATCATCCGCAACGCACGCTTGCAGCTACGCCGTCGTGCCGATCGAACTTCCTGCGTCGGGAGTCGGCAGGAACGCGTCGGCGCGCGATTCGATCATGCGGCAACCTCGAGTCGCGACCGGGGTCGCTCCTACATCGCAATGTGATCCGGTGAGGGATCGGACGAAGCGGCAACGCCGCAGCAGTCATCGAATCCCGCGCCGCATTTCGGCAGGAGCGCCCCCGGGCGCGACGCGATCCTGCGGCGTGGTTGATCGCGGCCAATGACGAAGCGGCAACGCGGCGGCAGCCATTGAATCCCGCGCCGCATTTCGGCAGGAGCGCCCCCGGGCGCGACGCAAGCTTGCGGCACGGTTCATCGCGGCCAACGACGGAGCGGCAACGCCGCGGCAGCCATCGAATCGCGCGCCGCATGTCGGCAGGAGCGCCCCCGGGCGCGACGCAAGCTTGCGGCACGGTTGTTCGCGGCCAACGGACGAAGCGGCAACGCCATGGCGGCCATCGAATCCCGCGCCGCATTTCGGTAGGAGCGCCCCCGGGCGCGACGCAATCTTGCGACACGGTTGATCGCGGCCAACGACGAAGCGGCAACGCCGCACCAGCCATCGAATCCCGCGCCGTATTTCGGTAGGAGCGCCCCCGGGCGCGACGCAATCTTGCGGCATGGTTGATCGCGGCCAGATCCGCTCAAACGACCGCGCAGCGCGTTCCCTGCACTCGCCATCACCTAAACTAGCGCGATGGCCGGCCGCATCCCCGAACGCTTCATCGACGATCTACTGACGCGCATCGACATCGTCGACGTGATCCAGGAGCGCGTCGCGCTGAAGAAGGCGGGCCGCGACTGGAGTGCGCGCTGTCCGTTCCATGACGAACGCTCGCCGTCGTTCACGGTGAGCCCGGTCAAGCAGTTCTACCACTGCTTCGGCTGCGGCGCTCATGGCAGCGCGATCCGCTTCCTGATGGACTACGACCGCCTCGAATTCCCCGATGCGATCGAAGAACTCGCCGCGCGCGCGGGCCTCAAGGTCGAGTACGAAGGCGGTCGCCGCGAGGCGCCACGCGAAGACGTGGTCGACCTGTATGCGCTGCTCGATGCCGCCGCCACGTTCTACCGCGGCCAGCTCGCGCGCAACCCCGAAGCACGCGCGTACTTCGAGCGGCGCGGCCTCGACGCGGCGATCCTCGAACGCTTCAACCTCGGCTATGCACCCGATGCCTGGGACGCGCTGAAGAACGCGCTCGGCACGACGCCGCAACGCATCGCCCTGCTCGACAAGGCCGGCATGCTGACCAGCGGCGAACGCGGAGGAAAGTACGACCGCTTCCGCGACCGCGTGATGTTCCCGATCCTCGACCGGCGCGGTCGCACGATCGCGTTCGGCGGCAGGATCCTCGCTCCGGCGAAGCCGAAGACCGAGACCGCCGGTCCGGCCCCCGACACCGACTCCGCGACGCCGACCGGCGCGCCGGATGCGCGCAAGGGCGAAGGCCCGAAATACCTCAATTCGCCCGAGACACCGCTGTTCCACAAGGGCCGCGAACTGTTCGGCCTGTGGCAGGTGCGCGCGGCGCATACGAAGATCGCGCGCCTGCTCGTCGTCGAAGGCTACATGGATGTCATCGCCCTGCATCAGTACGGCATCACCCAGGCCGTCGCCACGCTCGGCACCGCGACCACCAGCGACCACGCCGAACTGCTGTTCCGCAATGCGGCCGATGTCTACTTCTGCTTCGACGGCGACCGTGCCGGCAAGCAGGCCGCATGGCGCGCGGTCGAATCCGTGCTGCCGCGCATGCGCGACGGCCGCCAGGCCTGGTTCCTGTTCGTGCCGGACGGCGAGGATCCCGATTCGCTGATCCGCAAGGAAGGTGTCGAAGGCTTCGAGCATCGCCTCAAGTGCGCGATGCCGCTCAGCGAATTCTTCTTCGCCGAGAACGCGCGTGACGTGAACCTGTCGAGTATCGACGGCAAGGCACGCCTCGCCGAACGCGCGCGACCGCAGATCGCGCAGATCCCCGATGGCGCGTTCCGCGACCTCATGTACGCCGAACTCGAACGCCTGACCGGCGCGCGCAGCGTGCAGCCTGCCGCGAGCAAGCCCGCG
Organism: uncultured Dokdonella sp.; assembly: GCA_964587775.1. GTDB lineage: Bacteria > Pseudomonadota > Gammaproteobacteria > Xanthomonadales > Rhodanobacteraceae > Dokdonella. Next base: position 381,995 of record CAZPLY010000001.1, read on the forward strand.
CCACGCGAGCGCATGCCGAACGCGCGACCGCCACAGCGCTCCCTCGTGCGCACCGCGGTCGCCCTGCTCGTGCAGCGTCCCTCGCTCGCGATCGAGATCGAACCGCCGTGGACCTTCGGCGTGCTGCGCCAGCCCGGCATCCCGCTGCTCGTCGAACTGATCCGGCTATGCCGCGAACGCCCCGCGATCACCACCGGCGCGCTGCTCGAACACTATGCGGGCCGCGACGAGGCCCCCGCGCTGAACAAGCTCGCCACGCTCGACCTGCTGGCCGGCGAAGACCAGGCACGCGCCGATTTCCTCGGCGCGATCGCCCAACTCGACGCGCAGACCAGCCAGCAACGCCTCGACGACCTCATCGCGCGCCAACTCGATGGCGCGCTGTCACCGGATGAACGCGACGAACTGCGCCAGCTCATGGCAAACAAGCCGGCGCATCGGAAGGGTTGACGACATTTTACGGAAAGTGTCGATCGAAACCGTCGGTAAAAACAAAATCGTTGTTCACACGCCAAATACTGAGATTTGGGCCAATGAGCTCAACGCGTCGATCACCATCAATGTCAGAAGCAGAGCACGGGCCGGGTGCGCTCCACAGGTCATTGACGCCAACTATCTGATTGTCACTGTAGCGTCGAATTGTCAGTCCGGAATAGTTCCCCGCGGCAATCATGATTTCATCATCGGGATACTGCGCGAACAAGGCGAGACATGATGCTGACTCGATCGGCAATGTTCTTTCCGGTGAGGGCGATAGACCATCGTAGACGTCTAGGACAAGATCGCGTGCGATCGCAAGTTTTGCATTACGGCCCGCGCCACGATCCAGTATCGAAAAGCCTCCTGATCCGTATCGCGCGAACACATCAGAGCCTAGAAATGGCCTCAGCACTACGACGTCAGTGCCGTAGGCAACGACAATTTCAAGCTTTCCATCGGCATCAAGATCCGAAACCTCCAGTTTTGAGAGTGGCGCGCCATCATATGTAGGCAACAGTGCCGACTGCCATAAGATGTTGCCGGTAGAGTAGTCGACGATCTCAACTCGCGCTGTCTGAACTATTGGGCCTGATTCGCCCCTTGGCATCCATCCGGCGATGACAAGTTGGCGCTCTGGCCTATCGAGCACCTGAGCGGTAACGATTCGATGTGGCGCCGTGCTCGAAGAGATCGTGCGCGAATCGAGGAAGGCACCATTGCTGTCAAATGTCCACAGCCAGTGCGCCAACGCGTTGCCGCCGAACTGCGGATACTCCGCGCCAGCAACCACTGTGTTTACGCCACCATCAACTCGTATTGAAGTAACTGCGTGTTGTTCCATTCCGCCACCAGAATAGCCCGGCAGCCATGCGAGGGCGGATCCGGAACGGTCCGCTAGGGTCGCGCCATCTATGAGACCGATTGTTCCAAGCCTAGGGGGCTGCTGCGTTCCGTATGTTAGGTACGCGATGTCAGATCGTTCGTTGCCAATTCGATCGAGCAACGTCCAGTCGACGATCCCGGCTTGCCTGAAGTCAGTACGCCAGCGTGGCGCACCAGCAAGTGGCATCGAAATCACAGCCACGCCAGAGTTGTAGGACGCATCTGCCCACGCGAACTCGAGCGTTCCGTCGCCGTCTAGATCCACTGCAACAGGGCTATGGACGAAGCCGAGCCTGGGAATTCCGTGAATCGTATCCCTCGTCCAAAGCGTCGCCCCGGACGCGATGTCTACAGCAACGACTTCTATGTTCCCCGCTGCGACAAGGTCTATCCGGCCGTCCGCGTTCGCGTCAGCAAACACCACCGAAAAGGGCGCGTCCGATTGAATCAGGGTCCGAATCGATGGATTTGGCCCAAACGTTGCCAGTTCTGCGCTTCCACCAGATAGACTATGCAGGAGGATCGCCGTGTGCCCGTCGGTATCAATAGCGAAAGGTGTCCATTCTCCATCGATGTCTGCATCCCAAACCATGGAAGAACTAAACGTGTCTCCAGTTCGCGTCACTGTAAAGGCGCGGCCGGAGCCGGAGACGATCTCTGCACGTGCGTCGCCAACTATGTCCGCGACTGCGATTTGGCCTGCCGCAAGAGGTACGCTTCCAAGTGGCTCGAGCGTCTCCGGATCATGAAACGCAACCGACCAGGGACCCGCGATTACAATCTCTGGCCGTCCATCGCCGTCGATATCTCCGAGTGCCAGCATGCCGAAGGAACCAAAGTGGACCGCCTTTACGACCAGCGAAGTAGCATCGCGTAGCTCAAGTCGATCGCTCCATTTCAGCAATAGGGTTGGATTGAGACCATCCGCGTCAACAAGCATAGCGCTACGGTAAGAAGAGCTTCCAGGGGCATTCACGCGCACGACTTCAAGGTAACCACGCGGATTCGCAGATTCTTCGACAATAGTTATGTGCCAACGATCCGCGACAAGCAGTTCCGGACGCCCATTCTGGTTTACATCAAGGACGCCCGAGAGTCGCTGCGGATGGCCTGTCAAGCCGACTCCGTTCCGTACAAGCGACGGGTTGGATGAAGCAAGTACATTGCCTGCGTACGCAAGGCCAAGAATCAGGAGTGAGAAGCGCGTGAGCGAAATCATCATCGGCGTCCTTGAGCAATGATTCGGCGATCGAATTCCAAGCCGAAGCGAATGTATACAACGTCCTAGTGCCCGGGTTCAACTCTGAAGCACATCACCCGATTGCGTGAAGTGGCTGCAGATGCGCAGCCTCGACAGCTGCACCGCAAAATGGAACTACACATGAGCTATTCGCACTTAGCCGGTACTTTGCTACTAACTTCCGGAATACCCAACATCCCAACATCCTCCGGATCGTATCGGGACACCCACGTTCCCGACATTTTCAGCCCCGCACAATCGAGTTCGTCCGCCGCATGCGATTTGGTTGAACCTGTGGGGCATGACCACGGCCCGCCACCGCTTCGTCGATCCGGAAGAACCCGGCTTCTACCACTGCATCTCGCGCTGCATGCGGCGCGCGCAGCTGTGCGGCTTCGACGCGCCGAACGGACGATACTTCGAGCATCGGCGCAACTGGGTCATGGCTCATCCAGAGGCAGTCCTCTATCAGGCGGACGACGCCGGCCTTTTGCACGTTGACTATGAAGGCACTGAGCACTTCAGTGTTTCATGGGTCTTCCTAGCGAACCAGGAGAAGTTCCTGAGCCAACTACTGGCCTGACTGATGATCCTCCTCATCCAATCCAAACTTTGAGGCCAGTTCCGGGTACTTCTTGTAGATCGGTCGCAGAATGCGAACGTGGATATCTCCGCGCGTTTGCATCAGCTCACTCACCAAGCCCATTGAGTCTTTCTGCTCTACCTTTCGCTGATGGATGGCTGCAACAGCAGCCCAAAGCCGTTCGCTAGCTTGGATCGCCAGCCCAAAGACTTCCTCTAAGCAATCTCGCTCGGTACTCACGTCTTTAGCATCCATTTCGATCAAGGCATTGACGGACACATCGGTCAAAGTCAGCTCCAGAGCCCCAGTCTGTGCGGAGGCGCCTCGGCTTCGGAAGAACAAAATCGGAGCAGCCTCTTATGCAGACTTCTCTCGCCTTCTCGCAGCGTTCTTCGTCGCTGTCAGTACACATGTCCCAAATCACCGTGCCAAACGCCATCGCGCCGCCAACAGGACCCCAAATTGCGTTCCAGCCTAGCCAGCCTGGATAAGGCGCAGTATCTGCCGGCTGACCATAGTTCAGTGGATGCCAGAGTCCAATCAGGTCTGGGCGATGGACATCACCTACATCCCGATGGCGCGCGGCTTCGT
>CAZPLY010000002.1:0-278255 GCA_964587775.1 uncultured Dokdonella sp.
TTACGGCGTTACCGCGCTGTCGTAGGAGCGGCCCCGGCCGCGACCAACCGTGCCGCAGATTGCATCGCGCCGCTCCGCTGAATCGCGCCCGGGGGCGCTCCTACCGATCACCGGCGCGGGATTCGATGACTTTTTCGGCGTTACCGCTCTCTGTTGTAGGAGCGGCCCCGGCCGCGACCAACCGTGCCGCAGATTGCATCGCGCCGCTCCGCTGACTCGCGCCCGGGGGGGCTCCTACCGATCACCGGCGCGGGATTCGATGACTGTTACGGCGTTACCGCGCTGTCGTAGGAGCGGCCCCGGCCGCGACCAACCGTGCCGAAGATTGCATCGCGCCGCTCCGTTGAATCGCGCCCGGGGGCGCTCCTACCGAAATACCGCGCGGGATTCGATGCCATGTACGGCGTTACCGCGCTCTGTTGTAGGAGCGGCCCCGGCCGCGACCGGACTTGCCGCAGATTGCATCGCGCGGCTCCGTTGAAGACAACGACAAAGGGCGCCGAAGCGCCCTTTTTTTCGGCAGCGTCGTGCGCGATCACATCGCAGCGATCAGGCGGTCGGCGAACTCCGAGCATTTCACTTCCGTCGCGCCTTCCATGAGGCGGGCGAAATCGTAGGTGACGAATTTCTGGCCGATCGCCTTGTCCATCGCCGTGATGATCGCGTCGGCCGCTTCGTGCCAGCCCATGTAGCGCAGCATCATCTCGCCCGAAAGGATCACCGATCCCGGGTTGACCTTGTCGAGGCCCGCGTACTTCGGCGCGGTGCCATGGGTCGCCTCGAACACCGCGTGGCCGGTCACGTAATTGATGTTGCCGCCCGGCGCGATGCCAATGCCGCCGACCTGCGCGGCGAGTGCATCGCTGAGGTAATCGCCGTTGAGGTTCAGCGTGGCGACCACGTCGTACTCGGCCGGACGCAGCAGGATCTGCTGCAGGAACGCATCGGCAATCGCGTCCTTGACCGTGATCGTCTTGCCGGTCTTCGGATTCTTGAATGTCATCCACGGGCCACCATCGAGTTCGACCGCACCGAACTCGCTCTGGGCGAGCGCATAGCCCCAGTCACGGAAGCCGCCTTCCGTGAACTTCATGATGTTGCCCTTGTGCACGAGCGTGACCGACGAACGATCATTGTCGATCGCGTACAGCATCGCCGCGCGCACGAGACGCTCGGTGCCTTCCTTCGACACCGGCTTGATGCCGAAGCCCGAACTGTCGGGGAAGCGGATCTTCCTGTAGCGGTCCGGGAAATGTTCCTTCACGAGCGCGGCGAACTTCTTCGCGTCATCCGAACCCTGCTGGAATTCGATGCCGGCGTAGATGTCCTCGGTGTTCTCGCGGTAGATCGTCATGTCGACCTTGGACGGATCCCGCACCGGCGACGGCACGCCCTTGAACCAGCGCACCGGACGCACGCAGGCGTACAGATCGAGCATCTGGCGCAACGCGACGTTGAGCGAACGGATGCCGCCGCCGACCGGCGTCGTCAGCGGACCCTTGATCGAAACGAGGTAGTCACGACACGCATCGACCGTCGCATCGGGCAGCCAGTTGCCAGTCTCGTTGAACGCCTTCTCGCCGGCCAGCACCTCGAGCCAGTGGATCCTGCGCTTGCCACCATAGGTTTTCGCGACGACTGCATCGAACACGCGCACCGAAGCATTCCAGATGTCCGGCCCCGTGCCGTCGCCCTCGATGAACGGGATGACCGGCTGGTCGGGCACGTTGAGCTTGCCGTTGGCGATCGTGATCTTCGCGCCGGCGGTGGGGGTTGCGGTCATGTGGAGTCTCCGAAGGGTGGATGTCGCGGCGCGGGCGTCGCGGGGAAGCGCGCATTGTCGCGCGTGCGACGCGGGGTGGCAAAGGCGGGCCCAGCGCCGCCTTGGCTTGTCGATGGCGCAAGCCGGCAACAAAAAAAGGCGCGGATCGCTCCGCGCCTTTTCTCGATCGCGACGAAACGTCGCTTAGTTGACCTCGAACTCCTGGCTCGCGGCCGGGGCGCCATCGAGGGTGACGTCGATCCGGTACTTGCCGGTCGGCCAACCATCGGGCTTGGCGATGTGGAAGGTCGTCTTGGCCGGGCCGGTCGGGGCGATCGACTGGCTGCTCTCGTCGACGAGTTGGCCGTCACCGTAGGTCCAGCGCGCGACGAGCACGGCGTTGGCGGCGGTGCCGGCGGTCGCGACCGAGGCATAGATCGTGTCGGTCGGCTTGAACACCTTGGCGTCCATCGTCACGTTCTGCTGCGCATCGACAGCGGTACCGAGCGTGATCGAGGTGACGCTGACACCGGCCGGCGCGACGGGCGGCGGCGGCGTGGTGACCGGTGCCGGAGCCGGTGCGGGTGCCGGGGTGACGACCGGGGCCGGCGCTTCTTCCTTCTTGCCGCAGGCGGCAAGCGCGAACGCGGCGGCGATGGCGACGAGCAGCGGTGCTGTGCGGATCGTTTTCATGGCGTTTTCTCCGACGGGTTGGGGATCTTGAGGACCTGTCCTGGCTTGATCAGGTCAGGGTTGCTGAGCTGGTCGCCATTCGCCTCGAAGATCACGCGCCACTTGTTCGCGCTGCCGTAGAACTTCTTGGCGATCTTCGAAAGGCTGTCGCCCTTGACGACGGTATAGGTCTGCAGCGTGGTGGCGGTCGCGGTGGTCGGCGCGGTCGATTCGACACCGCTGCGCACGTTGCTGAAATCGGGTTTCGGCGCGGGCGGCGGCGCGGTCGAGCCCGAGCCGCTCGCGACGTTGGAAAAATCGGGTTTCTTGCCGGGGGGGTTGGCCATGATCCGTGCCTCTTGCCGATCGGGGCGCCCACGGTACAACGGAGTCGCGTTAAGAAACCGTTTTTCGGACGGCCATTCGCAAGAAATGGTTACAGCGCGTTCACCCCGCCTACTGGCGCACGAGCCGCGGATTGGACGCTTCGTCGTCGCTGAAACTGCTCCTCCACGGATTGATGTCGAGGCCGCCGCGACGCGTGTAGCGCGCGTGCACGAGCAGCGCTTCCGGTGCGCAGCGCTGCATGAGGTCGACGAAGATGCGTTCGACGCATTGCTCGTGGAAATCGTCGTGGCGACGGAACGACACGAGGTAGCGCAGCAGGCTGTCGCGATCGATCGCGGGACCCCGATAGCGGACCTGGACGCTGGCCCAGTCGGGCTGGCCGGTGACCGGACAGTTCGACTTGAACAGGTGCGAGACGAGCGTCTCCTCGACCGGCGCGGCACCGGTCGCGCAGCGCAGCAGGCCCGCGCTTGGCGGTGCGTAATCGTCGATGTCGATCCCGGCATCGTCGATCGATTCGCCCTCGAGATGGCCGAAGCCCGCTGCCAGGCCTTCGGCGAACGTGCGCAGGCTGACCGCGACGTCGCCACCGCTGGCCAGCGAGAGATCGCGCGCGATCAGGGCGCGCACGTCCTCGATGTCGTCGAATCGCGTCTGGCTGAAACTGGCGAGATGGAGCTTCAGCGATTTCGATTCGATCAGGCACGGCGAATCGGCCGGAACGCGGAATTCCCCGAGCGCGACCTGCGGCTTGCCGCGGCGGTCGAGCCAGGACAATTCCCAAGCATTCCAGATGTCGACGCCGCGGAACGGCAAGCCGGCACCGAGGCCGAGTTCGGCGCGCTTCGGTGCGCGCTCGATCGGATAGAGCAACCCGGGGTCGTAGTGGTCGCTGCCGGGGACGTTCTTGCCGAGCGGGGAATCGTGGGCCGTATGCATGGGCCGAGTCTACCGCCCGCGCCGCCGTCGTGGCGGCGCGGGAGCTCATTTGCTGCACGCCGGGCGTAGCATGTCCGTCGCCTGGCCGGTTTCAGGCCAAGCGGGTTTCCGCCGGAGTCAGTCGCCCCAGACGAGTCGCACCTTGCGCAGCTTGAGCGCAGCATCCTCGCAGGTGGCTCCGATGCCCAGATTGACCACAATGGAATAACTGCACTCCCGCGTGTCGGCGTAGTATTCCGGAATCGCGACGTAGGTGGAGAATTCGCCCGGTGGCAAGCCTGTCGAGGTGGTTTGCGCGATGATGCCCTGGGTCAGGGTTGCATCGGCGATGTAACAGGTTGCGAACAGACTTGCGCCGATGTCCTCGGCTGCAGAGGTGTCGGAACCGAACAGGTCCAGGTATTCCAGGCGACGTCCGTCGGGCACCTGTACAGCCGCGGACAGCAGACGGCCTTGGCCGGGACTGGCCGACCTGCAATACATGCTGCTTTGTCCATCGGTGTCGTACAGCGATCCGCTTGTGAGCTGGACGAAATCGTCACCGGTCATCGAGAACGATATGCCATCGACGGCGGGCAGGCCGGAGCGATCGCTCGATGCAACACTCGGCGGCGGGTTGGTGTCGAGCAGCCGCCATACCCCGGTCGCATCCGCAGGCAGCCCCAGCGCCAGCAACGTGGCGGGGTCGGTGACGGGGACGCGCAATGCCTCGCCCGCCGCCGGCAGACTGAGCATGAGCGCGGCGATCAGGAATGATCTTGCCAGTTTCATGGTCTGCGCCCTCATGCTTCGAAGTCATCGCGAAAGATGACGTCGGGGTTGTTGGTGAGCAGGCGGACGCGGCGAACGGCCAGGTCCGCGCCGACACACGCGGCGTTGTCCGCGGCAAAGCGCGCTTCCAGAAAGTACGCGCAGGTGCCGGGGTCGACGGAGTGCGAGCCGAAGTACGGGATTGCCAGAAAGTCTCCGGCGCTTCCGCTGCTTGATGCGGTGCCGAGGATCGTGCGCGTCGGTATGCCACCGGAAAGAAATGGCTGACATGATTCCACAAGGCTGAACGCAAGATTGCTGCCGACGGAGGTGTCGACACCCCACACATCCACACGGTAGATCTCGAAACCATCCCGGACATCGAAGGGGAAGACGATTCGCCGACCGCCTGCACCTGCCCCCTCCGTGCAGTACGCGCCCATGAAGCCATCGCGGGTGATATCGAGCTCGCTGTAGACAGCGTGGCCGGACCGACCGTTGTAGTTCTGGTAGTCGATGCCGTAGATGATGCCTGCCCAGCTTGGCAGGCTTGCAGTACCGATGCCCGATGCCAGCAGCAAGGCGGCAAGCTGTCGAATGGATGCGAAAGTCATGATGCTCGCTCCGGAGTCAGGGCACGGTGTACTCGACGCGCGCCTTGTCGAGGAACAGCGCCCCGCCCACGCAAGGACCGTTGACGCCTGACGCCATCCTGACCCGGGCCAGGTAGCGGCAGCGGTAGCGATCGATATCCACGGGGCTGCCGGCGAAGTTGAGGGTGAACACCGTATTGCCCGGAGTGCCCGAACTCGAGGCCTCGCCCAGCACGGTGTATACAAACGCCTCGCCGAGGTTCTGGCAGGCCGAGATCAGGAACAGCGTGACATTGTCACTGGCCGAATTGTCGTAGCCGAAGACATCGATGAAGGTGATCCGGGCCGACTCCGGCAGATCGAGCGTTGTCGTGGCGAAGACCTCGGTGCCGCCGGACGGACATTGCATGCTGGGTGGTTCGCCGGAGTAGGCGTATTCGCTGTTGATACCTGCGAACACGATGCCTGGACGAGTCAGCCACTGCGAAAAAGCGCCGCCTTGCGGTGTTCGCTCGGCTTCGAGCGCCGTGGATACGACGGGCTCTCGCACCATCACGATGGCAGTCGTCTCTTCAATTCCGGCGGCACTGCGCTCGGCTTCGCTGGCTGGGCGGTAATCGGCGGCAAACGCGCTGGCCATGCATGCCGCGGAGGCACAAGCCAGGACCTGGCCGGTCATCGATCGAATGGACATCCGGGACACCTCCCCATCAGCAAGCGATCTGGCAGAGCCGGCATTTTCGGCCGGTGGCCGCGACCGGGCGGATTCCCCTCCGCCCGTTCTGCTTCGATGTTCCACGACGAGGCAAGAAAGTCCAGACGGGCCGCAGCGGATTTGTACCACGCGACTGCGGCAAGGTGACGCAGGAGCGAACGAAAAACCGGGTCTGGACGATTTTCACGGGACGATCGTCGATCCGGACCCGGATTTCCCCGCCGACCTTCCCTGCGTGGTGCGCAACGGGGGTGGGCACCATGAAATCCGATCCGAACCGGTCGGCGTCACTCGAGGCTGGCCCGGGTTTCGACCCTGCCGGTGGGGCCAGACCCGGTGATCATCGCGCCGGGGGCGAGCACGAAGATCGTTCCCACCCGCGTGTGATGAACGCAGCCAGGGCGAGCCTGCAGACAGCAGCCCGGCGGCGGATGGCGGCGTCGCCACGCGCGCCACGCGGCCGATGCCTGTGCAACGGCCGGGCCGACGGGGTTTCGCAGGCATGCGCTCCTGCGAAAACGCGCGCCGGAACCGGCATCAGCGGTGTGCCGGTTCGATCGCGGCCGTATCGTCATCGATGCGTTTTGCCGCCTCGCCGTGGTGATCCTGGGCGAGCAGCATGTAGAACGCCGGCACGACGAACAGCGTGAACAGCGTGCCGATCGTCAGCCCGGTCGTGATGACGAGGCCCATGTTGTAGCGGCCCGCGGCGCCGGCGCCGCTCGCGATGACGAGCGGCGTCACGCCGAGCACCATCGCCGCGGTCGTCATGAGGATCGGCCGCAGGCGTGTCGCCGCGGCCTGCTCGATCGCCTCGCGCTTGGTCTTGCCGGCGCGCTGCAGTTCGTTGGCGAACTCGACGATCAGGATGCCGTGCTTGGAAATCAGGCCCATCAACGTGACGAGCCCGACCTGGGTGTAGATGTTGAGCGAGGTCGCCCAGCGCGTCGACAGCACGCCCATGCCGACGAAGCCCGGGATCAGGTTGATGAAGATCATCGCGCCGAACAGCGCCATCGGCACCGAGAACAGGATCACGATCGGGTCGCGCAGGCTGTTGAACTGGAACGCGAGTGCGAGGTAGACGATGATCACCGCGAACAGCATCGTCAGCGCGAAACCGCCCGATTCGGTGACGAACTGGCGCGCCTGGCCCGCATAGTCGACCTGATAGCCGCCCGGCGCGAGTTCGCGGATCGCGTTGACGACCTCGGCGATGCCTTCGCCCTGGGTCACGCTCGGCACGCCCTGGAAGGTCACCGCGTTCAACTGCTGGAAGCGCGTCAGCGATTGCGGGACGACGGTGTTCTTTATGCTGGCGACCGTCGAGGCCTGGATCACCGAACCGTCGCCAGCGCGGATGTAGTAGTCGAGCACCTGTTCCGGATTGAGGCGATCCTTCTGCAGGACCTGCGGGATGACCCGGTACGAGCGCCCCGCGATCGAGAAGTAGTTGACGTAGCCGCCGCCGAGTGCGGCGCCGAGCGAGGCACCGACATCCTGCTGGGTCAGGCCGAGCGCGGCGACCATGTCGCGATCGACCTCGACCGTGCTCTGCGGCTTGTCGATCTTGAGGTTCATGTCGATGAACCAGAACTTGCCACTCGACTGCAGCTTCGCGAGCACGTTCTGGGCGACTTCGTAGAGGTTCTCGAACGGCTCGGTGGTCAGCATGACGACTTCGACCGGCTGGCCCTGCGCGCCGGGCAGCGAGGGCGGCTGGAACGCGAACGCATTCGTGGCCGCCATCGCGCCCCATTTTTCCTGCAGCTCGTTCTGCACCTGGGTCGCGTTGCGGTCGCGGTCGCCCCAGTCGGTCAGCATGATGCCGGTCAGCACCGAGTTCGGCCCGGCGACGCCGGTCAACTGGAAGGTCTGGCGCACCTCGGGAACGGTCTTCGCGACTTCCTGCATCTGTTTCATGTACTGATTCACCTGGGCCGGCGCCGCATTCGGCGCGCCACTGGCGATGCCGAGGATGAAGCCCTGGTCTTCCTGCGGGGCGAGTTCGGACTGCGAGGCCGAGAACAGGTACAGCGTGCCGCCGAACAGCATGACGCCCATGACGACCGGCACGATCCAGCTGTCGAGCGTCGCATGCAGCCGGCGCTGGTAGCGGTCGTGCAGGTTCTCGAAGCTCCGGTCGATGAAGCGGACGAAGCGGTTGCCGCCATGCTCGTTCCTGAGGAAGCGCGCGCACAGCATCGGACTCAGGGTCAATGCGATGATCGCCGAGACGCTGACCGCGCCGGCCAGCGTGAACGCGAATTCGGTGAACAGGGCGCCGGTCAGGCCGCCCTGGAAACCGATCGGCACGTACACCGCGATCAGCACGATGGTCATCGCGATGATCGGCCCGGTCAGTTCGCGCGCGGCGACGAGCGCGGCCTCGAACGGCGTCTTGCCTTCCTCGGTGATGTGGCGGTCGACGTTCTCGACGACGATGATCGCGTCGTCGACGACGAGGCCGATCGCGAGGACGAGTCCTAGCAGGGTGATCAGGTTGATCGTGTAGCCCAGCATCAGCATGATGAAGAACGCGCCGATCAGCGACAGCGGCATCGCGATGACCGGGATGATCACGGCGCGGAAACTGCCCATGAACAGGAAGATCACCGCGGTCACGATCAGCAGGGCTTCGATCAGGGTGACGATGACCTCGTCGATCGAGGTGTTGATGAAGTCGGTCGAGTCGTAGGCAATGTTTGCGGTCAGGCCGGTCGGCAGCTGGGCCTGGATGTCCGGGAACGCGTTGCGCACGCGCTCGGCGACATCGAGCACGTTCGCATCGGGCGAGGTCTTGACGCCGATGAAGACCGATTGCTTGCCGTCGAACGCGACGAAGGTGTCGTAATCCTCGGCACCGAGGACGACGTTGGCGACATCCTCGAGGCGCACGAGTGCGCCGTTGGCCGACTTGACCGTGAGCTTGCGGAAGTCCTCGACCGTGTGCAGGTCAGTCGCCGCGGTCAGGGCCACGGTCACCGCGTCGCCCTTGGTCGCGCCGACCGCGGCGAGGTAGTTGTTCGCCGCGAGCGCCTGCGAAACGTCGGCCGCGGTGACGCCCTGGGCGGCCATGCGCGCCGGATCGAGCCAGGCACGCAGGGCGAACTGGCGGCCACCGAGGATCTCGGCGGTCTGCACGCCATCGACCGCATCGAGCTGCGGCTTGACCACGCGCAACAGGTAGTCGGTGATGTTGTTGGTCGGCAGCGTATCGCTGTAGAAGCCGAGGTACATCGAGGCGGTCGCCTCGCCGACCTGGACCGTGATCACCGGTTGCTGGGCCTGCGGCGGCAACTGGTTCGTGACCGCGCTGATCTGGGTCTGGATTTCGGTCAGTGCGCGGTTCGAATCGTAGTTGAGCTGCAGCGTCGCGGTGATCGTCGACACGCCGGTCAGGCTCGACGAGGACAGGTAGTCGATGCCCTGGGCCTGCGCGATCGCCGATTCGAGCGGCTGGGTGATGAAGCCCGCGACGGTCTGCGCATCGGCGCCGTAGTAGGCCGTGGTCACGGTGACGAGCGCGTTCTCGGTCTTCGGGAACTGGCGCACATTGAGTTCGGCGACCGAACGCAGGCCGAGCACGAGGATGACCAGGCTCGCGACAATCGCCCAGACCGGCTTCTTGATGAAGGAATCAGTGAATTTCATGAGTCGTTGTGCTCAGGCGGCGGCGCGGGGATCCACGCCGGTCGACGCGGCCTTCGCGGCCGCGTGCGGGAAGTCTCGGGTGGCGCTCACGCGGTCATTTTTCCTGCGGCGTCGGCGCGGCCTCGTTGGCCGGCGCGTGGCTGTTGTCGATCTTCAGCGAGGTGCCGTTCTTGAGCTTGAGCTGGCCGCTGGTGACGACGACATCGCCTTCCTTGATGCCCGACAACACCGCGACCTGGTCGCCGCGGCGCGCGCCGGTGGTGACGAACACCGACTGCGCGGTCGGCAACTCGGGCTTGCCCTCGGCATCCTTCTTCGTCGACGGCACGACGATGAACACCGTTTCGCCGTACGGATTGAAGGTCACCGCGCCCTGCGGCAGGGTCAGGTGGTTGTCGGGACTGCCGACCGCGAGGGCGACATTGGCGAACATGCCGGGCCGCAGCAGGCCCTCGGCATTCGGCACGCGCGCCTCGACCTGGGCATTGCGCGTCGCCGGATCGATTTTCGGGCTGATCGCGGTCAGTTCGCCCTCGAACGACTTGCCCGGCAGGCCTTCGAGGGTCAAGGCGAGCTTCTGGCCGACCGCGAGGTCGCCGAGGTTGCGTTGCGGCACATTGAAGTCGACGAGCACCGGATCGAGCTGCTGCAGGGTGACGACCGGCGCACCCGGATTGATGTAGGTCCCCGGGGTCAAGGTGACGATGCCGATGCGCCCGTCGAACGGTGCGCGCAAGCGGCGCTTGGCGACGAGGGCGGCCTGCTGGGCGATGCCGGCCTCGGCGGCCTTGACGTTCGCCGCGGCATTGTCGTACTCGGCCTGGCTGATTCCCTTGTAGGCGAGCTGCTGGCGCGCGCGTTCGAGCGTCGTCCGGAGCAGGGCGGTGTTCGCCTCACGCTGGCGCTGTTCGGCCAGCAGGTCTTCGGCGTTGAGCTCGACGAGCAGGTCACCCTGCTTCACGTCCTCGCCCGAGCGCACGGCAACCCGGGTCACGATGCCACCGACATCGAAGGCGAGGTCCGCGCCGCGCACGGCGCGCAGCGAGCCGACGCTCGCCTGTTCGGGCTGCCATGGCTCGCTCGTCACGGTCATCGTGCTGACCGTCTGCGGCGGCGCGGTCTGGTTCGCGGCGAACTGCTTGGCCATCATCTGGCCCATCACGTTCCAGCCGATCAGCAGGGCCAGCAACAGGCCGACGCAAACGATCATGATGATCATGCGTCGGGTGGTCGGCGGCTTGCGTGTACTGCGCGTCGTCATGCGCATTCCTCTTTGATTGATTCGGTTGCGGGCGATCCGTTTCGCCGGATCGATCCCGTGATGCATCGTTCGTGCGCCCGCCAGCCGGCGGCGCGATCGTTTGTTTCAGGTGTTCCTGCTTTCATCGCCCGCCATGCGCGTCCTGGGAATGTGGCTCAGTCGCCCACCGCGCTCGCATCTGCGCGTTCCGGTTGCGCGTCCCCACGCCAGCCGCCTCCGAGCGCGCTGTACAGCGCGACGGTATCGGCCAGCCGCATGGCGCGCGCCGCGATCACGGCCAGCCGCGCCTGCTGGTACTGGCGTGTCGTGTCGAGCACCTGCAGGAAGCCGACCGAACCGTCGCGGTACTGCAGGCGCACGATGTCGAGGCTCTCGGTAGCCGCGCGCTCGGCGGCGGCCTGTGCACGCAGGCTCTCGGCATCGAACTCGAGTGCACGCAGGCTGTCGGCAACATCCTGGAACGCGCCGAGCACGGTCGAGCGGTAGTCGGCCGCGGCCTTGTCGAGGCCGGCCTCCGCCGCGCGCTTCTGCGCGCGCAGCGAACCGCCACGGAAGATCGGCTGCAGCAGGTTGAGACCGAGGCTCCAGGCTGCGCTGCCGCTGCCGAACAGGTCGCCTGAACTTGCGGCCTGCGACCCATACGAACCGCTCAGCGTGATGTTCGGAAACAGGTTCGCGGTGGCGATGCCGACCTGGGCACTTGCCTGGTGCAACTGCGCTTCGGCGGCGCGGATGTCGGGGCGATCACGCACGATCGTCGACGGCAGGCTGACCGGGATGTCCTGGGGCAAGGTCAGCGCATCGAGATCGAGCGCGGCGAGTTCGGCTTCAGCCGGGAACCGGCCCAGATAGACCGCGAGCTGGGTCTGCGTCCGGGCGAGGGCCTTGCGCAGTTCCGGCAGTTCGGCACGCGCGGTGGCGAGCTGGCTCTGCGCGATCAGGACGTCCGATTGCGATTTCACGCCGGTCTCGACCTGGCGCACGATCAGTTCGAGTTGCTGGTCGTAGAGGCCAGCGATCTGCTCGGTGGCGAGGATCTGCGCGCGTAGCGAGGCTTCGCGGAAGCTCGTCGTGGCGACATTCGCGGCAAGGCTGAGGTAGGTGCCTTCGAGCAGGTACCGTTGCAGGTCGGTGACCGCCGACTGTGCCTCGACGCCGCGCCGCACGCCGCCGAACAGGTCGAGCGTATAGGCGACGCCGACCGAGGCGTGCTGGACCGTGAACGGCGAGGCACCTGGCACGCCGGCGGCGAGTCCGTTCTGCCGGTTCGCGCCGAGGTTCGCATCGAGCGAAGGCAGCAGCGGACCGCGCGCGGCCGCGAGGCTTTCCTGCGCCTGGCGCAATGCGGCCTGGGCCGAGGCGACCGTCGGACTGTGGGCGAGCGCCTGTTCGATCCGGCGGTCCAGTTCCTCGTTCGCGAACTGCCGCCACCAGCGCGTCGGCACCGGGCTGTCGGCGAGGAAGCGCTGCGCGTCACCGGTCGGCACGGGTGCCGAGGCGGTCTGCGCCGGAACCTCGACCTGCGCACCCGCCGGTGGCGCCGCCGGTGCGCGGAAATCGGGGCCGACCGCGCAGCCACCGAGTGCAAGCAGTCCGATCAGTGCGAGTGCGCGAGCCGGCGTGTCACCGTGCCGGGCACGGCGAATGGCTTGCGCTTGCGCAAGAGGGAGTGCGGCGGAATCCATGCGGACCGTCCATCAATATCAACACCGAAGAGTTCAATAATATCGGGATGCGACCGATCGCCGCAAGCCTGACGGAGGGATTTCTCGGACCCCGCGGCACGCCAGCTTGTTCCCGCACGCGCCGGTCGGCGACAGCCAGACGTCATGGTCGAAGCCGCGGCCTGGGCGCGGTCGTTCTGCGCAACCGCCCAGGATCGAAGCCGCCCTTCGACGGCCGGATTGCGGCGACGCGTGACTTGCGCCACTGCGCCGGGCGGGCGCCGGCAGCGCATGCTCGGCGCACCATCGCGATCATCGGAGCATCGAATGGACCGGCAAATGCCTGGCGCCTGGTTGTTTGCGCTGATCGCGTTCGCGGGCGCGCCGTCAAGCGCGCACGCGCAAGTGTCGGCGCCGCCGCAGGCGATTGCCGCGGACCTGCTCGAGACCGATCGCGCGTTCTCCGCATCGAGTATGCGGACCGATGCCGTCACCGGCCTGTCCGCGCAGTTCGCCGAGGACGTCACGATGCCGACCGGCCGCACGTTCGCACGCGGCAAGGCGGCGGCGACCGCCGCACTCGCGGCGAATGCGGACAATGCCGGCGCGCGCATCGAATGGACGCCGGCCCGCGTCGCGATTTCCGCCGACGGCCGCCACGGTTTCACGTTCGGAACGATGCGCCTGCACAAGGCCGACGGCAGCCTCGTTCCGCTCAAGTACCTCGCCTACTGGGTACGCGAAGCGGCGGGCTGGCGCGTCGTCGCCTACAAGCGCGCACGCCGGCCGCCGACCGCGACCGGACCGCTGGCGATGATGCCGGCAGTCGTGCCGGATCGTCTCGACGAAAAGCCGGTCGATGCGGCGACTCGTGCGCGCCATGCGCAAGAACTCGACGCGATCGAGCGCGCGTTCTCGGACGAGGCACAGGTGATCGGCCTCGCCGCAGCGTTCGCGCGCCATGGCAGTGCCGACGCAGTCAACATGGGTGGTCCGGACGATGCCGGATTCGTCGTCGGCGCCGCTGCGATCGGACGTGCGGTCGGGGCCGGCGAAGCGCCGGGCGGCTCCAGCCTCGCGTGGACGCCCGACCGCGTCATCGTCGCCGACAGCGGCGATCTCGGTGTGACGATCGGCACGATCCGGCGAAACGCACCGCCCGCCGACGCGGAAACGCCCGCGACGATCCCGTTCTTCACGATCTGGCGCCGCGCCGCAGCCGACCAGCCCTGGCGCTACATCGCCGAGTGATGCCGGCGATGCAGCGGCCGGGCCAGCGGGCCGCGCTCAAGCCGCCCGGCGCACGCCGAGGCTGTAGTCGCCCTTGCCGCGACTGCGGTCGTAATGGCGCACCTGGACGAAATACCGGCCTGGGACGAGATCGACGATGATCCGCGCATTCGTGCCGACGCCGCTGTCGTCATCCTCCGCGATCAGGCTCGTCGGGCTGTCGGGACCGAACAGTTTCATGACCACATCGGTCGGGCCGCGCGTGTCGATCGTGTGGCGGCCGCCGCGCGTCACCTCGAATGCGAACAGGTCCTCCTCGCCGGCCTTGCCGATGCGGGCCTGCGTGCGACGCGCTGCGCCGACCTTGACCACGGTCGCGTCGTCGACGGTCGATGCCGTGCGCGGATAGGCCTGCGCGCTCGCGATGAAAGCCGCGTCGAGCGCCGAGAGCACGTCGTTCGCGGTCGTGCCGGTCCCGCCCTGCACCCAACTGGCCGGGAAGAAGTACAGCATGATCGACTCGGGATCGAAACGCGTGCCCCTGATCTGGTTCACGGCGTAGCGGGCGAGCACGTTGTGGCGGATCGTTGCCTCGTCCCAGTTGTTCGGCGGACCCGACAGGTCCGCGATCACGTTCGCTTCGTTCCAGGCGATGCCGCCTTGCGGATTCTGGTGTTCATGGGCGAGGCCGATCGCATGGCCGAACTCGTGCGCGGCGGTACCGCCGTCGAGGAAGCCGAGGTTCATCGTGGGCTGGTCGAACGGGATGCTGCGGTTGTCGGTGCCGACATAGGACCAGGCGCCGTCATCGGCGTCGAACGCGACGCGCAGTTCGGCGTCGGCGGCATTGCCGAACTCGAACTTCAGGTTCGCGTGCTGCGTCCACCACAGCGCCTGTTCCTTCGCCTTCGCGCGCTCGCCCGCGCTGCCGCCGATGAAGCGCACGCGCAGCGTCGTGCCGTTCATCCACATCTTGTCGATCGGCATGATCGCGCGCGTCGCGCCGGCGCGGCGCACGGTGTGCTGGTGGCGCATCAGCTGCGCCGGCAGGACGCGGTCGATGCAGATTGCGGGTTGCCTTGGCATGACGTTCTCCTTGAATGTCATTCGGGAATGCGAGGCGCAACCCCCGGTGCGCCCGCCCGCGTGCCGTGCGCGATCACCTCGTGTCGCGCGGAGCCCGTCGGCGGCAGCACGCGTGCCGTGATCGGTCGACCCACGCCCGTCCTGGCGGGGGAAAAGGTATCTTTCTCCTGTTTGTGCGCAGTTTCAACCACTGCGCGCGCGATCGTTCCGGCGCGGAACGCGTCGCGGCTGCAGGCATGCGCATTGCATGCGCGGCGCGGCGCCTAGGCGCGCTGGCGGTCCTCGTCGGGCGCGCTTTCGGCGACGACGGCGGCGTCCTCGGCTTCCATCGCGGCGAGCACCGCATCGACCGTCGAGGCGCGGCTCGTGCCGAACAGCTTGATCGCGGTGCGCGCGACCTGGCGCGTGTCGTACCAGGCATAGGCGCCGACGCCGACCGCGCCGACCAGCGGCAACCAGCGCGCGATGCCGCCGCCGATCAGGCGCTTGCTGACGCGCACGCCGACCGCATGGGCGACCCGCTCGAACACCCGCAGCGGCACGTCCTGCGCGATCAGGCGTCCGCCGACGCGCACGACGAGGTCACGCACCGCTTGCGCGGCGGCGTGGCGGAACAGGCAGTACAGCATCTGCTCGCGATTGAGGCGTGCATTGACGCCGAACACGCCGGATAGATCGGCGACCATCTGCGCCTGGATGCGCCAGATCGCGACGAGCTCGGGCACGATCGTCAGCCAGCCGAGCGGACCCGGCGGCAGGGCCAGCGTGCCGGCCGCGAGCGCGGCCTTGTTCGCGCCGGACTTGGCGACCGCGCGCGCCCGCATGGCGGGATCGCTGGCCAGCGTCTCCTCGGTGCCCGGCACGCGACTGAGCAATTCGATCAGGTGGCGCGAGATGCGCTGGGCGATGTCCTCGGCCGTCGACGGCTGGCCGCGCTGCGCGGGAATGTATTCGGACTTCTTCATGCTCGGGCGGATCCTGCGCGACGGGACGGGCGCCGTGACAACGACGACGGCACCCAGCGACGTGAGGGCGGACGATAGCAGCGCAAGCCTGAAGCGTTGCGGTCGACCGACACGCCTCAGCGGGTCAGGAACTTCGTGACGACGTCGGCCAGCCGCCGGTACGGCGGACGCAGCAGGGCCATCGACGACCAGCGCGCCTGGTACATCACGGGCATCTGCTTGGAGAACGCGAGGAAGCCGGCGTGACCGTGGTAGTGGCCCATGCCGGACGGACCGACGCCGCCGAACGGCAGCTCGCTCTGGGCGACGTGCAGCACGGCATCGTTGACCGTGACACCGCCGGCGATCGTGCCGGCGAGCACGTGCCGCGTGCGCTTGCGGTCATGGTCGAAATGGTAGAGCGCGAGCGGCCGCGGGCGCGCGGCGACGTAGGCAATCGCGTCGTCGATGTCGCGATAGCCGATCACCGGCAGGACCGGGCCGAAGATTTCCTCGTCCATCACGCGCAGGTCCGGTGGCGGATCGACGAGCACGGTCGGCGCGAAGATGCGCCGCTCGCGATCATGCGCGCCGGGGTCGGGCAAGCTCACGACCTCGGTGCCGGCCGCGCGCGCCTCTTCGACGAGCGCCTCGAGACGCGCGTAATGACCGGCGTTGAGGATGCTCGTGTAATCGGCCGAGTCGGTCAGTTGCGGATAGTGGCGGGCGATGTAGGCGCGCAGCGCGGCGACGAACGGGGCCTGCTGCGTTTCCGGCACAAGCACGTAGTCGGGCGCGATGCAGGTCTGGCCGGCATTGAGCAGCTTGCCGGCCGCGATGCGCGCAGCCGCAGTCTCGATCGGATAGCCCGGCGCGACGATCGCCGGCGACTTGCCACCGAGCTCGAGGGTGACCGGCACGAGGTTGCGTGCGGCAGCGGCCATGACCTTGCGACCGACCGCGGTCGAGCCGGTGAAGAACAGGTGATCGAACGGCAGCGCGGCGAAGCGCGCGGCGAGGTCGGCGTCGCCGAGCACGGTCGCGACCCGTTCCTCGGGGAACACTTCGGCGAGCAGTTCGCGCAGGCGCTCGGACGTGCGCGGCGTGTGCTCGGACGGTTTGAGCATGACGTGGTTGCCGGCCGCGATCGCCGAGATCAGCGGAATCAGGGCCAGATTGACCGGGTAGTTCCACGGTGCGATGACGCCGACGACGCCGAGCGGCTTGTACTGCACTTCGGTGTGCGCGGGCAGGAACATCCAGTCGGCGAGGCGGCGGCGCGGGCGCACCCAGCGCGTCAGCCGCCGGCGCACATGATCGATTTCGTGCAGGACCGTCATGCCGTCGGTCAGCAGGCTTTCATGGGTCGAACGACGTCCGAAATCGGCACTCATCGCGGCGACGAGACCGGGCAGATGCCGGCGCACCGCTTCACGCAGGTGGCCGAGGTCGCGCAGGCGTTGCGCGAGGCCGGGCGTCGCCATGCGCCACGCCGCCCGCTGGCGGGCGAGCAAGTCGTCGAGATCGATGGCTGGAGTGGAATCCATGCGCCATCTTAGCGCCGCGCGCTTCGCTTGGGGTCCGATCCCGAAACGCACCAGCCGGCATCCCGGCGCGATCGCCCGCGCGTTTGAAGCCCACTAGAATCGACGATCCGAAATCGAGCACGCCCTTGCCCATGAACATCCGAGCCTGGAACGGCGTCCTGCCCCGCATCGGCCACCGGGTCTGGATCGATCCGGCCGCCGTCGTGATCGGCGACGTCGAGCTCGGCGATGACGCCTCGTTCTGGCCGTGCGCGGTCGCCCGCGGCGACGTCCACCGCATCCGGATCGGCGCGCGCAGCAACGTGCAGGACGGCGCCGTGCTGCACGTGACCCACGACGGCCCGTACACGCCGGGCGGCACGCCGTTGCTGATCGGCGACGACGTCACGATCGGCCACGGCGCGATCGTGCACGCCTGCACGATTGCCGATGCGATCCTGATCGGCATCAATGCGACCGTGCTCGACGGCGTCGAGGTCGGCAAGCACAGCATGATCGGTGCCGGCGCGGTCGTCGCGCCGGGCAAGCGCATCGGCGAAGGCGAGCTCTGGATCGGCAACCCGGCCCGCCGCGTGCGCATGCTGACCGACGGCGAGATCGAACGCCTGTACTACTCGGCGCGGCAGTATGTGAAGCTCAAGGATGGCTATCTCGCCGACAGTGCAGCGCCGACGCGCTGAGCCATCGTGCGCAGGGCCGATCAGGTCGGCGCGGGAACCGTCTCGGCTTCGAGACGGATCAGTCCGCGCAGCGCTTCCTCGCGCGAACCGCCGCACATCGCGACCGAAGGCCGCAGGCTCGAGCAGACTACCGGACGCCCAGGCTGGCCGAAGATCGCGCAGGCATTGTCGGCGGTCAGCTGCACGCAGCGCACGCCGGCCGGCTTGCCGTGCGGCATGCCCGGAATCGGCGAGCTGATCGACGACGCGATGCAGCAGGCGCCGCAGCCGTGGCGACATTCCATTACCGGCATCGGCGACCCTGCGCTCGCCTAGTCTTCGGCATCGCCGGGAATGTAGGCACGCAGTTCCGCGTAGATCGCGGTTGTGTCGGGGCGTTGGCCGTGCCACAGCTCGAATGCTTCGGCGGCTTGTTCGACGAGCATGCCGAGGCCGTCGATCGCGTGGCCCGCACCGACGCTGCGGGCCCAGGCGAGGAAGCCGAACGCGGCCTTGCCGTAGGACAGGTCGTAACAGAGTGTCCGTGATGACAGCAGCGACGAGGGCAGGCGCAGCGTGGCATCGGCATGGCCGGCCGCGGTCGCATTGACGACGAGGTCGAAACTGCCCCATTCGCCGAGATCGTTCCAGTAGCGTGTGTGCACGCGCTCGGGCATGCCGATCGCATCGGCCAGTGCATCGGCGCGCTCCGGCGTGCGATTCGCGATCGTGAGTTCGGCGATGCCGGCATCGAGCAGTGCGAATGCGACCGCGCGCGCCGCGCCACCGGCTCCGAGCAGCAGCGTGCGGCGTTCGCGCAGGTCGAGCTGGTGGCGTCCGGTGATGTCGCGCACGAGCCCGGCGCCATCGGTCGTGTCGCCATGCCAGCCGTGGCCCTTGCGCACGAGCGTGTTGACGCTGTCGGCACGCCGCGCGCGTTCGCTCAGGCTCAGGCAGAGGTGTGCGGCATGCTGCTTGAGCGGCAACGTGACGTTCGCGCCGCGCCCGCCGGCATCGGCGAAACGCGCGAGCGCGGCGACGAATTCCTCGAGCGAGGTTTCGATCGCGTGGTACGCGTGTTCGACCGACGACTGGCGCGCGAATGCGGCATGGATGCGCGGCGACAGCGAATGCGCGATCGGCTTGCCGAACACCGCGTAATGACCTTGGGCGACCGCCGCGAACGGTGGCGCGATGCTGTCTTCATCGCCGAGTTTCATGCGGCACTCCCCGTGTGGTTCAGGTCTCGCGCAACCAGCGCGCGGCGTCGATCGCATGGTAGGACAGGATCGCATCGGCGCCCGCGCGCTTGATCGCGGTCAGCGCCTCGAGCACGACCGCGCGCTCGTCGAGCCAGCCGTTCTGCGCGGCCGCCTTGAGCATCGCGTATTCGCCGCTGACCTGGTAGACGAAGGTCGGCGCACCGAAGCGGTCCTTCACGCGGCGCACGACATCGAGATAGGGGAGCCCCGGCTTGACCATGACGACGTCGGCGCCTTCGGCGAGATCGAGTTCGACCTCGCGCAGCGCCTCGTCGCTGTTGGCGACATCCATTTGGTAGGTGTGCTTGCCGCCCTTGCCGAGGCTGCCGGCCGACCCGACTGCGTCACGGAACGGACCGTAGAAGGCCGAGGCGTACTTGGCCGAATAGGCGAGGATGCGCGTGTGCACATGGCCGGCTGCCTCGAGCGCGGCACGGATCGCGCCGATGCGCCCGTCCATCATGTCCGACGGTGCGACGAAATCGTAGCCGGCCTCGGCCTGCGCGACGGCCATCCTGACCAGTGCGGCGACCGTCGCATCGTTGACGACATAGCCGGTCTCGTCGATGAGGCCGTCCTGGCCGTGCGTCGTGTACGGATCGAGCGCGACGTCGCCGATCAGGCCGAGCCCGGGATGGCGCGCCTTGAGCGCGCGTGCGGCGCGCTGGAACAGGCCTTCCGGATTCCATGCCTCGCGTGCGTCATCGCTCTTGACCGCATCGCCGGGCGCCGGGAACAGGGCCAGCGCCGGGATGCCGAGCTCGACGCAGGTATCGGCGATGGCCAGCAGCTCGTCGATCGAGACGCGCTCGATGCCCGGCATCGAGGCGATCGGCTCGCGCTTCGCGCGGCCTTCGATGACGAACGCGACCATGATGAGGTCGGCCGGCGTCAGCACGGTCTCGCGCATGAGCGCGCGCGAGAACGCATCGCGACGCATGCGGCGCAGGCGGGTATGCGGATACGACATGCCAGGTTCCCGTGATGCAGCGTGCCATTGTAATGAAACTGGCGGCAGGCAACGCGGTACCGGCGTGAGCACCTATCGGCCTTGCTGCCTGATCTGCGCGATTCAGGGCAGCTTCCGCGACAGCCGCCTGTGCAGACGACGAGATTGCCTGCGTGGGATGCGGCATTTTCCTACACGATCCGCCGGCTTTCGCCGATCCCGCACGGCGGCCTGCCTCGAGATCATGGCGTCCCTTTCGGAGGGCCGCCTCATGAACGCCGATTGCTTCGGACCGGTTGCATGCCGCTGCGCGCTCGCGCTCGCATTGTTCGGCGCGAGCGCAGCCGCGCCGGCGCAGACGATCTACAAGTGCAGCGGAGGTGACGGCCCGGTCGCGTTCCAGCAGACGCCATGCGCGCGCGCGCAGCAGTCGCAGCGGATCGACCTGGTCCTGCCCGCGGCACCCGTCGCAGCACCGGCCCCGGCCGCACCGAAGCCGAAAGCGCGCACGCCCCGGACCACCACGCGACGCGCGCCGGCCGCGCGCGAACTGCAGTCGTTCGAATGCCGCAGCGCGGAGGGTGCGCTGTTCTATCGCCACTCGGCGTGCCCGTCTTCGATACCACGCCGCGGCCGTTCGGCCGAGCGCGGCGACGGCAACAGCGACCGCGTGCGCGGCACGCCCATCCCGCGCAGCGATGCCTGCAGGCGCATGCGCTCGCCGGGACGCGACGGACGCGAGCACGACGATAACGTGTCGACCTACGATCGAAACCTCGGACGCGACCCGTGTCGTCGCCATTGAGCGATCGGCTATAGTCGCGCGATCCGATGGGCCACTGCCGGTACGCCGATGTCCGCTCGCGCTTCCCTCGCTACTGTTTCGTTGCTGCTGATGCTCGTCGCCTGCTCGGGGTCCGCGCCGCCACCGCCGCCGGCGCAAGCCGCGCCGCGCGGCCCGTCCGCGGCCCAGCAGTTCGAGCTCTACAAGCAGATGCTCGATGCCGGCAATGCCGAACTCGCCGTTCCGCTCGGTGAAGGCATCCTCGAGAGTTTTCCGGAAAGCCCCGAAGCGGCGAGTGTGCGAGAAGCGATCGACGAGCTGCGCACGAAGGCGACGGCCGAGACCGAAGGCCGTCGTCTCGCGCGGCTGTGGGCCTACCAGGTCGCGCCGATGGGCGGTGGCCGGCAGAGCACGGCTTCGATCCATGCACGCGACGCCGAACCGGCCGGCCGCGAGCGCGTGCGCCTCGTCCTGCGCCGGCACACCGAATGGGGACAGAGCGTGTTCCTGTACGGCAACGAGCCGGGCTTCACCTGTGCGAAGACGTGCCGGATCAGCATGCGTTTCGATGACGAAGCGCCGACGAGCCTGCTCGCGAGCATTCCGCCGACCGGCGAGCCCGCGATCTTCATCGAGGAAGACAAGGCCTTCATCGCGAAACTCGGAAAGGCCCGCGTCGTCGCGATCGACGTCGCCGAGAAGGGCCGCGAGAAGCGCACGCTTGTGTTCGAGGTGGGCGGCTACGATGCGGCGAAGTTCCTGCCGACGCCGTCGGGCTGATCCGCCTGATGGTGTGCCGGAGCCGCGCGGGTGCGCGACCCCGGCGAGTGCGCTTGCGCGCGCTGGATCGGGAAGGGGCGTTACGCGTCAGTGCAACGAGCGCTCGAACGTGCGGATCTCGTCGTCGGCGCGCTCCTTGGCCCAGCCGTAGCGCTCCTGCAGCCTGCCCGACAGGTATTGCTGGTTGCCATCGAGACGGTCCAGATCGTCGTCGGTCAACTTGCCCCACTTCTGCTTGATCGAGCCCTTGAGCTGCGCCCACTTGCCCTGGATGATGTCCTGGTTCATGGTCGTTTACCTCGTGTTGGTAGGAATTGCGCCAGCGATCCGGCTGCAGTCCCGATCGTTGTCGCGTCGACCACGCTAGCGGGCGGTCTGGAAAATCGCGGTTCGCAGCACGTTAACCCGAAGTTCGCGTTGCACACCGTTCATCGCCGCTGCGGTCTGCTGCATGCATTGCCCCGCTCGCCATCCTCTCGATGCAGACGAACACCCGATCCGCCCGCGTCGAGAGTTTCCCGCCGCAGGTCGCCGCAGGCTGCCGCGTGCTCGTGCTCGGCACGGCGCCGAGCGTGCGTTCGCTGGCCTTGCAGCAGTCGTATGGACACCCGCAGAACCTGTTCTGGCCGTTGATGGGCGAGTTGTTCGATGCCGGACCCGGGCTCGCCTATGGCGAACGCATCGCGCGCCTGCAGGCACTCGGCATCGGCATCTGGGACGTGCTCGAATCCTGCGAACGCGAAGGCAGCCTCGACAGCCGCATCGTCGGGGCGAGCGTCGTCGTGAACGACATCGCAGGTCTGCTTGAACGCCATCCGCTGATCCATGCGATCGCGCTCAATGGCGGCAAGGCACGCCAGTTGTTCCATCGCCATGTCGTGCCGCGGCTCGACGCGGCGGCGCGCGCGCGCATCACCGTGCTCGAATTGCCCTCGACGAGCCCGGCCAACGCCTCGCTGTCGCGCGCGCACAAGCGCGCACGCTGGGCGACATTGCGCGACTGGCTCTGATCCTCAGCGGAGGCTGAACGGCGCGCGCGGCATTCGATCCTGCATTCAGCTTTCGTGATCGACACTTGGCGCCCCTTGAAAGGAGATGCCGTCATGAAACGACTCGTTACCGGTTTGTCGGCCACGGCCCTTGCGATCGCATTGTCCGGCATGGCCGCGCCCGCCGCGCAGGCACAGGCCCAGCTCGATTGCGAAATGAAGTTCAGCCTGACCGGCTGGTCGGCGATCTTCAAGCATGCCGAAGGCACCGGCAGGGTCACCTGCGAGAACGGGCAATCGATGGATGTCCTGATTTCGGCCAAGGGCGCCGGCCTGACGGTCGGCAAGTCGCACATCGACAACGGAACCGGCACGTTCACCGACGTGCACGCGATCAACGACATCCTCGGCACCTACGCCCAGGGCGATGCGAGCGCAGCGCTCGGCAAGGCCGGTACGGCCCAGGTCCTGACCAAGGGCACGGTGTCGCTTGCCCTTGCCGGGGTCGGTGAAGGCGTCGCGCTCGGCATCAGCTTCGGCGGCTTCACGATCAGCCGCGCCGACTGATCGATCCGGGCCGTTACCGGGCCGCGGCGCGACGAGCGCCGCGGCCTTTTTCTTGTCTTCATCGAACGTCGCCCGGCGGTCGCCACGGGCAAGGACTGCGGCGCTCGCTGGCCGACCTGGCTTGCGGCGCATGCGGCGTGCGCATGCCGCGATGAATGCGACTGTTATAGTTCTCCATCCCCGCGGGCCACGCCCGAAACCGAGGATGCTGGATGCCCCATCACACGCCCCTGATCGCGATGCTCGTCGGCGGGCTGGTGCTGGCTTTCGTGTTCGGGATGCTCGCCCAACGACTGCGACTGTCGCCGATCTTCGGCTATCTGGTCGCCGGCATCGTCGTCGGACCGTATACGCCGGGCTTTGTCGCCGATGCCTCGCTCGCCCACGAGCTTTCGGAGATCGGCGTGATCCTGCTGATGTTCGGGGTCGGCCTGCATTTCTCGCTCGGCGACCTGCTGTCGGTCCGCAAGATCGCGGTGCCCGGCGCGCTCGTCCAGATCGCGATCGCGACCGGACTCGGCATGCTGCTCGGCTGGGCGCTCGGCTGGTCGTGGGGCGCCGGCCTGATCTTCGGCATCTGCCTGTCGGTCGCGAGCACGGTCGTGCTGCTGCGCGCGCTCGAGGAACGCCGCCTGCTCGAAACGAACCGCGGACGCATCGCGATCGGCTGGCTGATCGTCGAGGACCTCATCACGGTGTTCGTGCTGGTCATGCTGCCGGCCGTTTCCGGCCTGCTCGGCGGGCGCATGCCCGACGGTGCCTCGCCGGCGACGCTCGACATCCTCAAGGCGCTGGTCTGGACGGTCGCGAAGGTGTCGTTGTTCGTCGTCCTCATGTTCGCGGTCGGCCGGCGCGTGATCCCGTGGCTGCTCGAGCGCACGGCCAGCATCGGTTCGCGCGAACTGTTCACCCTCGCCGTGCTCGCGATCTCGCTCGGCGTCGCCTACATGTCCTCGGCATTGTTCGATGTCTCGTTCGCGCTCGGCGCGTTCCTCGCCGGCGTCGTCCTCAACGAGTCCAAGCTCAGCCACGAGGCGGCCAACGATTCGCTGCCGATGCGCGATGCGTTCGCCGTGCTGTTCTTCGTCGCGGTCGGCATGCTGTTCAATCCCGCGATCATCATCGAGCAGCCGATCGCGATCGTGTGCGCGTTCCTCATCATCACGGTCGGCAAGTCATTCGGCGCATGGCTCATCGTGCGCCTGTTCGGCCACCCGAACGCAACCGCGCTGACGATCGCGGTCGCTCTCGCCCAGATCGGCGAATTCTCGTTCATCCTCGCCGCGCTCGGCGTGAGCCTCGGCCTGCTCAGCGAGGAGGCACGCAACCTGATCCTCGCCAGCGCGCTGATCTCGATGATCGTCAACCCGATGCTGTTCGTCGCCCTCGATCGCTGGTCGGCACGGCGCGAAGCACAGCAGGCGGCCGAGAACGCGCGTGCGCAGGACGCCGCCGAGGATGACTTCCTGCCCGATCGCGCGGCGATTCCGGCCGCCAACCACATCATCCTGATCGGCTTCGGTCGGGTCGGGTCGCGGGTGGGTCGGGCGCTGCACGCGGCTGGCGTACCGCTCGTGCTGATCGAATCGGACCGCGACGATTGCATCGAGGCGCGCAAGCTCGGCATTCCGTGCATCCTCGGCAATGCGGTCGCGCCGAATGTGCTCGCCGATGCGAATCCCGACCACGCACGTGGCTTGCTCGTCGCGATTCCGCAGACGCTCGAGGCGGGCCCGATCATCAAGCAGGCGCGCGAGGCGAACCCCGGCATCGCGATCCTCGCGCGCGCGCATTCCGACGAGGAAGTGGCCTACCTGCTCAAGGCCGGTGCCGACGCGACGATCATGGGCGAGAGCGAGATCGCGCGCAGCATGTGCGAATCGGTCGAGGCGCTGATGCGGCTCGCCCCGCGCCTCGAGGAAACGCGCCAGCGCGGCGATCCGACGATGCCGCCGCTCGGTGGAGCGAGCGCGGCCTGAGCGCCGCTCAGGTGAAGAATCGCGCGAACGCCGCGATCGCCTGATCGATCGCCGCGTCGTCCACGTCGAGATGGGTGACCAGCCGCACGCTCGGCAGGTAGCCGATGCTCGCGCGCACGCCGCAGTCGCGCAGGTGCGCATCAAGCGCACGCAGGCGCTCGCGCGGCACGTCGATGAAGACCATGTTCGTATGGCAGCCGATCACGGCGAGCCCCGGCAGCCGGTCAAGTCCGTCGGCAAGCCGCTGCGCGCGCGCATGGTCGTCGGCGAGCCTGGCAACGTGATGATCGAGCGCATGCAGGCCCGCGGCCGCGAGCAGGCCCGACTGGCGCATGCCGCCGCCGAGCATCTTGCGCCAGCGCCGCGCCGCGGCGATCACGGCGTCGTTGCCGAGCAGGACCGAACCGACCGGCGCGCCGAGGCCCTTGGACAGGCAGACCGAGACGCTGTCGAATGGCGCGGCAAGTTCGCGCGGCGGCTTTCCACTGGCGACGGCCGCATTGAACAGGCGCGCGCCGTCGAGGTGCACGGCCAGTCCACGCGAACGCGCCCAGTCGGTGGCGGCGACAACGTAGGATTGCGGCAGGACGCGGCCATGCCAGGTGTTCTCGAGCGCGAGCAGGCGCGTGCGCGCGAAATGCGCGTCGTCGGGCTTCACCGCGGCGGCGAGCGCGTCGAGCGGCAGCGTCCCGTCCGCCGCGTGCACGATCGGCTGCGGCTGGATCGAGCCGAGCACGGCCGCGCCGCCGCCTTCGTACTTGTAGGTGTGCGCCTCCATGCCGACGAGGTATTCGTCCCCGCGCTGGCAATGCGCGAGCAAGGCGCACAGGTTCGATTGGGTACCGCTCGGCACGAACAGGCCGGCGCCGAAACCGAGGTCGTCGGCGAGGCGGCGTTCGAGCGCCTGCACGCTCGGGTCTTCTGCGTAGACGTCATCGCCGACCTCGGCCGCAGCCATCGCCGCGCGCATCGCGGCGGTCGGGCGGGTCACGGTGTCGCTGCGCAGGTCGATCGTGCTCATGTTCTCGGTTCCTCGGAATGCCGCCCGGCGCGGCGAGGCCTGCGGCGCGTCCGCTACACTCGGGCGATGAAGTATGCGTCGTGGAACGTCAATTCGCTGAACGTGCGGCTCGCCCACGTCGAGCAATGGTGTGCGCTGGCCGGGCCCGACGTGCTCGCCCTGCAGGAAACCAAGCTCGAGGACGCCAGGTTCCCGCGCGCGGTGCTCGAGGCGCTCGGCTACGAGGTGTGTTTCTCGGGCCAGAAGACCTACAACGGTGTGGCCCTGCTCGCGCGGCAGCCGATCGAGGATGTCGTCACCGATATCGCGGGCCTCGACGACCCCCAGCGGCGCGTGCTCGTGGCGACGGTCGGCGAGGTGCGCATCGCGAACCTCTACGTCGTCAATGGCCAGGAGGTCGGCAGCGAGAAGTACGCCTACAAGCTCGACTGGCTGGCCAAGGTCACGCGCTTCCTCGAGGGCGAGCTGCGCAACGACCCGCGCCTGATCGTGATGGGCGACTTCAACATCGCGCCCGATGACCGCGACGTGCACGACCCCGTGGCCTGGCATGAACGGATCCTCTGCTCGACGCCCGAACGCGAGGCGCTGCGGCGGATCACCGACCTCGGACTCGTCGACAGCTACCGCCTGTTCGACGACAGCGCGGGGCAGTATTCGTGGTGGGATTACCGGCAGGCCGCCTACCGGCGCAACCTCGGCCTGCGCATCGACCTCGTGCTCGCCTCGGAACCCTTGAAGGCGCGGGCGCGCGCCGCCACCATCGACCGCACGCCGCGTGGCTGGGAACGACCTTCCGACCATGCCCCGGTCCTGCTGGAGCTTGCCGATGTCTGAATCCGACTGGCCTGCGTCGCTCGCCGACGCCGAACTCGAGGAACTCGACCAGTTCCTGCGCGCGCATGCCGACGAGGAGCGCCTGCTGCTCGACGGCGTGCACGGTTTCCTTACCTCGCTCGCGATCGGACCGGTGCCACCGAAGCCCGACGAATGGCTGCCCGAGGTGCTGCACGAACCGTTCGCCGACGCCGAGGAAGGCCGGCGCGTGCTGACCCTGCTCGCCCGCCTCAACGACTCGGTCCTGCTCGAGATCGAAACCGGTGCGTACGAGCCGATCCTCGGCGAGCTCGACACCGACGACGGCAGCACCGCGTTCACCTCGCGCGGCTGGTGCGAGGGCTTCAGCCGCGGGATCGACATGCGCGCCGCAGCCTGGGAGTCGCGGCTCGGCCACGATTCGGACCTCATGCAACACCTCGGCCCGATCATCGCGTTGTCGATCGAGGACGAGGTGTTCGAAAGTGATGCCGATTTCGCGCCGCTGACCGACGAGGAGTACGACGAGTGCATCGCCCGCATCCCCGATTCGGTCGATGCGGTCGCCGGCTACTGGCGCGAGCACCCGGTCACCGCGGACGAGCAGTCGCGCATCGGCGAAACGACCCCGCGCACGCCGCCGCGCCGGCGCGGCGGGCGCTGGGTGCACTGATCACGCCGCGCGCGGACGCGATCGCGCCGCCTCGTTTCAGATCGGTGCGCGGAAGCCGTCGCCGCCCTGGCCCTTCACTTCGTAGAGCAGGCAGTCGGCATCGCTGTACCAGACCGCCCAGTCATTCTCGCGGGTGCACAACTGGGCGCCGATGCTGACGCTGACACTGAGGCTGTCGGCGGCGATCGGGAAGCGCAGCGAACGCACCGCACTGACGATCTGGCTCGCCCGCGCGTGAAGTTCCTCGGCCCCGGTGACCTGGCTCAGCAGGGCGAATTCGTCGCCGCCGAGGCGGCACGGCAGGTCGCACGGCGAGGCCGCGTTCTGCACTTCCTCGGCGATCGCGCGCAGGACCTGGTCGCCGACGAGATGGCCGCAGCGATCGTTGATCTGCTTGAAGCGGTCGATGTCGATCAGCAGCAGGCCGAGCACGGTGCCCGGCAGGCGCGTTTCATCGAGCCGTTCGAGGTACATGTAAAGCCCGCGTCGGTTGCACAGGCCGGTCAGTTCGTCGGTCTGCACGAGTCGCTGCGCCGTGCTGAGCTGGGTCTGGGTCTGGCGCAGCGAGTCGAGGGTGACCATGAGGTCTTCGTTGCGCCGCTTGAGGCTCGCGATCAGTTGCTGCTCGCTCGCCACGAGGTAGGAGAACGAACGCCGCATGAAGTGGGCGAGCAGGCGTGGTTCGCTTTCGAGCAGCAGGTCGAACGCCTGTTGCTCGATCACGTGCATGACGGTCGGCGCCGTTGCGAGCGCGTTCGCGACCCGCGTGTGGTTGCCGATGAAAAGGGTCAGTTCGCCGAAGAACTCGCGCGGACCGATCAGCTTGTCCGGCACGCCGTCGCCGAACTCGAGGCGCATCTGCCCGGACTCGACCACGAACATGCTGCGGCCGAGTTCGCCGCGGCGGAAGATGACTTCGCCGCGACGCACTTCGCGGCGTTCGCCGGCGCCGATGAAGAGGTCGAGTTCGCGATCGGAAAGTTCGCGCGGCAGCAGCGGCGCGCGCACGCCGGTGGACGGCACCCGGCTGCTGATGGAAGGACTGGACGACACGGCACCCCCTGAGGTCCTGTGCATGCGGTGGACCGACTGGTCCTGAACCGCCACCTTGCCAGCATGAAGTGCGCCGCACAATGACTTTTGCCATGCGCGAGGCGACAGGCGCCGGTGCAATGCTCGGACGTTGACCGGCGCCTGTGGATGGCCGGCTTCCCTCAGGTATCGCGCTCAGGCGCGGTTCCCGCGCAGCGCCGGCAGCGGAACGCAAGGCCCGGATTCTTCCCCCGTTCGGGCTCTCCCTCCGCCCCCACGTCCCGTTGCCGGCGCGTGGCGCGAGCTACCCGACGCCGGTCGATCAGTTGGACCTGCAGGTCGCGCTGCCATCGCATATCGGGCGCGACATCAATCCATTCTCCACCGATTCCCTTTCCTTGCGCCGCTCGCCCACGGTCGCGCAAACGCGCATGACACGGTTGGTGCCGACGGGTCGCTTGCGTTCGCAGATCACTTGCTCATCTTCGGCTTGCGTGATCCTGGCCTTGATCCACTCGAGCGAATTGAACGCCCTGGTCAACTCGGTTTCGTTGAGGTCGGCAAGCGACTGCCGGTTTCCGATCAGGTCAAGCAGTTCGGTCTGCTTCGTGACGAGTTCGTCGCGCTGGCTCTTGCTCATTTCCTTGAAGGCGCCCGAACCCGCCATGACCTCACTGCGGAGCTGCATCTGCTGCGCGCGGATCTCACCGAGGGGCGGCGGCGCTTGTTCGGCGGAGGCGATGCACGAAAACAAGGCCAGGCATGCGCCGGCAATCAGATGATGGATGGACCTGGACATGATTGAATTCCAAATTGTGGAAGAAGACGGGAAGCAGACGTGAGGCGGCCAGCTAGTCGTTGACGCACAGCTCCTCGCCATTGCACAGCGAGCGCTGGACCAGGCCGTCCTCGACCGATTGACGCTGGATGCGACGTTCCGCCACGGTCGCACACACGCGCTGCACACGGTTGCTGCCGACCGGACGCTTGCGTTCGCAAACCACGCGCGCGTCTTCGGCGTTGGTGACGGTCGCCTTGATCCATTCGAGCGTATTGAACGCCCTGGTCTTGTCGGCTTCGCTGAGTTCATCGAGTGACTGGTGTTCACCGAGCAGGGCGATCAAGTCGGACTGGCGCCTGGCAAGTTCATCGCGCTTCTCGCGACTCATTTCCTTGTAGATGCCCTTGCCGGCCAGCACGTCGCCGCGCATCTGCTCCTGCTGGGCGCGGATTTCCCCGAGCGGCGGTGTCCTGGCCTCTTCCGCGCCAGCTGCGCAGCTGAACAGCAGGAATGCGCCGACGACGACGCCTGCGACTGTTGAATTCAACATGACCTTTTCACCGCGGGGTTCTTGAGCGGGCAAGCATAAGTGGTACGAGTGCCTTCGTCGAGTCACCCGAAAGTCATGCTGCGCTCTTGCGCACGCCGTGGAATTGCTCCTCTTCGGTCGAGCCCTTGAGCGCGGTCGTGGACGACTGGCCCTGCTGGATCGCCTGGGTGACCTGGTCGAAGTAACCGGTCCCGACTTCGCGCTGGTGCTTGACCGCGGTGAAGCCGCGCTCGGCGGCGGCGAACTCGGCCTCCTGCAGTTCGACGAAGGCACTCATCTGGTTTCGCGCATAGCCCCAGGCAAGGTTGAACATCGAGTAGTTGAGCGCGTGGAATCCGGCCAAGGTGATGAACTGGAACCGGTAGCCGAATGCGGCCAGTTCGCGCTGGAAGCGCGCGATCGTCGCGTCATCGAGGTTCTTCTTCCAGTTGAACGACGGCGAGCAATTGTAGGCGAGCAGCTTGCCCGGGAACTTGGCATGGATCGCTTCGGCGAACTTGCGGGCGAATTCGAGATCGGGCTTGCCGGTCTCGCACCAGACGAGGTCGGCAAACGGCGCATAGGCGAGGCCGCGGCTGATCGCCTGGTCGAGCCCGTTGCGGGTCTTGAAGAAGCCCTCGACCGTGCGTTCGCCCGTGACGAACGGGCGGTCGTTGGCATCGATGTCACTGGTCAGCAGGTCGGCCGCCTCGGCATCGGTGCGTGCGACGATGAGGGTCGGCACCCCGAGCACGTCGGCGGCGAGGCGCGCGGCGTTGAGCTTCTCGACCGCCTCGCGGGTCGGCACGAGGACCTTGCCGCCCATGTGCCCGCATTTCTTCACCGAGGCGAGCTGGTCCTCGAAATGCACGCCGGCGGCGCCGGCCTCGATCATCGATTTCATCAGTTCGAACGCATTGAGCACGCCGCCGAAGCCGGCTTCGGCATCGGCCACGATCGGCTGCAGGTAGTCAACCGAGTCGTTGCCTTCGGCATGCTCGAGCTGGTCGGCGCGCAGCAGCGCATTGTTGATGCGGCGGACGACGGCCGGCACCGAGTCGGCCGGGTACAGCGACTGGTCCGGATACATCTGCCCGGCCAGGTTCGCATCGGCCGCGACCTGCCAGCCGGACAGATAGATCGCCTTGAGCCCGGCCTTGACCTGCTGCATCGCCTGGTTGCCGGTCAGCGCACCGAGCGCGTTGACGAACGGTTCGCGCTGCAGCGACGCCCACAGCTTCTCGGCCCCGAGCCTGGCCAGCGAGTGCTCGACATGCACGGTGCCGCGCAGGCGGACGACGTCCTCGGCTGAATAGTTGCGCCGGATTCCGGCCCAGCGGGCATGGTTGGCCCAGTCGAGCTTCAGTTGTTCGGCGCTCGGCATCGTGTACTTGTTCATGGCGTGGCTCCTCGGGGGACGCGGGGATTCAAGGGAAGGCGGGGCGGGCGTGATCCGGTGCCCGGTTCAGGCGAGGCGTTCATAGGCGGCAATGGTCAGGAAGTCGGCGAGTGAATCGGCGCGGGTCATCTCGCCAAGCATCTCGATCGCCTCGCCGATGCGCGCCTGGCCGGGCAGGCCGCTGGCCGGCACGCGCGTGGGGCAGACCGCGAGCGCACGGTCGAAAAGCGCCATGTCGAGCGGCGTACCGTCGTCGAGGGCGAGGCCGCCGTGGTGCAGCCATTGCCAGAGCTGGGCGCGCGCGATCTCGGCGGTCGCCGCGTCTTCCATCAGGTGCTGGATCGGGACGCAACCGAGGCCGTCGAGCCAGGCGGCGAGATAACGCACGCAGACATCGATGTTGTTCTCGAAGCCGGCGCGGCTGATCGTGCCGCCCGGCACGGCGAGCAGGTCGGCGCAGTCGACGACGACGTCTTCGCGCAGGCGCCCGAGCTGGTTCGCGGCGGGCATCACGGCGTCGAACTCGGCCTGCGCCACCGGGATCAAGCCCGGGTGGGCGACCCAGGTGCCATCGTGGCCGGCCTCGGCCTCGCGGCGCTTGTCGGCGCGCACGCGCGCCAGCGCCACTTCGTTCGCGGCCGGGTCGCCGCTGATCGGGATCTGGGCGGCCATGCCGCCCATCGCCAGCGCGCCGCGGCGATGGCAGGTGCGGATCAGCAGCTCGCTGTAGGCCTTGAGGAATCGCGCCGTCATGCCGACCTGGCCACGCTCGGGCAGCACGTGGTCCGGGTGTCCGCGCAAGGTCTTGATCGAGGAAAAAATGTAGTCCCAGCGCCCGCAATTGAGGCCGACGATGCGCGTGCGCAGCGCGTGCAGGATTTCGTCCATCTCGAATGCGGCCGGCAAGGTCTCGATCAGTACGGTGACCTTGATCGTTCCGGCCGGCAGGCCGAGCATCCCCTCGGCGTGCACGAGCACGTCGTCCCACAACGCCGCCTCGTGATGGGACTGCAGTTTCGGCAGGTAGAGGTAGGGGCCGCGATCACGCGCATGCAGGGCCGCCGCGTTGTGGAACGCGAACAGGCCGAAGTCGAACAGCGCGGCGGCGACACGCTCGCCGTCGACGAGCAGGTGTTTTTCCTCGAGATGCCAGCCGCGCGGGCGCACGACGAGCACGGCCGGATCGGCCGCGAGCGCGTAGTGCTTTCCTTCCGGCGAGCGGAACGCGATCGTGCCGGCGACCGCATCGATCAGGTTGCGCTGGCCCTCGACGAGGTTGACCCAGGTCGGCGAGGTCGAATCCTCGAAATCGGCCATGAACACGCGCGCGCCCGAATTGAGCGCATTGATGATCATCTTGCGCTCGACCGGGCCGGTGATCTCGACGCGGCGATCGAGCAGGGCCGGTGGAATCGGTGCGACCCGCCAGTCGCCGGAACGGATCGCGGCCGTTTCGGCAAGGAAAGCGGGACGCTCGCCCGCATCGAATCGCGCCTGGCGCTGCGCGCGCGCGATCAGGAGTGCGCGCCGTCGCGCGTCGTGGCGACGATGCAGCCCGGCGATGAAGGCGAGTGCCGCCGGGGTCAGCAGATCAGGCGCGGCATCGCCACGGACCTCGATGTCGGGCGGTGTAGCGGTCGACTTCGCCTGTTCGAGCGCGGCGGCCATGCGGACTCTCCGGAACGGAGCTGCAGGCTACGTCCGCCTCTTTCCATTTGACAAAGCAAATGTTTCAATGCATATCATTGATGATGTCAATACTCGTCTCAAGTCGCTGAAATTCCTGGCCATGCCGAACGACTCTGGACGCGATACCGGCGCTCGAAAGCGCAGGATCGGGTCGCCGAAGCCACCCAGGCGCGAATCCGCGCCGACCATCGAACCGCGCTTCTATTACAAAGGGAACCGGCTCAAGCAGCTGCGTGCGTTCTGCACGACGGTCAAGCTCGGCACCTTGTCCCGCGCGGCCGAGGCATTGTTCCTGTCGCAGCCGTCGGTCAGCCTGCAACTCGGCGCACTCGAGAAGGAACTCGGGGTCGTCCTGCTCGAACGCCGCCGCCGGC
Organism: uncultured Dokdonella sp.; assembly: GCA_964587775.1. Lineage (GTDB taxonomy): Bacteria > Pseudomonadota > Gammaproteobacteria > Xanthomonadales > Rhodanobacteraceae > Dokdonella. The sequence continues at coordinate 33,449 of CAZPLY010000002.1, forward strand.
GCGTCGCGCTGACCACGCCGGGCCAGGCCTTGTACGACCTCGCGCGCCCGCTCGTCGAAGGCCTCGATGGCCTCGATGAGCAGTTCCGCGCGCGCGTCGAGGGACTCGGTCCGCCCGGCCTCGATGTCGCCTGCGGCAATGCGACGATCCAGTACCTGCTGCCCGGCATGGTCGCCGCATTCCGCGCGCGCCATCCCGATGTCCACCTGAACCTGCACAACGTGACCGGCATCGATGGCCTCGCCCTGCTGCGTTCGGACGAGGTCGATTTCGCGGTCGGTTCGATGCTCGACGTGCCGAACGACCTGTCCTACGAACCGCTGTACCACTTCGACCCGCTGCTGATCACGCCGCCGGACCATCCGCTCATGCAGAAGGCCGAGGTCAGCCTCGAGGATCTTTCGCCGTACGGACTGATCCTGCCGCCGAAGCGCCTGACCACCTACCGCCTCGTCGACCTCGTGTTCCAGAAGCGCAAGGTCCCTTACCACGTCGCGATCGAAGTCGGCGGCTGGGAAGTCATCAAGCAGTACGTCGCGATGGGCCTCGGCATCTCGATCGTGACCGGCATCTGCATCGGCGACGCCGACCGCGAACGGCTCGGCGTGCGCAACCTGCGCCGCTACTTCCCGCAACGCAGCTACGGCGTCGTCCTGCGCAAGGGCAAGTACCTCGGCGCCGATGCGCGCGCCTTCATCGACCTGATCCGGCCCGGCCTGTTCACGCGCGAGGGCGGTGTCGCAGCGGGCCACTCGGAACGCTGAGGCGATGTGGCCGCGTCTAGGCCGTGCTCGCGTCGCCGCTCGCCGTCCGTCCGCGCAGTCGGCGCAGGATGCGCGCGAACAGGCGGAACAGCTTCGGCAACAGCCAGACAACGAGGGCGAGGAACACGGCAAGCAGGCCGAGGAACAGCCACGGGTGCGCGATCGCGAGCCAGAGGCCGACCAGCACGAGGCCGTCCTCGCTGAAACTCGCGGTCCAGTTCGAAACCGGTTCGGGGGAACCGTTGATCAAGGCACGGCCGCCGCTCTTGAAGAGGTGGGTGCCGCTCGTGATGAAGCCACCGACGAGGGCCGCGCTGAACTGTGCGGCCGGCGTCGCATCGCCCATTGCACCCCAGGCGAGGAAGGCGCCGGCCGGGATGCGGACGAACGTGTTGAGGCCGTCCCACAACGAGTCGAACGCCGGAATCTTGTCGGCAAGGAATTCGCCGACGAGCATGACGCCGGCCGCGATCAGCACCCAGGAATGCTCGACCACGGCGAGCGCGGCCGGCAACTCGATCAACTCGTAACGGCCGAGCAAGCCGACGATGAAAACGGCGGCGTACAGGCGAAACCCGCTGGCCCAGGCGAGGCCCGCGGCGAGGGCCCACTGCGAAACGATGTCCATGCGTGCAAGTCTGCTTGATCGTCCGCCCGGCGTCGATGCGCAGCGATCGATGTGCTGATCTCCCGGCCGAAGCGGCCCGGCCGCGCGGTGCGCAGGCCGACCGGCAGCGATGTCCCGATCGGCGGCGATGCATCGGGCCGGGTGATTCTGCTAGCGTGGCCGCGAACCGCGCGCCGCGGGGAACGCACCTCATCGGGATCACCGACATGACACGCTGGATCATGCTCGCCTTGGCCTTGATCGGCCTCACGGTCGCCTTCACGACAAAGAGCCCGGGCGTGCTCGGCATCTCGCTCGTCGTCGTGCTGGTCGGTCTTTGCGGTTTCGTGATCTCGCTCGCGGCCGACCGCGTCTCGGCGAACACGCGCCCGGAAGCGGCGATGCTGCAACCGGAGGTGCTCGCCGCGATCCGCGAGCGCGCCCAGGCCCAGGCAAAGGCCGCCGACCAGGCCTCGGCAGCCAAGTCGCCCGTGACGCGCCAGCCGGCGCGATAAACGGCGCCGCTACCACAACAAGGACGAGTGCTCCGAATCGTCGCCTCGGGAAATCCGTTGCTAGCCCCGGTCAAGGCCGCAGGCCGCACCCGGGAATTGCATGGAGTCCCCTGAAAAGACCCCGGGTGCGCTGCGCTTGCCCGGGCTACCGACTGCGCCGCCGGAGCACCCTACGCGTGACGGATTGCCGGCCAATGCAGTCCGTTGCTCCCGGCCGCCGCGTGCGGATTGCATGAACCGCGTCCCAATCGGGGATCGGCGCGGCGTCCGCGCGCGGGCCGCCGGGTGCACAATCCGGGGCGTCGCATCGGGCGACGACAGGAGAGGGGAGCACCATGTCTGCAGGAGCATTGATTGTCTGGCTGCTGGTCGGTGGCATCGCCGGCTGGCTCGCCGGCTTGATCATGCGAGGCTTCGGCTTCGGTATTGTCGGCAACATCATCGTCGGCATCGTCGGCGCGTTCCTCGCCGGCTGGCTGTTGCCGATGGTCGGCGTCAGCATCGGCAGCGGCATCGTCGGGGCGATCATCCATGCCCTGATCGGCGCGATCGTGCTGCTCGCGATCATCGGTTTGATAAAACGCGCCTGACCGTCGTGAAAAAGGGGCCGGACATGCCGTCCGGCCCCTTTTCCGTTTTTGCGCAGCGGGAGGCACTGCGCTGGGGCGCGACCTACTTCGAGATGTCGACGTCCTTCGTTTCGGGCAGGAACAGAGTGCCGATGACGAGGGTCATGACCGCGATGATGATCGGATACCACAGGCCCTGGTAGATGTTGCCGGTGGCGGCAACAAGGGCGAACGATATCGTCGGCAGGAATCCGCCGAACCAGCCGTTGCCGATGTGGTATGGCAGCGACATCGAGGTGTAGCGGATGCGGGTCGGGAACAGTTCGACGAGCCAGGCTGCGATTGGTCCGTACACCATCGTCACGTAGACGACGAGGATCGTCAGCAACAGGATCAGCATCGGTATGTTGATCTGGTCGGGGTTCGCCTTGGCCGGATAGCCGGCCGCGTTGAGCGCTTCCTTGACCTCGCTCGCGAACCGCGCCGCCTCGGTCTTGCCGAGTTCGGCTTCGATGCCGGCCGCCTCGTACGAGGTGATGACGGTCGAACCGACCTTGATCGTCGCGACCGTGCCGGCCGGTGCATCCTCGTTCGAGTACGGAATGCCGCTGCGGGCGAGCGCACTTTTTGCGATGTCGCAGGAGCTCGTGAACTTGCTCGTGCCGACCGGATTGAACTGGAAGCTGCATGCCTTCGGATCGGCGGTGACGACGACCGGGCTCGTCGCGGCCGCGGCCTCGGCGGCCGGATTGCCGTAGTGGGCGATCGCCTTGAAGATCGGGAAATAGGTCACCGCCGCGAGCAGGCAACCGAGCATGATGATCGGCTTGCGCCCGATCTTGTCCGAAAGCCAGCCGAACACGATGAAGAACGGCGTGCCGATGATCAGTGCCGCGGCGATCAGCAGGTTCGCCGTGGTCGGTTCGATCTTGAGCGTCTGCGTGATGAAGAACAGCGCATAGAACTGGCCGGCGTACCAGACGACTGCCTGGCCCGCGGTCGCGCCGAGCAGGGCGAGCAGCACGATCTTGCCGTTCCTGGTCAGGAAGCTTTCGGTCAGCGGTGCCTTCGAGATCTTGCCCTGTGCCTTCATTTCCTGGAACAGCGGCGACTCGGCGAGTTGCAGGCGGATCCAGACCGAGATGACGAGCAGCAGGAACGAGACGAGGAACGGGATGCGCCAACCCCAGGCCTCGAACGCCTCGTTGCCGAGGGCGTACCGGCAGCCGAGGATCACGAGCAGCGACATGAACAGGCCAAGTGTCGCCGTGGTCTGGATGAAGCTCGTGTACAGGCCTCGTTTCCCCATCGGCGCATGTTCGGCGACGTACGTCGCCGCACCGCCGTACTCACCGCCGAGCGCGAGACCCTGCAGCAACCGCAACGTGATCAGGATGATCGGCGCCGCGATGCCTATCGTCGTATAGGTCGGCAGGACGCCGACGAGGAACGTCGACAGGCCCATGATCACGATCGTGACGAGGAAGGTGTACTTGCGCCCGATCATGTCGCCGAGGCGTCCGAACAGCAGTGCGCCGAACGGCCGCACCGCGAAGCCGGCCGCGAATGCGAGCAAGGCGAAGATGAAGCCGCTGGTCGGGTTCAACGCCGTGAAGAACTGCTTGGCAATGATCGCCGCGAGCGAGCCGTAGAGATAGAAGTCGTACCATTCGAAGACGGTACCGAGGCTCGATGCGAAGATGACCTTCTTGTGGCCTTGCGTGAGCGCCGGATTTGCGGGAACGGATGCCATGCTGGTTTCCCCTTCTCAGAATGAGTACTTGGTGGTGAACTGCAGGCGGGTGACCCTGCCGTCCGTACCGTTCTCGAGTTCGCGTTCGCCGATCATCAACTCGGCACCGACATCGACCTTCGGAAACGGCGAGTAGAAGAGGTTGGCGCGGATGCTCTGCACCGATTCGGTGACGCCGCCCCCGGTCAGCGAGATCGGGTTGTCGTACTGGCTGCGTGCATAGACGAGGTTTGTGCGCAGCTTCGGCGACCAGGCGTGGCGCCAGCCGACAAAGCCGGCCACGCCGCCGAGCGCGTCGAGGTCTCCGGTCCCATCGATCGCGGTGTCGGCGGTGATGCCGAGGCCGACGTAGCGGCTGAACCCGTTGCCGACCGTGACCTGGTAGCGCAGGTCGTCGTTCTTGCCGAGCACCCATTTGCCGCCGGCCGTCAAGGCACCGGCCATTTCCGTGTCGTCGATCGCCGACACCGTGGCGCTACCCGCGCGTTGCACCTTGAGGTTGCGCAACAGCGCGCCGACGCCGAACGAGCCCCAGGCACCCTTCCAGCCGTAACGCGCGGTCAGATCAGGCAAGGCACCGCGATCCGAAGCGGTGACCGCGCCGCCGCCATTCTGGATGTAGGTCGTTTCCGGGTTCTCGAGGGCGACCGAGAACGCGCCGCTCGTGTAGCGGACCTGGGCCTGGCGCACGAACAGCGCGCCGTCGGTCGGACCGATGAAGTCGACCGTATCGGGCAGCGCGCCGACGTCCATGAAGTTCGACCAGGTCTGGCCGGCGAGCCAGTTGTTCCAGTAGGCATACGCGTGGCGTACGGTGACGCCGTAGGTGTTCGTCGAGTTCTGGTTGCCGAGCGCATTGCCGAAGAAATCCATCTCGACGAACGCGCCGCCCTTGTCGCCCGACTCGGTCACGGTGTCGACGCCGATCCCGAAACGCGAGAACTTGGCATGCGCGTCATAGTCGACGTCGGAAGCGCTGCCGCCGACCGGCGTCTGGCTCGGCACGTACAACACACGTCCGACCGCCGAATCGGCGTACTGGCCGTCATGCGCTTTCGTGGCCATGAAGTCGGCCTTGATGAAACCGCCGTAGCGCAGCGTCGTGCCGGCCGGTGATCCCGGGGTCAGCGAAACGATCTGGATCGGCTGCTTGCCGGCCGGAACCGCCGGTGCGACCGCGACGGGCGCCGCGGCGCGTTCGGTCTTGATCTCGGCGATCAGTTCGCGGACTTGCCGCTCGAGCTCGCTGACGCGTTGTTCGAGTTCTGCTTCGCGAGCTGGATCGGCGAGCGCGACGCCGGGCAATGCAACCGCACACGCGAATGCGATCGCGGACAGGCGCAGTCTCACGTGCTTGATGGTGGCCATTCAGTTCCCCTCCCGGAATTAGGCGGTGGGAGGATGCGCGCGCGGCCCGGCCGCGACCATTAACCATTGGTCTAATTTCGACCAAGGTCGTAAGGAACGCCCGGTTACTTTGTGCGCGTGGCATCATCGGCGTGGTGAATCGACCACTGCATGCAGGAGGTTCGCATGACGCAGATCCATCCCGTTCCCCCGGCCATGGCCGCCGGCGCGCGCATCGACCGCGCACGCTACGACGCGATGTATGCCGAATCGATCGCCGACCCGGAACGCTTCTGGGGCCGGATCGGTCAGCGCCTCCAGTGGATCAAGCCGTACACGAAGGTCAAGGATGTCTCGTTCGACGCCGCCGACCTGCATGTCCGCTGGTACGAGGACGGCGAGTTGAACGTCTCGGCCAACTGCCTCGATCGCCACCTTGCCACGCGCGGCGACAAGACCGCGCTGATCTGGGAAGGCGACGATCCGGCCGAATCGCGCCACATCAGTTACCGCGAACTGCATGCCGAGGTCTGCAAGGCCGCCAACCTGCTGGCCAGCCTCGGCATCGGCAAGGGCGACCGTGTCGCGATCTACCTGCCGATGATCCCGGAGGCGGCAGTCGCGATGCTTGCCTGCACGCGGATCGGCGCCGTGCACACGATCGTGTTCGCGGGTTTCTCACCCGACTCGCTGTCGAGCCGTATCGCCGACAGCCAGTGCAAGCTCGTCATCACGGCCGACGAAGGCCTGCGTGGCGGGCGCAAGGTGCCGTTGAAGGCGAACGTCGACGAAGCGCTGCGGCGCCCGAACACGAACAGCGTCGAGACCGTGCTCGTCGTGCGGCGCACCGATGGCGCGATCGACATGCAGACGCCGCGCGACCGCTGGTGGCACGCCTTGATCGAGGGCCAGTCGACCGAACACGTCGCGGTCGCCTGCGAGGCCGAGCATCCGTTGTTCATCCTCTACACCTCGGGATCGACCGGGACGCCGAAGGGCGTACTGCACACGACCGGCGGCTACCTCGTCTTCACGAGCTTCACCCACGAGTCGATCTTCGACCTGCGCGAGGACGACGTGTACTGGTGCACGGCCGACATCGGCTGGGTCACCGGGCACAGCTACCTCGTGTATGGTCCGCTCGCGAACGGGGCGACCACCCTGATGTTCGAAGGCGTGCCGAACTTCCCCGATTCGTCACGCTTCTGGCAGGTCGTCGACAAGCACAAGGTGACCCTCTTCTACACCGCGCCGACCGCGATCCGCGCCCTGATGCGCGAAGGCGAGGGTCCGGTCCGGAAGACCTCGCGCGCGAGCCTGCGCCTGCTCGGGTCGGTCGGCGAACCGATCAACCCGGAAGCCTGGGAGTGGTATCACCGCGTCGTCGGCGAGCAGCGCTGCCCGATCCTTGACACCTGGTGGCAGACCGAGACCGGCGGCATCCTCATTTCACCGCTGCCCGGCGCGATCGATCTCAAGCCCGGGTCGGCGACCTTGCCGTTCTTCGGCGTGCAGCCCGCGATCGTCGATCCGAACGGCGTCGTCCTCGACGGCGCGGTCGAGGGCAATCTCGTCCTCGTCGACTCCTGGCCCGGGCAGATGCGCACCGTCTACGGCGACCACCAGCGTTTCGTCGACACCTACTTCCGCACCTACCCCGGCTACTACTTCACCGGAGACGGCGCGCGCCGGGACGAGGATGGCTATTACTGGATCACCGGGCGTGTCGACGACGTGATCAATGTCTCCGGCCATCGCCTCGGCACCGCCGAGGTCGAAAGCGCGCTGGTCGCCCACGTGCATGTCGCCGAGGCCGCCGTGGTCGGGTGTCCGCACGACATCAAGGGCCAGGGCATCTACGCCTACGTGACGTTGAAGACAGGCATCGAGCCGAGCGAGGTGCTGCGCAAGGAACTGATTGCCTGGGTCCGCAAGGAGATCGGTCCGATAGCGACCCCCGATCACCTGCAATGGGCGCCGAGCTTGCCGAAGACGCGTTCGGGCAAGATCATGCGCCGCATCCTGCGCAAGATCGCCGAGAACCAGCCCGAGGCGCTCGGCGACACGTCGACCCTCGCCGACCCGAGCGTCGTCGCGAGCCTGGTCAACGAGCGGCTGGTGCGGTGAGTGCGCGAGCCGGGAATCGGGAATGGGTAATCGATAGCGGATAGTGGATGCGCGGGTCCGCGGCCCCCCCACTCCCGCCTTTCCGGTTCCAGGTTCCGCTTCCGGATGCTGCCCGTCGCTTTTCCTTTCTCCATTCCCGATTCCCGGCCCCATGCGCGAAGTCCTCATCGCCGACGACCATCCTCTGTTTCGCGAGGCGTTGCGTCGCGCCGTGCTGCGGGCAGTGCCCGATGCAAGCCTGCATGAAGCCGACAGCGTCGCCGCGGTCCAGGCGATGATCGACGCGCATCCCGATGCCGACCTGCTCCTGCTTGACCTGCACATGCCCGGTGCGCGCGGTTTTTCGGCGCTTGCGCACATTCGCGGCCAGCATCCGGGCCTGCCGATCATCGTCGTGTCCGCGCATGAGGAAAGCGTCATCATGCGCCGCGCGATCGCCCATGGCGCATCCGGTTACATCCCGAAGTCGGTCGCGGTCGATGTGATCGTGGGCGCCGTGCTCAGCGTGCTCGACGGCGACGTCTGGCTGCCCGACTGCGCGGGCAGCGTCGAGACGCGATTGGCCCCCGGCGAAGCCGACATCGCGGCGCGCGTCGCCGAACTGACGCCTCAGCAGTTCCGCGTGCTCTCGATGATCGCCGAGGGCCTGCTCAACAAGCAGATCGCCTACGAGCTCAACGTGTCCGAGGCGACCGTCAAGGCCCACATGACCGCGATCATGCGCAAGCTCGGCGTCGGCAACCGCACCCAGGTCGCCTTGATGGCGAATCACCTCGCGGTCGACCAGGACAGCGCGCACGATCCTCTCGAGCGCGGTTTCACGCGGTGAAATGCGGCGTGCGGATGCCAGGGCGATCCTCGCCACGCGCTGCGTGCGATTCTCGCGCAATGCGTGTGTGATCCTGCGCACGCCGCGCGTTGCCGCTGCAGATCAATCCGGCTATCGTGATCCACGAAGTGCAATCCGCCGGATTTTTTCACGATCGGCCCCGAGGCGCGCATGATCCGAAGAATGCGCAGTACCGTGCTCGCGCTCGGCCTGGCGCTCGCCGCGCTTGCGCTCGCCCTCGAGGTCGCGGCACGTGCGCAGGCACGCCGGATCGCCGTCGCGGTGTCGCCACTCGCATCCCTCGAGTACCGCTCGGCCGGCATCGACTGGGACGGCAGCCTGCGTCTCGTCGCGCCGCGACTGACCTTCCATGAGGGGCCGTTGCGCGGCAGCCTGACCGCCCGGTCGGTCAACTTCCACGGCGGCGGCTTGCTGTGGACGCTCGCCCAATCGCTGCCTGGCGCAACGGCCTTGCCGACCCAGGCCCGCCTCGAAATGCACGGCCTCGCGGCGACCGGCATGCCGGCCGCGGATCACCTCACCGAATGGCTGCATCCACCGGGTCTGGTCCTGTTCGAGATGCACGGTTGCGAAGGCGCTTCGTTTAGCGCGGCGGATCGGCAACGCATGCAGGCGCCGATCGCCGAGCGCGTCGACCGCATCGATTACCGCATCGATGCAGCAAACGCCCGCTTCGAGTTCTCGTTCGTGTTCGACCATCCAGGGCTGGCGAAGCTGTCCGGCAGTGCCGCGTTCGCGGCATTCCGGCCGGAGATGTGGACCGATCGGCGCGCGCGTTCCGAACTGCGCCTCGCCCATGCCGGGCTGACCTACGCCGATCCGGGTCATCTCGCACGCCGGAATGCGTTCTGCGCAGGGCGCAATGGCATGTCGACCGCGCAATTCATCGAGCACCACCTCGAAGCCGTCGACGAGGATCTCGCCCGCCGCGGCATCACGCCCGGCGAGGGCGTGCGGCGCATGTACCGCGACCTCGTGGCCACGGGCGGCACGCTCGGCCTGACCACGTTGCCCGATGCGCATTGGCATCCGTCCGCAATCGCCGATGACTCGCGATCAGACCTGTTGCGCCTGCTCAACATCACCGCTCGCCACAACGACGCGCCGCCGGTCATGCTGCAACTCGCCTTCAGCGAACCTGAAGCCGAGGCCGTCGTCGCGACACCGGCAGCGGTCACGGAACCGATCGCGGCTCCGGCGGGCGCGGCGCAGCCGCAGCCGCAACCGCCGACGCCGGTCGTCGAGGCGACGGTGACCGCCACGGACGTCGCCGCCGCGCCGGCCCCGGTGCAGGCACCAACGGCAACGGGCACGCCGTCGGCTCCGATCGCTGCCACGACGGAGTCGCCACCGCTCGGCGCAAGTTCGGCGCCGCCGCCCGAAAACTCGACCCTGGCCCTGGTCTGGAAGCCGGGGGTCGTCGAGCGCATCGCGCCGCGCGAGGCGCCGACGCCCGACTACGACGTCGTCGCGGTCACGTCGCTCGCAAGCCATGCGGGGCGGCGCGTGCGCCTGCTGACGGCCGGCGGTCGTCTCGTCGACGGCGAACTGCTCCGGATCGAGGATGGGCAAGCCGTTGTCGAAGTCCGCCTGCCACGCGGCAAGGCTGAAATCATGGTCGCCCTGGCCAACGTGCGCGAGGCACGCCTGGTGACACGCGGCGGGCGCTGACAGCCGTGCACGCGACGATCTGACCCTCCGGGACGTCCTTGATGTCGTGGCTGCCGATGGAATTCCAGTTCGCGTGAATGCCGGCTTCGGCCAGAAACTCGATGCATTGACGCTCGAACGCGCGCGACGCGGCGACATGCAGGCATTCGCGGCCGTGTACGGCACCTACGGCCGCGCGTGCTACACGCTCGCATTGCGCATCCTCGGCGATGCGGGAACGGCCGAGGACGTCGTCCAGGACGTGTTCCTGCGCCTGATGTCGAGCATGCGCGGTTTTCGCGGTGATGCGCCGTTCGGTGCCTGGCTCAAGCGCATGACCGCAAATGCGACGATCGATGTGGTTCGGCGCAATCGGCGCTTCGGCAGCGACGATGCCGAAGCGGCTCTCGCCGCGACTGCGGCCGGCGGCGTCGACTGCGAGGATGCCGTCGACGCATGGTCGCTGCTGCAGCGTCTGCCGGCGCGCGCGCGCGCCGTGCTCGTGCTGCACGAGGTCGAAGGTTATACGCACAAGGAACTCGCCACGTTGTTCGGGCAAAGCGAGAGTTATTCGAAATCGATCCTCGCGCGCGCACTCAAGCGCCTCGACGGGATCAAGCACACGGCCAGCGATGGCGAGGTAGCGGAATGATGCAGACGAGCGAACGAGTCGACGGCGGCGCGCAGGCGGTCCTGAGCCGGCTCCCGGAGTTCGAGCCCGATGCGATGCTGTGGTCGCGCATCGTCGCGGCACGGGCCGGGCAGCAGCGCGCGGCACGCCGGCGGCGGTTGGGCTGGATCGGCGGCGCGCTGGCCGCGGCGTCCGCGGCGTTCGTGATCCTGCCACGGATTGCCGAGATCGACCCGGTATCCGACGACCTCGCCCGCTGGCAGCAGCAATCGCAGGCACTCGAGCAGCAGTGGCAGGCGAATGCACACACGCCGGGCGATGCACGCACGCGCGCCGAGTTGCGCCTGATCGATGGCGCCCTGCAATCGGCCTACGATCGCGGTGCCGCCTCGAGTGAACTCGTGCCGCTGTGGAAGCAACGCAATGAAGTCCTGCACAGCCTGATCACATCCGAACACCGGCGCGTTGCCGTCACGCGCATCTGAACCGTCGAATCCGGAGGCGAACCATGAACCTGCCTGTCTTTGCATCGCGTCGCATTCCACTCGTCGCGGCACTTGCCACCGTGTTTTGTGCCGGGTTCGCGTCCGCCGGCGAGGGACCCGGCGCCGATGCGCGTCCTTCGGCCGGGTCGGGCCAGGCCCTTTCGATCACGCCGGAACAGCGCCTGCGCGAGGAACTGCGCGTGCTCGTACTCGACCTGGTCCAGTCCGGCGCATTCGGGGCGAGCTCGCCTGCGGAGATCGCGATTTCGATCGAGGAGCCCGAGCAGCGCGTCGGCAATCTCGGCGTACTCGTCGACAGCGCGAACGCCGAGCGTGCGCGCGATGGCCTGCGCGTGCTCGCGACGACGCCGGGTGGCAGCGCGGAGCGGATGGGCTTGCGCACCGGCGATGTCCTCGTCGCGGTGAACGGTACCGATCTGCGCAATCTCGGGAGTGACGAGGACGGCCGCGCACTCGCCGCGAGCCGCCTGCGCGACGAAGTCGGGACGCTCGACGATGGCGCCGAGGTCGCCTTCGACGTGCGCCGCGATTCGCGTCCGCTCGAAATCAAGGGTGCGCTGGTCGGCACGTGGCTGCCGGCCATGCGCCTGACGATCGGCAGCGCCGTGGCGCTCGCAGCCGCCGACGGGCCGCGCAGCGCAAGCGCGGGCTGCGGTCGCATCAGCATCTTCGACGTCGCGCCGCGCCAGCAGAACCTGCATGCGGCCACCTTGAACCAGATCGACGGACGCCTGGCCGGCGTCAACGGGCAAACGACATTCCGCGTGCCGGCCGGCGAGCACGTGCTCGAGGTCGGCGAGGCGATCGAGAACCGCTACCTCGCGATCAACGACCGCCAACGCAACAACGTCCGCAACGGCTACAAGACGCTGACGATCAATGTCGCGCCCGACACGACCTATTTCGTCGCAGCGCGGCTCAACGTCGACCGGCGCAACGAATGGAAGGACGGCGCATTCTGGGATCCGGTAATCTGGCGCGAAAGCCGCGAGAGCTGTCGCTGAGAGGCGCGCGGGCGCACGCCCGCTTCGGCCACGCTCGCGCCTTGCATCGAGGAGCGTCCGTGTGATCCGGCTCAGCGTCAACGTCAACAAGATTGCCGTCCTGCGCAACTCGCGCGGCGGCCACGAACCCGACCCGGTGACGGCGGCGCGCGTCGCCTTGGGTGCCGGTTGCCACGGCATCACCGTGCATCCGCGGCCGGACCAGCGGCATATCCGTTTCGACGACGTCATCCGCATCGCCGCGGCACTCGACGGTGCCGAGTACAACATCGAAGGCAACCCGTTCGCGCCAGCGCGCGCCGACCATCCGGGGCTGCTCGCACTCGTGCAGGCAACGCGGCCGGCCCAGGTCACCTTCGTGCCCGACGGCGATGGCCAGATCACGTCGGACCACGGTTTCGACATCGCGCGCGACGGCAGGCGCCTCGCCGCGATCATTGGCGCCTACAAGGAACTCGGGTGCCGGGTCAGCGTCTTCGTCGATGCCGGCGCGACGGGCATCGACGAACTGGCGCGTCTCGGGGTCGACCGCATCGAGATCTACACGGGGCCGTTCGCCGAGGCCCACGCGCGCGGCGACGATGCGCGCGAGCTTGCGGCCTGTGTGCGCACCGCAAGCGAGGCGCAGGCAGCCGGACTCGGCGTCAACGCCGGCCATGATCTCAGCCAGGCCAACCTCGGCCGGCTCGCGGCGGCCATTCCGTTCCTTGGCGAGGTCTCGATCGGCCACGCCTTGGTCGCCGAGGCACTGTACGCCGGGCTCGAAGCAACCGTACGCGCGTACTGCGCGATCCTTGCCGGCGCGACACGCTGAGCCGCAAATGAAAACGGCGCCGCAAGTGCGGCGCCGTTCGTCGTCCTGCTGGCGAGCCGGTGCTACTGGCCCGCTTGCGCCGTGATGAAGCCGATCTTCACCATGCCGGCGCTCTTTGCGTTCGCCATGACCGTCGCGATGAGCTGGTACTGGGTCGTCTTCTCGGCCCGGATCTGCAGTTCGGGCTGCGGGTTCTTCTGCGCCGCGACGCGCAGCTGGGCCGACAGCATCGCCTCGGTGATCGGCTCGTCGTTCCAGTACAGTTCGCCGCTTTCCTTGACCGCGAGATCGATCGGTTCGGGCGGGTTCGTTTCCTGCACGTGGGGATTGGCTTGCGGCAGATCGATGCGGATCTTGTGGGTCATCAACGGCGCCGTGATCATGAAGATGATCAGCAGCACCAGCATCACGTCGACGAGCGGCGTGACGTTGATTTCCGCCATCGGACCGCCGCCCGAATTGGAAGAGAAGGCCATGGCTTACTTCCTCGCGGCTGCCGGAACCGTTGCCGCTGCAGCGTTGCCGTCGACGCGCGACCCGATCGCGAAGAAGTCGTGCAGGTCGTGCGCGAATTCGTCGAAGCGGGCGTAGATCAGGCGGTTGCTGCGCACGTAGAAGTTGTAGGCGAGCACGGCCGGGATCGCGACGAACAGACCGATCGCGGTCATGATCAGCGCTTCACCGACGGGGCCGGCCACCGCTTCCATCGAGGCCGAACCGGTCGATGCGATCTTGATCAGCGCGTGGTAGATGCCCCACACGGTGCCGAGCAGGCCGACGAACGGAGCGGTCGAACCGACCGTGGCGAGCACCGTGAGGCCGCCTTCGAGACGCATGCTCTCGCGGGCGACGCCTTGGCGCAGCGCGCGGTCGATGAACTCCGAGCGGTTCAGCGCTTCGACGAGGCGGCTGCCTTCGTGACGCGTGTGGTGCTGGGCCGCGATCGCCGCATCGAGCGCGATCTTCGAGAACGGCTCGGACTTCGGCTGTTCCTCGAGGAAGCGGATCGCCTCCTGGGCCGACGGCGTTTCCCAGAACGTATGGATCACGCGATCCATGCGCGAGCGCACCATCGTGTTGCGGATCAGGTTGAAGATGATGAAGTAGATCGATAGCACCGACATCACGACCAGCGTGATGAGCACCACCCAGCCCACCGGATCCAGGGTATGGATCAGGTGATCGAAGCCCATCGCCTGCATGGCCTGGGCGTTGTTCCCGCCAACGGGAATGGAAGAGGCATCTTGCTGCATGGCGCTACCCTACGATGAGTGCTACTGGTTGAGGTTGAATTCGATTGGAACCAAGGCATAGCCACGGCTCGGCTTGCCATCCTTCATGCCTGAATTGAACACCCAGGTCTTGACGGCTGCAATCGCTGCCTGGTCCAGCAAGCGCGAACCGCTGGAACGTTCGATCGTGATCTCTTCCGGCTTTCCGTCGAGACCGACGAGCACCTTGAGCATGACCCGTCCCTGCTGCTGCTGGCGGATCGCCTGCGGCGGGTACTTCGGCGGGCGCAGCTTACGGTAACTGATGTTTTCGCTCGGCGCGATGTCGGCCGGCGGCGCAGGCGGTGCCGGCGGCGCAGGCGGCGGCGCGGCGACGGCCATCGGCGACGCTTCCTCGACGATCACGGGCGGCGGCGGCTCCGGTGGCGGAGTCGGTGGCGGCTTGACCTTTTCGATGACCTTCGGCGGCGGCTTCTTCGGCGGCTCCGGCGGCGGTGGCGGCGGCGGCGGCGGCGGCGGTGGCGGCTCGATGAATTCGACCGTCACCTTGTTGTCGACGAGCTTTTCCTTCGGCGCAGGCGGAGCGACCGGCGTGGCCAGCAGTCCAAGCGCGAAGACATGCAGAATGAACGCACCGGACAGCGCCCAGACACGCCGCCAGTTGAACGAATCGCTTTCGGGTTTGTAGGTGTCAGCCATCAGTGTTGACCAAACAATGGTTGTTCTCGCCAGCGATCCGTAAGGTTCCGCACGGCCATGAATGACCGTGGCTCAAAGCAGCGGAGCCCGGCACGGTACAACACCGGCTGCCCATCCGACAAGGGTTGCCGGTGCAGGCAAATGCCGCCCGTGCAGGCGGCGTGCGCGGCAAACTCACTTCTTCGCCGGACGCCGGAGCTTGACGCCGGTCGTCGCCGCCTTGATGCGCTGATCGGCCATGACCTTCGCACTCGGATAGGTCGCCGCCTTGCGCCAGTCGGCCAATGCCGCGGCGTCGTCACCGGCTTCGCTGGCGACATCGCCGCGCAGGATGTACGCCTCGCCTTCCTGGCGCAGGCCGCCCTTCGAAATTGCGCGGGCTAGCGCCTGCTTCGCTTCGGCGCCGCGGTCGGCGTAATAGAGGATGTAGCCGAGCTGGTAGTCGATGTTGCCGTCGGTCGCGAGCGGCGAAGCCTTCGTGTAGGCCTCGATCGCGCAGGCGTCGTCGTCGTACTGGGTGCAGAGGTCGCCCTGCAGCTTGAAGACCTCGAGCTCCGGCTTGAGGATGCCCTTGGCGAGGCCGTCGGCGAGCGTCTGCGCGCCATCCTTCGGCTTGTCCGCGTTCGCATACAGCTTGGCCAGGTGCAGGTAGTCGTCGGCCGAGGTGATCAGGCCCTGGGCTTTGGCCTTGCTCAGCACCTCGATCGCCTGCGGGTACTTGTCGCCGTTGACGTAGATCGTGGCGAGCTGCTTCATGAGCTTGAAGTCGTTCGGATTCTTCGCAAGCTGCTGCTGGACGAGCGCCGCCGCCTCATCGTACTGGTCGAGCTCGAAGTAGCTGGCCATGAGGATCTGGTTCCAGCTTTCGTTCGGCGTGTCGCTCGCTGCGACCGCCTGCTTCATCGTGTCGATCGCGTCCTGGTACTTGTCGAGGCGGTAGTAGACGTTGCCCTTGAGGGCAAGCGAATCGGCCGTGGTCTTGCCGGTTTCGCGCTCCCAGCGCTGCAGCCACTTCAGCGCCTCGTCGTAGTTTTCCGACTGCACGTGCATCTGCGCGACCTGGTAGATCAGGCCGAAGTGCTGGTTGTTCGGCAAGGCATCGAGTTCGATCGCCTTGGTCGTCGCGGCGAGCGCTTCGGCCTCGCGATCCTCGTCCCAGTGGGCGCGCCCGATCAGCTGGTAGGCATAGGCTTCGGCGTACTTGCCGATCTTCGGCTTGGCCAACGCCTTCTCGATGATCGGCATCGCTTCGGCGCCCTTGCCGTCGTTGACGAGGTCGGTCGCCTTCGACAGCTCGCGCTGTTCGCGCTCGGCCATGACCGCCTTCGGCTCGGCGCGCGTGGCGTTCGGGAATTCATTGACTTCCTTGCCCTTCTTCGCGGCGAACGCGGAGGCGGAAAGCAGCAGTGCGAACGCGCAAATCACGGTTCGCGCGAACCTTGGAGAATTCATGGTCTTCACCTCGACTGGAAAACGGAGTGACGGTCCGGCATCCCGTGTGGACAGCGTCAAGTCGGTCGAGCGTACCGCTGCAACGGTTGCCAGCACAAGCGCGTGAACAACCGTTTTGCGATGCCGTTCAGGCGTTCAACGCAGCAGCGTGCGCCGCGGGGTTCGCCGCGGTTCGTGAACAATTGTGGATTGATATACCCGCACCCGCCGCGACGCTGCGCGGGCTCAGACGTCGAGGTTGCTGACCCGCAGCGCGTTCTGTTCGATGAACTCGCGGCGCGGCTCGACGACATCGCCCATCAGGGTCGAGAAGATCTGGTCGGCGGCGACCGCGTCCTCGATGCTGACCTGGAGCAGGCGGCGCGTCTCGGGATTGACCGTCGTCTCCCACAGCTGTTCGGGATTCATCTCGCCGAGGCCCTTGAAGCGCTGGATCGTCCGCCCGCGCTTGGCTTCGTCGAGCAGCCAGGCATAGGCCGCGGCAAGGCTGCCGACGCGGGTGAGGCTGCGGCTCGCGCGGACCACGCGGGCGCCCGGACGGATCAGGCCGGTGACCTCATGCGAAGCTTCGGCGATGACGCGGAAATCGGGGCCGACGAAGAAATTCGCCGGCAGGATCTGGGTCGTCGTCGTGCCGTGCTGGTCGCGGTCGACGACGAGCGCGGCCGGGTGCTCGGCCGTCGCCGGGCGGACTTGCAGGCGATAGCGCGCACGCCCGCTGCCGGCGAGATTGAGTCGTTCGAGGACGGCCGTGGTCCAGGCGGCCATGACGGCCTCGTCGACCCATTGCTCGGCGGCCGGTACCGGCTCGTCAAGCAGCGCGCGCAACAGCACGCCGTCATGGCGGGCGCCGAGGCGTTCGATCTGGTCGAGCGCGGCCTGGTAATTGGACAGCAGCTTCTCGAGGCCCGGGCCGGCCAGTGGCGGCGCATCGGGATCGTAGTGCAGCTCGGCGTTGTCGACCGCGTTCGCGATCAGGTACGCGTTGAGCGCGGCATCGTCCTTGAGGTAGAGCTCCTGCTTGCCCTGCTTGAGCTTGTACAGCGGCGGCTGGCCGATGTAAATGTGGCCGCGCTCGATCAGTTCGGGCATCTGCCGGTAGAAGAACGTCAGCAGCAGCGTGCGGATGTGCGAACCGTCGACATCGGCATCGGTCATGATGATGATGCGGTGGTAACGCAGCTTGTCGATGTTGAACTCGTCCTTGCCGATGCCGGTGCCGAGCGCGGTGATCAGGGTGCCGATTTCGGCCGAGCCGAGCATGCGGTCGAAGCGCGCGCGTTCGACGTTGAGGATCTTGCCCTTCAACGGCAGAATAGCCTGGGTCTTGCGGTTGCGGCCCTGCTTGGCCGAGCCGCCGGCCGAGTCACCCTCGACGAGGAACAGTTCGCTGAGCGCGGGATCCTTTTCCTGGCAATCGGCGAGCTTGCCGGGCAAGCCGGCGATGTCGAGAGCGCCCTTGCGGCGGGTCATCTCGCGCGCCTTGCGGGCCGCCTCGCGCGCCCGCGCGGCATCGACGACCTTGGCCGCGATCGCGCGCGCTTCGTGCGGATTCTCGAGCAGGAACTCCTCGAGCTTCTCGTTGACAGCCGATTCGACGATGCCCTTGATCTCGCTCGAGACGAGCTTGTCCTTGGTCTGCGCGGAGAACTTCGGATCGGGCATCTTGACCGAGAGGACGACGATCAGGCCCTCGCGCATGTCGTCGCCCGAGAACGAGACCTTGGCGGTCTTCTGCACGCCGGCCTTCTCGATGTAGTTCGACAGCGTTCGCGTGAGGCCCGCGCGCAGGCCCGCGAGGTGGGTTCCGCCGTCCTTCTGCGGAATGTTGTTCGTGTAGCAGAAACTCGTTTCCTGATAGGCGTCAGTCCACTGCATCGCCGCTTCGACCGTGATCGCTTCGTTCTGCGTCTGGAAATAGACGATCTTCGGGTGCAGCGGGGTCTTCAGGTGGGCGAGGTGTTCGACGAACGAACGGATGCCGCCGGCGTATTCGAAGACGTCCTGGCGCCCGCTGCGCTCGTCGCCAAGCTCGATGCGCACCCCTGAATTGAGGAACGACAACTCCCGCAGGCGCTTGGCGAGGATGTCGTAATGGAATTCGACGTCGGAGAAGATCGTCTTGCTCGGCAGGAAGCGCACATGGGTGCCGCGCTGGGTCGACGGACCCAGCACCTTGAGCGGGAACTGCGGTTCGCCGAGCCGGTATTCCTGATAATGCTCGTGGCCTTCGCGGTGGATCGTCAGCCACAGGTTTTCCGACAGCGCATTGACGACCGAGACCCCGACGCCATGCAGGCCGCCTGAAACCTTGTAGCTGTTGTCGTCGAACTTGCCGCCGGCGTGGAGCACGGTCATGACGATTTCGGCCGAGGAACGTCCTTCCTCGTGCATGCCGACCGGAATGCCGCGGCCGTTGTCGACGACACTGACCGAACCGTCGACATGGATCGTGACGCTGACGCGGTTCGCATGGCCGGCCAGGGCCTCGTCGATCGAGTTGTCGACAACTTCGAAGACCATGTGGTGCAGGCCCGAACCGTCATCGGTGTCGCCGATGTACATGCCGGGGCGCTTGCGCACCGCGTCGAGCCCCTTTAAGACCTTGATTTTGCTGGAATCGTACTGCTCGTGCTGATTGTCCATGGGGCTCCAGGGGTCGGCAGACGGCGCGCGCGGGAACCGCGCGGCAGGCGTCGAAAGGCAACGCGCGATTATAGCAGCCGCAGGCCCGTCTGGCCTTGTTCCACGTGGAACACCGACAGGCCCGGCTCGCCGATGGCAAGCGATCGCGGCAGATCCGTCCCGGTCAGCAACAGCTGTGCCCCGCTCGCCCGCGCCTGGCCGAGAACCCGCTCCTGGTGCGCCTCGTCGAGTTCGGACGCGAGATCGTCGAAACAGAGCAAGGGCCACTCCCCGCAGTCGAGCGCATGCAGCTTGGCCTGGGCCAGGACAAAAGCGAGCGCACACAGTTTCTGTTGTCCGCGCGAAAGGTGTTCGCGCCGCGGCGCCCCGACAAAGCCGATCGTCCAGTCGGCCCGGTGGGGCCCGCGCCCGGTGTGGCCGCGCTCGCGGTCACGCTGGCGGGTTTCGAGCAGGGCGTCGAGCAGTCCAGTACCCTCGCGCCAGCCTGGGTCGAACGCAAGCGTCGGCGCGCCGAGTTCGGGCAGGAACTCGCCGAGCACCTCGGCAAGGATCGGGCGCAAGCGCTCGACATAGGCCAGACGCAATCGATTGATCGCCTCGCCCGTTTCCGCCATCTCGAGTTCCCAAGGCGCTAGCTCGTCGAAGTCCTCGACGTTGCGCAGCAAGACGTTGCGCTGGCGCAGCGCCCGCTGGTAACGCCGCCAGCCGCGCAGAAAATCATGTTCCACGTGGAACACGCCCCAGTCGACGAAGCGGCGCCGCTCTTCGGCCGCGCCGACGATCAGTTCGTGCGAGCCGGGCTCGAAGCAGACCACGGCACTCGCTTCGACGAGGGCGGCCAGGCCGGCCGCTTCACCGTCGACGCGCGCCTCGAGGCGCCCCATCGAGCGGGCGAGACCGAGGCGGCGTTCGACGCAGTCGGCGCGCGCGAAACGTCCGAAGACCGAGAATCCCGTGCTGCCGATCCGGCTCAGCGCATCGCGTGCGCCGCCGCGGAACGATCGTCCGTGCGAGAGCAGGAACACCGCTTCGAGGATGCTCGTCTTGCCAGCCCCGTTCGCACCGACAAAGGCTGTCCAGCCCGGCGGCAGTTCGAGGCTGAGGCTCTCGATGCAGCGCAAGCGCTCGATCCGCAGTTCGTTCAGGCGCATGGACGCGGCATTGGCGCACCAGACAACGAAAAGGCCCGCGCAACGGACGCTGCGCGAGCCTCGGTGACGGACACGCCCGGGTCTCCAGTCAAAGCCGCAACGGCATGATCACATGGCGCGTGTCATCCGAATCGACCTTGCGCAACAGGCAGCTCGACTGGGCATCGCGCAAGCTCAACAGGATCTCGTCGCCGCTGAGGGCCGCCAGCGCGTCCATCAGATAATTGACATTGAAGCCGACGCTGAGCTCGGCCACGCCGGTGCGTGCTTCGAGTTCCTCGACCGCCTCTTCCTGTTCGGGATTGTGGGCAACGATGCGCAGCCTGTTCGGATTGACCTCGAGCTTGACCCCGCGATACTTCTCGTTCGACAGGATCGCCGCGCGTTGCAGGGCCGAACGCAGCTCTTCGCGATTGACGCGCACGTCCTTGTCGGCTCCGATCGGAATGACGGCTTCGTAGTCGGGAAAGCGGCCGTCGATCAGTTTCGAGGTGAACATGACCCCACCGCGACGCAGGCGCAGGTGGTTGCGCCCGAACTCGAGATCGACCGTGCCTTCACCGCTTTCGAACAGGCCCTGCAGTTCGAGCACGCCCTTGCGCGGGATGATGATCTGCCGGCGCGCAGTGACTTCGGCGTCGAGTTTCGTTTCGGCCATCGCCAGACGATGGCCGTCGGTGGCGACGCAGCGCAGCGCCTGTTCGCGCAGGTCGAGCAGCAGGCCGTTGAGGTAATAGCGCACGTCCTGGTGGGCCATCGCGAAAGCCGTGCGACCCATCAGGTCCTTGAGCGTCGCTTCGGGCAGGGTCACGCGCTCGACGAGGTCGATGTTGTCGATGACCGGAAACTCGCTGGCCGGCAAGGTCGTCAGCGTGAACCGGCTGCGCCCGGCACTGACCGATACACGCTCGCCGCTCTGTTCGACCTTGACCCTGACGCCATCGGGCAAGGCGCGGCAGATGTCGAACAGCTTGCGTGCCGGAATCGTCACTTCACCTTCAACGAGATCCTCGGCGCTCGCGCGCGCGACCATCTCGACCTCGAGATCGGTTCCGGTGAACGAGATCCCGTCGGCGCCGACGTTGACGAGCAGGTTGGACAGGACCGGCAGGGTCTGCCTGCGCTCGACGACACCCACGACCTGTTGCAGCGGTTTCAGCAGAGCTTCGCGTTGCAGACTGAAGCGCATGATCTGGTCCCTTCCTGTTTCTTGTTTCGGTTTTATTGATGGCTTGTGGTGGTAGCTGATGTCTGGGGATAACCGGATAGTTGATGAAAACCGCTTTGAAATCAGATACTTGAAGGAGAAATCGGACGTGGGCAACGAGCCTGCCCGGATGTGTGCCGCCTGTGGATAATTCTAACCCCGGAAAGTGTCCCCAGCTTGCCCACAGGCGGTCAACCGGTCAGCGTGCGCAGCAGTTTGTCCCAGTCCTGATTGAGTTTGCCATCGGTCTCGCGCAGGGCCTTGATCGTGCGGCAGGCATGCAGCACGGTGGTGTGGTCGCGACCGCCGAACTGGTCGCCGATTTCGGGCAGGCTGTGCTCGGTCAACTCCTTGGCCAGCGACATCGCGACCTGGCGCGGTCGCGCCACCGAGCGGCTGCGCCGCTTCGCAAGCAGGTCGGCGACACGCAACTGGTAGTAGTCGGCGACGACCTTCTGGATGTTCGTGATCGTGATCGCCTGCGCGTGCACGGTCAGCAGGTCGCGCAAGGTCTCCTGGGCGAACGCGACGTCGACCGTGCGCCCGCCGAAATTCGAGCGCGCGATCAGCGTGTTCAATGCACCCTCGAGGTCGCGCACGTTCGAGCGCATGCGCTTGGCGATCAGGAAAGCGACGTCTTCGGGCAGGTTGATGCCCTTGCCGGCCGCCTTGCTGAGCAGGATCGCCGCACGCGTCTCGAAATCGGGCGGCTCGATCGCGACCGACAGGCCCCAACCGAGGCGTGACTTGAGCCGCGGTTCGAGATTCTCGACTTCCTTCGGGAAGCGGTCGCAGGTCAGGATGATCTGCTGCTTGCCGTCGAACAGTGCATTGAACGTGTGGAAGAACTCTTCCTGGGTCGTGTTCTTGCCGGCGAAGAACTGGATGTCGTCGATCAGCAACGCATCGACGCTGCGGAAGCGGCGCTTGAACTCCTCCATGTTCTTCGTGCGCAGTGCGTCGATCATCGAGCCGACGAACTGCTCGGACCGCAGGTACAGCACCTTCGTGTCCGGATTGTTCCGGCGCATGAGGTTGCCGGCGGCATGCATGAGATGGGTCTTGCCGAGGCCGGTGCCGCCGTACAGCAGCAGCGGATTGAACGCGCGCCCCGGATTCATTGCGACCTGCATCGCCGCGGCCTTGCCGAGTTCGTTGGTCTTGCCCTCGACGAAGCTTTCGAACGTGTAGTTCGGATCGAGGTTGTGGGCCGCGGCCGCCGCGGCGGGTTTTGCCCGGGCGCCGCCGCGGGCGCCGGGCTTGCCGGTGCCGAGCGTGCCGACTTCGAGGCTGATGTCGACCGGGGCGCGGTTCTGGTATTCGATCACGGCGCGGATGCGCGCGAGGAAGCGTTCGCGCACCGCGTCGAGCGTGTAGGCGTTCGGCGCAAACAGGCGCACGCCGCTGTCGCCCTCGCTGGCCTGCAACGGCTTGAGGTACGTGTGCACGTCTTCGGCGCCGAATTCCGTCTCCAGACGCTCGAGGCAGCGTCGCCAAAGCTCGCTCATGTGTCTCCAGGTCCAGATCGGCAGCGATGCCCGCAGGCGCGGGCAATCGGCGGAACACGGCAGTCTACCCGCCCGACGCCGGCCGGCGCCAGCGCGCCGGCTTGACGCCATGCAAGCCGGGCACCTATGATTCGCGCCCTTTTCCCCAAGCCGGCATCGTCCCATGGCCACCAAACGTACCTACCAGCCGAGCAACCTCAAGCGCGCACGCACCCACGGCTTTCGTGCCCGCATGAAGACGCGTGGCGGACGCGCGGTGATCAACGCCCGTCGTGCCAAGGGTCGCAAGCGCCTCGCCGTCTGATCCCGCGCCATGCGCGCGCCATGCGGCCCTCGTGCCTCCCGCGCAGCGCGCGCCTGCTGAAACCATCCGACTTCGCCGCCCTGCGCGGCAAGTCGCGGCGAATCGGCAGCAGCCATTTCGCCGCCGAAGTCGCTCCGAGCAAGCATCCCGCCTGCCGACTCGGCCAGGCCGTGTCGCGCCGCGTATCCAAGCGTGCCGTCGATCGCAACCGCATCAAGCGCGTCGTCCGTGAAAGCTATCGCGCGATCCGCGCGGACCTCCCACCGTTCGACATCCTGCTCATCGCGCGCTCGAGCGCAGCGGGCCAGGACAATGCGAGCCTGCGTGCCGATCTGACCCGCCTGTGGCAGAAGCTCTCGGCATTGAAGGCGACCGTCGGCACCGGCACAATGCACGGCTGATTGCGCATGCCCGATGCGCGCGCCGCCTTGCCTCCCTTCCGTTGCCCCGCGCGCCGAACGCCGGCGTGTTTCGTTGAGAAACCGATTCCGACATGAATAATCCGCGCATGTTCCTGCTCGTGGCCCTGCTTGCGCTCGGCTACCTGATCTGGTCGCAATGGGAACTCGATTACGGACCGAAACCGGCAGCGGTCGCCACCGCCACGCCCACGCCCACGCCGGCGATTCCCGGCGAGGCGCCGGCCCCGGCCGTCCCGGCCGCCTCGCCCGAAATCCCGTCCGCCAGCGACGTGCCGGTGGTGGCGAGCCCGGTCGTGCCGGTGCCCGATGCGGCAAGCCCGGGCGCGGTCGCGCCGGTCGCGACGATCGTCGTCACCACCGACGTGCTTCGCGTCGAGATCGATCCGCGCGGCGGCAGCGTCGTCGCCGCCAACCTGCTCGAATACAAGCGCGAGCCGAAGCAGCCGGAAACCGTGCGCCTGCTCGACACCGATCCGCAGCGGTTCTTCGTGGCGCAAAGCGGCCTCGTCAGCAACAGCGGTGCCGCACCCGATCACCAGGCCGTGTTCAGCGCCGAGCGCAATGCCTGGACCCTCGCCGCCGGCGAAGCACGTCTCGAAGTCCCACTGACCTGGACCGACCCGAGCGGCCTTACCGTGCGCAAGGTGTACGTGTTCGAACGCGGCAGCTACGTGATCGAGCAGCGCCAGGAAATCGCCAATCGCTCGGCGACCACGTGGACCGGCAATGCCTACCGCCAGTTGCAGCGCGTGCCGCCGATCGTCGACCGTTCGGGCCTCAAGGGCTTCACCAATACCGAGGGCTACAGCTTCAGCGGCGCGGCCTGGTACAGCCCCGAGAACAAGTTCCAGAAGCGCGCCTACGACAAGTTCGCCAAGGAACCGCTCGACGAGAAGGTCGCGAACGGCTGGATCGCGCTGCTGCAGCACTACTTCTTCGCGGCGTGGATTCCGACGCCCGGCGAGACGAATGCATTCAGCAGCGCCGAAATCCCGCACGCGGGTGGCACGCGTTACCTCGTGCGCGCGATGTCGCCACCGGTCAGCGTCGACCCCGGCGCGGAAGCGACGCTGTCGGCCCGCCTCTACGTCGGCCCGAAGGAACAGAACTACCGCGGCTTCCTCTCGTTCACGAGCGAGCTCGACGAGATCGCCCCGGGCCTCTCGCTGACGGTCGACTACGGCATGTTCACGGTGATCTCCGAACCGCTGCACTGGGCGCTCGACAAGTTCCACAAGCTGACCGGCAACTGGGGTTTCGCGATCATCCTGCTCGTGCTGCTGATCAAGGGCCTGTTCTTCAAGCTCAGCGAAAAGCAGTACCGCTCGATGGCCAAGATGCGCAAGCTGCAGCCGCGCATGGCCGCGCTCAAGGAGCGCTACGGCGACGACAAGCAGAAGCTCAACCAGGCGATGCTCGAGTTCTACCAGAAGGAAAAGATCAACCCGCTGGCCGGTTGCTGGCCGATGCTGATCCAGATCCCGGTATTCTTCGCGCTGTACTGGGTGTTGCTCGAAAGCGTCGAGCTGCGCCAGGCGCCGTTCATCCTCTGGATCCAGAACCTGACTGCACCCGATCCGTACTTCGTGCTGCCGGTATTGAACGCGGCTGCGATGCTCGCGACCCAGCACCTGACGCCGATGACCGGCATGGATCCGCTGCAGGCGAAGATGATGAAGTTCATGCCCGTGATCTTCTCGGTCATGTTCGCGTTCTTCCCGGCCGGCCTCGTGCTGTACTGGACCGTCAACGGCGTGCTGAGCCTCGCCCAGCAGTGGATCATCACGCGGCGGATCGAACGCGGCGAGAAGGATCCCGTTCCGGCCAAGGCGAAGTAGCCGGGGCGCACACGCAAGGGCGCCCGACCGGCCGCAACGATGACTGCCCCCGCCGACACGATCAGCGCGATCGCCACCGCGGCCGGGGCCGGCGGCATCGGCGTCGTGCGCGTTTCCGGACGCGAGGCAGGCGCGATCGCACGCCAACTGCTCAGGCGCGAACCGCGCGCACGCCACGCACACCTCTGCGCTTTCGAGGACGCCCGGGGTGAGCCGATCGATCGCGGGTTGCTGCTGTGGTTCCCGGCGCCGCATTCGTTCACCGGCGAGGACGTACTCGAACTGCAGGCCCACGGCAGCCCGGTCGTCCTGCGCCGACTGCTCGCGCGCACGCTCGAACTCGGCGCGCGACCCGCGCGCGCCGGTGAATTCTCCGAACGCGCATTCCTCAACGGCAAGTTCGATCTCGCCCAGGCCGAGGCGATCGCCGACCTGATCGCGAGCGGTTCCGACGCCGCCGCGCGTGCCGCGATGCGCAGCCTCGACGGCGTGTTCTCGCAGCGCGTGCATGCGCTGACCGAACGCGTCGTGCGCCTGCGCGTGTGGATCGAGGCCGCGATCGACTTTCCCGAGGAGGAGATCGACTTCCTCGCCACGCCACAGCTCGCAACCGACATCGACGGCCTGCGCGGCGAACTGGCCGACCTGCTCGCGGCGGCGCGGCGTGGCGTGCGGCTCGCCGATGGCCTGCACGTCGTCATCGCCGGCCGGCCGAACGTCGGCAAGTCGAGCCTGCTCAACGCACTTGCCGCGAGTGAACGCGCCATCGTCACCGACATCGCCGGCACGACGCGTGACCTGCTGCGCGAGACGATCGACCTCGACGGCATCGCGCTGACCCTGGTCGACACGGCCGGCCTGCACGAATCAGCCGACATCGTCGAACAGGAAGGCATGCGCCGCGCGCGCGCCGAACTCGAACGCGCCGACCTCGCCGTGCTCGTCGATGACGGCCGTTCGGGCGACACCGATTCGACGCTGCTGGCCGGGCTCGCGCCGAACGCCGCGCTGGTCGTCGTGCACAACAAGATCGACCTCGGCGGCGCTCGCGCACGCGCCGAAGTCCGCGCCGACGGCACGCACGTCTGGCTGTCCGCGCGCAGTGGCGAAGGCCTCGACCTGCTCGTCACCGAGCTGCGCCGACACGCCGGCATCGGTGAATCCAGCGACGGCGCATTCAGCGCGCGCGCGCGTCATGTGCATGCCCTCGAACAGGCCGGCGAACACCTCCAGGCCGCGCAGAATGCATTGCTCGATCAACGCGCCGGCGAACTCGCCGCCGAGGAACTGCGCCTCGTCCAGCAACGCCTCGGCGAAATCACCGGCGAATTCACCAGCGACGACCTGCTCGGCCGGATCTTTTCCGATTTCTGCATCGGCAAGTGAACCCGCAGCAGGCCGCCGGCGCATCCCCCCGCGGGCAGAATGGAGCCGCAGCCATGGCGACCAAAGATCCACGCATCGACACCTACATCGCGAACGCCGCGCCGTTCGCGCGACCGATCCTCGAGCGCTTGCGCGCGATCGTGCATGCGGCGTGTCCGCCGGTCGAGGAGACGATCAAGTGGGGTTTCCCGCATTTCATGCACCACGGGATCCTGTGCAGCATGGCCGCGTTCAAGCAGCACGCCGTGTTCGGATTCTGGAAGGGCGAATTGATCGGCGGAATCCGCACCCCGGCTGCAGGCGGCGCGATGGGCCACCTTGGGCGCCTGGCCAGGCTCGACGACGTGCCGGCGAGCGGTGACCTGATCGCGCAGATCCACGAGGCGATGCGGCTCAATGAAGCCGGCATCGTCGTGCCGACGCGTGCACGCAACGCACCACGGCCGGCGGCTCCGGTACCGCCCGGCCTCGCCGCCGCCCTGCGCGGCGACGCCCGGGCCAAGGCAGCGTTCGAAGCGTTCAGCCCGAGCCAGCGCCGGGAATACTGCGAATGGATCGCCGAGGCGAAACGCGAGGAAACACGCGCACGCCGCGTCAGCGACGCGATCGAATGGCTGCGCCAAGGCAAGCCGCGCAACTGGAAATACCTGCGGCCCAAGGCCTGACCGCGTGGCCCGTCGGTGCCGGACGCGCGGCGTGGCCGCTGCATCGGAGCGCCAACACGGCAATAATGCGCGCACTCGATGGAGGATCCGATGCGCCTGCCCCTGTTTGCCGCCGTTTTCGCGCTGGCCATGCCGGCTTTCGCGGAGCCGCTCACGATCGAGGCGATCTTCGATGGCGGCAGTCTCGACGGACCGTCGCCGCGATCGTTGAAGATCTCGCCCGACGGCAAGCGCGTGAGCCTGCTGCGCGCGAAGGCGGCTGACCAGAACCGCTTCGACCTGTGGGAATACAACCTCGCCGACCAGAAGCTCGCGCTGCTGGTCGATGCCGATGCGGTGGTGCCTCCCGATGACGAGAAACTGTCGACCGAGGAGGCCGCGCGTCGCGAGCGCGCGCGCACGGCCGGCTTCAGCGGCATCGTCGACTACGACTGGTCGCCGGACGGCCGGCGCCTGCTGTTTCCACTCGGCGACAAACTGTACGTGTACGATCTCACCGCCGCGAAGGACGAGGCATTGCGGGCGCTCGACACCGGTGGCGCGGTGATCGACCCGCGCATCTCGCCGAAAGGCGGCTACGTCTCGTACGTGCGCGCGCAGAACCTCTGGGTGATCGAACTCGCGAGCGGCAAGGCGCGCCAGCTCACGCACGACGGCAGCGGCAGCGTGCACAACGGCGAGGCCGAGTTCATCGCACAGGAGGAGATGGATCGCAGCGCGGGCTACTGGTGGGCGCCCGATGATTCCCTGATCGCGTTCGAACGCTACGACGAATCGAAGGTGCCGGTGGCCCGGCGTTTCGAGGTGCATGCGGACCGCACCGAAGTGATCGAACAGCACTATCCGGCGGCCGGCGAGGCGAACGTCGAGGTGCGGCTCGGCCTCGTCGCGCCCGGCGGCGGCGATGCCCGCTGGGTCGATCTCGGCGCGGACAAGGACATCTATCTCGCGCGCGTCGACTGGTTGCCCGCTGGCAAGCAGCTGAGCTACCAGGTCCAGCAGCGCAACCAGCAACGCCTCGACCTCAAGCTCGTCGATGCGGCGACGCTCGAACAGCGCACCCTGCTCAGCGAAACGCGTACGACCTGGATCGAGCTCAACCGCGACCTCCGGTTCCTCGAAAGCGGCGATGCCTTCGTCTGGGGCAGCGACCGCAGCGGCTTCCATCACCTGTACCTGTACGGTCTCGACGGCACGTTGCGCCATCCGATCAGCAGCGGGGAATGGAACATCGACCGCCTGCTCGCGATCGACGAAGCGGCCGGTGCCGTCTATGTCGAATCGAACCGCGAGTTCGCCGCCGACCGCCAGATCCATCGCCTCGCGCTTGACGGCAGCACCGCCGACGCACCGCTGCGCATCAGCGAGGGTGACGGCACCCACAAGGCCGAGTTCGCCGCCGACGCGAGCTTCTACGTCGACACGTTCTCGAACCCGCAGACCCCGCCGCAGGTCAGCCTGCACAAGGCCGACGGCGAACGCATCGCGTGGATCGAGCAGAACCGCCTCGACGAGAACCATCCGTTCTGGCGTCACCTCGGCCGCGCTCCGAAACCGGAGTTCGGCAGCCTGCTCGCCGGCGATGGCCAGGCCCTCCACTACCGCCTGTTCAAGCCACGCGATTTCGATCCGTCGAAGCGTTATCCGGTCTTCAACTTCTTCTACGGCGGGCCCGGCGTGCAGCGCGTCGTGCGCGCCTGGGGCGATCCGGCCTCGGCGCACGCCGCCCAGCAGGTGCGCTTCTGCCAGTATCTCGCTGACCAGGGCTACGTCGTGTTCACGCTCGACAACCGCGGCATGGCACGGCGCGGGCGCAAGTTCTCCGATGCGATCCATGGCCAGCTCGGCCTCGTTGAAGTCGAGGACCAGCTCGCCGGAATCGCCTGGCTCAAGCAGCAGGACTGGATCGACGGCGAGCGGATCGGCGTGTTCGGCTGGAGCTACGGCGGCTACCTCGCGACGATGCTGCTCGCGAAGGCCTCGAACGAGATCGCCGCCGGGATCGCGGTCGCCCCGGTCACCGACTGGACGCTCTACGACACCCACTACACCGAGCGCTACCTCGGCACGCCCGCCGCGAACCGCGCCGGCTACATCCGCAGTGCGCCATTCGCATGGCTCGACGGGCTGACGTCGCCGCTGCTGCTGATCCACGGCATGGCCGACGACAATGTGCTGTTCACGAACTCGACGCGACTGATGGCCGAACTGCAGGAACGCGGCGTGCAGTTCGACCTGATGACGTATCCGGGCGGCAAGCACGGCCTGTCGACGCCGGCGATGCGCAAGCACGTCTACCATGCGATCGACGACTGGCTGGGCCGTCGCCTGAAGGCGGGCGGGCCGGCCCGGGACGCGGACCGCTGAGCGCGACGAACAAGGAGCCTCCGGCATGGGCCTGACCGTCGCGATCGTCGTCCTCGGCGTGCTGCTGCTCCGCGCGATCGTGATCTTCAATCGCCTCGTCGCCGACCGCAACCAGGTGCGCGCGGCGTGGAGCGATATCGATGTGCAACTGCTGCGCCGGCATGACCTCACGCCGCAGCTGGTCAGCGCCGTGCAGGCCTACGCCGACTACGAACGCACGACCTTCGCGACGATCACCGAACTGCGCACGCGTGCCGTGCACGCCGCCCGGCTCGCCGATCGTGCGCGCCTCGAGGACGAACTCGGCGGCCAGATCGAGCGCCTGCTCGCGTTGCAGGAACGCTATCCCGACCTCAAGGCCAGCGGCAACTTCCTGCAGCTGCAGCGCGACCTCGTCGACATCGAGGACCACCTGCAGTACGCGCGGCGCTTCTACAACGGCGCGGTGCGCCAGCTCAACACGCGCATCGAGCATTTTCCCGAGATGATCGTGGCCCGCCTGGCCGGCTTCCGACGTGGTGAATTCTTCGAAGCCGATGCGCGGCAAAGGAGCGTTCCATGATCCGCCTGTGCCTGATCCTCGTGCTCGGCCTGTGCCTGGTCCCGGCCGCGGCCGACGAACGCATCCTCGCCTTCCACAGCGAGATCGCGATCGCGGCGGACGGCACGATGACGGTCGCCGAAACGATCCGCGTGCGGGCCGAAGGCCAGCGCATCCAGCGTGGCATCTACCGCGATTTCCCGACCGACTACCGCGACCGCCACGGCAACCGCGTCAAGGTCCTGTTCGAGCCCCTCGGGGTCAGCCGCGACGGCGCGCCCGAGAACTGGCATGCGCAGCGCCAGGCCAACGGCATGCGCATCTACTTCGGCGACGAGAACGTCTACCTGTCGAGCGGCGAGTACGAGTACGTGTTCCGCTACCGCACGGCACGCCAGCTCGGCTTCTTCGACGCGCACGACGAGCTGTACTGGAACGTGACCGGCAACGGCTGGGACTTCGTGATCGAGAAGGCCGGCGCGGACGTGCGGCTGCCGGACGCGGTGCCGCGCGAACGGATAACGGTCGAAGGCTATACCGGCATCCAGGGCTCGACCGCGCGCGGCTACACGGCCGGCGTCGAACGCGACGGCATTGCCCGCATCGAGGCAACCGGGCCGCTGATGCCGAACGAGGGCCTGACCGTCGTCGTCGGCTTCCCGAAAGGATTCGTCATCGCCCCCGACGCCCGGCAACGGCTCGCCTGGTTTGCCGCCGACAACCGGCGCGAGGCCGTGCTCGCGGTCGGCCTCGTCGTGCTGGTCGGATTCCTCTGGCTGCAATGGCTGCGCGTCGGCCGGGATCCGGTCGGTGGCGCGATCTTCCCGCAGTACGACCCGCCGCGCGGACTTTCGCCCGCTGCCGCGCGCTTCGTGCGCCGGATGGCCTACGACGATCGCTGCTTCGCCGCCGATGCGGTCGAGCTTGGCGTGCGCGGCGCCTGGCGCATCTCGAGCAATTCGAAATCCGAGTACACGATCGAGCGCCTCGGAGCGGTTCCCGACGATGTCCCCGATTCGGTGCGCGTGCTCGACGAAAAGCTGCTCGGAAAACGCGATCGCATCGTCCTCGACCAGGTCAACCACTCGACGATCGGTCCCGCCCGCCGCGCCCACGAGCAGCATCTCGAACAGAACCTCGCCAAGGCGAATTTCCGCCGCAACAACGGCATCGGCTGCCTCGGCGGATTGATCGGCATCGCCACGGTGGTCGCGGCGATCATGAGCGATCCGCTTGGCACGAGCGAACGCGAGATCGTTCCGCTGATCGCCCTGATGGTGCTGAGCTCGGCGTTTGCCGGCGTGCTGGCGAACTGGATCACGCATGCGCGCGAGGGCACGAGCGGCATCGGCCCGATCATCCTCTCGGTCGTCCTGTTCATTCCGACCGCGGTTGCCGGCTGGTTCCTCGCCACGGCGAGCAGCGTGCTGTTCGCCGTGCTCGTCGCATTGCTGAGCGGAATCCAGGTCCCGTTCTCGCTGTGGATGCGCGCACCGACCGTGGCCGGTCGCAAGCTGCTCGACCAGATCGAGGGGCTGCGCCTTTATCTCGGCGTCGCCGAGCGCGACGACCTGGCCCGGGCCAAGGCGCCCCCGATGGACATCGACGAGTACCAGCGCCTGCTGCCGTATGCGCTCGCGCTCGACGTCGAGCGCACCTGGGGCGACCGGCTCGCGTCGGCGATCGGACCGGCAGCGATGGCTGCGGCCGCCGGCGGCATGGCCTGGTATCACGCGCCCGGCAACAAGGGCTTCGACGCATCGAGTTTCGGCAGCTCGCTCGGCTCTTCGTTGAGCGGCGCGATCAGTGCCTCGTCGAGTCCACCCGGCTCGTCATCGGGCGGCGGGGGTGGTGGCTCGTCGGGCGGCGGTGGTGGCGGTGGGGGTGGCGGAGGCTGGTGATCGCCGCGCCTGCCTCAGGCGTGGCGCGTGCGCCCGGCCTTCCCGAGCGCATCGAGATAGGCCTGCCAGTTGCGCGCGTGGTCGCGACCGAGTTCGTGCAGCACGTCCCACGAAAAGATGCCGGTCTGGTGGCCATCGCTGAACTTGAGCAGGACCGCGTAATTGCCGACCGGCACGATCTCGTCGATCGTCACGTCGATCTTGCCGTCGACGAGCACCTGCTGGCCCGGCCCGTGGCCCTGCACCTCGGCACTCGGCGAATGCACGCGCAGGTATTCGGCCGGCAAGCGGAACGAAGCGCCGTCGTCGTAGTCGACCTCGAGCGCATGCGAGGCGCGATGCAGGGTGATGCGGGTCGGTGTCGGCATTGCCGTATCAAGCGTCCCTTGCCCGTGCCCGCCGCTTCTCAGTGGACCGAATCGGAAAGCGGCGCGCGCGGCACGAGCGGATCGCCCGGTGCGCCGGCGACTTGCCACAGCGCATCGAGATAGCCGGTGCCGAAACCGATCGAGGCGATCTCGTCGTAGCCGTAGTCGCCGGTGTCGGCGTACCAGTGTGCGTTCGGATCGACCTCGCGCAGGATCAAGGCATCGCTTTCCACGCGCACGAGCTGGCCGATGTAGCTGACCTCGCCGGCATCGTCCTCGACGACGTTGACCGACACGAGCGGCGCGAAGCGCATTGCCGACTGGGCGATCACGGCCCAGTCGTCGAGCTTGAAGTCATGCGGGATCGCGAGCTGCTCGTCACGCAGGGCGAGCGCCTTCTCGACGAACTCGCGCGAGGGGTCTTCCTCGATCTGGCTGATGTCGGCGATCGCGAGCACGACATAGCCGTCGAAACGCATCGCGTCGCCGACTTCGGCGACGAGGCAGAAATCACGCGAAAGGCCGACGATGTAGCCGTGGATCCAGCCGGGCTGGATGCGCTCGCGCGCGAACCGCATCGGCACGCGCTGCTCGAATGATTCGCGCAGGACGACGCGGATGCCGCGGGATTTGAAAGGAACGACAGTATTCATGCGGCTATGGTCGGACGAATGGACAGCGGCTGCAACTGCGCGGATGAACGCGGACGTGCCCGCAGCGTGAACGACGATGCGCAACGTGCCGCGTGCGACGCCCCCTTGCCAGCAATTCGCGCGAGACTGCAGCATTGCCGGCCGGCGGATCGCGCGCCGCAGACCGGGGAGAACGGCCATGGATCTTTCAAACCTGCCCGTCGAAGGCGGCGTGCGCCAGCGCGGCGACCAGGTCACGCGGCTCGAGACCTTCGTCGATGCCGCGTTCGCGTTCGCGGTGACCTTGCTCGTGGTGTCGTTCGATGCGATGCCGTCGAGTTTCAGCGAGCTCTACGACGCGTTGCGCCGCCTGCCGGCGTTCCTCGCCGGCTTCGCGATCCTCGCGATGTTCTGGTTCGCCCATCACCGGTTCAGCCGCCGCTTCGGCCTCGAGGACGGCGTCGTGTTCCTGCTCAGCATGGCCCTGGTCGCGAGCACGCTGTTCTACGTCTACCCGCTGCGCATGGTCATGTCGGCCGCGATGAACTACTTCACGGCCGGCTGGGCCCCGAGCGAATTCAAGGTCCACAGCATGACCGAGTTCCGCCTGATCTTCGTGATCTACGGAGTCGGTTTCGCCGTGCTGGCCTCGATCATCGTCCTGCTCAATGCACACGCCCTGCGCAAGTCGTCGTTGCTGCAGCTCGACGCGGCCGAGCGCCTCGCGACGCGCGCGGAGATCGTCGCCCACCTCGTCCTCGTCGCATGCGCCGTGCTTTCGATTCTCGTCGCACTCGCGATCCCCGCCGATCGAGGCTGGATGCAAAGCCTGCCGGGTTTCAGTTACGGCTTGCTCGGCATCATCATGCCGTGGCTCGGCGTGCGCCATGCGCGACGCGTCGAGGCGCTCGCGCGCCAGCGCCCGGGCGGGTCCGCTGACCGGCGCGCGTGACCGCTCAGAGGATGTAGCGCGAGAGGTCTTCGTCCTTGACCAGTGAGCCGAGGTGTTCCTCGACGTAGGCCGCATCGATCGTGAAGCGACCGCCTTCATGGTCCGACGCGGTGAACGAGATCTCGTCGAGCAGCCGTTCCAGCACGGTGTGCAGGCGACGTGCGCCGATGTTCTCGGTGCGTTCGTTGACCTGGAACGCGACCTCGGCGAGACGATGGATTCCGTCCTCGGTGAAGGCGAGACTGACGCCCTCGGTCGCGAGCAGGGCCGTGTACTGCTTGGTCAACGCATGTTGCGGTTCGCTGAGGATGCGCCTGAAATCCTCGGCGGTCAGTGCGCCGAGCTCGACGCGGATCGGGAAGCGTCCCTGCAGCTCGGGGATCAGGTCCGAGGGTTTCGCGAGCGAGAACGCGCCGGACGCGATGAACAGGATATGGTCGGTGCGCACGATGCCGTGCTTGGTCGACACCGACGAGCCCTCGACAAGCGGCAGCAGGTCGCGCTGCACACCTTCGCGGCTGACACCGGCACCGCTGAACTCGCCGCGCTGGGCCACCTTGTCGATCTCGTCGATGAAGACGATGCCGTTCTGTTCGCAGTTGTGGATTGCCGTGCTCTTGATCTCCTCGTCGTTGACGAGCTTGCCGGCTTCCTCCTCGATCAACAGCGGACGCGCCTGCGCGATCGCGAGCTTGCGCTTCTGCGTGCGCGCGCCCGACAGCGACTGGAACATGCCGGCGAGCTGGTTCGACATCTCCTCCATGCCGGGCGGCGCCATGATCTCGACCCCGAGGTTCATCGCGACCTCGATCTCGATCTCGCGATCGTCGAGGGTGCCCTCGCGGAACTGCTTGCGCATCTTCTGGCGCGTGTCGGCATCGCGCGCATCGTGCGCGGCTGGCTCGTTGGCGAAGCCGACACCCTGCCGGCGCGGCAGCAGCGCATCGAGGATGCGTTCCTCGGCACGTTCCTCGGCTTGCGTGCGCACGCGCGCCTTCGCCTGCTCGCGGCCCATCTTGACCGCCGCATCGGCGAGGTCGCGCACGATCTGCTCGACATCCTTGCCGACGTAGCCGACCTCGGTGAACTTGGTCGCCTCGACCTTGATGAACGGTGCGTTCGCGAGCGCGGCGAGCCGGCGCGCGATTTCGGTCTTGCCGACGCCGGTCGGGCCGATCATGAGGATGTTTTTCGGCGTCACTTCATCGCGCAGGGCCGGATCGAGCTGCATGCGCCGCCAGCGGTTGCGCAGAGCGATCGCGACCGCCCGCTTGGCCGCCTGCTGGCCGATGATGTAGCGGTCGAGCGCGTGGACGATCTCGCGGGGAGTCATTTCGGACATGGTCGGGAATCGGCAATGGGAAATCGGGTGTGGAAAAGGAAGGCGTGGGGCGCGGGACGTCGCTTCGACGATTCCCTATTCCCCATTCCCCGTTCCCAGCTCTTCGATCGAAACGTTGTGATTGGTGTAGATGCAGATGTCGCCCGCGATCTTCAATGCATGTTCGACGATCGCGCGTGCATCGAGGTCGCTGCTTTCGAGCAGGGCCTTCGCCGCGGCCTGGGCGAACGGGCCGCCCGAGCCGATCGCGATGAGGCCGTTTTCGGGTTCGACGACGTCGCCATTGCCCGAGATCAGCAAGGACACATCCTTGTCGGCGACCGCGAGCATCGCCTCGAGACGGCCGAGGCGGCGGTCGGTGCGCCAGTCCTTGGCCAGCTCGACCGCGGCGCGCGTGAGGTTGCCGCTGAAGCGCTCGAGCTTCTGTTCGAACAGTTCGAACAACGTGAATGCATCGGCGGTCGCGCCGGCAAAACCGGCCAGCACATTGCCCTTGGCGCCGAGCCTGCGCAGCTTGCGCGCGTTCGACTTCATGATCGTGTTGCCGAGCGTGACCTGGCCGTCGCCGCCGATGACGACGCGCCCGTTGCGGCGGACCGAGAGGATCGTGGTGGCGTGGAACGATTCCATGGCGGTTCCGCGGTCGGGTCGGAGCGTCAGTATCTGGGGGCTGGGCGCGCGGTTCCAAGACGCGATCGCCAGCGTGCCGGTTCCGGCCCGGGACGGTGGATCCCGATCCCGCCTTGTCCCGCCCGGACAGGGCGGGCCGTGGCTGGCTGCAGGCGCTTGTCGATCACTTGCGTTTCGCGCGCGGGTGCGCGGCGTCGTAGACCCTGGCCAGATGCTGGAAATCGAGGTGTGTGTAGATCTGGGTCGTGCCGATGTCGGCATGGCCGAGCAGTTCCTGGACGGCGCGCAGGTCGCCCGAGGACTCGAGCAGGTGGCTCGCGCAGGAATGACGCATGAGGTGTGGATAGACGCGCTTCCAGACACCCTGGTCGCGGGCGCGGCGCTTGAGCCGCGTGCGCACGCCGTTCGTGCTGAGCGGCCTGCCGTTGCGGCCGCGCAGGATCAGGTCGTCATCGCCACCGCGATCCTGTGCGCGAAGTGCGGCGAGTGCGTCGAGCGCCTGCCGGCCGACCGGCACGATGCGCGTCTTCGAGCCCTTGCCGGTCACGCGCAGCATGCCGTCGACGGCGTCGAGGTCGCGCCAGCGCAGGCTGACGATCTCGGCCACGCGCAGGCCGCTCGAATAGAGCAGTTCGAGCATCGCGCGGTCGTGCACCGCTTCGGCATCGTCGGTGGGGAACTCGAGCAGGGCGCCCATCTCGTCGGCATCGAGCACCTGCGGCAGCTTGCGCGGCACCTTCGGCGCGCGCACGCCGACCGCCGGATTCACGCTGAGCGCGCCGTCGCGGGCGAGGAAGCGGAAGAAGCTGCGGCAGGTCGACAGGAACAGGGCAAGACTGGCCGGCGCGAGCCCGTCGCGATGCTGTTGCGCAACCAGGCTCTGCAACTGCGCCGTGCGCAGCGCGTCCCAACGCGCGATGTCGAGCGATTCGGCGTGCACGCGGAGCCTGGCGAGCGCGCGCCCGTAGTTCGCGACCGTCGACGGCGAATAGCGGCGTTCGACCCGCAGGTAGTCGAGGAAGCGGTCGATGCTGGTCTGCATGGGCGCGTAGCCGGGAATCGCGGATCGGGAGTCAGGACGCGGGCGCCGGGAGATCAGGTTTCGTGCTTGCACCCATTTCCCATTCTCTGGTCCCTGTTCCCGGCTTCACCCGGCATACCTCGCCACCGCAGCCGATACCGCGTCGGCGATCAGGCGCAGGAAGACGGTGCCCATGCCGGGGTGGAACCGGTTCGCCTCGACGCTGCCGATCGCGAGCATGCCGACCTCGCCGATCGCGAGCAGGACCGAGGAGCGTACGTCGGCTGCGCGCGCGCCGAACAGCGCGTCGAGCTTGTCCTGCTGCAGGCGCCCGCACAGCGGTTCGCCGCGCTTGAGGAACTCGGCGAATGCCGGCAGCGCGCCGACGCCGCCCGGCTCGATCAGCAGCCAGTCGGTCGCCGGCAAGTCGTCATCGGCCCGGAACAGCACGATCCGCACGAGGTCGGTGTGGAAATCCTCGGTCAGGCTGGCGACGACGCGGGTCAGCGTGTCGGCCAGGCTCGTCGCGCGCATGAGGGCGAGGGTCAGCGTGTGCACGCGCACCATCAGCGTCTCGTTCTCGTGGGCGATCTCGATGAGGTCGCGCAGGCGGCGCGAGAACTCGGCGTTCTTGTCGCGCAGGACCTCGAGCTGGTAGCTCGCCAGCGACGCCGCCGGGCCTTGTTCTCGCGGCAGCAGCAGGGTCATCGCGAGGTCCGGGAATTCCTTGAGGAAATCCGCATTGCGCCGCAGGTAGCTCGCGACTTCCATCGCGGTCAGACTTTCCTTCACGCTCAGATCAGCCATGCCAGACTCCGTCGAATACGAATGCCGCCGGGCCGGTCATCGACAAGCGATGGCCGACGCCGTCCCAATGGATGTCGAGTGTGCCCCCAGGAAGCGTGACGCGCACGTCGGCGTCGACGCGCCCGCGCCGCCGCAGCACGGCCACGGCCGCGCAGGAACCACTGCCGCAGGCGAGAGTTTCGCCGACCCCGCGTTCCCAGACCCGCAACGCGATCGCGCCGCGGCCGCGCACTTCGGCGAAGCCGACGTTGCAGCCGTTCGCGAATGCCGCGGCGCGCTCGACGAGCGGACCGACTTCGCCGACCGCGGCCCGGCCGACGTCGGCGACCTCGATCAGCGCATGCGGATTGCCGAGCGACACCGCGCCGATCTCGATCGAACGATCGCCGCAGTCGATCGCGTACGGGTCAGCCTCGCGATCGACCGCGAGACCGATCGCCCGCGGCGCGAAATCGGGCACGCCCATGTCGACGCGCACGCGATCGGCCGCGACAAGCTCGACGGCGACCGCGCCGGACGGACCCTGCAGGCGAATGTTCCCGGGGGCGAGCAGGCCGGCGCGTGCGAGCCACGCAGCCACGCAGCGCACGCCGTTGCCGCATTGGCCCGCGCGCGTGCCGTCCTTGTTCCAGATGCCGTACGCGAATGCGCAACCCGCATCGCTCGCCCGCTCGATCGTCAGCAACTGGTCGAAACCGATGCCGAAATGGCGGTCGCCGAGCTGACGGATCGCCGCCGGATCAAGGGCGAGCGGCGCCTCGCGGCAATCGACGATGACGAAATCGTTGCCGATGCCGTGCATCTTGCTGAAAGCGAGCCCCACGTTCGACCCGGCCTCAGCGGCCTGTTGTCGGCGCAGCGCCCTGACCCGGGGCCGGGCGCTGCACGAGGTCGCCCTTGTTGCCGCAGGCGCAGAGCGCGAGCACGAGTACCGCGATCAGCCAACGGGTCGGAATGCGCAGCATGCGGTAGGTCCCGGAGAGATTCGCCGCGAGTATAGCGCCCGGATCGCGACCCGCCCTCGCCGTGCAAGGCGCGGCCACGCTTCGCGATCCGCGAACGCGCTCGCATCACCGGGCACGCATGCGGGTATCCTCGGCGCATGCCGATCACGCCGATCCTGATCGCCCTGTTCATCCTCGCCGGCGTCTGCGCCCTGCTCGCGCTCGCGAACGGCTTCGGCGCGCGCCGGCGCTGGCGCCAGCGCCGGCGGTTCGCGGCCGGGCACAGCAGCCTGTGGAGCCTCGTCTTCCTCGTCCTCGCCGTGCTCGGCGCGGTGGCCGGTTCGGCCCTGCTCGGCTACCGGCGCCTGACGATCGAGACGGTCGTGGCAACGCTCGACACGCGCCAGCTCGGCGAACAGCGTTATGCGGTGCGCATCGAATACCCCGACGGCACGCGGCGCAACGTCGAACTGGCCGGCGACCAGTGGCAGCTCGACGCGCGCATCGTCAAGTGGCAGCCGCGCGCGGTCATGCTCGGCGCCCCGCCGCTGTACCGCCTCGACCGCCTTGGCGGCCGTTACGCCGATGCCGCGCAGGAGAGCGAACGCGCGCGCAGCGTGGTCGACCTCGCCGGCGAGAATCCGATCGACCTGCTCGATCTCAAGCGCCGCTTTCCGGACTGGATGGGCTGGATCGATGCCGACTACGGCAGTGGCGCCTACCTGCCCCTGCTCGATGGCGGGCGCTATGTCGTCAGCCTCGCCCCGGCCGGCGGACTCGTCGCGCGACCGGCCGACGCGGCCACCGAACAGAAGTTGCGCACCGCGGGCTGGTGACCTGACCGCGACAACGGAGCGGCTTCGTCGTTAGCATTGGATCGCCGCGCGCGGCCGGGTGCAACGGAACAGGGGGAGAACATGGGCAAGAAGGTCGCGGGCGCCGTGCCGCAAGGCGGGTCGTTGAAGCGCATCCTCGGCGTGGTCGGGGCCATCGTCCTGCTCGTCGTCTATCCGGTGATGCACGCCAATACCGTGGTCGAACACGCGTTGCACAACGCGTTCCCCGGCTGGGAAGTCACCTACAAGCGCGCCTGGCCGCGCATCCTCGGCGGGGTCACGGCTTCGAACCTGACCCTGCTGCCGTACGGCGAGGAGCATGCCGAGGAAAGCTTCCACTTCGACCACGTGACGATCGACATCCCGTTCTTCCAGTACTACTGGAGCCTGACCAAGGGCCGCAAATTCCTGCACGCGATCAAGGCCGTCGAAATGAAGTTCGAAGGCGGGCACGGCCAGCTCGCGAGCGCGTTCAGCGAGGGCCTCGATCTGGTCGGCAATGCAAGCCTCTCGCTGTTCGAGGCAGAAGGCTGCGAGAAGGATTCCATGTGGATCGACGACGAGCTGGCCGGGATGGGCCTGCCGGCCAGTCCACTCGAGATGGCGCTGTCCTGGAAGCGGGCGAACAATCGCCTGTACCTTCAGCATGTGCTGTCGCGACCCGGCATCGGTCGACTGACCTATCGCGGCGAGCGCGGGGTCGATGAATCGGTGCCCTTGCTCGGCATCTACGAGATCCCGCTCGACGAGCCGGCCAGCGAGCACTGGCAGATCGTCGACGAGGGCTTCGTCGCCGCGCGCAACCGCCATTGCGCGACGAAGGACGGCATCGACGTGGCGACCTTCATCGATCGCCATCTGCTCTCGGTGCGCCGGACGCTGCAATCCGAAGGACTCGCCGCAACCGCCTCGCTCGAGGCCGCCTACCGCGGATTCGCGACGCGTGGCGGCGAGTTCGTCCTCGCACTCGAGTTTCCGCGCATGGGCGGACTCGACTTCGACGATGACGCGGTCCTCGGCGACCTCGTCGGCCGCGTCAACGGCAACATCACGATCAACAACGAGCCGCTCGGACTCGCCTTGGTCGACGTGCATGCGCGTCCGTTTCCCGAGGACAGTGCGCTCACGACCTACGAGATCCTCGTCGCCGAACGCGGCGCGGTCGCGGCGCCGCCGCCGGGTGTCGCGGACACGCCGGCAGCGACGCCGGCCGTGGCCGCGCCGGTGCCGGCCGAGGTCCACGTCGCCGCCGTGCCGGCCGAAGCGTTCATCGCGCCGCCGCCCGCCACGGCAATCGATCCGGCCGCGACGATCAGCGATTACCGCGAGCTCGCCAAGGAGGTCGGCCAGCGCTTCATCGTCTACTCGGCGAACCGCGCGCCGATGCGCGTCGAAGTCGTCGGCCGCGACGGCGCCGCCGTGCGCGTGCGTCGCCCGATGCCGAGCGGCTGGGCCGAGCACGTGCTCGACCGCGTCGGCTTCGAACGCGCCGAACGCGTTCGCTGAGCGAGGTCCACTCAGGCTGGCGCCGCGGCGCGTCGGCCACGCAGGGTCTTCTCGTAGCAGAGCGCGTCGTGGCCATC
This sequence comes from uncultured Dokdonella sp., assembly GCA_964587775.1. Lineage (GTDB taxonomy): Bacteria > Pseudomonadota > Gammaproteobacteria > Xanthomonadales > Rhodanobacteraceae > Dokdonella. The sequence continues at coordinate 75,020 of CAZPLY010000002.1, forward strand.
TTCGTAATAGCCGCGCCGCGCGCCGGTCAGGCGGAAATCGCGCAGCCGATACAGCCGTTGCGCCGCTTCGTTCGCGCGGCGCACTTCGAGCCGCATGCGCCGGCTGCCTTGGCGCGTGGCCTCGCGCTCGGCGGCGACGAGCACGCGCTCGCCGAGGCCACGCCCGCGCGCCTCGGGTGCGACCGCGAGCGAATACAGGCGCGCGATGTCGTGGCTGGCGTGGAAGAACACGACCGCGGCCGCGAGGGCCGGCCCGTCGTCCTCGCGCGCGACGAGGATCAGCGTGCGCGCGCTGGCCAGGTGATGGCGCCATTGCCGCCGGCTCAGGCGGTCGTGGCTGAAGGCACGATTCTCGAGGTCGACGAGCACATCGAGATCGGCCATGCCGGCACGCCGGATGCGCACGGAAGCCGGGCGGACGGGGGGCGCGGGATCGGCGTTTCGGGCAGGCATGCCGGCCAGCCTAGAGATGCCGGGCTCGCGCGGCAATCGGTGGCGCCGACGCGCGACCGGTCGACGCCCGCGCGATTCCGTTCAAGCGTGCTTCAGCATGTGCGCCGCCGATGTGCACCGACTGCACGCGTGCGTGGGCGTATGTCAAACTCGCGCCGCGTCGCGCCCGGACCCGCCGTCCCGATCGACGACGCGCCCCTGATTCCGCGTCGAAGCACGACCCACCCGATCGGTCCCGTCCCGCATGAGCCGTCTTGTCATCGTCGTCGAAAAGGCTTCCGACTGGGGTTCGTACTACCCGTCCGACAATGTCGTCTCGGCCCAGGATTACCTCAAGCAGCCACTCAGTGACGACGACGAGCGGACCCAGGTCATCAACCTGTGCCGCAGCTACAAGTATCTCGGGACCGGCTACTACGTCTCGCTGCTAGCCGAGGCGCGCGGGCACAAGGTCATGCCGTCGGTTCGCACGATCAATGACCTGCGCCGGCGCTCGCTGTACGGCCTCGACATCGAGGACCTCAACAACCAGCTCGGCAAGTTCCTGCCGGCCGGCGGCCGTGACACGACCGATTTCGGCATCCTCGTCTACTTCGGGCAGACCTCGTACCCGGCGCTCGAGGATCTCGCCCGCCAGGTGTTCGAGACGTTCCCGTGCCCGATCCTGCGCATCGAGTTCGAGCGCGATCGCGTCTGGCAGATCGGAGCGATCAAGCCGACCGGCCTGCACACGCTCTCGGACGAACAGGAAGACGCGTTCGCGAAGATCCTCGATTCGTTCTCGACCAAGCTCTGGCGCAAGCCGCGCGCGCGCCGCAAGTTCCGCTTCGACCTCGCCATGCTGGTCGACCCGGCCGAGGCGATGCCGCCGTCGAACAAGCGTGCGTTGAAGCATTTCGTCGAGGCCGGTGCCGAACTCGGCATAGAAGTCGACACGATCGGGCGCAACGACTACCAGCGGCTTGCCGAATACGATGGGCTGTTCATCCGCGAGACGACCGCGCTCGACAACCACACCTACCGCTTCGCGAACCGCGCGGAGAAGGAGGACATGGTCGTCATCGACGATCCGGGTTCGATCCTCAAGTGCACGAACAAGATCTACCTGCACGACATGATGCTCGCGCGCAAGCTGCCGATCCCGCGCACCGAGATCCTCTACCGCGACGACGCGCGCAAGCTCGAGGAATGCGCCGAGCGACTGGGCTTCCCGCTCGTCCTCAAGATTCCCGACGGTTCGTTCTCGCGCGGCATCGTCAAGGTCGAGGATGCAGGCAGGCTGCGCGAGGCGGCCGACGCGCTGTTCCAGCACACCGCGCTCGTGCTCGCGCAGGAGTTCATGTTCACGGAGTTCGACTGGCGCATCGGGGTGCTGAACCGCGAGCCGCTGTACGCCTGCAAGTACTACATGTCGCGCGGTCACTGGCAGATCTACAACCACGGCGCCAAGGGCACGGCGAAGTCGGGCGGCTTCGAAACCTTGCCGATCCGCGAGGCGCCGGCCGATGTCGTCAAGCTCGCCGTCCGCGCGACCGCGCCGATCGGCGACGGCCTGTACGGGGTCGACATCAAGAAATCGAACGAGCGCCTCGCCCTGATCGAGGTCAACGACAATCCATCGATCGATGCCGGGGTCGAGGATGCGTATCTCGGCGACGACCTCTACCGGCGCATCATGGCCGAGTTCCTGCGACGCATGGAACGCAAGCGGCTCGGCGCGCGCGGCTGATCCGCCGTCAGGCTCCCGATGGGCCGTTACCGACGCGACCTGCGGCCACGCCAGGCGGCGAGCCAGCGCGCGCGGGTCAGCCACGCGATATTGATCAGCGGCGCGGCGACGAGCCAGAACGGCAGCGTGGCCCCGCCGGAACCGCCGCCGCGCAGGGCTGGCACGAGCAGCACGCCGAGCGCGCCGCCAACCGCCCACATGAACAGCCACGCCGGCACGCGCACGCCGGAATCTGGCCGCGACCGCGGCGCGCGACCGCGCTTGCTGGAGACAGGTTCGACCAGCGCGAATGGGGCAAGCAACATCGGACACCTCCGGTTTTTCGCGAGGCTCCGCGGCCGGGGTCTCAGTGGCTGAGATCGCGCCGCGGGCGGCGCGGACGCGCATGCGATAATCGCGCGGTCAAGAGGAGCCGGCGTGCGACCTGAAGGCTGCAGACAATTCCGTTCGGGCCTGCGTTGCCGCGGCGTCGCCGCCGTTGCGTGGCCGGCGCGGATGCATGGTGGAAGCAAGCGCGCATGAACCCGGTCCGCGGCCTCGCCTTCGCCGAACTCGAACTGCGCAGCTTCGATCGCAGCAGTGTCGCGCGCTGCCGCGTGCAGCGGCCCGATCGCTACCGCTTGATCGAAGCCCTGCCGGCGAACATCGAATGCATCACGCGCGGCAGCGGCGTGTCCTATGTCGGCGCGAGCTTTGCCGCGCACAGCGTCGTCCAGGACATGGGCGCGTTCGACCGCATTCTCGGCTTCGACGACGAGCACGGTTTGCTGACCGTCGAGGCCGGTGCGCGCATCGGCGATGTCGTCCGCTTCGCGCTGGCCCGCGGCTGGTTCCTCGCGGTCGTGCCGGGCCACCCGCTGGCGACGATCGGCGGCTGCATCGCCGCCGATGTGCACGGCAAGAACCCGGCCCGCGATGGCACGTTCCGCAGCCAGGTCGAGGCCCTCGAGGTGTTCGATCCGGCCCACGGCTGGCTCGCCGCGAGCGCGACCGCGAATGCCGACCTGTTTGCCGCGTGCTTCGCGGGCTTCGGCATCCCGGGCCTGATCGGCAACGCGACCCTGCGTCTCGTGCGCGCACCGAGCGCCTATGTCATCCGGCGCATCCCGGTGGCCAACCTCGTCGAGGCAGCCGAGGTCCTCGTTGCCCACGCCGGCGCACCGCTGCTGTACGGATGGCATGACGGCCGCGCGCACGCGTTCGGGCGCGGCGTGATCCGTTTCGGCCTCGAGGCCCAGGCCGCGCCGCGCACGTCCGCACGGGCCGATCTGCCGGCGACGATCGCGCCGTGGCGCTTCACGGCCTGGAACCGGCCCGGCATCGCCGCGATGAACGGCTGGATCCGCCGGCGCTGGTGCAGCGCCGGCAGTTCGCAGGTCGGCGTCGAGGCGGCCCTGTTTCCATTGAATGATGTGCGGGCCTATTTCGCCGGTTTCGGCGCGGCCGGTTTCGTCGAGGCGCAATGGCTCGTGCCGCATGCGCAGCACGCCGCGTTTGCCGCCGCGCTCGGCGCGTGCGTGGCACGCATGCGCCCGCGCATCAGCCTGATCGCGAGCAAGCTGTTCGACGGCGAGCCGAGCGGTTTCACGTTCGACGGCAAGGGCATCGCCTACGCGATCCAGTGCCCGCAGCCGCAGCTGCGCGGCCAGCGCGCGTTCCTCGAGGCACTGACCGAACTTGCACTCGCGCATGGCGCGCGGCCGAACCTGATCAAGGATTCGACGCTGGACGCCGCGACAGTGCGCGCCGCGCTGCCCGCGTTCGAAACCGCGCGTGCGGCCCTGCGCGCGTTCGATCCGCTCGGCCGGCGCCGCTCCGAGCTGACCGGCAGGCTCGAGCTGTGACCGCGGTCGTCGTCGGTGCATCGAGCGGACTCGGTCGCGCGCTGGCCGTCGAACTCGCGCGCGCGCGCCAACCCTTGCTGCTGGTCGCCTCCGATGCACGCGACCTCGCCGCCCTCGCCAGCGACCTGCGCCTGCGCCACGAGGTCGCGGTCGCCACGCTCGCCCTCGATCTCGCCGCCGAGGCCAATCCGGGTGCGCGCGTGCTCGAGGCGCTGGCCGGCATGCCGCCGGTCGACGCGCTGCTGATGACGGTCGGCAACTCGCGCGAAGACGACGACTTCTCGCTGCCGGTCGGCGCGATCGGCCAGGTCCTCGCGATCAACCTGCACGCACCGCTCGCGATCGCCCATGCGCTGTTGCCGGCCCTGATCGAAGCCCGTGGCGTCATCGTCGGCTTCGGCAGCATCGCTGCCGCGCGCGGTCGTGGCCGCAATGTCGTCTACGCAGCCGCCAAGCGCGGCCTCGAAACCTTCTTCGAGAGCCTGCGCCACCGCCATCGACCCGGACAGCTGCGCGTGCAGTTCCACCGACTCGGCTTCCTGCGCAGCAATCTGACATTCGGCATGTCGCTGCCGGTACCGGCTGCCGATCCCGCAGCCGTGGCGCGCAGGGTCGTCCGCGATCTCCCTGCCGGTTCCTTCACGCGTTACGAACCGCGCAAGTGGGCGCTTGTCGCGTTCGTCCTGCGCCGCCTGCCCTGGGCGTTGTTCCGGCGTGTCCGCGGGTGATGCCGGACGAGTCCCTGGACCCTGCCCAGCTCAGAACCTGCCCGCCCGGAAATCCTCGACCGCCTCGGCCAGCTGCTGCTGCGTGTTCATGACGAACGGGCCGTACTTCGCGACCGGCTCGCGCAGCGGTTTGCCGGCGACGAGGATCAGGCCGGCCGCCGTGCCGCCGGCGGCAATGTGCACGTGATCGCCGTTCTCGAGCACGGCCAGGCGGCCGCGTTGCACCGCTTGCGCGTGTCCCGGGCCACCGAGTGCCACTTCGCCTTCGTGGACGTAGGCGAACGCGGCGTGGGTCGCCGGCAGCGGCACATCGAGCGCGGCTCCCGCTTCGAGGCGGATGTCGAGATAGACCGGCTCGGTCGCGATGCCGCGAATCGGGCCTTCGACCTCAGCGTAGCGGCCGGCGATCACGCGCACCTCGACGCCCGGCGCCGAAGCGACGCGCGGGATCGCCTCGGGGGCGATGTCCTGGTAGCGCGGCGCGATCATCTTGTCGCTCGCGGGCAGGTTGACCCAGAGCTGGAAACCCCACATGAGGCCGTCTTCCTGCTCGGGCATTTCGGAGTGGACGATGCCGCGGCCCGCGGTCATCCATTGCACGCTGCCGGCCCTCAGCAGGCCGCTGTTGCCCTGGTTGTCGGCATGCCGCATGCGCCCGGCGAGCATGTAGGTGACGGTTTCGAAACCGCGGTGCGGATGACTCGGGAAACCGGCCAGGTAGTCGCCGGGCTGGTCCGAGCGAAACTCGTCGAGCATGAGGAACGGGTCGAGCATGTCGAAACCGCGCGTGCCGATCACGCGGTTGAGCTTGACGCCGGCACCATCGCTGGCCGGCTCGCCGCGCTCGAGGCGCGTGACATGACGGGACGAGGAAAGGACGGGCTGGATGGACATCGCGTGCTCCGGTACGGGATGCACAGGAGATGAAGGCGCCGGTCGGCCGCGGCAAGGTGCCTGCGGTCAACGCCGTGTGGCGCAGGCGTGAACAATCGTCGGGCGCGGCTCCCCGCAAGCCACCGCATCGGCAGCGGCATTCGAACGCCCGGCGCAGCAGCGTACATTTTTAAAGACTGCGCCGATGCGCAGCCCGCTACAGTGGCAATCTGCGCCGTGCCAGCGCAGAATCGGGGGCCGACAGTTTCACCGCGAACAGGGACTGGTCGACGTGAATGCCTGCGCCGTCATTGCGGAATCCGCCGATTCGAACCCGAGCGCCGTGCTGCGCACGCTGCTGCTGTGCGACCTGGTCGATTCGACGGGTCTGGTCGAGCGGCTCGGCGACCGCGCGGCGGCGGAGCTGATCCGCAAGCACGACCGGCTCGCGCGCACGATCGCGGACCGCCACGGCGGTCGCGAGATCGACAAGACCGACGGCTTCCTGATGATGTTCGAACGCCCGATCCAGGCGGTCGCGTTCGCGCTCGACTACCAGCGTGGCCTCAAGCAGCTCAATGCGGCCGAAGGCACGAGCTTGGCGGCACGGGTCGGCATCCACGTCGGCGACGTCGTGGTCTGGGACAACACGAGCGAGGACATCGCCAAGGGGGCCAAGCCGTTCGAGGTCGAAGGCCTGGTCAAGCCGATCACCTCGCGCCTGATGAACCTCGCGCTGCCGAGCCAGATCCTGCTTTCGAACATCGCCTATGTACTCGCGCACCGCGCCCAGGGCGAGCTCGGGATCCAGCTCGAGAAGGTGCGCTGGCGCACCCATGGACGCTACCGCTTCCGCGGCATCCCCGACCCGGTGCCGGTGTTCGAGGTCGGCGAGGACGGCGTGGCGCCGTTGAAGGCGCCGCCGTGGTCGAGCAAGGCGCACCGCGAGGTGCCGTTCTGGCGGCGCCCGGCGACGATGGTGATCGAGGCGATCGTGCTGGTCGCGCTGCTCACGATCCCGCTCGTGATGTTCCTGCGCCCGGAACCGGCGATCGCGTTCGCGAACCGCGACTGGGTGGTGGTCGGCAACCTGCAGAACCTGACCGGCGAGACGGTGTTCGACGAGGCGCTGGAAAGCGCGTTGCGGATCGGGCTGGAGCAGTCGCGCTACGTCAACGTGCTGCCGGACCTGAAGGTGCGCGACACGGTCAAGCGCATGCAGCGCGACCCGGACGCGACCAAGGTCGATCGCGCGATCGGCTCGGAAATCGCGATCCGCGACGGCGCCAAGGCGCTGATCCTGCCGACGATCGCCGAGATCGGAGGCCGGGTGCGGATCACGGCGGAAGTGATCGACCCGCACACGCAGACCACGGTGTACTCGGAGTCGGCCGACGGCACGGGCGCGGAATCGGTATTGCCCTCGCTCGATGCGATCAACGGCAAGCTGCGCGTACGCCTGGGCGAGGCGCTGGCGACGGTGTCGGAGAGTTCGCTGCCGCTCGACAAGGTCGCGACGAAGAACCTCGACGCGCTGCGGGCGTATTCGATCGGCAATCGCAACTACGTGCGCGGCCAGTTCAAGGAAGCGCTCGAACTGTATCGACAGGCGCTGACGATCGATCCGGATTTCGCGGCAGCCTACGTGCGCATTGCGAACATCCATGTCAGTGCGACGCGCAATGTCGATGCCGAGGAGGCCGCGCTGGCCGCGCATGAGCGTCGCGACCGGCTGGCGCCACGCGACGCCCTTTGGGTCGATAGTGTGCTCGCCTCGTTGCGCGGATCGAACGACGCGCTGACCAAGTGGGCCGTGCTGGCCGAGACCTATCCGGATTTCTTCACGGCGAGCGGCGGATTCGCCTATGCCGCATGGCGTGACGCGAATCGTTTCGACGCGCAGATCGTGGCGATCGCCGAGTCTTCGGCGTCATCGCGGAACCCCATGCCACTGCCGGCCAGGCACCTGCTCGGCATCCTCCATCTTGGCAATGGGCGATACGCCGACGCCGAGCGCACGTTCAAGGATGCGGAAGCGGACGGCCTGAGCTTCACCCAGTATCACGCGGCCACGCTGGCCGCCCAGCGCCGCTTCGACGCGGCGCAGACGACGCTTGCGCGCACGCCGGCAATCTCGGCAACCGACAATCCGGCGGCAAGCAGCATTCGCACCCTCCTCGAAACATCGTTCCTCGTCGATCAGGGAAATCTAGCGGACGCTTCGGCGCACCTGGCGCGCGCGCGTGCCGAACTGCCCGACGGCCATGCACTCGCTGGCGCGTACGACGGCGTCGCAGTCGGCCTCGGCATCGCTGCCGGGCTTGCGAACGAACAAGACCGCGCGACTGCGCTGCGCAACGCCGTGGGAATGACGACGGACGAGCGCACGGCAGCGAAGCGCGCGGATCTGGCGGCCCTCGATGCCCGCCTTGCATTCCTTGCCTATCTCGCGGCCCGCACCGGCGATGCCGTGTTGGCGAAGCAAGCGCTGGCGAACATCGACGTGGGCACGTACGCGCGCCACTCGGCCGCCTACAAGTTGCATGCGATCGCAGAAGCCGAAATCGCGCGCGGTGCTGGCCACACGCAGGAAGCGCTGACGAAACTGAAAGAGCTCGTGGACGGCAGCGAGCTCTACGTCACCCACGTTGCGCTGCTCGACGCCCATGCGGCATTCGGGCAACACGTGCTTGCACTCGACGAAGCGCGCTGGCTCGCCGCGCATCGCGGCCGCGCCTATGCCGAAGCGAATGCGTCGAACCTGCTCATGGCATTCAATATCGAGCAGGCCAATCTCGCAATGCTTCGCGGTGCGGAGATCGCGCTCGCGCGCAAGGACACGAAAGCCGCGCGCGCGCTGCTCGCGCAATTCCTCGAAGCATGGCCCAGTGCGTCGCGGGCTGGGCCGCTCGCGACGCGCCTGAAGGCGGTTCAGTCGGGCTTGCCGTAGTTCGTCCGCATGAATGGGACGATCAGGCAGACGTGGTCGCTGACACTCGTTTCCGAAAGCTTCGCATGCGCTGCGGCCAAGGTTGCCTTGTCGGCGAGTGACCCTGGCTTGAGATTGGCCGGATCGAGGGCCGCGATCTCTTTGTCCGGTACCCCGATTTCCTTCAATGCTCCGGAAGGATCCTTCTCGAAGCGCGCGCGATAATCGTCGTCGGTCGACAATTTCTTCAGCAACGACAGTTCGTGTTCCCTGGCCAGGCGTGTATCACTCATCGTGGTTTCCCCTTGTGTGGTGGTGAGCAGGAGGCGGCGCACGCGCACGGGCCTGTCGAGCAACCCCACAGCCCCGCGCGCTGGCCCGCTGATCTGCAACGTCCGTTGACCCGACGTCCCTCCCAGGATGACGGCGGGTGCGGAACTTTCGTAGGCTACCAGAACCCGTTGCCAGGATAAGAGCCGATGCAGGTGCGTCGCTGTGCCCATGTGCTGGTCGAACCGCGCGAGCGGCTCGATTTCGATCTGTCGCGCTTGCTGGCGGGCGAGACCGGGCTCGAGAACGTACGCGAATGGATCGCGCTCGCCGCGCATGCGGACGCCGAAACGGTCATCGACGAAGCGCAGATGCGTGTTCTCGGCGAGCTGTCGCCGCAGGACTGGCAGGCCTTCGATGCATTGCTCGCGCAGCATCCGCGCGAGGTCCTCGAAGCATTGCTCGCGAACGGCCTGCTGATTTCCGACAGCGAGGCGCATGCCGAAATGCGCGCCCGTGACGACGACGTGCGCGCGAGCCATTGGCGTGGCATCGGCGCCGTCGTGCAGCGGCACTCGCGCTGGACCGGCATCGATACCGCCGAAGCCGAACGCCGCTTCGGGCGCGAAACCGATCGCCCGTTCCTCGAGCGCCTCGGACCGCCGGAATCGCCGGTCCGCGAACGTGTCGAAAGCGGACAACGCATCGCGCTCGCGCCGGCCGCCGACTCGGCGCTCGAAGCACTGATCCGTGGTCGCGTGACCTGTCGCAACTTCGATCGCACACGCACGATGTCGGCCGAAGACTTCGCGACGACCCTGTACCGCACGTTCGGCGCGCGCGCGGTCAGCGACGAACCCGGCATCACCGTGATGAAGCGCGCGGCACCTTCGGCCGGCGGCCTGCATCCGACCGAGGCCTACCTGCTCGTGCAGAATGTCGAGGGCGTCGCTCCCGGTTTGTACCACTACCATCCGGTCGAGCATGCGCTCGAACCGCTCGGGGAAATCGATGCGAACGAAACCGCCGCGCTCGCGCTGCGCCTCGTCGCGGGCCAGCGTCATTTCATGCATGCGCACGTCGTGATCGTGCTGGCCAGCCGCTTCCGCCGCACGTTCTGGAAATACCGCAACCACGCGAAGGCGTATCGCGCGGTGATCCTCGATGCGGGCCACCTGTCGCAGACCCTGTATCTCGCCGCGACCGAACGCGGTCTCGCCGCGTTCATCACGGCGGCCGTCAACGAGGTCGATATCGAACAGCTCTTCGGCCTCGACCCGATGCGCGAAGGCGTCCTCGCCGTGTGCGGCTTCGGCTGGCGCGGCGGCGCGCAGATCGACGAGGTCGAGTTCGATCCGCTCGGCGTGGTGTGGCCGCGCCAGGCGACCTAGCGCAAACGCCTCTTCTGTTGCCGGAGCGCCGCAAGCGCGGTGGATTCGCAACTCTGCTCGATGTGATCTGGCGGCAAGTCCGGTCGCGGCCGGGGCCGCTCCTACAACAGAGCGGTAACGCCGTAACAGTCATCGAATCCCGCGCCGGATTTCGGTAAGAGCGCCTCTCGGCGCGATGCAAACCGCGGCACGGCCGGTCGCGGCCGGGGCCGCTCCTACGACAGAGCGGCAACGCCGTAACAGTCATCGAATCCCGCGCCGGATTTCGGCAGGATCGCCCCTGGGCGCGATGCAATTCCGCCGCAAGTCCGGTCGCGGCCAGGGCCGCTCCTACAACAGACCGGTAGCGGCGTAGCGGTCATCGAATCCCGCGCCAGTCATCGGTAAGAGCACCCCTGGGCGCGATGCAACGGTGCGGCGCGCTGCAATCTGCGGCAAGTCCGATCGCGGCCGGGGCCGCTCCTACAACAGAGCGGTAACGCCGTAACAGTCATCGAATCCCGCGCCAGTCATCGGTAGGAGCGCCCCTGGGCGCGATTAAACGGTGCGGCGCGATGCGATCTGCGGCAAGTCCGGTCGCGGCCGGGTGCGGCCCTACGATCGCCGCCGCGATCCGCGCAGGCGGTCGAGCGGGAAGCTGGCGATTTCGCCTTCGCGTGAGCGCCGTGGCTGGCCCGGTTCGGGCGCCCACGCAAGCGCGTACACGACTTCGTAGGTGGCCGGCAGACGGCCATCCTCGCGGAACGCTTCGTAGGCCTCGATCACGCGTTGCAGGCGGTGCTTGCCGGTCAGCCCGCGCGCGCGGGCCGGATCGGCGTTCGTCGCGCCGATCGCGCGCAGTTCGCGCATGAGGCCGAGCACGTCGGCATGGGTCAGCGTGAACACGTCGCGTTCAAGCACGGGATCGCGAAAACCCGAGGCGAGCATTGCGTCGCCGATCTGGTGAATGTCGAGGAAGCGGCTCACATGGGGCGCCGCATCGACTTCGGCGAAGGCGAGTCGCAACTCGTGCAGTGTCTGTGGGCCGAACGTGCTGAACACGATCAGTCCGCGCGGTCGCAGCACGCGCCGGAATTCGCCGAACACGGTATCGAGATCGCCGCACCATTGCAGGCAGAGATTCGAATACACGAGGTCGAACGCGGCGTCGCCGAACGGCAGCGCCTCGGCGTCGCCGCAGACGCGCGCGAACGGACGCAGCCAGCTGCTGTGCTTCCTCGCCGCGCGCAGCATCGGCAAGGCGATGTCGAGCGCGATCGTCTGCGCCTTCGGGTAGCGCTTGCGCAGGCTCGCCGTGCCGCGCCCGGTGCCGGCGCCGACATCGAGCACGCGTTGCGGATCGATCGTCGCATCGTCAAGACGTTCCTGCAGCCGCCGCTGCACTTCGTCCTGCAGGACGGCGTGCGCTTCATAGCTTTCCGCCGCGCGACCGAAAGCGCGGCGCACATGGCGCGAGTCGAAGATGCCGCTCATCGCACGCTCCGCGCGCGTGCGCCGATCGCCGCGTCCGGGACGCGTTCGGCGAACTGCAGGATCGCATCGGCCACTTCGTCGGCGTGGCTGAGGAACGGCGCATGCCCGGCCGGAAGTTCGAGGTACTCCGATTGCGTGCAGCGTGCAGCCGCCCACTGCATCGCGGCCGGCACGACGAGGCGATCGCGACGCCCGCCGATCCACAGGCTCGGCACGCGCAATGCGCCGGGCGCGTCGCGCAGGTCGGTCCGGTCGAGCACGGCGAGGCCCTCGCGAAGCGCGGCCGGCAGCGGGGCGCCGCGCGCGAACACCTCCGCCTTGAGCAGGCGGAGTTCCTCGCGTGCATGCGGTGAACCGAGCGTCTCGAGGGCGAGGAAGCGTTCGATCGCGACGTCGAAACACGCTTCGAGCGCCGCCGCGAACTCGCCGAACACGCTGGCGGCGACGCCATGCGGCCAGTCATCCGCGACCACGAAGCGCGGACTGCAGGCAACGGCAATGACGCCGCGCACCTGGGCCGGATCGTCAAGTGCGCCGCTGAGCGCGACGAGTCCGCCCAGCGACCAGCCGAGCCAGATCGCCGGCGGTGTCGCCGCGGCGATCGCGCGCGCACATGCGCGCGGATCGAGCATGCCCGCCGCGTGGCTGCGGTGCGCACCGTGGCCGGGCAGGTCGACGCAATGCACACGCATCCGTGTCGAGAGGCGATCGGCGAGCGGCGCGAAGATGCCGCCATGCATCGCCCAGCCGTGGATCAGGACAATGTCGCGGCCGTGTCCGCGCGTCGTGATCGCATTCTGCATGGCCTCGATGGCGGCCTGCGCGGAGCGTGGGCCGCTCATGCCCGGCTCCGCTCGGCGGCAAGCGCGTGCGCGAGTGCATCGAGCAGGCGTTCAAGATCGGCTTCGGAATGGGCGGCGGACAACGAAACGCGCAGGCGCGCGCCGCCGGCGGGCACGGTCGGCGGGCGGATTGCCGGCACGAAGCAGCCGGCGTCTTCGAGGCGCGCCGCGACCCGTACGGCCGCGAGCGCATCGCCGATCGCGACAGGCTGGATCGGTGTCGGCGATTCATGCAGGCGAATGCCGCGGCGCGCGGCGCCCTCGCGGAACTGCGCGACGAGGCAGGCGAGATGCGCGCGGCGGTCGTCGGCAGCGCGCGCGATGCGTACGGCGGCGAGCGCGGCCGCTGCGATCGGCGGCGGCATCGCGGTCGTGTAGACCTGGCTGCGCGCGAACTGGACGAGGCCGTCGATCAGCGCGGCCGACCCCGCGACGAAGGCGCCGCACACGCCGAGTGCCTTGCCGAGCGTGGCCATGAGGATCGGCACGTCGTCGCTGCCGAGGCCTGCTGCGGCCACGCTGCCGGCGCCGTGCGCGCCGAGCACGCCGAGGCCGTGCGCATCGTCGACGAGCAGGGTCGCCTCGTGTTCGCGGCAGAGCGCCGCGAGTGCACCCAACGGGGCGAGGTCGCCATCCATGCTGAACACGCCGTCGGTCGCGAGCAGGGCTGGCATGTCCGGGCGCGCGCCGAGCTGGCGGCGGGCGCCGTCCACATCGACGTGCCGGTAGCGCGCGAGCTCGCAGCCCGCGAGGCGCGCACCATCGAGCAGGCTCGCATGGTTGAGCTTGTCCTGCAGGCAGAGATCGCCGGCACCGAGCAGGGCCTGCAGCACGCCGAGGTTGGCCATGTATCCGGTCGAGAACAGCACCGCGCGCTCGCGCCCGGTCCATTCGGCGAGTGCATGTTCAAGCGCGGCATGTTCCTCGCGATGGCCGCCGAGCAGATGCGCCGCGCCGGCGCCGACGCCCGAACGCTGCGCCGCGTGCGTGAGTGCGGCGACGAGTTCGGGATGCTGAGCAAGCCCGAGATAATCATTGCCCGCGAAGTCGAGCAGGGGCCGACCGTCGAGCACGATCGTCGTCGCGTCGATTGATTGCGCCGTGCGCAGGCGCCGCAGCAGCGAAGCGCTCGCGCGTTGTGCGTGCGCTGCTGCGAGGCGCGCCATCAGGTCGGGACGGTTCATGCGGGTGCGTGCCTGATGCCTGCGGCGATGTCGTCGCCTCCGGGGATAGTCCGTGAACCTGCGCGCAATCCCGAGGCGGTGATGGCAGGCATGCACTACGGCATCGTCGTGATCGGCGTCCGCTCAGGCGGTCGCCATCCCGCATGCGCCGCGCGTTTCGACGATGTCGGCATGCACGGTGCGTGCGGCGTGCGCGTCGCCTGCCGCATCGATCTGCAGCGCATGGATGCCGAGGCGTGCGAACAGCTGCTGGTCCGCCAGCACGTCGGGGTTGCCGGTGGTCAGCAGCTTCTCGCCGTAGAAGATCGAGTTCGCGCCGGCAAAGAAACACAGCGCCTGCAACTCGTCGCTCATCGCGGCGCGACCCGCCGACAGGCGCACCATCGACAGCGGCATGACGATGCGCGCGACCGCGATCGTGCGCACGAATTCGAACGGATCGAGCTCGGCCGTGCCGGCCAGCGGCGTGCCTTCGACCTGGACGAGGCGGTTGATCGGGACCGACTGCGGGTGCTCGGGCAGGGTCGCGAGGGTCTGCAGCAGGCCGGCGCGCGCGGCGCGCGATTCGCCCATGCCGACGATGCCGCCGCAGCAGGTCTTGAGGCCGGCGTCGCGGACATGTTCGAGCGTGTCGAGGCGATCCCGGAATTCACGCGTGTGGATGATCTCGCCGTAGTGCTCGGGCGCGGTGTCGATGTTGTGGTTGTAGTAGTCGAGGCCGGCCGCCTTCAGTGCACCGGCCTGTGAAGCCGAGAGCATGCCGAGCGTCGCGCAGGTTTCCATGCCGAGCGCGCGCACGGCGCGGATCATCGCAGCCACCTTCGGAACGTCGCGATCCTTCGGCGAACGCCAGGCCGCACCCATGCAGAACCGCGTCGCGCCGGCCGCTTTCGCTGCGCGTGCCTTGTCGAGCACGGCATCGAGCGACATGAGCTTCTCGGCCTCGACGCCGGTCGAATAGCGCGCGGCCTGCGGGCAGTACGCGCAGTCCTCGGGGCAACCGCCGGTCTTGATCGAGAGCAGGGTCGAGACCTGGACCGCGTTCGCGTCGTGATGCGCGCGATGGGTCGCATGGGCCTGCTGGAGCAGGTCGGCGAACGGCAGGTCGAGCAGGGCGAGGACGTCCTCGCGGGTCCAGTCGTGGCGAACGGCGGTGGTCATGCGGAGTTCCGGCTGCGGTGGTGACGCGGGGGTTCGTGGCGCGATCGGCGTCGTCCGACGCTGCCGCGCATGCAACGTGATCCGACCACCGGTCCTGCGCCTCCCCGGCATTCGTGCTTCCGGCTCGAACAGCGCGCTTGCGCGGCCGGCGCGGCTTGTCCAGAGTCGGCACGGGAAGTCTGGGTTCGGCATCGGAGGCTGTCAACTTGAATGCCCGCTCGCTGGTTGACGGCTTCGCAGGTCGCCTGCTTCGCGCGGTCCTGCCGCCGCGCTGCACGTTGTGCGGCGGGCCCGGCTGCGCGCAGCGCGATCTTTGCGCCGGTTGTCGCGCCGAGCTTGCCGTGAACACGGTCTGTTGCGCGCGCTGCGCGTTGCCGCTCGAAGTGCCGGCGGCACTGTGCGGCGCCTGCCTGCAGCGCGAGCCGCCGTTCGCCGCGGCCTGGGCGCCGTTCCGCTACGCGCATCCGCTCGACCTGCTCGAAGCGCGCTTCAAGTTCCATGGCGATCTCGCCGCCGGTCGCGTGCTCGCCGGACTCATGGCCGAAGCCGGTCGCGCGTTGGCTGCCGACTTGCGACCCGACCTGCTGCTCGCCGTGCCGCTGCATGCCGGCCGATTGCGCGAACGTGGCTACAACCAGGCGCTCGAACTCGCGAAACCCCTCGCTGCGGCGCTCGCGATCCCGCTCGACGCGCGTTCGCTGATGCGTACGCGCAGCACGACCGCACAAACCGGGCTCGACGCGAAAGCGCGTCGACGCAACCTGCGCGGTGCATTTGCGCTGCAACCCGCCGTCCGCCTGCCGGCGCACGTCGCGATTGTCGACGATGTCATGACGACCGGCACGACACTGCGGGAATGCGCCCTCGTCCTGCGCCGGGCTGGCGTCGCACGCGTCGACGTCTGGGCGCTCGCGCGCGCGCCGGCAAGGCGCTGAGCGCCAGGCGGTGTGCGGACGCGAAATCGGAGTACGCTCCGGCAGGAGGGCCGCGCCCGGAATGTGATGTACATCACACTTTTGGTGCTACTCTCAGGCTGAACGGGACCGCGAACCGCGCGCCAGCGCGATGGGACGCAGGATGACGGGAGGCGAACCAGATCCGGGTTTCCGCTACTGGGCCTTCATCAGCTACAGCCACACGGACAAGGCGTGGGGCGCCTGGCTGCACAAGGCCCTGGAAACCTATCCGATCCCGCAACGGCTGATCGGCATGCCGATCGCCGCGGGAACGGTGCCCGCGCGCCTCAAGCCGGTCTTCCGCGATCGCGACGAGCTGCCGACCGCGACCGACCTCGGCTTCACGATCGAGGAGGCGCTGCGCCAGTCGTGGTCGCTCGTCGTCATCTGTTCGCCGGCATCGGCGCAGTCGCGCTGGGTCAACGAGGAAGTGCTCGCCTTCCAGAAGCTCGGACGCGGCGAGCGCATCCATTGCCTGATTGTCGAAGGCGCGCCGGATGCGCACGCGACACCGTGCTTCCCGCCGGCACTGGCCGCCCAGATGCCGATGCATGGCGACGCGCCGGGCGAGCCGATTGGCGCGGATGCGCGCCCCGAGGGCGACGGCCGCACGCACGCGCGGATCAAGCTGATCGCGGGCATCCTCGGCGTCCCGTTCGACAAGCTCGCGCGCCGCGAACAGCAGCGCCGCCATCGCACGATGTTCCTGATCACCTGCGCCTCGCTGCTCTTGGCGACGCTGCTCGTCGTGTTCAGCGTGGTCACGATCACCTCGCGACGCGACGCCGAAAGCCAGCGCACGCACGCCGAAGGCCTCGTTGAATTCATGCTCGGTGACCTGCGCAAGAAGCTCGAACCGGACGGCAAGCTCGCGACGCTCGACGCGGTCGGCAAGGAAGCGCTCGCCTACTACGCCGCGCAGGAACCCGAATCACTCGACGCCGACGCCCTCGCACGCCGGGCGCGCGCGCTGCAGCAGATCGGCGAAGTGCTCAACCTGCGCGGCCAGCTCGACGAGGCGCTCGGCGTGTTCAAGCAGGCCGCCGACACGACCGCGGAACTGCTCGAACGCGAACCGGATGTCGCGCAACGCATTTTCGATCATGCGCAGAGTGTGTTCTGGGTCGGTTACATCGCGTATCAGCGCGGTGATTTCATGGTCGCCGAACCCGCGTTCAACCAGTACAAGGCCCTTGCAGAGCAACTCGTTGCGATCGATCCGTCGAACCCCGACTGGCAGGCCGAGGTGGGCTACGCGAACAGCAATCTTGGGACGCTGTTGTATAGCCAAGGGCGAGTGCAGCAGGCCGCCGCCGTCTTTGCACATGAACTTGAAATGGCCGGTGCGCTGAGTCGGGCGAAGCCATTCGATCTCCCGCGCCAGATGCGAACGGGACAGGCGCATGCATGGCTTGCCGATTCCTTGTTCGCGCAAGGACAACTTGCCGATGCCGCCGCGCACCGACTTGTGGAAGTGTCGATATACGAAGCCTTGTTGGGCAACGATCGAAACCAGAACGTGGTGAAAGAGGCGCTTTCGGTCGCCGAGCGCTCTCATGCACGGATCGTCGGCGCGCTCGGCAACGCCGAACTTGCAGCCAGCCAGATGCAACGTTCCGCCGATATCGCCGAGGAACTCCTGCAAGTCGATCCCGAGAATTCGCGATGGGCGGAGATTTCGGCCGAAGCATCGATCGCGCTGGCCGAAATGTTGGATCTGGTCAACCAGCACGAACGAGCTGAAGTTGCTGCAGGTGCGGCCAAGCGCCTGGCCAGGCGACTCGTCGAGCGCGACAACAGCGTCATCTCGTGGCAAATGCTGTCGGCACGCATTGCTCTCCACGAATCCGAACAGCTGTGGGCGCGTGGTGACGATCTAGGCGCGCTGCGACTCGCCGAAGGCGTACAGCAGCGCGTCGCATCGATGTCGACCGCTACCCAGCTCGGCCGCGAACGGTTGTGCCTGCAGGCACGAGCGTGGATCTCGATTGCGCGCCGGAACCTGGCGCTGGGTCGCGAAGATGAAGCCCGCGCGGCTTGGCAAAGTCTGGTCGAGCTGTTGGCACCGGTCGATTCGAGCGGAGAACCATTCCAGCGTGCCTATCTGATCACCGGGTTGCGAGCGCTTGGTCGCGAGAGTGAAGCGGCACGGTTGATTGAACAACTTGCGCAAACCGGTTTCAGGGAACGCGGGTACATCACGTCACTGGCCGGCGCGCGGCGTGCGACAGATGAGTCCGGTCCCGGTCAGGGTCCGACGGCCAGGTCCCGCTGAAACTATGGAGGATACGACAATGCAAAAGGTCATCGAACTTCTGGTCAAGGTCGAAGCGACCAATGGCAGCACAGGACCCCACGAACAGGGCGCGGTGACGTTCACTTACAGCGGCCTGAACCAATCGGGCAAGGAGGCCCTCCTCGACAGCAAGGGAAATCTGGACCTGACGCAAGTCTCCAGCAATGTACGTCTGGCATTCGTGCTCGAGAATGACTCGATAACATGGTCAGGGCAGAAATGGTCCGTGAAGCTTCCTGCCGACCCCGTCGATGCGCTCTGGATCTTCGAGAACCAGCTGAACAAGAAGCAGTATTCTGAAAATGAACCGGAGTTCAAAGAGTTCAACAGTGTCAAATACTCCAACCGACAAGCAGTCGCCGTCACCGGCAACAACAGGAAAAACTTCATCTACGACTATGCCATCGCGGTGGAAGTCAGTCTCGGTGCCAGAACCTACACGCATCGTCATGATCCACAGATCAAGAATGGCGGCCTGCGGTTCAACCTTGGGCAACTGATCCAACGGGTGGTGGTGCCCGTACTGTTGGCGTGCGTGGCGCTGCTGCTGGCAATCGACATTGTCATCAGGATTCGAACCTTTTGAGCGAAGCGGAACATCGGCGAAATGACGATTGACCGCATTCGGGGCGAATCACTCGTCATCGGCGTCACCAGCCACCGCAACCTCGTCGCAGCCGAGGTCGCCGGCTTGCGCGAGTGCGTGCGCGAGTTCATCGATTCGCTGCGGCGCGAGTTCCCGGCCCTGCCGTTGACGGTCGTGTCCGCGCTCGCGACCGGTGGCGACCAGCTCGTCGCCGCGGAAGCACTCGCGGTCGGTGCGCGCCTGATTGCCGTGCTGCCGTTGCCGCAGCACGATTATGTCGCCGATTTTGCCGATCCGCCGTCGCGCGCGGCGTTCGCGGCGCTCGCCGCGCGCGCCACCGTGATCGAACTGCCCCTCGTCGACGACGATGCGCTCGGCTTGGACGCCGGCGACCCGCGCGCGCGCGACTGGCACTACGCCCAGGCCGGGATCTACATCTCGAGCCACTGTCACATCCTGCTCGCGATCTGGGACGGCAAGCAGTCCGACCGCGTCGGCGGGACGGCCCAGGTCGTGCGCTATCACCTCGAGGACGTCCGTCCGGTCATGTTCGAACGGCGACGCAGCGACCGGCGCACGAACCTGCTCGCCGGCAGCAACGAACGGCTTGCCTACCACATCGTCTGTTCTCGCGACGAACGCGATGGCGCGCCGGCCGTGCCGCTGCGGCCGTTGCAGACCTTGTGGCGGTGCGACGACAGCGTGGCCGACGGCAGCGCGCCGATGGCCGACGAGTACCGGCGCGTATTCGCGCGCATCGTCGACTACAACGAGGACGCCCGGAAATACGCCGCCCGGATCGCAGCGGCCGCCCACGGCATCGCGCGCGATCCGGGCGGCATGCCGAACGGGCCGGCCGGATCGCCGATCGAACGCCGTTTCGCAGTCGCCGACTGGCTCGCCCTGCACTTCCAGCGCCGCGTGCTGTTCGCGATGCGCTCGCTGTACTCGATCGCGGCCCTGATGGGCATCGCCTTCATCTCGTATGAACAGTGGTCGCAGGACTACATGATCTTCGTATTCCTGTTCCTGTTCGTCGCCGGCGGCACGCTTGCGCGGATCGCCCAGCGACGCGCCTGGCACCGCCGCTACCTCGACTACCGGGCCCTCGCCGAGGGCCTGCGCGTGCAGGCTTACTGGCGGCGCGCCGGGCTCGGGATCACGGGCGAGGTCGAGTTCGCCCACGACGACTTCCTGCAGAAACAGGATGTCGAGCTCGACTGGATCCGCAATGTCATGCGCTCGGCCGCGCTCGAGGCGACGATCGAACCCGCGCCGCGCGCCGACCTGGCGGGCGTCATCGAAGCCTGGGTCGGGCGCGCCGGCCACTCTGGCCAGCTCGCCTATTACGAACGCCGTGCCCAGACCCGCACGCTGACCCACCACCGCACCGAGCTGATCGGGCGCGCGAGCCTGTGGACCGGCATCGCGATCAGCGCGTTCCTCGCGATGACGATCGTCGTGCTGCCCGCAGGCCTCAAGACCATCCTGATCTCGCTGATGGGCACGTTGTCGATCATCGCCGGCGTGCGCGAGGCGTATGCGTACCGGAAGGCCGACAAGGAGCTCATCAAGCAGTACCGCTACATGCACCGGATCTTCGCCGAGGCGCGCAAGTCGCTCGATCGTGCGCGCGACGAGGCCGAGCAGCGCGACATCCTGCATGCGCTCGGCGAAGCCGCGCTCGCCGAACACGCCGAATGGACCCTCATGCATCGCGAGCGCCCGCTCGAACGCGCACGGATCTGAGGCGTCGGCGAGCAGGCATGCGGACGGCCGAGCGAAGGCAGTGCGCTCGCGCGAGCGCTATTCCGCCGTGCCGGCCGTCGATGCGGCATCATCGCGAACCGCGCGCAGTGCCGCGAGCAAGGCCTTCGCCGACGGCGAGCCGGCGTCGGCGAGCATCGCGATCGTGAAATCGAGACTGTCGATCATCCGCTCGTCGCCGGGTCCGCGTGCCCGCACCGCCGCGGCCATGGCCTTGCGCGTCTTCGGATCGAGCCGGCCGCCAAGCAGGGCCTCGATCAGGTGGCGCTCGATCGTCGGCGCCGCATCGGGCTGGCGTTTCCCGCCTGCCGCGGCAAGTCCTTCGCCGATGCGCGCGAGGGCGGCCCTGGTCGGCTTGCCTGCACGCCACGCGATCAGCAGGGCAAGCAGGGCGGCGTGTTCGGCGTCGACGACTTGCCGGTCCGGAGAATCGAGCGCCGCCGCTGCCGCGTAGCCGTGCCGGGCGGCCTGCAACGCGCGCCGGCGGGCCGCGCCGCTGCGCAACAAGGCCGCGCGCCGGCTCGCATCGGCATGCTCGATGAGGGTTTGCCGCGCCGGATTGATCGCAACGAGGTGCGCATAGCGTGCAAGTCCGTCGGAGAGCGCGCGTTCGACCTCGCCGCGGCGGCGCCCGGCCGGCCCTTCGGCGGAACCGGCGCGTTCGATGGCCTGCCCGATGAACTGGCCGGCCTGGTCGAGCAGGTCGCGCAGCGACAGGGAACCGGCATCGAGGTCGAGCGCGCGCGCGTAACCGGCAATCGCCTCGACGTGCAGCCGCGCCCGCGCGGCGGCCCGCGCCAGCGCGAGTTGCAGGCGCGCCTCCTGCAGCGGATCGAGTGCCGGCGCGATCGCGCCGAGCTGCGCGATCTGCCGACGCACGCGTTCGCGTGCTCCAGCATCGAGGTCGCCGCCGGCCATCGTGTCGATGGCCTCTGTGACGAGTTCCTCGATCGAGGCATGGCGCGGCAGGCCCTCGTCGCCGCGCGCGCTGGCGGTCGTCGTCACGAGCCGGTAATCGGGATCGCCGTAGCACTGGTAGGCGCCCCAGGTATTGCTGCGCGGCTCCGCGTCGTAGGCGGCCTCGCGCGCGATGCGCACCGCATTGCCGAAGCGTTCGCCCGACAGCATGCGTTCGTAGAACATGCGCGCGAACACTTCGGCGCCGCGATCCTCGACCGCCCATCCGGCCGCGATCACGGCCCGCGCGCCGTTGCGGATGAAGGTTTCGCCGACGCCCGCGGCGAAGCGGTTGCGCGCGGCGAGGGCGAGATCGACCTCGCCATCGGCGACGCGCCCGAGATGGCAGCAGTTGACGAACACGAGTTCGGGAACGGCGCGCATCTGGTCGAGGCTGGCCCAGCTCAGGTTGAAGTGATCGAGGACGATGCCCGACTCACGGTCAATGCCGCTGTCGGCGAGCATGCCGTGCCCGGCGACATGCAGGATGCGGTACCGGCGCGGCAGCAGTGCCTGCACGACCGTGTTGCCGTCGGGCCGGTGCAGGTGCTCGACCTGGAAACGCGCATTCGCGCGCAGCGCATCGGCGACCGCGCGGGCCTCGCGTTGCGCGCCGGGCAGTTCGGCGAACGAAGCGCTCGGCGTACGCGGATCGCCGATCACGAGCGCGCTGTTGTCGAGGACGACGCTCGGTCGCTGGCGGAACTGCGCAGTCGCGAACTGACGCACGAGACCCGAGCGCACGGCCAGCGGCTTGGCGCGCGTTTCGGCCGGCGCGGCCTGCTCGAGCGGATCGCTGAGCAGTTCCCACGGCAGGTTCGCGGTGTCGCGATCGAGCAGCAGGACGAGCGACTCGCGCTGCGGCGCGCGTTCCTTGAGCGCATTCGGCAGGATCAGCTCGAACAGGGTCTTCTCGCGCGCTTCGTCGCGTCCGGTGTCGGCGATCGATTGTTCGACGAGGCGACCGACGATCTCGGCCTGGTACGGCAGGTAATGGGTCTCGCTGCGCGCGCTGTCGGTCAGGCTCGTGAAGGCGAGTTGGGGCGATCCCGGCCCGCCACCGCGTTCGCCGTCGCGCAAGCCGATCTGCAGGCGCCGCCACCAGCCGCCCGGCGCGGCTTCCCATATCCGCGTCCGGCCGTCGCCGATCTCGTGCAGCAGGCCGGCCAGCACGAAGCGCTCGCGCAGGTCGCCCTGGCCGAGCAGGTGGTCGAGCGTGTGCCAGAGCCGATGGGCGCGATCCTTGTACAACTCGACGAACTCGATCTCGGCGAGGGTCGCCGCGACGCCGGCGCGGTGGCCACGCTCGATGCCTTCGCGCACGCCACGCAGGATCGAGAACACCGCGCTGTCGGCATCGACACCGCCTTCACCGGCACCGATCAGCAGCAGGCTGAGGCCGGCCACCGTGGCTGGGTCGGCCGTGCTGCGCCGGCGCACTTCCTCGCGCGCACCGATCCATTCGACTACGCCGCGCGCAACCGCCGCGCCGAGATCGCCCGGCGTCAACTTGCCGATCTGGCCGAGGCCGATCACGACAACGCCGCGTGGTCGCGCCTCGTCATCGACGATTGCGAGTGCCGTGCCCGACTCGCCCGGATAATTGCCGAGCCGGTGTTGCTGGCCGAGCCGACCGCCGAGCGCCTTGTCGAGCGCGGCCTCGGCGCTGATGATGCTGTCGCCGACATAGTGGCCGACCATGACCGGATGGCGCGCGCGGCGCAGGTCGCCCCAGGCGACCCGGATCGGCAAGGGCGCCTGCTTGACGCCGGTTTGCGCGGATTGCGCCGGGCGTCCGCTCGCCGCACGCGCGAACTCGTCGCGGGTCGGCAGCGAGGCGACCTCGCTGACCGGCGCCAGGCATTCGTCGACGAGACTGCCGCCGGGCTCGCGCAACAGCAAACGCGGGGTGGTCGGCGGGCGGTCGCGGCGCAGGCCGACCGAGCCGGTGTCGCCGGTCTCGAGGATCTCGAGATAGCCGGCATGCGCGCCGGCATGCGCGGCGAGGTCGCCATGCCGTGCGTTCGTGAACCACGATTTCAGGTTCGGCGGTATGCCGCCGTCCCAAGGCACGCGGCCGTCGCCGGCCGGCGTGATCCGGAAGCGGATGCGCTGGCGGCTGCCGTGTTGCTCGAGCTCGATTTCCTCGGGTGTGTCGTCGGCCTGGCCGGCGACGTAGAACGCGCGCTCGGGATCGAGGACGTGGCGCGCGAGCCGGACGCGCCAGGCCTGTGCGCGGGCGAGCTCGGTGGCCGCCGGCAGTGGCCACTTCGCCGGCATCGCGCGCTGGGCGAGATCGTTCCAGACCGCCAGATCGAAGTACGAACGCACGTCCGACTGCGGCAGCATGTCGAGGGCGCCCGGGAACTCGGCGATCTGGGCAATCAGGTCGTCGAGATCGTGGCCGAGGTCGAACGCGGCGAGCATGCGCACGAGCTTTTCCTCGCCGAACAACAACTGCGTGATCGAATGCGAGCCGGCATTCGGCGTGCCGAGCATGAGCAGGCGTGCCTCGCGGTGCGCGCACACGGCGGGCCAGGCCGAATCGTCGAGCATCATCATCGCGCGGGCGACCAGCCCGCCCATCGAATGGGCGACGATGCGGATCGGCTGGCGGACCGGATCGATCGTCGCGAGCTTGTCGCGCAACGCGACATTGAGGCGCCGTGCGGCATCCTCGACCGGCAGCCGCCAGTCGTAGCCGAACGGAACGACCTCGTGCGAGCGGCTCAGGAACTCGACGAGGTCGGCATAGGTATCGCCGTCGAGGCCATCCGGTTCGACCTCGCGGCTCGAGATCTTCAGCTTGCCGAACGCGCCGAACACGAGCCGCGGGTAGTTGAGCCAGACCCGCTTGCGCTTGACCGCGAGGTGGGTGCCCATGATGCCGGGCAGCACGAACACGATCGGTGGCGCCGGGTTGCCGCTGCGCGAGACCGGGCGCAGCGGCACCATCGCGCGTGCGAGCGACGCCTGCTCGACATCGACGAGGTCGAAACCGGCATGCCGGCGCAACGGATCGGGCTCGCACAACGCGCGCAGCATGCGCTCGAGCGCGATCGCGTTGCGGAAATAGGCCAGGTGGTGGATCTCGGCCGTGCGCTGCAGGTGCTGGTGGATCGGGCCCGTGCGCAGGGTGCCGCCGCGCATCGAGATCGTGTCGACGACGAGGTCGTTGTCGCGGTCGAAGAACGCATCGACGAGCAGCATGCCGATGCGTTTGGCGGCGGTGCCGCCTTCGGTGTCGCCGGCGATCACGGCGAGATCGGCGGCGACCCGGCGCCCGCCGCCGTTGAGCAGCTTGACGAGCGCGGAACCCGGGTTCATCGCGGCGAGGCCGGGCAGGTCCTCGAAATCGACGAGGTCACGCACGGTCGCCTTGAGCAGGGCGAACAGCGAACCGGCGACGCCGCCGATGCCGGCCACGAGGCGCGCATCGACGAGGTTGAGGAGGACGTTGCAGTAGCGCTCGATCTTGCCTGACGCGAGCGTCGTCCCGCGCGCCGGACAGGCCACGCGCACGAAGCGTTCGATCGCGTAGCGGCGCTCGTCGAGCAGGTCGCCGAGTTCCTGCAGGCGGCGCGCCGCCGCGGGCGAGGTGCCGGCGCGATAGTCGGCGATTTCCTCGGCCGTGAACGGCGCCTCGTCGGCCGCAACGGTCGCTCGCGCGAGGAGTTCGCCGACGAGGCCGCCGCGTGAATGGGTCAGCAGGTCGAGGCGCGTGCTGGCCGGGATCGCCTTCGCCACCTGCAGCGCGTTATCGACCGGGCTCTCGCTGAGGCTGCGGTGCTGCAGCGCGAGCAGGTGGCCCTTACCGTAGCGCGCGCGCAAGGCGCGGATCGGCGAACCGCCGTCGTGCGTCCAGAGGTCGCCGAAACTGCCTTCGGTCGACGAGTTCGTGCCGTGCACGAGCAGAAGGTACGCTTGTGCATCGAAGCCCGCCCCGCGCCGGATCGGCACGAGCACCGGCGTCGCGGCCTCGTCATCGAGCCGGTACAGGCCCGGCGCGCCGCCGAGCGATTCGATGTGCTCGACGATGCGGCGTTCGCCGGCGTCTGCGAGTCCGCCGACCGCATCGATGCGGAAGAAGCGCATCGCCCGGATGACCCAGTCGCCAACGCCGCGCACCGACGCCGGCACCGCGAGCCGAGGCCCGATCCGCGGCGGCCCGCCGGCGCGTGTCGTGCGCAGTTCGACGCGTCCCGACTCGCGCAGCTCGCGCACCGAGAGCCACAGGTGGCCGCCTTCGGCCAGCGCGATCTCGACGAGGTCGGTATCGGCCAGCGGCGGCGACTCGATGACCGGCAGCGGTCCCGCGCGCGTGCCGGGGTCGAGGTCGACCGCGAGCAGCAGGGTGTTGCGCAGGTCCGATGGCCCGCTGCCGAGCAGCGGGCTGCTCGCCTGCGGCAAGGCCTCGATCCGGCCCTCGATTTCGAAGCGATGCCTGGCCATGCCGACCTCCATCGGAAAAGCTGCGCGCGAACGCCTCGCCGAGTCTAGTCGCCGCGTGCAGCACGCGACGCGACGCGGTTCCGCATAGGCCCTGTTCCGACGTACGCAAACGCGCCACCACGCCTGCCACCGCAGGCCATCCGGGACCGCCATGAGCCGGACCGGCGCCGTCCTGCGCCCTTGATCGGAGAATGCGCCATTCCCGAGGCGCGGAGGTGGACCCGATGATCCTGCAACGCTCGCGTCGCCTGCTCGCCGCACTGTTCGTCGTGCTGCTCTCGACCCAGGCTGCGGCGCAATGGACCGTGACCGGGCAGGCCGTGCCGCAGCTCGCCGCATTCGACACGATGATGCAGAACCTGATGACGACGCGCGCGATCCCGTCGGGCCAGGTCGCGGTCGCCTGGCAGGGCAGGCTCGTGCTCGCGCGTGGCTATTCCCTCAATCCGGGTCCGAACGACATCATCGTCCAGCCCGATTCGCTGTTCCGCGTCGCGAGCATCAGCAAGCCGATCACCGCGACGCTCGTCAATCGCCTGATCCAGGACGGCCAGTTGTCGCCGTCGGCGACGATCGGCAGTTTCATCGACCTGACCCCGCGCCCGGGGGCCACGGCCGACCCGCGCCTCGCCAACGTGACCGTGCGCAACCTGCTCGAGATGCTCGGCGGTTTCCCCGACCCATCGGTTGCCGGATACGACCCGGTATTCCGCGACCGCACGGTCGCCCAGGCGCTCGGCATCGGCTTGCCGGTCAGCCATGCCGACGTGATCCGCTACCAGAACGGCGTCGCCCTCGTCACGACGCCCGGAACGACCTATGCCTACAGCAACTACGGCTACAAGCTGCTCGGGCGCATCATCGAAGCGGCAGCCGGCATGCCATACGCGCGCTACGCCGAGCGCGTGTTCAATCCGGTCGGGATCTGGGACATGCGGCTTGCGCGCGCGCTTCCGCAGCTGCGCCCGAGCAACGAGGTCGCCTACTACTCGGGACGGACCCTGGTCACCGTCATGGACAACAGCGGTGCGACCGTGCCGCTCGAGTACGGTGGCCTCAACAACGACACGATGGACAGCTACGGCGGCTGGATCGCCTCGGCGCCGGAACTGATGCGCTGGCTCACGAACCTCGACGATCCAGCTGCCGCGGGTGCAATCCTCGATGCGACCTCGCTCGCCCGCATGTTCGGCGTCCCGCAGAACTACCCGCTGCCGTACACGCCCGGTGACTACTACTACGCAAGCGGTTGGCAGGTGCGCGATTACGGCGCGCAGGGCCGCACGACCTGGCATTCGGGCAGCCTGCCCTCGACGAGCGCCTATGTCGTGCGCTACCGCAACGGGTTCAGCATCGCCGTGCTGCTGAACCGGCGCAACGAGAACAACGGCAACGAGACGATCAACGCGATCGACAGCGCGCTGTGGTCCGCCTATGGCCAGGTCACGAGCTGGCCGGGCCACGACCTCTTCGCGCAGACGCTGCAGGTCATCATGCGCGCCGGTTTCGACTGAGCGGCGGGCGTCGGCAGCGGCGGGCCCGGCTCAGGGTCGCACCGACACCTTGCCGACCTCGAGCACGGCGGCGATGTGTTCGCCGTTCCAGCGATAGATCAGATGACGCGCCTGCACGCACGCCGTGACGAGATCGGGATAGAACGCGGCGACGCATTCGCCGCCCGGGTCGCGCACGCTGTCGTAGACGAAACCATTCGATCCCGCCGCGCGCAGCTCGCCGGCGAGCTTGCGGCTGGCGCTGTAGTCGTCGGCGGCATGCACGGCCGGCCAGCCGCCGCGCAGGTCGTGCATGCGACCGTCGATCGCGCAGCGGTAGCAGCGCATCTCGAGGTCGATCGGCGCCTCGCGCGTGCTGCGCAGGAAGCGCTCGCGGTGATGGACCGTTTCCTCGATCGCGGTGCCGATGCGCCGGCCCGCGTAGAACACGCCCCAGCTGCCGTCCGAGAAGCGGCTGCCGTCGGGATTGCGATGGGTGAACGCTGCCATGACCGGGGTCGCCCCGGGACCGCTGATGCGGCGCTCCTTCGGCACACAATGGAGTGCGCCGAGTTCGTCGCGCAGGCGCGCATCGGTCAGCGCCTCGATCGCATACAGCGCATCGAGGTCGGCCGGGTCGGCGATGCGGTCGAACACGCCGATCGGCGGGAAGCGGCTCGGCACGATCCGCCATGCCGCGCTCCAGCGGATGCGCTTCGACGGCGGGATTGCGGCGGCCATCGGCGCGCTCAGTTCCAGCCGCGTTGGGCGTCGAGGTATTCGCGCACGACGTAGAGGTCGGCGACATTGCCCGAGAGCATGCGTTCGAGCGCCGGGCGCCCGCCGAACAGCGCGGCATCGTTCGGACGCCGCAGCCAGGCGTCGGCGCGCTCGGGATCGGGAAACAGGATCTGCAGGCTCTTGTAGATGCCGAGCACGTAGCTGATGCGCTCGATCACGTCGCGCCCCAGGCTCGCCTCGCGCTCACGCTTCCACTTGTAGAACGTCGATTCGGGCGGGTCGCCAAGCAGGCGACGCTGTTCGGCAATGCGCAACTGCCAGCGCTCGGCGATCGCGAAGAAGGCTCGCAAGGCAGGGCCGGCGAGTCCTTCGCCCGGATGTTCGCGTGGACGCGACTGGGGAGTGCCCATTCGATTTTCTCCCTGTGAACCTTCCGGTCATGATACTTCACATGTGAAGTAGCTGCCACGGCCCCTCGCCACAACGAATTCTTCACCGGGCGGCTGCGATGATCGGCCGATGACGATTCCGTTGCTGGTCAACCTCGACGTGGCGAACCTCGCCACGGCCGAAGCGTTCTATGTTGCCGCGCTCGGCCTGCATCCGGGCCGGCGCTTCGGCGAGGGCGGCGTCGAACTGCTCGGCGCCTCGTCGCCGCTGTATCTGCTGAAGAAGCCCGCGCACAGCCGCCCCGGTGTCGGCGTGCCGGGCCGGCGCGACTACCAGCGCCACTGGACCCCCGTGCATCTCGACTTCGTCGTTTCCGACATCGTGGCCGCCTGCCGGCGCGCCGAGGCTGCCGGCGCCAGTTGCGAAGGCGGCATCCGCAGCGCCGACTGGGGCCGCATCGCGACCTTCGCCGACCCGTTCGGACACGGTTTCTGCCTGCTCGAGTTCATCGGCCGCGGCTATGACGAAATCGCGACGGCCGAGGATTGAATCCGCATCGCGCCCAGGGGGCTCCTGCCGATGAGTGGTGCGGGATTCGATGACGTTTTCGGCGTTACCGCTCTGTCGTAGGAGCGGCCCCGGCCGCGACCGGACTTGCCGCAGATTGCAGCGCGCCGCACCGTTGAATCGCGCCCAGGGGCGCTCCTGCCGATGACTGGCGCGGGCTTCGATGACGTTTTCGGCGTTACCGCTCTGTCGTAGGAGCGGCCCCGGCCGCGACCGGACTTGCCGCAGATTGCAGCGCGCCGCACCGTTGCATCGCGCCCAGGGGCGCTCCTACCGAAATCCGGCGCGGGATTCGATGACGGTTACGGCGTTACCGCTCTGTTGTAGGAGCGGCCCCGGCCGCGACCGGACTTGCCGCAGATTGCAACGCGCCGCACCGTTGAATCGCGCCCAGGGGCGCTCCTACCGAAATACGGCGCGGGATTCGATTACGTTTTCCGCGTTACCGCTCTGTTGTAGGAGCGGCCCCGGCCGCGACCGGATTCGCCGCAGATTGCAACGCGCCGCACCGTTGAATCGCGCCCAGGGGCGCTCCTACCGAAATACGGCGCGGGATTCGATTACGTTTTCCGCGTTACCGCTCTGTTGTAGGAGCGGCCCCGGCCGCGACCGGATTCGCCGCAGATTGCAACGCGCCGCACCGTTGCATCGCGCCCAGGGGCGCTCCTACCGAAATACGGCGCGGGATTCGATGACTGTTACGGCGTTACCGCTCTGTTGTAGGAGCGGCCCCGGCCGCGACCGGACTTGCCGCAGATTGCAACGCGCCGCACCGTTGCATCGCGCCCAGGGGCGCTCCTACCGAAATACGGCGCGGGATTCGATGACTGTTACGGCGTTACCGCTCTGTTGTAGGAGCGGCCCCGGCCGCGACCGGACTTGCCGCAGATTGCAGCGCGCCGCACCGTTGCATCGCGCCCAGGGGCGCTCCTACCGAAATCCGGCGCGGGATTCGATGACGGTTACGGCGTTACCGCTCTGTTGTAGGAGCGGCCCCGGCCGCGACCGGACTTGCCGCAGATTGCAGCGCGCCGCACCGTTGAATCGCGGGGGGCGCGCTCCTGCCGAAATCCGGCGGGATTCGATCACCGATCGGCGTTACCGCGCGGTCGTGGCAGCAGCGCGGGTCGCGTTCAACTCCCGCTGCGCTGGGCATCCTCGAGCTTGCGCTCGGCGATGAAGGCGCGGATCTGCGATTCGAGCACGGGCAGCGGTACCGAACCCTGGGCGAGCACGGCATCGTGGAACGCGCGGATGTCGAAACGCGGACCGAGCTCGCGTTCGGCTTCGGCGCGCAGCTCGACGATCCGGATCTCGCCGAGCTTGTAGCTAAGGGCCTGGCCCGGCCACGAGATGTAGCGGTCGACCTCGGTGGTCACCTCGTGCTCGCTCAAGGCGGTGTGGTCGCGCAGGTAGGCGAGCGCCTTCTCGCGCGACCAGCCCTTGTGGTGCACGCCGGTGTCGATGACGAGCCGGCAGGCGCGCCACATTTCGTAGGTCAGCCGGCCGAACTCCTCGTACGGCGTCGTGTAGATGCCCATTTCGCGGCCGAGCTTCTCGGTGTACAGGGCCCAGCCCTCGCCGTAGGCCGAGATGTAGCCGTTGCGCCGGAACGCGGGTTGGCCGGCCTGCTCCTCGGCCAGCGACAACTGGAACGAATGGCCCGGCGCCGATTCGTGCAGGGTCAGTGCCGGCAGGTTGTACAGCGGTCGCGACGGCAGGTTCCAGGTATTGAGCCAGTACGTGTTCGCACCGCCGCGCCCGGCGGTCCAGAACGGGGCGATGTCGGCCGGCACGGGTTCGATGCCGAAGCGGCCGCGCGGCAGGGTCCCGAAGTAGCGCGCGAGCTTGCCGTCGACGCGCTTGGCGATCCACGCCGCGCGCATCAGCAGTTCCTCGGGTGTCTTCGCGTAGAACTGCGGATCGCTGCGCAGGAAGGCGAGGAACTCGGCGAAGCTGCCTTCGAACGCGGCCTCGCGCATGGTCTCGAGCATCTCGGCGCGGATCCGTGCGACCTCGCCGAGGCCGATCCGGTGGATCTCGTCGGCGCCGAGCTCGAGCGTCGTGAACTCGCGGATCTGCTGCCGGTAGTAGGCCTTGCCGCCCGGCATCGCCTCGGCGGCGAGCGTCTTGCGCGCCTTCGGCATGTACTCGTCACGGAAGAAGGCGAGCAGCTTCGCGTAGGCGGGGATCACGCTGTCGCGGATCGCGTCGGCGGCGAGTCCGCGCAGGCGAGCCTGTTCCTCTTCGGCAATCGAGGCCGGCAGCGACTTCAGCGGCGAGTAGAACTCGCTCTTGAGGGGATCGTCGAGTTCGGCGACCGCCGCGATCGAGGCATCGCGGCCACCGAGCACGGCGCGTGGCACGCTGAAACCGCGGGCGAGCCCGGCGCGCATGTTGTCGACCTGGTCATCGAAATAGCGCGGCACGTCCTCGAGACGGGCGATGTAGCCTTCGGCTTCGTCAACGCTCCTGAGCGGGCGGCGGGTCATGAAGCCGAGGTCGGACCAGAACGAGGAGTCCGCGTTGAACGGCATCTCGTAGCTGCCGAACCTGATCTCGGCGGCGAGGTTGGCGACCTGTGCGCGGTACACGGCGAAGTTGATCTGCTCGGCGGCCGACAGCTCGGCCGGATCGAGCGCGTCGAGGTCGCGCAGCACGCGATCCCAGCGTTCAAGGCGCGCGCGCTGGGTCGCGGCGTCGACCTTTGCCAGCCTGTCGACGCGCCGGCTCTTGTCCTTGTCTTCGTCGAGGCCCGGGAACTCGGCCTTGCGCCACTCCCATTCGGCGACGTGGATCGCCGTGAATCGCTCATCGGCGCTCGCCGCGGCCGGCGCTCCCTCTTCGGCGCCGGCCACCGGCAGGATCAGCACGCAGGCGAGCAGGATGCCGCCGATCGAGCGTCTCATCGTGTTTCCCCGTTCATTCCTCGAGGCCGCCATCATCGCATCGCGCCGATGTCATTCCAAAGCGCGTCGGGACGCCACGACACCGGACCGATCACGCGCTGGCGTGCCGCGCGCCGGGACGGGACAATGCGATCCGCGCCACGATCATCCTGCGGCGCGCTGTGTATTCGTGATGCCTGCAGCCGGAGTGGAGCGCGTGGCCGACGATTTCATCGAGATCCAGCACGACGCGCTCGACGCGACGACCTGCCGTGCCCTGATCGAGCGATTCGAGGCGAGCGGCCAGGCCGTGCGCGGGCAGACCGGCAGCGGCGTCGACCTGCGCCTCAAGGACAGCTGGGACATCTGCATCAACGACCACCCCGAATGGAAGGCCGTCGAGAACCGCCTGAACACGGTCATGATGGCCGCGCTCAAGCGCTACGTGCGCAAATATCCGTTCACCGCGCTCGCTCCGCTGTCGTTGCGCATGCCGGACAAGGTGACCGGCGAACTGGCCATGCTCGATGCGGCCGCGCTCGCGGCGATGCCCGACGACACGCTGCAGATGCTGCTCGTCAAGGTGTTCCGTCCGGGCACGATCAACCTTCAGAAGTACCTTGCCGATGTCGGCGGTTATCCGTACTGGCATTGCGAGCTGTATCCGAAGATCGGCGACAGCCACGGCGAGACCCTGCATCGCGTGCTGCTCTGGTCGCTGTATCTCAACGACGGGTTCGCCGAGGGCGAAACCGAGTTCTTCCACCAGCAGCGCAAGGTCGTGCCGCGCACCGGCTCGCTGCTGATCGCGCCGGCCGGCTTCACCCACACCCATCGCGGCAACATGCCGAAAGCCGGGGACAAGTACATCGCGACGTCATGGATCCTGTTCCAGCGTCCCGAGGTGCTGTTCGGCACGCCGGGCCCGCGCCGCTGAGACCTCAGCGTTTGCGCGCAGCGGCGCTCGCGTCGAGTTCTTCGCGGACCGCGCGCAGCAGCAGCGGCTGCGAGACCGGCTTGTCGACGAAACGGATCCGCTCGATCGGCGGCAGGCCCTCGCGGTCGACGGGCTTGGCCGGGTGCTCGAGCATGATGACCGGCCCGGCATAGTCGATGTCGAGCAGGGCGACCAGGGTCCGCACGCCGTTCATGAGGCTCATGTCGGAATCCATCACGAGCAGGTCGGGGACGCCGTGGGCCTGGATCCACTGCAGCGCTTCGGGTGCGTTCTGCGCCATCGTCGCCGCGTAGCCGTTCAGGCTCAGGCTGTCGTAGAGCATGTTGAGCTTGCCCGCGCGCTCGGCCACGATCAGCACTTGTTCGCCGCGACCGCTCGAGGCAAATGCCGTTTCGCCCTCGGTCGTGTCGTTCGACGGCACCGGCATGTAGATCTCGAACGTCGTGCCGCGCCCGGCTTCGGATTGCACGCGCAGGAAGCCGCCGTGGTTGCCGACGATGCGCTTGCACGAGATCAGGCCAAGCCCGGTGCCGCTGTCCTTGGTCGTGAAGAACGGGCGGAACAGGTTCGCGCGGACCTCCTCGGGCATGCCGATGCCGCTGTCGGTGACCGCGATGCGGATGTAGGGACCCGGCGTGGCGACGCCTCCCTCGACCTCGAAGTTCTCCGTGATCGCGAACGGCGCGGCCGACAGCTTCAGCGTGCCGCCCTCCGGCATCGCCTGCAACGCGTTGAGGCAGAGGTTGAGCAGGCATTGCTGCAACTCGGTGTGGTTTCCTTCGAAGACGATGTCCTCGGCGCCGTCCTTCTCGAAAACGAGGTCGACGTTGCGCGGCACGCTGCCGCGCAGGAGCAGGTCGAGTGCGTCGAACAGCACGGACAGGCGCACGCGCTCGATGTTGACGCGCGCGCCGCGTGCGAACGACAGCATCGAGGCGACCATCTCGAGGCCGCGTCGCGTGCAGTCGCCGACCAGCTGGCCATGCTTGCGCAGTTCGGCGTCCTCGTGGGTCGAGATGACTTCTGCGGTCAGCAGCAGCGGCTGCAGGATGTTGCGCAGGTCGTGGCTGAAGCCGCCGGCCAGCATGGCCAGGCTCTCGAAGCGCTGGGCCCGCATGAGCTCGTTCTCGACGCGCGCGCGCGCACGCGCTTCGTCGGCCTCGCGCAGTGCGCGGCGCACCGCCGAGGCGAGCCGCGCGAGACGGCCCTTGATCACGTAGTCGGTCGCCCCGCGCCGCAGCGCCTCGACCGCCGCCTCCTCGCCGATCGTGCCGGAAATGAAGATGAACGGAGTCGCGGTGCAGTGCTCGCGCAGGATGTCGAGGGCCCGATGCCCGCTGAAACCGGGCAGGGCAACGTCGGAAAGCACGATGTCGGGCGCGAACGACGCGAGCGCGGCGCGGAAGTCGGCCTCGTCGCTGACCACGCGCTCCTCGAACGCGAGGCGATCGTTGCGCAGCTCGTCGGCGACGAGCTCGGCATCGAGCGGATCGTCCTCGACGATCAGCACGCGCAGGCGATCGCGTTCACGCGCGGTGGTCATGCGTCGCTCAATCGGAATTCGGGAATTCGTTCAGCACGGCCCAGAACTGGCCGAGCGTCTGCACGGCCTGGAAGAATTGGCGCACGTCGACCGGCTTGACGACATAGGCATTGACGCCGAGGTTCCAGCTGTGGACGAGATCGCTTTCCTCGCGCGAGGAGGACAGGATCACGACCGGCACGCGCTTGAGGCCCTCATCCGCGCGCATCTGCTTGAGCACTTCCAGGCCGTCCAGGCGCGGCATCTTGATGTCGAGCAGGACGACGACCGGATTGCCGCGGCCACGACCCTCGAATGCGCCGCGGCAGAACAGGTAGTCGAGCGCCTCGACGCCGTCCTCGACGTGCACGACCGGATTGGCCAGCTTCGCCTCGCGCAGCGCGTCGATCGCCATTTCGGCATCGGCGGCGCTGTCTTCGGCGAGCAGGATCGTGCGGATCTCTCGATTCATGGATTGACCTCGGGTTGTCGGCCGGCCGCGATCGCAGCCGGCAGCGAAAAGTAGAACGTTGCGCCATTGTCGGCAACTGCCTCGGCCCAGGTACGGCCGCCGTGGCGCCCGATGATGCGACGGACGTTGGCCAGGCCGATGCCGGTGCCCGGGAAATCCGTCGACTTGTGCAGGCGCTGGAACACGCCGAACAGCTTGCCGGCATATTGCATGTCGAAGCCGGCGCCGTTGTCCCGGACGTAGAACGTGATCTCCTCGCCGGTGGCCTCGTGGACGCCGACCTCGATACGGGCGACGTCGCGCCGCTCCGTATACTTGACCGCATTGCCGAGCAGATTCTGCCAGACCTGGCGCAGCATGCCCTCGTCCGCGACGACGACCGGCAGGCCGCCGATCCGCCACTGGATGCTGCGCCCGGCGGTTTCGTTGCCTAGCATCGCGCGGATTTCCTCGACCAGCGCCTGCATGTCGATCGGCTGCAGGCGCAGCGCGTTGCGGCCGAGCCGCGAATACAGCAGCAGGTCCTCGATCAGCGCCGACATGCGCGTCGCCGACGCGGCGATGACCTCGAGGTAATGGTGGGCCTTTTCGTCGGCCGCGGCGCCGAGGTGGATGCTGAGCTTGTCGGCGAACCCTGAAATGTGGCGCAGCGGAGCGCGCAGGTCGTGCGACACCGAATAGCTGAACGATTCGAGTTCGCGGTTGACCTCGGAGATCTGGTTGACCTTCGCCTCGAGGTCGCGATTGAGTTCGTGGATGCGCACTTCCGAGCGCTTGCGCACGGTGATGTCGGCGACCGTCAGCAGGATCGACGGTTCCTCGCTCTCGGGCAGGACCATGCGGCGGGCATTGACGAGCACGTCGCGCTCGACCCCGCCGCCGCGCTGGGCGAGCTCGTAGTCCCACAGCTCGCGATCGCGCGCGAGGACGTCGTTGAGCCGCTGCAGCAGTTCGGTGTTGCTCCAGGCGCCATCCCCGATCGCTTCGAGCAGGGTGCCGGCGGGATCATCCTCGACGATCCCGTACACCTCGCGGAACGCCGCATTGCTCATCAGCAGGCGCAGCGATGCGTCGAGCAGGATGATCGGTTCGCGCACGTTCTGCACGATCGCACGCGAACGCGCGATCGCCTGGCGCGCGCGACCCTCCGCCGCCAGTCGGCGCTGGACCTGGCGCTCGGACAGGAAGATCACGGCGCCGAGCAGGACGAGCTGGGCCGCGAACGCCGCGAACATCGACCAGCCGGCATTGCGCTGGCCGAGCTCGGCCGCCCGGCTGCGTTCGACGAACAAAGCCTGCTCGTGGTCGAGGATGTTCTTTGCGGCATGCCGGAACGGGAACAGATCGCGGGCCTGACTGATCGATTGTCCGGCGCCGTCGTAATTGCGTGCATCGATCGCCTGCAGCGCGAGGTCGAACTGTTTCATGCGGCCTTCCACGATCGCACGCACTTCACCGATCCGGGTCAGCTGGTCCGGATTGTCGGCGGTCAGGGTGGCGAGCTCGTCGACGAGCGCGGTGGCCCGGGTCCGTTCGGTCGCGAGTATCGCCCGGCGTTCATCGTCGTCGGCGCCGTTGTAGAGCATCAGCACGATGTTCTCGATGTCGCGCAGGACGTACATCAGCTCGAACGTGCGGCTCTTGATGTCGGCGCTGTGGGTGACCCAGGCGGCGTCGTTGCGCGTGCCCTGGACCGTGTTCTGCAGCATCTTGTATGGCAGCAGGACGCTGGCCATCACCGCGATCGCGAGCAGGACCACGCGCAGGCGGATTTCGGCGTTCTCGCTTATTTTCGGCCAATGCATGCAATACCCCGGCGCCGAACCACGGTTCCATGCCGGCCGCGGTTTCGATGCGCATCATTCGCCCAAGTTGCCGGATCGACGTGGTACCCGAGTCGGTACGGCTCGAACCTGCAAGAATAAGCTACTTCACGCATCGGGGGATGCCGGCATGACGGCCAGGCGCGTCTTGATCACCGGAGCAGGCAGCGGCCTCGGCCGCGCACTCGCGTTCCGCTACGCCGAAGCGGGCTGGCGCGTCGCCTGCGCCGACATCCGCCTCGACCGCGCGCGCGAGACGGTCGCCCTGATCACGGGCTTCGGCATCGGCGCGATGGCCCTGCAGGTCGACGTCGGCGACGATGCCTCGTTCGAACGCCTGCGCGACGAGGTGCTCGCCGCCTGGGACGGCGTCGACCTCGTCATCAACAACGCCGGCGTGGCCGCCGGCGGCTCGCTGCTGACGACCCCGCTCGCCGACTGGCACTGGATGCTCAACATCAACCTGCTCGGCGTCGTGCGCGGCTGCCGCCTGTTCGGCCCGGTGCTCACCGAACAGGCCGAAGGACACATCGTCAACATCGCCTCGTTCGCGGCGTTCGCCGGAGCGCCGAACATGGCTGCCTATGCGAGCGCGAAGGCGGCCGTCGTCGCGATGTCGGAGGGCCTGCGCGCCGATCTCGACGGCAGCGGGGTCGGTGTCTCGGTGGTCTGCCCGGCCTTCTTCCAGACCAACCTGCTCGAAAGCTTCCGCTCGCCCGACGCGCATTCGCTGAAGGTCGCGACGGAGCTGATGCGCAACGCGAAGGAAACCGCGGCCGACATCGCCGACGCGATCCATCGCGGCGTCGAGCGGCGCGAGTTCCTGATCCTGCCGACCCGCGAGGTGCGCAGCCGCTGGCGCCTCAAGCGCTGGTTTCCCGAGTGGTACTTCCGCAAGCTCATGCAACTCGTGCGGGCGCGGACGCGGCCGGCATGAGCGGCGTGCTGATCTACGGCGCGAACGGCTACACCGGGCGCCTGATCGCCGCCGATGCGGCCGGTCGCGGCC
Source organism: uncultured Dokdonella sp. (assembly GCA_964587775.1). Classification (GTDB taxonomy): domain Bacteria; phylum Pseudomonadota; class Gammaproteobacteria; order Xanthomonadales; family Rhodanobacteraceae; genus Dokdonella. Next base: position 112,774 of record CAZPLY010000002.1, read on the forward strand.
TGCGGCCCGTGCTCGCCGGCCGCGACCGCGCCGCGGTTTCCGCGCTCGCCGGTCCGCTCGGGCTCGCGACGCGCGTGTTCGGGCTCGACGACCCGGCCACGCTGCGCGGCGATCTCGACGGCATCGACATCCTGCTCAACTGCGCCGGACCGTTTTCGCGCACCTGCGAACCGCTGCTCGAGGCCTGTCTCGCACAAGGCATCCACTACCTCGACATCACCGGCGAGATCGACGTGTTCGCGCACTGCCATCGCGCGCACGATCGCGCCGTGCAGGCCGGCGTCGTGGTCCTCCCCGGCACCGGCTTCGACGTCGTGCCGACCGACTGCCTCGCCGCGATGCTCAAGCAACGCCTGCCCGATGCAACGCACCTGGTCCTCGCGTTCGAGGCGGCCGGCGGACCGAGTCCGGGCACCGCGCGCACGAGCGTCGAGGGCCTCGCCCGGGGCGGCCGTGCGCGCATCGACGGCGAACTGCGCGACGTACCGCTGGCCTGGAAGACGCGCGAGTTCGTGCGCGCCGACGGCGCGCGGCGCAGCGCGATGACGATCCCCTGGGGGGACGTCTACACGGCGTTCGTGTCGACCGGCATCCCGAACATCGAGACCTACATGGCCCTGCCGCCGAAGACGATCGCGCGCATGCGCTGGCTGCGCCACCTGCGCCCCGTGCTCGCGCTCGCACCGGTGCAGAGGCACCTGCAGGCGCGTGCCGGCCGCACGCCGGGGCCGAGCGAAGCGCGCCGTGCGCGCAGCGGCTGCGAGGTCTGGGGCGAAGTGCGCAACCGGGCCGGGGTCGAAGCGAAGCTCGCGCTGACGGCGCCGAACGGTTATGACCTTACCGTCAGCGCGAGCCTCGGCATCGTCGAGCACCTGCTCGCGACGAAACCGGCCGGCGGCTACTACACGCCGTCGCTGTTGATGGGCGCCGATTACGTGCTGGGCCTGCCCGGTGTCCGTCTCGTCGGGCCGCCTGCCCGCGGCTGAGCTGCGGCCCGTGCACCGTGCCTGCGATCGCCCTGCGCGGCTTGCTAGAATCGCGCGCTTTCGCCAACCGGGTGCCGTCGCATGACTGACAAACTTCCGCCGCCGATGCGACCGCTGCCGCGCCTGATCTTCTTCTCGCGCTGGTTGCAGTTGCCGCTCTACCTCGGCCTGATCGTCGCCCAGGGCGTCTACGTGTTCCTGTTCATCAAGGAACTGCTGCACCTGCTGCAGGGCGCGGTCGGCTTCGGCGAGCAGCAGATCATGCTGATCGTGCTCGGCCTCATCGACGTCGTCATGATCTCGAACCTTCTGATCATGGTCATCGTCGGCGGCTACGAGACCTTCGTCTCGCGCATGGGCCTGGCCGGTCATCCGGACCAGCCCGAGTGGCTGAGCCACGTCAACGCCTCGGTGCTCAAGGTCAAGCTCGCGATGGCGATCATCGGCATCTCCTCGATCCACCTGCTGAAGACCTTCATCGCTGCGGGCACCCTGCAGGGCCTCGATTTCTGCACGCCGGAACAGTTGCTTGCGATCAAGGACATCACGGCGATGAACCCGCAGTGCGCCACGCTGACGACGACCGGCGTCATGTGGCAGACGATCATCCACTGCGTGTTCATCCTGTCGGCCATCGGCATCGCGTACACCGACCGGCTCATGCAGGCGATCCCGCGCAAGCCGAACGGCGCGCATTGACTTGATCCGGGACACCGCGCGCGCCGCGAGACTGAACGCCAGCCATTCGCGCGATCCGATTCGTATTGCGATCGCCCCGTCGCAACGACATGCTTGCGCGGACCAGTCATCCGGGGAGTCCGCACATGCGCATGGGCCTGATCGTCATCGGCATTCTCGTCGCCGCACTCGGCATTGCCGCATTCACCGGCGCGCTCGATTTCAGCCGGGAAAAGGAAGTGCTCAAGATCGGCGAACTGTCGGCGAGCGTGCAGGAGCAGAAGACCGTGCCGCAGTGGGCCGGCGCGGTCGGCCTGCTGGTCGGCCTCGGCCTGATCGCCGCGGGCGCGATGCGCAAGCGCTGATCGCGCCGGGTCTGCGGACCGCGCATCGGCGCGCGGTCCGCTAGGATCGGGCGATGGATGTCTCGCATCTGCTCGAAGGCCTGAACCCGGCCCAACGCGAGGCGGTCAGCGCGGCGCCGGGCCACCATCTCGTGCTGGCCGGCGCCGGCTCCGGCAAGACCCGCGTGCTCGTCCACCGGATCGGCTGGCTGCTCGAAGTCGAGCGTGTCTCGCCATGGTCGATCCTCGCCGTGACGTTCACGAACAAGGCCGCGGCCGAAATGCGCTCGCGCATCAGTGGCTTGGTCGGCGATGGTGCACGCGGGCTCACGGTCGGCACGTTCCATGGCATCGCCCATCGCCTGCTGCGCCGCCACTGGCGCGAGGCCGGCCTGCCGGAAACGTTCCAGATCCTCGACGCCGACGACCAGCAGCGCCTCGTCAGGCGCACGATCCAGGGCCTCGGCATCGACGAGGCACGCTTCCCGCCGCGCCAGGCGACCTGGTACATCAATTCGGCCAAGGACGAAGGCCGTCGACCCGATGCGATCGAGACCGGCGGCAACCCGATCGCGGCAACGATGGTCGACATCTACCGCACGTACGAGCAGGCCTGCCGGCGCGCGGGCCTTGTCGACTTTGCCGAACTGCTGCTGCGCGCGCACGAACTGTGGCTCGAGGATGCCGCCCTGCTCGCCCATTACCGCGAACGCTACCGCTGCATCCTCGTCGACGAATTCCAGGACACCAACACGCTCCAGTACGCCTGGATCCGCGTGCTCGCCGGACATGGAAGTCCCGGTGCCGCGGGCGCAGCAAGTCCCGGTGCCGCGGGACCCGACGGTGCCGATGTGGCCGGTACGCTTGCAGCCGGCAACCAGGTCTTCGTGGTCGGCGACGATGACCAGGCGATCTACGGCTGGCGCGGCGCGCGGGTCGAGAACGTCCAGCATTTCCTGCGCGACTTCCCGCAGGCCAGGACGATCCGCCTCGAACAGAACTACCGTTCGACCGCGAACATCCTCGGCGCGGCGAACGCGGTCATCGCGCACAACCCGAGCCGCCTCGGCAAGCAGCTCTGGACCGATGACGCGGACGGAGAACCGATCGCGGTCTACGCGGCCTACAACGAACAGGACGAGGCGCGCTTCGTCATCGAGCGCATCCGCGAGTTCATGCGTGCAGGACGCGCCGCGAGCGAGGCGGCGATCCTGTACCGCTCGAATGCGCAGTCGCGCAACTTCGAGGAACAGCTGATCCAGCACGACATCCCGTATCGCGTGTACGGTGGCCAGCGCTTCTTCGATCGCGCCGAGATCAAGGATGCGCTCGCCTACCTGCGCCTGATCGCGAACCGGCATGACGATGCCGCGTTCGAACGCGTCGTCAACACGCCGCCACGCGGGATCGGCGATCGCACGATCGACCTGCTGCGCGGCCGCGCGCGGCGCGACGACACCTCGATGTGGGAAGCCGCGCTCGCCGAACTGACCGACAGCACTTTGGCCGCGCGGGCCAGGAACGCGCTGCGCGCCTTCCTCGCGCTGATCGACGAACTCGCGCGTGACTGCCTCGCGCCGGTGGCCCATGCAGCCGGCGAGGCCGGCGATGATGCCGGGCGCGAGGCCGCAGCGCTCGCACTCGCCGAACAGATGGAGCACGCGATCGTGCGCTCGGGCCTGCGCGAGTACCACGAGAGGGACAAGACCAGTGCCGAGTCGCGCATCGAGAACCTCGACGAACTCGTCAACGTCGCGAGCCGTTTCGAGCCGACCCCCGAAGACCTCGAAGCCGGCTTGTCGGAACTCCCGGCCTTCCTCTCGCACGCCGCGCTCGAGGCCGGCGAAGCGCAGGGCGAGGCCTGGCAGGATTGCGTGCAGCTGATGACCCTGCATTCGGCCAAGGGCCTCGAGTTCCCGCTCGTGTTCCTGGTCGGCCTCGAGGAAGGCCTGTTCCCGGGCCAGAAATCGACCGAAGAGCCCGGCCGGCTCGAAGAGGAGCGCCGGCTCGCCTACGTCGGCATCACGCGTGCACGCGAACGCCTCGTGCTGTGCTACGCCGAATCGCGGCGCATGCATGGCATGGAGATGTACGGGCGCCCGTCGCGTTTCCTCGCCGAGATCCCGTCAGCGCTGCTGCAGGAGGTGCGTCCGCGCGTGCAGGTCAGTCGACCGCTGCATGCAGGTTCGCACGCGCGCCTCGACGACGCGCCGGGACTCAAGCTTGGCCAGCGTGTCCGGCATGCCACGTTCGGCACCGGCGTCATCGTCGATTATGAAGGCAGCGGCGCGCACACGCGCGTGCAGGTCAACTTCGAGGACGCCGGCCAGAAGTGGCTCGTGCTCGCATATGCCAACCTCGCCGCGGTCTGAGCGCATCCGCGATCAGCGCGCTTGCCGGGTCGCAGGCAGGCTTCGCGGATGGTCGAACGACACCGCGCGGATGCCGCTTCCGGTGAACCCGGAATCGAACGCGCCGTCGCTGCGCAGCCGGATCATCAGGAAATCGCCGTCGCCCGCGGTCAGCGAGGCCGGACCCGCGACGGTGATGTGATCGGCAGCATCGATCGCCACGGACGACAGGCGCATCGACGGGACTCCCGGCTGCGGCATCGGCGGGCACCCGCGGCAAACGGGGAATTCCGCATCACGGCACGGGCCGGAAGCGGCTTCGCAAAAAAAGCAGGACCCCGCCACGGGATCCTGCTCATCCTGTCGAACGCCAGGCGGCCGCGCTGCGCCGCCCGGCTCAGTCGATCAACCGCGACCGCGGCGCTGGCGGAATTCGTCGAGGTTGCTGTCGACCGCATCGAGCAGCGGATCGATCGCCTCACGCGCCTTCTCCGAGGCGTTCAGGGTCGTGAAATTGACCTGTTCCATGCCGCTCGACCACAACGTGCTGCCGTCCGACACGCGATAGGCCTTGACGCCCATCTGCACCGTGTACAGCGTCGATGCCTGGCCGTAGTAGGTCATGACCTGGGAACCGACCGGCTTGGCCTGGACGAACACGACCGCATCGGCGCGGCCGTGCAGCGATCGCAGGTTCGGCTGGCTGCCCTGGGCGCTGCCGGCTTCGATGACGCGGAAGCCGCGACGCTGCAGCAGGCTGACGACCGCGTCGCGCGCGGGTTCGGTGATGACATCGTCACCGCCGACCACGACCGCGATCGTCGGCACGCGCGGCGCGGCCGGCGGCGTCACCTTCTTCGGCGCCGGAGCCAGCGCGATCTGCGCGGTGTCGGCTTCCGCGGCACGTGCGGCCGGCAGGTCGCGCAGCGCATCGACGTCGGCCTGCGACGCGCGCGGGCCCGGGCCATCGGCCGGAGCGTCCGCAGTCGTCGTGCCCGAATCGGCGAGGACGCGTTCGCCGGTCGTGTCGACCGTCGGCGCCTCGCTGCTGGTCGGCGCCGGTCCGGTCGACGCCGGCGTGCTTTCGTTGCCGGCCGGCGGCGCAACGCCGTTCGTGACCGCGACCGCGTTCGACGGCGGGGCCGCCGGATTGGTCGACGTTGCAGTGGTCGTCGTGGTCGCCACGGCCTGGCTCGACGCACCGCCGAATCCCGGGATCTTGTCGCGGATTGCCCAGGCGCCGCCGACGAGGCCGAGCACGAGGATCGCCGCGATCGCGATCGGCAGGGCCGAGCTGCGCGGCGCGGCCTGCGCGTCGTCGCGACCGAGGACCGGGCGGCGCTCGAACGGCGCGGCCACGCCCGGCGCAGTCGCCGCCGCACCCGGATAGTCCGGCGCGATCGGCTGCGCCGACGGCGTGATGCGCGTGTTCGCCATCGGTGCGACCGGCGTCACCGGCACGCTCGACGGCGCGCGCTGGCCCGGGAACGGCGTCCTCTGGCCGACAACGGTCGCCGCCGCCGCCGAGATCTTCGGCACGATCGTGATCGGTCCGCCCTTGGCGACGAGCGGATGGTTGGCGAGGTCGGCGGCCAGCTCGTGGCAGCTCTGGTAGCGGTCATCCGGTTCCTTCGCGATCATCTTCGAGAGGATCCATGCGATCTGCTCGTCGACTTCGGTGTTGAGCTGGCGCACGTCGGGAATCTCGGCGCGCACGACCTCGAGCATGAGCCCGAGCGGCGATTCATCCGTGAACGGCATGCGGCCGGCCAGCATCTCGAACAGGACGATGCCGAGCGAGAAGATGTCCGAGCGCTGGTCGACGACCTTGCCGAGGCAGACTTCGGGCGACAGGTACCCCGGCGTGCCGACGAATTCGCCGGTGGAGGTCAGCTTCTTCGAGATGTCCTGGTTCGACAGGGCGATGCCGAAGTCGGCGATCTTGATCGTGCCGCGGCTCGAGACCATCAGGTTGCCGGGCTTGATGTCGCGATGGATCACACCCTTGTCGTGGGCGGTCGCGAGGCCGAGCGCGGTCTGGTAGATGATTTTCGCGGCCGGGCCGACTGCCACCTTGTGCTCGCGCTTGAGCAGGGTGCCGAGCGATTCGCCTTCGACGAATTCCATGACGAAATACGTCTGGCCCTCGTCGTCGCCGATGTAATAGATCTGGATGATGTGCGGGTCGTTGAGCGCGGCCATGCTGCGCGCCTCGCGCAGGAAGCGTTCCTTGACGCCTTCGTCGTGGGCGAGTGAATCCGCCAGCACCTTGATCGCGACGTAACGGTTGAGCGAGGACTCGTGGCCCTTGTAGACCACGCCCATGCCGCCGCGGCCCAGCTCGGCAACGATGTCGTAGTGACCCAATCGCGTTTTCATCACATCTCCAGGGCGCAAGGCGCCGGTCATGGTGGTTCGGGTTCAAATCCTAGCATCGCCCCCGGAGCGCGTACGTCCAGTGCTTGGCAGCCGCTGGCGTGCCTGGCGCACGCAGCGAAGGTGAAACGCATCACGGATTGCGGCGGGGTCGTCGAGCCGGTGCCGACTGCGCCGCAAGGCGCGTCCCGCAATCCGGTGCGGCGGGATTCCCGCGCCGGCACAGCGGCGCGGCGGCGTCCGGGACCCGACCCGGGTGCATGCCAGTCCGGCCAGACGGCATGGTGCGCCGTCGGCATTCGCCGTGTCCATAGCGGAAGGCCGCGGCCGTCCTGTTGGCGCACGTGCGCATCGCGCCCGCCCCGCCACCGATGTGGACATTCAGGACGACCCGTGCGCGCCGCCAGCGCGGCGGCTCGCCAGATGGATCAGCGCGCCGATCACGATCGCGATCGCGCCGGCGAGGAGATTCTCCACGCGCGCACTCGCGAGCAGCGCGAGCGAAAGCAGGACCGCGGCGACCGGAATCAGGTCCCCGCCCGGCAACTGGAGCAGGCCCGCGCGCCCGGCGTGCCGCCGGCGCAGCACGATCACGGCGCAGGCGGTGCCGATGTACGCACACAGGCGCGCGACCATCGACAACAGGGCGAGTTCGACGAACGAGCCGGTCCACGCCAGCGCGAGGGCGAGCACGGCCTGCAGCAGGATCGCGGCGACCGGCGTGCGCCAGCGTGGATGCAGACGCGCGAACACGGCCGGCGCGCTGCCGTCGAGCGCGATCGCATAGACATAGCGCGGACCGAACAGCATCGTCGTCGTCAGCGTGCCGAGGATCGACACCCCCGCGCCGATGCCGAGCAGGACGGCGGCACCGGGCCCGGCGAAACCCTCGGCGGCTTCGGCCAGCGGCGAACGCGAGCCGGCGAGGCCCGGCAAGGTGCCGAGCGCGACCGCCTGCACACCGAGGTAGATTGCCGTGACGATGACGATCATGCGCAGCAGCGCGACCGGCAGGTCGCGCTTCGGATTGCGGTACTCGCCGGCGGCGGCCGGCGAATTCTCGAAGCCGGCAAAGGCGAACAGCAGCAACAACGCCGCCTCGCCGAGGCGTCCGTCGGGCGGCAGCGCGAACACGTCGAGCCGCGAGCCGTCGATGTACCAGGCGCCGACGACGATGAAGAACAGCAGCGGAACGAGCTTGCCGATCGCGAGCACGACGCCGGTGCGCGCACCGGCACGCACGCCGACGAGGTTGATGACGGTGACGAAGGCGAGTGCGGCGAACGCGACGGCGAAGCGCGCACCTTCATCGGCGAGCACCGGCACGAGCGCGCCGAGCGCGAGCGCGAAGCCGTTCGCGAGCGCCGCCGCGACCGCGACGCGCGTGACCCAGGTCAGCCAGCCGATCTCGAAGCCGATGAACGGACCGAACGCTTCGCGCGCATACAGATAGGCGCCGCCGGTGCCGTCGAAACAGCTCGCCGCCTGCGCGTAGCAGAGGACGAGCAGGCTCGAGGCGAGGCCGGCGAGCAGGACGGCCCACAGGCTGGCGGGTCCGAGCAGGAGGGCCGCACTGGCCGGAAGCAGGTAGATGCCGCTGCCAACGACGTCGTTGATCGACAGCGCGAGCAGGGGCCAGCGACCGACGGCCCGGATCAGGCGCGGCGGTCCGGCTTGCTCGATCGACTGCATGGCCGCGATCCTCGCACGGACGCCGCCGCGGTGGTGCGCGGCGAGCGACTCAGCCGTCGATGCCGTCGATCTCGACGCGCAGCTCGCGCCGGCAGATGTCGCCGGCCAGCATCAGCAGGCCGCCGAGTCGTGGATGGCATTCGCGGATGCGGCGCTCGACGGCCTCGGCGTCGGCGGGATCGCGCAGGTAGACCTTGAGCACGCTCGTCGAGGCACCCTGCCTGATCGGCGCGTGGCCGGCCGCGAGATACAGATGGTCGAGGTTGAGCAGGGTTTCGTCGAGTTGGGCCAGGGTGTCTCCGGCGTGCCGCGAGACATGGCCGACGACCGCCGCGGTCCCGGACACGAGCAACTGGTCGGCGCCGGTGCGCGTCGCGCGCGCGAATGTCGGCGAGGTCGGGCCGTATTCGCGCGGGTAGCGCCACGCGCTGATCTGGCGCGGGTTCTCGACCGCGGTCCCGCCAACCCGCGCCGCGAGGCCGTACACCTGCAGCACGCGATGCCCGTCGCGACGGCCGATCGCGGTCGCGGCCGAGAATCCGTTGCGTGCACGCTCGCCGAGGCCGCGCGCCCGCCCGCTGCAGAAGAGCCGGTAGCGCTCGTCGTCGCCGTCACCGTCGTTGATTGCGTCGAGATAGTTCCAGAGGCGCAGGACCTGCAGCGCCTGGCCGTCGCCGGCACGCCGCCGATCGAGCACGTCGCTGATGTCGTGATAGGCGCGTTCGGCCGCGGCGTCGATGCCGCCGGCGGCCTGCTCGTCGACTTCGATCGCGAAGAACAGGTAGTCGCCGTCACTGGACCAGCGCAGGTCACCGTCGAATCCGCGCTCGACCGGCGCGCGCCCGCGCCAGACCTCGAACGCGGCCTTGCCGAGTGGTTCGAGATGGACTGCAAGCTGGCGCGGATCGCTCGCCGGCACGGCGCCGATACCGAACCCGATCACGGCGAGCACATCGGGAGCGGCCAGCAGCTCGCTCGCGCTTGCGTTCTCGTAGCGCAGCCGCAGCGGCGGCAGGGCGGGCGCATGCGGGCCTGGATTCGCGGACGATTGCACGGTGGGCGGGTCGTTTCGGGCAGCTTCGGCGGTCGCGGATGATACACTGCGCCGCCCCCGAGCCCTCCGGACAGACCTCTTCAGAGGCAGGAAGACACCGTGAACGACATCCAGGAATCGACTGCGCAATCCCCGGCCGAACGCGAACTCGCCGAGTTGCTCGTCGGCAGTCTCAACATCGATTGGGTCAAGGCCGACGCGATCGATCCACAGGCGCCGCTGTTCGGCGCGGGTGACCTCGGCCTCGATTCGATCGACGCGCTCGAGCTCGCCCTGGCCGTTTCCAAGCGCTACGGGTTCCAGCTGCGTTCGGACAATCCCGAGAACCGGCAGATCTTCGCGAGCCTGCGCTCGCTGTCGAGCCACATCGAGCAACAACGCACGGCTTGAGTCCGGCCCGCGGTCAGCGCATCGGTGGCAAAGCCGCGCCGGCCGCATGCGGCTCGGTCGCTGGCGTCGCGCGCCATGCGCGAACCCGCAGCCGAGGACCATGCCAGGCCAGCGCGCCGGCGTGATCGGCGCCCGCATCGAAGCGGCAAAGCTGCCAGTCGTCGAGGCTGCCAGCGTCCTCGGCAATCTCGACCAGCGCCCGCGGTCCGCAGGCGTCGAGTTCGAAACGCAGGCGGTCAAGACCGAACGCGAGTCCGCGGCCGAGTGCCTTGAGCACCGCCTCCTTGCACGACCACAGGTGCACGAACGCGGCTTGCCGATCGGCAGGCTCGAGCGTGCCGAGGGCGTGCGCTTCCTGCGCGGCAAAGAAGCGCCTGGCAAGGTCGAGCGACGCATGCCGCCGCTGCAGCGCTTCCACGTCGATGCCTACCGGGCATGCGTGCGAGAACGCGAGCGCCAGCAGGCGGCCACCATGACTGAGATTGAAGTGCGGGTAGCCCGCGTCGGGCACATAGGGCTTGCCGTGCCGGTCGCGCGCGAGCGCCGGCGGTGATCCGGCGCCGGAATAGGCCCGCAGCAGTCGTCCTGCCTCCGCATACGCAAACGCCGACCGCGCTCGGGATGTGAGTGTCCCGGGCTGCTCGAGCAACCACAGGTGGATCTCGCCATCCGCCAGCGCGGGGACCCCGGTCGCCGTGGCGAATTCGGTCGCGGCTATGTGCTGCATGCGTGCATGCTTGGGTCCGCCTGCGCCGACGTCAAGGCGCTTGCGTTCATCCGTGGTTTGGGGCGGTCCGGAAACGATGCCGAGCTGTGCCGATTGCGCCGGTCGGCCGACCGGACGGCGGCATCGCGCCGGATCCACCCTGGACGGCTGGAGGGGCGTGCGTGGATCTCAAGAGTGGCTATCCCTACTGGCCGGTCAAGAACGGCCTGACCGCGCACTTCGCGCCGCTCGCGCGCGACCTGCGCTGTGACGTCGCGATCATCGGCGGCGGCATCACCGGCAGCCTGATCGCGCACGCGCTGAGCGCCGCCGGTCTCGATGTCGTCATCCTCGACAAGCGTGATGCCGGTTGGGGCAGCACCGCCGCCAGCACGGCGATGCTGCAGTACGAGATCGACACCGAGCTGGCCGATCTGGCGAAACGCCACGGACTCGAGCGGGCGGTCGCGATCTACCGGGCGTGCGAACACGCGATCGGAAAGCTCGGAGACATCGCCCGAGGCGTGCGCGGCGCCGGTTTCAGCCCGGCACAGAGCCTCTACTATGCAAGCCGGCCGTGGCATGCAGGGCGCATGCGCGCCGAGGGTGAACTGCGCCAGCGCGTGGGGTTTGCCCTCGACATCCTCGATCGGCCCGGGCTCGAGCAGCGCTTCGGCATTTCCGCGCCGGCCGCCTTGCTGACCAAAGTCGCCGCGCACGTCGACCCCTATCGCCTCGCGCTCGGCCTGTTGAAGAACCTCGAGCGCCGTGGCGTGCCGGTCCATGCGCGCACCGAAGTGCTCGACTGGCACGCACGTTCGCGTGGCGTGACCTTGCGCACCGACCGCAGGTGTACGGTCGCCTGCGCGCACCTCGTGATCGCGGGCGGTTACGAATCGCAGGCGTTCCTGCGTCAGCGCGTCGCCACCAACCACAGCAGCTACGCGCTCGTGTCCGAGCCCGTGCGTGGCGCGCCGCGCTGGCTGGCGCACACGCTGATCTGGGAATCGGCACGGCCCTATCTCTACCTGCGCGCGACCACGGATGGCCGCCTCGTCATGGGCGGCGAAGACGATACGCTGGATGTTGCCGCGAAGCGCGATCGCAAGGTCGATGCGAATGCGCGGCGCATCCTGCGCAAGGTCGGCAAGCTGCTGCCCGAGGTCGGGCTCGAGGCGGGCTTCGCCTGGGCCGGCACGTTTGCCGAAACGGCCGATGGCTTGCCGTTCTTCGGTCCGCACGCCGAGCACGGTCCGCGCGTGCATTTCGCGATGGCGTATGGCGGCAACGGCATCGCCTACAGCGTCATCGGCGCCGAGTTGCTGCGCGCGCGCATCCTCCGCGAGCCGCATCCGCTCGCGGCGTTCCTGTCGTTCGACCGCCTGCGCTGACCTGCGCGCGCGCGCCAACTGCGTCTAGAATCGACCGCTCGCCCCCGCGGAAGCGTACTGCTTGATCTCGCCGTGGATCCTGCTGCTGGTGTCGGTCCTGTACGTGGGCGGCCTGTTCGCGCTCGCCTACTACGGCGACCGCAAGCCGCTGTATCCGTCGCGCGAATGGCTGCGGCCGATCGTCTACAGCCTCGCCCTCGCCGTGTACTGCTCGTCATGGACGTTCTACGGCGCGGTCGGTACGGCGGCGCGCTCGGGCCTTTCGTACCTGCCGATCTATCTCGGGCCGATCCTGCTTTTCGCACTCGGTTTCGGCCTGTTCCGTCGCCTCGTGGTGATCGCCAAGGAGCGCAAGATCACCTCGATCGCCGACTTCGTCGGTTCGCGCTTCGGCAAGTCGCATGCGCTCGGCGCGCTCGTCACCGTCATCGCGGTCACCGCGGTCGTCCCGTATCTCGCGCTGCAGCTCAAGGCGGTCGCGATGGGCTTCAACGTGCTGACCGGCAGCGGCTCGCTCGAAGGCGGAACGCCGCTGCTGGCCGATACCGCGCTCTACATCGCGCTGCTGCTCGCCGTGTTCGCGATCCTGTTCGGCACGCGCGGCATCGACGCCACCGAGCACCACCACGGCATGATGCTCGCGATCGCGGCCGAATCGCTGGTCAAGCTGCTCGCCTTCATCGCGGTCGGTGTCTATGCGCTCATGCACAGCAACGGCCTCGAAGCGTTCACCGAACCGTTGCGCGATGTCGCCCGGCAGCCAATGCCGACCGGCTTCCTCGCCCAGACCGTGCTCGCGTTCGCGGCGATCTTCTGCCTGCCGCGCCAGTTCCAGGTCGGCGTCGTCGAGTGCGAGAACAGCGGGGACCTCGGCCGCGCGCGCTGGATGTTCCCGCTCTACCTCGCCATCATCTGCGTGCTCGTGCTGCCGATCGTGCATGCCGGCGCGCAGGCCGCGCGTGGCACGAACATCGCAGCCGACGCCTACGTGCTGTGGCTGCCGATGGCGCACGGCGACCACCTGCTCGCCGTATTCGCCTACATCGGCGGCTTCTCGGCCGCCACCGGCATGGTCATCGTCGCCTCGGTCGCGCTCGCCACGATGGTCAGCAACGACCTGGTCATGCCGGCCCTGTTGCGCCTGCGCAGCCTCGAACTCGAGAAGCGCGGCGACCTCTCGGGCATCGTGCTCGGCGTGCGGCGGATCACGATCGTCCTGCTCGCCCTGCTCGCGTTCGCCTACTACCGGTTCACGACCCAGAACCAGAATCTCGCCGCGATCGGCCTGTTGTCGTTCGCCGCGGTCGCCCAGTTCGCGCCGGCGATCATCGGAGGCCTGTACTGGCGCGGCGCGAGCCGGCTCGGGGTCATGGCCGGGCTCGTCATCGGCTTCGCGGTCTGGGGCTATACCTTGCTGTTGCCATCGCTGGCCCAGGCCGGCTGGCTGTCGCCGGACTGGCTGCACGGCGGTCCGCTCGGCATCGGCTGGCTCAACCCGCAGGCGTTGTTCCATCTGCAGGGCTGGGATCCGCTCACCCATGGCACGTTCTGGTCCCTGCTCGCCAACATCGGCTGCCTGATCTTCGTGTCGCTGCGCTTCCGGCCGAGTGTCGAGGAACGCTTGCGCGCGGCCGTCTTCCTCGATCCGGCCGCGACCCGGCCCGCGCCGGCCAGCGAATGGCGCGGTCGCGTCAGCGTCGCCGACCTGCGCGCGGTCGCCGACCGCATCGTCGGCGACAAGAACGCGGCGCGCGCGTTCGAGGAGTTCGAGCAGGCGAGCGGCAAGGCACTCGTCGCCGACGCGGCGGCCGACCGCGGCCTCCTGCAGCACACCGAGCGCCTGCTGTCCTCGGCCATCGGCGCGGCCTCGGCGCGGCGCATGCTGACGACGGCACTGCGCGGCACCGGCCTCGACCTGTCCGAAGCGGTCGCGATGCTCGACGAGGCCTCGCAGGAACTGCGCTTCAACCGCGAACTGCTCGCGGTCACGTTCGAGAACATGATGCAGGGCATCAGCGTCGTCGATGCCGATCAGCGCATCGTCGCCTGGAACCGGCGCTACCTCGACCTGTTCGACTATCCGGAAGGCTTCGTCTACGTCGGTCGCCCGGTCGCCGACCTGATCCTGCACAACGCCGGGCGCGGCCTGCTCGGTCCGGGCGATCCCGACAAGCTCATGCGCACGCGTCTCGCGCACCTGCGGCGCGCACTGCCGCACGTCTACGTGCGCTGGCGTCCCGACGGCCGCGTCATCGAGACCCGCGGTGACCCGCTGCCGGGCGGCGGATACCTGACCACGTTCACCGACATCACCGCCTACAAGCGTGCCGAGCAGGCCCTGATCGAAGCGAACGAGACGCTCGAGCAGCGCGTGGACCAGCGCACCCACGAGCTGAGTCTGGCCCTTTCGGCCCAGGAACAGGCCAAGCGCCAGGCCGAAGCGGCCAACCTTTCGAAGACGCGCTTCCTCGCCGCCGCGAGTCACGACCTGCTGCAGCCGCTCAATGCGGCGCGCCTGTTCACCTCGGCCCTGCACCACCAGCCCGGGCTCGATGGTGAAGCCGAGGTCCTCGTCGAGCGCATCGACACCTCGTTCAAGGCCGCCGAAGACCTGCTCGACGCGCTGCTCGAAGCGTCGCGCCTCGATGCGGGCAAGTACCAGGCCGACGTGGCCGCGGTCGCGATCAGCGATGTCATCGAACCGCTCAAGCACGCGTTCGCCGTGCAGGCGGCGGCGCGCGGGCTCGAGCTCCATTTCTTCGAAACCCGCGCCTGGGTTCTCACCGACGCCCAGCTGCTGCGGCGCATCCTGCAGAACTTCCTCTCGAACGCGTTGCGCTACACGCGCCACGGCAGCGTCCTGATCGGTGTGCGCCGGCGCCCCGCCGGCATGCTGCGCATCGAAGTGCGCGATTCGGGACCCGGTATCGCCGCCGACCAGCAGCCGACGATCTTCGACGAGTTCCGTCGCGGCAGCGAGGTTTCGCCGTGGGGCGAAAAGGGTCTCGGGCTTGGCCTTTCGATCTGCGAGCGCATGGCGCGCCTGCTCGGCCACGAGCTCAGCGTGCGCTCCGAGCCGGGCCGCGGGGCCGTGTTCGCGGTCGACCTGCCGCGTGCGCCGACGCCGAGCGTCCTGCCGGAAAAAGGCAGCGAACGCACCAAACACGCCGGCAGCATCACCGGCCTGCACGCGCTCTGCCTCGACAACGATGCCTCGATCCTCGAAGGCATGGCCGCGCTGCTTGCGCGCTGGGGCGTCAGTTGCGACCTCGCCCTCAACACCGCCGAGGGCCTCGCGGCGGTGGCGCGCCGGCGGCCCGACCTGATCCTCGCCGACTATCACCTCGATGCGGGCGAAGACGGCCTGACCGCGCTCGCCGCGCTGCGTGCAGCCTGCGACCCGCCGCCACCGAGCGCGCTCGTCACCGCCGACTTCAGTCCCGAACTGACCCAGGAAGCCCGCGAGCTCGGCCATGCCGTGCTGCGCAAGCCGGCCAAACCGGCCGCCCTGCGTGCGCTGATCTCCCAGCTCGGCCGTCGCGCCGCCAGCGGTGCGGCCCAGGCGCCCGCCGGTCGAGACTGAACGCGTGCAGGTGCGTGCGGGCGCCGGACCCGGGCATCTGCCGGCGTGGTGTACTCTTGCCCGTGCAAACCGACGGAGGCGACGATGCAGAAAGTCCTCGTGGCGAGTTCCAAGGGCGGTTGCGGCAAGAGCACGATCGCGACCCATCTGGCCGCGTACTTCGCGCTGAAGGGCAAGGCGACCGTTCTCGCCGATGCCGACCGCCAGGCATCGAGCAGCCGCTGGTGCGCGCGGCGCGCGGTGCTCGACACCGCGGTCCTGCCGATCGATGCGACCAAGGACGGCTGGCAGAAGCGGATTCCGGCCGATGCCGAACGCGTCGTCATCGATACCGGCGCCGGCATCCGCGCGAGCGAAATCGCTGAATTCCTCGACGACGTCGATGTCATCGTCGTGCCGGTGCTGCCCTCGACGATCGATCTCGAGGCAACCCGGCCCTTCCTCGCCGACCTCGCCCGCCTGCCACGCATCAAGCGCGGCAAGGTTGCGGTCGGTCTGGTCGCAAACCGCACGAAACCGTGGACGAATGCCTCGCAGGCCGCGCTCGCGGAAATCCGCGACTTCCCGTTCCCGCTCGTGGCCACGCTGCGTGACACCCAGGCCTATGTGCTGATGACCGGTCTCGGCAAGAGCATCTTCGACTACCACTCGGAAATCGTGCGCTCGCACCAGGAAGACTGGGACAAGCTGTTGCGCTGGCTCAAGAAGCATTCCTGAACGTCGCACGCGTGGCCAGGCCTCGCCGGAGCGGCGGGCCGCGTGAACCGGGCCAAGGTGGCGCCGCGCCCGTGTGCCCTGCACGCGATGCAATGCATCTTGGGCAAATCGGCGGGCATGCGGCATCATGGGGTCCCCGCAAACCGGAGTCGCCATGGCCGTTCGACAGATCATCCTGCTGCGGCACGCGCACGCGGAACCGCCGGCACGCGACCAGAGCGACGAGTCGAGGCCGCTGACCAGCGGTGGCGCGCGCGAGGCGGAATCCGCCGCGGCCTGGCTGCGCGAGCATGCGGCGCAACCCGATGTCGTGTTGTGTTCACCGGCGCTTCGCACGCGCGAGACGGCTGCCGCGATCAGCACCGCGTTTCCGGCCAGCGCCGAGCCGCGCATCGATGCGCGAATCTACGACGCGACCCCGGCCGACCTGATCCAGATCCTCGACGAACACGCCGATGTCGATTGCCTGCTGCTGATCGGTCACAACCCCGGTCTCGAGACGCTGGTCGCCCTGCTCACCGACGGCACCTCCGACAGCGGCCGCGGCATGCCGACCGGTTCGATCGCCTGGCTGCATCTCGATCACGATGCGGCGCTCGAACCGGGGGCGGCCAGCCTGCGTCATTTCTGGTGGCCTTGACCGGTCCATTCGCGGCGGTCGCGTGTCCCGGCCTGATCGCCAGCCTGCTCGCGTTCGCGAATGCCGAAGGACCGCCGTTGCCCGAACCGGAAATCGTCCTCCTCGACAGCGTGCGCTCGAGCGCGCAATTCAGCGTCAAGGTGTTGTGGATGCTCGACGTCGACGGCCAGTTTGGTGGCGTCCACGGGCATGTGCGGATCGACCACGTGCGCGGTGAAGCGGTCGTCGATGCGCGCATCGACGCGAATGCGGTGCGCATGCGCCGTGACGGCACCGAGAAATGGGTCAAGTCCGACGAGTTCTTCAATGTCGCGCGCTATCCCGAGATCCGCTTCGTCTCGAGGCCGTTCCCGCTGTCGACGCTGGCCGATGGCGGCGACCTCGCCGGCTCGCTGAGCCTGCGCGGTTTCCGCGGCCCGGTCATCTTCAAGCTTGAGCCCTCGACCTGCGCGCGACCGGCGATCGACTGCGCGGCGGAAGCGACCGGCACGATCCGGCGCGGCACGTTCGGCATGCGGTCGCGCAAGGGCACGCTGTCGGACAAGGTCGAACTGCGGCTCGGCATCTGGATCGATGAAGGCGCGGCGCGGACGGACGGCGGATGAGCGCTCCGCGCATGCGCCATGATCTTCCGCGATCGGGCGTTCGCTGCGATGCTGCGCCGGCGGGTCCGTCGATCAGGAACGGGCAATGGCTGCGGACGGGCGTCCGGTGCTTTGCCGTACTGGCCGCGTTGCTCGTACTGGTTGGCTGCGGGGTCAATCGCCAGCTCGCGCGCAAGGCCGACGCGATCGTCGCCGAAACGCGCCCGGCCGAGGTCAACTGCACGCGAGCCGATCACTGTGCGATCGACTCGCCCCTGCGTGAACTCGCGGCGCGCGCGCGCGCGGATGCCGGACCGGGCCGGCCGGTCCACTACGTCAACATGCTCGAGCAGGGCGAAGCCTCGCTGCTCGTGCGCGTGCATCTGATCCGCGCCGCGCGCAGGAGCATCGACATCCAGACCTTCATCTGGGTCGATGATGATGCCGGGCGCCTGCTGCTCGACGAACTGCTCGCGGCGGCGCGGCGCGGGATCAAGGTCCGCGTGATCGCCGACCAGCTGTTCTCGCTGGAAGACACCGAGCTGCTGGCGCGCCTGGCCCGCATCCACGCCAATCTCGAGATCCGCATCTACAACCCGACCTTCCACAAGGCGGTCACCCGACCGCTCGAGTTCGCCGCGAGCATCGTCTGCTGCTTCCGGCGCTTCAACCAGCGCATGCACAACAAGCTGTTCCTCGTCGACGACGAGTTCGGCATCACCGGCGGCCGCAACCACCAGAACCGCTACTTCGACTGGGACCACGAGTTCGACTACCGCGACCGCGACGTCCTCGTCAGCGGCGCCGCGGCCGGTGCCGCGATGCATGCCTCGTTCGAGCAGTACTGGCACTACCGCCGCGCGGTGCCGCTGACGCGGCTCAACGACGTCAACCGGCGCCTGATCGCCGAAGCCGACCAGACACTCGACCTGCCGGCCGCGAAACTCTCGATGGATCCCGCGCGCGTCGAGGCCTTGCGCGTGCGCGCGGCCGACCCGGCCGAGATCGGCCGGCATTTCGTCGCCGACGCGCTGCGGGTCGGCGCGGTCGAATATTTCTCCGACGAGCCGGACAAGCAGGATGACGGCTCCGACAGCAACCGCCTGCTCGGCGAACGCATCGCCAAGCTGATCGGCGACGCGCGCGAGCGCATCGTGCTGCAGACGCCGTACCTCGTCATCAGCAAGCGTGCGCAGCGCGTGTTCCGCGCGCTCAGGGAGCGCACGCCGCGACCGCAGGTCGTCGTGTCGACGAATTCACTGGCGGCGACCGACGCGTTCTACGTCTACGCGCTGTCGCACAAGTACAAGAAGCGCTACCTCAAGCTCGGCTTCCACATCTACGAGTTCAAGCCGTTCCCGGCCGATGCCGCCGAACTGGTCGCCGACTACGCGCTGCTTGGCGGTAAGCTCGACGGCAAGTCCGGGTACCAGCGCTATGGCCAGGCGCCCGTGAGCAAGTCGGGCGTGCGCCTCGGCATGCATGCCAAGTCGATCGTCATCGACGGCGCGATCACGCTGATCGGTTCGCACAATTTCGATCCGCGCTCGGACAACTACAACACCGAATCGGGCTTCATCATCCACGACCGCGCGGTCGCCGCGCGCGTCAGCGCGGCGATCGAACGCGACATCGAGCCGCAGAATTCCTGGACGATCGCCAAGCGCCCGCGCACGAACCTTATCCATCGCATCAACAACGCGATCGCCGACTTCTCGACCGCGCTGCCGTTGTTCGATTTCTGGCCGTTCCGCTACTCGACGAGCTACGAGTTGAACGAAGGCTGCGAGCCGCTCGCGCCGAACGACCCGGGCTTCCATGACTGCTACACCGCGGTCGGTGACTTCCCCGAGGTCGACCTGCCGCTGAAGACGATCTACACGCGCATCGCGACCGCGTTCGGCGCGCCGGCGGTCGGAATCCTCTGAGAACGGGACCAGCAGCGGGTCCGGCCGCAGCGCACACCCGAATCCGCCAATTGACGTCCCCGATGGCGGCGTCTAGTCTCAGCGGCTCATTTTCCTCCATCCGTGCGGAGTGGCACCCATGTCCCTGGACATCACGATTCAACTCGGCGACGAAGACCTCGATCATTTCATCGAGGCCATGCGTCGTGCGCAGGCCAAGGCCGCCGACATGTCGACCGAGGCGATCGTCGGCGCCGCGTCGAAGCTGCTTGTCGACGTGCCGAAGGTCAAGGTGCCACTGTTCATCCGCGACCGCCTCGAGAAGCTCGACGCGATGATCCAGCTGGTCAAGGACGAAGGTTACGGCCTGCCCGAAGAGGATCGCCAGCGCGTGTTGTCGTGCCTGGCCTACTTCGCCGACCCGCAGGACATCATTCCCGACAGCGTGCCGGTGATCGGCTTCCTCGATGACGCGATCATGATCGAGCTGTGCGTGCGCGAGCTGCGCCCCGAACTCGATTCGTATTCCGACTTCGTCCTGTACCGCAACCAGGAAGCGGCGCGCCGCGGCGTCGATCCGGCCAGCCTGCGCAGCCAGCGAGTCGACTGGCTCGAAACGCGCCGCCAGGAAGCACACGAAGGCATGCGCCGGCGCCGGCGTG
This sequence comes from uncultured Dokdonella sp., assembly GCA_964587775.1. Lineage (GTDB taxonomy): Bacteria > Pseudomonadota > Gammaproteobacteria > Xanthomonadales > Rhodanobacteraceae > Dokdonella. The sequence goes on from CAZPLY010000002.1 coordinate 132,835, forward strand.
ACGGCTACGGCGGTGGTGGCTGGCAGCCGACCCTGTTCAAGATGCGCTGAGTCGCTCCGCGCGGATAATGAAAAAGGCAGCCCTAGGGCTGCCTTTTTCGTCGGCGTCCACCTCGCTGCGCGCTTTCCCTGCTCCCGGAGGGAGAAGGGAAGCATCCGGTTCCGCGCGACGCGTTCCAGCTACCTGGCCGTTACTGGCAGGGCCACGGCAGGTAACTCGAATCCATGCTCGACGAGCAGGCCCACTGGTTGCCATCCCAGGTCCATTCGATGCGCTCGATGCGCGCGGCGAACGGGATGTCGGACGACGAGGACAGGCGCACCGTCACCGAGCATTGCGGGGCGAAGCCGCCAAACTGCAGCGATTCGATCCACGCGTTGTTCGACGGGCGCTCCTCGCTCATGCATTCGTTGTTGGCGACGAGGGCCTGGGCCGCTTCGGATTTCGCGTTCTCGACTTCGTCGAAGATCGCGCCGAGCCCGGCGCGCACGAGCGCGCGCTCGGCATCGGCGTCGCCGGCCTCGCTCATCATGCTCGAGGATTGTTCGCCGATCCCGGTCATCTCGGACATGTCGACGCCGCCCATGTCGCTGCGCGCGCCGATCAGCATCGCGATCATGTAGCTGTAGCCGGCGAGCATGATCGCGCTGAGCACGAACGGCAGCGTGTTGAGCACCCAGCCGTACCACGGCATCTTCGGCAACGCGGTCGGCAGCGGACGGCCCGGTTCGACCTCGCGGAAAACGACGCAGGTGCCGGCCATCATGTCGTGCAGGGCCTGCTTGCGGCCGGTCCAGCCGGCCAGCATCCAGCCGATGCCGAACGGGATCAGGTTCGTCACGATCTTGCCGAAGAAGCGCCCGCTGGCCCGACCGAACGTGATCGGAAGGCCGCGGTCGTTGGTCACCTTGAGGCCCATCAGGCGCTTGCCCGGCGTCGCCTGCAGAGGGCCGCTTTCCGGTTTGGCGAAGTACAGCCACGACCCGATGATTGCGAGGATGTAGAACAGGATCGACAAGCCGATCATCAGGCCCGGGCTGCCGCTGACCGAGCCGAGCAGGGCGATGAGGCCGAAGATGACGAGGAAGACGACGCCGAGGATCAGCGAATCGGCCATGTAGGCGGCCATGCGCCGCCAGAATCCGGCATGCAGGAAGCCGCCTTCGGGGAGCAGGTCGCCGGCGGCCGGCGGCATCGTGCCGGCCGCGGCGAGGGGTGCCGCGGCAGGGGTCGCCGCGCGCAGGTCACCGACCGCACGGGTCTGGAAATCACCGGCCTCGGGCGCGATCGCGCTGAACGCGACGGTCGCATCGGGTGCCGGCGCGGGGGCCGCGCGCGGCGCGGTCGGCGTGACGAACGGACGCCAGTTCGCACTGCCGACGGCGGCGACGTTGACGTTCGACGGCCAGCTGCCGCTGCGCACGCGATCCTCGACGAAGGCATGCGGCACCGGTCCGCGCGGGGTGTTGTCGACGAGGACGAAGACACTGCCTTCGGCACCGAGCGCGTGCAGTTCGGTGACCGCGCCGACCGCCGACGCACCACCCTGCAGGTTCTGCAGCTTGCCGAGGTCGTCGCTTTCCTTGATCGAGATCGGCGCGCGCGCGAGCAGTTCGCTGCGCAGGCGCTCGGGCTCCATGCGGAAGTACGTCGCCAGGGCCGGCCACACGTCGGCCGCGGCGAATCCCGGCTGCACCTCGCCGGTCAGGACCAAGGCATGCTTGATGGTGTCCATCGTTTCCTTCCCCCCATGATTGACTGAAGTGCGCCTGCGGGCCGCCGGCCACCGCAGCCCGCCAAGTATCGCCGCCGCACGCGCAGGATGCACGCTGCCGCGCCCCGACTTCTGCGGCCCGCGACCCGCGGCGACACCGCACATCCTGCACCACGCACGACCGCACCGCGAAGGGCCGTGCCGGGCCTGCACGGGCCGGCGCGCGCGAGCCCGCTATCGGCACGCGGTCGGCAGGTGCTTCCTGGCCAGGGTCGAGGAACACCTCCAGGCGCCGTTGCCGTCCCGATCCTGTTCCTCGTAGGTCCATTCAAGCGTGCGTCCACGCAGCGGCGAAGGCACCGTTCCCGCGCTCGCGAACGTCACGACGATCAGACACCGCGGCGGTTCGCCGGCGAACACGACCGACTCGACCAGTGGATCGTCGAGGCTGCGCGCCCCGCGCGGACAGTCGGCGCCTTCGGTCATGCGCGCTTCGGCAAGTTCGATCTTGAGCGGCGAGAGCGCAGCCGACACCGCGACGACTTTTGAACGCGCTACGTAATCCTGGTAGGCCGGGATCGACACTGCGGCGAGGATCGACAGCGGCAGCACCGACAGCAGCACGATGTTGACGAGCCAGCCATACCACGGCATCGGCATGCGCACGGCCGGCAGGGCCTGGCCCGGCTCGACCTCGCGGAAGACGACGCAGGTTCCGGCGACGAGGTCGTGCAGGGCCTGCCGGCGTTCGGTCCAGCCGGCGAGGAAATAGCCGATGTACATCGTCATGACCGACAGCGCGGCGGCGAAGAAACGGCCCGTGGCATGGCCGAACGTGATGCGCCGGCCCTGCAGGTCGGTCACCTTGATGCCCATCGCACGCTTGCCGAGCGTGGCCTGGGCCGACGAACTTTCGGTCAGGGCGAAATACAGCCAGTAGCCGACGAGGCCGGCCAGAATGCCGAGCAGCGGGACGACATTGACGATCAGGAGCGGCATCGAGACGATCAACCCGTCGATCAGGTAGGCCGCACTGCGCCGCCAGTAGCCGGCATGGATCGCGCCGCCCGGCGGCAGTTGCGCGCCGTCGGCGTCGCCGCGATCGGGTTCACCCGCCGGCGGCAGGGCGGGCGCGCCGACCAGAGGCGGCGGCGCCGGCACGCCCGCCGCGGGGCCCGGCGTGAATTCGGTCCATTGCGAGCTGCCGACCGCGGCGATGCGCAGGTTCGCCGGCCACGTGCCCGCCGCGATGCGCGCGGCGACGAAGCGACGCGGCAGCGGGCCGCGCGGCGTGTTGTCGATCAACACGAAGACGCTGTCGTCGTCGTCGAGCGCGTGGATCTCGATGGCCGCACCGACCGCCGCCGCCTCGGCCTGCATCCGCTCGAGGCGGGCGCGGTCGGCGCTTTCCTTGAGCGCGATGGGCGCGCGCGCGAGCACGTCGTCGCGCAGCCGTTGCAGATCGATGCGGAACTGCGCGGCGAGTGCGGGCCAGGCCTGTTCCGCGGAAAATCCCGGCAGCAGCTCGCCGGTCAGGATCAGGGCATGCTTGCCTTGCGTCATCGCGTTCTCCCCTTGGTGTCGGCGCGTGCCCTGCCTTCTCCCCCCGGAGAGGCCGCCGCAACGGATCGGGCCGGACGCCATGTCGGCGGCGTCCGGCCGTTTGCAGATCGATCCCGCGCGATCGCGCGGGCAGGAACCGTCGCCTTCGTCAGCGCTCGAGGATCGCGGTCACGCCCATGCCGCCGGCGGTGCAGATCGAGATCAGGCCGCGGCCCGATCCCTTCTCCTCGAGCAGCCTGGCCAGCGTCGCAACGATGCGCGCGCCGGTCGCGGCGAACGGATGGCCGAGCGCAAGGCTCGAGCCGTTGACATTCAACTTCGCCGGATCGATCGCGCCAAGCGCCTTGTCGCGACCGAGCCGGTTGCGACAGTACTCGTCGGATTCCCATGCACGCAGCGTGCACAGCACCTGGGCGGCGAACGCCTCGTGGATTTCGTAGAAGTCGAAATCCTGCAAGCTGATGCCGGCGGCATCGAGCATGCGCGGCACGGCCACGGTCGGCGCCATCAGCAGGCCTTCGCCGTGCGTGAAGTCGACCGCGGCGACCTGCGAATGGGTGAACCAGGCCTGGATCGGCAAGCCGCGCGCATTCGCCCAGTCCTCGCTGGCCAGCAGGACGGCCGACGCACCATCCGAAAGCGGCGTCGAATTGCCGGCGGTCAGCGTGCCGTGGCCCGAGGTCTTGTCGAACGCGGGCTTCAGGCTCGCGTACTTTTCGAGCGTGGTCTCGGGGCGCAGGATGTTGTCGCGCTCGATGCCGCGGAACGGCACGACGAGATCCTTGAAGAAGCCGCGCTCGTACGCCGCCGCGGCCTTCTGGTGGCTCTGCCAGGCGAGCTGGTCCTGGTCCTCGCGCGAGATTTTCCATTCGCGCGCCATCATCTCGGTGTGGTCGCCCATCGACTTGCCGGTGCGCGGCTCGGCCACGCCCGGGAAAGACGGTTTCAGTTCACCGAACGAGAAGCCCTTGACCGCGCTCCGGAACTTGTCGGCCGGCTTCTTCGCGCGATTGACCGCGAGCAGGCGCTGCTGCAGCGCGCGTCCGTACACGATCGGCACGTCGCTGGTCGTGTCGCTGCCGCCGCCGATACCGGCTTCGATCTGTCCGGCCGCGATCTTGTGCGCGATCAGGATCGCGTTGTCGAGGCCGGTGCCGCAGGCGCGCGCGACCGTGATGCCGGGCGTCGTCGGCGCGAGGCCCGAGGACAGCGCCGCCTCGCGGGCCAGGTTCCATTCCGAGGCGTGCTTGATGACCGCGCCGAACGCGACCTCGCCGAGCTCGACGCCGTGCAGGCCGAAGCGTTCGACGAGCGCGCCGAGCGTCTTGACCGACATGCCGAAGTTGCCGATGTCGGCATACGCGCTGTTGTTGCGGCAGAACGGAATGCGCACGCCACCGATCACGCCGACACGCCTGCTTGCGCCGCTCCCGCGGGTTGCCATCAGAGCTTCTCCTCGATTCGTCAATCCGGAGCCGGGCCCCAGTTCGCTTCGCTGTTCTTCCACAGGCCGTGATACCACGCGCGGAACATCGGCACCTCGTCGCCGCGTGAGTCGTCGGCGAGCGCCTGCCACATCGCCTGCGGCGTCGACTGGCCGGTCACGACATCGAGGATGCCCGCGAACAGCTCGGTCCACAGCGGCGTGTAGGCGACGCGCGCGGCGACCGATTCGGCCCGCGCGCGCAGTGCGGCGACGTCGACGCCCGCGCCACGGCGGACCGCGATCGCCTGCACCCACGGCGAATCGGCGAGCAGCAGCAGCAGGTCGAAACCGGCATGGTCGAGCAGGATGCGCACTTCCTCGGGCGAGGAGAACTGGTTGCGGGCGACGTCCTTGCGTTGCGCGTGGTTCGCGTCGCGGTACTGGGCGATCTCGAGCGCGTAGCGCCGCCAGCCGACGGCGCTGGCCATGTTCCAGACGTCGAAATAGAGCAGCCCGCCGGGCTTCAGAACGCGCGCCATGTCCTCGAGGTAGAGGAAGAAATCCTCCTTGTCCATGTGGATGAACACGGCGACGCAATAGGCCTTGTCGAACGTCGCGTCGGCCAGCGGCTGCAGGCTCGAGCGATGCAGCTCGGTGAAGCCGACGTTCGATTGACCGGACAGGCGTTCGCGTGCGACGCCGAGCATGTTCGCGGAGATGTCGCTGCCGTGCCAATGCGCGACGCGCGGGGCGATCTCGCGACCGATGCGGCCGACGCCGCAGCCGAGTTCAAGCACGCGATCCTGTGCCTGCAGGTCGAGTGCGGTCGTGACCTGGCGCGCGCTGTAGAGCCCGGTCAGGCGCGCGGTTTTCTCGTTCGTGCTGCCGTCCACCGCGATGAAAGCACCGCGGCTGGTCGACGCCTTCTCGTTCCAGAAACTCTTGTAGTTCTTCTGCGATTCCATGATCCGCGCAAGGTCGACCGGGATCACGATGGTACACTGCGACTCCCGCCGCGAGAACCGAAGCGCTGCCCGTGCCGACGCATTTTCCCGCCGCGCGACGCGACCGTTCGCACGTCATGACGCTGATCGCCGTCGAGTGCGAAAACGCAGGAATTCCGCCGCGCGTCGTGCTCGACCGACGCCATGCCGAACGCCTCGTCGGCGAGCTCGCGGCCGATCTTGCCGGCCACGTTCCGGCGGTGCGCGCACTCGATTTCGTTGCGGTCGGCGCGCTCTACGACCAGGCCCAGCTGCTGCGCCCGCAATGGCCCCTGCATGCCGCGCTCGCCGAAGCGCTCGATCGTCTTCCCGAAGCGGGCGGCGCGCGCGTGATCGCGCTCGGCGCACACGAAGGCCGCATGCCGAGCGCTGCACTGGAGCCCGAGGAAGCCCTGCTCGGCAGCCCGATGCTTGTGGTGCCGTGCCTGCTCGCTGGTCGTCCGGAACGCGCGGCCGAGGTCGGGCACCAACTGGAAACCGAATTGCTCGACCGTGGCCTCGCGGGTGCATCGCTCGCGCTCGCCCTCGGCGATGCGTTCGGCGTGCGCGTCTCGCATGCACGCCACATGACGACGTTCGACCTCTGCGCGATGGCCTGCGCGCAATACGGGCATGCCGGACTCGCCGCGATCTGGCAGGTCATCGAAGCGGCCCTGCTCGCGCCCGAACGCGCGCACGCGGCCGCGTTGCCGAATGGCGACCTGCTGCAGTGGCGCGAAGGCTCCGCGAGCATCGATACGCGCGATCCGCGTCAGTTCGCCCACTGTCGCGCGATCCTAGCTGCACATGGATTGGAGTTGACGCAGGCCGCGTGACCGCGGTCGACCGAGCCCGCCGTCGCTGCGCCGCTGCCGCGGTCATGCGGCGGCGCCGGATTCGATGAAGGCCGCGGCGCTGCCGCCAGTTTTCGCTTTCGCTGGAAGTCCGTAGCCCGGGTAAGCGCAACGCACCCGGGACCTTCTCGGCGGACTCCATGCGATCCCCGGGTGCGCTGCGCTGACCCGGGCTACTCACGGACCCGGGCTACTCATTGCGCGCCATCGTGCGGCGGCGTTGCCGCTTCTCTTGTCCGGTGCGGCTACGCCAGGGCCGGATCGAACGCGGCCTGCAGCAGGCGATAGTGCAGATCGCGCATGCCGAGCGCCGCATAGGTCGCCTGCGCGTTCGTGTTTCCATCCTCGACATACAGGCGCAGGCCGATCACGCGCGGCGTCGCGCGCGCACGTCGCTCGACCTCGGCATACAGCGCGCGGAACACGCCGCTGCGGCGTGCCGAAGGAACCACGTAGACGCTCTGGATCCACCACCAGTCGCCATCGCGCCAGTCGCTCCATTCCCTCGTCACGAGCAGGCAGCCGACCGGATGGCCTGCGCGCTCGGCAACGAGATAGAAACCACGCGCCGGATCGGCGAACACGGCCGCGGTACCGCGCGCAAGCACGTCGCGGTCGAGGCGTTTGCGTTCGGTTTCCCAGGCCATCGCCGCGTTGCTGTCGGCGAGGAAGCCGATGTCGGCCTCGTTGGCCATGCGGATCGTCGGGGCATCGGTCATCGCGTTCTCCGGTGGATGGGCGGGCCGGTCAGCGCGGTGTCCGGCGCGTGCGCGAGCTGCCGAGCTTGCGCGTCAGCGTGTTGCGGCCGAGGCCAAGCGCCTTCGCGGCATTCTGGCGGTGACCGCCACTGGCAGCGAGTGCGGCATCGAACAGCACGCGTTCGAGTTCGCTGCGCGCGCGCGCATGCAGGTCGGTGGCGCCGGCAGCGAGTTCGTGTCCGGCCCAGGCGGCCAGCGCTGTGCTCCACGCCGGCTGTCCGCGCGGCGGGCCACCGCGCATGTCGGGCGGCAGGTCGGCGATGCCGAGCACGCGGCCGCTGGCCAGCACGGCGAGCCGGCGGCAGAGATTCTCGAGTTGACGCACGTTGCCGGGCCAGGCCTGGTCGCGCAGGGCGAGCAGCGCGCCGGCGGTGAACTGCTTCGCTTCACTCGCCGTCTCGGCGGCGGCGCGCTCCAGGAAATGCGCGGCGAGCCGGGCGATGTCGTCACGCCGCTCGCGCAGCGGCGGGACATGCAGGCGCAGCACGTCGAGGCGATGCAGCAGGTCGGCACGGAATTCGCCTCGCGCGACCTTGGCTTCGAGATCCTGATGGGTCGCGGCGAGCACGCGTACGTCGGCGCGCAGCAACTCGCGGCCGCCGACCCGATAGAACTCGCCTGCGGCAAGCACGCGCAGCAGGCGCGTCTGCAAGGCGAGCGGCATGTCGCCGATTTCGTCGAGGAACAGGGTGCCGCCCTCGGCCTGTTCGAAACGCCCCGACTGGCGCCTGCTCGCACCGGTGAACGCGCCGGCCTCGTGGCCGAACAGTTCCGATTCGAGCAGTTCGGACGGGATCGCCGCCGTGTTGAGACCGACGAACACCTGCTGCGCGCGCGCGCTTTCGCGATGCAGGGCGCGCGCGACGAGTTCCTTGCCGGTGCCGGTCTCGCCGGTGATCAGTGCGTTCATGCCGCTCGCGGCGACGCGACCGATCGCGCGGAACAATTCGCGCATCGCCGGCGTGCTGCCGATAAGTTCGGCATCGGCGACCGGCGCGGCTGGCGCCGGCGCCGGCATCGTCGGCGCATCGGCCAGCGCGCGACGCGCCATCTCGACGGCAGTGTCGAGGTCGAACGGCTTGGCGAGGTAGTCGAATGCGCCGTGCCGATAGGCCGCCGCGGTCGTCGCGATATCGGTGTACGCGCTCATGACGACGACGGGCAGGCGCGGCGCCTCGGCGGCGAGCCGCTCGAGCAGGACGAGTCCGCTCGCGCCGGCCATGCGCACATCGGTGAAGACCGCTTCCGGTCGTTCGCCGGCAAGCGCGGCGAGCAGCGATTCGGCATCGGCGAACTCGCGCGGCACGAAACCCGCGTCGCGCAGGGCCGCGCCGAGCACGAGGCGCACGCTGCGGTCGTCGTCGGCGATCCAGATCGTGCTCACGGGCCCGCCCCGAGCGGCAACAGCACGCTGAACGTGGTCGCGCCGGGCCGGCTCGCGTGGCGCAATTCGCCGGCGTGCTCGCGGGCGATCTCGAGGGCCAGGGCGAGGCCGAGCCCGCTGCCGCCCGGGCGGCCCGACACGAGCGGCTGGTACAGCGTCGTCGCGAGTTCGGGTGGCACGCCGTTGCCGTCGTCGATCACGTCGATGCGCAGGGTCGCGCGCCGCAGGCGTTCGCCGAAGTCGATGCGCGTGCGCAAGGTCAGCGTGCGGGCCCCGGCCTCGACGGCGTTGCGGGCGAGGTTGAGCAGCAGCTGGTACAGGCGGTCGCCGTCGGCGAACGTCGCCGGCAGGCTCGGGTCGTAGTCGCGGTGCACCCGCGGTGCGCAGGCCTCGGCGCCGACCAGGGCGGCCACGCGTTCGAGCAGCTCGTGCACATTGAGCTTCGCCATGCGCGGCTTGCCGCCCGCGCGCAGCAGCCGGTCGGCCAGCGCCGTCAGCCGATCGACTTCGCCGATGATCACTTCGGCGAGTTCCGCCAGTTCGGCGTTGTCGACGCGGCGGCCGAGCAATTGCGCGGCGCCGCGCATGCCGGCGAGCGGATTGCGCACTTCATGGGCGAAACCGCGCAGCGATTCGGAAAGCGCCGGCGAGCCGGCCTCGGCGACGGTCGCGACCTCGTGCAGTTCGAGCAGGAGGCCGCCGCCGACCAGCGGCGTGAATGCGAGGTCGGCGATCAGCCCGGCCTCCTCGCCGGTGCGGACACGCGCCTCGCGCACGACGACCGCGCGGCGCGCGGCGAGCGCACGCGTGGCCGCCGCGACGAGGCCCGGGGCGCCCGCGTCGAGCGCAGCGAGCGGGCTGCCGAGCCAGCGCCGGCTGGTGCTGCCGAAGCGCTCGGCCAGGGCAGGATTGAGCCACTGCACGACGAGCGCCGCATCGAGCACGGCCAGGCCCGTCATGCACTGCTGCGGCAATGCGGCCACGTCGAGTGCGCACGGTGGTTCCATCGAGGTGCGAACGGCGGCCATTGCACTAGAGTAGTGCAGAGTGGGACCGCGAGGAATGGGTAAGCAGACATCGGTCTGCTTTCCGCCGACCCCCCGCAATACTCGCAGCGCGCCCATGACAGCGGTGTGGCCCGAATCCGCCGGCGCCCCCGGTCGGCAACGACGCGAGCCGATCGTGGCAACCTGCGATCCGCCGTGTCGTCGCCGACGCCGGAGTGCGTTTGCGCGTGGACGCGCCCGGCCCCTTGCCTGCGACCGTGCGCCGGGCGTGGACGCAGTCGACCGGCAGCCCGATCCCGACCCACGCATCGTGCAAGGCGGCCTGGCCGCACAACCGCGCGTCGCGATCCCGGCCCGAACATGAATGCCTGACGCGACCGCGCACCGGCCGCGAAACGGCCGCGTGGCGCACGGCTATACTTCGGCCCACTTTCGAACCAGCGGCAACTCGTGCCCGAACGCATCGATCCGATCCGCGTCAGTGCCCATACCGCGACCTCGGCCATCGGCCATGGTCGCGACGCCCATGTCCGCGCCCTGCGCGATCGTCGCGGCGGCCTGCGCGCGAACGATTTCACGACCGAGCCACTGGACTGCGCGATCGGCCGCGTCGGCGATCTCGAGCGCCTCGTCTTGCCCGGCGCATTGGAGCGCTTCGAATGCCGCAACAACCGGCTGGCCTGGCACGGGCTGCAGGCCGATGGCTTCCTCGACGCAGTGCAGGCAGCACTCGCCCGGCACGGGGCATCGCGCGTCGCCCTGCTCGTCGCGACCTCGACCTCGAGCATCGGCGCGACCGAGGAAGCGTATGCACGACTCGACGCGGGTCGGATACCGGCCGACTTGCGTCGCTCCGAAGTGCATACGCCGCATTCGCTCGGCCTGTTCCTTGCCGAAGCGCTCGGCACGCGCGGCCCCTGCCTGACCACGGCGACCGCCTGTTCGTCGAGCGCGAAGATCTTCGCCCAGGCCGAGCGCATGCTGCGGCTCGGACTCGTCGATGCGGCCGTGCTGGCCGGCGTCGACACGCTGTGCGGCAGCGTCCTGTTCGGTTTCAACTCGCTCGAACTGGTCGCGCCCGAGGAATGTCGCCCGTTCGACCGGCGCCGGCGTGGCATCTCGCTCGGCGAGGCGGCCGGTTTCGCCCTGCTCGAACGCGACGGCCCGCTGTCGGCACCGCAGCTGATCGGCTGGGGTGAATCGAGCGACGCCCACCACATGTCGACGCCGCACCCCGAGGGGCTCGGCGCGCGTCTATCGCTCGAGGACGCGATGGCCCGCGCCGGCATCGGCGCCGACGCGGTCGACTACATCAACCTGCACGGCACGGCGACGCCGAAGAACGACGAAGTCGAGGCCGGCGTCATCGCGTCGGTGTTCGATGCGCGCACGCGCGCGAGTTCAAGCAAGGGCTGGACCGGGCATACGCTCGGCGCGGCCGGCATCGTCGAGGCCGTGATCAGCCTGCTCGCGCTCGAGAACGGTTTCGTGCCGGGCACCCTCAACAGCGAGCAGCTCGATCCGGTGTGCGGGCCGCAGATCGCGCTCGCCAACGAGGATGCCGACCTGCGCATTGCCCTGAGCAATTCGTTCGGCTTCGGCGGCAGCAATTGTACGCTCGCCTTCGCGCGCGCGGACGTCGTCCGATGAACGCGCTCGCGGTGCAGGTCGAGGGGATCGGCTTCTGGGCGCCCGGTTGGCCCGACTGGGATGCGACCTGCGCGGGCCTGCGTCGCGGCGAGGCCGCGGCCAGTGACGCGCCGACGCGCCCGCCCGCGTCGCGGCTGCCGCCGGCCGAACGCCGGCGTGCACCGGAACCGGTACTGGTCGCCTGCGAAGTCGCGGCCCAGGCCTGCGACGCGGCCGGGCGCGATGCCGCCGACCTCGCCACCGTGTTCAGTTCGACCCATGGTGATCTCGTCATCACCGATTACATGTGCGAGACGCTTGCGCGTGCCCCACGCGAGTTGTCGCCGATCCGCTTCCACAATTCCGTGCACAACGCGCCGGCCGGTTACTGGACGATCGCCGCGCGATGCCATGCCGCATCGACCTCGATCAGCGCCTGGCATGCGAGTTTCGCGATGGGCCTGCTCGAGGCAGCGGTCCAGGCGGCCGCGAGCGAACGGCCGGTCCTGCTCGTCGCCTACGACACCGAGTCGCGCGGCCCGCTGCTCGAGGTCTCCGCGTCGACGATCGTGTTCGGGGTCGCCCTCGTGCTCGCTCCTGCGCGCAGCGGCAGCGGCCTGCCGCAGTTGCGCCTGGCGCTGCTCGACCGCGCGGCCGAACCGCTGCCGCGCCTGCCGGCGGCATTCGGGGCCCTGGCCGAGGCGAATCCGACGGCGACGACGGCCCTGCCCTTTCTGACCGCACTGGTCAGCGATGTCGGTGGGGCGATCGAACTCCCGACCGGCGTGCAATCGACCTTGCGCATCGAGATCGCTTGATGCCGATCACACCTGTCCTGCCTCGCCGAGGCCCCACCAGCAGGAACCGCAGCGGATGTCCGAACCGATGAATCGAACACCTCGCGTCGCCGTCCTGATCCCGGCCCTCAACGAGGAGCTCGCGATCCGTGCCGTCGTCGAATCCGCGCTTGCCGTGGTCGCCGACGTCATCGTCATCGACGACGGTTCGAGCGACCGCACCTGCGAGCTCATCGCCGACCTGCCGGTCACCCTGATTCGGCACGCGACGCCGAAGGGCAAGGGTGAAAGCCTGCGCGACGGTTTCCGCGAAGTCTTGCGGCGCGGCTTCGATGCGGTCGTGACGATGGACGGCGACGGCCAGCACAGCGCCGAGGATGTGCCGCGCCTGATCGCGGCGGCGAACCAGTATCCCGACCACCTCGTCATCGGTGCCCGCATGCGCACGCGCGACAACCAGCCGGACGCACGGCGGCGTGCGAACGCGGTCGCCGACTGGGGAATCTCGTGGGGCTGCGGGATACCGGTCGCCGATACCCAGAGTGGCCAGCGTTACTACCCGCGACGCGCGCTCGAACTCGTCGACCTCGCCGCAGAGGGCTTCGTGTTCGAAGCGGCGATCCTGATCGCCGCCGTGCGCGAACGCGGGCTCGGGGTCGTCTCGGTGCCGATCGAGGCGCGCTACCACGCCGGCTTGCGGCGCAGTCATTTCCGTCCGGTCCTCGACGTCACCCGGATCACCTGGTTCACGATCCGGCGCGTCATCCATTACGGCAACGTCGTCGCTACATATCGCCGCTCGCACGACAGCCATCCCTGCGTGATCGATCCGCCGATGAAGGAAGCGCACGCGTGAACCAAGTTCCGCTGCTGCTGCTGCAACTCGTCGTCATCCTCGGTACGGCGCGCGTGTTCGCCGTACTGCTGCGCCGGCTCGGCCAGCCGCCGGTGATCGGTGAGATGCTCGCCGGCATCGCCCTCGGTCCGATCGTGTTCGGTGTGCTCGCACCTGAATGGCAGTCCGCGTTGTTCGCGAAAGCGAGCCTCGGCGCACTCGACGGCCTGAGCCAGGTCGGACTCGTGCTTTTCATGTTCATCGTCGGCGCCGAACTGCGCATGCCGCAGGGTGCGCGACGCACGCTGACCGCGGCCGGTCTCGTCGGCGTCCTCAGCGTCGTCCTGCCGATGGCGCTCGGCCTCGCGATCTCGCCGATGCTGCATCCGCATTTCGCGCCCGATGGCGTCGGCTTCTGGCCGTTCGCACTGTTCATGGCCGCGTCGATGGCGATCACGGCTTTCCCGATCATGGCGCGCATCCTCAAGGAACGCGGCATGACCCAGACGCCGATCGGCCAGCTCTCGCTCGCCTCGGCCGCGATCGCCGACGTGCTGGCCTGGATCGCCCTTGCCCTCGTTGTCGCCCTGATCGCGAGTGACACCGGCTGGACCGGCTTCTTCATCACGTTCGGCGGCACCGTGCTGATGGCTGTGCTGATGTTCGCGGTCTTGCGCCCGCTGCTCGCGCGCTCGCTCGCCCGGCATGCGCCGGACGGCAAGCCGTCGACCGGCCTGCTCGCCGTGCTCCTGATCGGCGTGTTCGCGAGCTCGGCGGCGACCGAGGCACTCGGCCTGCATGCCGTGTTCGGTGCATTCCTGTTCGGCGCCGCCCTGCCGCGCGACAACCGCCTGCTGGAAACGTTGATCGAGCGCCTCGAGCATGTCGCCGTCATCGTCATGATGCCGGTGTTCTTCGCCCTGGCCGGACTCAATACGACGCCCGACGCGTTCGCCGACACCGGCGTGAGCGCGCTCGGGCTGATCTTCGCGGCGGCCGTGCTCGGCAAGATCCTGGGCGGCGCCGCCGGCGCGCGCGCGGGTGGTCTCGGCTGGCGCGAGTCGTTCGCGGTCGGTTCGCTGATGAACGCCCGCGCGCTGATGGAGCTGATCGTCATGAAGGTCGGCCTCGACGTCGGCGTGATCGGTCCCGAGATCTTCACGATGCTGATGATCATGGCGATCGGCACGACCCTGATGACGACGCCGCTGCTCAGCGCGTTCACGGGCCGCGCGCCGGTCGGACTCGCTGCCGCGCGACCTTCGACACCTTGAGGAACGACGGATGACGGCTCCAGCCCGACACAATGTGGTGATCCTCGGCGGCGGCCTCGCCGGCCTCTGCCTCGCCCTGCAATTGCGTGAACGCTTCGCTGACATCGACATCGTCGTGCTCGAACGCAAGCAGCACCCGGTGCCGCCGGCCGCGCACAAGGTCGGCGAATCGACCGTCGAGATCGGCGCGCACTATTTCTCCGACACGCTCGGCCTGCGCGAGCACCTCGATGCGGTGCACATCCGCAAGTTCGGTTTCCGCTTCTTCTGGTCCGAAGGCCGCGAGGACGTCGAGAACACGACCGAACTCGGGGTCAGCAAGGTCATGCCGACCCCGACCTGGCAGATCGACCGCGGCCTGTTCGAGAACCATCTCGGCGAGCGCGCGCGTGCGCGCGGCATCGTCTTCCACGACGGCGCGGTCGTGCGCGGAGTCGAAACAGGTGCCGACGACGCGCCGCATCGCGTGCGCGCGACGGTCGACGGCGCCGAGCGCGTGTTCGAGGCGCGCTGGCTCGTCGATGCGAGCGGTCGCGCGGCGATCATCAAGCGCAAGCACGGGCTCGCCGAAGCGAACGGGCACGACGCGAACTCGGTCTGGTTCCGCATCGACGAGCGCCTCGCGATCGACGAATGGCGCGACGATGCCGACTGGGGCGCGCGCTGCACGCCGCCCGAGCGCTGGCGTTCGACGAACCACCTGTGCGGCCCCGGCTACTGGGTCTGGCTGATCCCGCTCGGCTCGGGCGCGCATTCGGTCGGCATCGTCTGCGACGGCACGATGCATCCGCTCGAGAGGATGAACACGTTCGACAAGGCGCTGGACTGGTTGCGCGAGTTCCAGCCGCTGGTTGCCCGCCATTGCGAGGCGCGCCGCGACAAGCTCATGGACTTCATGTTCCTGCGCGGGTTCTCGCACGGCTGCAAGCAGGTGTTCTCGGGCGACCGCTGGGCCCTGACCGGCGAAGCGGGCGTTTTCCTCGATCCGTTCTACTCGCCGGGCAGCGACTTCATCGCGATCTCGAACACCTACATCTGCGAGCTGATCGCGCTCGATCGTGCCGGCAAGCCGCTTGGACCGTTCGCGCGCATCTACGAGCAGCTTTACTTTTCGTTCTACGAAAACACGCTGAGCCTGTATCGCGACCAGTACCCGATCTTCGGTGACGCCGAAGTGATGACTTCGAAGATCATCTGGGACTACGCCTACTACTGGGGCATCCTCTGCCAGCTCGTGTTCCAGGACCGCTTGACCGACATCGCGCTGCTCGGCGACATGCGCGAGGAGTTCGCGACCGCGAACGCACTCAACCTCTCGATGCAGGCCTTCTTCCGCTCGTGGTATGCGGACGCCAGGCGCGAAAGCCCGGCCGAAATGTGGGACCAGGGCAAACTCGACTGGTTCCTCGACATGAACAGCACGCTGCTCGACCGGCTCGATGAGAACGGGCTGCGCGCGCGCCTGCGTGCGAACGTCGAGATCCTGCGCAATCTCGCCGCGACGATCGTCAACCGCGCGACCGCGGCGTTCCCGCAACTCGATGCGGGCGACCTGCCGACGCAGTCGACCGGCGCCACCCCGTTGTTCGCCGACAGCCCGAAGGCGGTGACCGGGCGGCGCCCGCTGGCCGCGAGCGCGGAGCAGGCCGTGACGCCGTGAGCGGCGTCGGCCACGCGCCGGCCCGCGTCAGCCCATGCCGCCGTTGACGCCGATCACCTGGCCGTTGATGTAGGCCGCTTCGTTCGAGCACAGGAAGCGCACGAGGGCGGCGACCTCGTCGGGACGGCCCGCGCGACCGGCCGGAACGATCGCCTTCACGGCGGCCGCGTCGTAGGTGTCGCCGAGCATGCTACCGGTGATCAGGCCCGGCGCGACGACGTTGACCGTGATTCCACGCGAGGCCATTTCGCGCGCAAGCGACTTCGACGCGCCGTGCAGGGCCGCCTTCGCCGCCGCATAGTTGCTCTGGCCGCGATTGCCGAGCACGGCCGCGACCGAGGACACGCTGACGATGCGCCCGAAACGCGCGCGCGCCATCGGCAACAGCAGTGGCTGGGTGACATGGAAGAAGCCATGCAGGGAGACGTCGATGACGCGCCGCCACTGCAGATCGCTCATGCCGGCCATCGGCGCATCGTCGTGGATGCCGGCATTGTTGACGACAATCGAGATCGGCCCCGCTTCGAGCAGGCCATCGATCGCGGCACGCGTCGCTGCGGCATCGCCGACATCGAAGGAGACTGCTTGCGCGTGACCGCCCGCAGCGCGGATCGCATCGGCCAGTGACCGCGCGCGTTCAATGCGCGCATTCGCATGCACGATGACCTCGCAACCGCCCTCGACGAGCGCCTGCGCGATCGCCGTGCCGATGTCACCACTTGCGCCGGTCACGAGGGCGCGTCGTCGGATCACGGTCATGCTCGGTTCCGGGTGTGTTCGAAGCCGGCAATCATGCCCGATCCGGCATCGCCAATCGAAGCGGCGTCGAATCCCGCCCGCCCATCGATTTGGCCCGCGGCTTGCGCGATGATGCCGCGCCGGCACGACCGGCATGGACATCCAACGTGACCGGGGAGCGAAGACGATGCGTCCGCATGCCGTGCTTTGCCTGCTGTCCCTGTTCGCCGGCGCCGACGCGGCGGCCCAGGCGTATGGTCGTCATGATGGCTATGACGATCGCGGCATCGAATGCCGCAGTCGCGATTACCGGCTCGATCGCTGCGACGTGCCATGGCGCGACGCGCAGATCGTGCGCCAGATCTCCGATACGCCATGCGAGCGTGGCCGCACCTGGGGCATCGACCGCCGCGGCATCTGGGTCGACGGCGGGTGTGCCGGCGTGTTCGTCGAAGCCGGGCGCGGCGGTGGCTACGACGATCGATACGGCGACCGTCACGACGATCGCGGCCGACGCGGTGATGCCTGGCGGCCCGGCAACGACTGGGATCGCAGCATCCGCGTGCGTTGCGAGAGCGAAAGTTACGGCTATTTCCTGTGTCGCGTCGATACGGGCCGCGGCAGCCAGGTCTGGCTCGAAAGCCAGATCTCGCGCACCCACTGCATCGAAGGCCAGAACTGGGGCTGGAACCGCGCCGGCATCTGGGTCGACGGCGGCTGCGCCGGCGTCTTCGTCGTCGAGCGGCGCTGGCGCTGACCGCCCAGCGCGCACTTCAAGACCGCGGGCCGGAGCCGCAACCAGGACCGCGTCGCCATGTGGTGCGCGAGTGCTTCGTGCCGCGCTTCAGCGCAACATCACGGCGGCGCGCCCGCTCGCGATTTCGACGCCTGCATGCGCGATGCGGAACGCATATTGCCAGCTCGTGTCGCTGCCGAGCAGGCGCTCGGCATGCACCTCGAGCGCACCGGCCAGATCGTCGATGCGCTCGACCTGCAACTCGACTGCGCGCAGCGACACGAGATAGCCCGGCGCTGCAGCGACACCGGCCGCACGCGCGAGCAAGGCGCCGTGCACGGCCATCGCCTGCGCGCCGTATTCGCACAGGTGCAGCGCGCGCAGCATGCCGTTGCTGCGCAACGGATTGTCGGCACGCCGATGCGATTCGGTGCGGGCATCGATCCGCGCATCGTCCCAGTCGGCCACGGCATCGAGCAGGCACATGAGGCCCTGGTGCGGGATCAGGTGTGACCAGTCGGACTTGGCGAGCATGGCTCAGGGCGGGAATCGGGAATCGGGAATGGTAGTGCATGGACGGGCGTCCACCCGCCCGATTCCCTGGTCCCCGCTCCCGGCCCGTGGGCGCGCCATCAGGATCGACAGGCAGAAATGGAAGCCGACGCCGAGGCTGACCGTGAGGCCGATCGCGCGCAGGACCGGCAGCGATGACCAGGCGAGCAGGGCGAACACGAGCAGGGCCGAGATCACGCAGACAAGGGTCGCGTGCAGCGTGCGGCGCGCTTCGGCTTCATCGGGCACCTTGCGTTCGAAGAACAACGCATAGTGCAGGCCGAGGCCGGCGGCGAGGGTCAGCGCGACGAGGTGGAACAGCGACAGTGAGACTCCGCCGAAGCGCAGCACGGCGAGCACGAGGATCGTCGCGAGCGTCATCGGCGCGAGCACGTGCCAGGCGCGGCGCAGGTCGCGGAAGGCGACGAACACGGTGGCGACGAGCAGCACGATCGCGATCGCGAACGCATGCAGGATGCGCTCGCGGTACGAGGCGACCAGCGATTCGGAGGCGCCCTTGAGGTCGAGCAGGCGCACGCGCCCGCCGGTCTCGCGGGCCAGCGCCGCGAATGCCGCGGCGTCGTGCATGCCGATCAGGGTGCCGAGGCCGAGCCATTGTCCTTCGCGTTCGACGAGCATCGCCGCAAGTCGCGCGCCGAGCGGCGATGAGGCAAAGCGTTCGGGGGTCAGCAGCGGCAGGCTGCGCGCACGCTCGACGTCGTCGACGAACGGCATGAACAGGTCGGCGCGGAACGGCAGGTCCTGCTGGGCGGCGGAGAGGGCAATGAGCAGGCTGTCACGATCGGGCAGCGCCGACTGGCGCGCGCGTTGCGTGGCCAGGCTCGGCAGGTAACGGCTCGGCAGCTCGGCCGCGTCGATCGCGCCTTCGCTGACGAGGGCATCGATGCGTGGGCCGACCTGCTCGGACAGGGCGAGCACGCCGTCGGCGCTGTCGGCCTCGATGATCAGCAGGTAACGCACGTCGGGTGCGCCGAGCGCGGCGCGCAGGCGACCCTCGCGTTGCATGAGGTCGGCCGGGACCGGGGTCAGCGCGGCGAGGTTGTTCTCCCAGAACGGCGTCGGCGCGAACCAAAGCATCAACGCCGCGAGCGCGGTCAGCAGCGGCGGCAGCCAGCGCGGCCGCGGCAAGGCTTCGAGCCAGCGCCACGCGCGGCCGATGCCGGGCGTGTCGGCTGCGTCGCGAAATCGTTCGGGCAGCACGCGCGGCAACAGGTAGCGTGTCGTGAAGCCGGCGACGATCAGGCCGCTGATCGTGAACGCGGCCAGCTGCATGAGCCCGGTCACACCCGAGGCGAAAAAGGCGAGATAGGCGATGCAGGCCGAAGCGATAGCGGTCAGCAGCAGCGGCCACAGGCCGCGCACGCTTTCGAGCGCGCTTTCACCGGCGCGTCGATGGCTTAGCACGCGCAACGGGTATTCCTGGGCGACCCCGAGCAGGGTGAAGCCGAACGCGAGCGTGATGCCGTGCATCTCGCCGAACATCGCGGCAATCGTGCCGACCCCGGCCAGCGCACCGGACGCGATCGGCAGGGCGGCCAGGCCGAGCACGGCGATGCTGCGGTAGGCGAGCAGGACGAGCACGATGAAACCGACCGTGCTGATGCGCCCGAGCCACTCCGATTCGGCACGCGTGCTCGCGTTGACGAGCACGCTGAAGTAGCCGGGACCGCTGATCGCGAGTTCGGCCGCGCCGGCCCCGGGCAGCGCGGCGAACGCGGCCTCGATCGCCGCGATCGCCTCGCCCTGGGCGGCCGGATCGAAACCGGCGGCCCGGGTCTGGACGAGCAGCAGCGCTTCGCCATCGGGTGAGAACCAGACGCCTTCGCGCATCAGCGGGCGCTTCGGTGGCGACCAGCGTTCGGCAAGCGCGAGGACTTCGAGGGTCGGGTCGCGCGGCAGCAACGGCTTGAGCATGGTCGCCGCCGGTGAGCCGAGTTCCTCGACGCGCTGGGCGAGCTGGTCGGCAAGCACGTCGGCGTCGAGCGGCTGCGCGTCGAAGGAGGGCGTGAGCAGGTAGCGATACGGCAGCAGCGCATCGTCGAGCACGCCCTCGTCAAACGCACCGTTGGCGACCTGGCTGAAGCGCGGGTCGGCGCGCAAGGCGGCGACGAGACCGCGCCCGAGTTCGGCGACCTCGGCCGGCCCGGCGCCGGATACCGCGAGCAGCAACAGGCGCGATCCGGGGCCTTCGCCGATCTGCTCCATGAGCAGCTTCTGATCGGCGCTCTGGGCCGGCGGCATGAAGCTGCGCAGGTCGGTGCCGACCCGCAATGTGCGCTGGACGAAGACGGCAAGGATGCCGAGCAGGACGATCCAGCCGGCAAGCAGCAGCCAGCGCCGGGCGCGCGTATTCATTGGTTGCTGCGGGTGCCGCGGCAGACGACCTCGACGTTGTGCCGGGTCAGCGGTTTCGGCAGGTCGCCCGCGGCGAGTTCCTCGACGAGCATGAATCGCGCATCGCCGTCGGCATCGAGGATCGCGAAGCAGCGCGCCGCACGGCCGCTGCCGTCGACCTCGATCGAGGCGACATGGCGCTTGAGCCGGCCATCCTTCGGGGTCAGGCTCAGGTGCCACTGCGCGCCCGTTCCCGAGGTCGCCACCTCGAAATCACGCGCGAGGGTCGCCGAATCGCCGCCTAGCAGGGCACTGAAGCCGCGCATGAAACCTTCGAGTTCGGGAATCTGGCCGAGTGAAATGACGCGCGGCGGGCGTTCGCCTCGCTGCACGCTGACCTGGCCGCCGTCGATCGTGGTCGTTTCCCGGTACGGCGTCTCGACGCTCTTGCCGAGCTTGCCGGGGCCGAGGTATTCGAGCTCGCCGCGCACGACGAGCGGGCGGTCGAATACCGCCGCGAAGCGCACTTCGGTGTACGGCGTGCGTGCCGGCAAGCTGCGTTCGAGGCCGGCAACGAGCGCGCCGGCGTCCACTTCAGCCGCCGCGCTGAAACACGGGATCAGGCACAGCAGCAGGAATGGCAGTCGGCGCATCGAGGC
Organism: uncultured Dokdonella sp.; assembly: GCA_964587775.1. Lineage (GTDB taxonomy): Bacteria > Pseudomonadota > Gammaproteobacteria > Xanthomonadales > Rhodanobacteraceae > Dokdonella. The sequence goes on from CAZPLY010000002.1 coordinate 153,759, forward strand.
TCCAGAAGTCATAGAAATTGAACCAGTTGTACGGATTGGCGCGGACGTGCTGTTCGAGCCGGCTCGCATAGCCTTGCACGATCGCACGCAATTCGTCGTCGCGGCCACGCCTCGGCAGTTCGAGCCGTTCAGCGAGGATCTCGAAATGCAGGTCGTAGCGGCGACCGCCCCCGTAGATGCCAAGGCAGAGCACCACCGGCACCTTGAGCATGCTCGCGATCAGGTACGGGGCGACCGGGAAGCGTGCCGGCGAGCCGAGGAAGTCGACGACGACGGTCGCCTCGTGCGGGCGCCCGCGGTCGCCGAGCAGGGTCGCCAGCGCGCCTTCCTGCATCGCGTCATTCAGGGCGAGCACGATCTCGTGGCCCGGCTGCGAGGCGTCGATGACATTCTTCGCGATGCCCGGGTTGAGGGCATGCAGCAGTTCGGTCATCGCCGGCGTCTGCAGCGTGTCGAGGACGACCCGGACCTTGACGTCGGGTCGTTGCAACGACAGCACGCGCAGGGCCTCGAAGCTGCCGACATGCGCGCCGAGCAGGAGCAGGCCGCGATCGGGGCGCATCTGCGCGTGGAGTTCGTCGAGCCCGTGCACGCCGACCTCGAAATTGCGCAGGTGGTCGGTCAGCAGGTAGAGCCGGTCGAGGATCGTCGCCGCGAAGCAATGCAGGTGGCGCAGGACCTGCCAGGCATTCGCCGGCCGCCCGAACACGCGGGCGAGGTAGGCATACGAGGCGCGACGCTCGCCGCCGCGGCGCAGGAAGAAGTAGAGCGTGATCGGATAAAGCAGCCCGCGCGAAAGCGTGCGCCCGCAGTTGAGGCCGATCGTGCGGATCAGCCACAGCGCGAAACGGCCGCCGCCCTCCGGGCGTTGGGTCCAGTGCTCGCTCACGTCCACTCGCCCTCGCCGGACGCGATCGGGACTTCGTCGCGCAGGATCCGGAAACGCGCGCGCCTGCCTTCGAGCACGACATGCAAGCGGGCAGTTTCGCCGGGCAGCAGCGGGGCGAGGAACTTGACCGCACCAAGGCGCCGCAAGCGGCCGGTGCGGTGGTGCCCGATGCAGGCGGCGACGTGATCGAGCAGGACGACCCCGGGCACGACCGGCTGGCCCGGGAAATGGCCCGGCAGCGACGGGTGGCCGGCGTCGATGCAGAGCGTCTCGGCGAGTTCGAGCATCGCCTTGTCCGGCTCAACGTCCTGCATCGACCTGCCTCGCGCTGTCACGCAACAGTTTCGGCCAGCTCGCCGCGAGCCGGCGCAGGAAGCGTTGCGGCGGGTCGTGCGGAAGTTCGCGCAGGTGCCAACGCCGGAACGCGTACTCGCCGAGCATGAACGCGGCCGGCACGAACCAGCCGCCGAGGAAAAGATACGCACTCGCGAGCGACGATGCCGGCGCCGCGAACAGGCCGTGGCGGGCGCCGACGACGAGTACGAGCAGCACCGCCTGGGCGAACAGCAGCACGGCCCAGGCCAGGGTCAGCCCACGCGCATAGCGGGCGACGCGCGGCAGGGCGAGCCGTTCGGGTCCGTCCATCGCGAGGATCGCGCGCGCGATCAGCGGCGTTCGTCCGTCGAGCAGGGTGTATCCGAACAGGCCGGCGAGGGCGAGGTTGGCCGCGACCGGCAGCCCTTCGAGGGCGAGCGCACCGCTGCCGCGCACGACGAGCAGGCCGAGCAGGGCGGTGATCGCGAGCCATGCGAGCCACGCCGACGGGCGCGCGGCGACCAGGCCGCGGGCAAGCACGACGGTCGCCAGCAGCAGCACGCAGGCGACCGCGAGCAGGCCATTCGCGCTCAGCACGGCGAGAGCCGCGAGGGCCACGTAGGCGATCACCACGACTGCGATCCCCACGCGCGTCGCGTGCGATCGCGAAGCCGGGGTGCCGACTGCAGCGGGTGGAGCGAGGCGATTCATGCGGACGTGCGCGGCTCGAGTTTCCCGCCATGGCGAGGGGCCGCGAATGTACCATGCGCACACCGGCGGGCCCCGCGATCCGATCGCGCCGGCGCCGGTCGATTCGCCGACCCGGTCCGCTGTGCGTGTCGTCGCGCGCGGTCGCCGTCGACATCCGCGGGCTTGCCGCGGCCCAACCCATGAACCGGAGTGCAGCGCATGGAACAGCAAGCGGGATCGGTCGACTGCGATGTGCTCGTCATCGGCGGTGGGCCGGCCGGTTCGTCGGCCGCGACGATGCTGGCGCGTGGTGGCTTGCGCGTGCTGCAACTCGAGAAGGACGCGCATCCGCGCTTCCACATCGGTGAATCGCTGTTGCCATGCAACTTGCCGATCCTCGACGCGCTCGGCGTGCTCGGCAAGGTCCGCGAACTCGGCGTGCTCAAGCTCGGTGCCGATTTTCCCGGCACCGGCGAGGGCCACCAGACGTTCCATTTCCGTCGCGCGCTCGGCGCCTCGCCGCCGCACGCGTTCCAGGTCAAGCGCGAGGAATTCGACCGGATGCTGTTCGAGAACGCGCGCGCGAACGGTGTCGATGCGCGGGAACGAACCAGGCTCGAATCGGTGCGCGTAGAGGGCATCGGCAAGGTCCACGCCGAGGCACGCGGTCCCGACGGCGGAATGTTCGCGATCCGCGCGCGCTATCTGGTCGATGCGAGTGGCCGCGATACCGTGCTCGGCAATGCCTTCAGGCTCAAGCGCAAGAACACGCGCCACCAGAGCGCGGCGATCTTCGCCCATTTCGAAGGCGTCGAGCGTCGCCCGGGCGAAGATGCCGGCAACATCAGCATCTATCGCTTCGCGCATGGCTGGTGCTGGTTCATTCCGCTGCGCGGCGACATCATGAGCGTCGGGTGCGTGTGCTGGCCCGAATACCTCAAGCGTCGCCGCGGAGCGAACGCGGACTTCCTGCAGGCGACCTTGCAGCAGATGCCGGAAGCGGCACACCGCATGCGCGGCGCGCACCTGACCGGCGAAGTGCGCGTGACCGGCAACTATTCGTACGCCTGCTCGCGCATGGCCGGTCCGGGCTGGATCATGGCCGGCGACGCCTGGGCCTTCGTCGATCCGGTTTTCTCCTCAGGCGTCTACCTCGCGATGCACAGCGGCACGCGCGCGGCCGCCCTCGTCGAGGCCGCGCTGCGCGAACCGGCCCGCGAACGTGCCCTGCAGCGCGATTTCGACCAGCGCATCCGGCGCGGCGTGCGCGTGTTCTCGTGGTTCATCCAGCGCTTCAACTCGCCGGTCATGAGCGGCTTGTTCGCGAATCCGCGCAACTTCCTGCGCGTGGAGGAAGGGGTCATCTCGATGCTCGCGGGCGATGTCTTCGACACGCCGCCGGTCATGCGTCGCCTGCACCTGTTCAAGCTGATCTATGCGATCAGCGGACTCGCGATGGCGCGGCGCTGGCTGCAGGACTGGCGCGAGCGCCGACGCCAGGCCCGCGTCGAGTTCAGCGGCGGCACGACCCCGGTCGACCCGGCCTGACGTCCTGGTACTGCACCGCGCCGCGGAGCGCTCCTGCAAGATCGACCCGCATCGTTCGTGGCGGCGCTCAGCGCCCGGGCGGTAGATCGTCCGCGACGTAGACGTCGTCGGCCCCGAGGATCCCATGGGCCTTGAGTTCGCCGGCCCAGGCGAGCACGAGGTCCATGACCATCGCGCTTTCGGCACGATTCGCCTCGAACGCGCGCTCGAGCTGTGCGAGAGACAGCGGACGCGTCACCGGTTCGCCGGCCTGCTCGGCCATCTGGACCGCGATCTCGGCGATATGCGCGGCGAACAGGCGTTTCTGCGTCAATTGCGAAAAGAAACTCGTGGAAAGTGTCGTGGCTTTCATTGCGCCTCCCGTGTCGATCGGACTGTGATGACTGTCCGCCCAATGCCGTGGTGATGCAAGCCGATGCCCGACGATCCGCGCGCGAACCCGAAACCCGCGCGGGGCGGCCACCTGGAACCCGCTGCCGCAACGGACCAGTGACGAATGAGAATTCCCCGTGGTCCCGGCCGACCTCGTGCACGCGAACGATCCTGCCGCCCCCGACGACGAACCTTCGTCCCCCCCAAGCCCGCCGCGACCGGCCCGGGACATTCCGCCCCTCCAGGCAACCGTACCCGGCGCGAGCCCCGCATCTCGCGCGCGGTCGACGACGGTGACCGTGCAGGCGCCCGATGCATCCGCGATCGCGAAGGGGCTCGGGCTGGCCGGATTCGTCGCGCACGCCAGCGGCCGGCAGCGGCCGAACGGGACCGGCGACGCGTGCAGCGCCCCGGCCCGAACGCGGCGGGTCGGCCATTGCCGATCAGCTTGCGTCGGCAGGAGCCCGCAACGGCAGGCCGGCACGCGCGAGCAGGCGTTCGAGGACCGCGATCTCGCTCGCCGTGGCGTACCAGTCGGCGATCACGCGACGGATCGCTGCATCGTCGCGCAGGGCCGGATCGAGCAGCGTGGAACTCGCCCGATTGAGGTGGTCGTAATGCTGTTTCGCGACCGTCCAGGCGGGGTCGTCGATCCGGCGCAGCAGGGCCGTTCCGATTGCGCGCGCAACGATGCTCGTCGCTTGCTCGCTGATGCGCTGGCCGGCGGCTGCACAGGCGAGGTGGCGGGCCGGATCGGCGGCACCGCCACGCGGGCAGGCTTCGACCAGTTTGCGGTAGGCGGGCATCCCAACCGCGGCGCTCAGGGCGAGCGCGTGGACGAGTGGCGCCGCCGCACGCGACCAGTCGGCGCTGCCACGTTCGACGGTTGGGACCAAGGCGGGCTCGGCGTCGATGACGGCGAGCCATTCGCGTGTCATCGTCGACAGGAAATCGTCGAAACGCGGCGCTTCGCCGATCTGTTCGAGCGCGCGCGTGACGCCGTCCTCGTCGCCGGCGTCGGCGGCGGCATCGAGCAGCAGGACCCAGCCCGCGCCGTTGTCGGGCTCGAGGCGCACGACGTCGTGCGCGGCCTCGACGTCGACGCTGCCGTCGGCGTGTTTCGCGGCGAACCATTGCACGAAGGCGTCATCCGGTGCGAGGTCGCGGGCCTGCGTGCGCAAATGATCTGCGGAGGGCGTGATCTGTGCGGCGAGGATCAATGCGCGCGGCGTCGCCGCAGCGAGCAGGGCATCGCGCAGCGGACGCATCGCGGCTTCCTGCGATTCGACTGCGTCCGGCGCGCCGGCCGCTGCGGCAGGAACGGCCGCAGCCGTAACCGCAAGCGCGAGAGCGGTCGTGCAGACAACGCCGCGCAGCATCTCGCCCATTGCATTGTTCCCTTTCGTCATCGGTGAAAAAGTATATCGGAAACCGGCGTGGGCGCGCGGGGTCGGGCGCTGCGGCCGCCCTCCGCTCAGTAGCCGGCGGCCTGGCCGTCCTTGCGACCTTCCGAGGCGCCGATCCAGGCGCCGTTCTTCGCATCGCGCCCGATCGCCTGGTAGCCGCCGAACGTGCCGTCGGCGAAGCGGACCTTGTGGCCCATGCGCATGAGCGCGCGGATCGTCGCGTAGTCGAAGCCGCTCTCGAGCTCGATCGTGCCGCCGTCGGCCATCGGCATCGCCTGGCCTTCGGGCGAGGTCGAGCCGTCGTGCTGGATGCGCGGCGCGTCGCCGGCTTCCTGCAGGTTCATGCCGAAGTCGACCAGGTTGATGACGATCGCGGCGTGACCCTGCGGCTGGGTGTCGCCGCCCATGACGCCGAAGCTGAGCCACGGTTTGCCGTCCTTCGTGATGAAGGCCGGGATGATCGTGTGGAACGGACGCTTGCCCGGCGCGAACGTGTTCGCATGGCCTTCCTTCAGCACGAACATCTCGCCGCGGTCCTGCAGGATGAAGCCGAGTCCTGGTGGCGCCATGCCGGAGCCCATGCCGCGGTAGTTCGACTGGATCAGCGAGACCATGTTGCCCCAGCGGTCGGCCGTGGTCAGGTAGATCGTGTCACCACCGGTCTGGAACTCGCCCGGCGCGACCGCCGTCGCCGCCTTGTCGGGCGAAATCAGCTTGCGCCGCTCGGCCGCGTACTCCTTTGAAATCAGGCGCGCGACCGGTGCCGCGGCAAAGGCCGGATCGGCGTAGTACATCGCGCGGTCCTCGAACGCGAGCTTCTTTGCCTCGACGAACAGGTGCACGTGTTCGGCGCTGCCGAAACCGTAGCTCGCAAGGTCGTAGCCTTCGAGGATGTTGAGCATCTGCAGCGCGGCGATGCCCTGGCCGTTCGGCGGCAGTTCCCAGACATCGTAGCCGCGGTAGTTGGTCGACACCGGCTCGACCCATTCGCCGCGGTGCGCGGCGAGATCGTCGTACGACAGGAAGCCGCCATTGGCCTGCATGTAGTCGCCGATCGTGCGCGCGATCCGGCCCGTGTAGAACGCGTCGCGCCCGCCTTTCGCGATCGCCGCGAGCGTGTTCGCCAGGTTCGCGTTCTTCCAGATCTCGCCCTTGCGCGGCGCGCGGCCGTCGTTCGTGAACTGCTCGCGGAAGCCCGGGTACTGGCCGAGGCGCGGCACCGATCGATCCCAGTAGTACGCGATCAGTTCGCTGACCGGGAAGCCGTCGCGCGCATAGCCGATCGCGGGCGCGAGCAGGTCCTTCATCGGCAGCTTGCCGAAACGGCCGTGCAGCGCGAACCAGCCATCGACTGCGCCGGGCACGGTCACCGGCAGCGGCCCCCACGACGGGATCTTCGTGTGCCCGTTGTCGGCAAACCATTGCAGGCTCAGGGCGCGCGGCGAGCGCCCCGAACCGTTGTAGCCGTGCAGCTTCTGCGTCTTTGCGTCCCAGACGATCGCGAACAGGTCGCCGCCGATGCCGTTGCCGGTCGGCTCCATCAGGCCGAGCGCGGCGTTCGCCGCGATTGCCGCATCGACCGCACTGCCGCCGCGCTTGAGGACGTCAAGGCCGATCTGGGTCGCGAGCGGTTGCGAGGTCGCGACCATGCCGTGCTGGGCGAACACTTCCGAGCGTGTCGCGAACGACTGGCCGGTGACGCGATCGGCGGCCGCGGCGGTCGTGGCGAGGATGGCCATGCAGACGAGGAGCAGGCGAGGGATCATGCGGATATCCGGCAGCGCGGTCGCGCCGATCATACGTCAGCGCCGAGATCGCGCGACCCGGTGGTTCGACGGCGTGCGCCAGCTGCTCGCGAACTGGCGTTCAGGGCAGACTTGCGATGCTGACGCGGAAAACCTGGCCGGATCACCTCCCCGATGGGCGAACCCCTGCGCGAACAATGGAAACGTTTCGCGGCCCTGCCGAGCGGGCGCCGCTTCCAGTTGCGTTACCGCCAGCACCGCGAGAAGTCGGCCGGGCTCGCACGCAAGGTCGTGCTGATGTCACTCGGCGTGGCGTTCATGCTGCTCGGCATGACGATGCTCGTGCTGCCCGGTCCCGGCCTGCTCGTCATGCTGATCGGCATGGCCCTGATCGCCGAAAGTTCGCTGTTTGCCTCGCGCCTGCTCGATCGGATCGACCTGTGGTTCGCGCGTCGCATCAAGCGCTGGCGGGCGCGGCGCGCGGCCAGGCTCGAAGCGCGGCACTGAATCGCCCGTCCTGGTCAAGGCGTGACTGCGCCGGTCTGGTCCAGGCCTTGCCCTGCAAGGCCATCGGGCCACGGCCCGTGATCGAACAGCTCGTGTTGCGCGAACGCGGCATCGGCGTCGCGGAAATTGCCGAGGCCGACACCGACGAGGCGATAGTGCGTCTCGAGCGGCAGCGCGACGCGATCGCGCAAGGCCAGCGCGACGTCGGCGAACTCCTGCAGCGACTGCAGCGGCGTCGCCGGGGTCAGGCTGCGGGTCAGGATGCGGAAGTCGGCGGTTTTCAGCTTGAGCACAACCGTGCGTCCGATCCGCTCGGTCTTGCGGCTGGCCGTCCAGACCCTGGCGGCGAGTTCGCGGATCGTCGGCGCGAGCGCGTCGAGCGGCAGGTCGGTCGCGAACGTGTCCTCGGCCGAGATCGACTGCAGCGGTCGATCGGCGGTCACCGGGTTGTCGTCGATGCCGCGCGCGAGACCATGCAGGCGGCGGCCGTAACGGCCGAAGTGCTGCTCGAGATCCCGCTCGGTCCAGGTGCGCAGGTCGCCGACCGTGCGGATGCCGAGCGCGGCGAGCTTGCCATCCATGACCTTGCCGACGCCCGGGATGCGCCCGACCGCCAGTGGTTCGAGGAAGCCGGCGACCGCGTCGGGCCTGATCACGAACAGGCCGTCCGGTTTGCGCCAGTCCGAGGCGATCTTGGCCAGGAACTTGTTTGGTGCAACGCCGGCCGACGCGGTCAAGGCGGTTTCCTCGCGGATCTGCGCGCGGATCGCCTGGGCGACTGCGGTCGCAGAGGGCAGGCCCGACTTCGCCTCGCTGACATCGAGGAAGGCTTCGTCGAGCGACAGCGGTTCGACGAGGTCGGAATGGCGCAGGAAGATCTCGCGCACCTGGCGCGACACCGCGCGGTAGCGCACGAAGTCGGGCGGCACGAAGATCGCGTCCGGACACAGACGCTCGGCGCGCACGGCCGGCATCGCCGAGCGCACGCCGAACGTGCGCGCCTCGTAGGACGCCGCGCAGACGACCGAGCGCGCGCCGCGCCAAGCGACGACGACCGGCTTGCCACGCAGGGCCGGATCGTCGCGCTGCTCGACCGAGGCATAGAACGCGTCCATGTCGACGTGGATGATCTTGCGCACGACACACATCCGCGGAAGTCGCCGCATGCTACCGCGAACGCCGTCGGCATCAGCGTCCGCCCCGCCCGCGAGCGTCGGAAAGCGAACCTGAATCGACCGGATCCATCTTGCAAAGATCGACGCGGACTGATTTGATGATGCGACGTCCGCGAGGCTGCGCTCGCAGCGGATCCGGCCTTGCATGCGGACGTTCGTGGAACCTGGGGCGCGTGTTCGCACGCGATGTTTTCCGTGCCGGTGTCGGGGCTTCCCTTGAGCGGAATCTTGCTCGTCGAGCGTTCGACCACGCTCAATCATCTGTTGCGGCGCACGCTCGCGGCGACTGCGCTGCCGGTGCGGACCGAGATCGGTAACTATCTTGAGGCCTACGACCATCTGCGTCGCAACGCCGAGGCGTCGCCCGCGCAGGCTCCGTACGCGATCGCGATCGTCGGCGCGCCGGCACGCGCGACGCGCGAGTTCCTCGCCCTGCTCGACTACCTGCGCGACGCGCCGGACGCGCCGCCGACCCTGCTGATCGCGCACGAGGAAAGTCCCGAGATCCGCGCCTGGGCCGCCGAATCGCTGCGCGGGCGCTTCCTGCTGTGGTCGCAGTTCGGCCGCATCCCGGCCAGCGTGCGCGAGCTGGCGCCCGATGAAGTGGCGACGCCGACCGCGGGCAGCGCCGACACCGAACGCGTGCGCATCCTGTTCGTCGATGATTCGCAAAGCGTGCGCCTCGCCTACACGCAGCTGCTCGAGCGCAACGGCTACGCGGTCGACGCAGCGGGTTCGATCGGCGAGGCCGAGGCCCTCGCCGCCGAGATCCGCCACGACCTCGTCATCGTCGACTATTTCCTGCCCGACGGCAGCGGCGACGAACTGTGCCGACGGCTTTCCACGCGCGCCGATCCGCCCGTGCTCGCCGTCATCACCGGCAGCTACCGCGAGGACATCATCAAGCGCTGCCTGCAGGCCGGGGCCAGCGAATGCATGTTCAAGAACGAGGCGCGCGAGTTGTTCCTGACCCGGGTCGGCACGCTCGCGCGCACGATCGAAATGCGCAAGTCCGCCGAGGCCGATCGCCAGCAGCTCGACGGCATCCTCGGCTCGGTCGGCGACGGCGTGTTCGGCGTCGATGCCGAAGGACGCATCAGCTTCGTCAATCCAACCGGCCTGCGCCTGCTCGGCCATTCCGATGAACAGGACTTGGTCGGCCTGCTCGCGCATGCGGCGGTCTATCCGAACGAATCGGCGCGCGCCTCGGCGCTCGCCCGGGCCTATGCAGAAGGCACGACGGTGCGCCATTTCGAGACGATGTTCAGGCGCCGCGACGGCAGCGGCGTGCCGGTCGAGTGCACCGTGTTGCCGCTTGCCGCGCAGCGCAGCCGGCATGGCGCGGTGGTCGTCTTCCGCGACATCGCCGAGCGGCGCACGGCCGAGCGCCTGCGCTGGGAACTCGCCAACGATCCGCTGACCGGGCTGTCGAACGCGCGCCACCTGCGCCAGCGCCTCGTCCAGGAAATCACCCGCCTGCGCGAACGCGGCGGTTATTCGGCCCTGCTCCACATCGAGATCAGCGCCGATGCCGACGCCGTCTCGCCGCGTGGCGACGAGCGCCTGCGCACGGTCGCGCAGACGCTCGCGCGCCGCCTGCGCGAAGGCGACGTGCTCGCGCGCGGCGAAGGCGACAGCTTCCTGCTGCTGCTGAGCGGTGTCCAGGTCGACAACATCGATGTCCTCGCCCAGAGCTTCCAGACCCTGCTCAACGGCCGTACCTACACGGTCGGCGAGGTCCGCCACGAGGTCGAGGCACGCGTCGGCGCCGAACTGCTGAGTCCGCGCACGGTCAGCGCCGACGAGGCGCTCGAGCGGGCCAGGGCCGCGGTCGATCGCCCGCCTGCGCCGGCCGAGGACACGTCGGGACCGACGGCTCCGCCATCGCCGTCGAGCGAGCGCTTGCGCATCGCGCTCGAGCAGGCGCGCTTCGTCATCCTCGTGCAGCCGATCCTGCCGCTGACCGCGCGCCTCGGCGAGCAGGCCGGCTGGCTCGCCGATCCCGCGCTCGAGCGCGAATTGTTCGCGGTGCGCATGCGCATGGTCGGCAAGGACGGCCAACTCGTGCTGCCGCGTGCCTTCGTTCCGCTCGCCGAACGCGTCGGCATGATCCAGCGCATCGACCTGTGGGTCGTCAACGGCCTGCTCGCCCATCTTGCGAGCGAGCGCGGACGCGCAACGCCGATCGCGACGGTCGCGCGCCTGTCGCCGGCAACCGTTGCCGATCCGGAAACGCTCGAGGCGATCGAGCAGGCCGTCGTCGGCGCCGGCGTTCCTGCCGAACGGCTCGTGCTCGAGATCATCGACAGTGGCGAACTCGCCCACCTGCCCGCGGCCCGCCACTTCATCGCCCGCCTGCAGGGAATCGGCTGCCGATTCGTGCTGCGCGGCGCCGGCGAGGGACAAGGCTCGCTCGCCTTCCTCAGTTCGCAGCGCCTGCCCGGCGATTTCGTCCGCCTTGAGAGGTCACTCGTGCAGCGCATCGCCGGCGACCCGCGCGAACGCAAGCGCGCCGCCTCGATCGCGAACCTCGCCCAGTCGCTCGGCATGCGCGTCATCGCCGGCGGCGTCGACAACGCGGCGACGCTCGACGCATTGATCGAAGCCGGCGTCGACCTCGCCCAGGGCGACTACCTCGGCGAGGCGCGGCTGCTCAAGCGCGTGGATTTCGCGGCGCTCGCCGGCGAGGCCTGAGCGAAGCCGCGTTCGACCCACGACGACGCGTCTCCTGCGGCACCTCGATCATTTGGAAGCGCGGCAGTCGTGACGACGACGCGGCGGTGCCGTGAGGCGATCCAGGCGCCAGCGCCGTCGTCGTCAATCCGCCGGCGATCCGAGCGGCCCCCCGACGATCAATGAATACGCGCCGCAGCCATCCGCAATGTCTCCGATAACGATCTGGTAGTTGCCGACCGCGCCGAGGTAGGCCGGAACCGAGTCTGCGCCCGATGCCGAGATGCAGCGCGACGTCGTCGAGACGCCTTCCTCGCAGACGAACACCCGCATTCGCGGCCTGTCCGACGCGATCGCGAACGTCCGATACGTTTCACCGCCAAGCGCGAACGGATAGATGTCCTTCGGACCGCGCACGCTCGTACTGCCCGAGGCGAGGACCGGCAGGCTCGTCACGCCGCCACAGGTGTTCCCGTTCACGACCAGGGATGGAAAAGAAGGCAAAGCCGGTCGATTCGATGCGACCGGGTGGCCTGCTCCCAGTTCAAAGTCGCTCCAGAACAGCGAGGGTTCGTCGACGAGGATGTCGTCGAACACGACGACTTCGCCGTTCAGCAAGGCAGCGAGCTGGTCGCCGGGGTCGGACAGGCCGAGGCTAACGCGCTCGACGCCGATCCAGCGCGCATTGTCGAGATTCTCGATTGTCGCCGTCGGTGGGCCCGACGCATCGCCGGCCCAGTAGCGCAAGCGACCTGCCGGTCCTTCGCCGACCTCAAGTTGGACCGTCACCTGAAGCGGAAATGTCACGGGGTCCTGGACGATCACGCTGCACAAACCTGAAGCCTCCGACGAGCAGGCGGCGAGCATGCCCATGCGGACTGCGGTACCCGGCAGGTTGCCGCTCAGAACCAGCTGGAACAGGGCAGCTTCGGCCGGACCACCCGCAGGGACCCGATCCGCAGTGCCACGCGCCACGGTGAAAGAAGCCAAGGTGTTGAAGGTCGGCACCGGCGAATTCACGCGAAAGCTCAGCCGCAGCGGTGCGGCCGGATGCTGGCGTCGAAAGTGGACCGTTGCGGCTGCCGGCGATACGCCCGTCAGCGAGGCCTCGAGCGCGCATTCATCGCCCGCGCCCACCCACTGCGCAGACCCGCCGAGCACCCAGGTCTCGTTGAACTGCGGCTGGCATGCGCTCGCCATCGCGGAGCCAAGCAGCAGCGCGATCGTGACGAGTGCCGAACCTGCCTTGATCCATGTCGAGTTCTCCATGATGGGTCGCTCCCGGCGTGCGTGTCGCGGGAGTCTGCCACAAGGAATGAATTGATTCATCCAGCAACATTTGGAAAATGGGGCCGACCGCGCGTTCATGAACTGACGCACGAACGCGCGGTCCGCGTGCCGCCGCGTACGGCGGGTCGAGTCGTCGGTGCCGGGCGGAGCGTGCGCCCTTCTCACTGCCGCGCCGTGGCGTGCCGATCGCGACCGCTTCGAGCCCCGTCCGCGAACCGCGATCACAAGCGCACCGGCACCTGTTCGAGCAGGCGATCCTTCTGGCCGCCGATCACGCGCAAGGCGTAGTGGTAGCCGGCCTCGACCGTGCGGTCGTAGGCGCGCCAGTCGAGCAGTCCGGTGTGGCCGACCGGCGGCGCGAGCAGCAGGTTCGCGAGGCGGCGGCGATCGTCGCTCGCGAGTTCGGCGTTGACCATCCCCGAGCGCACCAGGATGTCGAAGATGCCGGGACGCTTGCCGGTACCGAGTTCGAGCAGCATGCGCCACCACGACGGTGTCGAATGTTCCTCCGCGCTGGCATGCAGTGCATCGCCGGCACCGATGTCGATCGCGGCGATCGCGCCGGGCAGCTGGGCGGCCATGATGTCGGTTGGCAGGTTGTTCATGACGGCGCCATCGACGAAGACCTGGCCGCGATGGCAGACCGGCGGCAGCACGCCCGGGATCGCGCACGAGGCGCGCAGCCAGAGCCAGAGCGGACCGTCGCGGTGGGTGTCGAGCTGGCCCGAGCTCAGGTTCGACGAACAGCAGAAGTACGGCAGGGCGAGATCGGTGATGTCGCGCGCGCCGAATTGTTCGCGCAGCAGGCGCGCGACGCGTCCGCCGCGGGTCAGGGCCACGAGCGGCAGCGTGTAATCGCCGAGTGGCCGCCCCGCGACGAAGCTCTCGCGGTAGTTGTCGAGCATCTCCTCGTCGGACCACTCCAGCGCGATGCCGGCGCCGATGATCGCGCCGATGCTCGTGCCGCCGACGCTGTCGATCTCGAGTCCCGCTTCGCGCATCGCGCGCAGTACGCCGATCTGGGCGAAACCACGTGCGCCGCCGCCCGACAGCACGAGGCCGAGGCTGCGTCCGGTCAACAGCCGCGCCACGCGGCGCACGTCATGCGCATCGCGCACGTGGTGATACGGCAGGCACGGCGTCAGCGCGAGCCAGCGTCGCGCGGCGCCACGGACGAGATCGCCGTCATGCAGCAGCACGAGATGGCGTGGCCGCGAGAATGCGCTCGAGTCGTCGGCGCAGGTGCTCTCCGACCACGCGCGCGGTTCATCGGCCGCGTTCGCCAGCAGCAGCAGGCAATCGGCCTGGCGCACGCACAGCGCCTGCCATTCGACATCGTTGTCGGCGAGGTAGACGACGAAGCGCGTGCGCGTCTCGAGCTCGCTGAACCAGCCGCTCAATTGACCCTGGCCAAGATGCGAATCGACCAGAACGGTTTCGCCGAATGCGAGCAGGTTGCGCACGAAGCGCTCGGCGAAGCCGCGTGCATCGACCCCGGCATCGTGGCGAAGGATCGCGAACGTGCGCGGCACGCTGGCCGGTGCCGTCGCATCGCGGGTTGCCGACATGCGGCGCACCGCGAGCCGCGCGGTATCGAGCATCGATTGCGGATGGCGATGGACGAGGCGTTCGAAGGCCGAGCGCGAGAGCATGAACAGTTCGGAGTCGCGCAGCGCGCGCACGGTCGCGTTGCGCGGAAGGTCGACGATCAGGCCGACTTCGCCGACCGCTTCACCGGCGGCGACGACCCCTACCAGTTGCTGCTGGCCGGTCGCATCGAGCCGGAACGCCCCGACACTGCCGCTCTTGAGGACGTACAGCGCGTCGCTCGGGTCGCCTTCCTCGAACAGGACGGCCCCACCGGGCAGGGCGAACCATTGCAGCTCATCCTCGAGTTCGGCCAGCGCAGCGTCGTCGAGGTGGCGGAACATCGCGAGCGGACGCAGCAGGTCGGTGGTGGGACTCGAATACACGCTACGAACTTCCCGTGACGGACCGATGCGCTTGATTTTGCGCCATCCACGCGCCAAGTTCACGGCTTCGCCGAGGAGTCCCGATGACCAACCCCCTGCTTGCAAGCACCGGCCTGCCGCGTTTCGCGGCGATCCGCCCCGAACATGTCGAGCCGGCGATCGATGCGATTCTCGCCGACTACGCGGCCGGCATCGACGGCCTGCTCGCGTCGCCGGAGCCACGCACGTTCGCGAGCGTCATCGACGTCGCCGAACGGCTCGAGGACCGGCTGTCGCGAGCCTGGGCACCGGTCGGCCACCTGCACGGGGTCAAGGATTCGGACGAGCTGCGCAAGGCCTATTCGGCCGCCCAGGACAAGATCGTCGAATTCACGACCGCGCTCGGCCAGAACCGCGAGCTGTACGCTGCGGTCAAGGCCGTTGCCAGCTCGCCGGCGTTTGCCGACCTGCCGCGGCCCGCGCGCACGCTCGTCGAGCATGAGCTGCGCGACTTCGAATTGTCGGGCGTCGCCCTCGAGGAGCCGGCCCGAACGCGCTATCGCGAGATCTCGGCCGAGCTCGCCCGCCTGTCGACCGAGTTCGAGGAAGCCGTGCTCGACGCGACCGATGCCTGGAGCGAACACATCACGAACGCTGATGGTCTGGCCGGCATCCCGCCGTCGGGCCGCGACGTGCTCGCCGCATACGCGGCCGACAAGGCGCTCGACGGCTGGCTTGTCACGCTCAAGCAACCGAGCGTGCAGGCCGTGCTGACCCACGCCGACGATCGCCAGTTGCGTGAGCGCGTCTATCGCGCCTATGGCACGCGCGCGGCCGAGAACTCGCAGGATGGGCGCTACGACAACTCGGCGCGCATCGAGAAGATCATGGCCCTGCGCCACGAATCGGCACGCTTGCTCGGATTCGCCACGACCGCCGAGGAATCGCTGGCGACGAAGATGGCGCCCTCGGCCGACAAGGTCGTCGCCTTCCTGCGCGACTTCGTCGCCAAGGCGCGACCGATGGCCGAGCAGGACCTCGCCGAGTTGCGCGCCTTCGCGCGCGACGAACTCGGCATCGCCGACCTCGAGCCCTGGGACGTCGCCTGGGCCTCGGAGAAACTGCGCACGCGCACGTACGCGCTCAGCGAAGAGGAACTGAAGCCGTACTTCCCGCTGCCGGCCGTCATGGATGGCTTGTTCGCGGTCGTCGAGCGGGTTTTCGGCGTGCGTTTCCAGCCACGCGACGACGTCGAGGTCTGGCATCCCGACGCGCGCTACCACGATCTCGTCGATGCCGAGGGCCGCGTGTTTGCCGGCGCCTATGTCGATTTGCTCGCACGCAGCGGCAAGCGCGGCGGTGCCTGGATGGACGTGTGCACGACGCGCTGTCGGCACGCCGACGGCGTCCAGTTGCCGATCGCGTTCCTGACCTGCAATTTCGCGCCGCCGAGCGCGAGCACGCCTTCGCTGCTGACCCACGACGACGTCGTCACCCTGTTCCACGAATTCGGCCACGGCCTGCACCACCTGCTGACCGAAGTCGATTACGCCGGTGTCTCGGGCATCAGCGGGGTCGAGTGGGACGCGGTCGAGCTGCCGAGTCAGTTCATGGAGAACTTCGCGTGGAAGCGCGAGGGCCTCGACCTGATCGCGCGCCATTGGGAGACCGGCGAAGCACTGCCCGAGGCCTTGTTCGAGCGCATGCAGGCCGCGCGCAATTTCCAGTCCGGGCTGTTCCTCGTGCGCCAGCTCGAGTTCGGCCTGTTCGATTTCCGCCTCCACCACGAGTTCGACCCGGCGCGCGGCGCGCGTACGCTCGAAATCCTCGACGAGGTGCGCCGCGAAGTCGCCGTGATCGTGCCGCCCGACTGGCACCGGTTCCCGCACGCATTCACCCACATCTTCGCCGGCGGCTACGGCGCCGGCTATTACAGCTACCTGTGGGCCGAAGTGCTGTCGGCTGACGCGTTCGATCGCTTCGAGCAGGAGGGCGTGTTCAATCGCGAACTCGGCGAGGCCTTGCGTTCGGCAATCCTCGCCGTCGGCGGCTCGCGGCCCGCGCTCGAATCGTTCGTCGAGTTCCGCGGACGCGAACCGTCGCCCGATGCGCTGTTGCGCAGCTACGGCATCGCGGCCTGAGAACAGTCTGGCCCGGCGCCGCGACGGCTTGATCGGCATCGCGATCTGGCCAACGATGCAGGCATGGACGCCGATTGCCTGCCCTGCGAGGACCCGGTCCTGCAGACCGAACGCCTCGACCTGCGCCGACTCGCGGTCCGGGATGCGGCGTTCATCCTCGAACTGCTCAACGACGCGGCGTTCCTGGCGCACATCGGCGATCGTGGCGTGCGCACGCTCGACGACGCGCGCGCCTATATCGAAAACGGCCCGGTCGCGAGCTACGCCCGCCACGGTTTCGGGCTGTATCTCGTCGAACGCCGCGCCGATGCACGCGCGCTCGGGATCTGTGGACTCGTCAAGCGCGAGACGCTGGCCGACGTCGACATCGGTTTTGCGTTCATGCCGGCATACCGGGCCTGCGGGTACGGACGCGAGTCGGCAGCTGCCGTGCTCGGCCATGCGCACACCGTGCTCGGCCTCAAGCGCGTGGTCGCGATCGTCGCGCCCGGCAACACGGCCTCGGCGGCCCTGGTCGAAAGCCTCGGCCTGCGCTTTGAACGCATGTTCCGCCACGCCGAGGACACCGAGGCGCTGCGGCTGTTCGCGTGGCAGGCGTGATCCACCACGCAGGCCTCGTGTCGAGGGAGCAACTGTCTGCATTCGACCTCCACGCGATCCCCGGGTGCGGCCTGCGGCCTTACCCGGGCTACGCACGGCCCGCGCCATCGATGCGTAGTCCGTAGCCCGGGCAAGCGCAGCGCACCCGGGGTCTTTACACGGGACTCCACCCATCCCCGGGTGCGGCCAGCGGCCTTGCCCGGGCTACGGATTTTCCGCGGCATCGATGCGACTTGCCTTTGATTCGTGCGGGAGCGGCTGCGGTCGCGACACATGGTTTCCGCACGATCCGGTCGCGCCGGGTGCGCTTCGGCCGCGATCGGCGTGCGGTTTTGCGCGCTGCAGCGCAATCGCGGTGGCGCCCTGCCGCGGTCAGGTAAAGTAGGCGCATGTATCTCGAGTATTACGGCCTGCGCGAGGCCCCGTTTTCGATCACGCCGGACCCGCGCTACGTGTTCCTGTCCGAACGCCATCGCGATGCGCTGGCGCACCTGTTGTATGGGGTCGGCAAGGGCGGCAGCGGCGGCTTCGTCCAGTTGACGGGCGAGGTCGGGACCGGCAAGACGACCCTGAGCCGGCTCCTGCTCGAACAGCTGCCCGAGAACACGCGCGTCGCCCTGCTGCTCAATCCGCGCCTGTCGCCGGTCGAGCTGATCGAGACGGCCTGCGAGGAGCTCAAGCTCGACATCACCGGCAAGCGTGGCAGCCTCAAGGGCCTGACCGACACGCTGAACGCCTATCTGCTCGATGCCTATGCCCAGGGCCTGCGTGTCGTCCTGATCGTCGACGAGGCGCAGAACCTGTCGATGGACGCGCTCGAACAGATCCGCCTGCTGACCAATCTCGAGACGCCGACCCAGAAGTTGCTGCAGATCATCCTGCTCGGCCAGCCGGAACTGCGCGACATCCTCGCCCGCCCCGAATTGCGCCAGCTCGCCCAGCGGATCACCGCGCGCTACCACCTGACACCGCTCGACGCCGCCGAGACCGAGGCCTATGTCAAGCACCGCATGGCGGTTGCCGGCTGCGTGCGGCCACCGTTCTCGCGGCTCGGTTTGCGCGCGCTCTATCAGCGCTCGAACGGCATTCCGCGCCTGATCAACGTGATCGCCGACCGCGCCCTGATGGCCGGCTATGCGCGCGAGCAGCAGAGCATCGGCGAGCGCCTGGTCGACCGTTCGGCCGACGAGACGATGCCGGGGCATGCGCGCTACTGGATGCGTCGCTACGCACGCTGGGCACTGGCCGGCGCAGTCGTTGCGGCCCTGGTCGCGGCCGTCTGGCTTGCGAGCCGCCCGCCGCCTGCGGCGCCGCCCCCGGCAGCACTCGTGCCGGCCGAACCCGCGGCCACCGACGCCGGTGCCGCCGCGCTCGCCGCGCGCCTGGCCGAACCGGCTGACAGCGGCCTGCATGCAGCGACCCAGTTGCTCGCCCGCTGGCAGGTCGATTCGAACGAAGCCTCGGTGCGCGACGCCGTGCGCTGCCCGTCGACGATCGCGCCGGGCCTGTACTGCCTGCGCGGGCGGGCCACGCTCGAACAGGTCCTGCGCTTCGATCGACCACTGATCCTCGTCCTCGAACACGGCGATGCGCGTGCGCAGGCCCTGCTCAAGGGGGCCGGGCCGCAGCGCGTGCGCCTCGATCTGGGCGGCGAGGGAATCGAATTGCCGCGTGCCGCGCTGCAGGACCACTGGTCAGGGGATTTCATCGCGATCTGGCGTGCGCCGGCGTTGACCGGCGGCAACCTGCGCCGCGGCGACGCCGGGCCCGGCGTGGCCTGGGCCAAGGATCGCCTGCACCGCCTCGACAACGAGGCGAACGGCGAAACCGGCGCCGCGTTCTTCGACGCCGCGCTCGAGGAACGCGTGCGCAAGCTGCAACTCGCCTACGGCATCAAGGCCGATGGCATCATCGGCCCGGAAACCCTGTTCGCGCTGTCGGCGCTGGACGAGGCCGGGCCGCATCTGACCCGCAACATCGAATAAGCACGAACGCCGTCATGTCGTTGATCCTCGAAGCGCTGAAGAAATCCGAACGCGAGCGCCGCCTCGGCGAACTGCCCTCGCTCGCTTCGCCGGTCATCGGCGTGCCGCGCCGCCGTAGCAAGCTGCCGCTGCTGGTCGGCCTGATCGTGATCGCGCTCGTCGCGGGCTGGTGGCTGCGCCGCGAGCCGCCGGCCGGGCAGGCTCCGGAATCGCCCGCAGCGACCACACCGGCCCCTGCCGTCATCGCCGACAAGCCGGCGCCGATCACGACCACCGCCGGCGCCGCGCCGGCCTCGGCACCGGCGCCCGAGCGGACGCAAGGCACGGCCGACACGCGCCTGCCGCGCAGCCGGGTCGCCCCCGATGCGACGACCGGAATGCCGGCCGACCTGCGCGAAAAGGTCACCACCGGCGAGCTCGTCGTGGCCAATCCGGCCCTGCTCAAGCCGGGTCAGCCGGCCACGATCAATGATCCCGGTGCCTCCGCGGGTGTCGCGCCGCCGCCGGCAGACCCTGCGGGCAATGAAGAGCCGGCCGCGGGGCCGGCTGGAGCCACGCCGCCGCCACCCGCTCCGACAACGGCCGCACCGGCGCCGCCCGCATCGCCGCCGCCGGCAGCGACACCGGTCGACCCAGCGCCGGCCGCGCCGCCGGCGACGCGCGGAAGCGGGCCGATGCTGGTCTGGGAGCTGCCGTACGCGCAACGGCGCGAGATGCCCGAGATCAAACTCAGCATGCACGTGTTCGCGAGCGAACCGGCCAACCGCTTCGTCATCATCAATGGCAACCGCCAGGTCGAGGGCGACGACATCGAATCGCTGCGCCTGATCGAGATCCGCGCCGATGGCGTCATCTTCGAACACCAGGGCCAGCGCTTCCTCTATCCGCGCGGCGGTCGCTGAGCGCGCGCCGGGCGGGCGCAACGACGATGTTCGTCCACCTCGAAAGCCGGCGCCGCGCGAAGCCGCCCTGGGCGACGATCCTGCTCGTCGCGACCTGCGTCGCGATGTTCCTGTGGATCGCCTCGGAAACGCCGGCCGCGCGCGGCCGCCTGCTGACAGTCTGGGGCACGGTGCCATCGACCCTGCTCGACAGCGCCGCGCCATGGCTGACCCAGGTCGCCGAACTGCGCTTCGCCCGGCTCGTCACCGCCCTGTTCTTTCACGCCGACTGGCTGCACCTGACGACCAACCTGCTGTTCCTCGTCATCTTCGGCGTGCCGGCCGAGCGCGCCCTCGGGTCGCGCCGCTTCCTGTTCCTGTTCGTCATCGGAGGTGGTCTCGCGAACCTGATCGGCGCGCTGACCCTGGCCGATACGCGTTCGCCGATCATCGGTTCGAGCGGCGCCGTGTGGACGATCGTCGGTGCCTATCTCGCGCTGTTCCCGCGTGCCCGGCTCGGACTCGTGCTGCCGCTCGGCGTGTTCCTCGAGTTCGTGCGTATCCCTGCCATGCTGCTGATCGGTTTCTGGGCCGTGCTGCAGATCCTGTTCACCTACGTCGGCCCCGCGTTCGGTGCGGTCGCGTGGTGGACCCATATCGCGGGCTTCCTGATCGGCATCGCATTCGCACTCGTCGCGAAGCCGGCGATCGCGCGGCGATTGCGCGACTGAGCGCAAGCGCCGCGCGGAAGCTCTGCACGCTCACTCGAAGCCGTCGGCGAAGATCGTGTCGTCGTAGTCCGTCTCGAGCGTGATGCCGTCGAACCAGCCGTCCGGCCCGCCGAGCGCGGCATTCGGGCCCGGCGCGATCGGGCTGCCGTTCTGCACGACGAGGTAGACGGTGAGCGTGGTGTACGGCCCCCATACGCCCGGCGCGACGTCGATGATCGCGGGCGTGGTCGGGCGTGCCCACGTGCTGCCGCTGGCGAGCTGCAACGAGCCGGTGACGGCTGGCGTGGAATTCGTGCAACCGTCGATCGTCGCCGTGCTGTAGCGCAGTTCCCAGTCGAGCCAGACGCGGTGCGGCGGCGCGAAAGGTGGAGCGGCCGTGACGCGGCCCCAGCCATTGAGCGCATAGCGCGCCGGACCGGGCAGGTGGATGCATTGCCGGCGCACGGCGATGCGCGTCGCGTCGGCGGCGATGCTGCCGCGCAGCGAACCTGAGCTGGCCGGGCCGTACACGTTCTGCGTCGCATCCCATTCGGACGTGGCCAAGGCCTCCCAGTGGTCGGGATTCTCGTCAAACGCGTCGTTCAGCACGAGCGGCTGCAGGTACTCGCGTTCCAGCGCGCCGACGTCGGAAGCGCCGGTCTCGTTCGGATTGAGCGGCAGGTCGATCGTGCGCGTATGCGAGTGGAGATCCTGGCTGAACCCCGCGAGCGGCGCCGCGAAATCGACCGCGCGCGAGCCGGCGCGCGGCATGTAATCGCCGTTGGCCGGATCGGTGAAGCGCGGCACGGCAAGCGTTGCGCCGGCGGGCAGTGCGTTGGCGTTGGCGATCAGATGCTGGATGTCGCGCGAGCCGCCGGTCGATCCGACATCGGTTGCGAACAAAACCTTGCCGGGCTGGTCGACGAGGCTGTGCGTCCACTGCAGATCGTCGTTGATCGAGAGCACGCCATTCGCGCCGATCGTGTTATTGGCGATGGTCAGGTAGTGGAGGCTGACTGGCGGCACGATGGCATCGCTGTCCTGATCATCGCGGATCAGCGCGTTCTGCACGGTGTTGCCGGTGATCAGGCTGTTGTCGAGTTGAAGCCGGGTCAGCTCCTCGCCTGACAGGTACATCAGCCAGCCGCCCTCGTTGCCGTCGACGACGATCCGCGAGGCAAGGAAGTCGGCGCTGTCGGACAGGTGCACGACCCCACCGGTGATGTTGTTCGTCGAGTTGCCGCGGATGTAGCCGCAGGGTTTCCCGAACGGGCAAGCTGCCGCCGAGGGATGCAGGTTTCCCGTGTTGAAATGGAGCCTGCCGCCGATCGCCATTTCGCCGAACGACCAGGCGTCGGACGCGAGGTTGATCGCGGCGCCGACCGGCGCGGAATTGCCCTCGATCCTGACATTGCGCAGGTTCGCAATCGCATCGGCCAATTCGCTGCCACTGAAACCTTCGCCATCCGGTTGCAGGTCGAGCGCGCCACCGCGCTCGCTCGCGCTGTTGTTCGCGATCAGCACGGGCACGTCCGATGTGGTGCTGAAGACCTGCACCTCGGCATCGCGCGCCGATTCGACACCGGCCACGACCGCGACGCCGCCACCGCGCGCCGCGCTGTTGCCCTGTATGCCGAACAGGCCGCCACTGACATAGGCATACGACACGAACGCGCCGCTGCGCACGAGCAGGCCGCCACCACTGCCGCCCGCGGTGTTGAACATCAGCGCGCTGTCGACGCCGCGCACGCTCATCTCGATGCCTTGGGCGACGGCGCCACCGCCGTGGGTACGCGCAGTGTTTGAGGACACGACCGTGTTCTCGAGGATTGCCTCGGCAAGGACCGTCGTGCCGTGAGCGTACAGGCCACCGCCTTCGTCGGCGCTGTTCCCGGTGATCAGCGAGTCGACGACACGCAGGATGCCGCCGCCCTGGAAATGGATGCCGCCGCCGTCGTCGTCGCCGGCCTGGTCGCCACCGGTGATCTCGAGATTGCGCAAGGTGAAGTTGCCGTTGCCGCGTAGCGCGATCACCGAGCGGGCCTGGCCGCCGGCACCGCTCAGCGTGGTCCTGCCGGTGGGCTGCTGGCTCGAGCAGACCGCCCAGCCGCCGACGATCTCGACATCCTGGTCGGTCTGCGTGCTGACCTGGATGCCGGACCAGGTCGCCGTGCGCACGATGCGCACGACGTCGGCGCCAGTGTTGTTCGCGGCCGAATCGAGCGCGGCCTGCAGCGTGTTGTGCGTGCAGTCGGTGCCGGGGCCTACCGAGAACGTGGCCGCCATGGCGGGTGGCAGGACAAGGGCCGGTGTCAGCAGGGCAAGGGCAAGCAGGGGAATTCTGAATCGCATGGGATCGCCTCCGTGGGGGTCCGATGCGAAGAACACCGCGCCGCCACGATCCGGGACATCCGCGACGGCGTTCACGCGATCCGCATCGCGCGGGCGTAGTATCGCGGCGATGAGCGACGCCGCCGCCGAGCCAGCCGCTGCACACGCCGGGTCCGCGCCCGCGGACGCCGCGCGCGGCGTCGACGCGTTGTTCAGCGAGGTCTATGCGCGCCTGAAGGCGATGGCGAGCCGGCGTGCGCCCGCGCGCGGGGCGACCCTCGACACGACGGCCCTCGTCCACGAGTTGTACCTGCGCATGCAGCACGGCGGCGACGCGCTGCGCTTCGACGCGCCCGCGCAGTTCTTCGGTTATGCGGCGCAGGCGATGCGTCACCTGCTCGCCAACCGCGCACGCGACCGGCTGCGGCTGCGCGCCGGCGGCGCGTGGGTGCGTGTCACGCTCGACGGGCAGGACGAGCAGTTCGCGATCGACAACGCGAACGAGGCGCTCGCGCTCGAGGAGTCGCTGCAGGCGCTCGAGCGCAGCAATGCGCGCGCGGCGCGCGTGATCGAACTGCGCTATTTCGCCGGCCTCGAGGTCGAACAGGTCGCCGACCTGCTCGGCGTCGACCGCCGCACCGTGCACCGCGACTGGCGGTTCGCGCGCGCCTTCCTCAATGCGCGCCTCGGCTGACGCGCGGCCCGCGATGTCCCATCGGCACGCCGAACGGTGTTGTCGCTGACATGCCGCCCGCCGACCGCCCGCCGCCACTCGATGCCGACCATGCCGCGCGCCTGCAGGCCGCGTTCGATGCGGTCATCGAGCAACCGGCCGAAGCGCGCGCGGCGTGGATCGATGCCAACGTGACCGACGCCGACGACCGCGCCGCGCTGCAACGCCTGCTCGACGCCGACGCGCGCGATGGCCTGCTCGAGTGCCCGGCCGCCGAGCGCATGCAGCAGATCGGCGCGGACGACGACACGCTCGCGAGCAGCCTGATCGGCCAGCGCATCGGCGCGTTCCGGCTGACCCGCCTGCTCGGCGAGGGCGGCATGGCGGTCGTGTTCCTCGGCGAGCGCGACGACGGCGGCTTCAAGCAGCAGGTCGCGGTGAAGCTGTTGCGCCGGGGACTCCACTCGCCGTTCGAGCAGCGCCTGTTCCGCCGCGAACAGCAGGCGCTCGCCTCGCTCTCGCATCCGAACATCACCCATCTGATCGACGGTGGCATCAGCGACGTCGGCATGCCGTACCTGATCCTCGAATACGTGCACGGCCTGCCGATCACCGAGCATGCCACCGAACACGGCTGCGGGCTGCGCAAGCGGCTCGCCCTGTTCGTCGTGGTCTGCCGCGCGGTCGCCGCCGCGCATCGCCAGCTGATCGTGCACCGCGACCTCAAGCCCGCGAACATCCTCGTCGATGCCGAGGGGCAGGTGAAACTGCTCGATTTCGGCATTGCCAAGCTGCTCGCCGACGACGCCGACGGCACGCGCACCGAGATGACCGTCCTCACCCCGGGCTATGCCGCGCCCGAGCAGTTCGCCGGCGGTCCGGTCACGACCGCCACCGATGTCTACTCGCTCGGCGTCGTGCTGCATGAGCTGCTGCACGGCGAGCGGCCGCCGCTGCCGTCGGGCCTGCGCGGTGCCGGCGCACCCGGCGCGCCCGCGCCCGCAAGCGCCGGCCCACGCACCGCGTTCGCGATCGGTCGCGAGCTCGAGAACGTGCTGCGCAAGGCATTGTCGATCGAGCCTGAGCGCCGCTACGATTCGGCCGCCGAATTCGCCGACGACATCGAGCGCCACCTCGAGGGCCAGCCGGTCCGCGCGCACCCGCCGTCGATCGGCTACCGCGCGCGCAAGTTCGTCGGTCGGCATCGCTTCGGCGTGGCCGGCAGCAGCGTGCTCGTGATCGCGGTCCTCGCGGCGACCGCGGTGTCGCTGTGGCAGGCGGAACACGCGCGCCACCAGTCGACACGTGCGAATGCGATGCGCGACTTCCTGCTGACCGCCTTCGGCCAGGCGGCGCCGGGTTCCCCGCGCGACGGCGCACCACGCATCACCGAAGTCGTGCAGGACGCGATCCGCAATGCGCGTGCCGACACGCGCATGGAGCCCGGCGTCAGGGTCGAGTTGCTGACCAGTCTCGGCCGCGTGCTGCGCGAACAAGGTGCGCTCGGCGAGGCCGCGCACGTCCTCGAGGACACGACAGCGGATGCACACGCGAGGCTCGGCGCGACCGACGCCCTCACGCTCGCCGCCGAGCTCGAACACTTGCGCACGGCCGTCGAACAGCAGGATGGCGAGGCCCGGATGCGCGTTGACCGCCTGCTCGCGCGCGTGCCGAAGGGCCATGACGACCTGCGCAGTGCGGTGCTCGTGCAAGCGTCGACGATCGCGATCCGTGAACGCGATTTTGCACGGGCGCGGGTCGACGCCGCGCAGGCGCTCGTGCTGGCACGGCGGCACGGCCACCTGCAAGTCGTCGGTGAGGCGCTCGGCGCGTCGTTCCAGGCGTTCTACTCGGCCAATGACCTGGCGGGCGCACGCGCGTTCGGCGAGGAACTGCTCGCGTCGAGCGAAGCAGGCTACGGGCCGCGGCATTGGCGCGTCGCGGTCGTGCGCGACAGCCTGTCGCGCGTCGAGCGCCGGCTCGGCAACCTCGATGCCGCCGAGGCCCATGCACGCGCCGCACTCGCGATCGACGACGCGGTGCTGAAGCCCGACGACTGGCGCCGTGCGGCGCACCTCAACGCGCTGTTGATGGTCCACCACCAGCGCGGCGACTACGCGGCGGCGGCCGAGGTCGCGCGGGAAACGCTGCGCATCAGTCGCCTCGCGTTCGGCGACGACAATCCGAAGACCCTGCGGGAAGCGGCCAATCTCGGCAGCCTGATGCTGGGGCTCGACCGTCCGCGCGAGGCGCTGCCGCTGCTGCGCGAGGTCGCCGACGGCTTTCGCCGGCTTTCGGGTCCGCATGTCCATGCAAGCGCGGATGCGCGCGCGAACGCGGCGCTCGCGCTCGGCATGGCCGGCGAGGTCGAAGCCGGCATCACTGAACTGCGCGCCGCCATCGCCGATTTCGAGGCGTTGCCGAAGCCCGAGCATGACGGCCTCGCCGAGGCCTGCGAACGGCTCGCCGAGCTCGCCCTGGAACATGACCGTGCCAGAGACGCGCTCGGCATGCCCGAATGCATGGAGCGCGCGATCGCCGCGATCGAGAAGCCCGACGCCTATTGGACCGGGCGCGTCGACATGCTGCGCGGTCATATCGCGCTGCAGCAGGGCGACCCTCGCCGCGCGCTCGGGCATTTCGATGCAGCTGCGGTGCTCAACGCGGTCGCCACTCCGAACTCCGCGCAACAGGCCGAGTGGTCCTTGTTGCGCGCACGTGCGCAACGCCAGCTCGGCGACCACGCGGCGGCCGACCGCTCGCTCGACGAAGGCCGCGAGCGCATGGCCGCGTTGAAGTTCCAGCCCGGCTTCCTGCGCAAGCTCGAGGCGCTGGCGCAATCGCGCTGACACATTCCTTCGACGCCACGCGAAAGCGGCTTCTGTTCGACGCCGCGCGCAATGCGCGACCGCCACCGGTCTTGCGCGCCCCGGGAAGCGCGTATCGCGCCGGCGTGATGCGTGCGGCAGGCGTGCGCTGGGCGACCGGCTACACTTCACCGCATGAGCGATACCCCTGAATCGCCGCCTCCGCCGCGGCGACGTCCGCCGACACCGAAGCCCGCGACGCCTCCCGATGCGACGGAGCCGCCGGTCACGCGCGCGCCACGCGCGACGAGGTCACCGGCCGTGTCGAAGACGACGGCAAGCGCGCGACCGGCGCCCGCATCGAAAGCCGTCGACGCGCTTGCACCGGCTGCGCCCGGAGCCGCACGCGCGCGACCTGCCGTGCGACCCGCGCCTCGACCAGCCGCGCCGCGCACGGGTGCCGCCCCGACCGGAACGCCGGTCACGCCGCCGGTCGCGACGCCCCCTGCGCGCGCGCGCGCGACAACGCCGGCGGCGTCACGACCAGCCGTGCGCACGACGGCGGCGGCGCAGGGTGCATCGCCGGCGCGTGATCAGAAGGCTCGCGTCGGCATAATGACCGAGGGTCCATCGAAACCCGGACCAGCGCCGGTCGCCCCGCGCGCACCGACGCCACCGAGCCCGGCGCCGACGCCAACGCCGACGGCGCCGCCAGGATCGGCGACGCCGACGCGGGTGGCTGCCCCCATGACACCTGCCGTCCCGGCCGAGCGGTCGCCGCCATCGCGCGTGCCGCCGGCTGCACCTCGCGCGCCTTCGCGCTCGGCCCCCGCCGGGAACCCGGTACCCGAGGCGCGCCGCGCCGCGGACCCAGCCTCGCGCCCGATCGTGCAATCGCCGGCCTGCCCTGTCGCCCCGGCCACGGCGGCGCCGACATCCGCTGATACGGCAGGCGCGCGCGCCGCGTCGGCGCCGGCCCCTGCGCGTGCACCGTCCCCGCCGACCCCGACCCCGACGCCCGGTCCGTCGCGACCACGGGCCAACACCGACGCGCCGCCGCCCTGGGTGACGGAAGCCCGGAACCCTCCGGTCGCGCCCGGCCCGGCGCGCTCGAATCCGACCCGGGCGGGCAAGGGTCCGGCGGTTGCACCGCGGCATCCGGCCGACACCTCGACGCGTTCGCAGCGCCTGATCGAAGCGCTGACCGCCCCGTTGCCGCCGAAGTGGCGCGAGCGCGCGCGCGAATACCTCGTGTTGATGCGCATGGATCGGCCGGTCGGCGCGCTGTTGTTGTTGTGGCCCACCTGGTGGGGCCTGTGGTTCGCGGCCAACGATTTCCCGCCGCCGGGCCTGCTCGTGATCTTCACGCTCGGCGTGTTCGTCATGCGTGCGGCGGGTTGCGTGATCAACGACTATGCCGATCATTCGTGGCTCGATGCGCACGTCGAACGCACGCGCGGACGTCCGATGGCGGCCGGTCGCGTCACGCGCAAGGAGGCCCTGCTGCTGTTCGCCGGCCTGCTCGCGCTGGCCTTCGTGCTCGTCCTGTTCACGAATGCGCTGACGATCCAGCTCGCGTTCGGCGGCGCCGTGCTCGCCGCGATCTATCCGTTTTCGAAGCGCTACACGCATCTGGCCCAGGTCGTGCTCGGCGCCGCGTTCGGCTGGTCGATCCCGATGGCATTCGCCGCGGTCACCGGCGAAGTGCCCGCGCTGGCCTGGCTGCTGTTCCTCGCCAACGTGCTGTTCTCGACGATCTACGACACCGAATACGCGATGGTCGACCGCGACGAGGACATCAAGGTCGGGGCGAAGTCGACCGCGATCCTGTTCGGCGATGCCGATCGCCCGATCCTCGGCGTGCTGATGGTGACGTTCCTGCTCGCGATGCTGCTCGCCGGGCTGCGCGTGCAACTGACGTGGCCGTACCACGTCGGCCTCGCCATCACGGCCGGCCTGTTCGGCTGGCAGCAGTGGCTGATCCGCGACCGTCATCGCGAGCACTGCTTCGCCGCGTTCCGCAACAACAACTGGGTCGGCTGCGTGCTCTGGATCGGTTTGCTGCTCGCGGTCGCGATCCGCTGAGCGGACGGCCTGGCCGAGACCGCGACGAAACGCCTGAGCGCGGACGCGGCACGATCTGCCAGCATACGCGGCGCGTTCGCCGTTTCCGCATGCGGAGGTTTGCTTGAAAACGATCGGTCTCATCGGCGGCATGAGCTGGGAATCGACGATCCCGTACTACCGCGCGATCAACGAGACCGTGCGCGATCGTCTCGGTGGCCTGCACTCGGCGAAGATCGTTCTCTACAGCGTCGACTTCGACGAGATCGCGCAGCTCCAGAAAGCCGGGGACTGGGACGCGGCCGGCGCACGGATGGCGGCCGCGGCACGCGCGCTCGAGGCAGCCGGCGCCGACGTTGTCGTGGTCTGCACGAACACGATGCACAAGGTCGCCCCCGCGATCGAGGCCGCAGTGCGGATCCCGTTGCTTCACATCGCCGATGCGACGGCAGGCGCGATCAAGGCCGCCGGCTTGTCGGTGGTCGGCCTGCTCGGAACCCGCTTCACGATGGAGCAGGCGTTCTATCGCGACCATCTGCGCGAACGCCACCGGCTTGAAGTGCTCGTGCCGGAAGCGCATGACCGCAGCGTCGTCCATGACGTGATCTTCGACGAGTTGTGCGTCGGCAGGACCACTGAGCGCGCGCGCGCCGAATACCGCCGGATCATGCAGGATCTCGTTTCCCGGGGCGCCGAGGCGATCGTGCTCGGATGCACCGAGATCTCGCTTCTGGTCCGGACGCAGGATGCCTCGGTTCCGCTGTTCGACACGACGACGATCCACGCGCATGCGGCAGCCGACTGGGCGCTCGCGCGATTCGATTGACGTGCCGGCGCAAGGTTCACGCGGCATGATGGCGCATGCCATCCGCGACCGGAGCCAGGTGGAACCGCCATGAGCTACCTCGTCATCTGCGCGGTCGCACTGCTCGCCTCGGCCTTGACGTTCTTCTCGGGCTTCGGCCTCGGCACCTTGCTGTTGCCCGCATTCGCGCTGTTCGTTCCGGTCGAGCAGGCCGTTGCGTTGACCGCCGTCGTGCACCTGCTCAATGGCCTGTTCAAGCTCGGCCTGGTCTGGCGGCACGCCGATTGGGGCATCGTCGTGCGATTCGGCCTGCCGGCGATCGTCATGGCCCTGTTCGGCGCGTGGCTGCTGACCTGGCTTGCGACGATCGGCCCGGCGTACTCATGGACCGCGTTCGGCCACGCGCTCGTGGTCACCCCGGTCAAGCTCGCGATCGGCGTCCTGTTGCTCGCGTTCGCATCGATCGAACTCGTCCCGCGCGCGCGTGCGCTGACGTTTCCGACGCGCTACCTGCCGCTCGGCGGCGCACTGAGCGGATTCTTCGGCGGCCTGTCGGGCATGCAGGGTGCGCTGCGCTCGGCCTTCCTCGCGCGCGCCGGCATCGACAAGCAGGCCTTCATCGGCACCGGCGTGGTGATTTCGGTGGCGATCGACATCTCGCGGCTCGCGGTCTACGCGACCCTGGTCACGCGCGAGGCCGCACGCATCGACCTCGTCCTGCTCGCCTGCGCGGTGATCGCGGCATTCGTCGGCGCGTACTGGGGCAACCGCCACCTCGCCAGGACCACGCTGCACGGGATCCAGCGCATCGTCGCGATCATGCTGTTCGTCGTCGCACTCGGTCTGATGTCGGGCGTGTTGTAGCGGCTTGGCGATTCAGACGTCGCCCTCGCGGCTCCAGCCTTCGCCGCTTCCGCGCTGGAACACGGTGTCGGCGTCGAGGATGTCGCCGGCCGCGATCGATTCCTGCGCGGACAGGCGTTCGTAGAGCGGCGTGAAGTCGGGTCGGGTCGCCTCGATCAGCTGCTCGAAGCTGTCGATCACGAAATACGTCTTCTGGTAGGTATCGATCCGGTAGCGCGTGCGCATGATGCGCTCGAGGTCGAAGCCGATCCGGTTCGGTGCGGGCGATTCGAGGCAGTGGATCGACTCGCCCTTCGACGAGACGATGCCGGACCCATAGATGCGCAGGCCGCCGTCTTCGCGGATCAGGCCGAACTCGACCGTATACCAGTACAGCCGGGTCAGGTTGACCAGCGCCTCGGCACTGATCGCATGCGCCTTCACGCCGCCACGGCCATAGGCCTGCATGTAGTCGGCGAACACCGGATTGAGCAGCAGCGGCACATGCCCGAACAGGTCATGGAACAGGTCGGGCTCGGCGATGTAGTCGATCTGCTCGGGCTTGCGGATCCACCAGGTGACCGGAAAACGCCGGTTCGCGAGATGGTCGAAGAACGTGAGTTCGGGCAGCAGGCCTTCGACGCCGATCAGTTGCCAGCCGGTCGCCTTGGCCAGCACTTCGTTGAGTTCGTCGTAGCGCGGAATCCCGTCGGCGGACATGCCGAAGCGATGCTGGTTGTCGATGAACTCGCGGCAGGCGCGGCCCTTGAGGATTTCGCGCTGGCGCCGGAACAGGGTCGACCACGTCGCGTGATCGTCGCTCGTGTAACTCGCCCACGGCTGCTCGACGACGGCGGTCGTGTAGACCGGGACGTAGCCCTTGTCGGTTTGCTGGTGCTCGACGCGGCGTGGTTCGTTGGACATCGAGGCGGCTCGTGATTCGTCAATGCCTCATGGTAGCGCCAATCGGCAACGTCGGTTGCTGGCCCGGTTCGACGGGCGCGTTTTCCATCCAGACCGGCCTTGCGCGGTGACGCGTCGACCTGAAGCGCGACCATCCGCCCGGGAGTTCCGACCATTGCCATCATCCTTGCCCCCCCCCGATTTCTTTGCTAGTCTTTTAGATTAATACGTTATTGATCACGTATATACATTGCGATAAGCGCGGCGCATCCCGTGTCGGCCGCTTGAGATGGCTTGAAGAGGAGAGAGGCAGATGGTTTTCATGGATACCAAGAGACATGCGATGGCTCTTCTCGCCGTGGTCTTGTCCGCCATCATGATGTCCGCGCAGGCCGCGCCAACCACGGCGATCTCGTGCAATGGCTGCACGCTCGCTCAGGAAGAACAGGCTGCCTTGGCCATGCCCGGACTTGAAGTGCGCTTCGTTTACAACCTTCCGTCACACCGGGTGCGCAAGTTCAAGGTAGTACTCGAAGCGAACGATCTGAACGGTACGGGCACGCCCGGAAGATCGCCGACGGACCAGTTGGGCGGGCTTGCCGCGAAGCCTGTTGCGAGCGCGCCGTCCGTTGACTCGCAAGCGAGCCGGGTTCTCTACGAGCTGGATGTCGACGTGGACATGGCGGCGGTCTTTCAGGCCATGGTCGAGATCCATCAAACGGAACCGATGTTCATGACCAAATCGTGGCGCGAGAATATCGGTGTAGTGCAACCGCCCCACGGCCCGGAATTCACGCCGCGCGATGTCACATGGGGCTCGACGACGGGCAGCAGCCATTTCAACAATTTCATGAACAATGTGCGAGGTATCCTCGGCAACGAGGGACACTGCGCGGGAAGTGGCGTCAATCAGTATCTCTGCGAATACATCCACGGCGTCAGACTGGCCGCGGGCTGGAGCGTGGTGCTCACGCCACGGGGTCCCGAAGTGGGCATCTCGCTGAGCGACATGCCGGCGCATACCGAGGTCGTTTTCTGCGACACACATCTGGACTGCGTCGAGGTCGGCGTCTCCGTGACCGCTTCCGGCGTGCAGGTTTCATTCCAGCGCGGCTACGAAATGATGACCCAGGCCAATCTTCCGGTCGGCCCCGAACCACCGACTAGACTGGACTACGCGGGACCCCATGCGCGTCATGGCGCGGAACGAACCGGGCGCGACATCCTGCGTCGATTCAACAGTGTCCGGCCGCTCGAAGTTCGCGGTCCTCCCGAATGCTGGGAAGCGTATCTGTCTTGTGCGTGGGTGCTGGAAACGGGTCGGATCCTTGGATGCTCGATTACCTGCATGACGCCCTGATCCTGCCCGTACCCGTTCGCCAGGCGCCGAGGAGTCGTAACGTGGGTGACGAAGCGCTTCTTGCTTGCGGTTCTCCGACGCCTGCGACGACGGCGGGAGACGGATCCCCGAGGGATCGGCGAATCACCGTGCAGGCGCCAACGCGCGAACGTCTGCGCGATCGCTGATCAGGAATCCCGCGGCGCGTCGCCGCGGCGTGGAAAGCGGATCACGGTCGGGCCCGGATCCTGGCTGCCGGGTCCGCGCCACAGCACGGGGACCTCGTGCGGGCGCGGCATCTCGAGTTCGGCATCGAGCGGTGCGATCGAGGCATCCTCGTCGTCCCATTCATAGCGTTTGCGCGGCGGTTTCGGGTCGAGGCGGAACAGGGCGATCGCCGCGAGCAAGCCTGCCACGGCGCCGGCAAGGTGGTATTCGAACGAGACATGCTGTTCGCGCGGCAGCACGGTCAGCAGCATGCCGCCGTAGAAGAAGAACACGACGAGCGAGATCGCGATGCCGAGGCGGTCGCGGCGCAGCAGGCCGCTCAGGAACAGGAAGAACATGAGCCCGTGCGTGATGCCACTCATGCCGACGTGCGACGACGCGCGCGCGAACAGCCAGACGCCGATGCCCGAAAGCAGCCAGATCGTAGGCAGCGCGAGCTGCGCCGCGCGCGGGTAGGCATACAGCATCAGGGTCGCCAGCATCGCGAGAGGCAAGGTGTTCGAAACCAGGTGGTCGAACGAGCCATGCGCGAGCGGCGCGAAGACGATGCCGAGCAGGCCGGACGGCGTGCGCGGGGTCACCCCGAGATCGCTCATCGACCAGCCGAGCAGCCAGCCGCCAAGCCAGACCAGCCAGATGCCCGCGACGAGGAAGGCCGTGCCGTAGAGCGCGTAGCGGATCCTTTCGCGGTCGTAGCGGACCGAGGTCTCGCTCGGATCGGGATTTGCCGGTGCAATGTCCATCGGCACGAGGTTGGGGCAGCGGCGTCCGGCGCAAGGGAAGTCCGCCGCGCGGGCGGGCGGGCGGGACGGTGAAGCGCGCTTGCGCAGAATGTGATGGCTGTCACATACTTTCACGACTTGACAAAATGTGTGCTGGGTCACAGTCGGGGTCGTGGGGAGCGGTCGCCCTGCTCAGCATGGGCGGTGCATATGCGCACCGTTCCATCGCTGTGGAGCTGATGTCAAGTCATTGATCGTGAAAAGGAATTCTCCCGTCCTGCAATTTGCAGGCGGTGCTTCGCCGTGTACCGGCGACACCCATGAAATGCTTGGCACGGCTGTTGCTTCAAGACTGTTCGTCGCGACGCGGCGGGGGGCCGGTTTCCCGGGTTCCGGGGGGCGGGCGCCGACGCTTCGCCAGTGATCGGAAGCGATTGTTTTTCTGTCGGGGCGCGGCATCCGCCTGGAGGCGGGTGTCCGGGTCCTTCTCGAAACCACCAGGGGGAATCCATCATGAAACTGCTTGCCAAAGGCTTGGCCGTGGCCGCAATCGCGGCCGCCGCGTTCACCACCAGCGAGCGTGCCGAAGCGCAGGTCGAGGTCGACGTCGACGTTTCGCTCGGCGGCATCACGATCCTGTACTACCACGACAACATCAACGTCAACATTCCGGACAGCGTGCTGGCCACCCTGCTTGCACCGGGGACCTGCACGAGTGGCTTCGGAAGCGTGAACTGCGTCGTGCCGCCGCCGGCGGCGACCGACGCCACAAGCCCGGCTGCGGGCCAGCTCAACTGGCTTGGCGCCGTCAGCACGAATCCGGCGCCGGTGCCGGCCAATCTCTCGTCGATTGCGCTCAACCTGCAGAACGTCTGGGCGGTACGCGCGATCGGTGGCAGCAGTGCGAACACGACCGTGACGATCGCCGGCACGATGGCGAGCATTCCCGGCGTGACCGGTTCAATCGGCATCGTGTCGCGTTCGATCGCGACCGGTGCGACGGCCACCTGCGGCGGCCCGACCACGGCGACGTTCGCCGATCCGGGTCTCGCGACGGCCGTGCAAGGCAGCGTCTGCCTCGCGCTCGATTTCTCGACCGCGCAGCAGGGGCCATTCAATGGCACCGGCGACACGGGTGACGTGGTCTACACGCTGCAGGTCACCGGTACCTGAGGCCGTGCGATGAAGGGTCGATGGCCAGCATGCATGCTGGCCCTCGCTCTTGCCGGGCCCGTCGTCGATGTCGTCGCTGCCGCACCGGTTCCCGGTGCGCGTGTCTTCGCGTCTGCTGGAGCCCCGCAAGCCGAGGGCCTGAGCGTTGAATCGACGCGGCAGAGCCTTGCGCCGATCAGCGCGGCCGAGCTGCTCGGTGGCATGCCGCCACGTCCCACCGGTCGCACGGCGCAGGCCACGTTCGCGGCCGGCGTGCTCAATGTCGGCGGCATGCTCGATCCACCGCCGCTGATGCCGACGATCACGCGTGAACTGCAGGGTGTCTGGCGCTACGCGCCGGGCGCGAAGCGCAACACCGCCGGGATCCCACGCGTGCGCGTCGAACTTCGTTCGCAGTCCGGCCGTCGCGGCGAGCTCTCGCTGCAGGGAGACCCCGCGGTCAGCGTGCCGGTGATGCTCAGGAGCCGCCAGGAACTGCGCCGCGGAATCGATGGCATGCCGTGGTACGAGGGCCATGTCGTCCTCGAGATTCCCGTTTCCGCCCTTGTCGCGGCCGGCACCTATTCCGGCCGCATCGAAATTTCGCAGGAGTCGTTGTGAACATCCTCGTGCGCGGCGCGCTCGCCGTGATCCTGCTCGCGGGCGTCGCCGACGTGTACGCACAACTCGGTCTCAGCCCGAGTCATTTCGATCTTTCCGAGACCGATGCGAAGCGCACCCAGAGCTTCCGTGTCAGCAACTTCGGCAGCGAACCGGTGCGCATCCGCACCGAGCTCGTGCCGTTCGACATCGATGCCGATGGCGAAGTCGCCGAGATCGAGCCGCACGAGCGCTCGCTTGAACGTCATCTCGCGATCAGCCCGATCGAATTCGAGATTCCCGCTGGCGGCAGCCAGGCCGTGCGCTTCGCGCTGCGGCCCGTGCAGGCACTCGACGCGGGCGAGTATCGCGGCATGGTCTATTTCCGGCTCGGGACGTCGGCATCGCTCGGCGGCCAGGCCACGATGCCGATCAGCTACCGGCTCGGTGGCGCGGTCTACGTGCAGGTCGGCGACATCCGGCGCAGCGCCGTGCTCGAGGACATCGTTTTCGTCGATGGGCGCGAGCTGAAGTTTCCGCTGCGCTCGACCGGCACCGCGAACGCGCGCATGCGTGGGCGCTACGTCGTGTGGACGCGTGCGGCTTGGGGCGCGGGGCGCGCCTTGCCGCCGCTCGCGCAGGAGAACAAGCCGGTACCGGAAGGTCTCGTGATGAACGGCATGCTGCCGGGCCGGCCCGTGCTGCCCGGCAAGCAGGTGCGTTACACGACGCCGCTGTCGCACGACGGCCAGCGGCTCGCCGCAGGCGAGTACGTGCTGCATGTCAGTGGCATGTTCGAGCAGGAGACGCTCGAGCGCGTCATTCCGTTCCGCATCGGCGCGCCGGGCAGATGAAGCGCATGGCCGGGCTCGTCGCCGCATTCGCCGTGTTGTCGTCGACCACAGCAGCGGCGCGCGCGGCCGATGCCGACGACGACGGCGTGCTGCTCGCCGACAGCTCCGGCATCGCGATGCCGACCTACAGCCTGCAGACGCTCAACGCGGCACGCGGCGTCGCGACACCGCGCGTCGAACTGGCCGGGCTCGGCATCGACGGCCGGGAACGCAGTGCCGGCATCGGCATCGTCCGCGACGGCCCGCGCACGCGCGCCGCACTCGAAACCCTGCTTGCCGAACTCGGGTTCCAGGCGCGTCGCGATGGCGACGCCGCGCATGTCGAGACGCCGCTCGGGCGCGCGCGGATCGAGCTCGCACCATGCCTGCGCGTGGCGGGCGGCTACTTCTGCGACATCGACGCGCTCGCCGCGCAGCTGGCGATCGACATCGTGTTCGATCCAGGTGAGTACACGCTGCGCGTGCGCACGGCCTGGCCCGCCGATCGCACGTCCGGGCCGGCCGTGCCGCTGCCGGCGGACGTGTTCGCACCGCCGCTCAGCCTGTCCTACGTGCGCACCCAGCTCGGCTACCGGCGCGACCGCAACAGCGATGCGCTGCTCGGCAGCGGCGAATTCGGTGGCGGACTCGGCGATGGCTACTGGCGCAGCGCGTGGTTCCACGATTCGAGCGGCCGGCGCGGACTCTACGACTACGCGTGGATCACCGAGCGTGGCAATGCGCGCTACCTGCTCGGCCATCAGGTCATGGGCCTCGATCCATTGCTGCCGAGCTTCGACCTGCTGGGAGCGCAGGGCGTCTGGACGAATGCGCCGCAGTCGGTGTTCGCCGGTTCGCTCGACTCGAGGCGCCTGGTCGGCGATCGGATCCAGCCGGATCGCTCGCTGCGCGGCGACGGCCCGCCCGGCGGACGCGCCGAGCTGCGCATCAACGGCGAGCTCATCGACAGCGTCGTGATTCCGCTCAGCGGCCGGTATGCGTTCGACAACGTGCAACGCCATCCTGATCCGCTCGCGATCGTGCAGGTGCACCTGTTCGAGCGCGCGTTCGACAGTGTGCCGCTGCGCGTCGAGGATCGCTCGTTCCAGACCGGGGATCGCCTCGTCGCACAGGGTGCCTGGGTGCAGTTCGCCGGCCTCGGTGTGCAGGGCAATCCGCTCGGTGATTCGACCCTGCGCAATGCACTCGACGACACCGGCGCGGGCTTCTGGCAGGTGCGCTACGGACTTGGCTCGGCGCTCACGCTCGAAGCCGCGGCCCAGCAATCGACCGAGGGCCGCTTCGTGATGACCGGCGTGCATGTCGGACTCGGCGGCAGGGGCAGTGCGAGTGCGCTCGTCGCCCGCAATGACGACGGCGCCGGTGCGTTGCGCGTGCAGACCGATGGCCAGCATCGCCACTGGTTCTGGCGTGCACATGTCCAGGAAGAAGACGCAGGCTACCGCAGCGACAGCGCCGGCAAACGCTCGCAACGCCATGCCGAGGCAGGCTGGATCGGGCCGCGCTGGATGCTGTCGCTGGTCGGGCGCGAGGAACGCGATCCGGACAGCGGGCGCGACATCGCCTACCTCAAGCCCGCACTGGGCGTGCAGCCACTCGACACCTTGTCCTTGTCGATCCGCCCGGACAGCGAGGGTGACTATGGCTGGCTCGCGCGTTGGGCGCCGAACGCGACCGTGCAGGTCAGCGCGTTCCGCGATGCGCGGCGCGACCAGGCCGAAGCGCAATGGACCCTGCCGCGCGACACGCGCGTGGTTGCCGGCTGGGTGCAGGAGGATGCTTACGGCGCACGCCGTTCGCTCGTCGCGTATCGCGATCGTGTCGGAACGCGCCAGTGGCACTACGGCGCGGGCGCGCTCGAATCGAAAGGTCGCTTCGGCTGGCTGCTCGAGGCGGGCGCCGAACTCGCGTCGGGCACCTACCTCAGCGCGCAGGCCATCGACGATCCGATGAACCGCAGCGGCGGCAGCCCGCAGGGCGTGACGATGTGGCTCAACCTGTCGATCGACCTCGTCAGCACGGGCAGCGGTTTCACACGCTCGGCGTGGCGCGCCGATTACTCGAACAAGGGCTCGATCTCGGGTCGCGTCGCGATGCCCAAGACATTGTCGACGCAGGATCTGGCCGGCGTTCCGGTGCGTGTCGACGGTGATGTGCGGGCCTATACCGACGAAACGGGCCGCTTCCACATCGGCGGGCTCGCGCCCGGCGTGCACCGCCTCGAACTCGACGACGAGAAGCTGCCGCTCGATTACGCGCCGGCGCGGCGCGGGCTTGGTGTCGAAGTTGCGGCCGGCCGCGCGACGCCGGTGCGCTTTGCGCTCGAGTCGCGACTCGGACTCGCCGGTCGCACGCTTGATGCGCGAGGCAAGCCGGTGGCCGGCATCGCGGTGCGACTGCTCGCGGCGGATGGCCGCGAACTCGCCGTGCAGTCGAGCGACCGCTACGGCTTCTATCGTTTCAGCGAATTGCCACCGGGACGCTATCGCGTCGAATCCGCGCACGTGATGCGCAGTCGCGACGTCGAGCTTGTCGATCGGTACGTCTTTGACCAGGACCTGGTGCTGCCGCCATGAACAGATCGAACCGCCTCCACTGCCTGTTGATCGGCGCTGCACTGCTGCCCTTGCCGGTGCTGGCCCAGGTCATCACGAACTCGAGCTTCGAGAGCGATTCGCTCGCCGGCTGGACGATCGGCGGTACCGCTCGCGTCGGCACGCTCCAGGCCACGCATGTGTCCGGCGGAATCCCGGGTGGCGTTCCCGCCGGCACGTGGTTTGCGGCGTTGTCGACCGGGCCCGGGCAAGTCGGAACGGGCACGACTGCCCGGATCGACAACAACACGACCAATGAGAATGACATCGCGAGCCTGTCGATCACGGTGACGATCCCGTTCTGGCCCGCCGCGCTCGAGTTCGACTGGACGTTTCCGTCGAGCGAGCAGGATCAGCCCGGACAGTACGACGACCTGTTCGACGTCATGGTCTACCCGGGCACGCCGCCGGCCGATCCGACCGTCAACAACCGTATCTTCGCGCGCAGCGCGCCGCGCAACGTGCCGCAGGACTTCTCGAACTTCACGAATGCGCATTTCCTTGGCACGACGGTGGTCAACCGCACGATCACGCGCTCGGGGAGCCCGGTCACCGGCACCTTGCTGACCTACGGCGTGGCCGGATTCCGTCGCGAATGCATCGGGCTCGACCTGCCCGAATTCCCGGGTCCGCCGTACACGCGCACGATCCGCTTCCGCGTCGCCGACCAGGCCGACCGTCAGGTCGACAGCGCCCTGTTCCTCGATCGCGTGCAGGTCGTGCCGGGATGCGTGCCGGATCAGCAGATGACGATCAGCCAGGTCACGAACACCGTGGGCAGCGATGTGCGGGTCAAGGACGGTGGCCTTCAGTACCGGCCGGTGCAGACTCGCCTGCTCGCCGTGGATGTCACGGGTGGCGTGCGCGCCGTTGCGAGCAACGCGAACCTCGACGGCACCAATCCGAGTTACGTCGAACAGGTCTTCATCCAGGTCGCCCAGGCAGGCTGGCAACGCGTCAGCGGCCTGACGATCAACGATGGCGGTGAAGTGCAGTCGCTTGCGATGTCGGGCACGGTCGGCGCGACGCATGGACGCTATCTCGCGATTGCCGCGCGCACGACACAGACCGGCAACGTGCAGATGTACCGATGGGACCGCGAGACCGCGACGCTCACGACCCTGACCAACCTGGCGGGCTGCGACAACACGAATCCGTCGATCAATTACGCCGGCACGGTGATCGCGTTCGAGTCGACCTGCGCGACGCTGACCGCGTCAGGCACCACGAAGAAAATCGTGTTGTGGACCGGAGGCGCGACGAATGTCGTGACCAACTTCCAGGGCAGCGGCACCTGCATCGGACGTTCGCCGGCTCTCAACACGCGCTCCGGCCAGGACGGCGACTACGTCGCGTTCGAATCCAACTGCAATCACGCGACGAACAATGCGGATGGCAACTTCGAGATCTTCCGCTACCGCAATGCCGGCACCACGGGCGCATCGCGTTTCGCGCAGATCACGAGCACGACCGGCACCGCGGTCGTCAACACGTTGCCGCAGATGGATCGCGCCGACAACGCGAGCGCGGGCAATGTGTACTACCTGTCGAACCATGCTGACACGACGCGCGGCCTGCATGTGTTCCGCTACACCTGCAACAACGCGGACTGCACCGGCGGCACGCGCACGCAATGGACGGATGGCCCGGCGACCCAGTGGTACACGGGATTCCGCAAGCTGATCCGGCCCGGCACGACCGACAACACGGTGATCGACGACTTCGTCTTCGAACGCCTCAACCTCGGCAGCGGCTTCAGCGAGGTCGGCCACCGCATCGGTCCGACCGGCATCGAAACGACGATCTCGCTGTTCGATCCGGTCCTGCAACTCGGCGGCGGCATGGATGGCACGGTGCCGATCATCGGCTTCCTGTCCGCACTCGACGTCGTCGCCGGCTCGAATACCGACCGCAACACCGAAGCATTCAGCGCGAGGGTGCAGTGATGAAACGCTTCGTACCGATCCTGCTGCTCGGCCTCCTTGGCATGCCCGTGCCGGCCACGGCGCAGCGCGATGCCGCGACCTCGTTCGATGCCTGGGGCTACCGCCTGCGCAGTTCACCGCATGCGGCGTGTCCGTCGGCCTGGATCGACATGAGCCATGCAAGTCCGCTCACGCTTGTCGCGGCCGGCGATGCCGATGCCGACGACGATGGCGGTGCGGCCATCGACTTGCCGCAGCCGTTCCGCTACTACGGCGAAGAGCATGAGAGCGTCGTCGCCTCGAGCAACGGCTATCTCGCGTTCGCCGAAGGCCTGGCTGACGAGGATGGCGGACACTGGCGTTCCGATTGTCCGCTGCCGGCGATCCCCGACAACCGGCAGGCGCGATTCGCGCGCGTCTATGCGCTGCTCGCCGATCTCGAGCGCGGACCCGCCGGCAACCTGCGCTGGGCGCACTTCACGTCATGCCCGCGGCCGGCTGCGCTCGGCAGCGATGCGTGCACGGTCGTCGAATGGCAGGACTGGAAGCGACGTGGTGCCGAAGGCTTCGTCGACATGCAGGTCGTGCTGTATCACGCGCACCACGAAATCGCCGTGCAGTACGGGGCGCTCGATGCGGTCGCGACGGACATGGCCACATTCGGTATCCAGAATGCCGGCGCAAGCAGTGCCGCGCAGGCCGGCTGCGGCAGCAGTGCGCCACCGCCCGCATCCGGCGCGGTCTGCTACTTCGACGGCGCGCCGCTGGCCACGATCACGACCGTGGCCGACCCCGTCGATGCCGGAGAAACCGCCGGTGGCGGCAGTTACGTGCGCGGTGACGAGGTCGAGCTGACGGCGACGCCGAACACGGGCCATGCATTCATCGACTGGCGGGAAAACGGCATCGTCCAGTCGGTATCGCCGACGTACGTCTTCACGGGCCTCGGCGACCGCACGCTAGTCGCGCGCTTCATCGCGGACGGCGATGCGCTGTTCGCAAGCGGCTTCGATCCGCCGCCACCCGATCGCTGAGCGGCAAGCCTCCAGCGCGATGCCGTGACGCTGGTCGCAGCGCCACGCGACTGCACGACGACGTCGCGGACTACATGCGTTTCTCGACAAAGCGGCTCGCGACCAGCGAACCGCCGATCAGCAGGGCGACCATGCCGAGCGACAGCCCGATCGGGATCTTCCAGATGTCGACCACGAGCATCTTGATGCCGATGAAGATCAGCACGGCGGCGAGGCCATAGTTGAGCAGGTGGAAGCGCTCGGCCATGCCGGCAAGCAGGAAGAACAGTGCACGCAGGCCGAGCACGGCGAACACGTTCGAGGTCAGCACGATGAACGGGTCTTCGGTGATCGCGAAGATCGCCGGAATCGAATCGACCGCGAAGATCACGTCGGTGACCGCGATCAGTCCCATCACGACGAACATCGGCGTGAACCAGCGCACGCCGTCCTTGACCACGCTGAGCGCGCTGCCGTGGAATTCGTTGGTCAGGCGCAGGTGGCCGCGCATCCAGCGCAGCATCGGATTCGCTTCGAAATCCGCCTCGTCGTTCGGCGAGCGCACCATCTTGATGCCGGTGTAGATCAGGAAGATTCCGAACAGGTAGAGGATCCAGTGGAAGCGGGCGATCAGCGCCGCACCGATCAGGATCAGGATTGCGCGCAGCACGATTGCGCCGAGGATGCCGACCATCAAGGCGCGCTGCTGCAACTCGGCGCTGACGCCGAAACGCGTGAAGATCAGCAGGAACACGAAGATGTTGTCGATCGCAAGCGCCTTCTCGACGACATAGCCGGTCAGGAACTGCAGGGCGACCTCGTCGGCCAGTTCGCGTCCGCCATGCCCGGTGAACCACCACCACAGGCCGAGGTTGAAGACGAGGGCAAGCACGATCCAGCACACGCTCCACAGAGCGGCTTCCTTGAACGAGACCTTGTGCGCCCCGCCGGCGCGCAGCACGACGAAATCGATGACGAGGGCAACGACGACCACGAGGCCGAAGGTGAGCCAGAGGCCCGGTGAGCCGATCGTTTGCATGCACCACTCCGGAAGAATGAAAAGGCCCTGCAGGCCGTTGGCGACCTGCAGGGCCTCGGAATTCCGGGCACAGCTTCGCCGTCGGTCGGCGAAGGTCTTGCTCGCAACCCGTGACGCAAAGCGCCTCGTGCTGCCTGCCGGACCGGGACCGGCGGTGCGGTCCGTGTTGACGATCGCGGCAGCGGGAGAGCTACTCCCCTTCGAATCAGGGGCGACTCTATCGGAACGCCCGACGGAAGTCATGCGCACCGGCGCCGGCCGCTGGGGCGCGATTCATCTGCGCGGAACGCTGCGGCGAGGTGTCGCGGGCGTCCGGTCCCGGCCCGACCGTCGGGCGGCCTGCCGGCGTCGTTCGAATATCATGCGGGCATGAATAGCCGCCATCCCGACCCGCTGCCCGTCGTCCACCTCAAGATCGAGCGCCGCTCGAACCATCCCTGGATCTACCAGAAGATGGTCGAAAAGCCCGAACCGAAGCCGAAGCCGGGCAGCATCGTCGAGATCCTCGACCGCGACGGAACCTTCGCCGGCCGCGGCTTCTACAACGGCCATTCGCGGATTTCCCTGCGCGTGCTCAGTGCCGATCCCGACGAGGCGCTCGACGAGGCCTTCTTCGCGCGACGCATCGCCGCGGCAGTCGGATTGCGCCGCGACCTGCTCGGCCTCGACGCCGTGACCGACGCCTATCGCGTGATCCACTCCGAAGGCGACGGCCTGTCCGGCCTGGTCGTCGACCGCTTCGCCGGCATGCTCGTCATCGAGTTCTTCGCCGCCGGCATGTACAAGCAACGCGACCTCATCAAGCGCTGCCTGCTCGCGCATTTCCCCGACAGCACGATCTACGCCTATGCCGAGGACCATGTGCAGAAGCAGGAAAGCTTCGATTGCGCGACCCCGCCGGCACCGAAGCCCGTCGTCATCCACGAACACGGCGTGCAGTTCCATGCCGCACCGGGCAGCAAGCACAAGACCGGCTTCTTCGCCGACCAGCGCGACAACCGCAAGCTGCTCGCCGCGTTCTGCGCGGGCAAGCGCGTGCTCGACCTGTGCTGCAATTCGGGCGGTTTCGCGATCGCCGCGAAGACGATCGGAGGTGCCGACGAGGTCGTCGGCGTCGATCTCGACGAGGACATCCTCGAAGTCGCGGCGAAGAACGCCTACCTCAACAAG
The DNA here is from genome assembly GCA_964587775.1 of uncultured Dokdonella sp. GTDB lineage: Bacteria > Pseudomonadota > Gammaproteobacteria > Xanthomonadales > Rhodanobacteraceae > Dokdonella. The sequence continues at coordinate 197,700 of CAZPLY010000002.1, forward strand.
GTCAAGGTGCGTTTCGTGCAGGCCGACATCTTCCATTGGCTGCGCGATTTCCAGGGCAACCGCGCGGAAAAGTTCGACGTCGTGATCCTCGACCCGGCCAAGATGACGCGTGACCGCGAGCAGGTCATCCCGGCGCTGAAGAAATACCTCGACATGAACAAGCTCGCGATGGCGGCCGTCAAACCGGGCGGCATCCTGCTGACCTGTTCGTGCACGGGCCTCGTCGGCGAAGACCAGTTCCTCGACATGCTGCGCCGCGCCGCGTTCTACGCGAACCGCAGCGTGCAGGTGCTCAAGGTCACCGGCGCCGGCGCCGACCACCCATGGCTCGCTCACGTGCCCGAGAGCCGCTATCTGAAGGCCGTGTTCTGCCGCGTCGATTGAGCGCGGCAGGGCAAGATGGACCGGATCGAACGTTTACCCCGACATGGAGGCAGCCCACGGCATGGCACGAAAGAAGAGCGGAGCGATCGAGCGCGCCGAGGAGATCGCGTTGCTGGCCTCGCCGACACGCATCGAAATCGTCGACACGCTCGAAGCACTCGGCGAGGCGGTCAGCGTCGCCGAGCTCGCGGTCCGCATGGGTCGGCCGGCCGACGGACTCTATTACCACCTGCGCCAGCTCGCTGCCGGCGGCCTGATCGACGAGCAGTCGACCGCGGACGGCCGTCGTTACCGGACCCGCGGTGGACCCGATGATCCGCTGCGCCTGCGCTATCGGCCCGGCGCGACGGCGAATGCCGAGGCGGTCAAGCGCGTCGCTTCGAGTGTCATGCGCGTCGCCGAGCGGGACTTCCATCGTGCGATCGCCGATCCGTCGGTGCGCGCCGAAGGTCCGCGGCGCGAGCTCTGGTCCGCGCGCGGCAAGGGTTGGGTCGGCGATGCCGAGCTCGACGAGATCAACCGCTTGCTGGTCCGCCTGATGAAGCTGCTGCACAAGCCACGGTCGCCGGCCCGGAGCCGGCTCGTCGCCCTGTCATGGGTGCTCGCTCCGCTCGAAGCGCAGGCGCCGCGCCGCGCCGCGACCCGCAAGGCCATCGCCCGCAAGCGCGGGCCCGCCGGGAGCCGGTCCTGAAGCACGCCGGTCGCGATCGGGCCACGCGGCCCGGCATCCCGGGATCGGCATCGGATCGCGGCTGCTAGACTGCGCCCCCTGCCCGTCCGTCGAGATCCGATTCGCATGGCCAGCCCGCGCAAGAAAACCGGCCGCCCCGCAGCGCCCGCCGTCAGTCGCGAGCAGGCCGAGCAGGCCGTCCGCACGCTGCTGCAGTGGGCCGGCGAGGATCCCGCCCGCGAAGGCCTGCTCGACACCCCGAAACGGGTCGTCGATGCGTACGGCGACTGGTTCTCCGGTTACGCAATCGATCCGTCCGCCTACCTGCGGCGTACGTTCGAGGAAGTCGCCGGCTACGACGAGATGATCGTGCTGCGCGACATCGAGTTCGAGTCGTATTGCGAGCACCACATGGCACCGATCATCGGCCGCGCCCACATCGGCTACCTGCCGACCGACAAGGTGGTCGGGATCAGCAAGCTCGCGCGCGTCGTCGATGCCTACTCGCGCCGTTTCCAGGTGCAGGAAAAACTCACGGCGCAGATCGCCCACTGCATCGACGACGTGCTCAAGCCGCGCGGTGTCGGCGTCGTGATCGATGCGGTCCACCAGTGCATGACGACGCGCGGCGTGCACAAGCGCGGCGTGTCGATGATCACGAGCCAGATGCTCGGCGACTTCCGCGAGGATGCGCGCACGCGATCGGAATTCCTGCGCTTCATCGAAGCGAAACGATAGCGATCGAAGGCGAGGGCGCAAGCCACGACCGTTCGCCCCGTCCCGGCAAACAGCCCCCACTCGGCAAAATGTCCGCACAAACTCCCCACGTACCCGTGCGTCGCGCCGCGGTCATCTTCATCTTCTTCACCGTGATGCTCGACATGCTCGCGTTCGGGATAATCATCCCGGTGTTCCCGCACCTCGTGCAGGAAATGATCGGTGGCGACATCGCGACCGCGGCGAAGTGGACCGGCATCATGGGCGCGATGTTCGGCCTCATGCAGTTCGTGTTCTCGCCGATCCAGGGCGCATTGTCGGACCGCTTCGGCCGTCGCCCGGTGATCCTGCTGTCGAATCTCGGCCTTGGCCTCGATTTCATCGTGATGGCCCTTGCCCAGTCGTTGCCGGTCCTGTTCATCGGCCGCCTCGTCTCGGGCATCTCCGCGGCGAGCTTCACGACCGCGAATGCCTACATCGCCGACGTCACCCCGAAGGAGAAACGCGCCGCGGCGTTCGGCCTGCTCGGCGCCGCGTTCGGTCTCGGCTTCATCATCGGCCCGGCCCTCGGCGGCTTGCTGGCGAGCGTGTCGCCGCGGCTGCCGTTCTGGGTGGCCGGCGGACTCGCCCTCGCCAATTTCTGCTATGGCTGGCTTATCCTGCCCGAGTCGCTGCCGAAGGAACGGCGCACGCCGCGCTTCGACCTCAAGGGCGCCAACCCGCTCGGCGCATTGCGCCTGCTGCGACGCTACCCGCTCGCGCTCGGCCTCGCGATCGTGGTATTCCTCGTCCAACTCGCCCAGTACTCGTTGAACGCGACCTTCGTGCTGTTCACCGAGTACCGGTTCCAGTGGGGTCCGAAGGAGGTCGGCTACACGCTCGGCCTGGTCGGCGTCTGCAGCGGCATCGTCCAGGCCGGTCTGATCCGCAAGCTCGTGCCGCGCTTCGGCGAGCGTCGCCTCATGCTGGCCGGTCTCGTGTTCGGCATCGGCGGTTTCCTGACGCTGTGCTTCGGCAGCCATCCGGTCGTGTTCCTGCTCGGCATCCCGCTGCTCGCGTTGAGCGGACTCGGCGGCCCGACCTCGCAATCGATCATGACCCAGCAGGTCGACCCGCATGAACAAGGGCGCCTGCAGGGCGCGATCAGCAGCCTTGCCGGTCTCGCGACGATCTTCGGGCCGTTCCTGTTCACCCAGGTCTTCGCCGCCTTCATCGGCGCCGATGCGGTCCTGCACCTGCCCGGCGCGGCGTTCCTGCTCTCGGCCGTGCTGCTCGCCTGCGGATTCGTGCTTGGCTGGCGCGTCACCGCGCGCCTGTTCGCGCGCCCTCGCGACGACGAGGCCATGGTCAGCGGGATCGAGGCCGATGCGCGGCACTGAGCACAAGCCGTGGTCGGCGGCCTGCGAGCGCAACCGCGAACCGATCCTCGCGGTACTGCGCACGTGCTTCGCCGATCGCCGTCGCGTGCTCGAGATCGGCAGCGGCACCGGCCAGCATGCCGTGCACTTCGCGGGTGCGCTCGGCCACCTGGTCTGGCAGGCGTCCGATCGCGCCGCGTGCCTGCCCGGCATCGGTGCCTGGCTCGACGAGGCAGACTTGCCGAACACGCCGCCCGCGATCGAGCTCGATGTCGCCGGCGAGACATGGCCCGTCGCGCAATTCGATGCGGTGTTCAGCGCGAACACGCTGCACATCATGGCCTGGCGCGAGGTCGAGCATCTGTTCGCGCGCCTGCCGTCGGTGCTTGCCGGCGATGCCGTGCTCGCGATCTACGGCCCGTTCAACATCGGCGGCCGCTACACGAGCGAAAGCAATGCCGCGTTCGATGTGGACTTGCGCGCGCGTGCCCCGCACATGGGCATCCGTGATCTCGCTGCGGTCGACGCGCTCGCGCGCAGCGCCGGCTTCGCCCGCAGCGCCGATCACGAGCTGCCGGCGAACAACCGCTGCGTGATCTGGCGGCGCGCCGCGGCGGCCTGAAGCGCGCCCGCGCCGACCGCGTGCGGGGCAGGCGCGGCGTGCGTCGGCTATGCTCGATGCATGGCTCGCGAATTGCTGTTGCTGGCATGCGAACTGCTGCTCTACGGCGCAGGCATGCTGTTGCTGTTCCATGCGCGGCGGCGCATCGGCCTCGGCGTGTTCCTGACCGCGATCGGCAGCCTGCATTTCCTCGAGACCTATCTCGCCGCCAACCTGTACGTGCAGTTCGCCCCCGGTCTCGTCCTGTCGCCCGGCTCGGTCGTGCTGTTCTCGGGCAAGTTCTTCTTCATCCTGCTGCTCTACATCCGCGAGGATGCGACGGTCGCGCGCCAGCCGATCTACGGTCTCGTTTTCGGCAATGTGCTTGCCGCCCTGCTCGTCGGCGTGCTCGCCGGGCACGTCAACGTCCCGCCGGTCGGCGGTGCCGCGAGCGACCTGCATCTGCTCGACCAGCTAGGGGCGCTGATGCTCTGGGGCAGCGTTCTGCTGTTCATCGACTGCCTGCTCGTGATCCTGCTTTACGAGCGCCTTTCGCGCAGTTCGTCCTGGCCGATCGAGTTGCGCCTGTGGCTCGTCGCGGCCGGCGTGCTCGCGTTCGACCAGCTCGGCTTCTTCGCGGTGCTCCATCTCGCCTACAACGTGCCGCTCCAGGCGGGCTACGGCGGCCTGCTCGGCAAGCTCGTCGCAGCCGTCGCCTATTCGCTGATGATCGGCCAATACCTGCGCCGCGCCGCCAGCGAATCGCCGCACGCGGACGAAGCGCACGAACGGCCGCTCGGCATGCTGTTCGGTGCCTTGACCTATCGCCAGCGTTACGAGGCGTTGCGCCAGGAAGCGCGACGCGATGCGGTGACCCACCTGTTCAATCGTGGCGAATTCGAGCGGCGTGCGCGCCGCCTGCTCGAACGCATGCCGCATGCGCACGCCTCGATCCACCTGCTCCTGCTGGACATCGACCACTTCAAGTCGATCAACGACCTGCTCGGCCACCAGGCCGGCGACCGTGCGCTGCGCGCCGTCGCCGCGACGCTCGCGGAAGCGGCCGGGACCACGAACTTCGCGTTCCGCTTCGGTGGCGACGAGTTCGCGATGATCCTCGTCGACCTCGGCCACGAGCAGGCGTGTGCGTTCGCCGAACGCCTGCGCGCCTCGCTCAACACGATCGGCATCGGCGACTCCCGGATCACGGTCAGTGCGAGCATCGGGGTCGCCTCGACCGCGGCCGGGGTGCCGACCGGAGGCGTGGACGAACTCGTGCGGGTCGCCGACGCGATGCTCTACCAGGCCCAGGCCGATGGCCGCAATCGCGTCGCCGGCGACATCGTCGGGCGCGTTTCGCCGGCCTGATCCGGCAGCGCCGGTTCAGGCCGGCGGTCGATAGCCGAGCATGCGTGCCGGCAGCAGCAGGATCGCCTTGATCAGGGCAATGATGCCGTCCATCAGCGCGCCGATGATGCGGAACGGGATCGACAGCAGCCACAGGATCGGCCACAGCACGAGCAGGACGAGGGCGACCGGCCAGCACAGCACCAGCACGATTGCCCACAGCAGCATCACGAACAGGAAACGCATCGTGGTCAGCTCCGGCGCTGCGGCGCGTCGGCGTGGCGCACGCGCGTGGCGGAAGCGGCGAGGGCGGGCGCGGGCGCGGAACAGGACTTCATCGGGCGGGCTCCTTCACGCCGCAGCAAGCGGCACGAACAACCTTACGCCAACCCGGATCGCACCGGCACTGCCATTCGTCAGCCGCAGCGGACGCGCAGCTCGCCCAGCCGGCCCAAGGCGTGCAATCGACCCGCGTGAAGGCCGGCGCAATCGTGCTGACCCTCGGCGGCGCTGTCGATGCGCGCCAGCCGCTCGCGGCCGGGGTCGGACCGGCCGCCGCGAACTCGAGCGTGCCGGCCGCGCTGCTCCCGGCAACGTGCCGTTGATTCACGGCGTCGGCGGATCGAACCCGTGGCTGAACAGGCGGTCGTCGACGATCGACGGATCGAGTACGAAGCGCCACGCGCCGCTGCCGTAGGTGCCCGCGACGAGCATGTGCGGCCCGGTGGCGACCTCGAGGTCACTGACGACCGTGCCGGGCGGCATGCCGAGCATCATGGGTTCGAACGTGAGTCCGCGATCGCGGCTGACGTACACGCCGACGTCGCTGCCGACGAAGATGCGGTTCGCATCGAGCGGGTCGATCGCCACGCTGTTGGCCGGCACCGGTGGCAATCCATCGCCGATCGCGAGCCAGGTCTGGCCGGCGTCGAGCGATCGGCGCAGGCGCGGCGTCGTGAATGCGGAATGGGTCGTGTAGACGACATCCGGCGCGGCACGCTCGTAGGCGATGTCGGTGATCCGGCTGCCATCGGTCGGCGTTCCCGCGATCCATGCCGGGCTCGCGGCGAGTGCGTCATCGGTGCGGTGCAGGATGCCGTCGCTGGTGCCCGCATACAGGCGCAATGGCGCGGTGCCGGCCGGATCCGGATCGCTGAGCACGGTGATCGTGCGCGTCGACGTCGTGAGGGCAGGGCTGACCTCGGTGTAGGCCGCGGCGGTATTCCCGCGCCGGTACACGTACTGGCTGGCGACGAACAGCATGCCGCGCGTGGACACCATCGGCGTGACCCAGGGGAACGAGCCGCGCGTGCCGGTCGTGGCGAGGCGGCTGAAGCCGCTGCTGCCGAAGTTGTTCGAACGGTAGATCGAGGGGCCGCCATTCGGATAGCTGGACTGGAACACGACGCGGCCGTGGTCGGCGCCGTCGGCCGGTTGCGACGAGTTCATGAAGCCGTCGCCGCTGACGAACGTCAGGTTCCATACGTCGCCGGCATTGCGCACCGACGAGGAATTGTCCTGGGCACCGCCGAACACGCGGTACGGATCGCGCACGTCGAGGGCGATGTCGTAGAACTGGATCGAATGGATGCCGTTGTTGAGATTGGCGAACGTCGCGCCGCCATCGTCGCTGCGCCAGAGGCCACCGTCCGAGCCGATCCAGAGCCTGTTCGGCGTCGTGCGCGAGTAGTACACGTTGTGGATGTCCTGGTGGACGGTCTGCGCCGAACCCCAGGTCGAGGTCATCACGTTGAGCGTGCTGCCGCCGTTCGACGACTGGTACGGCCGGATCGCGCCGAGCAGCACGCGGTCGGGATCGACGGGATTCACGTCGACGGCGAGGTTGTAGCTGCACTGTCCATCGCAGGCCGACGCATTGACCACATTCCAGCTCGCACCGGCATCGGTCGAGCGATTGAGCGTGGTCGTCGTCAGCACGTATAGGACGGCGGAGTTGCTCGTGCCGATCGCCATGCGCACATGGCCCGAGGTCGTCGCGAACACGTTCTTCCAGGTCTCCCCGGCGTTTTCGGACTTGTACAGGCCGCGGCTGTTGACGGCCGCGTAGACGACCTCGGGGTCGGCCGGGTCGAAGCGCACGTCCATCGAGGTGCCCATGTTCAACGTCCGCGTCCAGCTGAGGCCGCCGTCGGTCGTGCGATAGACGCCACCGCTCGCCTGGGCGCCGCCGGTGCACTGGCCGCCGCCGCCGGCGAGCACGGTCTGTGGCGCGATCGCACTGCGCGCGATCGCATTGATGAACGACAGGTTCAGCGCGTTCGCGCCGTTGCCGTTGCGCGGTTCGAAGCTCGCGCCACCGTTGTCCGAGTAGTAGAGGCCCTGTCCGAAGTAACCGGCGCAGCCGCCCGCATAGGCCTCACCGGTGCCGACCCAGAGTTCGTCCTGGTCCGGCGTGCGGCCGGCGGTCACGAACAGCGAGCCGATGCTCGGCGTATCGAGGCTGTCGGACAGGCGTTGCCAGGTCGTTCCGGCGTTGGTCGATTTCCACAGGCCGCCGGCCGCGGTGCCGAGGTAGAGCGTGTCGTCGTCGCCATCGCGCACGGCGAGCGCGGTCGTGCGTCCGGCAACCGGGCCCATGACCCAGCTGCCCATGTTCATCGGCGACGGGCCGACCGAACGCCAGAACGGCTCGTTGCTGAGGTGCAGCGGCGCGCGCTGGGCCATGAAGTGTCGTTGTTCGCGCATCGCGAGGCCGCGCAGTTCGCCCGCATCGGCGAATTCGCGCAGGCGGCGCGTTTCCTCGAACCAGCGGCGGCGCAGTTCGATCTTGCCGCCTTCGCCGAGAGTCTTGTCGATCCCGATCCCCTCGGTCGGCATCGGCGGTGACTGCGCGTGCGCGAGCGAGCCCGATCCCGCGAGCAAGACTATTCCCGCAGCCAGCCACGGATGCATTGCCATCGAAGTGTCCCCTGGGTTCGGCCGCATGCGCGCACGCGCGACGGCAAGGATCCCGATCATGCCATTCCCGTGCTGATCGTTCACCTGCCGGACAGCCGGCCCGCGCGCCATTCATCGTTCGCGCAGGTTGGTGCGTATAGCGTGGCCGGGAGCGTCGTGTCGCAGCGCGAGCGCGATGTCATGCATCCGGGGAGTTCGGCAATGAACCGTTTCAGATCAATTTGTGCACTCGCGCTGGCGCTCGCCTGCGCGATGGTGTCAGCGGCCGCGCCGCAGCAGCCGGCGAGCTGGAGCGACCCGACGATGTCGATCGATGCGGTCGAGACGCGCTCGCTCGCGGCACTCGACCTGCGCACGATCGCCGAGGACGATGCGTTCAACGAAGCAGCCGGCAAGCCGCCGCGCTTCGCGATCGCGACCGAAGTCATGATCACGCCGCACACGGCCGGCACATGGCGGCAGTCGGGCGATACGAGCATCTGGCGCTTGCGCGTGACCGGCAAGGAAACCGCGTCGTTCAACTTCGGATTCACGCGCTACCGGTTGCCGGCCGGCGCGCAGTTGTTCGTGCATGCCGCGGATCGCAGCCAGTCGGCCGGGCCGTACACCGAGGCACACAACAACGAGCACGAGCAGTTGTGGACACCGATCATCGCTTCCGATGATGTCGTCATCGAACTTGACGTGCCGAGCGCAAGCCGCGGCAGCGTCGTCCTCGAATTGACCCGGATCAACCAGGGCTATCGCGGATTCGGCACCGGTCTCAAGGGCTACCAGCAGCCTGGCATCGACCTTGGCGGCGACGGCAAGGCCTGTCGCAACGAGGCCGGTCTGCGCTCGGGCAGCTGCAACACCGACACGACCTGCCTGACGCCGGGCGACCCCTGGAACCTGCCGCGGCGCGCGGTCGGTGCGTATTCGGTTGGTGGAACCGATGCCTGCACCGGTTCGCTCGTCAACAACACGGCCAACGACCGGCGCATGTACTTCATCACGGCCACGCATTGCGGAGTGACGGCGGCCACGGCGCCGAGCATGGTCGTGTACTGGAACTACGAGTCGCCGACCTGCCGACGCCCGGGCACCGCGGCGAGCGGCGTCGTCGTGCCGCGCGATCCGAACATTTCGAATACCGGGGCGAGCTTTCGGGCCGCGACGATCAATCCGTTTTCCGGCGGCGGCTGCACAGACGGCACGCAGTGTTCGGACACGACCCTCGTTGAACTGACCCAGCCGGCCAATCCCGCGTTCGACCTGTACTGGGAGGGCTGGGACCGCACGCCGACCGCCTCGACCTGTGCGGCGCCGGGCGACGCCACGCTGACCACGGGTCTGTGCGCGAGCATCCACCATCCGGGCGTCGACGAGAAGCGCATCACGTTCATCGAGCAGGACATGCTGACCGGCAGCATCGCCGCATCGAACGGCGTGCACTGGCGCGTCCTCTGGGATCCGACGCCGCCGTTGTTGCCGGCGTTTCCTGCCGGAGGCGCGCTGCCGCCAAGCGTGACCGAGGGCGGGTCATCGGGATCTCCGCTCTACAATGCACAGCAGCGCCTGGTCGGCGTGCTCAGTGGCGGCGCTTCATTCTGCGGCGCGACGGGCGCGGACCTGTCCGACGAATACGGCAAGTTCAGCCACGCCTGGGAAGGCCTCGGCACACCGGCGACGCGCCTCAAGGATCATCTCGACCCGCTCGGGATCGCCCCGAGCATCCTCAATGGCATCAGCACGGCTCCGTTCACGCAGACCCCGACGCCGACCACGGTCGGGGTCTGCGCAAGCCAGGGCAGCGCGGGCGTCTCGATCGCGGTCGGGATCGATCCGGGTTTCGAGGATCCGATCGCGTTCGCGGTCTCGGGCGAGCCAACCGGCAGCGCGGCGGGCGTTTCCCCGAATCCGCTGACGACCCCGCCCGGCACGGTTGTGCTGACGGTCGGAAATCTCGCTGCGGCCACGCCAGGCGAGTACACCATGACGGTCACCGCGACGAGCGGAACGCACAGCGTGCCGCTTCCGATCCCGTTCGGTCTCAGTGCGGCCGCGCCCGGCAAGTCGACCCTTGTCCAGCCGGTCAATGGCGCGACCGGCATCGGCAGCCAGCCGACCCTGACCTGGAACGCCGAGCCCTCGGCCACGGGCTATCGCGTCGAACTCGCTTCCGATGCGACGTTCACGACCATCCTCGTCGACGAGACGGTCGTCACGACGAGCTACACGCTCGACTTCCCGTTGAACGGCGCGACCACGTATTTCTGGCGCGTCACCCCGAGCAACCACTGCGGCACCGGCAGCATGTCGCTCGCCTCGAGCTTCCGCACCGCGCTCGCCCCGGGCCAGTGCGACATCGGCCAGACCCAGACCACGCTGTTCCTCGACACCGTCGACGCCGGCACGAACGGTTGGACGACGACCGGCAGCACCGGTGCGAGCACGTGGACGCGCAGCACGGCCCGTCCACAGTCGGGCACGCACGCCTGGCATGCGGCCAATCTGGCCACGGTCAGTGACCAGCGCCTGATCTCGCCGACGATCGCGTTGCCGGCGAACGAGAACCCGCTGACCCTGAGCTTCGCCAACTGGCGCCAGATCGAACAATCGACCGCGGCATGCTGGGATGGCGGCATCCTCGAGGTCTCCACGGATGGCGGCGTCGTTTTCAGCCAGGTCCCCGCCAGCAAGATCATCGCCGGTGGTGGCTATCGCGGCCCGGTCGGCTCGGGCTTCGGCAATCCGCTGACCGGTCTCGATGCGTGGTGCAACGACCCGGCGCGGCCCTATACCGACGGTCCCGTGGTCATCGACCTCGGTGATTACTCAGGCCAGGACATCCGCCTTCGCTTCCGCCTCGGCACCGACAGCAGCGTGGCAAAGGAAGGCTGGTACGTCGACGACATCAAGGTGAGCGGCTGTTCGAGCGAGCTGATCTTCGCCGATGGCTTCGACGGTCCGTGACGGCCGCTGCGCTGGCGAACACGGGGTTGCAGCCCCGCGTTCGCCGCCCGGGCGGTTCAGTGCGGCGCAGCCACGAGCGGCCAGTCGGCAACACTCGAGAACACGCTCCACAGGCCCTCGTCGAGTCCCGCGAATGTCGCGCGGTAGCGCGCCGCATCGCGTGGCTCGCCGGTCACGTCGCGGATGCCGATCGCGATGACCTGGCCGGGATGGGCGCGCGCGATGTCGGCATAGATTTCCGGATCGTGTTCGCCGGAGTCGCCGACGAGGACGAAACGGCGACGCGGGAAATCGGCGAGCAGGGCGCGGATCGTCGTCAGCTTGTGCGTGCGTGAATCGGTGCCTTTGCCGAACAGCCGGCGCAACGAGGTCGTCTCGCGCAGGTGCATGCTGCCGGCCGGGAATCCCGACGCGTCGAGGAAGCGCGCGAGCGGCGGCAGCAGCTGCAGCGGACTCGAGGACACGTAATGGAAGCGCGTGGCCGGTTCGCGGGCGAGATCGCGGTAGCGCGCGGCCATGCCGGGCGCCGCCGCGAACGGACGCGCGAAGGTGTTGAGCAGCAGTTCGCGACGGTCGGTCACGCGCGACAGCTTGATCGTGTCGTCGATGTCGGAGACGACCGAGACGCCTTCGTCGTCGACCCAGACCGCGCGGCCCGCGAAGCGCCGCTGATCGCCGGCCGGCATGACGAGTTCGAACGTGACCGAACCGTCCGCGCCGACGAGGGCCGCATCGGCGTCCACCTGCGTGCTGCTGCGGCCGTCCGCGCGCGTGCGCGGCAAGGCGGCTTCGCTGCCATCGGCGAAGCGGACGCGCAAGTCCTTGCGACGCTCCGAATCGACCCGGAACAACTGCGAGCGCTCGAGGAACAATGCGCGCCGTGCAGCGGGCAGCGCGTCGAGATCGAGGTCGAGCCAGCGCGCGAACACCGCGCTCGAACCGGGGCGCGCCTCGCGCTCGTGCACCCAGGCCTCGATGCGGACGTCGATGCGACCGGCCGCGCCCGGGCGCGCGATCGTCGGCACGAACAGCACCTGTTCGTCGCCGGCCAGTTCGCGCGCTTCGGCGATCGACCCCGCGGATGCGGCGAGCAGCACGGCGAGCAGGCCGCGCACGCACGCACGCGCGCCGCGCTGGCGACTCGCCTCAGCGGCGATCGCGATACCCGGGTGCGCCGCCAGCGGCTGCGGGCACGGCCGCAACTTCGTCGAACGATCGAGCCGCAATGCACGGAACGGGCGCACGGAGCCTCGCAAGGCGGTAACGGAAGCGCTTTATAGCATCGACTTGCGCGAGCCCCGACCCGCCGAAACATGGTTCGCGAGCGAACGTCCGAACGCGCCGGCGCGGACTCCACGGAGGGCGGGAGCGGCTACGACGTTCGCCTGTCAGCTGGCCCGGCCGGAGCGCTCACTCTTCTTCGGGACTTTGGCCGGGCTTGCGCCGCGGATCATTCTGCGGCTCGTCGGGCCGACCGCGGCCCGGCAACTTCGGCGGACCCGGCAGTGGTTGCTCGTGCGGATAGCCCGAAGCGGGCTTGGTTGGCGCAGCGGGCGTGCGTTCGTGGTTCATCGCGTCGGCTCCAAGGCTTGTAGCGGACGAGCCTTGCACGCAGCGCGTGAGCGGCGACGGAACAGGCCAGGCGCCGACCGCACCGCGGCGCAAGCGCGCAGGCGCGTTCCGGCGCGCCATTCTTAACGTCTTGCAAACACCGGCGCGGGGCCGCTTTGCTATTTTCCGCGCGCCGCGGCCGTCGCCGGGGCGAGCGACCGCCCTTTCCGACCACCCTGGCCAAACCCTGCGCATGCCGATCTTCCGCCTGTATTCGATCGCCGTCCTGCTCGCCAGCGTGTTCGTCCTTGGCCTGGGCCCGGCGCCCGCTCAGGGGGCCGAGCCGTCGGCCTGGCGCCTCGATCCGGGTCTCGCCGGCGTGCTCGCGCCGCTTGCCCGCGCGCGCGGCGATGAACCGGCCGGACCGACATACTCGCCGCGCGAAACCCTGACCTCGCTGGCCCATCGTCTGCTCGACACGCGCTACCGGCGCGGCGGGCGCGAACCGTCGACCGGTTTCGATTGCAGCGGCTTCGTGCGCTACGTGTTCCGGCACGGGCTCGATGCGGAACTGCCGGCCAGTTCGGCGGCCCAGTTCCTCGACGGCCGTGCGATCGCGCGCGCCGACTTGCGCGAGGGCGACCTCGTGTTCTTCCGCACGGCCGGCAAGCACATCTCGCACGTCGGCATCTACCTCGGCGACGGCAGCTTCATCCATGCCCCCTCGAGCGGCAAGCGGGTCAGCTTGAGCAGGCTCGACGAAGCCTACTGGGCCAAGCGATTCGCCGGCGCAAAGCGTCCGTCGGTGCTGGCCCGGGTCGACGACGAAGGCGGCAACGGGCGCGGCTGAAGCACGCCGCGCGGTCCGCGTCAGGTCCGCGCCATCAGGGCCTCGATCGCATCGGCATCGCGGGGCACCGCACGCGTCAGCACCTCGGGGTCGCCGCTCGTCACGACGACGTCATCCTCGATGCGTATGCCGATACCGCGCCAGCGTGCCGGCACGCCCTTGAGGTCGGGCGCGATGTAGATGCCCGGCTCGACCGTGACGACCATGCCAGGCTCGAGCACGCGGTATTCGTCGTCGACGCGGTAATCGCCGACGTCGTGCACGTCGAGGCCGAGCCAATGTCCGGTCTTGTGCATGTAGAAGCGCCGGTAACGATGCGCGGCGAGGTCGTCGGCAAGCGGTCCCTTGAGCAGGCCGAGTTCGATCAGGCCGCGCGTGATCACGCGCACGGCCGCCTCGTGGTACGCATCGAACGGTCGCCCGGCACGCACTTCGTCGATCGCGGCGGCCTGCGCGGCGAGCACGATGTCGTACAGCGCGCGCTGTTCGGTCGAGAAGCGCCCGTTGACCGGCCAGGTCCGGGTCACGTCCGAGGCATAGCACGCGTATTCGGCGCCTGCGTCGACGAGCAGCAAGTCGCCGTCGCGCAACTCGGCATTGTTCGCCCGGTAGTGCAGCACGCAGGCATTCGCGCCGCCGCCGATGATCGGCTCGTAGCTCGGCACGGCGCCATGCCGGCGGAACGTGTGCAGCAGTTCGGCCTCGATCTCGTGCTCGTTCATGCCGGGTCGGGTCGCACGCATCGCGCGCACGTGGGCCTCGGCGGCGATCTGAGCGGACTTGCGCATGACGCGCAGTTCGGCCCGTGACTTGTACAGGCGCAGGTCGTGCAGCAGGTGCGAGAGGGCGACGAATTCGTGCGGCGGCCGCGCGCCCTGGCGGACCATCGCGCGCACGCGGTTGACCCAGCCGATCAACTTGAGGTCGAAGTCGGTGTCGCGTCCGAAGTGGTAGTAGACGCGCGAGCGTCCCTCGATCATGCCGGGCAGGATGTCGTCGATATCGTCGATCGGGAACGCGTCGTTCATGCCGTAGCTGGCGACCGCGCCTTCGGGCCCGGCGCGCGTGCCGTCCCAACGCTCGCGCTCCGGATTGCGTTCGCGGCAGAACAGGATCACTTCGCCCTGGGCGCGGCCCGGGATCAGGGCGAGCACCGCGTCGGCCTCGGGAAAACCGCTGAGGTAATGGAAGTCGCTGTCCTGGCGGTACGGATAGTGGGCGTCGTTGTTGCGCACGCGCTGCGGCGCGGCCGGCACGATGACGATCGCGTCGCGGCCTGCCATGCGCATGAGCTGGCGGCGGCGGCGGGCAAACTCCTTGCTGTCGATCATGCAGGTCCGGTCAATGGATGCGGCGGCTCGACGCCGCGGGCTGCGCGCGCCGGCGCGGGGCGTGGTTCATCTCCTCGTGCAGCAGGAGCACGCCGACGCGGATGAACTCGAGCACCTCGACGAGTGCGGTCTCGTCGCCGTCATCGTCGTCGTAATCGAAGCGCGAACCCGCGTTCGCGGCGAGGTCGCCGAGGATCTCGCGCGCATCGCCCGACAATGCGGCGCCGCCGGCACTGCCGGCGAGCCCGACCCCGCCGAGGAAGCCGCGGCACCATTCGACCAGCGCGTCGCCGCGTCGGGCGAGCGGCTCGTTGTCGTCGGGCAGGAGCGGTTCGAAGCCGAGGTCCTCGTCGTCGAGTTGTTCGCGGCAGAAGTGATGCAGTCGTGCGAAGACCGTGTCCTCGAAGCCGCCATCGCCGTGGTCGAGCTCGAGCGCGACCGGCCAGTCGCCGGCGCCGGCGCGTCCGCCCGCGCACAGGTAGCCGACCAGCGAGCCATGCAGCTCGCTCGCGCCGACGCCGAGGCGCAGGCGCGCGAGGGTCGTTGCCAGTTCGGCATGGGTCGGGATAGCGGTCATCGGCATCGCAGGCGGCGGCAGTCGGGGCGATTCTAGTACCGGAACACGCGCGTGATGCAACACGGCAAGCGAGCGCTGCGACGTCGCGGGGCATGCCTTGCGTGCAATGGCGCGCGCAGTCGCGATTGCCTACACTCGAATTCTGGCGCGTGGGCGTCATCGTTCGGGGATGGCACGCGTCGACATGATCCTAGCGTGGCCACAGGGGAGTGTTCGGCAACGCGATTGCCTGTGGGCCCGCCTTCTGGTCGGCGCGCTGCTCGCGCTCGCCTGGCTGCCGGTGCTGGCATCCGAACGCGAATACTACTTCGATCGCCTCGACGACGAACAAGGCCTGCTGCAGAACTCGATCCACTCGCTGTACCAGGATCGCACCGGTTTCCTGTGGGTCGGGACCCAGGGCGGCCTGCACCAGTACGACGGTTATGGATTCAAGCGCTACGAGCACGATGCCGACGATCCGCGCAGCCTGCCTGACAGCGTCGTGCGCGCGATCAGCGAGGACGCCACCGGCCGCCTGTGGATCGGCACGCTGACCGGAGGCGTTGCCCGGCTTGATCCTGCCGAAGGCCGGTTCGAGCCGTTCACGCTGGCCGCCGATGCGCCGGCGCGCAATGAACGCGAATCGATCCAGGCGCTCGCGTTCGATCCGGCGCGCGGGTTGTGGATCGGCACGCGCCACGGACTCGACCTGCTCGATCCCGCCGGGGTCACGCGACGCACGATCGAGGTCGCCGACGGCAGCGACACCGGCGGCGTGCGCGCGATCCTGCTGGCCGGCGACGGCTCGCTGTGGGCCGGCGCCGAAAGCGGCGTGCTGCGCGTGCGCCGCGGGGGCGAGCGCAGCGAACGCGTCGCCGCTGGCCAGATCATCGATGCCACGAGCATCATCGAGGGCCGCGACGGCCAGATTTTCGTGACCGTGGCGGATGCGCTGTTCCGGATCGATCCGGCCAACGGCGCGGCGGTCCGGGTCGCCAGGATCGACAGCCGGCACCCCATCAGTTCGCTGGTCGAGGATCGCGCCGGGCGCATCTGGCTCGGCACGCGCGGCGATGGTCTGCTCGTGCATGACACCGCGCGTGGCAATGTGCGCTGGATACGTCCCGACCGCGGCATGCCGGGCAGCCTGCCGCAGGCATCGGTGACCGCCCTGCTGGTCGATGCCTCGGGCCTGCTCTGGGTCGGCAGCGAATCGATGGGCCTGAGCTCGACCGATCCGGACGGCGCGGCCTTCCGCTACATCGCCGACCACGATCCGGCCCGCGAACAGGCCAGTGCGAACAACATCCGCGCGATCTTCGAAGACGAGACCGGCCAGCTCTGGTTCGGCACCGATGGCGACGGCCTCAAGCGCTACGACCTGCGAACCTCGCGTTTCACGTATCACGGGGAAGACATCGCCGAGGCGTTCGGCACCGACCGCTCGCAGCGGGTCGCCGTCGAGGCGCTTGCGCGCGGCTCGGCCGGGCGCATCTGGTTCGCGAGCAATCTCGGCATCGGCCTGATCGATCCGGCGACTGGCGCGATCACGGTCCTGCCCGAAGAGTTGAGCCGGGAGGCGCAGCTCGCCGAACGCGGCCGACGCGCGATGATCCTGGCCCGCGACGGCGCCGTCTGGTTCGGCTCGCATGCGAGCGGAGTCACCCGCTACGTGCCGCGCGAGCGCAGCTGGACCACCTGGCGCCATCGCGACGGTGATCCGGCGAGCCTCAGCCACGACCAGGTCCTCGCCCTGCGCGAGGATTCGAACGGGCGCATCTGGGTCGGCACGCTCGACGGTCTCAACCTGATCGAACCGCGGGACGGCTCGTTGCGCGTGTTCCGCCACGACGTCGCCGACGCGCGCTCGCTGTCGGGCAACATCGTGCGCTCGATCCACGAGAGCGCCGACGGCAGCCTGTGGATCGGCACCCACAGCGGGCTCAACCATCTCGCGGCCCTCGGCGACGGCCCGCCGCGCTTCACGCGTTACCTGACCCGCGACGGCCTGCCCGACGCGACCGTGTACGGCATCCTCGAGGACGCGATGGGCCGGCTCTGGCTCAGCTCGAACCGCGGCATCGCGTCGTTCGACCGCGCCACCTCGACGTTCAAGCAGTTTTCACTGAAGGACGGCCTGCAGGGCCTCGAGTTCAATGGCGGCGCCGCGTTCGCCCTGCGCGACGGCCAGCTCGCGTTCGGCGGCGTCAACGGGGTCAACCTGCTTGCGCCGGCGACGATCGCGTCAAGCCGCTTCGCGGCTCCGGTCGTGATCACCGAGATCCGGGTCGGCACGGCCGGCGAGACGACGAACCTCAGTGGCGAGGCGATCGAGATCGCGCAGGACGACCGCCTGATCCACCTCGAGTTCGCCGCACTCGATTTCACCGCACCGCAGCGCAACCGTTTCCGCTACCGGCTCGATGGATTCGACGAGCGCTGGGTCGAGGCCGACACGCGCCACGATGCCACCTACACGAACCTCGATCCCGGTCATTACGTGTTCCGCGTGCAGGCGAGCAACCACGACGGCTACTGGAACGAGGCCGGCAGGACGCTCGCGATCGTCGTCAAGCCGGCCTGGTGGAACAGCCTGCCGATGAAGATCGTCTACACGCTGATCGGCCTGCTCGCGGTCCTCGTGTTGTGGGACGCGCAGCGGCGCAAGCGGACCGAGGAACGCCGCCACCATCGCGAGATCAAGGAGCGCGAGGACCGACTCCGGCTCGCGCTTTGGGGTTCGAGCGACATGTTCTGGGACCTCGACATGGACAGCGGCGAACTCGCCGTGCTGAGCGCCGACCGTTCGCTCGGCAGCCAGCGCGAGCAGACGCTTTCGGTCTACGAGTGGCTGCGCACGAGCGTGCACGGCGACGACCAGCGCATGATCGCGCAGCGCCTCGACGACCACATCACCGGCAAGTCCGCCCTGTTCGAATCCGAGCAGCGGGTCCAACTGGCGGACCAAAGCTGGATCTGGATGCTCGCGCGCGGCAAGATCGTCGAGCGCAACGAAGCGGGACGGCCGCTGCGCATCTGCGGCACCGTACGCAACGTGACCGCGACGCGCGAAGCGGAACGGGAGCGGCGGATCGCCCAGGAAGTCATCAGCAGCATGGGCGAGGCGGTCACCGTGACCGATCTCGAGTTCCGCTTCGTTTCGGTCAACCCGGCCTTCACGCGCATCACCGGCTGGCAGGAGCATGAAGTGCTCGGGCGCTCGGCGGCCCTGCTCAACTGCGCCCAGCATTCGCCCGAGCACTACCAGACGCTGCGCGACACCATCATGAGCGAGGGCCACTGGCGCGGCGAGCTCTGGCAGCGGCGCAAGGATGGCGACGAATTCCTGTCCTGGCTGCAGAGTTCGGAAGTGCGCGACGCCCATGGCGAGCGTACCCATTTCGTGCAGGTGCTGACCGACATCACCGAGCGCAAGCGCAACGAACAGGAATTGCGCTACCTCGCCAACTACGACACCCTGACCGGCCTGCCCAACCGCACCCTGCTCGCCGAACGACTCGGCCACGCGGTCGTGCGCGCTCGCCGCGGCGGGCGCAAGGTGGCCGTGCTGTTCCTCGACCTCGACCGCTTCAAGCACGTCAACGACTCGATGGGACACGCCGCCGGCGACCGCATGCTGAAAGCTGCCGGCAGCCGCCTTCGCGACAACGTGCGCGACGGCGACACGGTGGCGCGCATCGGTGGCGACGAATTCACGGTCGTCCTCGAGGACGTCGTCGACGCGACGGAATCCGAACGCGTCGCCCAGAAACTGATCACCGCGTTCGAGAAACCGCTCGAACTCGAGGATGGCCAGGACGTCGTCATCTCGCCGTCGATCGGCATCAGCCTGTATCCGGACCACGGGCAGACGCCGACCGACCTGCTCAAGTTCGCCGACACCGCGATGTACCAGGCGAAGGAGCGCGGGCGCAAGACATGGATGGTCTACACCGAATCGATGGATGCCGCCGCACGCCTGCGCGCGACCATGATCGGCGCGCTGCGCAAGGCACTCGAACGCGGCGAGTTCTCGATCGTCTACCAGCCGAAACTGTCCCTGCTCGACGATCGCCTGACCGGCGTCGAGGCGCTGCTGCGCTGGCACAGCGAGGAACTTGGCGAAGTGCCGCCGACAGTGTTCATCCCGATCGCCGAGGAGACCGGCCTCATCCTCGAGATCGGCGACTGGGTCCTCGTCCAGGCCTGCGCGCAGCTCGCGGCCTGGCACCGGGCCGGGCTGCGCGACATCTCGATGTCGGTCAACATTTCCGTGTTGCAGCTGCAGCGCGGCGAACTGACCCAGCGCCTGTGCGACATCCTCGCCGACAACGACATGGCGCCGAACCAGCTCGAGCTCGAGCTGACCGAGAGCATGGTCATGGCGAACGCCGAGCAGTCGATCACGACCTTGCGCCAGCTCAAGGCGGTCGGCGTCACCCTGTCGATCGACGACTTCGGCACCGGCTATTCCTCGCTTGCCTACCTCAAGCGCCTGCCGATCGATACGCTCAAGATCGACAAGGAATTCGTCGGCGACATCACGACCGATCCCGACGACGAGGCGATCACCGCGACCGTCATCACGATGGCCCACTCGCTCGGCCTGAACGTCGTCGCCGAGGGCGTCGAAGTCGAGGAGCAGGTCGAGTACCTGCGCGAGCAGGGCTGCGATGAAGTGCAGGGACACTGGCTGTCGAAGGCGCTGCCCCCCGGGCAGTGCTTCGCGTTCCTGCGCGAGCGCACCACGCAGCGGCGAACTGCCATCGCGGCACGGCCTTGAACGGTCATTTTCCGGTGTATAGTCCCGACCATGTCCGAGCACGATCCAGCCCTGAGCGTGGTCGCCGAAATCGGTGCGCGCGTCGACCGACTCGTCGAGCTGTGCCGGCGCCTCGGCGAGGAGAACCGCAGCCTGCGCCAGAGCCAGGAACAGCTCGCCAACGAGCGCGCGAGCCTGATGGCGAAGAATGAACAGGCGCGTTCGCGCGTCGAGGCGATGATCAGCCGATTGAAGTCGCTGGAGCAGAACCAGGCATGAGTGAACCGATTTCGGTCAGCATCCTCGATCGCGAATACCTGATCGGCGCCTCGCCCGAGCAACGCGCGGGGCTCATCGCGGCAGCCGCCTACCTCGACGGCAAGCTGCGCGAGCTGCGCAACAGCAGCAACCGGGGCGGTGGCCTGGACCGCATCGCGGTGCTCGCCGCGCTCAACATCGCCCACGAACTGCTCGACCTGCAGCAGCGTTCGACGACGCACCGCAGTGAACTGGCACAACATCTGCAGACGATCAAATCGAAGCTTGATGCCGGTTTGCCGCCGTCACTACAATAGCCCCCGGTGTCCTCGGCAGTGTGCGACAGCGCATTCCAACATATTGCCTTGTTCCTGTAGCGACCCCGGGACGGCCATGCGCCGGTCGGTGTGCACGTCCGCCACGAGCGGAAAGCCTGATGACCGCGCAGAGCACTCCCACCTGAACCCGACGGTTCAAGGTCGTTAGATGTGCATCGGCACAGCGGAGGACGCCACCTTTTTTTGGCAATGCGGCGCGCATGAATTTTGACGACGAGCGCAACCGGTTGCGCAGCGGCTTGCGCGCACGCCGCCGCGAACTGACCGCCGCGCAGCGCATCGAGGCCGCGAGCGGCGTCGCCCGCACGCTCGAACACCTGCCGGAATTCCTCACCGACCCCCGCGTCGCCGGCTACTGGGCGATCGACGGCGAGTTGCCGCTGCACAGCGTCGTCGCGAGCCTGCGCAACCGCGGCCAGCAGTTCCTGCTGCCACGCCTGGCCGGCACCCGCCTGCTGCGCTTCGCCGCGTGGCGTCCCGGCATTGCCCTCGAATCGAACCGGTACGGGATTCCGGAACCGGTCTGCGCCGACAGCGAACTGCTCGCCGCCGACGAACTCGACGTCATCCTCGTGCCCCTGCTCGGTTTCGACCGTCGTGGCCACCGCATCGGCTACGGCGGCGGTTACTACGACACGAGCCTCGAATTCCTGCGCGAACGCAGCGAAGTGGCAAAGCCCGTGCTGGTCGGCATCGCCTACGCGGCCCAGCAACTGGACCTCGTCGAACCGGCGATGTGGGACGTGCGGCTCGACTACGTCGCGACCGAGAACGAGTTGATCGATTGCTGGCAGGAAGGCGCGGCGTGACGGGCACACGTATTCATGCGCCGGCAGCCGCGCGTACTTGATTGCTGCCGCGGCGTCGCCCGTGCCGCGATTCGCAACATTGCATCGCGCCCAGGGGCGCTCCTACCGATGGCTGGCGCGGGAATCGATGACTGTTCCGGCGTGATCGCCCTGTCGTAGGAGCGGCCCGGGCCGCGACCCAGTCTTGCCGCTGATTGCATCGCGCCCAGGGGCGCTCCTACCGATGGCTGGCGCGGGATTCGATGACTTGTTCGGCGTTACCGCCCTGTTGTAGGAGCGGCCCCGGCCGCGACCCGGCCTCGCCGCAGATTGCATCGCGCCCAGGGGCGCTCCTACCGATGGCTGGCGCGGGATTCGATGACTGTTGCGGCGTTACCGCCCTGTCGTAGGAGCGGCCCCGGCCGCGACCCAGTCTTGCCGCAGATTGCATCGCGCCCAGGGGCGCTCCTACCGATGACTGGCGCGGGATTCGATGATTGTTCCGGCGTTTCCGCCCTGTTGCTCGCGTCCACTGGCGCGGGAATCGATGACTGTTGCGGCGTTACCGCCCTGTCGTAGGAGCGGCCCCGGCCGCGACCCGGCCTCGCCGCAAATTGCATCGCGCCCAGGGGCGCTCCTACCGATGACCGCCGCGGGAATCGATGACTGTTGCGGCGTTACCGCCCTGCTGTAGGAGCGGCCCCGGCCGCGACCCGGCCTCGCCGCAAATTGCATCGCGCCCAGGGGCGCTCCTACCGATGACCGCCGCGGGATCCGATGACAGTTCCGGCGTGATCGCCCTGTCGTAGGAGCGGCCCCGGCCGCGACCCAAGCTTGCCGCTGATTGCATCGCGCCCAGGACCCTCCTGTCGATGACCGGCGCGGCATGCGCAATACTTGTCGAAGAACGAGCGCGTCAGCTGCTGGAGAAGGGACTTGGCAAGGCGTTACTGGTTGATGAAGAGCGAACCCGACGAATTCTCGATCGACGACCTCGCCAAGGTCGGTACCGAGCCATGGAGCGGCGTACGCAACTACCAGGTGCGCAATTCGATGCGCGACGACATGCGGGTCGGCGACGCGGTGCTGTTCTACCATTCGAGCTGTGCAGAGCCCGGTGTCGTCGGCGTCGCCGAGATCGCGTCGCCGGCGCGACCTGACCCGACCCAGTTCGATCCCGCGAGCGATTACCACGATCCCGGCAGCAGGCGCGACGCCCCGCGCTGGCTGCTCGTCGATGTGCGCTTCAAGCGCAAGCTGCGCCGAACGATCACGTTGGCCGAACTCAAGGCGAGCGACGGACTCGCCGACTTCGCCCTCGTGCAGCGCGGCAACCGCTTGTCGGTATTGCCGGTGACGCGCGCACAATGGGATCACATCCTCGGCCTGGAAAAACGGAGTCCATGATGGCGAACGAAGACGGCAAGCGGCGCGCCGCGCGTGCGGCGATGCGTTACGTCGAGGACGGCATGATCGTCGGCGTCGGCACAGGCTCGACGGTGGCCCATTTCATCGATGCGCTGGCCGAGCGCAGGCACGACATCGAGGGCGCCGTTTCGAGTTCGGAGCAGTCGACGCGATTGCTCGGCGGGCACGGCATCCCTGTGTTCGATCTCAATGCGACCGGCGAACTCGCCCTGTACGTCGACGGCGCGGACGAATGCGATCCGGCAGGTTGCCTGATCAAGGGCGGCGGCGCGGCACTGACCCGCGAGAAGATCATCGCGGCCGCGTCGCGGCGCTTCGTCTGCATCATCGATCCGGCCAAGAAGGTCGACGTGCTCGGCCGCTTTCCGCTGCCGATCGAAGTCATTCCGATGGCGCGCAGCCATGTCGCGCGTGCCCTCGTCCTGCACGGCGGACAGCCGGTCTGGCGCGACGGCGTCGTCACCGACAACGGCAACTGGATCCTCGACGTGCACAACCTGCGCATCACCGATCCGGTCGCGCTCGAGCGCGAGCTCAACCAGATCGCCGGGGTCGTCACGGTCGGGCTGTTCGCGAGTCGGCGCGCGGACATCGTGCTGACCGGCCAGGACTGAACCGCGTCGGATCGCTTCAGGCCGGCGTGTCGAGGCCGGCCTCGACGGCATCGCCCGGAAGCCGCAGCAGGCGGCTGCGCCAGGGCGCCGGAATCGCTTCTTCGCTGGCGTCGATGCGTGTGATGCGTCCCGCGTTCGCGATCGCGACAGCGATGCCGTCACGGAACAGGATGCGGGTACCGACGAGCGCCGGCACGCGCGCACCGGCGCTGACGATGCCGACGAGGTTCAACGGATCGGTTGCGGCGACGACAACGAGGCTGCCGTCGCGTGGCATCGCCCGCGCCTTGCGCAACAGCGGGATCGCTTCGGGCAAGGCGAACTGTTCGCCGGAGAGGCCGCCGACGAAGCGCCCTCCGCGGATCTCGCCGCGCGCCTCGAGGCGGCGATAGACCTGCACGAGTTCGCGCCAAGGCGGCAACCAGTCCGCTTCGCGCGCGAGCAGGCGCCAGCAGACGACGCCGTAGCGGCGCAGCAAGGCGCGCGCGATCGGCTCGATTGCCTCGTCGTCGCCTTCGCCCGCATGCGCGGGTTTCGGCGAAGCGCCGACGAGCGCCCAGCGTCCGGCATCCTCGATCCCGAGCAGGTTCGCGCGGCGCGTGCGCCGCCCATGGCGTGAGCCGCGCCGTGCGGCAGGCACGAGCAGCGCGCGCAGGCCGCCGAAGCTGTCCGCATTGACGAGGCCACGGGCGACGAGTTCGCCGAGTGCCTCTTCAAGCTCGGTGCGCAGCAGGCGCGTTGCCTGGGCGATCTCGTCGAAGAACGAGGCACCCTGTTCGCGCAGATGGTCGAGCACGGCGCGCGCGCGCGAGGATGCCTGCGTGCCATCGGCTCCGGCCGCCCCGCGGTTCCAGGCACGCACGCCGCGACGTGGCAGCAGCACGATCGGAGTCGCCCGCACCGGTCCGGCGGCCCGCTCGCGATCGGCACCGGCGGTACCGGCGACGCGCATCCAGACCACGCGCCCGCTGCGACACAGGTCGTCGAGCCAGGCGATCGAATAGTCCGCGATGCGTGCGGGCAGCAGGTCGCCCTCCCAGCTCGCGGCGGCCGCTTCATAGCCTTCGAGCAGGTTCAGCACGCCTTGCAGCGCATCGGGACCACGCATGCGGCTGTCGGCGGCCACCCGTTGCCAGCTGAACAGGAAGCGCTGGAAATCGACCGGTTCGACCGGCTCGATTTCGCGACGCAGGCGCTTGAGGGTCGCCCGGTGGATCCGCGCGAGCAGGTGGCGTTCGCACCATTGCTCGCCCGTCGCATCGGGCGTGAAGTGCCCGCGCATCGCGAACCCCTCGCGCTCGAGGACGAGCAGGGCGGGCATGACGCGGTCTTCGCCGATCGCGAGCGCGTCGGCCAGGGCCCGCGTCGTGGTCGGTCCGAGCGCGGTCAGGCGCCCGCGCAAGAGCTCGACGAGGGCCTGCTCGCCTGTCCAGGTTTCGGCGGCGAACCCGGCCGGAATGCCGATGGCCGGCTCGAGCTTCGCGGCCGGATGCACGGCCTGCAGCAAAGGCAGGCGTTCGGCCGAGCACCACAGCGCGCGCGCGCTGGAGTCCGGTGCGAGGAGGACCCGCGTCGCCCGGGCCGCGCGCACGAGCTGCTGCAACCATTCCTCCCAGCCGAAGTTAGCTTGCGCCTCGTCGTCGCCGACGAAGCCGAGACCCATGAGGATCTCGTGCATCTCGTCGGCGTCGCGCGCATCGGGCCAGGCCTCCTCGCGCACGCCGGCGATCGCATCGGCGTCGAGACGACCGAGATCGTCGGCCGTCGCGGGATCGCTCCAGCGACGCATCTGCACGGCTTGCGTGCGCCGTTCCTCGAGCGGTGCATCGTCGAGGAACGCATACGGTCGCGCGCTCAGGATCTCGGCAGCGAGCGGCGACGGCTCGGCCAAGTCGCGCGCGACGACGTCGATCTCTCCTGATTCGAGTCCGCGCAGCAGCGCGAGCCAGCCCTCGACATCCATCGCCTCGGTCAGGCAGTCGCGAAGGGTCTGCTCGACCAGCGGGTGATCGGGAATCCGGCGCTCGCCGACGATGTTCTCGAGGCAGGCGACCTGATCGGGGAAGACCGTCGCGAGCAGGTCTTCGGCCTTCATCCGCTGCAACTGCGGCGCGGTGCGCTGGCCGCCGCTGAAGCGCGGCAGGGCGAGCGCCGTCGTCGCCGCCCAGCGCCAGCGCACGCCGAACAGCGGTGCATCGAGCAGGGCCTGCACGAGCACGTCCTGCGCCGTCGCCGAATGCAGGTAGCGCGAGACTTCGATCAGCGGGAAGCTGTGGCTCGTCGACAGGGACAGGATGATCGCGTCTTCGGTTGCCGCGGCCTGCAGTTCGAAATTGAACGTGCGGCAGAAGCGCTTGCGCAGGGCGAGGCCCCAGGCCTTGTTGATGCGGCTGCCGAACGGCGAATGGACGATGAGCTGGGTGCCGCCCGATTCGTCGAAGAAACGCTCGATGACGATCCTGGCGTGGGTCGGCAGCATGCCGAGCGCCTTGCGCGCACGGGCCAGGTAGTCGACGAGTTGCCGCGCGGCAGCGTCGTCGATGCCGACGTGCTCGACGAGCCAGGCGCGCGCCGTTGACCCGCCGGCCTCGTCGCCCGCTTCCTGCAGGCAAGCTTCGACGTCGCAGCGCAGGCGCGACACGGCCAGCGACAGCGCATCGCTGCGGCCGGGCGCTTCGGCCACCCAGAACGGGATGCTCGGCGGCAGGCCGTGCGCGTCCTCGACGCGCAGCTTGCCGCGCTCGACGCGCAGGATCCGGTACGAGGCATTGCCGAGCTGGAAGATGTCGCCGGCCATGCTCTCGATCGCGAAATCCTCGTGCACGCTGCCGATCGTCTGCGCCTGCGGTTCGAGCAGGACGGCGTAGTCGGCCGTATCGGGAATCGTGCCGCCCGAGGTGATCGCGGTCAGGCGCGCATTGCGCCGGCCCTTGATGCGTTCATGCACGGCATCGCGGTGGACATAGCCCGCGCGCGCGCCGCGGCGCGTCGTGAAGCCCTCCGCGAGCATGCGCACGACCGCGTCGAACGTGGCGCGCTCGAGTCCGCGATAGGGCCAGGCGCGGCGCAGCATGTCGTACAACGCGCCCTCGTCCCACTCGCCGGCGCCGAGTTCGGCAACGATCTGCTGGGCGAGCACGTCGAGTGGCGCAACCGGAATCACGAGCAGGTCGAGCTCGCCGCGACGCACGCCGTCGAGCAAGGCCGCGCACTCGACGAGGTCGTCGCGCGAGAGCGGGAAAAGGCGGCCCTTCGGCGTCGCGCCGACCGCATGGCCGGATCGCCCGACGCGCTGCAGGAACGCCGAGATCGAGTGCGGCGAACCGAGTTGGCAGACCAGGTCGATGTCGCCGATGTCGATGCCAAGTTCGAGCGAGGCGGTCGCGACGAGCACTTTCAGGTCGCCGCGCTTGAGGCGCTGCTCGGCGTCGAGGCGCAGTTCGCGCGCGAGCGAGCCGTGGTGCGCGCCGACCTGGCCGCGACCGAGGCGTTCGCCGAGATGGCGCGCGACGCGTTCGGTCATGCGGCGCGTGTTGGCGAACACGAGCGTCGTGCGATGGCCGCCGACGAGTTCGGCGAGGCGGTCGTAGGTCAGCTCCCAGGCCGCGCCCGACATGACCGCCTCGAGCGGGACCGGCGACATCTCGAGCGCGAGGTCGCGCGCGCGCGCATGGCCGCTGTCGACGATCGCGCAATCGGGCCTGTCGTTTTCACGATCGACATGGCTCGTGCCGACGAGGAAGCGCGCGATCTCGTCGATCGGCTTCTGGGTCGCCGACAGGCCGATCCGCACGAGGCGACGCTGGCACAGCGCTTCGAGGCGTTCGAGGCTCAGGGCGAGATGACTGCCGCGCTTGTTGCCGGCGATGGCATGGATTTCGTCGACGATGACGGTGCGCACGCCGCCGAGCAGCAGCCGCCCGGACTCCGAACCGAGCAGCACGTACAGCGATTCCGGCGTCGTCACGAGGATCTGCGGCGGCGACTTCAGCAGGCGCTGGCGTTCGGCGGCCGGCGTGTCGCCCGTGCGCACGCCCGCGCGCAGATCGAGGTCGCGGTGGCCGAGGCGCGCGAGCTCGTCGCGGATGCCGGCCAGGGGCGCTTCGAGGTTGATCGCGATGTCGTTCGACAAGGCCTTGAGCGGCGACACGTAGACGATCGTCGTCTGTTCCGACAGGCCCTCCCGGAGGCCCTCGCGGACGAGGTCGTCGATCGCCGCGAGGAACGCGGCGAGGGTCTTGCCCGACCCGGTCGGGGCGGCGATCAGCGCGTGGCGCCCGGACCGGATCGCGGGCCAGGCTTCGGCCTGGGCCGGCGTCGGCGCGCGGAACGTGCGCGTGAACCAGGCGGCGACGGCGGGATGGAACGTTTCGAGGACGGACACGGCTGGATCGGCGTTGCGGGTTGCAGGCGTGCAGCCTACACCGATCGGCTGTGCCGGCGCGCGACATCAGGCTGAACGCGCGCCCGCGGAATACGCATTGAGCACGATGTCAGGTTCACGCGCGCCAGCGCGTACATCCGGATGCGGCATCGTTCCACGAAGGAATGATGCCGCTGCGGCCTGCGCTCGACGGATCGACGCAGCGCCGCAGATCCCGGTGGCGGGTCGGCGCGAACCACGGAGGGCTTTGCGCCGGGCGGCGACGATCCGCGTTGCCGCAGGCCACGATCGGGTCGGCCGGATACCCCCCTAAGATCCGGTCGGCCCGCTTTTTCCGGACACCTGCAGCGCAGCGTCCGCCTGCGCTCAATCGAAGCCGCTCGAGAAGATCGCGTCGCTGATGATCGTGATCGGTCCGTTCATCGAGCCGTGGTTGCCGCAGTTGTAGTGCAGGCTGTCCGGTGCGGCTTCGGGCACCACGAACGTCAGCGTCATCGTGCCGCTCGCGCCGTTGTTGGTCACGCCGACGTTGTACTGGCTGCCGGTGCCGATCGTGTTCGTCGTGTTGATGTAGAACGGGTGGAACGCCTCGACGTTCTGCATGACGAACTGGTAGGTCTGGCCGCGCGCGAGGGTCAATGGCGGGTTGTCGGCGCCATCGATGCTCCAGGCCGTGAACGCGTTGTTGGCGACCTCGAGCACGATCGGGGCGCCGGCTTGGGCGACGTCGGCAACGCACAGGGCAAGCAGCAGGACGGACAAGGAACGTGAACGTGCAACCGACATGATCGGACTCCTTTCTGGGTCGGATCAGGTCTCCGACCCGCGTGAGTACGTGGTCGGGCACGATCCGGTTGCATGCGCTGCCATCTTCTTGCATCGGCCGCCTGGCCGGTGGCCGCGGCGGAGCACGATCCACAGGCAAGAAAAAGGGCGGCGGGCGTGAACCCGCCGCCCTGTCTAGCGGGCGAATGCGTCGGGATTGCGGAAGCGTTACTTCGCTTCCTTCTCCATCAGCTTCTCGACCAGGCTCGCCGGCACTTCGGCGTAGTGGTCGAATTCCATCGTGAACGTGCCGCGGCCGCGCGTCGAGGAACGCAGGAAGTTGATGTAGCCGAACATTTCGGCGAGCGGCACGAAGCCCTGCACAAATGCGTTCTGGCCCTTCTGGCCCTGGTCGCTGACCGTGCCGCGACGACGGTTGATGTCGCCGATGATGTCGCCGAGGAACTCGGATTCGGTGACCACCTCGACGCCCATGACCGGCTCGAGCAGCTTCGGCCGGCTGCCCTTGTGCGCTTCGCGGAACGCGCCGCGACCGGCGATCTCGAACGCAAGCGCCGACGAGTCGACGTCATGGAACTTGCCGTCGACGAGGCGCGCCTTGAAGTCGACGACTTCGTAGCCGGCGACCTGGCCCTTGCGGCTTTCGGTGCGGATCGCGTGCTCGACCGACGGAATGAATTCGCGCGGGATGCGGCCGCCGACGATCTCGTCGGAGAACTCGATGCCGGTGCCGGCCTCGGCCGGCTCGAACACCATCTTCACTTCGGCGAACTGGCCCGAACCGCCGGACTGCTTCTTGTGGGTGAACACGAGCTCGATCGGATTGCCGAACGCCTCGCGGAAGCTGACTTTCGGCTTGCCCATGACCGCTTCGACGCCGAGTTCGGTGCGCATGCGGTCGACCGTGATCTCGAGGTGCAGCTCGCCCATGCCCTTGAGCACGGTCTGCCCGGTTTCCTTGTCGACTTCGAGGCGCAGCGACGGATCGGCCTTGGCCATCTTGTAGAGCGCGGTCGACATCTTGTCGATGTCGTTGCGGTTCTTCGGCTCGACCGAAACGCTGATGACCGGGTCGGGGAAGCGCATGCGCTCGAGCAGCACCGGCGAGGACGGATCGCACAGCGTGTCGCCGGTCTCGGTGTCCTTCATCGAGACGAACGCGCAGATGTCGCCGGCGCGCACTTCCTCGATGTCCTTGGTCGCGTTCGCCTGCACTTCGACGATGCGCCCGACACGCTCCTTCTTGCCGCGCGTGACATTGGTCAGCGTATCGCCCTTCTTGATCACGCCGGAGTACACGCGTGCAAACGTCAGCGTGCCGAACTGGTCGTTGATGACCTTGAACGCGAGCGCGCGCGCCGGCGCGTCGTCGGTCACTGCCTGCTCGCCGACGACCTTGCCGTCTTCGTCGACCATCGAGATGCCGCCGTTCTCACCCGGATACGGCAGGTAGTCGACGACACCGTCGAGCAGCTGCTGCACGCCGCGGTTGCGGTACGACGAGCCGCAGAACACCGGCACGAGCTTGCCCGACACCGAGCCCTTGCGGATGCACTGCTTGAGCATGATCGGATCGTGTTCGCCGGTCTCGAGCAGACGCTCGAACGCGTCGTCGTCCATCGCGAGCGCCGACTCGAGCAGGTCCTGGCGCAGCTTCGGCAGACGATCGACCCACTCGTTGTCGGTCGACGAGGCGAAGTTCAGGCGCGCGCGCAGATCTTCGAGCGGGACGCTCTCCCACTTGCTGTCCTTGTCGTCGGATTCCCAGATGTAGCCGAGGCCGGCGACGAGGTCGGCGATGCCGATGAACTCGTCATTGCTGCCGAGCGGGACCTGGCACAGCAGCGCGTTCGCGCCGAGGCGCTCGCGGATGCCCTTCACGCAATGCGCGAAGTTCGCGCCGATGCGATCCATCTTGTTGACATAGCAAAGGCGCGGCACGTTGTACTGGTCGGCCAGGCGCCAGTTCGTCTCGGTCTGCGGCTCGACGCCGGCGACGCCGTCGAAAACGACGACCGCACCATCGAGCACGCGCAGCGAACGATTCACCTCGATCGTGAAATCGACGTGCCCCGGGGTGTCGATCACGTTGACCTGATGGCCCTTCCACTCGGTCGAGACCGCCGCGCTCTGGATCGTGATGCCGCGCTTGCGTTCCTGTTCCATGTAGTCGGTCGTGGTCGAACCCTTGCCGTCCTTCGTGTCGTGCACGTCGACGACCTGGTGCTTGCGCCCGGTGTAATAGAGCACGCGCTCCGTGGTCGTCGTCTTGCCCGCGTCGATGTGGGCGATGATTCCGATGTTGCGGTAGAGCTTGAGCTCTTTCTGCCTGGCCATGATGTCTCTCTCAACGTAGATGATTCTTCCGCAGGCCGCCGGAAACACATGTCCGGACGTCCTGCAGGCATGGAACGTGTTGCACCCGATCGCCGGCGCGCACTGCTTCGCGCTGCGGTCCAGCGTGAGGTGGGGCGTAGCAGGGGGAAACGGTCGGGTTATGCGCCTGTCCGGGGTCCGCGACCCGCGCAGGCGTTCAGCTTCCGCCGGTTTCAGCGCGCGCATTTTACACGAGCGCGCATGCGTTGCGGGGAAATGGGCCTGTTTTCGCGCCGATCAATGCCCCTGCCCCGGCGGTGGGCGGTCCGCCGAGGCCGCCGCGGGTGGTTCAGAACGCCCAGACGATCGTGCCGACCCAGCGCGTGGCGGGGCCCGGTCGCGCCCGATAGCGCTGTGCGGGCGGGTTGGCCCGGTGCCAGGCCAGGTACAGGTAGACCGGGCCGATGCCGTAACGCAGGCCTGCGTTCGCATAGCTGTAGTCGGGCAGGCCGCTGCGCCTGAGGTCGGCATGGCCCAGGCCGAACTCGGCCGAAAGGCGCCCGGCCAGCGGTTGCCGCAGGCCGGCCTCGAGGTAGGTGGCGGCACCGCGCCGGTAGCGGTTCGCATCGCTCCAGACCGGCAGGTCGGGAGCGTGCGTGAGGACGAGATGCCAGCGCCCGCGATAGCCGATCGCTGCGCTGATCTCGTTGTAGCGCAGTTCGTCATTGAACGTGTTCCACGGTGACTCGTAGTGCACGAGGCCAAGCCGGGCGCTCCAATGCTCGTCGAGCCGCCAGCGGCGATCGGCATAGGCGGTCAGCTGCGCCCCGCGCGATTGGGACGGCGGCTGCTCGCCGGTCGCGCCGAGGCCGACACTCCACGGACCGCGGTCAAGGCGCAGGTCGCCGATCCAGGTCGATTGTCCATCGCCGAGGCTGCGTCCGTGCAGGATGTTGTCGCTGCCGTAGCCGATCAGGCCGGACCAGCCCTGCGCGCCGGCGGGCCCGGCGAGCAGCACGGATGCCGCAATCAAGGCCGCGATGCGGCTCGCCGCGCCTGTCGATGTCGGGCCATTCGATGACATGGATCCGCTTCCGGTCTGCAGCAACTGGCGTATTGTCGGTGACGAAACATCCGGCGTGTTGCGCCGGAACGCAACCTTCTTGAACGCGAGCGGCACCCACCTTCGACCAGCGGGCCGTTCCTTGCTCACGATGAACTCCTCAGCCGACACCGCGAAAGCGCAGAACCGCATGACCGCCAGCCCCGAGCCGTCCGCGGACGCCGAGCTGCGCGATCGCGCCTGGATGGCGGCGGTCGCGCGCGGCGACCGCGTCTCGTTCGAGCGCCTGTACCTTCACCACCATGGCCGCCTCGCGCGCTTTCTCGCGCGCCACAAGGTGCAGCGCGAGGTCGTCGACGAGATCATCAACGAAACGTTCTGGATCGTCTGGTGCAGCGCCGGCACGTTTCGCGGCGACTCGAGGACCAGCACCTGGATCATCGGCATCGCCTGGCGCTGCCTGCTGAAATCGCTGCGCAGCCAACCGCCTGCGCTGAGCCAGGCCGAGCGCGATGCATGCGAGGTGGCGGACGGCGCGTTTGCCGATGCCGATGCGGGTGACCATGAGCAGCGCGAACTGCGCGACTGGCTCGCCGGCGGCCTGGCCCTGTTGCCGCCCGAGCAGCGGGTGACGATCGAGCTGGCCTACTACTTCGGGCAATCCTGCGACGAGATCGCGACGATCATGGAATGCCCGGTCGGAACCGTGAAGGCGCGGATGTTCCATGCGCGCGTACGCCTGCGCAACACCTTGCCGGCGCTCGGCGGCGACATCGCCGGGTTGCCGGCGCCTGGCCGGAGCCGCACGCATGAATGACGAACCATCGCATGTCCATAGCGAGGTCTGGCAGCTGATTCCGTGGCTCGTGAACGAGACTGCGAGTGCCGACGAACGGGCGCGTGGCGAGCGCCACTTGCGCGAATGCGCGGATTGCCGCGACGAGTTCGCCTTGCAGGCGCGCATCCGGTCCGCGCTTGACGATGCGCCGGCAGCGGCGGACGGGACGCATCCGGCACTGGCGCGGCTGCTCGCGCGCATCGACGCCGAGCCTGCGTTGCCGGCAGCGGGCGCGGTGCCGCCGTCGACCGCGCGCCCCGCGACGCTCGCCGAACGCTGGCTGCCGGGATTGATTGCCGCTGTCGTCGTGCAGGCGATCGGGCTCGTCGCGCTGGCCGCGTTCGCGATGCAGCAATCCAGGCCGCCCGCGCCACGATCCGGCGACACCGGAGCGCACTTCGAGACGCTGAGCGCGGCGTCGCCGGTGCCGGCAACCGCCGCGATCCGGCTCGTGGCGTCGACCGGCTTGACGCTCGGTGCGTTGCAGGCCTTGCTCGTCGAGCACGGCCTGCGCATCGTCGACGCG
Organism: uncultured Dokdonella sp.; assembly: GCA_964587775.1. Classification (GTDB taxonomy): domain Bacteria; phylum Pseudomonadota; class Gammaproteobacteria; order Xanthomonadales; family Rhodanobacteraceae; genus Dokdonella. The sequence goes on from CAZPLY010000002.1 coordinate 231,043, forward strand.
AGCGCGGACGGCACGATCCTCGCTCTTGCGCCGACCCGCGACATCGACGTCGCGGCGACCGTGGCGCGGCTGCGCGCACGCTCCGAAGTGCTGCTCGCCGAGCCGATCGGGAGCCAGCCCGATGCACGCTGAGCGTATGCGGCACGGCGGCTGGCGCGCGGCCTGGCTGTGCGCGCTGCCGGTCATGCTCGCCTGCGCCACGTCGTCGGCGGGTGCCGTGCCGCCAGCGCCGCCCGGCCCGGACTGGACCGATGCGGCGAGCACCGCGCGCATGCTCGTCGTCGCGATTGCCGACAAGCCCGAACCTGCATCGTCCACCGGTGCGACGCCGCGCGGTTACGCCGGCATGCCCGACTACTCGGGCAGCGAGCGCGGCCGGCATGCCGGTGCTCGCATAGCGCGCGAGTACGGATTGCGCGAGGTCTCGGCCTGGACGATCGAACCGCTGCGCCTGCGCTGCCTCGTGCTCGAGCTGCCGCCGGGCATCGATCGCGGCGACCTGCTCGCACGGCTTGGCGCCGACCGGCGCATCCGCCTGGCCCAACCGCTGCAGGAATTCGCAACGCTCGCCGTCGCGTCTCCCGCGGCGAAGGACACCGGGTCGGCCGATGACGCCGCGCGCTACAACGACCCGTATTTCAGGTTGCAGCACAACCTGCAGGCGATCGGCGGCGAGGCCGCGCAACGCTGGACGCACGGCGACGACGTGCGCATCGCGGTCATCGACGCCGGCGTCGACAGCGTGCATCCGGACCTGTCGCAGCGCATCGCCACGCAACGCGATTTCGTCGAGAGGGAAGCCGGCGCGATCGCCGCCGAAAAGCATGGCACCGAGGTGGCCGGTGCGATCGCGGCCGTCGCCAACAACCATCTCGGGATTGTCGGCGTCGCGCCCGGCGCCCGCCTGTACGCCTACCGCGCGTGCTGGTCGACGCCGGACGCTGGCGGCCGGGCGCGTTGCAACTCCTACACGCTCGCGCTCGCGCTCGGTGCCGCGATCGCGGCCGACGTGCGCATCATCAACCTGAGCCTCGGCGGCCCACCCGATGCCCTGCTCGCCCGGCTTGTCGCGCATGCAATCGAACGCGGCATCATCGTCGTCGGCGCACTGCCGCCGGATGGACGCACCGACGGCTTTCCGCTCGCGGTGCCCGGCGTCGTGGCGGTCGGCATGGACGACGATGCCGGCCACATCGGACCCGGCCTCGCCGCGCCGGGGCGCGACATCCTGACCCTGCAGCCCGGCGGCGGATTCGACTATGCCTCCGGCAGCTCGCTCGCGGCCGCGCAGATCAGCGGCGCAATGGCGCTGCTGCTGTCGCTCGAGCCACGCCTCGATCACGCCGAACTGACCGGACTGCTCGCGCGCACGCGCAATGCGGATGGGGTGATCAATGCCTGCCGGGCAGTTGCCGAACTGCGCCAGCGCGCGGACACCTGCGCGGCAGGCGACCGGTAGCCCGCGCAGCAGCGCGCCCGGTGCATGACGCATGGCCGGTGGCGTGACCGATGCGCTGTGCTAGTTTCGGCGCCCCAGCCACCAGGAGCCTCGGCATGCGCACGCTTCGCGTCACCACCACCGCCGGCCTCGTTGCCGTGCTGCTGCTTTCCGCATGCGACAGGTCCGCAGCACCGGTCACGACCCCGGCCAGCGCCGAGCGCGCGCCGGCGAACCCGTCCGCCGTTGTGCAACGCCCATCGAAGCAGTACGCGATCGAGGATTTCGTCGAAACGATCGGCGTGGCCGGTGCGTCGTTCTCGCCCGACGAAAGCCGCATCCTGTTCTCGTCGAACAAGTCCGGCATCTGGAATGCCTACACGATGGCGGCCAGCGGCGGCGAGTGGACGCCGGTCACGCAGTCGACGACCGACAACAACAATGCGGTCGCCTGGTTCCTGCCGACGATCGCAAGCTGATCACGCGCGACGCGGGCGGCAACGAGCTCAACCACCTGTACGTGATCGAAGCCGACGGCAGCGAACGCGACCTCACGCCGGGCGACAATCTCAAGGCCCGTTTTGCCGGCTTCAATCATGCCGGCAGCGCGTTCTACGTCATCACCAACGAGCGCAATCCGAAATTCTTCGACCTGTACCGCTATGACGCGAAGAGCTACCAGCGTGAACGGTTGTTCGAGAACAACGAGGGCTACGAGATCGGTCCGTTGTCGCCGGACGAGCGCTGGCTCGCGCTCGGCAAGAGCCGCACGACGAATGACAATGACCTGTACCTGCACGATCGCGAAAGCGGAAAACTCGTGCACCTGAGCAAGCACGAGGGCGACGCGCAGTTCGAGGCGCAGGACTTCGCGCCGGATTCGAAGAGCCTGCTCTACCTCAGCAATGAAGGCGGCGAATTCATGCGCCTGCGCAGCTTCGCGATCGACGGCGGCCAGCACGCCGACGTGCAGGGCGAGAGCTGGGACATCGTGTACGCGTACTACTCGCACAACGGCAAGTATCGCGTCGTCGCGATCAACGACGACGGCAGCACGCGCCTCGAGGTGCATGACGTCGCCAGCGGCGCCAGGATCGCGCTGCCGACCTTGCCGGCCGGTGAAATCCGTGGCGCGAACATCGGCCGCTCGGAGCAGCGCATGACGTTCTACGTCAACGGCGACCGCCAGCCGAGCGAGCTGTATGTGCTCGAGTTCGGCCAGGGCGAAGCGAAGCGCCTGACCCAATCGCTGAGCGCGCGGATCGACCAGCAGGATCTGGTCGATTCGAGCGTCGTGCGCTTCAAGAGCTTCGACGGCCTCGAAATCCCGAACATCCTGTGGAAGCCGCACCAGGCCACGGCGCAGAACAAGCTGGCGGCGATCGTGCTCGTGCACGGCGGCCCGGGCGGCCAGACCACGCGCGCCTACAACTATGCCGCGCAGTTCCTCGCCAACAACGGCTACGTGATCCTCGGCATCAACAACCGCGGCAGCTCGGGCTACGGCAAGACGTTCTTCGCGGCCGACGACCGCAAGCACGGCCGCGAACCGCTGTGGGACTGCGTCGAAGCGAAGAAATACCTGCAGGGGCTCGACTATGTCGATGGCGAGCGCATCGCGATCATGGGCGGCAGCTACGGCGGTTACATGACGCTGGCCGCGCTCGCGTTCCAGCCCGGGGAGTTCAAGGTCGGCGTCGACATCTTCGGCGTCGCGAACTGGCTGCGCACGCTTGAAAGCATTCCGCCGTACTGGGAGAGCATGCGCGAGGCGCTGTACCAGGAGATCGGCAATCCGCAGACCGAGCGCGAGATGCTGGTCGCGGCCTCGCCGCTGTTCCATGCCGACAAGATCAACAAGCCGCTGATCGTGCTGCAGGGCAGGAACGACCCGCGCGTGATCCTGCCCGAATCCGATGACATCGTCGCCGCGGTGAAGAAGAACGGGGTGCCGGTCGAGTACGTCGTGTTCGACGACGAAGGCCACGGCTTCACGAAGAAGAAGAACCAGATCGCGGGTTACGGCGCGATCCTCAGGTTCCTCGATACCCATCTCAAGGGGCCCGTCGCCGCGAACTGAGAACATCGCGGCGGCGACTTCGATGCGCCGTCGCGACCGATCAAGGACGACCAGCGGCTGAACGGGTGTTTTCGCGGGCGCGATCCGGGCACCCGCCAACACGCTCCATTCACGAGGAACGCAGCATCCTCCGCGGATGAACGAATCGGCGGAACGCGCGGCACGCGAGCGCGCCAGCATCGTCAGCGAGGCCGCGATCGCGCAAGCGGCGGGACTCGTGCATGTCCTCGACTCGACGCCGGGAATCCGCCGCCGCCGGGTCGGTCGCGGTTTCGTCTACGTCGGCGCGGACGGTCGGCGCATCCGCGACGGAAAGCTGCTCGCGCGCATCCGCAGTCTCGCCGTGCCACCGGCCTATACCGATGTCTGGATCTGCGCCGAGCCGCGCGGCCATTTGCAGGCGACCGGGCGGGATGCGCGCGCGCGCAAGCAGTACCGTTACCACCCGGACTGGCGGCGCACGCGCGACACCGGCAAGTTCATTCGCATGGCCGCGTTCGGCGAGGCCTTGCCGGGCCTGCGCCGGCGCCTGCGCCGCGATCTCGGGTTGCCCGGACTGCCGCGCGACAAGGTGCTTGCGGTCGTGGTCGCGCTGCTTGCCGAGACGCTCGCGCGCGTCGGCAACGAGGCCTATGCGCGCGACAACCGGTCGTTCGGTCTCAGCACGCTGCGCACGCGGCATGTCGCATTCGTTCGCGGTGGCCGCGTGTCGCTGCGCTTCCGCGGCAAGAGCGGACTCGAGCACGACATCGTCGTCGACGATGCACGCCTTGCGCGGATCGTGCGCCGCTGCCGCGACCTCCCGGGACAGGCCCTGTTCCAGTACATCGGCGACGACGGCGAGCGCCAGCCGATCGATTCGGGCATGGTCAATGCGTGGTTGCGCGACGCGATGGGCGAGGACTTCACGGCAAAGGATTTCCGCACCTGGGGTGGCACGCTCGCTGCGATCGGCGTGCTGGCCCGGACGCCGCTGCCGGAAACCGGAGGCGAGCGCGCGATGGCCTCGACCATCGCCGACGTGGTCCGCCAGGTGGCGGAGCAACTGCGCAACACGCCGGCGGTCTGCCGCAAGTCCTACATACATCCGCTCGTTTTCGATGCCTGGCGCGACGGACGCCTGCATCGTCTCGCGGCACGCCATGGCTGCACGGGCGCGCGTCAGCTCGAAACGCTCGCGCTGCGCCTGCTGCGCACGCGCGAATCACGCGGTCGCTCCCGGCGGACCTGACCGGGAGCGCCACGTTGCCCGCTCGCGATTACGGCTTCGGACGCGCGAAGTCGGCGCCGGGCTTCCACTGCGGGAACGTCGTTTCGTCGGCGAGCTTGCGGCCGACCGCGTACAGCGCCTCGAGATCGGCGACCACGCCGCGGTAGTCCCAGTTCGGGTCGTAGTTGTCGCTCGCCTTGTGATAGCGGTTCGTCGTGTAGTCGTCGGCCGACGCGCGACCCGCCGCTTCGCCACCCTCGACGAGGTCGAGACCACCGGCCGCGTACAAGGCCGGCACGCCGGCGCGCGCGAAATTGACGTGGTCGGAGCGGAAGAAGAAGCCCTTCTCCGGCTCCTCGTCACCCGTGATCACGCGCCCCTGGGCCTTGGCCGCTTCCTCGATGTAGGCGTCGAGCTCGGACTGGCCGAGGCCGATCACGGTGACGTTCCTGGTCGGGCCATCGACCGGCAACGCATCGAGGTTGATGTTGGCGACCGTCTTGTCGAGTGGGAATGACGGGTGCGCGACGTAATACGCCGCGCCGAGCAGGCCCGATTCCTCGAGCGTGACCGCATTGAACACGATCGAGCGTTGCGGCGGCGGATCCTGCTTCGCGAATGCTTCGGCGATCTCGATGATGCCGGCCACGCCGGTCGCGTTGTCGATCGCGCCGTTGTAGATCTGGTCGCCTTCGAGCTGCGTATCGATGCCGAGGTGATCCCAGTGCGCGGTGTAGACGATCGTCTCTTCCGGGCGCTGGCTGCCCGGCAGGTATCCGATCACGTTTTCCGAACTGCTGTTCTCGATCTTGCTGCGATAGCTCGTCGAGAGCTTGGCATCGAGCGTGACCGGCTTGAAGCCGCGCAGGTCGGCACTCTTCTTCAGCGCGGCGAAGTCGGCGCCCGCGCTCGCGAACAGGCGTGTCGCCGCGGCTTCGGTCAGCCAGCCTGCGGTCTGCAGGCGCGGCCCCTTGGCTTCGCTCGGCGGCAGCGACTGGCGCGGACCCGCCCAGCCGTTCTCGACCACGCCCCAGCCGTAACCGGCGCCGCCGGTTTCGTGCACGATGAACGCGGCGGCCGCACCCTTGCGCGCGGCTTCCTCGTACTTGTAGGTCCAGCGGCCGTAGTAGGTCAGCGCCTTGCCCTTGAACAGTTCCGGGTCCTGGTTGCCCCAGCCCGGATCGTTGACGAGCACGATGACGGTCTTGCCCTTGACGTCGAGTCCCGCGTAGTCGTTCCAGTCCGGGGCGTCGACGCCGTAGCCGACGAACACGATCTCGGAATCCTTGAGCGCGACATCGGTACTCGCGTCGAGCGTGCCGAGCACCATGTCGGTGGCGAAGGTGAAACGCTCGCTGCCCTTGCTGCCGGCGACCACGACTTCGGTCGCCGCAGGTTCGACCAGGGTGGTCTGGATCATCGGCACGGTCTGGAACCAGCTGCCCTTGTTGCCGGGCTTGAGGCCGATCCGCTCGAACTGGTCCTTGATGTAGGCGGTCGTCGCGCGCTCGCCGATCGTTCCGGGCTTGCGGCCCTCGAACTGGTCAGAGGCCAGGCGCTGCACGCGCGCGGCGAAATCCTCGGCCTTGATCGCGGCATCGAACTTGCCGTCGGCGGTCGGCTGCACTGGCGCGGGTCTGGCCGGCGCGGTTGCGGGTGCGCTTTCGGCGACCGGTGGCGCAGTCGGCGCGGACTCCTGCTTGTTGCAGGCGGCCAGTGCCAGCACGATGGCGCTGGCGAGGGCAATACGAACCATGGACGGACTCCGCAGTGACATGAGCCGTCGATTCTAGTGCGCAACGGCGGATGCGGGCAGGGTCGCAGGTCATGCGTGGTGCAGCGACGCGGCGCGCATTCCTCAGCCGGAGTGCAGCGGGGAACCCCATTCGGCGTTCTCGTCGCGAACGATTTCGCGGGCGAGGTCGAGCCCCAGCAGCGAAATGCGCAACGGCGGATGCGCGCCGAGCACCTGAAGCCACGGCATCGAGCTCAGTTCGAAGGCGAGCAGCCGCGCCTGCCAGCGTTGGCCGAAACGCGCGAGTGCACGTTGCACGAAACCGTGGTGGCTCGGTCGTTCCCGCTGCGATGCATCGACCGGCTCGAGGCCGAGGGCGGCGCCCATCTGGTCCCAGGCTAGGCAATCCGAATCGGGCAGCAGGAAGAGTTTCGCCGCGAGCGCGCCGTCGCCGGCATGCGCGCTCAGCCATTCGCGCGGCCCGTGCGGCGTGATCGCGCTTTGGGCATGCAAGGCCGTGCTGCGCGCGAGCAGCGCTGAAGCGGCGTGTTCGAGCAACAGCGGCCGCGGATCGGAGCCGACATGTTGCGGCACCTGCAACAGGGGCGGGCGCCGTTCGAGCCAGAGCACGGTCCCGATCCGCGGCAACCAGCGTGCGAGTTCCGCGATATCGAACCGGCCGCGCTCGCGCCGGCGCGGCGCGACGCTGCGTGGCGTGTATGGCGAGGTCGCTGCCTCATGCCCGGTGGCGGACGCGGTGCAGGCCGACGGCAGGTCGGTGAACGGGTAGCCGTCACTCATCGCACGGTCCCGAGCGGCGCGCGGTCCCCGCCAGCGGCGGATCGCGATCGTGGCGAAGCGGGGCATGCATGCGGGTCATGGCAGTCCGGTGGCCTGGTCGATCAAGGCGCTGGCTGGCGAGGGACCCCGTGGATGGCGGGACGGGACGCCGTGGCTGGCTGCGACGTTGGAGGGCGACTACTTGGTCAGGATCAGCTTGTCGTTGCGGGTCAGGCGCAGGCGGTATTCCTGGCCGGCGTGATCGATGACGAGTTCGCGGCCGCCACCGAGCAGGCCCAGGCTGTCGATCCGCTGTCGCGTGTCCGCACGCAGGGACGGCGTCGTGAAGGTTGATGTGCCGGCAGGCGAGTGCCCGGAAGCGTTGTCGCGTGGATTCGGGTTCAGCATGGTCGGACTCCGCAAGGTCGGCTCGCTTCGAATGGTAATGATTCTCATTCGCGAGTCAAGTGCCTCATGCGACTTGGGCGGCGCTCCGAGTCCGCAGCAGGTCACTGTGTGCGTGCCCGGTGGTTTCGGCATCCCGCGTTCGAGTCGATCCGGAACGGTGCCCGCATCGCCCGCGCGCGAGCCCGGATCGACGCGGGCCGGATCGAAGCGCCGCTGATCAGTCACGACGGTGCGCGGCGGTTCGACGAAACTGTCGAGATCGACCTGAGGTTCCGCGCGCAGATCCCGTCGATCCCGCAACTGCGCGTTCGCGCGACTTCAGGCGCTCTTGCGCTGCTTCGCCGGCGCTGCCTCGCCGAGGCTCGAATCGGCCTTGCCGCCGCGCGCGCGCAGCCAGGCGGCGTATTCGTCGAGGTCGCCCTTGAACAGTTCGACCTTGCCGTCGGCGACGCGCCAGAACGTCTCGCAGACGAGGCCGATCAGGTGGCGGTCGTGCGAGACGAGCACGATCGCGCCGGGGAAGATGCTGAGTGCCTCGGCCAGGGCCTCGCGCATCTCGAGGTCGAGATGGTTGGTCGGTTCGTCGAGCAGCAGCACGTTCGGCTTGCGCCACGCGATCAGCGCGAGTGCGAGGCGCGCGCGTTCACCGCCCGAGAAACCGTCGACGGTCTCGAACGCGCGGTTGCCGGCGAAGTTCCAGCGGCCGAGGAAGTCGCGGAACTCCTGCACGCCGGTGGTCGGCGCGATGTCGCGCAGATGGTCGATCGGGGTCTGGCCTTCATGCAGCGATTCGACCGTGTGCTGCGCGAAGTAGCCAAGCTCCATGTCCGGATGCGCGCTGCGCTGGCCGTCGAGCAAAGGCAGTTCGCCGACGAGGGTTTTCACGAGCGTCGACTTTCCGGCGCCGTTCGGACCGAGCAGGCCGATGCGGTCGCCGGCCTCGAGGCCGAAGCCGACATTGCGCAGGATGCGCGTGTCGCCGTAGCCCGCATCGACATGATTGAGGCGGGTCAGCGAATTCGGCAACTTGACCGGATCCGAGAAATTGATGCGGATCTGGCGTTCGGCGCGCACCGCTTCGGTGCCGCTGAGCTTGGCCAGGCGCTTGACGCGCGACTGGGCCTGCTTGGCCTTCGCGGCCGAGGCCTTGAATCGGTCGATGAACGATTGCAGGTGCGCGCGCTCGGCCTGCTCCTTCTCGAACGCGATCTGCTGCTGGCGCAGCTGCTCGGAACGCTGGCGTTCGAAGCTCGTGTAGTCGCCCGTGTACAGCTTGGCCTTGCCCTCATGCAGGTGCAGCATGTGGGTGCCGACGCCGTCGAGGAACTCGCGGTCGTGCGAGATCATCATCAGCATGCCCGGATACTTGAGCAGCCATTGTTCGAGCCACAACACCGCGTCGAGATCGAGATGGTTGGTCGGCTCGTCGAGCAGCAGCAGGTCGCTCGGCATCATCAGCGCGCGCGCAAGATTGAGGCGGCCGCGCCAGCCGCCGGAGAACTCGGCGACCGTGCGCTCGTGCGTCTCCGACGGAAAGCCGAGGCCGTGCAATAGCCGGCCGGCGCGTGCGGTCGCGTCGTAGCCGTTGATCTCGGCGAGCTTCTGGTGCGCGTTGGCGACGCCTTCCCAATCCTCGGCCGCCATCGCTGCGGCTTCGGCCTGCAGCACGGCATGCACCTCGACATCGCCCGAGACGACGAAGTCGATCGCGCGGTCGGGCAGGGCCGGGGTTTCCTGGTCGACGCTGGCGATGCGCAGCTTGCCTGACAGCTCGATATCGCCGCGATCGGCTTCGATCTCCCGTAAAACGGCAGCGAACAGGCTCGACTTGCCGCAACCGTTGCGGCCGATCACGCCGACCCGCCAGCCGGCGTGCAGGGCGAGGTCGACGTCGGACAGCAGCAGGCGTTCGCCACGCCGCAAGGCGAAATTTCGGAAGGAGATCATGAGGACGCGGATTCCGGGGGCGCGGATTCTACCGTTTGTTGCGGTGCAGCGCGATCTCTGCCCGAGCGCGCCCGCGCCGTGCGCCACCCGCCAAGGGCCCGTCGCCCGCCGCGGAAGCGGGTCGCCTCACAACGCCACGCGCTTGCGGTTGTCGTTCGAATCGCGGTCGATCAGCTTGTTGTACGGATCGATGCCGGCATCGTACGGCGCCTCGTTGACGACGATCTCGAGCGTCGTTTCGGCGGCCGTGATGTGGTGCTTCTGCAGGTACAGCACCTTCTCGTCGGCCTCGTCGCCACCGGGCGGGCGCGCAAACACGCCGATATCGACCCATTCGTCGATCGGCGCTGCGGTTTCCACGCCCTTGCCGTCGGCGATCATCTTGCCAGCATGCACGTCGAGCGTGATCGCGTATTTGCCGTCGTCGCGCTTGATCGACTTCGCAGCGGTCACGCGATGGTCGAAGAACACGATCTTCTCGAACAGGTCCTCGATCAGCGCGTGGAACTTCGGGTCGGTCCCTTCGCGCAGATAGGCGAGGAACTCGCGCGACGTCGTGTACGGCGGATCCTGGAAACCCTTGTCCTTGAGGAAGCGTGCCAGCACCGCATTGAGCGTGTCTTCGCCAATCGCGTCCTTCAGCGCGTAGAACACGATCGAACCCTTGCGGTAATGGATGTACGGCTGGTTCTCGACGAGCGCCAGCGGCAATTCCTCGATGCGCTCGCCGGAGCGGCTCGACAGGTAGCGGTCGAGTTCGTACTTGAGGAACTTGCGCATCTTGTGCGGGCCGTACTCGTGCTCCATGACCATCAGGGCCGAGTACTGCGCGAGCGACTCCGACAGCATCGTCGAGCCCTGCACGTTCGCGCCGATCACCTGGTGGGCCCACCACTGGTGCGCGACCTCGTGCGCGGTCACGTAGAACACGTAGTCGATGTCCTTCGCGTCGCGCAGGTCGGCGATGAAGCCGATCGCTTCCGAGTACGGCACGGTGTTGGCGAAAGCCTGGGCGAAGCGCTCGTAGCCCGGGAACTCAAGGATGCGCAGCTGGCGGAACTGGTACGGCGAGAAATGCGCGGTGTAGTAGTCGAACGACTTCTTTGCCGAGGCGATCATGCGATCGACGTTGTACGGGTGCTTCGCGTCGTAGTAGACCTCGATCGCGACGTCGTTCCATCTATCGCGCCTGACCTCCCAGCGCGCCGACAGCCACGCCGCGAACGGCAACAGCCTGGTATCGGCCTTGTAGTGGAAATGGCGGCGACCGTTTTCGGTCCATTCGCGCTGCAGATAACCCGGTGCGAGCGCGATCTGGTCCGGCGAGGTCGACACCGTCGTCTCGAACGTCACCCAGTCCGCATCGTCGCTGATGTAGTGGTTCGCGCGCGCCGCCTCGTCATCGATCTTCGGCATGCGCGGCGGCTCGCCGAGGTCGTGCTTGCGCCGGTCGTTGCGGTCCTGCAGTTCACGCCGTGCGTTGTAGCCGAATTGCGGCAGCAGGCCCGCGTTGTTGAAGAACGAGCCGTTGTAGACGAGCTGGGTGTCGCTGCCATCAAGCGTGAAGCCTTGCGCCTGCGCTTCGATCTCGAAATCGAAATCCATCGCCGCACCGGGCGCCATCGGCGTGTCGAGCGTGTAGATCGTGTGGCCGTGCACCGGGTCGGTGCGCGTCACCGCATGCGGGGCAAGATCGAGGCGCTTGACCGCGATCCGAGGGTCGAGCTCCACGTGCAGCTCGCGGATCGGTTCGGCATGCGTGTTGACGAGCCGGTAGTGCCCGCGCACGACGACGCGCCGCTGTTCCGGATGGATGTCGACGTCGGCGCGCACGTCGCTGATCCGCGGCTGGGCGAGATCCTTGTAGGTGCGATAGGTCTTCTCGTAATCGGCCTGGCGCGCAATCGCGAGATCGCCGGGCAGGTACTCGTTGAGCCGGTTCGTGTTGTGGAAGATCCACAGGCCGATCGCCACGAAGGCCACCAGCCCGGCGAGGACGCCGAGGCGCTGCGGCCAGCGGAAGCGCGCCTTGGCCTGGCGCACGCGATCGCGCCAGGCCAGCGTCGTGCCGCGCGGCCAGAACAACGCGGCGACGACGAACAGAACCGCGGCGAGTGCCGCCCAGTAGGCGCGGAACCAGAGGTTGCCGGCGAGGAAATGGCCGAAGCCGTTCATGTCGGACCAGCGCGCGAGCGTGGCCTGGCCGAACTGGTACAGCCGGTGATCGAAGTCGAGTGCCGGCAGTGCGATGCGCGCGATCAGGAACACGATCATCAGCAGGTAGCCGATGAACTTGTTGCCGCTGATCACCTGCAGGAAGATCGCGAGCGTGCCCATCAGCATGAACGGCAGCGCGAACACGACGAGCATCCTTGCGTACAGCAGCAACTCGAAGTTCGTGTAGCCGCGCCACAGCTGGTAGCCCATGCAGACGAGCATGCCGATCACGAAGAACACGAGGATCACGATGCACAGCGCGACAAGCTTCGCGACGAGCGGAATCCAGTCCGGCGTCGCATACGCGTCGGTGGCCTCGGCAACGCGCATCGCGCGCTCGCGCCAGACCAGTTCGCCCGCATAGAACGTGACGATGATGACGAGCAGGAAGTTGTAGGCGCCGTTCAGCGTCTCGAGCATCTGGTGCGTGACCGGATAGGTTGTCGTGCCGAACATCTGCTCGGAGAACGCGAGCGCGCCGATCAGATTGAACAGGCCGAGCGCGAGGATGACGAGGAACGGAATGCCGATCAGGACGCCACGCGTGTCGAACAGCGCCTGGTGCACGAACTGGCGCCAGTGCGCGGACGCGGAACCGGCCGACGTCGGCAGCGCTACACCGTGCGCGACATGGGCGGGCGCGCTTTCCGGAGCTGCAGCAGGAACCGCGCGCTTGCGGCGCAGCACGATGCCTTCGCGATCGGCGCGGAACAAGCGAAACGCCATCGCGAGCAGGACAAGCGCGATGCCGACCCACAGCGCGCGGTTCGCCAGCAGCTGGCCGCCGAGCTCGGGCAGGCGCAGGTTGCGGTCGGCGCTCGACCAGTAGCGCGTGGTCTCGGCGAGCGCGGCAAGTCCGAACGGATCGAGCAGGGTACCGATCCAGCGCGCGTCGAGGTCGGTGGTCAGTTGGCCCGCGATCGTCCACAGCACGAAGAAGCCGATCACGCCGAGGTAGGTGAACAGCATCGATCGGGTCAGCGTCGCGAGCAGGAACAGCAGCGCCGAAATGAACAACAGGTTCGGCAGCACGATCACGGCGAACGCCCACAGGTACGCGTCGAGCCGCATCGGCCCGAGACGTGCGCTGTCGAGCCACGGCATCATGCTGCCGAGCCCGATGCCGAGCGCGGTGAACAGCATCACGCCGAGCGCCGCGAGGAAGCCGCCGCCGAAGCGCCCGAGCAGGTAGTCGCGCTTCTTCATCGGCGTGGCGAAGAACAACTCGGCCGTGCGCAGGTCGAAATCGCGCAATGCCGTGCCGGCGACGAATACCGTGACGAGGAACAGGCTCAGCACCGTGAACATGCCGAGCGACTGCACGATCACGTACGGCGCATTGCGATGGGTGTTGCCGATGCCGCCGCCGAGCGTGACCGCGTCGGTGGTCATGATCGCGAAGGCGAGCGCGCCGAACACGAGCGCGACGATCCAGAACACGCCGTTGCGCAGGATCTGCCGGCGTTCGAACGCGAGGAGATGCAGCAACATGGCTCAGGCCGCCTTCGCAGCGGGAGCCGCGAGGCGGCGCAGTTCGCCGAAGTAGACGTCTTCGAGATCCGGAGCGACCGCCGTGAAGCCATCGCCAGGGGGCGTATCGCTGAGCACGTGGATCACCGGTCGCCCGCCGACCAGGCGCGTCGAGAGCACCCTGTGCGCGGCCAGATGCGCGGCGAGCGCGTCCTTGTCGACGGTCTTGCGCCATACGCGTCCGTCGAGCGAACGGATCGCCTCGAGCGGTTCACCGCTCAGGCGCAACTGGCCCTGCGCGATGATCGCCATGCGCGGGCAAAGATCGGTGACGTCCTCGACGATATGCGTCGACAGGATCACGACGACATTCTCGCCGACCTCGGCAAGCAGGTTGAGGAAGCGGTTGCGTTCCTCGGGGTCGAGGCCGGCGGTCGGTTCGTCGACGATGATCAGCGACGGCGCGCCGATCAGTGCCTGGGCGATGCCGAAGCGCTGGCGCATGCCGCCGGAAAACGTGCCGAGCTTGCGCTTGCGGACCTCCCAAAGGTTGACCTGGCGCAGCAGCGATTCGACGATCGCCTTGCGTTCGCGACGATCGACGAAACCCTTCAGCACCGCGAAATGGTCGAGCATGTCGTGCGCGGAGACCTTCGGATACACGCCGAATTCCTGCGGCAGGTAGCCGAGCCGGCGCCGCGCCTCGGTTTTCTCGTTCAGCACGTCGAGCCCGTCGAGGTGCACACTGCCGCTGTCGGCATCCTGCAAGGTCGCGATCGTGCGCATCAGGGTCGATTTGCCGGCCCCGTTCGGACCGAGCAGTCCGAACATGCCGTGCGGGATGTCGAGCGTGATGTCCTTCAGCGCCTGCACGCCATTGGCGTAGGTCTTTGACAGATTGCGGATTGCGAGCACGCGCCTCTCCATGGGGTGGCAAGGGTTGCGACGATAGCGCGTCTGCTTCCTTGCGGATAAGGGCAAGAGGTCACGCGACGATGGGCGATCCGGGCGCAGCGTGCCCGCGTGGACCATGCACGATCGGGTTCGCGGCAACGCCGCGGTTGGCGGCGCCGGACATCGGCGCCACAATAGCCCGCTGTCGATCGCGATCCGCGCCGACACCTGTCCCGGAGCAGCTTGATGGCCAGCCACGAAGTCAAAGTCCCCGACATCGGCAATTACACCGACATCCCTGTCATCGAGGTGCTCGTCCAGCCGGGCGATACGGTCAGGAAGGACCAGGGCCTGGTGACGCTCGAGTCGGACAAGGCGACGATGGAAGTGCCGTCCTCCGTCGCCGGCGTGGTCAAGGAAGTGCGCGTCAAGCTCGGTGACGGCGTCTCCGAAGGCAGTGTCGTCGCGGTCGTCGAGGAAGAGGCCACGGCCGGGTCCGCGAAGCCGTCGCCGGCAGCCGGCGCGGAGAAGACCGCATCGCCGGCACCGGCCGAGGCAGCCGCCGCCGCCCCCGCGACCGCGGCATCGCCCGCGCCGGCCGTCGAGCGCAAGCCGGCGATAACGGAAACGGCTACCTCGAACGACGAGGTCGATCCCGAAGCGTCCGGTCCGCGCACGCCGCCGGTCGCGTTCGACGCGAGCGCGGTGATGCCGGGCCAGGTCCCGCATGCGAGCCCGGCCGTGCGCCTGTTCGCGCGCGAGCTCGGCGTCGATCTTTCGCGCGTGAAGGGTAGTGAGCGCAAGGGCCGCATCACGCGCGAAGATGTCCAGAAGTTCGTCAAGGGCGCACTCGCCGGCGGCGCCGGAGCGCACGGCGCGTCGGGCGCCGGAGCCGGTCTCGACCTGTTGCCGTGGCCACAGGTCGATTTCGCGAAGTTCGGCGAGATCGAGATGAAGCCGCTGTCGAAGATCAAGAAGGTCTCGGGAGCGAACCTCGCGCGCAACTGGGTCATGATTCCGCACGTCACCCAGTTCGACGAGGCCGACATCACCGACCTCGAAGACCTGCGCGTCAGCCTCAACAAGGAAAACGAGAAGGCCGGCATCAAGCTGACGATGCTCGCGTTCCTGATCAAGGCCGTGGTCGCCGCGCTGAAGAAATTCCCCGAGTTCAACGCCTCGCTCGATGCGGGCGGCGACAACCTCGTCCTCAAGAAGTATTTCCACATCGGTTTCGCTGCCGATACGCCGAACGGGCTCGTCGTGCCGGTCCTGCGCGACGCCGACCGGAAAGGCGTCATCGAGATCGCGCAGGAGTCCGGCGAACTCGCCAAGAAGGCCCGTGACGGCAAGCTCGGCCCGGCCGGGATGTCGGGCGGCTGCTTCTCGATCTCGAGTCTCGGCGGCATTGGCGGCACCGCGTTCACGCCGATCGTCAATGCGCCGGAAGTGGCGATCCTCGGCGTCTCGAAGTCGTCGATCAAGCCGGTCTGGAACGGCGGGAAGTTCAAGCCGCGCCTGATCCTGCCACTCTCGCTGAGCTACGACCATCGCGTGATCGACGGCGCTTCGGCGGCACGCTTCACGGCCTATCTCGGCCAGGTGCTCGGCGACATGCGACGCGTGCTGCTCTAGCCAGCACACTCGCGAAAGCGTGTTCTGGAGCGCGCCAATGTTCCTCCCCTGACTGGCACGAGAGGCGGAAAGCAGCATGAATCGAGTTGCATTGCACGTGGCAACCGCCGTCAGCGCCGCCTGCCTCGCGGCAGTCACGGGCAACGCCGTCGCAAGCGTCGCAATTGAATATTCCGCCGACGGGCAACCCGCACGCGTCGTCGCGGGCGCGACTGCGCGTACCCCGGGCGGCGGCACGCCACCGCTCCCGTTCGCCGTGACGCCCGACTGGCAGAACACGATCCGCATCCAGGTCGGCGGGCTCGCGTTCGGTGACCTCAACGGCGACGGCAAGCCCGATCTCGCGGCCGTCGCCTACCAGTCGTCGAGCTTTCCGCCGTACGAGGACTGGCGCAATTTCGTCTACTTCAACACCGGCAGCGCGTTGCAGGCGACAGCGGGCTGGGTCTCGGCCGACATGCTGCATTCGGGCGATGCGGCCGTGGCCGACATCAATCTCGACGGCTTCAACGACCTCGTCGTCGCCAGCGGCGGCAGTGCGTATTCGCCGAACGCGATCTATTTCGGCAGCGCGGCGGGACTCGCGACGACGCCGGGCTGGAACAGCGCGCAGGCGGCATGGGCGGTCGGCATGGTGCTTGTCGACATCGACGCCGACGGCGACCTCGATCTCGTCACGGCGAACCAGGGTCGCGGCTCGGGTGACAGCTTTCGGCCGCCGTACCTGTTCCGCAACAACGCCGGCACGCTTGCGACGACACCCGAATGGTCGTCGGCCGAGGCCTCGATCCAGAACTCCGTTGCGGCCGGCGATCTCGACGGTGACGGCGACGTCGACCTCGGCTTCGCGCGCTGGGTCAATTTCCCGAGTGCGCTGTACGCGAATGCGGGCGGCGGTGCGTTCGGCAGCAGCCCATCGCTGACCTTCGGTGCGGGTGAAGGCGATCGCGGCATCAAGTTCGCCGACATGGATGGCGACGGTCGGCTCGACGTCGTGCTCGGCGCCGACGACTTCCTCAAGGTCTTCCACAACAATGGCGATGGCACGTACAGCGACGTGTGGACATCGAGCCAGGCCGCGAATCACCAGGATCTGCTCGTCGCCGATTTCAACAACGACGCGCGCCCCGACATCGTCGACATCGATTTCTCGACCGGGCGCGCGTACCTCTATCTCAATCGCGACGGCGTGCCGGCGACGACGCCCGACTGGAGCTACGACGCGCCCGCGTCCGGCACTGCGCTCGCCGCCGCCGATGTCGACGCTGATGGCATGCTCGATCTCGCGGTCGGCTATTCGGGCTCGCCGTCGGCCGTGGTTTTCCTCAACCGGCTTGAAGCCGAGGACGAGATCTTCGCCAACGGCTTCGATCTGCCGCCACAACCGGACTGCACATGGGACACGGCGCTCGGCAACCCGGGTGGCTCGCTCAATTCGATCGGCGCATGGAACAACGAACTGTTTGTCGGCGGTTCGCAGGCGGGGCCGTTCGGCGGGGTGGGCGGCGGCGTCGCGCGCATCGATCTCGCGAGCAATGCGATCACGCCACTCGGCACGACCGAACTCACGGATGGTTTCGTCAATGCGTTCATCCCGTACGATCCCGGCACCGGCGAACGCCTGTATCTGATCGGTTCATTCAACGGCATCCGCTTCGGTGGTTCGGAACTGCCCGGTTCGCGCGGCCTCGTCGCATGGGATGGCACGACGACGAGCACGGTCGCCGGATCGCCGTTCGCGGAGGCGCTGCATTTCGCCCAGGCCGGTGTGCGCTGGGGTAACCAACTCGTGGTCGGCGGTTCGGGTGGTGCGGTGAGTCCGCCGCAGAAGCCCGTGCTCGCGATCTGGAACGGCACGACGTGGACGAGCTGGCGTGACCAGTTCGAGGGTGTTGTCGCACCGGTGATCCTCGCCGTCGAGACGTTCCAGGACAAGGTGTATTTCGGCGGTCGTTTCGACCGCATACGCATTCCTGATGGCGGAGGCGGCGAAGTCGTCACCGAATCGAAGAACGTGATGGGATTCGATGGCACTGGATTCGTGTCGGTCGGTGGCGGCGTGATCCGTACGGGCAGTCTGCAGGGCTTCGTCATGGCCCTCAGGACGTTCGATGATGGAAACGGCGAGGCGCTGTATATCGGCGGCTCGTTCAACAGCTCCGCAAACGGTGGTGTTGCGCTGCCCGGCGTGGCGCGCTGGAATGGCTCCACGCTGACCCCGGTCGGCCAGGGTTTTCCGATCAGCCAGGTGCGCAGCCTCGAAGTGCACGACGACGGCAGTGGTCCCGCGCTGTTCGCGGCTGGCACGTTCACCACCGATGCGCCGGGTCAACCGATCCGGCGACTCGCCAAGCTGGTCGGTGGGACATGGGTCGAGGTCGCCGGCGGTACCGGTGCGAACCCGGCCAAGCTCATGCCGCTCGCCGATGGCCGTCTCGCCGTATCGGGTTCATTCACCGAAGTCGGAAGCGTCGGTGCGGTTCCCGGTTCGGGGGCCGCCAACGGCCTTGCCACCCTCGCGTGCAGCGTGCCGGCGAATTGATATGTTGCATCATGCAGGACTGGAGAGGTGAACACCGTGGCCGTCATTGAAATCAAGGTTCCCGACATTGGCAACTACACCGGCATCCCGGTCATCGAGGTGCTGGTCAAGGTCGGTGACGCGGTGAAGAAGGACCAGGGCCTCGTCACGCTCGAGTCGGACAAGGCGACGATGGAGGTCCCGGCGACGGCCGAAGGCGTGGTCAGGGAGCTGCGCGTCAAGCTCGGCGATGAGGTCAGCGAGGGGACGGTCGTCGCGATCGTCGAGACGTCGGCTTCCGCTGCCGCCACTGCATCGAAGCCGGTTCCAGCGGCCGACGCGGGCGCGCCGAAAGCGGCCGCTGCACCGACCGCATCGCCTGCTCCCTCAGCCGCCCCTGCGGGGCACGCTCTCCCGGCGGGAGAAGCGAAGCCCGCACCGAAGGCCGCAGCCGCGAGCGGTCGCAAGGCCGATATCGAATGCGAGATCGTCGTGCTCGGTTCGGGCCCCGGCGGCTATACGGCCGCGTTCCGCGCGGCCGATCTTGGAAAGAACACGGTGCTGATCGAGCGCTATGCGGCGCTCGGCGGCGTCTGCCTCAATGTCGGCTGTATTCCGTCGAAGGCGCTGCTGCATGCCTCGCGCGTGATCGATGAAGTCGCGCATGCCGCCGATTTCGGTGTCGAATTCGGCGCGCCGAAGATCGACCTCGACAAGCTGCGCGCGAACAAGGACAAGGTCGTCGCGCAGATGGTCAAGGGTCTCGACGGCATGGCCAAGCAGCGCAAGGTCAGGGTCGTTCAAGGCACCGGCATGTTCCTGTCGGCCAACGAGATTGAAGTCGACGGCAAGGACGGCAGGAAGCTCGTGCGCTTCGAGAAGGCGATCATCGCGGCCGGCTCGCAGGCGGTGAAACTGTCGGCCTTCCCGTGGGACGACAAGCGCATGATGGATTCGACCGATGCGCTCGATCTGGCCGATATCCCGAAGAAGCTGCTCGTTGTCGGTGGCGGCATCATCGGCCTCGAGATGGCCTGTGTGTACGACGCGCTCGGCAGCGAGGTCACCGTGGTCGAACTGCTCGACCAGCTCATGCCGGGTGCCGATCCCGACCTCGTGCGCCCGCTGCAGCAGCGCCTGTCGAAGCGCTACGCGGGCATCCACCTGAAGGTGAAGGTGGCGAAGATCGAGGCCGAGAAAAAGGGTCTCAAGGCGACGTTCGAGGGCGACAAGGCGCCCGAACCGCAACTCTACGACCGCGTGCTCGTCGCGGTCGGCCGCTCGGCGAACGGCAACAAGATCGGTGCCGACAAGGCCGGCGTCAACGTCGACGAACGCGGCTTCATCGCGGTCGACCGGCAGATGCGCACGAACGTACCGCACATCTTCGCGATTGGCGACCTGGTCGGCCAGCCGATGCTCGCGCACAAGGCGAGCCACGAGGGCAAGGTCGCGGCCGAAGTCGCGGCCGGCGAAAAGAGCGAGTTCGTCGCGCGCGTCATTCCGAGTGTCGCCTACACCGATCCCGAGATCGCGTGGGTCGGCGTGACCGAAACCGAAGCGAAGAAATCCGGCATCCCGTACGGCGTCGGCAAGTTCCCGCATGCCGCCTCGGGTCGCGCGGTCGGCATCGGCCGCACCGAAGGTTTCACGAAGCTGATCTTCGACGAGGCCACGCACCGCATCATCGGTGCCGGCATCGTCGCACCGAATGCGGGCGATCTCATTTCCGAAGCCGCGCTCGCGATCGAGATGGGCGCCGAAGCGGCCGACATCGGCCTGACGATCCACCCGCATCCGACGCTCAGCGAGTCGATCGGCATGGCCGCGGAAGTCTACGAAGGCACGATCACGGATCTGTACATCCCGAAGAAGAAGTAGTTCGACGACGCAAGCGGAGCGGCGCGATGCGCACCCATGGAACGATCCGCAAATGGAACGATGCGCGCGGGTTCGGGTTCATCGACGCCGCAACGGGTGGCGACGAAGTCTTCGTGCACATATCGGCGTTTCCGCGCGGCATCCGCCCGGTCGTCGGCGACACGGTCTCGTTCGAGATCGCCGTGGATGGCAGCGGTCGGCGTCGGGCAACGGCGATCCAGGTCCCGCATGCGCGCCCGGTACGCTCGGTGCGACCGCGGGAACGCGCGCAGCGCAGCGGATCGATGTCGGTAGTGTTCGCCGCGGCGCTTGCGGGTATCGGCATGGCGGCTTACCTGTACTTCCGGTCCCCGATCGAATCGACGCCGCTTCGGACCGAGGAGATTTCCGGCGTCGCGCATTCACCTGTCGAGTCAACGCCGCGTGCTGCATCGCAACCCGCGCCCACGTCCTTCGCGTGCGATGGTCGTCAGCACTGCTCGCAGATGACGTCGTGCGCCGAGGCGAGGTATTTTCTCGCGCACTGTCCAGGAACGAAGATGGACGGCGACCATGACGGTGAACCGTGCGAATCCCAGTGGTGCGGCGGTTCGCAATGGTGAAAGCTGCAAATCAATCGCATGCGCAGGATCCGGCAAGAGTTTGCTCATGCATCCCGCAGGCTCGGGACTGGATCCGGATCGAACCGGGACTGCTCCGTTGAAGCTCATCGCGTGCACCCACGCCGCCCACGCGCAGACGATCCTCGACATCCTCAACGAGGCGATCGTCAACTCGACCGCGCTCTACGACTACACGCCGCGCCCGTTCGAATCGATGGATGCGTGGTTCGCGACGAAGGAGGCCCACGGTTTTCCGGTCATCGGCGTGGTCGATGACGACGGGGCGCTGCTCGGCTTCGCGACGTATGGCGTGTTCCGCGAGCGGCCGGCCTACAAGTACTCGGTCGAGCATTCGGTGTATGTGCAGGCCGACCACCGCGGGCGAGGCATCGGCGTGGTGTTGATGAATGCGCTGATCGACGCTGCGCGGGAGCGTGGCGTGCATGTCATGGTCGGCGGCATCGATGTCGGCAACCGCGCGAGCATCGTCATGCACGAACGGCTCGGATTCGTGCACGCCGGAACGATCCGCGAAGCGGGCTTCAAGTTCGGGCGCTGGCTCGATGTCGGCTTCTGGCAGCTCGTGCTCGATACACCCGCCGAACCGGTCGACGGCTGAGCGTGTCCCGCAGGTGACTCAAGCACCCGGCTTGAGTGTGGTCTCCAGATGAACCGGCGCCTTGAGGGAGTTCGATATGAGGCAACCGCGCTCGGCGCGCTCGAGGGCGCCACGCGCCTGCGCGGGATCGACCTTGGCGTCGGCACCGAGCGTCGCATGCACGTGGAATGCAATGAATGCAGTGACGCCGTCGCGGCGCTCGAGCGTGCCCTCGACATTCACCATGAGGTCGGACCACTCCAGCTTCGCCGCGCGCGCGACTGCGCGGAACGTGAGGATGAAGCAGTCGGCGAGTGCCGCGACGAGGAGGCCTTCGGGCGACCATGCATCACCCGGTCCGCCGAATTCGACTGGCGCCGATGATTCGATCGGCTCTACGCCATCGTGGTGGAGCACGACGCGGCCTGATGCGGCGCCCGAGGCTGTGGCACGGTAGTGATGCGGAAACGGATGCATGTGCGTACTCCATTGTGTGGATCATGACATCGTGCCCGGGCGCCTCGACCTTGCCTTGATTCCGGTCAAGGCGTGGCGACTTGCGCGCGCGGAACGCCCGTCGCCACCGGATTCGTCGATGCGAGAAAGTTGTCGATGAACGGCTCGAGCGTGGTCAACCCGGCGTCGCGCCCGCAGGCGAGTGCCTTCTCGCTGGAGGCACCATGTGCGAGGCATCGATCGAGCGCGATCAATGCGCCGACGCGATTCGAACTCGCGCAATGCACGAGCGTGCCGCCGTGCCGGACTGCCTGTTCGAGTTCGCGCGAAAACCGCGCGACGGTTTCCGGCGTGATGTCCTGCGGGCCCGCAATCGGGATCACGATATAGCGCAATCCAAGGCGCTCGGCTTCGCCGGGTTCGTCGTACCCGACGGGCTCGTCGGCGGTGCGCAGGTTGATGACGGTACGCACGCCACGGGCGGCAAGCGCGGCAAGATCCCCGGGTGTCGGCTGGCCACTGGCGTGCAGGCCGGGAGCGACGTTCCTGATGGTGATCATCGTATCGAATCCTCGCGAAAGGGGAATCAGAGCCAACCCAGCGCGGTGGCCGTCCTGTACAGCATGTACAGCGCAACCAGCGTGATCAGTGCGGCCAGCACGAGATTGAGCGCACCCTTGCGGTCGGCCAGGCGGACCGCGACGCGTGTCCCCGCAAGGCTTCCGACCACGCCGCCGCCGATGAACGCGCCGGCCAGTGTCCACGAGATCAAGCCCGAACTTGCGTAGCTCAGCGCCGTGGTCAGGCCGAACGCACTGACGGCCACCAGCGAGGAGCCAACCGCAAACAGGATCGGCATGCCGGTGGATGCAATCAGTCCGGGGACGACGAGGAATCCGCCGCCGATGCCGAAGAAGCCGGACAGCAAGCCGGTGGCGGTTCCCGAAGCGACGAGCTTCGGCGCGTTGCCGCGATTGAGGACCACCCCGGGGTCCCCGCCGCGGCCCCGCGAGCGGACCATCAGGGCCGCCACGACGAGCATCAGCAGCGCAAACAGCGCCAGCAACTTCTGACCGTCGACCGCCTTGCCGAGCATCGAGCCGAACCAGGCGCCGAAGACGCCGGCTGCCGCGAACGTCAATGCACATCGCCACTTCACGTTGTGCCTGCGCGCGTGGCCCGTGAGTCCGATCAGCGCATTCGCAGCCACCGCGAGCGCGCTGGTGCCGATCGCGACATGCGGATCGTCGACGCCGACCAGATACATCATGAGCGGCACGGCGAGGATCGAGCCGCCTCCGCCGACGAGGCCGAGCGTGAATCCGACGCCGGTTCCGGCCAATGCGGCAAGCAGGTATTGCAATGCGGTCATCGACCACGCCCCGGTGTCGCGCAATATTCGGCGTACAAAGCGTCCAGGACGCGAACGGCCGGGCCTTTGGCCAATGCGTAGTAGATCGTCTGCGACTCACGCCGGGTGTCGACGAGTTGCATTTCGCGCAACACGGCCAGGTGCTGGGACAGTGCCGACAGGCTCAACCCGGTCAGCGGCTGGAGGTCGCCCACCGATGACTCACCTTCCACGAGCTGGCACAGCACGAGCAGGCGCGCGCGATGCGCCAGTGCCTTCAGCATCGACGCCGCTTCACCTGCATGGCGCGCCATGTCCTTGGTCGAGGGCGTCCGCGGAGGCTTGGTCGAGGAGCGGGTCGGGCTGCGCATGATCGGGAATCCGCTTGACATTGAGTTTAGTCATGTCTAATTTAGCAGTATCTAAAGTACGTTGCAAGGAGCGATCCGGTGAACCCCGAAGTGAAAAGCTTCCACGACCCGGCCACGTCAACGTTTACCCACGTCGTCTACGACCGGCCCGGCGGTCAGGCGGCGATCGTCGATCCGGTGCTCGACTACGACGCGGCCAGCGCGCGCACGTCGAGCGCCTCGGCCGACCGCGTGCTCGCGTTCGTCGCCGCGCAGCGGCTGTCCGTTGCGTGGATCCTCGAGACACACGCGCATGCCGACCACCTGTCAGCCGCCGCCTACCTCAAGCGCGCGACCGGCGCGAAGGTCGCGATCGGCAGCGGCATCACGCGCGTGCAGGAACGCTTCAAGGCCTTGTTCGGCCTCGAGGCGGGATTCGCGACCGACGGCAGCCAGTTCGACCGCCTGTTCGCCGATGGCGACACGTTCCGCATCGGCGCGCTTGAGGCGCGGGCGATCGCCACGCCCGGCCACACCGATGACAGCCTGACCTATCTGGTCGGCGATGCCGCGTTTGTCGGCGATACGGTGTTTGCGGCGGAAACCGGCACCGCACGCGCCGATTTTCCGGGTGGCGATGCGCGCACGCTCTACCGTTCGATCCGCAAGCTGCTGGACCTGCCGCCCGACACCCGCCTGTTCCTCTGCCACGACTACCCGGTGGTCGAGCGCGAACCGAACGCGCTGAGTTCGCCGGCGGAACAGCAACAGCACAACGTGCACGTCGGTGGAAACGTCGACGAGGATGCGTTCGTGGCGCTGCGCACGCGGCGCGACGCGACGCTGCCGGCACCGAAGCTCATCCTGCCGGCGTTGCAGGTCAACATCCGTGGCGGCGAGTTGCCGCCACCCTCGACGAACGGCATCCGTTACCTGCGCCTGCCGCTCAACCAGCTCGGAGCGGCGCCATGAGCGCGACGTGGATCGCGGCGCTTTCCGGCGGTGTATTGATCGGGCTGTCGGCGACCCTGCTGCTTTGGCTCAACGGCCGCGTGGCGGGTGTCAGCGGCATCCTCAACGGCGTGCTGTTCCCGAAGGCCGGCGATGTCGCCTGGCGCGCGATGTTCCTCGCCGGACTCGTCGCGGCGGCCGGTCTCTACATGACGCTGGTACCCGGCGCGCCGTTGCCGCGCGGCGACTTCACGCGCGCGGGGCTCGTCGTCGCCGGTCTGCTGGTCGGTTTCGGCACGCGCATGGGCAACGGCTGCACGAGCGGTCATGGCGTCTGCGGCATCGGGCGTTTGTCGATGCGCTCGCTGGTCGCGGTCATCACGTTCATGGTCACGGCGATCGCGACCACGTTCATCGTGCGCCATGTCTGGAGCGCCGCATGAAGAACATGAGAATCCCGCTTGCCGCGCTGCTGTCGGGCGCCCTGTTCGGCCTCGGCCTCGCGATGTCGGGCATGACCGACGCGCGGCGCGTGCTCGGTTTCCTCGATCTTTTCGGCGCGTTCGACCCGACCTTGCTGTTCGTGCTCGGCGGTGCCGTTGCCACGACCATGCTGCTGTTCCGTTTCGTGCTGCGGCGCGGCAGCCCGCTGTTCGCCGACACGTTTCAGCTGTCGAACCTGAAGCACGTCGACGGCCGCCTGCTCGGCGGCGCGGCGCTGTTCGGCATCGGCTGGGGCATTGCCGGTTACTGCCCGGGTCCCGCGCTGGCGGGCCTCGGCGTCGGTGCCGTCGAAGCCTTGTGGTTCGTGCCGGCCATGCTTGCCGGCTTCCTGCTGCATCGCCTCGTCAACCGTGCCTGAGTGCAATCCACGAAAGCGCTTCTTGTCATCCTTGGTGCCGTGATCGCCTTGAGCGCCTGGGCCACGAAGGTCCGGCGAGCTGACCTGCCGGTCCGCACCAATACTTATCGCCGGTGCCCGACATTGTCGTGGCAGGCAGGCTGGATTCCGCCGACGTCGAGCGCCTGCATGGCGCCGGCATCCGCCATGTCATCGACCTGAACCTCGCAAGACCGGCGATCGAGTACCGCGAGCAAGATGCGCGCCACGTGCGCTGTGGCATCATCGCGCCCCCGAACCCCGCCCGTCGAATCACCCCGGAAGCGATCAGCGCAACCGGTGCTGCAATGATGGCGCGGAAGAACGAACTGCAGGCGATGTGGACCGCCCATGCTGCTGATGATCGACAACTACGACAGCTTCACGTTCAACCTCGTGCAGTACTTCGGCGAGCTTGGGCAGGAGGTCAAGGTCGTGCGCAACGATGCGCTGACGGTGGCGGAGATCACCGCGCTCGAGCCTGCATGCATCGTGATCTCGCCGGGACCGGGGACGCCTGACGATGCCGGTGTATCGCTCGATGTGCTGCGCGAGCTCTCGGGTCGCATCCCGATCTTCGGCGTATGCCTCGGCCATCAGGCGATCGGCCAGGTGTTCGGCGGCAAGGTCGTGCGGGCGAAGTCGATCATGCACGGCAAGACCTCGATGATCCATCACGCGGGCGGCGGCGTGTTCCGCGACTTGCCCGATCCGTTCGAGGCGACCCGCTACCACTCGCTCGTCGTTGAAGGCGACTCGCTGCCCGATTGCCTCGAGATGACCGCGTGGACCGAGCGCGAGGGCGGCAGCGTCGACGAGATCATGGGCCTGCGCCATCGCGAACTCGCGGTCGAGGGCGTGCAGTTCCATCCCGAATCGATCCTGACCCGCCACGGCCATCATCTGCTGCGCAATTTCCTGACCCGTTGATACCGCGCTGCGGTTGCGCGTGTTCCGATACCCGACCCCCTCATTGCCGATTCCCCGCCACGATGCCCATCACGCCGCAACAAGCCCTGCAACGCACGATCGAGCATCGCGAGATCTTCCATGACGAGATGATCGACCTGATGCGCCAGATCATGCGCGGCGACGTCTCGCCGATGATGGTCTCGGCGATCCTGAGCGGCCTGCGCGTGAAGAAGGAAACGGTCGGCGAGATCGCGGCAGCGGCACTCGTCATGCGCGAGCTCGCTGCGCCGGTCGACGTCGCCGGGCGCGACGGATTCGTCGACATCGTCGGTACCGGCGGTGACGGTGCGCACAGCTTCAACGTCTCGACCACCGCGATGTTCGTCGCCGCCGCGGCCGGTGCGCGCGTCGCCAAGCACGGCAACCGGAGCGTCTCGTCGAAGTCGGGCAGCGCCGACGTGCTCGAAGCGCTCGGCGCGGCGATCGACCTGCAGCCTGCGCAGGTCGCATCGTGCATCGAACAGGTCGGCATCGGCTTCATGTTCGCGCCGATCCATCATCCGGCAATGAAGGCGGTCGCGGCCGTGCGCAAGGAAATGGGCATCCGCACGATCTTCAACATCCTCGGTCCGCTGACCAATCCGGCCGGCGCACCGAACATCCTGATGGGCGTGTTCCATCCCGATCTGGTCGGCATCCAGGTGCGCGTGCTCGAACAGCTAGGCGCGCGGCGCGCGCTCGTGGTCTGGGGCAAGGACGGCATGGACGAGATTTCGCTCGGCGGCGCGACCCAGGTCGGCGAGCTGCGCGACGGCGTCGTGCACGAGTACGAGATCCATCCCGAGGAATTCGGTTTCGCGATGGCCTCGGGTCGCCAGTTGCGCGTCGAGAATGCACTCGAATCGCGCGAACGCGTGCTCGAGGCGCTCGACAACCGGCCCGGCGTCGCGCGCGACATCGTGACCTTGAACGCCGGTGCCGCGCTATATGCCGCGAACCTCGCCGATTCGATCGCCGATGGCATCGACAAGGCGCGCGAGGCGCTGGCGAGCGGCGCGGCGCGCGCGAAGCTCGATGCGTTCGTGCGTGTCACGCGCGAGCTGGCGCAGGACGGGGTCGCGAACGCGTGACGCAGTAGTCGGGTTGCATGCCTCCTGCCGCAGGGTCGCGGTGCGCAACCGGCGGTCCGAGGGCGGCGCAACGGGGCGGATGACGAAAGCTCGTCCTGCGCCTGTGTCGGCATCATTCGGGCCTTCCTCCCTCATCCGGCGCTGCGCACCACCTTCGCCCGTCGGGAGAAGGGAAGCTAAGATTCCGGATCCCCGATTCCCGATTCCCGCATATGACGGACATCCTCAACCGCATCCTCGCGCGCAAGGTCGAAGAAGTCGCCGAGCGCGGTGCACGCGTGCCGCTTGCCGAACTCGCCGCGCGCATCGCCGACCTGCCCGACACGCGCGGATTCGTCGCCGCGATCGAGGCGCGCATCGAGGAAGGCGAACCGGCCGTGATCGCCGAGATCAAGAAGGCGAGCCCGAGCAAGGGCGTGATCCGCGCGGACTTCGATCCGGCCGCCATCGCGCGCAGCTACGAACGAGGCGGTGCGGCCTGCCTGTCGGTGCTGACCGATGCCGATTTCTTCCATGGCCACGAGGACTACCTGCGCGCTGCGCGTGCGGCCTGTTCGCTGCCGGTGCTGCGCAAGGATTTCACGGTCGACGCCTACCAGGTCTACGAAGCGCGCGTGATCGGCGCGGACTGCATCCTGCTGATCGTCGCCGCGCTGGATGACGCGACCCTGCTCGATCTCACGCTGCTTGCCGCCGAACTCGATCTCGACGTGCTGGTCGAAGTGCATGACGAGGCCGAACTCGAGCGCGCGCTCGAGCTTCCGGCGCCATTGATCGGCGTCAACAACCGCAATCTGCGCACGTTCGAGGTTTCGCTCGACACCTCGCTCGCGCTGCGCGCGCGGATGACCGACGGGCGCGTCCTGGTCAGCGAAAGCGGCATCGCGACGCCGGCCGATGTCGCGCGACTGCGCGCGGCAGGCATCCATGCATTCCTGATCGGCGAAACCTTCATGCGCGCGGCGGATCCCGGCGCGGCGCTGTCGGCGCTGTTCGCGCCGACCTGAGTTCAGGCGATCACGGTCCCGGCGAACGCCGTCCGAGCACGACGATCGTCTTGCCGGCGACCGTGATCATGCCCTGTTCCTCGAGCTGCTTGAGGACGCGACCGACCATCTCGCGCGAGCAGCCCACGATGCGGCTGATTTCCTGGCGCGATATGCGGATCTGCGTGCCTTCCGGGTGGGTCATCGCATCGGGTTCGTCGGTCAGGTCGATCAGCGTCTTGGCGACGCGACCGGTCACGTCCATGAAGGCGAGGCGGCTGACCTTGCGGCTCGTGTGCAGCAGGCGGTTGGTCAGCTGCGAGCCGATCGCGAACAGGATCTTCGGGCATTCCTCGCGCAGCGCGCCTTCGAACAGGTTGAACATGCGCTCGTAGCCGATCTCGGCCAGCTCGCACGGCGTGCGCGTGCGCACCATGACTTCGCGGCGCGGGGTCTCGACGAACAGGCCCATTTCGCCGATGAACTCGCCGCGATTGAGATAGGCGAGGATCAGCTCGCGGCCTTCCTCGTCTTCCGAGGAAACGGTCAGCGAACCCTCGATGACGTAATAAAGGATGTTGGCCGAATCACCGGGTCGGATGATCGCGGTCTTGCTCGGGTAGCGCCGGCGATGGCACATGCCGAGGAAGCGTTCCATCGCCGCGCGATCGGGCTGCAGGGAAGGCGGCGCCTGCACTTTCGCGACATTGCGTTGCAGGGTGTAGCGGAAATCGGCCATCTTCACTCGAATCTCTCCCAAGGCGTGGACGCGGCACGGCATACTTGCCAGGAAATTTCCATCGACTGCGCCCCTGCGCGCAGCGAAGCCCCATCTTATTGCAATTCGTCGCCTTGGTGTCCGGATTCGGATTGGGCACTTCGGCGGCAGCGCCGGCCACCGCAGCGAACCGGGGTCGCCGCGCAGCGGGCGCCGATCGCCGCCTGCGCGGCAGCCGAGCCTGAACTGTCGCCCGATCGTCATCGTCGAGCGGTTTCATCGCCCGCATGATTGGCCCATAATGCGCGCCCTTTCCCGGGGTCCGGGTCGGAGGTCGTCCAGTGGTCAAGCCCATCCCCCGGTTGCGCCTGCAGGGTTTCAACAACCTCACGAAGGCGCTGAGCTTCAACATCTACGACATCTGCTATGCGGTGTCGGAAGAGCAGCGTCGGCGCTACATCGAGTACATCGACGAGGCGTACAACGCCGAACGCCTGACGATGATCCTCACCGACGTGGCCGACATCATCGGCGCGAACATTCTCAACGTCGCACGCCAGGATTACGATCCGCAGGGCGCCAGCGTGACGATCCTGATCTCCGAGGAGCCGGTCGTCGAGAAGCTCGGCCGCGACACGATTTCGGACGCGGTCGTCGCGCACCTCGACAAGAGCCACATCACGGTCCACACGTACCCGGAAACCCATCCGCACAACGGCATCGCGACGTTCCGCGCCGACATCGACGTGGCGACCTGCGGCGTGATCTCGCCGCTGAAGGCCCTCAATTTCCTGATCGACAGCTTCGAGTCGGACATCGTGATCGCCGACTACCGGGTGCGCGGTTTCACGCGTGACGTGAAGGGTCGCAAGCACTACATGGACCACCGGATCAACTCGGTGCAGGAGTACCTGGCCAAGCACATCCGGCAGAAGTACGAGATGTTCGACGTCAACGTGTACCAGGAAAACATGTTCCACACGAAGATGCACATCAAGAACTTCGACCTCGACACCTACCTGTTCGAGGCGCACGCCGATGACCTGTCGTTCAAGGAACGCCAGCGCATCGAAGCGTTGGTCAAGCGCGAGATCGAGGAACTGTTCCACGGCCGCAACCTGACCTGATTGCCGGGCATCGGGAACGGCAGCCTGCGGCCGGGCGCACGAATCGCTCGCGACGATTCCCTGTTCCCAATCCCGATTCCCTGCGGCTAGATCCTGTAAGCCACCGCGCGCATGACGTTCGCCGCGAGCCGCATGAGGCCCTTGACCGGTTCGGGCAGGGCAGCGCCGCCGGCGGCCAGCGCCTGATCGGCATGGCGAGCCTCGTCGTCCTTCATCTGCCTGACGATTGCGCGGCTGCGGGCATCGGCGGCCGGCAGCGCGTCGAGATGGGTGTCCAGGTGGGCTTCGACCTGGCGTTCGGTTTCGACGACGAAGCCGAGGCTCAGGCGATCGCTGACGAGGCCCGCGGCGGCGCCGATCGCATACGCGCCGCCGTACCAGAGCGGGTTGAGCAGGCTCGCCCGATCGCCAAGTTCGTCGAGGCGCTCGCCGCACCACGCCAGGTGATCGGTTTCCTCGGCAGCGGCTTCGAGCAGGTGCGCGCGCACGCCGGCATCGCGCGCGACGGCGGCCTGGCCGAAGTACAAGGCCTGCGCGCAGACTTCGCCGACATGGTTGACGCGCATGAGACCGGCTGCATGCCGGCGCTCGGCCTCGTCGAGCTCGACGGCGTCGATGCCGGCGGCCGGTGACGGACGGGTTGCCGGCGGCTGCGGTTCGAACACCGTGCCGAGCGCGCGTTCGATTTCAACGAAGACGCGATCGAGGCGGGACAGGTGGCGGGCGGTCATGGATCGGCAGTCTCCAGCTGGCGTGCGAGCAGTGCAAGCGGATGCAGGACCTCGATTGCTGCGGCGCGCTGGCGCAGGCCATTGCCGAGGAAGATCCGGCAGCCGACATTGCCGGTCAGCAGCAGTGTCGGGGCGAGCGCGATGGCCTGGTCGAGCTTTTCGCGGCGCAGGCGATCGGCGCGCCCGGCGTGCTCGATGAAGTAGCTGCCGGCGGCGCCGCAACAGCGCGGCTGTTCGGGCAGCGAAAGCACTTCGAGCTGCGGGATGCGTGCGAGCAGCGCGCGCGTCGCGATGCCGCCATCGCCGAGGTTCGCCTCGCTGCACGGCACATGCAGGGCAGCGCGTCGGGCGAGCGGCTTGAATCGGACGCTCGCCAGCTTGGGGTCGGCGGCGATGAACGCGGCGACGCTGGCGACCGTGAGCGCGCTGCCGGCCAGCGTGTGGTCGCGCAGACTGCCGAAGCAGCCCGAGGCGGCCACGAGCACGCTCGGCGCGGGCAAGGCCTCGAGCGCGGCCCGGGTCGCGACGGCACTTGCCTGCGCCGATTCGGGCGCGCCGGCATGCAGGTCGAGCGCGCCGCAGCAGACGGCCGTGGTCGGCATTGCCACGTCGTAGCCGAGTGCTTCGAGCAGGGTCCGGGCAGCCTGCAGGGTGTCGCGATCGAACACGGTCGCGACGCAGCCCGGAAACAGCGTGACGGGGCCGCGGCGCGGCTGCCCGGTCGGCGGCGCCGGGACGCGGGCCTGGCGCGGCGGCGCAACCGGCATTTCAGCCGCTGCGCGGGCCAGCCGCGACGAGGCCGGCAGCCAGCGCGCCAGCGCCGGCAGCCAGTGCCCGGCCCGCAACGCGGTTCCGATGCGGGCAAGCGTGGTCAGGCGCGCCGGCGTCAGCCAGCGCCGGACCGGTTGCGGGCGACCGGCGGCGAGCCGCGCACGCGTGCGCACGAGGATGTCCTCGTAACGGACCCCGGACGGGCACACCTTCTGGCAGGACAGGCAGCCGAGGCAGTGGTCGAGGTGGGAGATCGCCGCCGGCGTCAGCGCCGCGTCGCCGCGGGCGATCAGGCGGGCCAATGCGATCCGCCCGCGCGGCGACTCGGCCTCGTGCCGGTCGAGCCGGTAGGTCGGACAATGCGGCAGGCACAGGCCGCACATCACGCACTGGTCAGTGAGGGCGAGCAGGGCCGGGTCGGCCGTTGCCGCGGGCTGGTCTGGCATGGATCCCATGCTATCATCCACGGTTCGCCGCACCGGTCCCTCCGGGGCCCGCGCGCTTGCACGCCCGGGAAGCTTCCGCTATTCTCCCGCGCCTTTCGCCGTATCCAGCCCGTTTCCGGGCACCCAAGGTTTTGACATGAAGACGATCAGTGCCAAGTCTGAGACCGTGAAGCGCGACTGGTTCCTGGTCGACGCCACGAACAAGACGCTCGGACGCCTGTCCACCGAAGTTGCGAACCGCCTGCGCGGCAAGCACAAGCCGATTTTCACCACGCACGTCGATACCGGCGATTTCATCGTCATCGTCAATGCGGAGAAGATCGCGGTCACCGGCAACAAGCTGGAAGACAAGAAGTACCACCGCTTCACCGGCTACGTCGGCAACCTGAAGACGACGTCGATGAAGGATCTGCAGGCCGCCCACCCGGAACGCATCATCGAGATCGCGGTCAAGGGCATGCTGCCGAAGAACACGCTCGGGCGCGCGATGTATCGCAAGCTCAAGGTCTATGCGGGCCCGAACCATCCGCATGCCGCCCAGCAGCCGCAGGTGCTCGACATCTAGTGCGCAGTTCCTGCGCGTGAATGCGGCCATTCGTGGCCGCACTTTTCAATCAAGGCAATCAGCATGGCGATTCAGCAGAACTACGGCACCGGCCGTCGCAAGTCTTCCGCAGCCCGCGTGTTCCTGCGCAAGGGCAGTGGCGCGATCGTGGTCAACGGCAAGCCGCTCGACATCTTCTTCGGCCGCGAGACCGCGCGCATGATCGTGCGCCAGCCGCTGCAGCTGGTCGAGGCGACCGAGAAATTCGACGTGCTGGTCAGCGTCGCCGGTGGCGGCACGACGGGCCAGGCCGGTGCGATCCGCCTCGGCATCGCGCGCGCGCTGGTCGAGTACGACGAGAACCTGAAGTCGCCGCTGCGCAAGGCCGGATTCATGACCCGCGACGCGCGTGAAGTCGAGCGCAAGAAGGTCGGTCTGCGCAAGGCACGTCGCGCCACGCAGTACTCCAAGCGTTAATCGGCAGGGCACGACCCACCGCCGACTCCGCAGCCGCCACCCACGGGTGGCGCACGCGGGAAAGATCTTGGGGGATCGTCTAATGGTAGGACAACGGTCTCTGACACCGTTAATCTAGGTTCGAACCCTAGTCCCCCAGCCAGCACAACACGGCCCCGCTCAGCGGGGCTTTTGTTTTTGTGGCGTCGCGTCGCGGTTTCAGGGCATTTGGCAGTTCGTCCTTGGTCGGCAGGAAGTCGGCCGCGAGAGACGAGGTGCGCCGAATGCTCCCACAACGCTCCCACATCGCGCGAAAGCGCCGCGTGTACGACTACCGCCGGAGACTGCCGAGACCGTGGGAGGGTGAGGTTGCGGTCTCCTTGAGAACCCGCAACTTTCGTGAGGCGCAGCACTTGGGCGCCTTGGCCGACCACACGTTCGCTCGGCTCATTCTGAAACTGGAAGGGGCATGAAAGGCATCAAGGCCATCGTCCGCCAGCATCTCGCAGCGATGCTGGAGGAAGATAAGCAGCGACACATGGAGACCCCACCGCATCGTCCCGTCTTCGCGCTCGCATCGTGGCGCGAGACGACCAAGCGACCCGACGGCACCAAGATGCGCGAGACCGTTTCTCTGCTTGACGACGACACCAGCCCGCGCGACCTGGACATTGACGCCACGAGTACAGCGTTGGCGATCATGCGCAATGCCCTCGCAATGTGCGGGATGTGTCGACGATTGCCACGGAGCGAGAGGTGCTCATGCGCGAGCACGGCGTTGGCGAGGACCAGCGACGAGAGCTGGAGTTCGCGTTACTCGATGCCCTCGTACGCTTTTCGGAGGTAGCACACGACCGCGCTCGCAACGGGCTGCGCGACGAACGTGAGGCCGCGCCGACTGCGGCGTTCGACGCGTTCAAACGCTGGCAGCGCGCCAGCTGGAGACCGAGCTGCGCAAGAGCCTGAGCAACAGTGAGGTGCTGCGCATGATGATCCTGCCCGCACATATGGCCGAGGGTTGAGCCATGAGCCACAGGGAGAACCCGAGCGAGACCCGCCTACTGGCGGAATGGCGAGCGATCGAGCCACAGCGCGTGGTAATCGACGCCATCGTCGCAGTGGACGGATTGCAGTTCCGCGACACGACCGCCATCGCCTTTGCCCGCAAGGGAGCAGCGGAGGCCGCATCACGCACGATGGTGTCGAACATGAAAATGCAACTGGTAACAGAGCCGGCGCGGGAACTTGACCCCGTTCTGGTGGCGAAGGTGGGCAAACGGCTGGTGATTGTCGACGGTCATCATCGGTTGAATGCATATCGACGTGCACGGCGCGAGACCATTCCATGCCGCATCCGCAAGGCAACGATGCGTGAGGCACTACAGGTCGCACGGGTCACAAACCTCGATCAGACCAAGCTTCCGATGGACGGAGCGCAGGCACGGAAATGCGTTTGGCAGGCCATCGGCGAGTACACCGCCAAGGGCACGCGAGGGGCAGGGTGCAGCGCACGTTCCATTGCACGGACGTACGGCGGCGTCGCGCGGACTACGGTCGACACCATGTTGCTTCGAGTTGCCGCGATGCCGGCAGGATGGGAGCAACTGGAACGCAACCCGATCAGCGGATGGCCCACATGGGCGCCATACGGAAGGCCGTACAGCCCGCAGCAGCCAGCGAACCGCCAGATCGGAATGAGAGACGTCGCCGACGCATCGCCGAGGCCGGGGCGGCACTAGCGACACGGGCGCTGGCCGATGGCGAAGATGATCCCGAGGGCTTCGCCAAGCGGGCAGCGGCGCATGCGAGGTTGTTGCTGCGGGAAGGCGAAGATGAAATCGAGCCAGAGGACGTGTATCTGTATTGAGAGGGTGGCCAAATTGGCCATGCAGTAGGCCAGTGACCACGTGCAAGATGGGCGGCAAGGACGCCGCTCCTCATCGCAGGAAGCGCGACGCGCACCACCAATCGGCTGCGCCTTGATGTCATCTGCGACGCGGGCGGGCACCGAATCAAGTCAGGAGGTGGAGTACACTCGGCGGCGACGGTGAACTGATTGGGAGGCGGGATGAACAAGGTGACGTTCTTCGGCGGTGTAGTCGCTGCGCTGGCAGTTCTGGTCGGCGGTAACGCATATGGTTACGTCA
Source organism: uncultured Dokdonella sp. (assembly GCA_964587775.1). Classification (GTDB taxonomy): domain Bacteria; phylum Pseudomonadota; class Gammaproteobacteria; order Xanthomonadales; family Rhodanobacteraceae; genus Dokdonella. The sequence goes on from CAZPLY010000002.1 coordinate 266,415, forward strand.
ATGTGCCGACGCTATTGCCTGAACCGCTGATTGCCAATCAACCAATTCAGATGCGCGTCGAATTTGGCTTTGAACACGTGATCGCAGAGGATCCTGACAATCCGATGACGTTCCCTCGCGTCACACGGAACGGTCAAGCGATCCGGGTTGAGGTTTTCGGCATCGACAATACAAACACGTCGCCCTTCAATCCCATGCCGCCATCCACTCACACATATTCGATTGGCTCGTTCCCTGCAGGCGCCTACTCAGTTTCCTTAGTGATGGCGTCGCCAATTCCGGACGGATTTCAGTACACGACGCTCCACACCGTTCCGGCGATCATTCGGGGACAAGGCGAACCCACCATGCTTCCGTCGGGTGGTTGGCAATCTGCGCTGATCCTTTCGCTGGGTCTCGTGCTCGTGGGAATAGCGGCGGTGCGCAAAAGGGTTGCACGCCGGTAGGCACCCTAAGGGGAGGCGCCAGTCTGCCGGCCCGGCCATCGCGATTCGGACTGTTGACCACGGGCGTGCGCCATAAGTACCCCGACACCCGATGATTTTTGTCGCAAAGATTCGCTAGGCCATTTCATCATTGGGGAGCACGCGCTGCCCCCCGACCTCGGTCCAGGCGCAGCGTGCGTTCGGCGGCGAGGTTCGGGCCTTGATCCTGCGCTACGTCAGCGCGCGGCCCACACCCACTGCATGCCGACGAGCACGCTGCGCCCGAGGCCCGGTTCGTAGTAGCGGCCGTTGCCGTCGTTGACGATGACCGAGCCGACATGCGCGCGGTCGAACAGGTTGTCGAGGTTGACGAAGGCGCGCAGCTTGCCGGAGTCGAGCGCGAAGCCGTAGCCGATGTCGAGGCCGACGACGCTGTAGGACGGTGCGGATTCGCTGCCGATGTCGTTGACCGGGACGTCGCTGACGTACTCGGCGCGCGCGCCGGCGCGCCAGCCGAGTTCGCCGCCCCAGCCGAGCGCGGCACGCAGGTTCGTGCGCGGCACGCCGGGTATGCGCGTGCCGGCGTCGACCGGCAGGTTCGGCGTCGTGCACGGCACGCCGCTGCAGGCGAGAAACGGCGTGCGGAATGTCGCATCGAGCCAGGTCGCGGCGAGATGCAGCGCCCAGTCGTCCGTCAGATTCGCGCGCAACGAGACCTCAACGCCTTCGCGGCGCGCGCTGCCGATATTGCGATAGCTGGAACGGCCACCGGCATTCGTCGCAATCGCGATCTCGTCGTCAGTATCGGCGCGGAACACGGCGACCTCCGACGTGATGCGTTCGCCGAAGCGCAGCTTGGCACCGAGTTCCGCATTACCCGACCGCGCCGGTTCAAGGCCGAAGTTGAGGCCAGCACCGCCGTCGCTGCGGTAACCGAGTTCGGCGAATGTCGGTGTCTCGAAGCCCTTGCCCCAGGTCGCGTAGAGGTTTGCATCTTGATATGCGCGGAACAGCAGGCCGAGCACCGGCGTGGTCGCGGAGTAGTCGCGCGCACCGCTGTCGTCGGGATTGGTCGCGGTGACGTAGGCGTCCTCGGCGCGGAACCTGACCGTGCTGTGGCGGGCCCCGGCCATCAGCGACCACGCATCGGCGAAGCGCCAGCTCGCCTGCGCGTACTGGTCGAACGTGTGCACGCGGTTGTCTTCGTCGCGGCGCAGCGCGCCACGCACGCCGAGCCTGCCATCGATGTGGTTCGTGTAGCCGCGGCGCACCTGGTCCTGGCTTTCGTGGCTCGCCCCGACCGTGACTTCGAGCGCGCCGTCGGTCCAGGTCCAGCGCGCGTCGGTGCCGCGATAGTCGCCATCGAGATCGATCACGCCGCCCGCGTGCAGAGGGTTGGCCTGCGTCGCGACCGGGATCGCGAGGAACTGTTCGACCTCGCGCTGACCGGCATAGCCGAGCACGCGCACGCCGCTGTGCGCGCCGAGCGGGCGCTCCCAGATCACGCCTGCCTGCGACTGGTCGACGCTCTTGCGCGTGTTGAAAAGTTCCGCTTGCGCGGCGACCTGGCGCGGGTTCTCGTCGAACTGTTCGCGCGTCAGGCCGAGCGGATCCTGTGCGTCGGGAATCGAGACGGTGTTGGCAAGGAAGGTCAACTTGCCGAGGTCGCCGGGTTTCCAGCTGAGCTTCGCATTCGCCGACTCGCGTCTTGCCGCGCTGTGCGCGCGGTAGCCATCGGTTTCGAAATGCGTGAGATCGACGTTGTAGCCGAGCACGTCGTCGCCGCCGCCGCGCAGGTTGATGCTTGCGCGGCCCGTGCCATGGCTGCCGCCGACGAGGCCCGTGCGCAATTCAAAATCGTCGCTGCCGTCGGCGGTGAAGATCTGGATCACGCCGCCCGACGAGTTGCCGTACAGCGCCGAAAACGGTCCGCGCAGCACTTCGATGCGTTCGGCCGAATCGAGATTGAAATGCGAGACCTGGCCGGCACCGTCCGGCATCGTCGCCGGCATGCCATCGGTGTACAGGCGTACGCCGCGCACGCCGAATGTCGAACGCGCGCCGAAGCCGCGGATCGAGATCTGTTCGTCCTGCGCGTAGTTCTGCCGGATGCGCGCCAGCACGCCGGGAACCAGCGCCAGCACTTCGGAAACGTTCACGCCGAGGCGGTCGTTGTCGGTGTTTTCGATCGCCACCGAATCGATCGCTGCCGGCACGTCGTACGCGGATTGTTCGCTGCGCGTTGCGGTGACGACAACGGCAGGCAGCGAGCGGTCATCTTCGTCTTCGGCATGCGCCGGAATCGCACATGAAATCGCGCAAACCGGCGCGAGCATCAGGAGGACACGCTTCGCCGGAGAGCGTATCAGGAACGTGCTGCTTCGCATGGCGGGGATATTCATTCTTGGCGCGCATCGGCAATCCACGACGCGCGGGTCGCGTGCGCGTGGATGCGCCGGCTCGCGACGCGGTGCAGTGCACGTGCGCGACGAATGCCTCGGCGTCGTTCGCCACGCACACGATTGTTCAGGGGACAGCGCGGTATCCGTGCGGCCTGCCAAGCAGATGCAGATCGAGAGCGCCCCATCCGGCACCGTGGTCATACTTCGAGTCGCGTTCCGGGTGAATCGAGGTGCCATCGTGGCACAACAGGTGCAGGATCGCGTCGGGTCGCAAATGCCAGCTCGCCCAAGCCAGCGGCGTGTCGCCGTGCATGTCCCTTGCATCGATCGCTGCGCCGGCATCGAGCAGGCGTTCGATCGTGCCGATACTCGCGAACGCGGCAGCGCGATGCAACGGCGTCTCCGCACGCGTCCTGGCTTCGCGCATGAAGCAACCGGTCTCGACATCCTTCTGTGCCGCACGATTCGGGTCGGCACCGTGCGCCAGCAACACGCGCACGACGAGATCGGCAGCAGGGCGATTTGCCTTGCTCAGCGCTGCATGCAGTGGTGTTTCTCCGGTATCCACCGGCACGCCGTCAACCGGCGCACCGTTCTCGAGCAGGAATTCGCACAGGCGCCAATGTCCATGGAATGCCGCAGCATTCAGGCCAAGATCTTCGCCGAGGATGGACAGCGATGCGCCATGGCCGAGAAGTAACCGGATCGCAGAGACATTGCCGTAATACGCGCAGCTCTGGATCAGGCTGCCGCCGCCGGGCACGATCGACGTCGCCGAACCGCCTGCGGCGAGAAGATCGAAAACAAGGTCGGTCCTGCCGTCCGCAATGCGTGCAAGCATGGCGCGATCTCCGGTTGTCCGTGATCCGGAGTCTACGCCGCGATGCCCGGAACCTGCATCGCCATCCGGCGGTTCGATCGGCAACGGTGCGTGCAGGCGGCGCGATCCTGCGCCATGTCGTATCGTTCCGCCCTCGGCCGGTTTCTGCGGGCCACCGGATGACGGCGGGGGGAGCCATGGCGATACCGCGACCGCGAAAACCACGGCCGACTGATCCACCGAAGGTCGCGGGGAAAACCAGGCCGGTCAATCTCGCGCTGCAGGGCGGAGGCTCGCATGGTGCATTCACCTGGGGCGTGCTTGACCGCCTGCTCGAGGATGGTCGGGTCAGGTTCGACGGCATCTGCGGCACGAGCGCCGGCGCGATGAATGCGGTGCTCGTCGCGCATGGGCTCGCGCAGGACGGGAATGATGGCGCGCGCCGTGCGCTCGCGGACTTCTGGCAGCGCGTGGCGCAGATCGGCGCGATGCTCAATCCGCTGGCGATGCTCGGCGAACCCGGATCCGCTGCGTCGTCCGGGCTGAACCCGGTGCTCGCCGTGCAGCAGTGGATGATGGAGTCGGTAAGCCGCACGTTCTCGCCGTACCAGTTCAATCCGTTCAAATTCAATCCGCTGCGCACGCTGATCGCCGAATGCGTCGACTTCGAGGCACTGCGCGCGCGTGCCGTGGCCAAGCTGTTCCTGTGTGCAACCAACGTGCGCAGCGGCAAGGTGCGCATCTTCGACAATGCGTCGATGTCTCTCGATGCGGTCATGGCCTCGGCGTGCCTGCCGCATCTGTTCCAGGCGGTCGAGATCGACGGCGAGCACTACTGGGACGGCGGCTACATGGGCAATCCGGTGCTGTATCCGTTGTTCTACCACACCGATACGCGCGATCTCGTGGTCGTCATGGTCAACCCGATGCGACGCGACGAGTTGCCGACGACGTCGGCCGCAATCGCCGATCGGGTCAGCGAGATCAGCTTCAACTCGTCCTTGATGCGCGAAATGCGCGCGGTCGAATTCGTCAGCCGGCAGCTCGGCGAAGGCTGGCTCAAGCCCGAATACGCGCGGCGTATGCGCCATGTGCTCGTGCACCTGATCCGTGCCGACGAATTCATGGGCTCCTTGTCCGCCGCGAGCAAGATCAGCACCGACCTGCACTTTCTCACGGGTCTGCGCGACCGCGGCCGCGCCTGCGCCACGCAGTGGCTGGCTGCGCATCACGATGATCTCGGCGTGCGCAGCACGATCGACTTGCGCAAGGAGTTTCTCGACTGAGCCACATCAAGCGCTGGCGGGCCCTCACTCGCCCCTGTCGGGGCACCCTCTCCCGGCGGGAGAGGGACGGCCTCGCACCGTGCGTTGATCACGCGGCGGCGCGCGAGGCCTGCGGATTGCGCCACGCGCTGAGCAGATCGTGCTGGCGCTTCATCGCGTCGGCGAAATGACGTTCCTTGACGTGCCCGTAGCCGCGGATGTATTCGGGCACCGACGCGATGTCGACCGCGAGCGCGTGGTTCCCGGTGCCGAGCCCGCCCAGCAGTTCGTCGATCTGCTTGAAGTAGTCGACGATCAGCTGGCGCTCCATGCGACGTTCGGCGCTGTAGCCGAAGATGTCGAGCGCGCCACCACGCAGGCCCTTGAACCTGGCGAGCAGTCGGAACGCCGTGAACATCCACGGGCCGTATTCGGCCTTGCGCAGATGGCCTTCGGCATCCTTCTTCGCGAGCAGCGGCGGGGCGAGGTGGAAATGGATCTTGTAGTCGCCTTCGAACGTGTCGCGGATGCGCTGTTCGAAGTCGCCGCTCGTGTACAGGCGCGCGACTTCGTACTCGTCCTTGTAGGCCATGAGCTTGAACGCGTAGCGGGCAACGGCCTCGGTCAGTTTCGAGCTGCCGGGCGCTTTCTGTTCCTCGGCCGCGCGGACCTTGTCGACAAGCGCCTTGTACTTCTGCGCATACGCGGCGTTCTGGTAGTCGGTCAGGAACGCGATGCGGCGCGCGATCTGCTCGTCGAGGCTGCCGCTGAAGACCTGGTCGGCGAGGGGTGAGGCGAGGGTTCCGCCCGTCTCGTTCGGCGTGCGCGACGGACGCGCGGGCAAGGCGAGCGGGATGGCGCCCGACGGCAGGTGCGGCTTGACGCCGGCCGCGCTGCGCACGACCGCGATGTCGTGCGCACCCATGCGGCCCCAGTTGAACGCGGCGACGTTCATCGCGATCGCGGCGCCGTTGAGTTCGATCGCGCGCATCAACGCATCATGGCTGACCGGCACCCAGCCCTTCTGCCACGCGTAGCCAAGCATGAACAGGTTCGCCGCGATCGTGTCGCCGAGCAGGGCGGTCGCGAGTTCGGTCGCATCGACGAGTTCGGGGGAATCGCCATCAAGCGCGAGCTTGACCGAATCGATGATCTTCTGTGCCGGAAACTGCAGGTCCGGTTTCGTCGTGAACGTGCCCGGCATCGCTTCCCAGGTGTTGAGCACCACGTTCGAGCGCTTCGCGCGGATCTTCGACAGCGCCCAATAATCGTTGACGACGACGATGTCGCAACCGAGCACGAGGTCGGCCTCGCCGGCGGCAATGCGCACGGCGTGGATGTCAGTAGGCGCCTTCGCGATGCGCAGATGGCAGGTCACCGCGCCACCCTTCTGGGCAAGGCCGGTCTGGTCGAGCACGGTGCTGCCCTTGCCTTCGAGATGCGCGGCCATGCCGATCAGCGCGCCGATCGTCACGACGCCGGTGCCGCCGATCCCGGTGACGAGGATGTTCCATGGCCGCGCGAGATCGGTCGCGAACACCGGCGCCGGCAGCGCGCCGAAATCGACCGCATTCGCGCTGCCTTTCTGCTTCTTCAGACCGCCGCCGTGCACGGTGACGAAGCTCGGGCAGAAGCCCTTCACGCACGAATAATCCTTGTTGCAGCCGCTCTGGTCGATGTCGCGTTTGCGCCCGTATTCGGTTTCCTTCGGCAGCACCGATACGCAGAACGACTTGACGCCGCAATCGCCGCAGCCTTCGCAGACCAGCGAGTTGATCATGACGCGCTTCTGCGGATCCTCGAGCTTGCCGCGCTTGCGCCGGCGCCGTTTCTCGGTCGCGCAGGTCTGGTCGTAGATCAGCACCGACGTGCCCTTGATCTCGCGCATGCGCTTCTGCAAGGCATCAAGCTCGTCGCGATGGACGAACTCGACGCCGCTCGGGAAGATTTCGGGACGCGACCATTTCTCGATATCGTCGGACACGACGACGATCGCCTGCACGCCTTCGGCGCGCATCTGGTGCGCGATGTCGGGCACGGTCAAGGTGCCATCGACGGGCTGGCCACCGGTCATCGCGACCGCGTCGTTGTAGAGGATCTTGTAGGTGATGTTGACCTTGGCCGCGATCGCCTGGCGAATGGCCAGAGAACCGGAATGGAAATAGGTGCCGTCACCCAGGTTCTGGAAGATGTGCCGGGTTTCGGTGAACGGCGCCTGCCCGCACCAGGTCACGCCTTCACCGCCCATGTGGGTGAAGGTGTCGGTATTGCGGTCCATCCAGGTCACCATGTAGTGGCAACCGATGCCGCCTTGCGCGCGTGAACCTTCCGGCACCTTGGTCGAGGTGTTGTGCGGGCAGCCCGAGCAGTAGTGCGGCACGCGCGGAAAGTCGGCACGCGGCAGGGTCAGCTCCTTTTCCTTGGCCTCGATCCAGGCCACCCGCGAGCGGATCGCTTCGCTGGAGAAAAAGCGCGACAGGCGTTTGGCAATGACCAGCGCGATCATCGCCGGGGTCAGCTCGTTGGTGGAAGGCAGCACCCAGTTGCCTTGCTCGTCGTACTTGCCGACCACGCTCGGGCGCGTCGGCCAGTTGTACATGTATTCCTTCATCTGCGATTCGATGAACGAGCGCTTCTCCTCGACGACGATGACGTCCTCGAGGCCATCCGAGAATTCACGGATGCCGACCGGTTCGAGCGGCCAGGTCATGCCGATCTTGTAGACACGGATACCGATCTCGCGTGCATCGCGCTCGCTGATGCCGAGGTATTCGAGCGCCTGCAGCACGTCGAGGTAGCTCTTGCCGGTGGTCACGATACCGAGGCGGGCCTTCGGCGAATCGATCACGATCTTGTCGATGCGGTTAGCCCGCGCGAACGCGGTCGCGGCCTGTACCGCGTACTGGTGCAGGCGCATCTCCTGGTTCAGCGGCGGGTCGGGCCAGCGGATGTTGAGGCCGCCGGCCGGCAGCATGAAGTCCTCGGGGAGCACGATGTCGAGCTGGTGCGGATTGACGTTGACGCTTGCGCTCGATTCGACCGTTTCGGCAATTGTCTTGAAACCGACCCAACGCCCGGTGAAGCGCGACATCGCCCAGCCGAGCAGGCCCATGTCGAGGATGTCCTGCACACCGGCAGGATTGAGGATCGGCATCATCGCCGAGACGAATTCGAGTTCCGAGCCGTGCGGCAAGGTCGACGAGCGGCAGGCATGATCGTCGGCCGCGAGAGCGAGCACGCCGCCGTATTGCGAGGTGCCGGCCGCATTGCCGTGCTTGAACACGTCGCCGCAACGGTCGACGCCGGGACCCTTGCCGTACCACATCGCGAACACGCCGTCGTATTTCGCGCCGGGGAACAGGTTGGTCTGCTGGGTGCCCCAGACCATCGTCGCGCCGAGGTCCTCGTTGAGGCCCGGCGTGAACTCGATGTTCGAGGACTTCAGGTGCTTCTTCGCCTTCCACAGCTCGAGGTCGAAACCGCCGAGCGGCGAGCCGCGATAGCCCGAAATGAAACCGGCCGTGTTGATGCCGGCGGCGCGGTCGCGCATCTGCTGCATCAGCGGCAGGCGCACGAGGGCCTGCACGCCCGACAGGTAGATGCGTCCCTCGCTGCGCGTGTACTTGTGGTCGAGCGTGTACTCGCGGTCGATCGAAGGAAGTTCGAGGGCAGGAACGGACATGGCAATACCGGCGGGAGGGCTTCGGAAAAGAGCGGAATTGTACCGTGCCGTGGCGGCACACGTCCCGCTGCCGGAGCCGCCGGAACCCCGCTGGCGCGCGATCAGTTCTCCGGCCGGTCCGGCTCGGCCGGCCTGGCCCGGAACGGGAACATCTGCTGCTTGATGAAGCCATCCGGCATGTAGTCGCCGACCACGCCATAGCGGTCCGGAAACCTGCGCTTGGACTTCACCGCCGTACCGAACAGATGATCGAGGAACGCGTAGTGCGCCGCATAGTTGCGGTCGATCGCCTCGTCATCGGACGCGTGATGCCAGTGATGGAAATCCGGCGTGACGATGACGTAGCGCAGCGGTCCCCACGGCAGGTGCACGTTGGCGTGGTTGAACACGGCCTGGAAGCCGACCACGATGATGTAGATGTTGATCGCCGCCTCGCTGAAACCGATCACGAACAAGGGCGCGAGCACGAGCACGCGCGTGACGACGATCTCGAGCATGTGCTGGCGCGAACCGGCCAGCCAGTCCATCGTCTTCGTGCTGTGGTGCACGGCGTGGAATTTCCACAGGAACGGAATCTCGTGGTAGGCACGATGCGTCCAGTACTGGGCGAGGTCGGCCACGAGGATGCACAGCAGGACCTGAGGCAACAGCCAGATGCGCTGCACGGCAAGCTGGAAATCGTGCTGGACGAGCCAGCCGAAGGCGTTGTGGATGACGAAATTGACGGCGAGCAGGATCAGGCCGACGAGGAAATGGTTGACCGCGAAATGCTTGAGGTCGGTCTGCCACTCGGGGCGGAACACGGCCTGGCCGCGGTAGAGCGGAAACAGCTTCTCGATGACGACGAAGATCAGGGTCGAGCCGAGCAGGTCGAGGATGAACCAGTCGAGTCCGATGTAGGGCGTGTTGTCGGGAAAGTCGCCGACCGGCACGCGCGAGCCGCCCAGCGCGACCGCCGCGACGACGATCGCGAACGCCAGGACATTGAGGTTGCGGCGTACGCCGAGGACGAGATTGGCGAGGGCCAGTGCGCCTGAAGCGAGCAGGGCGACGAACATCGCCTGGCGCAGCAGGTCGACCGAATACTGCCGGCGCAACTGCGGCGTGGTCAGGTATTCGGGGAAATGGAAGGCGAGCACGCCGAGCAGGCAGAGCATGCCTAGGGCAAGGGCGAGGATCGTCGAAACGAGGCCCTTGCCGAAGTGCAACGGGCCACTGCTCGCCAACAGGGACGCCGCCTCATCCGCAGTCGAACGCACGAACGTGGCCGGATTGCCCAGGGTCGCGCCGAGCGTGTAGGGAATCCTGCTGATCGATCGTTTCGACATCGTGCTGCTCCGGCTGGCCGGCAGGGCGGCGCTCGACGCCCGCCTGCCGGTGGCATTCTAGGCGTTCGCGCGCCGCTTGCAGCGCCGCGTCCGACGGTCAGGCGCGGGTCGACGATGCGCGCCTTGCGTGGCCTTCTTCCGCTGCTCTACCCTGCGCGGGCGGTCGCCGACCGTTTCCGGGGAAAAACACCATGTTGGATGCGCTCGGCGATATCGCCTTCGGCCTGTTCGGCCTTGCCGTACTGATCACGATCGCCGTGTTGTTCTCGAGCAACCGCCGCGCGATCAGCTGGCGGCTCGTCGCCACCGGCGTGCTGCTGCAGATCGTGTTCGCCGCGCTCGTGCTCAAGGTTCCGTTCGGCCGCGATGTGTTCAATGGCATCGCCACCGGCTTCGTCAAGCTGCTCGACTACGTGCGCGCGGGCTCCGATTTCATCTTCGGCAGCTTCATGGACACCACGAAGTTCGGCTTCGTGTTCGCCGTGCAGGTCCTGCCGACGATCATCTTCTTCGCGGCGCTGACCGGCGTGCTCTACCACCTCGGCATCATGCAGCTGATCGTCAGGGGCATGACGGCGGTGATCCGCAAGTTCATGAACGTGTCGGGCGCGGAAACGACCTCGGTCTGCGCGAGCGTCTTCATCGGCCAGACCGAGGCCCCGCTGACGATCAAGCCCTACATCGAGCGCATGACCCAGTCGGAATTGATGACGGTCATGATCGGCGGCATGGCGCATATCGCGGGCTCGGTCATGGCCGCCTACGTCGGCCTGCTCGGCGGCGACGACGAGGGTCAGCGCATCTTCTTCGCCACCCACCTGCTGACCGCGAGCATCATGGCCGCGCCGGCGACATTGATGCTCGCGAAGATCCTGATGCCCGAGACCGAAGAACCGCTGACCCGCGGCAAGGTCAAGCTCGAGGTCGAGAAGACCACGGCGAACGTGATCGACGCGGCCGCCACCGGTGCCGCCGATGGCCTGCGCCTCGCCCTCAATGTCGGCGCGATGCTGCTCGCGTTCATCGCGCTGATCGCGCTGCTCAACGCGCCGTTCCAGTGGCTCGGCGCGCATCCGTGGGGCGCCGATCCTTCGTCCTCGCTCAACGGCTGGCTCTCGCTGCAGCTTGGCCATCCGGTCGAGATCTCGCTGCAGACGCTGTTCGGCTGGATCCTCGCCCCGGTCGCATGGGTGATCGGCGTGCCGTGGCAGGACGCGACCCTGGTCGGCAGCTTCATCGGCCAGAAGATCGTCATCAACGAGTTCGTTGCCTACGTCGACATGGCCAAGCATATCGATCAATTGACCGAGCACAGCCGGTTGATCGCGACCTACGCCTTGTGCGGCTTCGCCAACTTCTCGTCGATCGCGATCCAGATCGGCGGCATCGGCGGCCTCGCCCCGAGCCGGCGCACCGACCTCGCGCGCATGGGCCTCAAGGCCGTGCTCGGCGGATCGCTCGCGACGTTCATGACGGCGACGATCGCGGGCGTGTTGAGCAGCCTTTGATCGGGTTGCAAGGCAGCGACCTGCATCGAAGCCTGCGTCAACGCTTCGGGCCAAGGCGGTTTCGCCGAAGCCGTCCACGAACAATGCATCGCGCGAACGATGATCGTAATGCGTGCGGTGTCGCTCGCGCGTACGCCGACGCTGATGTCCAGCGGCGGCGCGTTGCCGGAGTTGCAGGCGGCGGACGCGACTTCAGCGTTCGCGTCATCGAACGCTACTCGCCCAGTTCCTCGCGCATGAACTCGGGCAACGACAACGCTGCCTTGTGGATGTCGGCGTTGTAATAGCGCGTGTCGAACTGCTTGGTGCGTGCGCCGCGCTCACGGAAATCCGAGAGATCGGCGCCCTTGCGCGCGAGCGTCGCGCTCCACCAGCCGGTCGGATAGCACGGCTGAGGGAAGGTCAGCGTGC
>CAZPLY010000003.1:0-30157 GCA_964587775.1 uncultured Dokdonella sp.
TGTCATCGCGTTGTGCAGCGGGCGGGATTACGAGTGGCTTCATAGCAGGTCTAACTACAAATAGACCCCACATCCGGGGCATAGCGCAGCATCGTTCATCATCGCCTACAGCTCGTCAAGCTGTTTTCCTACATCACGTCAAGCACTTGCACGCTTCCCGTGGCGTCCGCGTGCGCGGATGCTGACTGCGTTATCCGACGGATGCAGGGTGCTATGCATTATCCAGATGAAAGCGGGGTGCAAAAAAGGCACGCGGATACAAAGGAAAAGCCGCGCCTGTTCGAGGTGGTTCGGCGCACGATGCGCGTCAAACACTACAGTTTGCGCACCGAGAAGACCTATTGGGGATGGATGCGCCGGTTCATACTCGTCAACGGCAAGCGCCATCCGCGCGACATGGGTGCTGTCGAGGTCGAGGCGTTCCTGAGTCGGCTGGCGGTCGAGGGCGAGGTGGCCGCGAGCACGCAGAACCAGGCCTTGTCGGCCATCCTGTTCCTGTACCGCGAAGTGCTCGGCCTTGATCTCCCGTGGATGGAGAACATCGTGCGCGCGAAGCGGCCGCGCCGCGTGCCGACGGTGCTTTCGCGCGACGAGGTGCAGCGGCTGCTGGCTGCGATGGACGGGCGACCGTGGCTGCTCGCGAGCCTGCTCTACGGCAGCGGCATGCGTCTGCTCGAGGTGCTGCGCCTGCGCGTGAAGGACCTCGACTTCTCGCGCCACGAAATCACGATCCGCAACGGCAAGGGCGGCAAGGATCGGCGCACGATGCTGCCGCGCTCGCTTGAGGAACCGCTGCAGCGCGAGGTCGAGCGGTCACGCGCGCTGCATGCGCAGGATCTTGCTGCCGGGTTCGGGGTCGCGCGGTTGCCGCACGCGCTGGCCCGCAAGTACCCGGCTGCGGGTCGCGAATTCGGCTGGCAGTTCGTGTTTCCTTCCGTGCAGCGTTCGCGTGATCCGCTCGACGGCACGCAGCGACGCCATCATTTCGACGAGGCGATCCTGTCGCGCGCGCTCAAGCGGGCACGCTTTCGGGCCGGTATCGACAAGCCCCTGAGCGCGCACACGCTGCGCCACAGCTTCGCCACGCATCTGCTCGAAGCCGGTCATGACATCCGCACGATTCAGGAGCTTCTCGGCCACAAGGATCTATCGACGACGCAGATCTACACGCATGTGCTGAATCGGGGCGGGCATGGCGTGACGAGTCCGCTCGACCGCGCGACGTGATCGGTTCGCCGGGTCGGTTATGCCGCGACGAAATCCAACGCCACCGAGTTCAGGCAAAAGCGCAGCCCGGTCGGTTTCGGGCCGTCGGGGAAGACATGGCCGAGGTGGGCGTCGCAGCGCGCGCAGCGGATCTCGACGCGAAGCATGCCGTGGCTCGTGTCGCGGATCTCGCGTACGTGTTGCGGATCGATCGGCGCGAAGAAGCTCGGCCAGCCGGTGCCCGATTCGAACTTGCTGTCGGAGCGGAACAGCGGCAGTTCGCAGAGCCGGCAGACATAGGTGCCATCGGCCTTGTTGTCGAGCAGGCCGCCGCAGAACGGACGTTCGGTGCCGTGGTCGAGGATCACGCGGCGCTCTTCGGCACTGAGCTTGGCGGCGAGGCGCTCGACGTCAGCTGCCGCGAGCGGCGTCACGTCATGCCCCGAAGCGGAGATCGTCACTTCGCGTTCTCCTTGAGCTTGTCGGCGAACTGCTTGCGCAGCTTGGCCACTTTCGGCAGCGCGACAGCGGCGATGTAGCCCTGCTCGGGATGCAGTTCGGCGTAGTTGTGGTGATAGGTCTCGGCGACGTGGAACGCTTCGAGCGGCACGACTTCGGTCACGATCGGGCTGTTGTAGGCGTGCGCCGCGTCGAGCTGGCGGATATAGGCCTCGGCGACGTCTTTCTGTGCGGCATCGACATGGAAGATCGCCGAACGGTACTGGCGCCCGCGGTCCTCGCCCTGGCGATCCTTCTGGGTCGGGTCGTGCGCGACCGCGAAGAACACCTTGAGCAGCTGGCCGAAGCTGATGCGCTGCGGATCGAAACGGATCGAGACGACTTCGGCGTGGTTCGTCGTGCCGGTGCACACGGTCTTGTAGTCCGCGTTGTGCGCGCCGTCGCCGCTGTAGCCGGAGGTCACTTCGAGCACGCCGTCGAGTTGCTTGAACACCGCTTCGACACACCAGAAACAACCCGCTGCGAGCACGGCGTTCTGTTCGCCGCTGGCCGTTGCGGGATCGATGTCGCGCTCGGGGTTCGGAAACGCGCCACGCTCGATCGCGAGGTTGGCGCCGGGGAGGTCGCAGACGAGATTCATCGGGATTCCTGCTGGGTGGCCTGCCATGGATGTTGTCGAACACCGGTGTTTTCAAGGTGCCTGCACGCGGAGGTGCGCCGCGGTCGACGCTGCACATCCGCGCCGGATGGTGCACCATTTGCGCTTTTCGGAGACGCAGACCATGAAGACCCGAGCCGCTGTAGCGTGGGAAGCCGGCAAGCCATTGTCGATCGAAGAGGTCGACCTCGCCGCGCCGAAAGCCGGCGAAGTGCTCGTGCGCATCGTTGCCACGGGCGTCTGCCACACCGACGCCTTCACGCTGTCGGGCGCCGATCCCGAAGGCCTGTTCCCGGCGATCCTCGGTCACGAGGGTGGTGGCATCGTCGAGGAAGTCGGCAGCGGCGTGACGAGCGTGAAGCCGGGCGATCATGTGATCCCGCTGTACACGCCCGAATGCGGCGCGTGCAAGTTCTGCCTGTCGGGCAAGACCAACCTCTGCCAGGCGATCCGTGTCACCCAGGGCAAGGGCCTGATGCCGGACGGCACCTCGCGCTTCTCGCTCAATGGCAAACCGATCCTGCACTACATGGGCACGAGCACGTTTTCCGAATACACCGTGCTGCCCGAGATCGCGCTCGCGAAGATCGACAAGGCGGCACCGCTCGACAAGGTCTGCCTGCTCGGTTGCGGCGTGACGACCGGCATCGGCGCGGTGCTCAACACGGCCAAGGTGCAGCCCGGTTCGAGCGTGGCCGTGTTCGGCCTCGGCGGCATCGGCATGTCGGTGATCCAGGGTGCGGTCATGGCCAAGGCCGGGCGCATCGTCGCGATCGACATGAACCCGGAGAAGTTCGTCATGGCCAAGGCGCTCGGCGCGACCGACTTCATCAATCCGGCCGACTATCCGGATACGCCGGTGCAGCAGGTCATCGTCGACCTGACCGATGGCGGTGTCGATTACTCGTTCGAGTGCATCGGCAACGTGAAGGTCATGCGCTCGGCACTCGAGTGCTGCCACAAGGGTTGGGGCGAGTCGATCATCATCGGCGTCGCGGGCGCGGGCCAGGAAATCTCGACGCGGCCGTTCCAGCTCGTCACGGGTCGCGTCTGGCGCGGCTCGGCGTTCGGCGGCGTCAAGGGTCGTTCGCAGTTGCCGGGCTATGTCGAGCGCTACATGGCCGGCGAATTCAAGATTGACGAGTTCGTCAGCGCGTTCATGCCGCTCGAGCGGATCAACGAGGCCTTCGACCTCATGCACGAAGGCAAGGTTATCCGCTCGGTGATCCGCTATTGATCCGTGCCTCCTTTTTCTTGCGGACCGCGTCCGTGCCAGTGGACTGCGGGCGCGATTGATTGGCCTGGACAGGTCCGGTCGCGATCGGCGGCGCGGGAAATGCGTAGCCCGGGTACGGCTGCAAGCCGCACCCGGGGATGGCGTGGAGTGTCCCGAAAAGACCCCCCGAAAAGACCCCCCGAAAAGACCCCGGGTGCGCTGCGCTTACCCGGGCTACTGGCTTGCGGACCGCGTCCGTGCCGGTGGACTGCGGGCGCGCTTGATTAGAAATGGCGATCGCTCAGATCTGCCAATCGTCGGGCTTCGTCGCCGCAGGAGGGGCGGCGGGACCCGGCGCGCGTTCGGCGACTTCGTAATGCCGCACGAGCGGTTCCATGTCGAGCAGGTACTGGTCGTCTTCGGGGTAGTAGACGGAGCGATCCGGATGTTCGCCGGCGAACGTGCGCACGGCGTCCATCGAATCCCACAGCGACACGAGCAGGATTTCACAGTGTTCGCCCTGGAGGCGGCGCAGGACCGTGACGCCATGGTTGCCGGGGGTTCGCGCGTAGTCGCGCAGGCCCGTCTCGCGAAGGTGGTCGAGGTAGGCATCGGCCTTGTCGGCGAGCGTGATGCCACGCCAGATGCGCGCGATCATGGGCGTCCACTCCGGGCAGGGCGGGCGGCGATGATGGCATATCGGGAGCCGGGCGGCGGGAGCCCGCTTCATCCCGCCGGCGACGACCGGAACCGGGCCTCGCCAGGGCGGTTTCCGGTGGTCGCGGGGCGGCGCTAGACTGCGCCGCAGACGCGGCCGCCGCCCGCGTGGTGGAGGACGCGATGATCGGCCATGCCGGAATGTTCGTGCTCGGTGCAATCCTGCTGCTGCTCGGCACCGATTCACTGGCCAAGGGCATCGCGAGCGCCTGCGCGCGCGGTGCGGTTGCGGGCCATGTCCATGAGCTCGCCTCGACCGTGCTGAACGCGGTCCTGCCGGCCGCGATCATCGTCGCGACGGCCGCCTTCCTCGGCCAGCGCGAACTCGCGCTCGGCAGCATCATCGGTGGCGCGACGGCCCAGCTCGGTCTCGTGCTCGGCCTCGCTGCACTGGTCGCGCCGCTGGTCGTGCGGCTCAAGGTGTTCGTCTGGCTCAATCCGGCCCTGTTGATCGCCGTCGCCCTGCTCGGTGTGCTCGCGATCGACCTCACGTTCGACGCGCTCGATGGCGCGATCCTGCTGCTCGCCTTCCTCGTCGTCGTGTTCGTCTTCATCCGCGCGACGCGCAGCGAGCGGATCGCCGCGCGGGCCATGTTCGAAGCGTCGCCGGGTGTCGTCGCGACCGGCATGATCGTCCTGCGCATCGTCGTCGGCGCGGCGCTCGCGTGCTATGCGGGCTGGTCGCTCGTCCAGGCCAGCATCGGCCTCGCTGCCGGCCTCCGCTGGAATCCGCTCCTGTTCGGCCTCGTCGCGCTCGGCGGCGTCGCTGCACTGGCCGGCGCGCCGGCCGCGTTCGCATTCGCGCGACGCGGCCATGGTGATTTCGCGGTCGGCCAGGCCCTGCTCGGGCCGCTCGCCAACATCCTCCTCCTGCTCGGCCTGCTCGCGATCGGCACGCCGCTCGCGCTCGCGCCGTCGCTGTTGTGGTTCGACATTCCTGCCCTGTTCGCGCTCGCGCTCGCCGTCTATCCGATGATGCGCAGCGACGGTGAACTGTCGCGACGCGAAGGCGTCGTCCTGCTCCTCGCCTACCTGCTGCTGATCGTCCTGCAGGGCTGGATGGCGGCATTCCGCGCCGGGACATGGCAGTTATACTGATCCACGCTCGACTCGGGAGGATTTCGAATGCAATGGATGGTATGGCTGGTTGCGATCGCGGCACTCGGCGCCGCCGTGCTGCTTTTCCTGCGCCTGCGTGACGAACGCGCGCGCCACGCGCAACTGGCCGACGAACACGCCGACGCACTTGCCGAGATCGAACAGCGTCAGGCGAACGAGCACCAGATCCTCGCCAGCAGCGAGCGCGCGGTGTTCGGCCCGCTGGCCGGCAGTGTCGCCGCGCGCATCGAAAGCCCGTTGAGCACGGTCGGCAACGATCTCGAGCAGGTGATCGAACGGCTCGAACGCTATCGCGGCCTCGTCAAGGCCTACGACAATGCCGTGCAGTACTGCCTGCAGCCGGTCGAGATGATCTTCGGCGCGGACAAGGCCGGCCTCGACCAGCTCGTCAAGCATGTCGAGGACGCGCGCCGCAAGCTGTTCAGCGCGCGTGCGGAACTCGAGAAGAGCGCGGCGCTCACCGAAGCACGCGAACGGCTCGTCGCGACGGCATCCGCGCTGGCCCGTTCCGGTGAGGTCGTGCGCGGCTTGCGCGAGGCGACGCGCAGCGATGCCGGCGAACTCGAGGTCGTTGACTTCAATGCAATCGTCGATGCCGCGCTCGGGGTCGCTTCGGCATCGTGGGACGGTCGCATCGAGATCGTGCGCGAATTCGCCGACCTGCCGAAGGCGCGCGCGCATGCCGCCCAGGTCACGCGCGCGTTCGTCCACCTGGCCTTGAACGCGGCCGACGCGATCGACGGCCGGGGGCGGATCACCGTGCAGACGAAGTCTTCCGGTCCGCGCGCGATCGAGATCGCGTTCAGCGATAGCGGCAAGGGCATCGACGACGACGTCCTGCCGAACATCTTCGAGCCGTTCTTCTCGACGCGCACGCGCGCGGCCGGCCTCGGTCTCGCCCATGTGCGCGGCATCGTCAAGGCGCATGGCGGCTCGGTCAACGTGCGTACGACGCCGGGCGCCGGGTCGACGTTCACGGTCACCCTGCCGACCGAACCGGTCGCCGCGCCGATCGCGTCGTCCGCCCCGGCTTGAGCGCAGGCGCGCACCGCGTCGATCGCGCGATGCCGGTTTGCCTCGTCCTCGGCGCGAGTGGCCAGATCGGGCGCCTGCTCGTGCCGCGCCTGCTCGATGCCGGACACGAGGTGCTCGCGCTGAGTCGCCAGCCGCGCACCTCGGCGCGAGCCGGCCTCGCCTGGCTCGCCGGTGACCTGAATGCCGCGATGCCCGACCTGCCGCGCGTCGCGGCGATCCTCAGCCTCGGTCCGCTCGACGGTCTTGCGAAATGGCTGGCCGGTGCCGGCCTCGCAGGCGCGCCACGCCTCATCGCTTTCGGTTCGATGAGCGTGCTCGCCAAACGCGATTCGCCCGATCCGGCCGAACGCGCGCTGGTCGCCCGCCTGCACGCCGGCGAGCAGGCCGTGATTGCTGCGGCAGATCGGCGCGGAATGCCGTGGACGATCCTGCGCCCAACCCTCGTCTATGGCGCCGGGCTCGATCGCAGCCTGACCCCGCTGGCCCGCCTCGGCCAACGCCTGCGCGTGTTTCCGGTCGTGCCGGGCGCCAGCGGACTGCGCCAGCCCGTGCATGCCGGCGACCTCGCCGAGGCCTGCATCGCGACACTCGACAGCGCGGCGAGCCACGGCCAGACCTACGCCCTCGGCGGCGGCGAACGCCTCGCGTTTTCCGCGATGCTCGCGCGCGTGCGCGCCTCGCTCGGCGTCGCGAGCGTGCCCCTGCCATTGCCGATCGGTGCGGCACGCCTGGCCTTGCCCTTGCTGCGGCTCGTGCGCGGCTCATCCGTGCCCGGACCGGCCGCGGTCGCGCGCCTGCGCAGTGACCTGATCGCCGACGACACGCCCGCGCGCAGCGATTTCGGCTGGGCGCCGCGCGCATTCATGCCCGAGGTGTCGACATGGCGCGAGCAGCCCCTGCCGTGAGTACTCATGAGTACACCATCCCGGGCCGTATGGTGCGCCGCAACATATTGATGTAACAGGCGATTTTGCGTTAAGCGGTCGTTGCCAACGACCGTTTGAACCGCCTAAGATGCCGACGCAGAGCCACCATAATGAAGGGGATTCACATGCAGGCCCGATTGATCGCGGCAGCGTTGCTGCCGTCACTGCTCCTCGCCGCTTGCGGCGGTGGCAGCAACAGTCCGCGCGCCGTCGACACGCCGCCCGCCGTGAACAACGACGGGTCGCCGGTCACCGCGATCATCACCGCGCGTTTCGACCCGACCAACAGCGTCATTCCGTTCCCGAACAACCTGTTGTTCTCGGGAACGACCGACCTGACGCTCAACATCCCGGTGCCGAATCCGAACGACTACTCCAATCCGCGCGTGTCGCTCAACGCGCTCGACGGCTGGAGCACGGTCGCGCCGATGACGAGCACATTCTCCGCGCCGCCGCGCGCGACGAGCCTCGTCGCCGGCAGCAGCGTGCGCGTGTTCCAGGTGACGCTGACCGGTCCCGGCGGTGGTGTCACCGGCATCACGGCCGAATTGCAGCCCGGCGCCGACTATGTCGTCGCGCTCGCGCCGTCCGACACGAGCGGACGCACGCTCGCGATCGTGCCGACCAAGCCGTTGAAACAGTTGTCCTCGTACATGGTCGTGCTGACCAACGGCATCACCGACGGCGCCGGCAATGACGCGACGCCCGACCAGGCCTACTTCCTCGCCAAGCGCACGACGCCGTTGTGCGTCGGCGGCGTGTCGCAGGAACCGCTGCTGCCGAACGCGACCGCGTGCGCGCTCGAGCCGCTGCGCCAGCTGACGAACTCGCAACTTGCCGCGGCGAACGCCGCCGGCGTGCCGCGCGAACGCGTCGTGCTGAGCTGGGTCGCGACGACGCAGAGCATCACGCCGGTGATCGGCGCGGTACAGGCGCGTACCGCGCAGTCGCCGGCCTCGCCGGCCGCGATCGCGCCGACCGGCCTCACGCTCGCGCAGATCAATCCCGCGCTGCCGCCGATCGCCGACGTCTACATCGGCATGATCGACCTGCCGTATTACCTGACGGCACCGAGTGCGACCGCTCCGACCGCGCCGCTCAACACGTTCTGGCAGGCCGCCCCGGGAGCCTATGTGCCGCCGTTCAACGGACTCGGCCTCAATCCGGGCTCGACCTTCGTCACCGTGTACAACCCGCTGCCGGTCGCGACCTCGACGCAGAAGGCGCCGGTGCTGCTGACCGTGCCGAACGCCGCGTCGGGTCGCACGAAGCCCGCCGCCGGCTGGCCGGTCGTGATCTACCAGCACGGCATCACGCGTGATCGCAGCGATGCGTTCGCGGTGGCCGGTGCGCTCGCCTCGCAGGGCTTTGCGGTGATCGCGATCGATGCGCCGCTGCACGGCATCACCAACGCGGCGAGCCCGCTCAACATCGCCAACACGCCGTTCGCGGCCGCCGGTGCACGCGAGCGCACGTTCAACGTCGACTACGTCAACAACACGACCGGTGCGCCGGGTCCGGACGGCGTCGTCGATGCCTCGGGCACGCATTTCATCAACCTGTCGAGCCTGCTGACCTCGCGCGACAACATCCGCCAGGCCGCGGCCGACCTCATGGTGCTGACGCGCGCGATTCCGAACATCGCGTTCGCGCAGACCGGCGTCAGCTTCGACGGCGCACGCATCGGCTTCGTCGGCCAGTCGCTCGGCGGCATCATCGGCAGCGTGTTTCTCGGCGTGAACCCGACCGTGCAGGTGGCCCTGCTCAACGTGCCCGGCGGCGGCATCGCGCGCATGCTCGAGGCCTCGCCGACGTTCGGTCCGCGCATCCGCGCCGGCCTTGCCGCAAGTGGCGGCCTGCAGCCCGGCACGCCGGATTACGACTCGTTCTTCGGCGCGGCGCAGACCGCGATCGACTCGGCGGATCCGATCAACTTCGCGCTCGCCGCGAATGGCAGCCTGCTGCCGTCCAAGCGCATCCTGCTGCAGGAAGTCGTCGGCGGCGGCACGGTGCTGCCCGACCAGGTCATCCCGAATGCAGTGCCCGGTGCGCCGTTGTCCGGCACCGAGCCGCTGATCCGCATCCTCGGCCTGAGTTCGATCACGGCCACCACGCAGTCGGCGACCGGCATCCGCGGCGCGGTGCGCTTCATCGTCGGCGACCATGGATCGCTGCTGAGCCCGGCGGCATCGCCGGCGGCCACGGCCGAGATGCAGGGCGAGATGGCGAGCCTGATCGTGAGCGGCGGCACGGCGGTGCAGATCGCCAATCCGTCCGTCATCCGTACCCAATAACCGACCGGTCCAGGGGAGTTCCCAAATGACGACTTATGCAAAAATCCCGGCCGGTTCGCGCATGCGCAGGCCGGCCCGCAACATCCTCGCGATGGCGACCGCGCTCGCGCTGGCCGGCCTCGGCGGCCAGGCGCAGGCGATCCAGTTCGGTGACCAGGACGGTTTCCACGGCACGATCAACACGACGCTCGGCTACGGCATCGGCTGGCGCACCCAGGATGCCGACGACGACCTGATCGGCAAGGCCCAGTTCGATCCGACGGTCAGTGCCCTCGGCCTCGGTTCGGCTGCGCAGCGCGCCGCGCGCGGCCGCTACTCGGTCAACGGCGACGACGGCAACCTGGCCTTCGACCAGTGGTCGCCGATCTCGAACGCGGTCACCGCGACCGTCGAGTTGACCCTGAACTACGGCCCCGACTGGGGCGCCTTCGTGCGTGCCTACGGCTTCTACGATTTCGAGAACAACGACCGCGACGACCTGTCGGAATCGGCGAAGAACCGCGTCGGCACGCAGTCGCGCATCCTCGATGCGTTCGTCTTCCACAACTTCGACATCGCCAATCGCGAAGCGACCGTGCGCGTCGGCCAGCAGGTCGTCAGCTGGGGCGAGAGCACGTTCATCCAGGGCGGCATCAACTCGATCAACCCGGTCGACGTGTCGAAGCTGCGCGTCGCCGGCGCCGAGCTCAAGCAGGCATTCCTGCCGGTCAACATGATCTGGGGCTCGTACACGTTCACCGACAACTTCTCGGCCGAACTGCTCTACATGTTCGATTTCCGGCGCACCGATCCCGATCCGGTCGGCGCGTATTTCTCGACCAACGATTTTGCCGTCATGGGCGGCCGCTACGTCATGCTGAACTTCGGCACGGTGCCGCAGCCGGTGATCAACCCGGATCTGTACGCCGAGGTCTGCAGCGGCAACTTCGGCGCCAGCGACACCGGCTTGCCGGCGAACCTCGTCGCCGCCGGCTGCAGCGCGGCGTTCCCGCGCAGCCCGACCCGCGATCCGAAGAAAAGCGGGCAGGGCGGCTTCGCGCTGCGCTACCTCGCCGCCGGCCTCAACAACACCGAATTCGGTTTCTATGCCTTGAACTACCACAGCCGCGTGCCGCTGATCAGCGGCATCTCGGTGACCGGCCAGGCCCCGAACACCGGCTCGTTCTTCACCGAGTACCCGGAAGACATCCATCTGTTCGGCATCAGCTTCAACTCGCAGCTCGAAGCGAGCGGCATCGCCCTCCAGGGCGAGCTGAGCTACCGGCCGAACCAGCCGTTCCAGGTCGACGATGTCGAACTGCTGTTCGCCGGCCTGTCTCCGCTCAACGTCTTGCTGCCGCAACCGTACCTGCGCTTCTACAGCCAGCTCGGCCAATTCGGGCCCGGCGAGGAGATCCGCGGCTACGAGCGCCACAAGATCGCCCAGCTCCAGTTCACCGCGACCAAGGTGTTCGGTCCCGGCAACTGGCTCGGTTCGGACCAGCTCGCCCTCGTCGGCGAAGTCGGCTTCACGAACGTCGACCTGCCGGACAACCTGCGCTTCAACGGTGACGGCACCGACACCGGCGGCGGACCCGACGTCAACTCCGGCAGTGGTCGCAACCCGATCACCCAGCCCGGGGGCTTCCCGACCGATTTCTCGTGGGGCTATCGCGTCGCGATGCGCGCCGACTACAACAACGTGTTCGGCACGGCGGTCAACCTGTCGCCACGCATCGCGTTCAACCACGATGTCAATGGAACGACGCCGGGACCGGGCGGCAGCTTCCTCGAAGGACGCAAGTCGGTCACGGTCGGGGCCGAGGCGAACTATCTCAGCCAATGGGTATTCGACATCGCCTACACGAATTTCTTCGGTGGCGGTTCGTACAATCTGATCCACGACCGCGACTTCGTGCAGATCGCCGCACGCTATTCGTTCTGAGGGGGACGAGACCATGACGATGTTGAAGAAAGCAGGACTCGCCACCGTGATCGCAGCCGCCATGCTGGCGAATGCGGCGATGGCAAAGGTCAGCGCCGAGGATGCGAGGAAGCTCGGCATCAGCGACACCCCGCTGACGCCGCTCGGCGCCGAGCGCGCCGGAAATGCCGCCGGCACGATCCCGGCCTGGACCGGCGGCATCACCCAGCCGCCGTCGGGCTACAAGGTCGGCATGCACCATCCCGACCCGTTCGCCGCCGACAAGCCGACGCTGACGATCACCGCCGCGAACCACAAGCAGTACGCGGCCCAGTTGACCCCGGGCCAGATCGCGATGTTCGAGAAGTACCCGGACTGGAAGATGCTCGTCTACCCGACCCGGCGTTCGGCCTCGAACCCGGCACGCACGTACGAGATGAGCATCAAGAACGCGACGACCGGCGAACTCGTCGGTGCCGGTGACGGCGTCGCCAACGTCTCGGAAGGCATCCCGTTCCCGATCCTCGCGAGTGACCCGGCCATCGCCGGCGCGCAGGCGATCTGGAACCACAAGCTCAAGTACAAGGGTGTCTCGCTGCAGCGCTGGGCGAACCAGGCGCCGGTCACGGCCGGCGGCCAGTACGTCGTGGTCCGCATCAAGGAAGAACTGCTCGGCCTCTACTACAAGCAGAACGCGACGCTGGCCGACATCAACAACATCCTCGTCTACTTCTACCAGGAAGTCGTGTCGCCGCCGCGCCTCGCCGGCCAGGTCCTGCTCGTGCACGAGACGCTCAACTCGCAGATCGGCCCGCGCCAGGCATGGGTTTACAACCCGGGCCAGCGCCGCGTGCGGCGCGCGCCGAACGTCGCCTACGACAATCCGGGCACGGCCGCCGACAACCTGCGCACGACCGACATGACCGACATGTTCAACGGTGCACTCGACCGCTACGACTGGAAGCTCGTCGGCAAGCAGGAAATGTACGTGCCGTACAACTCGTACAAGGCGCACAGCAGCGACAGCAAGCTCGCCGACCTCGTCAAGCCGGGCTACATCAACCCGGACTACCTGCGCTACGAGCTGCATCGCGTGCATGTGGTCGAAGCGACGGTCAAGGGCGGCCAGCGCCACATCAACCCGAAGCGCGTGTTCTTCATCGACGAGGACAGCTGGCAGATCCTCGTGATCGACCACTACGACGGCCAGGGAAAGCTGTGGCGCTATTCGGAAGCGCCGAGCGTGAACTACTACGAAGTGCCGGTGTTCTGGTCGACGATGGAGAACCACCACGACCTCAAGTCCGGCCGTTACATCTCGACCGGCCTCGACAACGAGGATCGGATGTACGACTTCTCGTTCCAGACCACGCCGGACATGTTCTCGCCGCAATCGCTGCGCCAGCGCGGCATCCAGTAACGAGCCATGAAGTGGCTGCGACCGGCCTTCGCGTGATGCGAATGGCCGGTCTGTCGTGAATTTCCGTCCGGCGCGCCGGCCCGGCATCGCAGCAGGGGACACGCTCATGCAGGCATTCCGTTCACGTCCGCTGGTTGCGTCGGCAATCCTGCTTGCGTGCGGCGCGGTCGTGGCCCAGCAGGATGCGGCAACGCCCGCGGCCGGCGATCCGCTCGCGCTCGCGACCGAACCGATGCCGCTGGCCGAGCGCGCCCTCGTCCTCGATCTGGCCCGCGCCGGCGAGCGCGTGATCGCGGTCGGCGAACGCGGCCATGTGCTCGTCTCGAGCGACGGCCAGGCCTGGGCCCAGTCGACGGGTGTTCCGCTGCGCAGCACGCTGACCGCGATAAGCACGATTGGCGACGAGGCCTGGGCGGTCGGCCACGATGGCGTGATCCTGCACAGCGCGGATGCCGGCCAGACCTGGCAGATCCAGCGACGCGATCCATGGAAACCGGCCGCAGACGGCCTCGAACACGACCTGCGCCAGGGCGTGCCCTTGCTCGACGTGCTGTTCACCGATGCCAGCAACGGCATCGCGATCGGTGCCTACAGCCTGCTGCTGCAGACGAACGACGGTGGCCGGACCTGGAACGGCTCGCGCATCGCGGTCAGCGGCGAGGCCGCGACGGCACCGGCCGCGGCCGACGACGAGCTCGAGATCGAGGACAGCGACGACGTCACCTTCAGCGCCGACGAACTGCGCATCGGCCAGGAAGAGGAGCCGCACCTCAACGCGATCGCGCGTACCGGCAGCGGCGCCCTCGTCATCGTCGGCGAGCGCGGCGCGGTGTTCCGTTCGCGCGACGGCGGCGCGAGCTGGGAGCGATCGCAATTGCCTTACGACGGTTCGATGTTCGGCGTGATCGGCTACGACGGCGAGCACGTGCTCGCGTTCGGGCTGCGCGGCCACGTGTTCGAATCGCACGACCTCGGCATGACCTGGACCGAGGTGCCGACCGCAACCGAGTTGAGCCTGATGGGCGGCAGCGCGCTCGCCGACGGCGGCGCGGTCATCGTCGGCGCGAACGGCACCGTGCTGCGTCGCGCGCGCTCGGGCGATGCCTTCGATCGCTTCACGCACACCGCGTCGGGTGCGATCGCCGGCGTGCTGCCGGTCGCAGCGGACGGTGAACTGCTGGTGGCCGGCGAGAACGGCATCAGTCGCTATCAGCCCAAGTGACGGTGTCCCGATGAGTGCAGGCAGCGCAGGCAATCGACCCCCGAACGCGTTCCAGCGCGCCGCCGAAGCGCTCGTGTTCGGCAACCGGCCCCTCGTCCTCATCCTGTTCGCGCTCGTCACGGTCGTCTTCGCGTACTTCGCCGCGCAACTGCGCGTCGACGCCGGTTTCAAGAAGCAGATCCCGCTCGAACACGAGTACATGCGCACGTTCATCGACTACGAGCAGGAGTTCGGCGGTGCGAACCGCGTCCTCATCGCGGTCATGGACAAGAACGGCGACATGTTCAACCAGCCGTTCTTCCAGGCGATGGAGAACATCACCCAGGACGCGAAGAACATCGACAGCGTCGACGAGGCGCGCGTGCGTTCGATCTTCACGCCGAACGTGCGCTTCGTCGAAGTCGTCGAGGACGGCTTTGCCGGCGGCAACGTCATCCCGCAGGAGTTCACCCCGAACAGCGACGGCTTCGAGGCGACGCCCGAGCAGTTCGCGACGATCAAGGCGAACATCGAGAAGGCGAGCATCGTCGGCCGCCTCGTCGCCAAGGATCTCTCCGGGGCGATGGTCTGGGTCGACCTCGTGCCCGAGAATCCCGAGCAGGGGGTCAAGGTCGACTACAACCGCATCGCCGAGCAGCTCGACGCGATCCGCGCCAAGTACGAGAACGAGCACACGACGGTCGCGATCATCGGCTTCGCGAAGATGGTCGGCGACATCACGGCCGGCGCGGAGTCGGTGATCTGGTTCTTCCTGCTGACGATCGCGTTCACCTGGCTCCTGCTGTTCATCTATTCCTCGTCGGTCAAGCTCGCGTCGCTGACCGTGCTCTGCGCGCTGGTCTCGGTCGTCTGGATGCTCGGCGCCCTGCGCCTGCTCGGCTTCGGCATCGATCCGATGAACATGCTGACGCCGTTCCTGATCTTCGCGATCGCGGTCAGCCATGGCGAGCAGATGATCAACCGCTTCCGCGGCGAGATCTTCTTCGGCGGACTCGAGGAAGGCACGCCCGAGGAACTCTCGACGCGCACGGGCATCGATCCGCTGCCGGCCGCGCGCAACGCGTTCCGCGCGATGCTCGTGCCCGGTTCGGTTGCCCTCGTTGCCGGCTGCGTCGGTTTCGCCGCGATCCTCGTGATCCCGATCCGGATCATCTTCGAGCTCGCGATCACGGCGACGATCGGCGTCGCCCTGACCGTGCTGACCGATCTCGTCCTGCTGCCGGTGCTGCTGTCGTACACGCGCCTGCGCAACCTGCCGCGCAAGCGCGCCTATCGCCTGCGCCAGCTGACCCAGTTCGACAAGATCTGGACCGCGCTCGCCCACTTCAGCCGGCCGCTGCCGGCCGCGGTCATCCTCGTCGCCGGCGTCCTGATCTGGTTCGTCGCCGAGCGTTACGGCGAGCGCGTCATGATCGGCGATGCCCAGAAAGGCGTCGCCGAACTGCATCCGGATGCGCGCTACAACCGCGACGCCGAACTGATCAGCGACAAGTTCGCGCTCGGTGTCGACATCATCAACGTGATCGCCGAGGCGGGGCCGTCGTCCTGCACGACAAGCTTCCCGACGATGGAGCTGGTCGACCGCTTCGCCTGGCACCTGCGCAATGTCGAAGGCGTCGCCCAGGTCATGACCCTGCCGATGGCGGCGAAGATCGTCAACGCGGGCTGGAACGAAGGCAACATCCGCTGGCGCGTGCTGCCGCGCGATGACGACACCTTGCGCCTGGCGACCCAGGGCTTCGAAACCGACACCGGCATGTTGAATGCCGACTGCAGCGCGATGCCGATCATGGCCTTCCTGACCGACCACCGCGCCACGACGATCGATCGCGTGGTCGCCAAGGTCAAGGAATTCCGCGAGGCGAACAATGCATGGATCGGCGGCAGCGGGAACCTGCGCGAGCAACTCGCCGCACAGGCGGCCGCCGGCGAGCAGCCGGAAGCCGGCGCGCCGTTCGTCAATCTGCGCCTCGCCACCGGCAATGTCGGCGTCCAGGCCGCGATCAACGACGAAGTGCGCGCGGTCAAGCGCCTGATCCTGTACATGCTGTACGCGGCCGTGTTCATCATGTGCCTGATCAGCTTCCGCAGCCCGCTGTCGGCGCTGTGCATCGTGTTGCCGCTCGTGCTCGTCACCGAGCTCGGCCACGCGCTGATGGTCTACCTCGACATCGGCATGAAGGTGAACACGCTGACCGTGGTCGCCCTCGGCGTCGGCATCGGCGTCGACTACGGCATCTACATCTTTGCGCGCATGCGCGAATCGCTGCTCGCCGGCAAGCCGCTCACCGAGGCCTACTTCGCCTCGCTGAAGACGACCGGCATCGCGATCTTCTACACCGCACTGACGCTTGCGGTCGGCGTCTTCACCTGGGTGTTCTCCGATCTCAAGTTCCAGGCCGACATGGGCGTCATGCTGACCTTCATGTTCGTCGTCAACATGATCGCCGCGATCGTGTTCCTGCCGGCCCTGTGCCGCTGGCTGCTGCGGCCGCTCGAGAAGACGGCCTGACCCGCACGGCTCGCGATCCGCTGAACGGATCGCGGCCGCTCAGGCGACGCCGGTGCCGAAGAGGCGACCGACCCATGCCGTCACCGCCATTGCGAGCGCACTCCAGAACACGACCCGTGCGGCGCCGACCATGACACGCGCGCCGCCGGTGCGCGCCGCGAGTCCGCCGAGCAGGGCCAGGCAGGCGAGCGACGCCACGGTCACGGACTGCATGAGCAGGCGCCCCGGCACCAGCGAGGCAACGAGCAGCGGCAGCGCGGCGCCGCTCGCGAACGCCGTGGCCGAGGCCAATGCCGCCTGCAACGGGCGGGCCCGCTGCTCGGGCGTGATGCCGATGTCGTCGCGGGCATGCGCACCGAGCGCATCGTGTGCGGTGAGCTGTTCGGCAACTTTTTGTGCCAGCGCCGGATCGAGTCCGCGACCGACGTAGATGTCGGCCAGCTCGCGCAGCTCGCCGAGCGGGTGCTCGGCCAGCGAACGGCGCTCGATGGCGAGATCGGCTTCCTCCGCATCGGCCTGCGAACTGACCGAAAGGTATTCCCCGGCGGCCATCGACAGTGCGCCCGCAACGAGCGCGGCCGTCCCGGCCACGAGGATCGCATGCGAATCGGCGCCGCTTGCAGCCACGCCGACGATGAGGCTCGCGGTCGAGACGATGCCGTCGTTCGCGCCGAGCACCGCGGCGCGCAACCAGCCGCCGCGCGCGGACTTGTGCACCTCGGGATGGGTTCTCGGCATTCTGGTCCTCCGGGTGACGCGGCGCGGTGCCGGGCGCGTTACGTTACGGAGGCCGTGCACAGCTGCGCAAGCGCGCCGTGCGTGGTGCTGCGCCGGCCGCTGTCGCGGCCCGCTGTCGCGTCCTCACCAGGCGATGTCGAACCGGCGCATGATCCGGCCGGCGAGCCAGGCCGGAGCGATCAGCAGGTATTTCGGATCGCCGAGGAACGATGGTCGACCGCCCTCGATGCGATGGCCGACGAACAGCCCGATCGCGGCGGCGACGAACACGCCGGCGGCGATCCGGAACAGATCGTGCGGGCCGAGCATGCGATAGAGGTATTCGGTCAGCAGGCCGAACACGACGAACACGGCAAGCATCGCGAGGCCGACCGGCTTCGACAGCTTCCAGTAGAACGCGAACGCGGCGACCATCGCCATGCCGCACCAGAATCCGGGCCGGCCGACCGAGGGCGGCACCGGGATCACCCACAGCGCGACCATCAGCGACCACAGGATCGCCGGCACACCGATCCAGTGGATGAACCGGTTGGTCGGATTGCGATGGTCCTGGCTGTAGCGGTCGAACCACTCATCGACGCTGCGCATGGGCTTCCCCCGGTTGCGCACGGTCAAGATCGGATCGGATCCGGCCGGGCAGTCCGTGGCCTTCGCGCGACCCGCTCAACGGGATGCTCCATCGGCGGGCGCCGCCGCGGCGTGCGGGTTCCTCGCGATGCGCAGGCTGCGCAACGGCGAGCTGTACCAGGTCACGACGACACCATCCTCGAATTGCACCCATGACGGCCCATAGTCCCAGCGTGCGCCGGTTCGCGTGATCGGTTCGCCGAGGATGCGCACGACCTCGGTCTCGGGCATGCCGCGATGGATGCCTTCGCCTGCCGTGGCGCCGGGCGCGCGCTCGACCGATGGCGCCGCGATCGCCGCCGGCGGCGATCGGAGCGACGGCAGCGCGGCGTGATCGGTCGTCTCGAGCGCGTGGACGAGCCAGACGGCGAGGACCACGACGAGCATGCAGGCCAGCGCGATCGACGCGCGCGATCTTCCCGAACCCGTGCTGGCTGGCGCGTCGGCGCCGCTCGTCGTGCATGCCGGTGCCGGGGCGGGCGGCGGCGCGCCGCCGCGCGCAGCCGCGGCGGCACCGGGCAAGCGTCCGTGCTCGCGGTGGAAGCGCGCGGCCGCTTCGTACAGCGCCGTCAGGCGTTGCAGGTGCTGGTTGGCGAGGTCCTGCGAAATCGGATCGGCCGTGTCGATACGATCGGGATGCAGCTTTGCGACGCGGCGCCGGTAGGCGAGGCGCAGCGCATCGAAGTCGGCATCGCGGGCGAGGCCGAACTCGTGGTACAGCCGTTCGAAATCGATGCCTCGCACTGCTCCCGGACTCCCCGATCGATGACGCCCGTTGCCACGCCCGCCGGCCCGACGGGGGATTGTAGCGGCCGGGTCGCCTGCCGCCGATCGCGCCCGCCTCGCCTGTCCCTCAGTCGAGCGTGATGCCGGCGATGCGTTGCAGCGCCTCGGCGTACTTCGCCGCGGTCCCGGCGATGACCGCGGCCGGCACGCGCGGACCGGGCGCAGTCTTGTTCCAGTCGAGCGTATCGAGGTAATCGCGCACGAACTGCTTGTCGAAACTCGGCGGGCTCGTGCCGACGACATAGTCCTCGATCGGCCAGAAACGCGACGAATCGGGCGTCAGCATCTCGTCCATGACGTACAGGGTGCCGCTTTCGTCGGTGCCGAACTCGAACTTCGTGTCGGCGATGATGATGCCGCGGGCGGCCGCGAAGTCGACTGCGTAGCGATAGATCGACAAGGTCGCCGTGCGCACGCGTTCGGCGAGATCGGGACCGATCCGGGCGACCACCGCATCGAAGCCGATGTTGACGTCATGATCGCCGACCGCCGCCTTGGTCGACGGCGTGAAGATCGGTTCGGGCAGGCGCTCGGCCATGCGCAGGCCGGGCGGCAGGCGGATGCCGCACAGCGAACCGCTGGCCTGGTAGTCCTTCCAGCCCGATCCGATCAGGTACCCGCGCGCGATAGCCTCGATCGGAACCGGCGTCAGCCGCCGCGCGACAACGCTGCGCCGCGCATACAGGTCGACGTCGACGCCCGGCGGCAGGACCTCGGCGACCGCGCGCCCGGTCAGGTGGTTCGGCACGAGGCCGGCCGTGCGCTCGAACCAGAAGTTCGACATCAGGGTCAGGATTTCGCCCTTGCCCGGGATCGGATCGGGCAGCACGACATCGAATGCGCTGAGGCGGTCGCTGGCGACGATCAGCAGCGTCCGCGCATCGATCGCATAGACGTCGCGCACCTTGCCGCTATGGACGAGTTCGAGGCCGGGCAGGTGCGATGCGGAAAGCGTGGTGGGCACGAACGTGATTCCGGTCGGCGCGGGAACGCGCAGTCTAGCGTGCCACGCGAGGCGGTTCGCGGCTTGTGGGTCGGTTGTGGCAACGCCATGTAAGATCGCGACCGGATCTTCCTGGAAACCGCTGGATGCCGCATCCCGAACCGCCGTGGCCGGACCCCGCTCCGGCCGCCCGCCACCGCCGCGCCGCGCTGGTGCGCCGATGAGGCTCGCCGGCAAGGTCATCGGGGCGCTGATCGGCCTCGTCATCTTCCGCAACGTGTTCGGCATGCTGCTCGGCGGCATGATCGGCCACTTCTTCGATCTCGGC
Organism: uncultured Dokdonella sp.; assembly: GCA_964587775.1. Lineage (GTDB taxonomy): Bacteria > Pseudomonadota > Gammaproteobacteria > Xanthomonadales > Rhodanobacteraceae > Dokdonella. Next base: position 20,110 of record CAZPLY010000003.1, read on the forward strand.
CTGCTGCGCGGCCGCCCGCCCGTGAGCGGCTCGTTCATCGAGCCGTTGTTCGCATTCGCCGGTGCGCTGTCGAAATCGGACGGGCGCGTGTCCGAACCGGAGATCCGCGCCACCGAGGGCCTGATGGCGCGCCTGAAGCTCGACGAGGAGCAGCGCCGCCTCGCGATCGCGCGCTTCGGCGACGGCAAGCATGCCGACTTCGACGTCGACCGCGTGATCGGCGAACTCAAGGCCTGGGCCTCGGGCCGCCGCGACCTCGCCTTCCTGCTGCTCGACATGCTGCTCGATCTCGTCTACGCCGAAGGCTCGCTCGCGGTCGCCAAGCTCGCCCTCGTGCGCAAGCTGTGCTGGGCGCTCGGGGTCAGCGACGCCGAGCTCGGCGCAATCGCCGCGATGAAGGGCTACGGGCCACGCTACGAGAACGCACACGGCCCGCGCGGCAATGCCGGTGGCGGTCCGCGCGGCAGCAGTGGCACCCCGGCCACCGATCCCTATGCGGTGCTCGGCATCGGCCACGAAGCACCGCCGCGCGACATCAAGCGCGCCTACCGCAAGCTGATGAGCCAGCACCATCCGGACAAGCTCGGCAATGTGCCCGACGATCTCAAGCGCCGCGCCGAATCGCGCGCCCGCGAGATCAACGCGGCCTACGAGCGGATCAAGAACGAGCGCGGATTCACCTGAGAGCAGGGGCCAGGCGTTGCGGGCGGGGGCGTGTGTTCGCGCCATTCGCGCGACGCTCGTTCGCGAGCGCGGCGGGGCTTGACGGGCGGTTGACGGCGGTACGCCGGACTTGCGCCATCGCCCTTGAGCCCTTGTTCACACTTGCCGTTACCATCAGGGTGCCCGAGCATCGAGCGCGCACCCGACTCCCGAGGAAAAAGCCGTGGCCAAGCAGTCCTGCGTCATCGCGCCTTCGATCCTGTCGGCGAACTTCGCCAAGCTCGGCGAGGAAGTCGATGCGGTGATCGCCGCCGGCGCCGACTGGGTCCACTTCGACGTGATGGACAACCATTACGTGCCGAACCTGACGATCGGGCCGCTCGTGTGCGAGGCCCTGCGCAAGCATGGCGTGACCGCGCCGATCGACGTGCACCTGATGGTCAAGCCGGTCGACCGCATCGTCGGCGACTTCGCGAAGGCCGGCGCGACGACGATCAGCTTCCATCCCGAAGCCTCCGAGCACATCGACCGCACGATCCAGCTGATCCATGCCGCGGGCTGCAAGGCCGGCCTCGTGTTCAATCCGGCAACGTCGCTGCATCACCTCGACCACGTGCTCGACCAGCTCGATCTCGTCCTGATCATGTCGGTCAATCCCGGCTTCGGCGGCCAGAGCTTCATCCCGTCGGCGCTCGACAAGCTGCGTCGCGTGCGCGCGCTGATCGATGCGAGCGGGCGTGACATCCGCCTCGAGATCGACGGCGGCGTGAAGACCGACAACATCGCCGACATCGCGCGCGCGGGCGCCGACACGTTCGTCGCCGGTTCGGCGATCTTCGGGCAAGGCGACTATGCGGCGACGATCGCGGCGATGAAACGCGCCGTGGCGGATGCCTGAAACCCCTCCCCGATTCGATCGCCGCCGCAAGGCAACAGACGAGGATTGACCATGAAATCCATTGCATTCGCCCTCCTGCTTGCGGTGCCTGGCACGACGCTGGCCGCTGGCCTGACCACGACGGAAGAGACGCGCCAGGCGTGCACGGCCGCGGCGGAGAAGTTCGCGTCAAACGAGATCGATGCGGCCTTCGACGGCCTGTCGGCGCACTGGCCGCTGCCGAAGGAAGAGATCGTGGCCCTCGCCTACAAGACCAAGTCGCAACTCGGCATGGTCGCGCAACGGTTCGGTGCGGTCATCGCTGCAGAGCACCTCGATTCGGACGTGATCGGCAAGAGCCTCATCAAGCACCTGTACCTGATCAAGTTCGAAAAACACGCGGTGCGATTCACCTGCCTGTTCTACAAGCCGCATGAAGAATGGAAGGTCAATTCGATCAACTGGGACGACTCGATCAGCGCATTGTTCGGCGGTTGACGAAACAGGTTTTCCGCTTCGGGCAACGTCAAGCGACGCCGAGGAGTCCTGCGTCCCCCGTTTCGACGTTGACCCGATACGCCCCGGCACGAGGACGCGATGGGTTTCAGCGACGAACGCGGTGGACGCTGGACCTCGGCGACGGAACTGCCGCGGGGGCGACCGCACGGCCGGACTCGCCACAGCTCGAGCAATTCTTCACCGGCTACGACCGCGCCTTCGTCCTTCCCGACGGGTTCGAGGAACTTGAACCGGGCGGTGCTGCTGGCGATCGGATTGCAGATCTGTCGCCTGATCCGAGCGGCCGTGCGGGCCGCAGCACATGATGTCCGCCCGGAATTTCATCCGCACGGTCCGCTTGAACGCATCGTTGGGCGTCAGTGCGTGAGAAACCGACGATCGTGAACTTCATGGGCTTCGAGAGACTGGCGCGTCCGCTGAGCCCGATCGGCAAGTTGCCGCACCGCGCCCGGCCATGCCTTCCGGCCCACGGGATTCCGCCATTTGACAGGTAGACTCGGCGTTTTCGTAGCGTGCTGGAGCTTCCTGATGCGTTGTCGTGCCGTTGTTGCCGTGCTGGCCTTGGGTGCCGCGTCCGTCGTGCAGGCCATGCCTGCCGGAGATTCGCGTCTGCTGCGCTTTCCCGATATCTGCGCCGACGCGATCACGTTCGTGCACGGCGGCGACATCTACTGGGTACCGGCCAGCGGCGGTACGGCGCTGCGGCTGACCTCGCATGCCGGCCAGGAGCTGTACCCGAAGTTTTCGCCCGATTGCCGCTCGATCGCGTTCTCGGCCGAGTACGACGGCACGCGCCAGGTCTACACGATCCCGGCCGCCGGGGGCACGCCGAAGCAGCTGACCTGGTACAACGACGTCGGCGCGCAGCCGCCGCGCGGCGGCACCGACTACCGCGTGCTCGACTGGACGCCGGACGGAAAGCAGATCCTCGTCCGCGCGAACCGCACGCCGACCGACGATCGCGGCGGACGTCCGTACCTCGTGCCGGCCGAAGGCGGCATGGAGACGCCGCTGGCGGTGCCCGAAACGGGCGGCGGCATGCTGTCGCCGGACGGCACGCAATACGTCTACACGCCGATCGACCGCGAGTTCCGCAGCTGGAAGCGCTATCGCGGTGGCCGCGCCCAGGACATCTGGACCTACGACCTCGTGCGCAACGCCTCGAAGCGGCTGACCGACAACGTCGCCACCGACAACCAGCCGATGTGGGTCGGCGACACGATCTATTTCACGTCGGACCGCAACTACACGCTGAACCTGTTCGCGATGTCGCCCGACGGCGGCGAGGCGCGCCAGCTCACCCGGTTCACCGATTTCGACGTGCTCTGGCCGAGCGCGGGCAAGGACGCGATCGTGTTCGAGAACGGCGGCGCCATCTGGCGCTTCGATCCGGCCGCGTCCGCGGCGACCCAGGTGCCGATCCGCGTCACCGGCGATTTCGCCCAGACCTTGCCCACCTGGAAGAACGTCGCCGGCCAGGTCGAGTCGTACGACCTTTCGGCCGATGCAAAGACGATCGTGTTCGGCGCGCGCGGCGAAGTGTTCCGCATGAGCGGCAAGGACAAGGACATCCGCAATCTTTCGCATACCCCCGACGCGCGCGAGCTGGGCGTCACGCTGTCGCCGGACGGCAAGAGCGTGGCGTTCCTGTCCGACGCGAGCGGCGAGTACGAGGTCTACACGCAGCCGCTCGCCGGCGGCGCGGCGAAGCGCATCACGCGGGACGGCGGCATCTGGCGCTTCCCGCCGGCGTGGTCGCCCGACGGCCGGCACATCGCGTACACCGACAAGCAGCAACGCCTGCGCGTCGTCGACGTCGCGAGCGGAAACACGCGCGACGTCGACAGCAGCCGCAACGACGACATCACCGAGTACACGTGGTCGCCGGATGGCCAATGGCTCGCCTATACCTTGACCGGCGACACCCAGCTCACGCGCGTCTGGCTGTACTCGCTGAAGGACGGCTCGCGCACGCCGGCCACCGAGGCCACGTCGAGCGCGTCGAGTCCCGCGTTCGATCCGAAGGGTCGCTGGCTGTACTTCCTGTCGAACCGCGACTACCAGCTCACCTTCAGCGCCTACGAACAGAACTACCTGTACACGAATGCGACGCGCATCTATGCGGTCAGCCTGTCGGCCTTGGGCCCGTTCCTCTATCGCGACGACGAGGCGCCGGCGAATGCGGCGGGCAATGCCGACAACGGCAACGGCAAGGACAAGGCCGACAAGGATCGCGCGCCGCCCGTGCGTGTCGACGTTTCCGGGATCATCGGCCGCGAACAGGCCCTGAAGGCGCCGGCTGGCAACTATCCTTCGTTGCAGGCGAGTGCCGACGCGGTGTTCTACGCGGTCGCCGGTGAAGGTCGCGGCGGCGGCAGCATCGAGTTGCGCATGCTCGCGCTCGATGGCGACAAGCCGGCGACGATCGCGCGCGGCCTCAACGGTTTCCGCGTCAGCGGCGACGGCAAGAGCGTGCTCGCCCAGCAGGGCGAAAAGTTCGCCGTGCTCGAAGCGAAGGCCGACCAGGATTTCGCCAAGGCCACGCTCGATCTCGGCCGTCTCAAGCTGCTCGTCGATCCGCCGCGCGAATGGAAGCAGCAGTTCGTCGACGGCTGGCGCATCCTGCGCGACTGGTTCTACGACCCCGGCATGCACGGCGGAATCGAGCGCTGGAACACGATCCGCGCGCGCTACGAGCCACTCGTTGCCCATGTTGCGACGCGCCAGGACCTCGACTACCTGTTCCAGGAACTGGTCGGCGAACTCAATGCCGGCCACGTCTACGTGCAGCAGGGTGACGAGCCGAAGGTCGAGCGCGCGGCCGGCGGCCTGCTCGGCGCCGAGATCGTGGCCGATCCGTCCGGCTACTTCCGGATCGCGAAGATCTACCCAGGGGCGAACTGGGATGCGCGCAACCGCTCGCCGCTGACCGAACCGGGCGTCGACGTGCGCGAGGGCGAGTACATCCTCGCCGTCGACGGCGTCGATGCGCGCTCGGTCAGGAACTTCTACCAGCTGCTGCAGGACAAGGGCGAACGCAACGTCGTGTTGCGCGTCGGCGCGAAGGCCGACGGCGGCGCGGCGCGTGACGTGCGCGTGAAGACGCTGGCCAGCGAACTCAACCTGCGCTACGCGGACTGGGTTGCGTCGAAACGCGCGATGGTCGATCGCCTCTCGAACGGCCGGATCGGCTACATCCACGTGCCGAACACGGCCGTCGATGGCAATCGCGAACTGTTCAAGGGCATGCTCGCCTATGCGCACAAGGACGCGCTGATCATCGACGACCGCTACAACGGCGGCGGCTTCATTCCCGATCGCATGATCGAAATGCTCGCGCGCAAGCCGCTCAACTACTGGAAGCGCCGCGGCCTCGATCCGCAGGCGACGCCGCTGCTCTCGCACGACGGACCGAAGGCGATGCTGGTCAACGGCCTCGCCAGTTCGGGTGGTGATGCGTTCCCGTACTACTTCCGCAAGCTCGGCCTCGGCAAGATCATCGGCACGCGCACCTGGGGTGGCCTGATCGGCATCTCGGGCAACCCCGGGCTTGCCGACGGCGGCAGCCTGCTCGCGGCGACGTTCCGCTTCATGGACACCGACAACCGCTGGGCGGTCGAGAACGAAGGCGTCAGCCCCGACATCGAGGTCATCGATCGTCCCGAACTGATTGCTGCCGGCAAGGATCCGAGCATCGAGAAGGCGGTCGAGGTGCTCCTGCAGGAACTCGCGGCGAACCCGCCGGTGAAGGTCGTCGCGCCGCCGGCACCGTCCAGCTTCGGCGAGCCGCAGGCTTCGGGGCAGCGCTGAGCTTCGCCGCGCGGCGATCCGGGCATCGACGGAAGCGGCACGTGCAGGCAGCACGCGCCGCTTGATCGCCGAGGTTCGGCGGCCGGGCCGTTGGCATGCGTTATCCTCGGCCTTCGCCCCGTTCCGCGAGAAGGTTCCGGCTGATGCAGAGCTTCGTCTACAAGTGCCCGCGCAAACCCGATACCTACGTGTTCCTGCGCGCGAGCGGCGGTTTCGACGTCCTGCCGGCGGCACTCGCCGAAACGCTCGGTCCGCTCGTGTTCGTCATCGAGATCGAGTTGTCGCCGACGCGCAAGCTCGCCCGCGAGGATGTCGGCCTCGTCATGCGCAATCTCGCCGACCACGGCTACCACCTGCAGTTGCCGCCGCCGGTGCCGCTGGACGCCGGATGAAGGTGCGCCATCGTCGGCAGGCTGGCGCGATCGGCCCGCGTCCGCGAAGCCCGCAAGCCCCACGCGCGTCGATATACTCGGCGCAACGCGGCCGCGGCCGCGGCGTTGGTTGAAACATGTCGAAACCCGCTTCTGCACGCCGGCGCTCGTCATTCGTCGCCCTGGCCCGGTTCCTGCCGGCCCTGCTCGCGTTCGCGGCCGCGGCGGCGGCGACGCATCCGCTTGCATTGATCCTGTTGCTGCTCGGCAATGCGCTGATGCTGACCGCGATCTGCGCCGGCATCGGCTTCGAGATGGACACCGGTTTCGCCCGCAGCGTGGCCCGTCGCGGCCTCGCCGGCTTCGTCCTGCTGAGCCTGTACACGGTATTCGTCGCGTTGTTGCTGGCCGGGCCGGCCTGGTGGCTCGCCCGCAACCCGTCGCTGTTGCCTGCGCTCGCCTTGTCGACGGCGGCCCTGCTCGCGGTGATCGCGCTATGGCGCATGTGGCCTGCGTTCGCCTTGCCGTTCGTCTGGGACGACGCCTATCCTGAAGGCACCGAAGGCTCATGGCTGCTTGCGGCGTTGCGTCGCTCGCTCGCGTTCGCGCGCCACCTGACCGCCGGCCACGAACTGTTCTTCACGCATGGCCTGCCGGCCGCGATCGCGTTGTTCGTGGTCAGCTTCGGCGCGCTTGCGCTGGCCGGTCTCGCCACGGCGATCGGTTTCGAGATGCGCGTATCGGCACTCGTCGTCTACGCACTCGTGATCGTGCCGCTGGCCCAGCTCGTCATCGCGACGCGCTGCGTCAATGCGCTGCTCGCCGATGCGCGCCAGCGTCGCCGCATGCGCGCGCCGGCCGACCCGCAGGCCGCGGCCGAAAGCTCCGCGCCGAGCGGATTGCCGAGCGGAATCGGCAGCCATGAACTCGGTGCAACCCTGCTCGGTGCCGCGCGCTCGGGGCAGATCGACCTCGCCCTTGCCGCCCTCCATCGCGGCGCCGATCCGGATACCGCGCCGGCCCCCGGCGAGCGCGACCAGCGCAGCGTCATCGTGCATGCGGTGCTGCTGCCCGACCTGCGCCTGCTGCGCGCGCTGATCGCCAAGGGCGCCGACCTCAACCGCGTGCACGGCGGCATGGCACCGTTGCTCGCGGCGACCCGCGACAGCTACCAGGGACGTCCCGATGCGGTCATGACCCTGCTCGCCAACGGCGCCGATCCGCGCGTCGTCGACAGCGACGGCAATACCGCCTTGCACCATGCCGCGCTGTGCGCCGAACCGATCGTGGCCGCCCTGCTGCTCGATGCCGGTTGCCCGCTCGATGCGATCAACCGCGAGGGACACAGTGCACTCGGCGTGGCCTGCGCAAACGGCAACTGGACCCTCGCCGAGTTCCTGCTCGAGCGCGGCGCGCGCAGCGAAATCGACCAGGCACAGCCGGCGATCCAGCTCGCCGCGAGCGTAACCGACGATGATCCGCAAGGCGTCAAGCTGCTGCTCAAGCGCAAGTCCAGGGTCGACGCGCTCGGCGCACTCGGACGCTCGGCACTGATGACGGCCGCCCTGGCCGGGCACGCGCGCATCGTCGAGGCGCTGATCGCCGGTGGCGCGAACGTCAACCTGACCGACCAGCACGGCACGACCGCATTGATGGAAGCGGCGCGCTCGGGCGCGGTCGCGATCATCCATGCCCTCGGCAAGCGCAAGGTCGATCCGGACCGGATCGATGCGACCGGGCGCACTGCACTGGTCATCGCCTGCACCTCGCGCCTGGCCAGCGAGGAAACCGTGCGCGCGCTGCTCGCGCTCGGCGCGGACCGCTCGATCGCCGCGGGCGACGGCAAGCGCGCGCTCGACCATGCGGCCGCGAGCGGACGCTGGCATATCGTGGCCTTGCTTGATCCGGCGTACCCGCTGCCGAGCAATCTTTCGGCCTCGGCGCCGCCGGCCGACGCGGCGAATGCCGCGCATCTGGTCGACGCGTTGCGCTTCGGCCACTGGAACGTGGCCGATGCATTCCGAGCAAGCGTCGCCGACTGGCCCGCGACCGAACTCGCGGCCCTTTATCTCGATCTCGCCGATGCCGAACATCCGCGCGCACGCGACTGGGTCTGGAACTGCGGATTGTCGATCGATGCCCGCCTCGGTGATGGCCGCAGCCTGATCGACGCGCTCATCGATGCATTGCCGGCGAGCGCCGACGCGCTGGCCGGATGCCTGCAGCGCGGCGCACTGGTCGGCGGCTCCGCCCTCGTCGCGCGCGTGCTTGCCGCACCGGCCGCTGCCGGACAGCACGCGACGCTCGTCGCCCTCGCGCGGGATCTCGTCGAACGCGGTGCCGACACGTTCGGTCGCCTGCCCGGCGAGCTGACGGCCGTCCATCTCGCCGCCGCGCTCGGCGCCGCGCCGCTGCTCGCGACCCTGCTCGAGCGCGGCGGCGATGCCGATGCGCGCGATGCGCGCGGGCGCATGCCGTTGCACTACGCGCTCAAGGCCGATTCGGCCGATGCCGTCGCTGCCACGCGCGTGCTGATCCGCCACGGCGCCGATCCCGAACGCGCGGCGTCGAGTGGCGAAACGCCGCTCGGACTCGCCCTCGCGCGCGCCGATCGCGATCTCGTCTATTGGCTCAACTGGCCGCGCTGGCGGCTGCCGCGGCGTGCGATCGCCGCCGCCGACCTGCCCGCCGCGGCCCAGGCCGGCGATCTCGACGCGATCGAGAAACTGCTCGCGCTCGGCCTGCCGGTCGATGCGGTCGATGCCCAGGGCGCGACCGCGCTGATCCGCGCGGCGGGGTCCGGATACGCGGCGCTCGTCGTGCGCCTGCTCGACGCGCGCGCCGATCCGACCCACGCCGCGCACTCGGGCGCGACCTGCCTCTCCGCCGCGGTCGCCGCACGTCGCGAAGCGGTCGCGCGGACCTTGCTGCAACATGGCGTCGCCGCGGATCAGCCGCTGCCGGGCGGCGGCACCGCGCTGATGATCGCGGCCGCGCTCGGCCTGCCACGCCTCGCCGAAGCGCTGCTCGAACACGGCGCGTCCGTCAACGCCGTCGACGGACGCGGCAACACCCCGCTGCAGGCCGCTGCGCAGTTCGCGTTCGAAAGCCGCGACACCGCGACCTGCAGCGAACTGCTCGCCGTCCTGCTGCGCGCCGGCGCCAGCGTCGATGCCGGCAACCAGTCCGGTCAGACGGCGCTGTTGCTGCTGCTCGGCGCACGTGCCGACCCTGGCACCGCCTGCGATGCGCAGCATCTCGGCCAGCTTGCCAAGCTCCTGCTCGATGCCGGGGCCGCCGTCGACGCGCGCGACCAGCGCGGCGTCAGCCCCTTGCATGCCTGCGCGATGCACGGCCTGCTCGGCGTCGCGCGCCTGCTGAAATCGCGCAATGCGCCGATCGACCTCGTCGACGGCCTCGGCCGCAGCGCCGGCGAAATCGCCGCCCTGCTCGGTTACGTCGACGTCGCCAACGAACTCGGCGTCGTCCGCAGCCCGGTCCCCGGACCGCGCCTGACCCTGCGCAAGCGCGTCACCGAATGACATCCCGCCTGCACGCGGTCCTGCGGACCCGGCACGTGACCAGGGTCGTTCCTACGTGGCGAAGTGAATCCGTGACGGGATCATGCGGAACGGAAACGCCGTCACGGTGATCGAAGCCCGCGCCAGATGTTCGGTAGGAGCGACCCCGGTCGCGAAAGCAACCTCGCCGCAGCCGACCGCGCGGCAATCGATGAATCTTGCGGCTCCGTTGGGTCGCGACCAGGGTCGCTCCTACGTGGCGAAATGAAGCCGTGACCGGATCATGC
>CAZPLY010000003.1:30257-242394 GCA_964587775.1 uncultured Dokdonella sp.
CGGCGATCGATGAATCTTCCGGCGAGGTCCGGTCGCGACCAGGGTCGCTCCTACGTGGCGAAATGAAGCCGTGACCGGATCATGCGGAGCGGAAACGCCGTCACGGTGATCGAAGCCCGCGCCAGATGTCGGTAGGAGCGACCCCGGTCGCGAAAGCAATCGTGCCGCAGCCGACCGCGCGGCGATCGATGAATCTTCCGGCGAGGTCCGGTCGCGACCAGGGTCGCTCCTACGCGTCAAGGTGATGCCGTGAGGGGAAGGCGGGACGAAGCGGAAAACGCCTGCACGGCGATGTCGTGATGTGGCGAGTGCCGCGTCGCGTCAGTCGCGCGTGGCGAGTTCGCGGTAAATGGCGACCGTTTCGTCGACGCAGCGCGACCACGGGAACTGCCGCGCATGGGCGGGTCCGCGCTCGATGCCGGCCTGGCGCCAGACCTCGTCGTCGAGGATCTGCTCGAGGCCGCTGCAGAGCGCGTCCTCGTCGAGCGGGTCGACGCCGAGCGCGATGTCGGCGCCGACTTCGGGCATCGAGGAGACGTTCGAGGTCAATACCGGGATGCCGCTCGCCATCGCCTCGAGGACGGGCAGGCCAAAGCCTTCGTACAACGACGGGAACGCGAACGCGCGCGCGCCGGCATAGACGAGCGGCAGCGTGTCTTCACCGACATAGCCGAGCCGGCGCGCCGAGCCGTTCGCTTCGAGCGGGCCGAGCGCGCGTTCGAGCTCGCGGTTGAGCCAGCCGCGCGCGCCGACGATGACGAGCGGATAGCGCGTGCGCAAGGCCGGCGCGATCCTCGCGTAGGCGCGCACGAGACGGACGAGATTCTTGCGCGGTTCCTGGGTCGCGACGACGAGCAGGTAGCGACCGCAGGCGAGATCGTGCGCGGCTAGCGCGGCCTCGAGATCGGCAGCCTCACGCGGCCGGTAAACCGGATCGACGCCGAGCGCGACCGTGCGCAACTTCGCGCGCGGCACGCCGAGACGCGTGTGGATCTCCTCGGCGACGAAGCAGGAATCGGTCAGCACGATGTCGGCGCGTTCGAGCGTGCGCGGCAGGTGGCGGTCGAGGAAACGGACGCGTTCGACCGGATGGGTCTCCGGATAATTGAGTGCGGAGAGGTCGTGCACGGTCGTCACGGCCGGTCCGTCGAACGGCATCAGGATGTAGTTCGGCGTATGCAGGATGAATCCGCGCAGGCGCCGCGTATGTGCGCGGAACAGGGCCGAACGCAGCTGCGTGTAGAGCTCGAGGGCCTGGGTCTTGAACGGCACGCTGCGCCGCAACTGGGCGATCGTGCGGTTCGCGGCGAGTGCATGCGCGGGGTCGTCGACCCAGCGGAACGCCGAGTACAGGCGCAATTCCTCGACCGCGGCGTGGCGGGCGAGTCCGTGGGCGAGTTCGAGTGCGTAGCGGCCGATGCCGGTCAGCGGCGCGGTGATCGCATCGACATTGAGGATGACGCGCACTAGCCGGCGATCCCGCGGCGTTCGCGGGCGAGGTCGGCCTCGACCATGCGCCGGGTCAGTCCGGCGAGATCGACCCGAGGCGCAAATCCGAACGCGGCGCGCGCCTTGGCCGCATCGCCGACCAGCAGCGGCGCGTCGACCGGACGCAGCAGGCTCGCGTCCACGCGCACGCGCCGCTCGCCGCTCGCGCGGTCGACCGCGAATTCGTCGGCGCCGACGCCGTGCCATTCGAGCTCGATGCCGGCGGCAGCGAACGCGGCGGTCGCGAACTCGCGCACGCTCGCCGCGTGTCCGCTCGCCAGCACGAAGTCGTCACCTTCCGCGCGCGCGGCCATCGCGACCAGTGCACGGACGTATTCGGGCGCGTAGCCGAAGTCCCGACGTGCATCGAGATTGCCGAGCAGCACTTCGCGCTCGCGACCGAGCGCTATCCGCGCCGCGGCGCGTGTGATCTTGCGCGTTACGAACGCTTCGTCGCGCAATTCGGATTCGTGGTTGAACAGGATCGCACTGCTCGCGGCGAGGCCGAAACTCGTGCGCCAGCTGCCGACGCCGGCATGGGCGACGAGTTTCGACAAGCCATACGGCGACGCCGCGGTCATCGGCGTGCGCTCGTCCTGCGGCGCCGATTCCGGAACACCGAAGATCTCGGCACTCGAGGCGAGCACGAAATGCGCATCGGGCGCATGCCGGCGCATCGCCTCGAGCAGGTTGAGGGCGCCGATCCCGTTCGCCTGGACGCTGCCGAGCGGGTCGCGGAACGAATCGGCGACGCGCGACTGGCCGGCGAGATGGTAGATCGCCTGCGGCGCGGCGTCGGCGACGAGCGCCCGGCAGGCACCGACATCGCCGGGATCGAGCGGGCGCAGATGCAGGCGCGCGTGACCGGCGATGCCGAGCTCGTGCAGGCGCCAGTTGCCGGCCGGGCTCGACGGGCGGTGGGTGCCGATCACGTCGACCGATTCGTCGAGCAGTTGCGCGGCAAGCCATGCGCCATCCTGGCCGCCGATGCCGGTGACGAGTGCGCGCGCGTTGCGTGGTTTCATGCGGGAGTGTCCGGAAAGCTGCGCGTGGAATCGAAGGCGACGGTGTAGCCGGCCTCGCGCGATGAAGCAACTGTCGCCGAATCCGCCACCGCGATGCCGAGCCGGCGCGCGGCGTCGGCGAACAGGGCGGCAGGTGCCGCGGCGGCTGCATCGACAAGATCGACGAGCTCGATCGCATGGCGTTCGAGGAAATGCGCGACCACCGTGGCGTCGAGCGCGATCCGCAGTGGCGGTGTGGCTTCGCGTCGGCCGGATCCGGTCACCTCGAGCGTGCCGGCGCGTGCCACCCCGATCCAGGTGTCATGCGCGGCGCCGGCCGGCCCGTGCGCGGCGCGGTCACCCTCGACGCGCAGGATGCGCGGGCGCGGCGCATGGCCGGCATTCGCCAGCGCATACAGGCGGCGGACGCGCCAGTCGAGCACGCGCCGCTCGTACGAGAACAGCGTCGCGCCGACGTCGGCTTCGTAGTTCGGCCAGCGCTCGCGCAGGACCTGCATGCCGGCGCGGCCGAGTGCCTCGCGTCGCGCGACGCCGAAGCTCCGGCTGCGCTCGTGGTGGACGAACACGTTGCCGGCGATCGCATGGCGCAGGCCGTTCGCCGAGGCGCGCTGGCAGAAATCGTTCTCCTCGCCATACCCCTGCGGAAATGCCTCGGCATCGAGCACGCCGATCGCGTCGATCGTGCGGCGTCGCACGTACATGCAGAAACCGTTGCCGGTCGGCAGCATCGGATAGGTCTGGCCAGCGTGCTGCCAGAATCCGCGCGCGACCTGTTCGAGCGACCATGCCGGCGGCGGCGGGTTCTCGCGTTCGAGTTCGGGTACCGAAAACGCGCCGGCATTGTCGGACACGGCGGTCGCGGTCGCGATGTCGTCGCGCGCGTGGGCGGCGCGGCGCAAACCGGTCAACCAGTTCGGCCCGACCACGGTATCGGCATTGAGAAGGACGACATCGGCATCGCCGGCGAGCGCGATGCCGCGGTTGACGGTTGCCGTGAAGCCGAGGTTCCCGGCATTGGCAAGCAACTCGACCCCGCGCAAGCCGGCGTAGCGCGCGAGCAGCGGGGCGATTGCCGGGTCCGTGCTCGCATCGTCGATGACGATCAGGCGCGCGCGACCGGTCGTCTGCGCGAGCACGCTGTCGAGGCAGCGGCGCACGGCGGCCGACGCGTTGTACACCGGCACGATGATCGCGACCTCGGCCTGCATCGGCAGTGCATCGACGGCGAGCAGCAGGGCATGGTCGTCATGGTCGGCGAACGCGAACGTCGCCGCCGCCGCCCCGTTCCGATCGGCCGACCACAGCAGCGCTCCGTCGCGGCCTTCGCGCACGCTCGGCGTGAAGGCGCGGCAGCCGCCGGGCGCAAACGGCAGTTCGGTGCGCAGGCGGCCCTGCGCGTCGGCGTCGATATCGCAGAACCAGGTTCCATCGAGGTCGAGCGCGACGCGCCGACCGAAGCGCGCCGGCACGTCGAGGACCCGGCCGTCCCAGTGCGGTGCGTCGAGCGGCTCAGTCCGCATCGCGTGCCGGAATGTCGGTCGCGAGGATCGCGCGCGTGCGGATCGCGTCATGCAGGGCCTGTTGCGCGGGCGTCAGCCTCGCCGCCGCGGCGCGCGCGCGGCGCTCGCGGGTCGGTTCGACCCAGGCGAGGATCGCTTCGTCGGGCGGTTGCACGAGGCCGTGCACGCCGGCGTCGACGAGGTCGGCGTACAGGCGCCCGGCGGTCGCGAGCGGCTCGGCGAGCAGGGCATCGTAGTCGACCAGCAGACGCGACCAGCCCGCGCTCGCGGTGAACGCCGCGCGCGTGTAGTGCTCCCACAAGCCGAGCGCGAGGTCGGGTGCCATGCCATCGCGACGCGCGAGCGAGTCGGCGACATCGAGCGGATTGCGGGCGACATGGACGAAGACCGGATCGCTCAGCATCGGCAGCAGCTCGCGCGCGAGCAGGCACAGGCGCGGTTCCTTGATGAACCACGGCCGCCGCGGTTCGAGCGTGTCGAGCACGTCGGCGACCTCGCGGCGGAATGCATCGACTGCGGCGGCGGGCGCCTCGCGCGGCGGTTGCTTCCAGTCGCCACCGGCGGCCGCGAGCCTGCGCAGGCAGGCCATGTGCAGCTCGCCATGCTCGTAATGGCCTTTCGGATTGTCGTCACCGCGCAGCAGAAGCGGGTCCGGCCCTGGCCAGGCGCCGAACAGCGCGAGCAGGCCGCCGATGCTCGAGGTGCCGGCGCGGTGCATGCCGAGCACGACGACCTGGCCTGATCGCGCCGAGCGGTTCGCGCCGGGCCGATGGCGCGGCGGTTTCGCGAGCGGAGCGCGCAGGCGGTGACCGTCGCCGAGCAGCTCGACGAGGCGGTCGGCACTCGCGTCGAAATGGTTTTCCTCGGCGAATGCCGCCGCCTGGGCGCGCGCGCGCGCAACCAGTTCCACGCGCCGCGCATGCACGTCGCGCAGCGCATCGCGCAGGCTCGCGTGCGCGGTCTCGCGCCAATGACAACCCGGCTGGGCCGGATCTTCGCAAGGCGTGCCGGCCGGCAGCGCATGGCCCCAACGTTTGACGAGGTCCTGCTGGCTGCCCCAGGCCGGAGCGAGCAGGACGAGTCCGCTGGCGAGCGCTTCGCGTGGCACCGGATCCCAGCCCGCGCCGCGCCGTGCGCTGACGCAGGCATCGGCTGCGGCATACAGCTGGCCACGCTCGGCAGCCGGGAAGTCCCAGCCGAACAGTTCGCGCACGCGGCCGCCGCCGCGCGTGGCGAGCAGCGGGACGAGCGCGTCGTGGATTGCCGCTTCGTCGTCGCCAGGCACGACATGCACGATCAGTTCGACCGCATCGTGCTCGGTGAATGCCTCGCGGAACGCGCGCACGACGATGTCGGGGGCATCGCGCTGCAGGGCTTCGGCGATGCACAGGAACACCATGTTGCCGCGCGGGTGGCGCACCGAAGGCACGCCGGTGTGCAGGTATTCGCGCTCGACCCCGAGCGCCGCGATCGCGATTGGCACGCGCACGCCCGAAGCGGCGAACACGCCGGCCTGGAACGCGTCGGGCACGATGACCTCGTCGAGCGCGTTGCAGCGTTCGACCCACGCCGCCGGCAGCCGATCCCATTCGGCGGAAAGCAGGGCGCTGCGCCGGCGCGCGGACGCGGCCCTCGCCAGCGGTTCGGCCGTGACCATCAGGCTGGCCTGCGGGATCTCGTGCAACACGCGGCGTTCCGCGAGCTGGACCCGGAAGTCGTCGTCGCTCGGCACCTCGGCCGCGGCGGGCAGGAAGCTCATGCGCAGGTCGCGCGCTTCGAGCCGGCCGAGCAGGCGGCGTGTCAACAGGGCCTGGGCCGACGGCATGCGCGTATGACCGTGCCAGACGACATTGCCGCGCACCCGATCGAGCAGGCGCTGCTGCCAGCGGGCGGCGAAGGTCGCCCGGCTCTCGCGGCGCAGGCGTTCGCGGAAACCGCCGTCGTCACGGGTCGAGCCGTGCTGGTGGTGGGCCAGCGTGACATTGCCGGCGACGACGCAGGCGATGCCGGCATCGGCCGCGCGCAGGCAGTAGTCGGTGTCCTCGAAGTAGCTGTGGAACGCCTCGTCGAGAACGCCGATGCGATCGATGCAATCGCGCCGGATGTAGGCGAGCGCGAACGCGATGCCCTGGACGCGGCGCACGCGCGGGTACTGGCCCACGTCGCGTTCCTGGCGGCCCGATTCGGTCTGCTGGCCCCACAGGCCTTCGGCCTCGATGAAGCCGCCGACGTGGAACACGAGATTCTCCGGCGCGGGGCCGAGCAGGCGACAGCCGACGATGCCATGGTCGGGTTCGGCATAGGCCGCATCGCGCAGGCGGGCGAGCCAGTCGTGCTGGCTGAATTCGAGGTCGTTGTTGAGCAGGACCACATCGTTGCCGGCCCGCGCGGCCGCGATGCCGGCATTCATGCCGCGCACGAAGCCGAGGTTTTCCGGCAGCGCGATCCGGCGCACGCGATCGGCGTAGTCGGCGAGGCCCGCGGCGGTTTCGTCGGTCGATCCGTTGTCGACGACGATGACCTCGGCCGCATCGAGCGCGCACGCGAACAGCGAGTCGAGGCAGCGCCGGGTCAGCGCCCACTGGTTCCAGGCCAGCACGATCAGGGTGGCGCCGCGCATCGCTCAGTCCACCGGCTGCTGCAGCCGCCCCCACAGCGTGGCCAGCGCATCCTCGACATGGCCGAGGGCGTAGGCCGAGGGCGGCGTCAGCAGCAGGTTCGCGGCCGCATCACTCCCGCTTTGCGCGCGCACGCCGTGCCCACGCAGCGCGGCGAGCACGTCGGCCGGGGCGGATTCTTGCGCATCGACCATGCGCGCGGCGGCGAGCAGCACGTCGCGCGGCGTGCAGCCGAGCCGGCGGGCGAGTTCGAGGACGCGCCGGCTCTCGTCGCGGTTCATGCCGCGCTGCCGTCAAGATGCAGTTCGCCGTGATAGGCGGCGAACACCTCATCGCGGTCGCCTTCGAGCACGCTGCGCCCGTGTTCGACCCAGAGCAGGCGGTCGCAGAGCTGCGCGACTTGTGCTTCGGCATGGCTGACGAGGACGACCGTATGCCCCTGGCGCATGCGCTCCTTGAGCGCATTGCCCGATTTTTCCTGGAACTCGGCATCGCCGACCGCGAGCACCTCGTCGATCAGCAGGACATCGGGTTCGGCCTGGATCGCGACCGAGAAGCCGAGTCGCATGACCATGCCCGACGAATACGTCGCGATCGGCTGCTCGAAGAAATCACCGAGCTCGGAAAACTCGCGGATCGCCGGCAGGCGCGCGACGATGTCGCGCTGGCGCAGGCCGATCATGAGGCCGGACAGGATCGCGTTGTCGCGCCCGGACAGGTACGGGACGAAGCCGAGCGCGAGCGAGAGCAACTGGCACGACACCGGGCTGCGCTGCATGCGGCCGCGATCGGGTTCGAGGATGCCGGCGAGCACGCGCAACAGCGTGCTCTTGCCGGCGCCGTTGCGGCCGATCACGCCGAGCCGCTCGCCGCGGCGCAGGGTCAGGCTGACATCCTCGAGCGCCCAGAACTTTCCGCTGCCGACGCGGCGCTGCGCGCTGAACGCGACGCCGACGTTTTCGAGTTCGATCAGGGTGTCGTGCATGTCAGACCGCGAGCTTCGGATAGCGCGGCTCGAGGCGACGCACGATGAAGATGCCCACGCCGCAGACCGCGGCGGAAATGAGGCCGACCTTCGACAATGCGAGCCAGTCGGGCCACTCGCCGCGCATGAGGATCGCGCGCGTGGCGTCGAGCAGGGTGACGACCGGATTGAGCACGATGACCTCGCGCAGCGGCGAGGGCACCTGGTCGAGCGCGAAGACGACGCCGGACAGGAACATCAGCACGGTCAGCACCTGTTCGATGACGAAGCGCAGGTCGGGCACGAGCGGGACGACCGCGGCGACACAGAACCCGGCCCCGGCCGCGAACAGGAACGCGATCACGAACACGACCGGCAAGGCCGCGTAGGCGAGGCTCGGCGCGTAGCCGCCGAGCCAGAGGATGACGAGCAGCAGGGCGAAGATGTAGAAGAACTTGATCGTGTCGGCGAACATCTGCACGAGCGGAAACACGAGCACGGGCAGGCGCGCCTGCCGGATCAGGCCCAGATTCGTCCAGATCGCGTAACCGCCGTGCGTGATGCACGACTTCATCCATTGCCAGAGGGTCAGGCCGACGAGCAGGAAGGCCAGGTAATCGGGCCCGCCCGTCTTCAGGATCACGTCGAAGACGAGCCAGAACGCGGCCATCATCATCGCCGGTTCTGCGATCCACCAGATCAGGCCGAGGTAGCTGCGCGACCGCTCCGCGCGCAATTCGGCATAGGTGCTGAAGCGGATCAGTTCGAAAACGTGCTGGCGCATGGACGGTGTTCGGCGAAAGGCCTGCGCAGGATACCGGAAGCGCTTCGCGGCGGGTCCGCGTCGCCGGCAACGCTCATGTGCAGTTGCCGTCGAGCAGCGGGCCGAGGAAGGCCAGTCCGAGCAGGACGACGGCGAGGGCGGCGCCGAGCGCGAGTCGCGCCGGCGTCGGCGCGAGCACGCCGCGGTCCCCGGTCCCGCGCAGGACGACGAGGCTTGCGCCGAACGCGCAGAGGAACGGCAGCATCTGGAACAGGTAGCGCTGCATGACGTGCAGGCCTGCATACAGGGCGAGCTGGTACAGCAGGAACGCACCGACGCAGGTCGCGAGCGGCTGCCGCCAGCGTCGCCACAGGGCAATGCCGAACGCAGCGAGGACGAGCGTCGAGGCATGCCAGAGGTACGAGGCACCGGCCAGCCACGGGGTCAGCATGCTCGCCCGATAGGCACCGAGGCGCCCCGCGCAGGCCTCGCCGGGCAGTTGGGAAACGAGCAGGGTCTTCGCATTGAACAGGCGGAAGTACTGCGTGCCGAGCTGGTCGGCGAGCACGTCGCCGAGGCCGCGCGCGGCGACGTCGGCGCGGATCTTCGCGAGCGCGATCGCATTGCGTTGCTGCGGCGTCGGCGCACTGGCGAGGAACGCGCGCAGGGCCGGCGCGCCTGCTTCGTCGAGGTAGTCGCTGCGGCTGCGGTCGCGCAGGCCGATGTCGAGGTTGTATATCGAGCTGTCGGCGATCAGCGGGCGTCCGGTCTCGACGTAGCCGTTCCACAGGGCCGGCGCGGTCGCCAGCAGCAGGCCGGTGATGAACAGGCCGCCCGCGCGCCAGCCGAATGCGGTGCGGCCCTCGACGCGGGTGACGAACGCGAGCAGCAGCAAGGGCCAGAAGGCGCCGAGCAGGCTCTTGAACAACAGGCCGAGGCCGACCAGCACGCCGGCCCCGAAGGCCTTGGTCGACGAGTGCCCGCGGCCCTCGGCCAACAGCACGAGGGCGCCGAGCAGGCAGGCGAGATGGGTGATCTCGGGCCACAGCCAGTGGGCCTGGGCGATCGTCCACGGGTTGAACGCGAACAGTGCAGCGGCAAGCAGGCCCGCCCGTTCGCCGGCCAGCGGTTTCCACAGGCGGGCGAGCAGGATCGCGCAGAGCGCAAGCAGGGCGACCTGGACGAGCTGCACGGCAAGCACGTGTGCGCCGGCCACGCGATAGATCGCGGCGATGAACCAGGCCTGGCCCGGTGGCCAGATGAAGGTTTCGGCGACCGGCTCGCCGGCGAGCAGGGCGAGCGCGCGGGCGTTGTAGTCGAACTCGTCACCGATCAGCGGTTTCGCCGGAACGCCGTGATAGAGCCACAGCAGGACCGCGTTGAGCGCGATCCAGAGCGCGCCGGCAACGCCGAGCCAGCGGCGCTCGAGGCGTGGCGCGTTGCCCGGCGTCGGCACGGTGGCGTGCTTCAAGCGCTCAGTCGGCGTGGAACACGATCATGCGCTGGCCGCGCGGATGGCCGAAATCACCGATCCGTTCGGCGCGCAGGTTCGCGCGCGCGGCGAGCACCTCGAGTTCGTCGAACGACTGGTGGAACGGGTCGTGCGCGTAGGCCGTCGTGATCTCGCCTGGTGCGTGGTTGATCGGCGCGAGGTGCGCGGCATGCGGAGCTTCGAAGAACGTCACGTAGAAACGCCCGCCCGGTGCCAGGACCGCGCCGACTCGGGCGAGGCAGGCCTGCACGTGGTTGAAATACAGGTGCGTGATCAGCGAGACCGCGATCGCGAAGTCGAACCTGCGCTCGAACGCGGCGACATTGAAATCGGCATCTGCGAGCAACTGTGCGCCGCGATCGGCGAGCCCGGCTGCTTCGAGCTCGTGCCGGCCGGCCTCGATCAGCGAGGCGTTCGCATCGATGCCGCAGTAATGACCCGGCTCGAGATGGCGTACGAAGCGCACGCCGCCGCGCAGCGCGCCGCAGCCGACGTCGAGCAGGTGATGGCGCGGTTCGAGCCCCGCGTCGCGCAGGAATCCGAACTGCAGCGCGCCGATGTCGTCCCACATCGCACCGACCATCGTGCGGTGTTCGCCGCGGCGGATGTCCTCGGCATCGAGCGCGCGCCAGTAGCCGTTGACGCCTTGCAGCGCCGCCGCGGTCGCATCGACGCGCGGGCCGTTCGTCACGGCGTGGTCGTTTCGACCTTCGGCGAGCGCTTCGCCGGCGCCTTGAACGTCGGCGTGAACTTCTCGCGCACGCCCGAGGTGCTGATCGACTCGATGTAGTACCAGTACTCCTTGCACGGGTCGATCGTGTCGTCGCGGAATTCGTACTTCTGGGTCTCGTCGGTCGTGCCGGCGCCGAGGATCGGATCCTTGTTGAGCTTGGTGAATTCGCCGTCCTCGGTTTCGCCGCGGAACACCTCGAAACCGAAGTTGTCCTGCTCGCTGGCGAGCGTCCATTTCGGCGTGTTGGCGATGCGTTCCTCGGCCGGCAGTGCGGATTGGTCGCCGCAGGTGCCTTCGGGTGCCTTGGCGACCACGTCGGGTGCCGCGGGCGCGGCCGGGGTCGCCGGTGTCGCCTCGGCCGGTGCCGCCGGTGCAGCGGACTGCTCGGGCGAAGGCGCATTGCAGGCGACGAGGGCGAGGGCAACGAGACTGGCGAGTGCGGTCAGGCGCATGGCGGGACTCCGTGGATTCCGGGAAGGGGGTCGCAGGTCCGCGTCATGGCGCGGTGGCTGCACTGGACAAAGGCGTGCTGCGCCAACGATAGTCTCACGATGCAGCTGCTGGCAACCCGACCGGCCGCGCGATGGCGTGCCGCGTGGATGTCGAAGCTCACCCTCCTTATCCTGCTCGCCGCGACGACCTGGCTCGCGCCGGTCGCGGCGTGCGCGCTCGAATGGGGCGTCGACGTGACGCCGGCCGGCGAACTGTTCCCGGCCCTCGAACTGTCCCAGGCCGGGCCCGGACAGGTGACCGGCCGCAGCGGCAACGGCCTCCTGCGCGTGCGCATCGCCGCTGAAGGCCCGCCGCGACGAATCCGCCTGACGGTCGCCACCGACGGCCTCGTCGCCCCGACCGTGGTGGAGGCGGTGCTCGATCGCGAACTCGTCCTGCGTCCGCGACTCGACTGGGACATTGCCACGCTGCGCAGGCTCGGCGCGGCGCGTCGACAGCCGTTGCGCCTGACCCTCGAGGCCGATGGCGCGGCGCCCCGCACGCGCAGCATCGAGGTGCGCGTGCATCCGCTCGACGAGGCGCTCTATTTCGTCCGCGACGGTGGTGCGCGAATCGACCTCGGCTGGGCCTTCGCGGCCTGGGTCGATCCGCACGACCCGGTCATCGACGACCTGCTCGCACTTGCCCGCAGCGACAGCGCGATCGCGTTCGAACCGGCGCCGGACCGCGCCGGTCGGCTGCGCCAGGCGCAGGCGATCTGGGTCGCGCTCGAACGCCGCGGCCTGCGCTACGCCGACGAAGCGGCCGGGATCAGCCAGGGGCCGGTCATCTACAGCCAGCGCGTGCGCCTGCTCGCCGACACCTGGAGCGAGCGCGTCGCCAACTGTCTCGACGGCAGCGTCCTGATCGCATCGGCCCTCGAACGCATCGGCATCCGCACGATGCTCGTGCTCGTGCCGGGGCACGCCTTCGTCGGCTTCCACACCGATGCCGAGGGACGCCACGTCGAGTTCCTCGAAACGACCCTGCTCGGCAACGGTGCGCCGAGCCTTGGCGGGCGCCTCGCCGAACACCCCGCCGACCTCGTTGCGCGCGCACGCGACGGCTTCGAGGCCGCGCGCAGCGCGGGCAAGGCGCGCTACCGGCGCGCCGCATCGCGCCTGGACGGCCGCCACCGGCCGAACTACGCGGTCATCGATATTTCGACCGCGCGCAGCTATGGCATCATGCCGCTCGCCGTCGGGCGGCACGCCGGTACCTCGAACACCTCATTCGCGCGTCCCGCGCCGACGCCGGACCGCGCGCCCCAACGCAGCGCCTTTCCTTGAACGAATCCGACGCAAAAACGCTCGCCGCGATCAAGGACGAGATCCGCACCGAAGCGGAGCGGATGCGCGAGCGCACGCCGCACGCAACCTTGCCGAAGACGCACCCCCGCCCGCTGCGGCGCGCCGAGGGCGAACGTGCGCGACTTGATTACTCGATCGACGAGCTGTGCCGCTTCCCGTACACGACCTTCGTCGACCAGGCGTTCCGCAGCATCCTCAAGCGCCCGCCGGACCCGGCCGGTTTCGAGGCACATGTGCGCCTGCTCGGATCCGGCGCGAGCAAGATCGAGATCCTCGGCAACCTGCGCTATTCGGCGGAAGGGCGCGCGATCGGCGCGCGCATACCGGGCCTGCTGCCGCGCTATGTGCTGGCCAAGCTCCATCGCGTGCCGGTGCTCGGTTACGCGTCGGCGTGGATCGTCGCGCTCGGCGGCCTGCCGCGAATCGTGCAGCAGGTGCGCGCGATCGATACCGCGCATTTCGCGCGCAGCTTCGACATCGACGCGGCCGGGCGCAAGCTGCGCGAGGAAGTCGGCGAGCTGCGCGACGCCAACGAGCGCCTCGCCGAAAGCACGCTCGCCGCCCAGGCCCTTTTCGAGGCCCAACGCGCCGCCGAGCAGCAGGCGTTGCGCGGCGAACTCGAGGAACTCGCGGCGCGATCCGGCGACTCGCACCTTGCCCTCAGCATGAATCACTGGTTGACCGAGCTGCGGCGCAACCTCGGCCGCCTCGAGGACGAGGAATTCGCGCAGCGCAGGAAGGTCGAATCGCTGCTCGCCGACGTCGTCGCCCGGCGCACGCACGGCGATGCCGCGCGCGCCTCGCGTCTCGCGGCCTGGTCAGGACTGCTCGCTGCGCGCCTTGCGCCGCGCGCGCGCATCCTCGATCTCGGCAGCGGCATGGACTGGCTCGTCCGCCTCGCCGATGCCGGATTCGATGCGGCGACGGTCGACAGCGCGGCCGGTTCGCCGCGCAGCGACGCGATCGTCGTCGTGCCGGGCACGCCGGCCGCGGTGCTCGAGCGCACCGGCGCCGGCGCACTCGATGCGCTGACCGTGCTGGCCGCCGGTTCGCTGCTGCGCCGCCTGCCGGCCACGACGCTGCTCGAGTCGGCGCGACGCACGCTTAAGCCGGGCGGCCTGTTCCTGCTCGCGTTCGACCTCGATGCGGACGTGCTCGCCGATCGCCTCGCCGGCCTGCCGCCAGCGGTCCCCGATGCGGACCTGCTCGTCGCTGCGCTCGGCGCGGCCGGATTCATCGACATCGTGCCGGTCCAGAACGGCGAGGACGTGCCCTGCCTCGTTGCGCGCAATCCCCAGCCTGGTGCCGTGCCCGCATGAAAGCCGCGATCCTGATCCCCGTGCTGACGAGCAAGGACGCGGTCGGCGCCGATGCGCTGGCGATGGCGCGGATCCTCGACGCGCTCGGTATCGAGACGCGCCTCTACTGCATCGCGGCCCACGACATCGCGTGCAAGACCTGGCCCGCCGAGAAGCTCGTCGATTTCGCCGGCGGTGCCGGGGACCTCGTCATCTACCACTATTCGACCGGCTGGCCCCTCGCGGTCGACCTGCTCCGGCGATGCCGCGGTTATCGCGTCGTCAAGTACCACAACATCACGCCGCCGACATTCTTCCGCGGCATCTCGGACGATTACGAAGCCGCCTGCGACAAGGGCCGGCGCGAGATCGCCGTCATCGCCCGTCTCGGCCTCGAACTCTACCTGGCCGATTCGGCCTACAACCTCGGGGAACTCGTCGCGGCCGGTGCGCCGAGCGCGCGTGGCGCCGTGCTCGCGCCGTTCCATCGCGTCGATGACATCGTCCACGCCGAGGCCGACACCGCGCTCGTCGACGAGCTGACCGACGGCGCACGCAACTTCCTCATGGTCGGGCGGATCGCGCCGAACAAGGGCCATGTCGACCTCATAGAGGCTTTCGGCGCCTATGCGCGCGCGCACGAGCATCCGTCGCGCCTGATCCTGCTCGGCAAGATCGATCCGCGCCTGTCGGCCTACACCGACCGCCTGCGCCGGCGCATCGAGGAGCTCGACATCGTCGATTGCGTGATGTGGCTTGACGGGGCGAGCGAGGCGCAGCTCAAGTCGGCTTACCTCGCCAGCCATGTATTCATGCTGATGAGCCAGCACGAGGGATTCTGCGTGCCGCTGATCGAGGCGATGGCGGTCGGCACGCCGATCGTTGCGCGGGCGACGAGCGCGGTACCGCAGACGCTCGGCGAAGCCGGCATCACCTGGGACGAACCCGATTCCTGGTTGTTCGCGGCGAGTGCCGCGCGCGTGTTCACCGACGCCGCCCTTCGTCACCGCCTGCGCGATGCGGGTTTCGCGCGCTATCGCGACGAATTCGCCAACGAGGTCCTGCGCGCGCGTTTCATCACGCATGTCGAGGCCCGCGCATGAAGACGCGCGTCGCGATCGTCGTTCAGCGCTGCCACGAGCGCCTCGTCGGCGGCGCCGAAGCGCTCGCCTGGCAATACGCGCAGCTGCTCGCCGCGCATTGCGAGGTCGAGGTCCTGACCTCGACCGCATCGGATTACATGAAGTGGGAGAACGATCTTCCCGAGGGCGAGGAGCGCCGCGAAGGCGTGCGCATCCTGCGCTTCCCGGTCGCGCGCGGCCGCGGCGATTATTTCCATGCCCTGCACCGGAACATGCTCGGCGCGTTCGACGCATCGCGCGAGCGCGCGCCCGACCAGCGCTATTGCTGGCCCGAATCCCTCGAAGAGGAATTCCTGCGCGCCCAGGGACCGCTCTGCCCGGGGCTCATGGCCCATCTCGCCGAACATGGCAACGACTATGCGGCCGTGTTCTTCCTGACCTATCTGTATCCGCCGACGCTGGACGGCGTCCGCGCCCTTCGCCATCGGCGCTGGGGGCTCGTGCCGTGCCTGCACGATGAACCGCCTGCATACCTGAAGACGATCGCCTGGATGGCCCGCGCTGCGCCGCGCATCCTCTGGAACACGCGCGCCGAACAGCGGCTCGGCGAACGCATCTGGAATGTCGAGGGCGGCAAGGTCGTGTCGATGACGGTCGAGACGACACCGGTCGCGGCGGCGATCGAGCCGAACCCGTACCTGCTCTACTGCGGGCGCATCGACGTCAACAAGGGTTGCGCGCAACTGATCGAGGGCTTCCTCGCCTGGAAACGCGCGCACCCGGCGTCGCCGCTCGAGCTCGTGCTGACCGGACATGACGTGCTCGGGGTCGGTTCGCGGCCGGGCGTGCGCTACCTCGGTTTCGTCGAGGAACGACGCAAGTTCGAATTGATGGCCGGCGCGGTCGCATTCGTGCAGCCCTCGCCCTACGAAAGCCTCAGCATCGTCCTGCTCGAGGCGATGGCCCAGCGCACGCCGGTGATCGTCAACGCCGAATGCGAAGCCCTGCTCGAGCATGTCGAGGCGAGCGGCAGTGGCCTGGCCTACCGCGGCGAAGCTGAAATGCTCGCCGCATTCGATGCGGTGCTGGCCCTCGATCGCGACCAACGCGCGCTGCATGGCGAGCGCGGGCGCGCGCACGTCGTTGCCCACTACGGTCGCGAGGAAGTCCGCGCGCGCCTGCTCGATGAAGTCGCCGCGCTCGCCGCGGGCTGAGCGCCTGCTTCAGCCGCGCGGCAGCACGATGTCGAAGCGGGCGCCACCGAGCGCCTGCGAACGCGAGACGTGCAGGCTGCCTTTGTAGGCCTTGACGATGTCATGCACGATCGAAAGGCCGATGCCGTGGCCCTGGACGCGTTCGTCGCCGCGCACGCCACGCTGCAGGACGGCCTCGATGCGATCTTCGGGAATGCCGGCGCCGTCGTCCTCGATGACGATTTCGAGGCCGGGCCGGCGCTCGCCCGGGACGAGGGTCGCGCGCACGGTCAGCATGACCCGGTGGCGCGCCCACTTGAAGGCGTTCTCGAGCAGGTTGCCGAGCATCTCGAGCAGGTCGCCCTGGTCGCCGTGGAAGCGGGCGGCCGGATCGATCTCGAACTCGCAGAGCACGTTGCGTGCTGCATAGACCTTCTCGAGGCTGCGCACGACTTCCTCGGCGTACGGTTCGAGGGCGAGCGGCGTGGCGAACGTCTGCCGTCCCGAGGTCGCCGCGCGCGACAGGTGGTAGGCGACGATCTCGTCCATGCGTCCGACCTGTTCGAGCACGGTCCAGCGCAACTGCCTGCCGTCGGCTTCCGATTCGAGCTGGGTGCGCACGACGGCCAGCGGCGTCTTCAGGCTGTGGGCGAGGTCGGACAAGGTGTTGCGATAGCGCTTGAGGCGATCGCGTTCGGAGTCGATGAAGTTGTTGAGGTTGATCGCGAGGCCCGAAAGCTCGGTCGGATAGATATCGGCCAGGCGCTCCTGGTTGCCACGCTCGACGCGTTCGAGGTCGCCGGCGATCTTGCGCAGCGGCGCCAGGCTCCAGCGCAGCACGCCGAGGAGCAGCAGGAGCAGCAGCACCCCGACGCCGCCGAGCCAGGCGAACAGCGTGCCGCGGAACTGTTCGGCCTGGCGCCGCATCGCGCCGCCGTCCTCGGCGACATGCACGGTCAGTTCGAGTTCGGGCCGGTTCGCGATGCTCCAGGCGATGCCTTGCGAGAGCATGTACAGCTCGCCTTGCGGGGTTTCGATCGGGCCTTCGAAGCGGACCTCGCCGGCGGCGAGTTCACCGCCGAACGGCAGGTCGGCCCCGATCGTCGAGGGCGAGCGCCACTGCCGGCCCTGGGCATTGCGGATGTCGTCGCCGACGATCGCCGCGTACAGGCCCGAGCTCGGGCGGTCGAAGCGCGGGTCGGGACCGACCTCGGGCGGGATCAGGGTGCCGGCGCGGGCCGTATCGGCGCCGGCGAGGTAGGCGAAGATGTAGCCCTGCAGGCGCTCACGCTGGGCGCCGAGGGCGGCGTCGTTGAAGGCCTTGTCGAGCGCGACGAAGGCAAGTCCGAGAAACGACGCAAGCGCAAGGCCCGCCGCGCTGAGCGAGCGGGCCTGCAGGGACCATGGACGTGCCATCGGGTGGTCAAGCCGGTCAGTTCACCTTCGCGGAAGCGGGTCCGGGGTCCGGGGCTGCCGCCTCCGGAGGTTCCGCGTCGTCGGCGCCATTGTCGGTGCGTTCGAGCGCGAAGCGGTAGCCGCGACCGCGCACGGTCTCGATCGGCTTGATCGTGTTCTCCGGATCGAGCTTGCGGCGCAGGCGTCCGATGAACACCTCGAGGACGTTCGAATCGCGGTCGAAATCCTGCTGGTAGATGTGCTCGGTCAGGTCGGCCTTCGAGACGAGTTCGCCGGCATGCATCATCAGGTACTCGAGGACCTTGTACTCGTAACTCGTCAGGTCGACCGCGTTGCCGTTCGAGGTGACGGTCTGCGCGGTCGTGTCGAGCGCGATCGGTCCGCACTCGAGCAACGGGCGCGACCAGCCGCTCGCACGACGCACGAGCGCATTCAGGCGGGCCAGCAGTTCCTCGACGTGGAACGGCTTGACGAGGTAGTCGTCGGCGCCGTACTTGAGGCCCTGCACCTTGTCCTGCCACGAGGAGCGCGCGGTCAGGATCAGGATCGGATAGCTCTGGCCGCCCTCGCGCAGGTGCTTGACGAGTTCCATTCCGGACATCTTCGGCAGGCCGAGGTCGATGATCGCGACGTCGAACGGCACTTCGCGCCCGAGGTAGAGGCCTTCCTCGCCGTCGCCGGCGGAATCGACCGCGAATCCATCGCGCTTGAGGCGCGCCGCGAGGGTCTCGCGCAGTGGCGCTTCATCTTCAACGAGCAGTACACGCATGGCGTCCTCCTTTCCTGTCTTGTGTCAATCGTTCGCCTTGACGTCGACGACCTTCACCTGGCCGGCCGGCGTCAGAAGCTTGATTCGGTAGATCTTGCGCTTGCCGACCTGAAGGGTCTGCACGCTGAGAACCTTCGCCTGGGTCTCCTTCTGCAAGCGTTCGACCGCCTCCTGCACGCTCGTTTCAGCAGCGGACAGGAACGGCGAGGACAACGCCAGCCCGGCGACGAGCGCGAGTTTCATGCAGCGACTCTCGACTCTCGTCATCAGGACTTCTTGCTCGGGGTTTCGGCGACGCGTCTGCGATTCGTCGACGCAGTCTTGCCGTTCAGATTTGAATTCCCGCTGAACTCGGCCGCTGCGGGCAACCGCGGTCGGCGTGGCTCAGAAGATTTCGGCGACGCAGCACCGCAAGCTGCCGCCGGCTTTTTCGATTTCGTCGAGTTCGACCGTCGCGACCGCAAATCCGGCCTCGCCGAGTGCGGCGAATTGCGCGGGCGTCAAGGCGGCAGCGGCCCGCGCGCTCATCCAGACCCGGTCCGGACCGAGCGCGATCGCGTTCGCGGCGAAGGCCTCCTTCTGCGCGCGATCGAGCAGGATCGAACGGCCGGCATAGGCCTGCGTGATCGCCTCGGGCACGCGGGCGTCGGCAAAGCCGTCGGCGGCAATCAGCGCGGCGCGGCCGGCGAGCACGGCGAGGACGACATTCGTGTGGTATTCGCCCGCGGCGAGTTCGAAACACCAGGTCAGGGCGAGGCCGAACGCCGCGTGCATCGCGCGCGCGCCGCGCACGTTGCAGCGCTCGGACAATCCGCAGTAGCCGACGCCGCGCGCGCGATCGATGACGAGCGAGCCGGTCAGTTCGGCAACGCAGTCACCGTCCGGCAGCTCGACGAGGGTCGAGCCGAGGATGTCGCGGAACCAGGCGCGGATATCGGCGCGTCGCGTTTCCTGCTGGCGCACGGCATGGCGCATGCGCCCGACGATCAGGCGACCCGGCACGGTCGCGAACACGTTGTTCGGGAACACGCCATCGGGCGCAAGCGGATCGCCCGGAAATGTCACGATCGGCAGGTCTTCGCTGAGGCGCCGGGCGAGTCCGGCGTGCTCGACCAGCGCGCGTGCCGGATCGACGGCCTTGGTGACGTCCATGTAAAGGTTGTCGCTGGCCGACTCGCGGGCCAGGCTGAAGCCGAGCGGACTGACCAGAAACGCCGCGCGTGCGGTCGCGCCGGCCGGATTCACCGGCAGCTTCGCGAATGCGGCGAGGAAGTCGCCTGCGTTGTCGACGATCATGCGGTGGTCCGCCGGGCCGTGGCCGGCACGTGTTCGGGATGCCGCCAGCAGCCGACCAGATGGTCGTTGACCATGCCGGTCGCCTGCATGAAGGCCTGGCAGATCGTCGAGCCGACGAAGCGGAATCCACGCGCCCGCATCGCCTTGCTCATCGCGTCCGAGTGCGCGCTGCGCGCGGGCACGTCGCCCGCGCGGCGATACCGGTGCAGCAATGGGCGGCCGCCGACGAAGGACCACAGCCAGGCGTCGAGGCTGCCGTGCCCGGCGATCACGGCGAGTGCCGCGCGCGCGTTGTCGCGCGCCGAAAACACCTTGAGGCGATTGCGCACGATGCCGGGGTCTCCGAGCAGCCGCTCGAGTTCGCGATCGCGCATCGCGGCGACCCGCGCGATGTCGAACCCATGGAATGCGCGCCGGTAGTTTTCGCGCTTGTCGAGGATCGTGCGCCAGCTGAGGCCGGCCTGCGCGCCTTCGAGCACGATGAATTCGAACAGGCGGCGATCATCGTGCAGCGGCTCGCCCCATTCGCGATCATGGTAATCGCGCTCGGCCAGGCTGCCCGCGGCCCACGCGCAGCGCGGCAGGCCGTCGTCGGGGAGCGGCTCAGCCATCGACCTGGCGAATCCAGTCGGCAAGGTTGTAGTGGTTGCTGACCCGCGCGATGCGCCCGTCGCGGATCTCGAAGAACGCGCCGCCGGGCAGCCGGTAGGTTTGACCGCGCGCGGGCGGCAGGCCTTCATCGCCGGCCAGGTATTCGCCGTGCACGACGTATTCGGCGGCCAGGCGCGTTCCGCCGGCATTGCTCATGACGACGATGTCGCGGAGGCGTTCGCGGTAACAGCGGTGCATGCGGGCGAGGAACGCGCGGAAGGCTTCGCGCCCGGTTTCCCGCCCGCCCTCGTTGATGTCGTGGACGACGTCGTCGGCGAGCAGGGCGAGCATCGTCTCGACGTCGCCGCGATTGAACGCGGCATAGTAATCGTCGACAAGCCGCATCGAACGGCGGGCAGCACTTCCTTCCTCGAAACTCATGCGGCTCCCCGGTCGCCGGGCGCGGTGCCGCGAGCATACGCGGACTCGCGGCACGGGTGGAACCTGACGTGCGCACGGAGCGGCTCGAGCACGGCACGACGATCGCCGCGCCGCTGCCGCGAGGGCGGCGGCGTATCATGCGCTGCCTGTTCCCGGCCCCGCCATGGATTCCGCCCACTCCCGCCGCAACGCGCTCATCGCGCTGGTCCTGCTGACGCTCACGTGGAGCTACAACTGGATCGTCATGAAGCAGGTCCTGCAGTATTCGGGACCCGTGCACTTCGTCGCCTGGCGCGCGGCGCTCGCGACCGTCGTCCTGTTCGTGATCCTGCTGCTGCGGCGCGAACCGCTGCGCCCGCCACCGCTGTTGCCGACGATCGTGATCGGCGTACTACAGATCGGCCTGTTCGCGATCCTGATCCAGTGGGCACTCGTCAATGGCGACGCCGGCAAGACCGCCCTGCTGACCTACACGATGCCGTTCTGGCTCGTCGTCATCGCCCGCTTCGTGCTCGGTGAACGCATGCGCGCACTCCAATGGGCCTGGATCGCGCTCGCGGCACTCGGCCTGCTCCTCGTCATCGGGCCGTGGCAAGGCAGCGCGGGCCTGTCGAGCAGCATGCTCGCGACGGGCGCGGGCCTGTGCTGGGCGCTCGGCGTGGTCGTCTCCAAGCGCCTGTTCGTGCGCGCGAGCGTCTCGGCGCTGTCGTTGACCGCGTGGCAGATGCTGTTCGGCGCGATCATGCTCGTCATCGTCGCCGGCGTCGTGCCCGAGCGTGCGATCGACTGGTCGTGGCCGTTCATCGCGGCCCTGGCCTACAACGCCGTGCTCGCCTCGGGCATCGCCTGGCTGCTGTGGGCCTTCATCGTGCAACGGTTGCCGGCATCGATCGCCGGCATGACGACACTCGCGATCCCGCTGTGCGGCGTGCTGTTCGCCTGGGCCGTGCTCGGTGAGCGTCCGTCCACGCTCGAGGCATCGGGCATCGTCCTCGTCGCGATCGCCCTGTTCGGGATCACGCGCCCGGCCCCCGACTGAGCCGGTTCAGCGCGTCCACGGCAGGCGGTCGAGGTCGACATTGCCGCCCGAAAGGATGACGCCGACGCGGCGCCCGGCGAAGCGCTCGCGATGTCGCAGGATCGCCGCGAACGCGATCGCGCTCGACGGTTCGACGATGATCTTGAGCCGCTCCCAGAGCAGGCGCATCGCGGCCAGCGTTTCCGCGTCATCGACGAGCAGCACGTCGACGCGGTATTCGCGCAGCAGTTCGAGATTGATCGGGCCGACCAGGCCACGCAGGCCGTCGCAGATCGTGTCCGGCACGAACGCCTCGACGCGCCTGCCGTCGCGCAGCGACGCGAACGCATCGGCGGCGCCACCCGGTTCGGCGGCGTAGATCGTTGCCCGCGGCGCGAGCGCGCGGCCCGCGATCGCGGTGCCGCCGATCAGGCCGCCGCCGCCGATCGGCGCGACCAGCGCATCAGGCGCGCCGATCTGCTCGATCAATTCGATCGCGGCCGTGCCCTGGCCGGCGATGACGCGTGGATCGGTGTACGGATGCACAAGCGTCGCGCCGGTGGCCGCGCGCACGCTCTCGGCCGCGGCCTCGCGCGCGGCCTGGGTCGGCGCGCATCGATGCAGGATCGCGCCTTCGGCTTCGATCGCGGCAAGTTTGGTCCGGATCGCGCCTTCGGGGACGACGACGTGGACCGGAATCCCGCGCGTGCGCCCGGCCAGGGCGAGCGCGGCGCCGTGATTTCCCGAGGAATGGGTGACGACGCCGCGCGCGGCCTGTTCCTCGTCGAGCGCCCAGACCGCATTGCAGGCGCCGCGGAACTTGAACGCGCCGACCCGCTGGAAGTTTTCGCACTTGAAATGCAGTTCGCAGCCGGCCAGCGCATCGAGCGAGCGCGAGCCGAGGACCGGGGTGACATGCGCATGCGCGGCGATCCGTTCGCGCGCGCGTTCGAGGTCGGAAAAGCGGGGCAGGGCTTCGGCGACTGGCATCGTTGCGACGATCGATCGTGCGGATGCGTCACGATACATGCCCGGCCTCGTCGCCGGCGAGCCGGTCGCGGCCTCGTCCGCCGGCTTGCGTTCCGGGCCGGACGAACCATATTGGTCAGGTAGCGGTCGAATCGATCGAGGCATGATCGGGCCGACCGGTCCCACGCATTGTCACGGAGGTTTGCCATGTCCGCGCGCATCCTGACCGCCCTGGCGGCGAGCCTGCTGCTTTCAGCCTGTGCGACCACGCCGCGTTACAGCTCCGATCGGGGCGGTGATTATTACTACGACCGCACGGCGGCCGATATCGTCATCGACGGCACGTCGCGCCATTCGGGCTGGGGTTTCAGCGGTGGCATCGGCTTCGGTCAGGGCTATGGCTACGGTGGCTACTACTCGCCATGGTCGTGGTACGGCGGATATGGCGGATACGGACCCGGCTATGCACCGTGGTGGTGGCATCAGGCGCCGATCGTGGTCCGCCCGCCGCGTGATCACCGGCCGCCGCCGCGCGACGTGCTTCGCTACAGCCCGCGGACGAACGTGCGCGCCGAACGCCCGATGCCGACGCCGCGGCGCGGCGAGTTTCCCGCTGCGACGCGTGCAATCGAGGCCGGCCCGCGGCTTGGACGCGAGCCGTCGCCGCCGCGCACGTTCCAGGCGCCCGCGCCGCGCGTCGCGCCATCGCGCATCGGGCGCGCGCCCGAGAATCCGGCGCCGATCGCGGTTCCGCGCAGCGCGCCACGACCGGTCGAGATGCGCACGCCGAGCGTCGCGCCGCGGCCCGCGCCGGTCTTCCGCAGCGCCCCGGTCGAACCGCGTGCGCCGGTCCGGCAAGGTTCCGATCGGCGCTGACGCGACGCGGATTGCCTGAGGCGCGAAGGCCGCGCATCGGCCGCGTGAACCGCGCAAAGAAAAAGCCGCGCAACACGCGCGGCTCGTTCTCCCCCTGTGACGGCGCCGGAGCGCCGTCATGACCGGTTGTTCAGGCCGGCAGCTTGCTCAAGGCTTCATTGATGCGTGCGCGGCGCGATTCGAGCTGCGCGATCTGCTGCTGGGTCTGGTCCGGCGCGGTGTGCTCGCGCATGTCGTCCATTGCCATCTCGAGGCGGCCGAGTTCGATCATGAGGTCGTGGCGCAGGAACAGCGGATTGAGGCTCATGGCGGCAGCGGCGGCGATCATGGTGGCGTTCCCCTTTTCGGAATTCGGTTGGTTGAAACAGGTAGAGCAAACGCCGTGCCAACTCCAGGATGGGTCCGTCGGCGCATGCGCGGACGGACTTCGCGCCGTGACGATGACGATTCGTGTCGCAATCTGACCGGGGCTGGAACGAGCCCGCGCGGGTTGCCGGTTTTCCGCGATTAAGGTCACAGTCTGTCAATCGCGGTTGCTCTTACTGTTCGGCGGCCGCAAAATGAAAATGCCGCTTCCCTTGCAGGAGCGGCATCGTGTGGCAGCAAGCATTCCGGTCAAACTGGCGCCCGGCACCACGGTCCTCTTGGATTCCCCCTGTTCCTAAGACCGCCGGGCGCCAGCCTTCTTGACGCGCTGGAAACCCGATTGAATGTGCGTCCTCCCACCGGCGCGCTGGTCGGCCCCTGAATTCCGACCATCAGCGTGCTCGCATACGCCTGCGCCGGTGGGAGTGCACAAGAGCCGGGAGCAGGTTCCGTGCCAACCGCGTGCGCTAGAATCGCGCAGCGGACCACGCCGCGATGCCGATGGCCGATTGCCGGCCACAACGAGCCGCCCTGCGACGGGCTGAGACCAAGGGAATTTCCATGCGCGACCACGACGTGATCGTGATCGGTGGCGGCCACGCCGGTACCGAAGCCGCACTGGCTGCCGCGCGCTGTGGCGCGCGCACGCTGCTGCTGACCCACAGCATCGAGACGATCGGCCAGATGAGCTGCAACCCGGCCATCGGCGGCATCGGCAAGGGTCATCTCGTGCGCGAGATCGACGCGCTCGGTGGCGCGATGGGCGTGGCCGCCGATCGCGCCGGCATCCAGTGGCGCACCCTGAATGCGTCGAAAGGCCCGGCCGTGCGTGCGACGCGCTGCCAGGCCGACCGCGTGCTGTACAAGGCGGCGATCCGCTCGATCGTCGAGGCCCAACCGGACCTCGTCATGTTCCAGCAGGCGGTCGACGACCTCATCCTCGACGGTGATCGCGTCGTCGGCGTGGTCACCCAGATCGGCCTGCGCTTCTTCGCGCCGACCGTCATCCTGACCGTCGGCACCTTCCTCGCCGGCAAGATCCACGTCGGCACCGCGCACCATGCCGGTGGCCGCGCCGGCGATGCGCCGGCGCAGCGCCTCGCCGAGCGCATGCGTGAATTGCCGATCGCGGTCGATCGCCTGAAGACCGGCACGCCGCCTCGCATCGACGGACGCACGATCGACTACCGCGGACTCGAGGAACAACGCGGCGACGATCCCGCGCCGGTGTTCTCGTTTCTGGGCACGCCCGCCGACCACCCGCGCCAGGTCAGCTGCTGGATCACGCACACGAGCGAACGCACGCACGAGATCATCCGCGCCGGCCTCGACCGTTCGCCGCTCTACACCGGGCTCATCGAAGGCACCGGGCCGCGCTACTGTCCGTCGATCGAGGACAAGGTCGTGCGCTTCGCCGACAAGACCTCGCACCAGATCTTCATCGAGCCCGAAGGCCTCGACACGCACGAGATCTACCCGAACGGCATCTCGACCTCGCTGCCGTTCGATGTCCAGCTCGAGCTCGTGCGTTCGATCCGCGGTTTCGAGAATGCGCACATCACGCGCCCGGGCTATGCGATCGAATACGACTATTTCGATCCGCGCGGGCTGCGTCCCTCGCTCGAGACGAAGGCGATCGGCGGCCTCTATTTCGCCGGCCAGATCAACGGGACGACCGGCTACGAGGAAGCAGCCGCGCAAGGCCTGATCGCCGGACTCAATGCGGCGCGCGCGGTGCGCGGCCTTGATGCCTGGACACCACGCCGCGACGAGGCCTACATCGGCGTGCTGATCGACGACCTGACCACGAACGGCACGCTCGAGCCCTACCGCATGTTCACCTCGCGCGCCGAGTACCGGCTGCACCTGCGCGAGGACAACGCCGACCTGCGTCTTGCCGGGCAGGGCCATGCGCTCGGTTGCGTGCCCGAGGCGCGGCATGCCGCCCTGTGCCGCAAGCGCGACGCGATCGGCGCCGAACAGGCGCGCCTCGCGGCGCTGCATGTCGCGCCCGGCGGCGTGCTCGCGCGCGCGGTCGAGCAGGCGATCGGCATCGCGATCACGCGCGAGGCGAGTGCGCTCGATCTCCTGCGCCGGCCCGAGGTCGACTATCGCGCACTCGTCGCGGTGGACGGCATCGCCCCGGGCGTCGAGGACGCGGCGGTCGCGGGCCAGGTCGAGGTCGATGCGAAGTACGCCGGTTACATCGACCGCCAGCGCGACGAGATCGCGCGCAACCGGCGCCACGAGGAGACCCCGATCCCGGACGGTTTCGACTACAGCGGCGTGCGCGGGCTCTCGAGCGAAGTGCTGCTCAAGCTGCAACGCGGCGCACCGGCGACGATCGGCCAGGCCCAACGCATCAGCGGGATCACCCCGGCCGCGATCTCGCTGCTGCTCGTCCACCTGAAGCGGCATCGTCGGGTCGCCTGACCCGCGCCGCCCACGGCATCGCACCGACCGGCCGCCGCAGCGGCGGCCCGTCTTTCCTGGCTACCGGAATCCGTCATCGCATGCAGGACATCGAACACCGCATCGCCACCGAAATCTCGGCCCGTCCGCACCAGGTGCAGGCGGCCGTCGCCCTGCTCGACGGTGGCGCCAGCGTGCCGTTCATCGCCCGCTATCGCAAGGAAGCCACCGGTGGCCTCGACGACACCCAGTTGCGCCTGCTCGAGGAACGCCTCGGCTACCTGCGCGAACTCGGGCAACGCCGCGACGCGATCATCGCGAGCATCGACGAGCAGGGCAGGCTGACCGATGCGATGCGCGCCGACCTGCTCGCCGCCGACACCAAGGCGCGCCTCGAGGACCTCTACCTGCCGTTCAAGCCGAAGCGACGCACGCGTGCCGCGATCGCCCGCGAGGCGGGCCTCGAGCCGCTCGCGCTTGCCTTGCAGGCCGATCCCGACCTCGTGCCCGAGCAGGCCGCGCTGGCCTGGGTCGATGCGACGAAGGGCATCGACGACGCGAAGGCCGCGCTCGACGGTGCGCGCGCGATCCTGCTCGAAGTGTTCTCCGAGGATCCGGCCCTGGTCGGCACGTTGCGCGACTGGCTTGCGGCGAAGGCACTGATCCGCGCGAAGCTCGTCGCCGGCAAGGAGCACGACGGTGCGAAGTTCCGCGACTACTTCGCGCATGCCGAGCCGATCGGGACGATTCCGTCGCATCGCCTGCTTGCCCTGTTCCGCGCCCGCAACGAGGGCGTGCTCGAACTCGAACTGGCTCCGCTGCCGACCAGCGGATCGCGCGCGGGCGCGGCCGGCGCGGCTGACGCACTCGACGAGCGCATCGCACTCGGCCATGCCGAGGCCGAAGGCCGCGTCGCCGCGCATTTCAGGATCGCCGAGCGCGGCCGCAGCGCCGATCGCTGGCTGCTCGAGACGGCGCGCCAGGCCTGGCGCGTGAAGCTCCACCTGCATCTCACGCTCGACGTGTTCGGCCGCGCGCGCGAGGCCGCCGAAGCCGAGGCAATCCGCGTCTTTGGCGACAACCTGAAGGACCTGCTGATGGCCGCGCCGGCCGGGCCGAAGACCGTCATGGGCCTCGATCCGGGCATCCGCAGCGGGGTCAAGATCGCCGTCGTCGACGGTACCGGCAAGCTGCTCGAGACCGGCGTGATCCATCCGCACGAGCCGCGCAGGCAGTGGCAGGCCTCGCTCGACGAACTCGCCGTGATCAGCCGCCGGCACCGCGTCGACCTCGTCGCGATCGGCAATGGCACGGCCTCGCGCGAGACCGATCGCCTCGTCGGCGACCTGATCCGCGCGCATCCCGACCTCGGCCTCGGCAAGGCCATCGTCAGCGAGGCCGGTGCGTCGGTCTATTCGGCCTCGGAACTCGCCGCGCGCGAATTTCCCGGCCTCGATGTCTCGCTGCGTGGCGCGGTGTCGATCGCGCGGCGCCTGCAGGATCCGCTCGCCGAACTCGTCAAGATCGACCCGAAATCGATCGGCGTCGGCCAGTACCAGCATGACGTCAACCAGGTGAAGCTCGCCCATGCGCTCGGCGGACGGGTCGAGGATTGCGTCAACGCGGTCGGTGTCGAGGTGAACACGGCCTCGGCGCCACTTCTCGCGCGCGTGGCCGGGCTCGGCAGTTCCGTCGCCGAGAACATCGTGCGCCATCGCGATGCGCACGGCGCGTTCCGGACCCGCAAGGCCCTGCTCGAAGTGCCGCGCCTCGGCGACAAGGCCTTCGAGCAATGCGCGGGATTCCTGCGCATTGCCGCCGGCGACGATCCCCTCGATGCCTCGGCGGTGCACCCGGAATCCTATCCGGTCGTCGAACGAATCCTTGCCCACAGTGGCCGCGCGATCGGCTCGTTGATCGGCGACAGTGCATTCCTGCGTACGCTGCGACCCGAGCAGTTCACCGACGACCGCTTCGGCGTGCCGACCGTGCGCGACATCCTGCGCGAGCTCGAGAAGCCGGGTCGCGATCCGCGTCCGGAGTTCCGCACCGCGACGTTCGCCGACGGCGTCGACGACATCCGCGACCTGCGGCCGGGCATGGTCCTCGAAGGCGTGGTCAGCAACGTCGCCGCATTCGGCGCCTTCGTCGACCTTGGCGTGCACCAGGACGGGCTCGTGCACGTTTCGGCGCTGTCGCGCGGCTTCGTCAAGGATCCGCGCGACGTCGTCAAGGCCGGCGACATTGTGAAGGTCAAGGTCCTTGAGGTCGACATTGCGCGCAAGCGGATTGGCCTCAGCATGCGCCTCGACGACGATGCCGGCCCGGCGCGCGAGCGCGAAACGGCTGCACGCAGTCCGCGGCCGGCGCCGCGGACCGCCACGCCTGCGCCGGCGGCTGGCGCCTTCGCCGATGCATTCGCCAAGGCGAGGCGCAACTGACGCCGTGAGGCGGGGCCGGAAACGGACAAGGCCGGCGAATGCCGGCCTTGTCGTACGCGCTACGGTCGCGTGACCGCGCTTATTTCTTCTTCGGCACCTTGGCCTGGCCCATCGCGAGCGCGCGCACCGCATCGGCGTAGAACGCCTTTGCCTCGTCCTCGCTGACGCTGCCGCCGGCACGCTCGCTGAGGATCACCTGGCCGTTAGCATCCCAGCCGACACGCGTGTTGCCCGCGTTGCGCTTGAGGATCGCCATCGGCTTGTCGTCGAGGAACGCGTACTCGACATTCGAGCGCTGGGCGGTCTCGCCGTCACCGGTTTCCGAGTTGACGCGCATGAAGCGGATCTTTCCGCTCGCATCGTAGAACCCGTCCCAGGCCACCGACAGGTCGCCATCGAGGTAGGCGTCCTGGACGCGCTTCATGCCGCCGATATGCGCCTTGAGCTTGTTGAATTCTTCCTTGGCCGTTTCGCCCGGCGTGGCCTCGGCATTCATGACGATCTCGACCGTGCTGCCGGCGCCGCCGGTCAGGACCGGAGACTG
Organism: uncultured Dokdonella sp.; assembly: GCA_964587775.1. GTDB lineage: Bacteria > Pseudomonadota > Gammaproteobacteria > Xanthomonadales > Rhodanobacteraceae > Dokdonella. The sequence continues at coordinate 59,375 of CAZPLY010000003.1, forward strand.
CAGGGCCGGCACGAAACGACGGTCGCCATCGAACAGCAGCGCGTTGACGACATAGGTCCGCGTGCGGTCGATGCGCGCCGGATCGAAGGTGAGCGTGAACGAGTACGGTGGCTGGCCGGTGACGGTCTGCGAACTTTCGGCGATCACGATGTCGGGCATCGCGACGTCGACGAGCTTGAGCTCGAGGCGCGCGCCATCGCCGATCACCATCGGCTCGCGCAAGGCGGCCGTGCCGGTGATCGTGGTTCCGATCGCCGTGGACGCCGGTGCGGTCTGCGCGCCCGGCGTGCCGCCGCCACTGGCGGGTGTCGCGGGATCCGGCGCGGCGTTGCAGCCGGCCAGTACGACCATCGCGGCCAAGGTGGTGGCGATGTGCTTCAACATACGAGTTCTCCAGGAACGATCAACAGGAAACGGAAGGCATCCCGGGATGCGCATCGAGCTTATCCCGGCAAGAATGAACGGGCGATGGGCGATTCCGGGGTCAGCATGCGTGCGGAAACGGCGGGATCGGACCCGCGGGAGCCGGCAACGATAATGCGCTGGCCGGCTGCGCGCAATCGCAGGAATTGTCGTTCCGGGCCGGCCCGGTTCAGGCCGCGCCGATCCGCGGGCCGCTATCCTGCGTCGATGGCCGCACGCATCGAACTCGAACGCCTGGAGGGTCCGGCACTCGCCCATGAGCGCTGGCGGGTCGCCCACCCGTTCCGGATCGGTCGCGCCGAAGGCAATGAACTGGAATTGCCCGAAGCGAGCATCTCGCGTCGGCACGTCACGATCGAGGTCGACCCGCAGGGCTGGATCCTGCGCGACTGCGGCAGCCTGCTCGGCACCCTGCTCAACGAACTGCCGGTCGAGCCCGGCGCGGCCGTCGCCCTGCGCAGCGGGGACACGCTCGGCGTCGGTCCCTGGCGTTTCCGCGTCAATGCCTTGCCCGATGCGCCGGACGCCGCTGCGGACGCCCTCACGCCGACCCGGATCAGCGTCGTGCGCTCGCTCGGCAATCTCGCCGAGCAGCGCCTCGAATTGTTGCTGCGTTATGCCGGCGAGGTCGCCACGGCCGGCGACGAGCAGGCCCTCGCCGAGATCATCGCCGAGCATGCCCTGCTCGGTTCCGGCTACGCACGCGCGGCCGTGCTCTGGCCCGACGGCGACGACTGCATCGTGCGCTGCCGGCGCCCGGTGCCGGTCGCCGGGTCGCCGCCGTGGCGTTTCCATCGCTCGCTCGTGCGTTCGGCCGAACACGGCGAGATCGCGCGTTTCGATATCGATGCGGGCGCACCGGCAGTCCCCGGCGTACAGCGCGCGCTGTGCGCCCCGCTGATGCTCGACGGCAAGGCGGTGGCCTTCCTGTATGTCGATGCCGATCGCCCGGCGACGCGCCGCCACGCCGACGCGCCATCGTTCTGCCATGCCCTCGCGCGGCTCGGCGCGCTGGCCCTGGCCAACTTGCGCAGGCTCGCCGCCGAGCGCGCAGGTGCCGCGCTCGCCGCCGACCTCGATCGCGCGCGCGAAGTACAGCATCGCCTGCTGCCGACGCCGAACGGGCGCCTCGGCGCGCTCGATTACGCGCTGCACCTGCATCCGGGTCGCGTGGTCGCCGGCGACATCGTCGATGTCTTCGAACTCGCCGACCAACGCATCGTCGCCGTGCTCGGCGATGTCAGCGGCGCCGGACTCGGTGCCGGACTCGTCATGGCCTCGGTGCAATCGTTCCTGCGCGGCGGCTTCGCCCGCGACGACGATCCCGCCGAGGTCATCGGACGCCTCAACCGGCACCTGTGCGCGCAGTCGAGTGGCGGTCGCTTCGTCACGCTCTGGCTCGGCGTGTTCGCGGCCGACGGCCGGCGCTGCCGCTTCGTCGATGCCGGTCACGGGCATGCCGTGCGCGTGCGTGCGGGGGCGAGCGGCGACGTTCCGACGCGCGGCGCGATTCCGCTCGGCATCGACGCGAACGCCGTGTTCACCGCCGAGGACCTCGACCTCGACGTGGGCGAGACCCTGCTCCTGCACAGCGACGGCGTGACTGAACAGCGACGTGCCGACGGCGCCGCGTTCGGTCGCGACGGACTCGCCGCGGCAATCGCCGGTGCGCGCGAGCCGGTCACGGTCGTCGCCGCGGCCTGGACCGCCCTGCGCGCGCATGCCGGCGATGCCCCGCCCGACGACGACACGAGCTTGCTCGCGCTCGCCCGCGCCGCGCGATCGGCGTGAACGCCGGGGTGCGCTGTGCGGCTCAGCCCGTCACGCGCGAGCAGACGCGGTTGCGGCCGCCCTGCTTGGCGCGATAGAGCTGCTCGTCGGCCGCGCGCATGAGGTCGCCGGTGTTCATCATGCCGCTGAGCCAGGCCGCGGCACCGATGCTGACCGTTACCCGCTGCGGTCCACCGGTCAGCGCGAGGTCGAGGCCGGCGATGCCTTCGCGCACGACGTCGGCGAACACGACCGCTTGCTCGAGGTCGTGCTCGGGCAGGACGACCGCGAATTCCTCGCCGCCGATCCGCGCGATGATGAATTCCTCCCTGGCGAGTCCGCGCAATGACATCGCGACCTTCTTCAACACGGCGTCGCCGGTCGGGTGGCCGAACTTGTCGTTGATCGCCTTGAAATGATCGAGGTCCATGATCAGCAGGACCAGCGGGCGCTGGTGGTTCGACGCGCGCGCGAGCTCCTTCTCGAGCAGCTCGAGGAACTGTCGCCGGTTGTACAGGTCGGTCAGCGGATCGGCGGTGGCGAGCTGGTAGATCTCCTCGTGGTAGCGCGCCTCGACCGAGGAACGGTCCATGAACTTGAGCACGCAGCTGCCGACCGCGATGTGGTCGCCGTCCTTCAGTTCGGCTTCGATGATCGGCTGGTCGTTGAGGAAGGTCTTGTTGGTCGAGTCGAGATCCTTGATGCGATAGCCGGCCGGGTCCTGCCAGATGCGGCAGTGCTCGCGCGAGACGCTGCGTTCGAGGATCTGGAACTCGGCCTCGGGTGAGCGGCCGATGATCAGCGGTGCTTCGCCGAGGTCGATGCGCTGGCCGAGCCGCTGGCCCTGCAGCACGACGAGGCAAGCCGGATCATGCCCGCCATTCGCGCTGCGCTGCGGGCGCATCGTTCGTCGCTGCGTCGTGCTGGCGTCATTGTCACGAGGACTCATCGCGGACAGCTCTCCGTCGGCGCGGGAAGGTCGGGTCCCGGCGCACCCCTGCGGCGTCGGCAAAGTCTACGCGAACAGCCGTCCCGTGCGCTGCCCCGGTCAGGCCGTCGCCTGCGGCAGCAGCGAGATGTCGGCGACGCGCAGGAACAGCGCGCGCAGGCGGCTCAGCACGACGAGGCGATTGCGCCGGATTGCCGGGTCGTCGGCCATGACCATGACATGCTCGAAGAACCGGTCGACCGGTTCACGCAGCCCGGCGAGGCGGCGCAGCAGGCCGACATGGTCACCGCCCGCGACCAGCGGCGCGGCGTCGGCTTCGGTCGCCGCAAGCGCTTCGACAAGCGCCCGTTCGGCCTCCGAATCGAGCAGGTCGGCGAGGATGTCGCCCTCGACGCTGCCACCGGCCTGGCGCAGGATGTTGCCGATCCGCTTGTTCGCCGCGGCGAGCGCCTGTGCCTCGGGAAGGGCGGCGAACGCAACGACCGCACGCAGGCGCCGGTCGAAATCGACGAGCGAGGTCGGCATGAGCGCACGCACCGCTTCGAACGCTTCGCTGGCGATGCCCTGGTCGGCGTAATAGCCGCGCAGGCGGTCGAGGATGAATGCGAACAGCTCGCTCTCGAGCTCGCCGCGGCGGGCGCCTGCGTCGAGCGTCGGCGTCTTGCCGTCCTTGCCTTTCGGCAGGCCGGCGGCCAGCGCCGCGTCGGGCACGAGTTCGAGTGCCTCGCGGAAGTGCGCGCGCAGGTCGATGTCGAGCGGCGCCTCGATCAGGGTGCGGGCGAGGCCGAGCGCGGCGCGCCGCAGCGCGAACGGATCCTTGTTGCCGCTCGGCTTCTGGCCGACCGCGAAGATGCCGCACAAGGTGTCGAGCCGTTCGGCGACCGCGAGGACCTGGCCGACCGCGCCGCTCGCGATCGCGTCGCCGGCGAAGCGCGGCCGGTAGAACTCGTCGAGCGCGAGCGCGACCTCGGCATGTTCGGGCTGGTCGCCCTGGGCGGCGTAGCAGCGGCCCATGACGCCCTGCAGCTCGGGGAACTCGCCAACCATGCGCGTCATCAGATCGCACTTCGAGAGTGCCGCCGCGCGGGTGGCAAGCCCGGCATCGACGCCGACACGATTGCCGATCACGCGCGCGAGTTCGGCGACCCGCACGCATTTTTCCCAGACGTTGCCGAGCGATTGCTGGTAGGTGACCGACTTCAGCGCGTCCTGGTACGTGGCGAGCGCCTGCTTGCGGTCCTCGTCGTAGAAGAACTTCGCATCCGCGAAACGCGGTCGGATCACGCGCTCGTAGCCCTTGCGGATCTCGGCCGGATTCTTCGACTCGATGTTGGCGACGCCGATGAAATGCGCGCTGAGCCCGCCGGCTTGATCGAATACCGGCACGAACTTCTGGTTCGTCTCCATCGTCATGACGAGCGCTTCCTGCGGCACCTCGAGGAAGGCATCCTCGAACGTGCACGCGATCGCGACCGGCCACTCGGTCAGGTTCGCGATCTCGTCGAGCAGGGTTTCCGAGAGGCGCGGCGTGCCTCCGGTCTGCTGCCCCGCACGGGCGACTTCGGCGCGCACGCGTTCGCGCCGTTCGCGCGGATCGGCGAGCACGCGGGCGGCGCGCAGGGCATCGAGCCAGGAATCGGCATCGGCGATGTGCACGGGTTGCGGATGATGGAAACGATGGCCGCGCGAATGACGCCCGGCGGCGAGGCCGAGCAGGTCGAGATCGATCACGTCGGCGCCGTGCAGGGCGACGAGCCAGTGCACCGGTCGCACGAAGGCATGCTCGTGGTCGCCCCAGCGCATCGGCTTCGGAATCGGCAAGGCCTTGATTGCCTCGGCGAGGATCTCGGGCACGAGCGAGGCCGTGCTGCGGCCCGGCTTCGCGGCGCGGTGCACGAACCAGGCGCCCTTGTCGGTCTCGAGCTTTTCGAGCGCCGCGACGTCGACACCGCAACTCTGCGCGAATCCGAGCAAGGCCTTGCTCGGCTGGCCGGCCGCGTCGAGTCCCGCCGCAAGGGCAGGCCCGCGCCGTTCGATCGCCTGGTCGGGCTGGTCGGCGGCTACCGCCGGGAGCCACACGGCGAGCCTTCGCGGCGAGCAGTAGGGTCGCGCGGCAGCGCCGTCGCAGCTGATGCCGCGGCGGACGAGGCCTTCGATGATGCCCTCTGCGAACGCGTTCGCGAGGTCGTCGAGCGCCTTAGGCGGCAGTTCCTCGCAGCCAAGTTCGATCAGCAGGTTCTTCGCGCTCGACATCAGGCGGCTTCCTTGCGACGCAGGCCAGGAAAGCCGAGTTTCTCGCGCTGCGCGAAATATGCCTCGGCGACGGCGCGCGACAGCGTGCGCACGCGCAGGATGTAGCGCTGGCGTTCGGTCACGCTGATCGCGCGGCGCGCGTCGAGCAGGTTGAACGTGTGGCTCGCCTTCATGACCTGCTCGTAGGCCGGCAGCGGCAGGCCGGCCGCGACGAGCCGGGTCGCTTCGCCTTCGCAGGTGTCGAACCATTCGAGCAGCTTCGGCACGTTCGCGTGCTCGAAGTTGTAGGTGCTCTGTTCGACCTCGTTCTGATGGAACACGTCGCCGTAGCTGACGACGCCGTGCGGCGCGTTCGTCCAGACGAGGTCGTAGACGTTGTCGACATTCTGCAGGTACATCGCGAGGCGCTCGAGGCCGTAGGTGATCTCGCCCGTGACCGGGCGGCACTCGAGGCCACCGGCCTGCTGGAAGTACGTGAACTGGGTGACTTCCATGCCGTTGAGCCAGACTTCCCAGCCGAGTCCCCACGCGCCGAGCGTCGGCGATTCCCAGTTGTCCTCGACGAAACGCAGGTCATGGACGAGCGGGTCGACGCCGAGGGCCTTCAACGAGCCGATGTAGAGATCGAGGATGTCGTCCGGATTCGGCTTCAGCACGACCTGGTACTGGTAGTAGTGCTGCAGGCGGTTCGGATTCTGGCCGTAGCGCCCGTCGGTCGGACGTCGCGACGGCTGCACGTAGGCCGCGGCCCAGGGCTCGGGACCTATCGCGCGCAGGAACGTCGAGGGGTGGAACGTGCCGGCACCGACTTCGGTGTCGAGCGGCTGGATCAGCACGCAGCCGTGCCCGGCCCAGTAGTGGTTGAGGGTCTGGATGACTTCCTGGAACGTGGGTCCGGCCATGCAACGTGGCTCACGGTAGCTGCGACAAAGCGCGCTAGTATAACGGCGACAATGCTTTCCCCGAGGGTGTGAGCGCATGGCGACCCAACCGATGCGTCCGAAAGCGGCCTCCGTGCAGGCGGCCGGCGTCGTGCCTTTCGGCCTGCGCCCGCGCATCGACCTCGACGAGACGCTTGCCGCACTCGTCGCCGACGGCCTCATCACCGACGCCGACCTCAAGCGCGTGCGCGCCGACGTGCGCATCGCGCGCGGCAAGCTCGAATTGCACCCGTTCGTGCTGATCGCGAACCTCAAGCTCACCGACGCGCGCGGCGGCGACAAGCCGCTTACCGTCGAGGTGCTGACCCAATGGCTCGCCGGCCGCGCGAAACTGCCGTACCTCAAGATCGATCCGATGAAGATCGACGTGCCGGCCGTGACCCAGGTCGTCAGCCACGCCTACGCGCAGCGCTACCGCATCCTGCCGGTCGCGGTCAGCGAGATGCAGATCGTCATCGCGACGTCGGAGCCGTTCGACACGCGCTGGCTGGCCGACCTCGGCCACATACTCAGGCGCGACATCCAGCGCGTCGTGGCGAGCCCGCTCGACGTCGGCCGCTACCTGACCGAATGGTGGGGCGTGCAGCGCTCGATCCAGCGCGCCAGGGATGCCAAGGCCGACACCGCCGACGGGCGCGCGATCCTCAATTTCGAGCAGCTCGTCGAACTCGGCAAGTCGGGCGAGCTCGGCGTCGACGATCGCCACGTCGTCCACATCGTCGACTGGCTGCTGCAGTACGCGTTCGAGCAGCGCGCCTCCGACATCCACCTCGAGCCGCGCCGCGAATCGAGCCTGATCCGCTTCCGCATCGACGGCGTCATGCACAAGGTGTTCGAGTTGCCGACCCCGGTGATGACCGCGGTCACCTCGCGCATCAAGATCCTCGGGCGCATGGACGTGGCCGAGAAGCGCCGCCCGCAGGACGGGCGGATCAAGACGCGCTCGCCCGGCGGCCGCGAAGTCGAATTGCGCCTGTCGAGCATGCCGACCGCGTTCGGCGAGAAGATGGTCATGCGCATCTTCGATCCCGACATCGTCGTCAAGGAGTTCCGCCAGCTCGGCTTCGCGCCCGACGAGGAGAAGGTCTGGCGCGAGATGGTCGAGCGCCCGCACGGCATCGTCCTTGTCACCGGACCGACCGGCTCGGGCAAGACGACCACGCTCTATTCGACGCTCAAGGTCCTCGCGACGCCGGACATCAACGTCTGCACGGTCGAAGACCCGATCGAGATGGTCAGTCCCGAATTCAACCAGATGCAGGTGCACAACGCGATCGACCTCGACTTCGCGGCCGGCGTGCGCACGCTGATGCGCCAGGACCCCGACATCATCATGGTCGGCGAAATCCGCGATCTCGAAACGGCACAGATGGCCGTGCAGGCGTCGCTGACCGGGCACCTCGTGCTGTCGACCCTGCACACGAACGATGCACCGAGCGCCTTGACCCGCCTGCTCGACCTCGGCGTGCCGAACTACCTGATCCAGTCGACCCTGACCGGCGTCGTCGCCCAGCGCCTCGTGCGCACGCTGTGCCCGCACTGCAAGGCCGAAGGCGCGCTCGACGTGCGCGCGTGGGCGGCCCTGACCCACCGCTGGCCGTTGCCGGTGCCCGAGCGTGCGTTCGCGCCGAAAGGCTGCCTCGAATGCCGCAAGACCGGCTTCCTCGGGCGCACCGGAATCTACGAGATGATGCGGGTCACGCCGCCGTTGCGCGCGCTGATCCAGGCGAACATGGATCTGGCCAAGGTGACCGAGACTGCGCTCGCCGAAGGCATGCGGCCATTGCGCGTGTCGGCCGCAGCCCAGGTTGCGCGCGGGGTGACGACCCTGCCTGAAGTGATCAACGTGTTGCCGCCGATCGATTGAGGCACGTGCGCGGTGCGCCGTCGTGCGGGCAGGCCAACCCGCATCGGCAGGTTGGCCGTGTCGGTCCGGCTCTGCCGGACCTTACTTGCCTTACTTGCGACCGCGTCCGGCGCGACGGATCGCGGCGAGCGGATCGCCGAGCTTGAGACCGGACAGGTAATCGTTGATCGCCTCGTTGGTCACGTCGTACAGCGGACGCCCCATCACCGCCGCGGCGGCCTTGAGGCTGTCACGCATGCGCTTGGAAACGCGCAGGCTCGCGTCGCGAGCATCATCGACTTCGACAGCAGGTTTTCTTGTAGCCATGGTTCCCCCCTTAGGGACACTTCAGAATAAGAATGTGCGACGATTTTCCTGTTCGCCGCACTTTGCAAGTGTAGCTGCGTTGGCCGGCCGGCACACGCTCCGGCGCGCATTCTTGCGCAAGAGATTGTGAAAATTTTCGATTCTTTTCCCTGCGGACAGGCAGTTGCGCGGGAGCGGAAAACGTGCAATGCGCGCGGCGGATGGCGTCGGGCCTGGTCGCGCGGGCGTCTCGATGCGCGGCCGGCGGACCGTTCGGATCAGGCGCTCAGGCGTCGGCGGCCGGCGTCGGTTGCGGTGTGTCGCTGCGCCGCGCGACGACGCGCGCGGCGATGATGCCGACCTCGTAGAGCAGGCACATCGGTACCGCGAGCAGCAATTGCGAGATGACGTCGGGCGGCGTCAGGATCGCGGCGATGACGAAGGCCCCGACGATCGCGTACGAACGACTCTTGACGAGTTGCTCGGGCGTCACCACGCCGATCGCGACGAGGATCACGAGCGCGACCGGGACCTCGAAGCAGAATCCGAACGCGAGGAACAGGACCAGCGAGAAATCGAGGAAGCGGCTGATGTCCGGCATCACGGCGACGCCGGCCGGCGCCACGCTCGTCATGAACGTGAAGATCGCCGGCAGGACGAGGAAATAGGCAAACGCGCATCCGATGTAGAACAGCAGGACCGACGACGCCAGCAGCGGCACCGCGAGCCGGCGCTCATGCTTGTACAGGCCCGGCGAGACGAACGCCCAGGCCTGGTAGAGGATGAACGGCATCGCGGCGAACACGGCGACGAAGAACGCGAGCTTGAGCGGGGCGAAGAACGGCGAGGCGATGTCGGTCGCGATCATCGCGCCACCGGCCGGCAGCTTCTCGAGCAGCGGCCTGGCCAGCCAGCCGTAGATGCGGTTCGCGAAAGGGATCAGGCAGACGAGGATCACGAGCACGGCGGCGACTGCCTTCAGCAATCGCGAACGCAGTTCGACCAGATGCGAGAGGAACGACTGCTCGTCGTCCGCGCGAGGCTCAGCGTTGCTCATCGGTCGGCGGCCGGGCCGGCTCGCCCTCGATGTCCTGGCGGAACTGCGCGGCGGCCGTGCGCACGTCATCGCGGATGTCGACGCTGCGGGCCGTGTCGTGGATGCTGCGCTTGATGTCTTCGGCGGCCAGTTCGCGTTCGATTTCCGAGCGCACGCTGTGCCAGCTCGTGCGCGCGCGGCGCAGCAGTGCGCCGACCGTGCGTGCCGCCGCCGGCAGCCGTTCGGGGCCGAGCACGAGCAGGGCGACGACCGCGATCAGGGCCATCTTGCCAAAGCTCAGTTCGAACATGGCCGGACCCCGGCTCAGGGCCGGGAGCGATCCTTTTCGGTCTCGCCGATCGATTGCGGCGAAGCCGGTGGGTCGGCCTTGAGTTCCGACGGCTTGCCGGCGTCGTCGCCTTCCTGCATGCCTTTGCGGAAGCTCTTGATCGCCGAACCCATGTCTTCGCCGATGTTGCGCAGCTTCTTCGTGCCGAACACGAGCGCAACGATGACGAGCACGACGAGCCAGTGCCAGATGCTGAAACTACCCATTGCGATCACTCCATGGACTGTTGGCGCGCTCGAACGTCGCGGCGCGTGGACCGGTCGGCCGCGACGCGCGGGGACGACCCTGATGCTGCAGGCGGACCGCGGCGGCCACGCCGATGCCCGATCCTCATGCCTGCACGTGCGCGCCGGCCAGTGGCGAAAGTCTCGGGCGGCCGGCTGCTAAGGGGCAGTGTACTCCTCCAGGCGGTCGCGAAACTCGACGACCGCGTCAGGCACGTTGCTGACGCCGCCTTCGAAGATGCGCCGCGCAGTGACGCCATCGCCATACACGGCCTGGTTGCCCTTGTTGTCGATCGACAGCACGCTGCCGTCGAGGGCGACCCCGGCAAACAGGCCCCGCGCACGCGAGTACGAATAGATCTCGGCCTTGAGCTGGGCATCGGTCGAGGCCTGCGCGGTGCGGCCGACCGGTCCGGCGGCGGCCGAGGCGTCGGCACCGAGCGTGAACTTGCCGTGCACGATCGAATCGACACCGCGCTGGGTGCGGAACACGAGCACGACATCGGTCGAGGAAACGCCGGCCTGGAAACCGACGCTGCCGCCAGTCAGGTTGACGAAACTCGGATTCGACCAGGTGCCATCGGGCGACTTGACCGAGATCAGGCCCTCGCCGCGGCGCCCGCCGATGACGAAGCCGGCCTTGATCACGTCGGGGATGACCGCGATCGCATGCGCGCTCTGCAGCAGGTCGCGCGGGACGGCCTTGTCGGGTGCCTGCATGATCTCGCCGAGCACGCGCACCGCATTCTCGGCGCGTTTGACTTCCTCTTCACCGGCGCGGGCAAGAGCGCTCGTGGCGACGAGGACGGCTACGAACACGGCACGCACGAAGGACGACATGGCAAGCTCCACAAGGTCAGCTGAACAAAGCTAGCACGCGAAGCTGAGTCCGCCGTGAAGGATCGCGGTGCGTCTCAGCGCGTGGAGGGGCGCAGGCGGCGGCGGGCCGATCCGATCAGCAACAGGCCGAGGGCGAGCAGCGCCCACGGCGATCGCACGGGCAGCGTGGCCGCTGGCGTGCCATTGCCACCCGGGGCCGGGTGACAGGAATTCGGTGCGACCGCGAGTCCCTTCATGCTGATGTAACGCAGGCTTTCGGGTCCCGTGATCGGCCCGAGATTGGTCGCCGCCCCGGTGCCGACATCGATCCGGGCCAGGTCGCTCCACTCGCGGTTCTGCGGCGGGTTGTAGCTGAAGGTCGCCCACAACGTCCCGTTGGCGGCGAAATCGGGCTCGATCCACGGCACGTTGCCGACGATCGGGCCGACCCGCGTCGCAGCCGCCGTCGCGGTATCGATCAGGTACAGGCCCTGGTCGGCATTGATGCCGGTTCCATAGAGCTTTCCATGGCGGATCGTCAGGCCTGAAAGCTGGCGGCCGGTATTTCCGATTCGCGTGCTGATGGCAGTCGTCGGGTCGACGGCCCACAACTCGCGCGTGACCGCCGAGGTCAGCCAGAACTGGCCGTTGCAGCCCCAGGTCATCGACAGGTCGAGTGCATCGAATTGCCCGGACCCTTGTCCGGCCAGACCGAACGCACCGACAAACGTGCCGGCGCCGGTCGCGTTGTTGATCCGGATCAGGGCCTTGTGCGTCGCCGCGACCGCATACAGGTCGCCGCCCGGGCCGTAGGTCAGGCCGCTGAACTGGGCCAGGGCCCGGCCCGCATAGACGCCGGCCGAGCCGACCAAGGTCGCGCGACGCGTATCGAGATCGATCCGGTACAGCTCGTCGAACGCCATTCCATAGGCAACCGACTGCGCCAGTGCGCCGGAAACCGGAGCAACGGAAAGCACTGCTGCGACTGTCAGGCAGGCAAACGTGCGCATGGCGTCGATGTTATCGTTATGGGTAGTCGTCGGTCTCACAATCCATGTGAAACGGGGTCGAGTCTAGTCCAGTTCGCTCGGGGCCGACAAGCGCCCAACCCCGCGCCCGCCGATTCACCTCCAGCAGACCCTTCGCCCCGGCATGCCACGATACCGCGCGTTCCGCGAACCTCCGGACCCGATCCGCAACGCCGTCCTGCTCGTCAACCTCGGCACGCCCGAGGCGCCGACGACCTCGGCCGTGCGCCGCTACCTCGCCGAATTCCTCGCCGATCCGCGCATCGTCGAAATGCCGCGCTGGCTCTGGTGGCTGATCCTGAACGGGATCATCCTGCGCCTGCGCCCGCGCCGTTCGGCGCACGCCTACCGCAAGGTCTGGTCCGAGGCCGGTTCACCGTTGCAGGCAGGCACGCGTGCCGTGGCCGGGCGCCTGCACGGGGCGCTTGAAGGGCCGAGCGGCGGCCAGGTCGTCGTCCGCCACGCGATGCGTTACGGGCAACCGTCCGTGCCTGCGCGCCTGCGCGAACTCGGTGCGCTCGGCGTGCGGCGGCTGCTCGTGATTCCGCTGTTCCCGCAGTTCTCGGCGACCACCTCGGCCTCGGTGTTCGATGCGGTCACGGCCGAACTGCGCACGTGGCGCTGGCCGCCGGAGCTGCGTTTCGTCAACGATTACCATGCCGAAGCGCTGCATATCGAAGCGCTCGCGCGCAGCGTCGAGGCGCACTGGCAGGCGAACGGGCGCGGCGAACGGCTGCTGCTCTCGATGCACGGCATTCCGCAGCGCTACGTCGACAATGGCGATCCGTACCGCAGCCATTGCGAAGCGACCGCAGAGCGCCTGCGCACGCGGCTCGGCCTGGTCGGCAACGAGCTCATGCTGTGCTTCCAGTCGCGCGTCGGCCGCGAACCCTGGCTGCAGCCGTATACCGATCGAACGCTCGAGGCCTTGCCTGCCGAAGGCGTGCGCCGGATCGACGTGATGTGTCCGGGATTCGCGATCGACTGCCTCGAGACGCTCGAGGAAATCGCGATCGCCGGGCGCGAGAGTTTCCTCGCCGCCGGCGGCGAACGCTTCGAGTACATCCCGGCACTGAATGACGGCGACGATCAGGTCGCCGCGCTCGCGGCGCTCGTGCACCGGCATGTCGGCGGTTGGCCCGGCTTTCCGGGTTCGTCTGCGTGATGGGGTCGCCGTGGCGCTGAGCAGGACCGACGCGGTCGAACTCGAGCTGCCGTTGCGCCACCTGCGGCTGGCCGCGAAGGCCTGGGGCAATCCGGCCGATCCGCCGGTTCTCGCCGTGCATGGCTGGCTCGACAACGCCGCCTCGTTCGATGCGCTGGCCCCGTTGCTCCACGGGCGCCATGTCGTGGCCATCGATCTGGCCGGTCACGGGCGTTCCGCGCATCGCGCGCCGGGCAACTGGTATCCGTATGTCGACAACCTCGACGAGATCGGCGAAGTCATCGCCCATTTCGGCTGGTCGCGCGTCGACCTGCTCGGACACTCGCTCGGCGCGACCCTGGCCAGCGTGTTCGCCGCGGTTTCACCGCACGCTGTCGGGCGCCTGCTGCTGGTCGAAGGCCTCGGCCCGATCGTCACGCCGAGCGCCGGCACGCTGGCCCAGTTGCAGCGCGCGTCCGCCGCCCGCGCCACGTTCGAAGCGGATCGCCTGCGCGTGTTCGCCTCGATCGACGAGGCCGTCGTCGCGCGCCGCCGGTCCGGCGATCTCGGCGAAGCGGCCGCGCGCGCGATCGTCACGCGCGGATTGCACAAGCTCGACGGCAATGGCGGATTCCGCTGGTCGACCGATCCGCGCCTGACCCTGCCGAGCGCGCAACGCTTCAGCGAAGACCAGCTCGCCGCCGTGCTCGCCGGCATCCGCGCGCCGAGCCTGCTCGTACTGGCCGAGCCGGAGGCCGCGTACCTGCCACGCGCGGTTGTCGACGCGCGCGCGGCCTGCGTCGCCGACATCGAGGTCGTGCGGCTGCAGGGCAGCCATCATCTGCATTTCGAACGCGCCGAAGCGGTCGCCGACGTGATCAATGCCTGGCTTGGAGCGCGTGCGCGTGGATCCGTCCACGGCGCCGCGTCGTGAGGATCAGTCGCGCGTCGTGCTGATCAGGCGATCGAGCTCGGCCTTCAGGGCCTGGCCATTGAGACGCAGCCACTCGCGCTGGTCGCGCCAGTCCGGCAGCAGCGATTCGACTAGCGCCCAGTAGCGCTTCGAATGGCTGCGGATGCGCAGGTGGCAGAGCTCGTGCACGACGACGTACTTGAGTGCGGCCGGCGGCGCGAGAGCGAGGGCGAGATCGAGCGTCACGCGGTCGCGCGTGTCGAGACTGCCCCACAGGCTCTTCAATGGGCGCAGGCGCACCGCAGTCGGTGCGTGCCCGAGGATCGGGCAATAGCGCGCGAGCCAGCGCGAAACGTCGCGGCGGATCTGGGCTTCGAGGTAGGAGCGCAGCAGGCCCTGGGCCGCCTCGAGCGCGCGCCGGTGCGGACGCGGCAAGGTCAGGATCAGGCGGTCGTCGATCTGTTCGATTTGCGGGTATGCGCCGTCGCGCCACGACAGGCGCGTGGTTTCGCCACGCAGCGGGATCACGGTCGCCGCGCCCGGTTTCAGCGGGGGTGGTTGCGAACCGAGGTTCAGCTCATCGAGTTTGCGCTCGAGCCATTCGCCGTGCTTGCGCAGGAACGCGACGATCTGCGCCGGATGCGTCCCTTCGGGATAGGTCACCCGGGCACCGCCCGAGGTCACGGTCAGGCGCAGGCGGCGCGCGCGCGGATGGCTCTTGCGCAACACCTTGATCATCTCGCCGGCCGGAGTCGGCAATTCGAGGTAGTTGCTCTCGGTGTCCAGGTTCATCGCTCCACCCGCCCCCAAGGTTGGCCAGATCACTAGTCGCGTTCGTCTGGTCGCGGCAGACCGAACCACTCGTCGAGCTTCTCGAGCAGGCGCTCGAGCTCCAGCGTCATCAACGCGAAGCGCGCATCGAGTTCGCTGCGTGCGGACTCGGACGACTCTTCGCCGATTTCGTCGAGAACGACGTCGAGGAAGCGCAGTTTTCGGATCGTGAGGTCCTCGCCGAGCACGAAAGCGATGCGCTCGTCGAGTTCGACGCCGAGCTGGAAGACCTGCTTGCCGGACTTGAGATGCTCCCGGATCTCGTCGGATTCAAGGTCCTGGCGCCGGCAGCGGACGATCGCGCCGGCCTCGACCGGATCGCGCAGCTCGCATTCGTCGCCCCAGGCGAGGCCTGCCGGCAGCTTGCCATGGATGAGCCAGTCCGTCATCAAGGCCCGCGGCGACTCCGACGGCGCCATCGGGGTCGCCGGAAACCGGCCCAGCGCTTCGCGGATTTCGGTCACGGCCTCCTCGGCGGCCTTGCGGCTAGCCGTGTCGATGACGAGCCAACCGTTGGCGGTATTGAGGTAAGCGGACAGCCGGGACGGGCGGACAAAGGCACGCGGCAACAGCTCGGAAACGACCTGCTCCTTGAGCCGCTTGCGTTCGCGTGCGCCGATCCGGCGACCTTCCTTTTCGCTGATTTCGGCGATCTTGACGGCCAATGCCTCCGAAATCACCGAAGATGGCAGCAATTTATCCTCACTGCCGACGGTAACGAGGGCATACCGGCCGACCCGGTGCACGAGTTCATCGGCATCACGACCGTACGGCGAGACGAAGCCGCGGGTCGCCAGTTCGATCGGGCCGCAGGCGCGCAGGCGCTTCTCGTCAAGCTCGTTTTCGAGATTTTTCAGGGGCTTGGCGGAGCTTTCAGGGAATCGGAACAGGGTCAGGTTGCGAAAGAACATGCGTTTTCAGGGGCCAATGTGGGGAAAAGGATTCAACGCAAGCGCCGGTCCGCGATCCGCAGAGACTCGCCGCGGTCCGTCGCAGGAGCCGAGACGGCCGCATCAGTGCAAGGATCGCTCCGCCGACGTGGCGGACCGTTCGGTCGCCGCGACAGCCGGCGGCTCGCTCGCGCCGAGGTTGCCGAAATCGAACAGTTGGCGGTCGGCGAGCTGCGAGGGCACGACCCGGGTCAGGCTGCGGAAGATGTTCTCGATGCGGCCCGGCGTTTCGCGCTCCCAGCCGGCGAGCATTGCCTTGACCGCCTTGCGTTGCAGGTTTTCCTGCGAGCCGCAGAGATTGCACGGCATGACCGGAAAGTCCCGGCTGCGTGCATGGGCGGCGATGTCGTCCTCGCGGCAGTAGGCGAGCGGACGGATCAGCGTGTTGCGGCCATCGTCGGATTGCAGTTTCGGCGGCATCGCCTTCAGCGTCGCCTGGTGGAACATGTTGAGGAACAGGGTCTCGACGATATCGTCGCGATGATGGCCGAGCGCGATCCTCGTGAAGCCGTGCTCGGCGGCGAAGTCGTACAGCGCGCCACGGCGCAGGCGCGAACACAGGCTGCACATCGTGCGGCCTTCGCCGATCACGCGCTTGACGACGCCGTAGGTGTCCTGTTCGAGAATGTGGAACGGCACGCCGAGCGCCTCGAGGTACTTCGGCAGGACGCTTGCGTCGTAGCCTGGCTGCTTCTGGTCGAGGTGCACGGCGGCGAGTTCGAAGCGCACCGGCGCGCGCGCCTGCAACTGCAGGAGCAGGTCGAGCAGGGTGAACG
Source organism: uncultured Dokdonella sp. (assembly GCA_964587775.1). Classification (GTDB taxonomy): domain Bacteria; phylum Pseudomonadota; class Gammaproteobacteria; order Xanthomonadales; family Rhodanobacteraceae; genus Dokdonella. The sequence goes on from CAZPLY010000003.1 coordinate 75,933, forward strand.
AATCCTTGCCGCCGGACAGGCAAACCATGACGCGGTCGCCGTCACCGATCATCCGGTAGTCGGCGATCGCCTGGCCGACCTGGCGGCGCAGGCGATCGGCGAGGCGTGCGGCATCGTGATGCGGATCGACGTTCGGGGACATGGGGATCGCGTGCGAGGCGGGATCGTCGATTGTAACGGCGCGCCCCGGCCCCCGCGTACCCGCCGCGCACGGTCGGCGCTACACTGCCCATTCGCGCGAGGGAATCCATGTACTCCGAAGATGCCGCCACGACCGTCCGCCGGCTCGCCGCGTTGAGGACCGAGCATCGCGACCTCGACGAAACGATTGCCCGCTGGGCCGCCGAGCCCGGCAACGACGAACTCGAACTGAAGCGCCTGAAGAAGCGCAAGCTGCACCTCAAGGACACGATCACGCTGCTCGAGAGCCGCCTGATCCCCGACCTCGACGCCTGACTCAGGCCGCTTCGCCGTCCGCCGCCGGGGTCGTGCCGATCGCCGCGGCGCGGTTCTCCGCCGTCAGCTTGAGGATGCCGTGGCGAATGTCGCGGCTCAGGATGACTTTCGCTTCGGTGACGAGGTCTTCGAGACCCTCGTCGAAGTCGAGCTTGTTGTTCGCGTCGGGCCAGACCACGCGCCGCTCGCGCAGTTTCTGGATGAAGCCGCGGAACAGCGAGCGGTCGAAGAACTCCGGTGCATTCAATTCGTGCAGCAGCGAAAGCCGTTGCGCGGTCAGGAAGCACAGGTTCTCGAGTTCGCCGGCCGAGACCGTGTGTCGGCCATTGCTGACCAGCAAGGCGATCGTGATGTAGTAGCGCTCGACCGCCTGCAACAGGCTGTGCGAAAGCGCGCGCAGGCGGAACGCGCTGTCGCTCTGCCCGGGCGCGCGCTCGATGACGCGGCCGTCCGGATCGGTTTCGAGGATGCCGCGCGCGACGAAGAAGTCGAGGGTCGTCTGCAGGCGCCGCGCGAACTCGTCCTCGTCCCAGGGCAGGAACCACTCGGCCTGGATGAACGGGTAGATCAGGCGGCCGAGGCGCAGCATCGTCGCGCGCGCCATGCGCCGGTTGTTGAGGAAGCAGCACGCGATCCATGCCGCGGCGACGAACAGGTGCTGGACGTTGTTGCGGAAGTACGAAAGCAGGACCGCGTTGTCGCCCTCGAGCATGAGGACATCGCCGAGCGGATGTTCGACGCGACGGATCCATTGCATCGCCTCGCCGTAGGCGATGACCGCGGCCGGTTCCAGTGCGGTGACGGTCACGCGCTCGCTGTACGGCAAGGCGGCCAGCAGGTCCTTGCACAGCTCGATCTGGGCGAGCAGGTCGGCTTCGGCGATCGCGTGCTTGGGCATCGCCAGCAAGGCGAGCGCGAGCAGGTTGATCGGGTTGACGTCGGCGGCGCGGTTGATGTTCGCCTGGATGCGTTCGGCGAGCGTGTCGACCGCATGGGCCAGCCACTCGGGTTTCTCGTCAGGACGCTTGGTCGCCTCGCGCCAGTCCGGCGCGACGTCGTCGAGCAGCGAAGCCAGTTCGATCGGTTCGCCGAAGTTGATCGTGACCTGGCCGTAGCGCTGGCGCAGCACCTTGACCGAACGCAACAGGCCGAACAGCGATTCCTTCTCCTTCGCCTTGCCCGACAGTTCGCCGATGTAGGACTTGCCCTCCATGAGCTTCTCGTAGCCGATGTAGACCGGCTGGAACAACACGGGGCGACGCGACTCGCGCAGGAAGCTGCGCAGGGTCATGCCGAGCATGCCGCCGCGCGGTTGCAGCAGGCGCCCGGTGCGTGAACGACCACCCTCGATGAAGTACTCGAGGGCGACGCCGCGGACGAACAGCTGGCTCACGTATTCGGTGAACACGGCCGAATACAGCGCATTCGACTTGAAGCTGCGGCGGAGGAAGAACGCGCCACCGCGGCGCAGGACCGCGCCGAGGACGGGCAGGTTCAGGTTGACGCCGGCGGCGATGTGCGGGGGCACGAGGCCGTTCTGGTACAGCTGGTAGCTCAGCAGCAGGTAGTCGATGTGGCTGCGGTGGCACGGCACGTAGATCACTTCGTGGCCCGGCGCGACCGCGCGCAGCTTGTCGAAGTGGTGCATGACGACGCCGTCGTAGAGCTTGTTCCACAACGCGATCAGCATGAACGAGATCGAACGCACGACCGTGTGCGAGTAGTCGGCCGCGATCTCGAGCGCATAGCCGCGGGCGCGGGCGCGCGCCTGCTCGATGCGCAGGTTCTCCTTCGCCGCGGTCGCCGCGATCGCTTCGCCGACCGGATCGGCGTTGACGACGCTGTCGACGACCATGCGCCGGTGCGAGAGGTCGGCGCCGATGATCGTCGTGCGCGTGCGCCGGAAATGCACGCGCAACACGCGCGACAGCTTGCGCACGCTGCGCTCGAGGGGAGCGTCTCCCTGCTCGGCGAGCGTGTCGCGCAGCGACACCGGCGCCGAGAACTGAACGATCGTGTCGCGCCCGTTGAGCAGGATCGCGAGCAGGCGGCGGAAGCGGCCGACGACGACCCAGTTCTCGGCGAACAGGACCCGGAACCAGCCGGATTGCCGGTCGGGTGCGCGGCCGACGAAGATCGACACCGGCACGAGGCGCACGTCGAGGACCGGGTCGGCGATGACGAGTTCGGCCAGCCGGTTCAGCGTGTCCGAACGCGACGGATGCCCGCGCCGGCGCCACAGGCTCGGTCGCGGCGTCAACGCGATGATCGCGCGCTTGCGCTTGATCGGCAGGCGCGCGGCGGCCAGGTACGGCGAGGGCAGGCCCGCTTCGCGGCAGGCCTGCTCGAGGATCAGCGTGTCCGAGAGGCCGTAGCGTTCGACCACGTAAACGGTCGGGCGCGGGTCGTCGGGAAGCAATTCGAGCGGATCGCGCGGCTCACGGCGGATGCGGATCCACGGGCGCAGCAGGTTGCCGAGCAGGTGCAGCCACGACGGCCCGCGCGCGGGCTCGACGGGACTCGGCAGCGGAAGGTTCTGTTGCATGGCGCGATGCGCAGCGGGAGCACGCCCGTCGACACGACGAGCGCGCTCGGGACGCTCGCTCAACCGTCGGTTTTCGGTGCGGCGAGCGGAGCCGACGCGGCGTGCTCGCGGAGCTTTTCGATCGTGTCCTTGGCATACCAGCGGCCGTCGACCCGGGTCATTTCGGTCTCACCCGACAGCGCGGTGCCGAGCAGCGTGTAGCTGACCTTGACCTTCGCCTGGGTGCCGTCGTCGGCGAGCACTTCGGCGCGCACCGACTTGAGCACCTCGTTGATCGACAAGCCGTACACGTCGAGCGTCTTCTTGATGCCGTCGAAGACGATCGCGAGCTTCGGCGCGGCCTGGTCGAAGGTCAACGCGCGTGCTTCATCGAGGGTCTTCAGTTCGACCGCGCGTGCCGTTGCGGTGACGATCCCGAGCACCTCGCGGACCTTGGCCGGATCGGTGAACGCAGTCGACTGCACCCATCCCGCGAGCGTCTTGACGATCGCGGTCGCCTGTTCCTTTTCCGCCGCCGACAACTGTTCGCTCTGCTGGACCATGCTCTGCGCATAGCCCTGGCCCATCGCGACCATCGCCGGCATCTGCTGCTTGTACTGGCGGTCGAACTGCTCGAGGTCGGGGGCGATTTCGGCATGGATCGCCTCGACTGCGTCGGGCGCGGTGAGCTTGGCCATCATCTCGGCGAAGCGCGCGCGATCCTCGGCGTCCGGCTCGGGATCGCCCGTGCGGTCATTCCACTCGGCCTTGATCCGGTTGAACTCGGCCGGCGGCAGCATGTGCTCGAGCAGGGCCGCGACATTGCCTTCGGCAGCGAGCCGGGCCGAGGTCAGGACGGCCTGATCGGGCGCGTCGGCCGCATGCGTCGCATCGGTCCCCGAATCGCGGCCACAGGCAGCCAGACCGAGCAGGAAGGCGGCGCTCAGGGACGCACGCAACAGTTTCGTGAACATGGAGGCTCTTGCGCAATGACGAGGGGCTGCACTCTAGCAGTCCGCCCCGTTCAGGTCAGCCGGAGCCGATCGCCGGCGCAAAGAAAACCCGGAGGGCGGTGCCATCCGGGTCGAATCCGGCCGAGCCGGAGGGGGAACTGTCGTGTGCTGCTCGTCGAAAGGTCGGGGCAAACCGGCTTCCGTCTGGAGAGCGATCCTACCCAATCGTAAAACCTTATGCAACACATTAAGTTACTTCAGATACTGCATTGATTTACAACGAAATATCTGAGGCGATGCAATCCTGCGAATCGCCCCGGCCGGCGATCTTCTCAGTCGAGGCGCAAGGCATCCTGCTTGGCCGCGCGCCGTTGGCCGGGCGGGGCCGACCAGTCGTTGTTGAACAACGCCGGTTCCCACGAGCCATAGGTCGGGTTCGGCAGGATGAACCAGCGTTCCCCGATCCAGGCCTGGTACGGCGCCATCGCCTCGCGGCGTCCCGAGGGGGTGTTGGCCTGGATATCGACGAAATCACCGAGCTGGTCGCCGATCTGCATCAGGACGCGGTGCGTGCGCGATATCAGCTCGCGCCGGCAACCCTTCTCGCTGCCGTCCTGTTCGCAACCGGCGACAAACGTGCCGAGGCCGAGGAACACGTATTCGCCCTCGACCGGGAACCCGACCTTGCGCAGGTTCGCGAGCGTCGCCTCGCCGAGGTCGCGCGCGCGGTTGGACAGGTAGAACACGGTGACGCCGTTGTCGGTCGCGAAGCGCGCGAAATCGACTGCGCCTGGGATCGCCGCGGCCTTTTCCTCGCGGCACCATTCGGCCCAGGTGAATTCGTTGTATGCGGTGCCGAGCTTGACGAGGCGGGCCTGGTACGGCGAGTTGTCGAGCACGGTCTCGTCGACGTCGACGATGACCGCATTGCCGAGCTTGGCCGGAGTCGACTTGCGCTGCCCATGCTCGAGCGCTTCCCAGGTCGGATCGGCAATCGCCCGGACAAGCTGCTGTTCGGCCGCGCGGTAGGCCTGGCGATACAGCAGGTCGCGTTCGATCGCGGTCTGTGTCCACAGCACGGCATTGAGGTTGTCGTCCGGTGGCGGTCCGCTCGGTGCAGGCGCCGGCGCAGCGACCGGGCTGGCCGCCGATGCGCCGGCCTCTGGCGCGCGCACGCCTCTCGATGCGCAACCGACGCCGAGCAGGGCGGCGAGCAGGACGACAGCGACGATTCTCGACATGGAAACCTTCCTCGACAGGTCAGGCAGCCTCAAGCTGCGACGATCGCCGAAGTCTACGACACGCGCATGACGTCCCGGGCTGGCGTGTCGGCGCGCCGGCTGACAGACTGCGCGCCGTCCTTGTTCCGGCCATGCCATGTCGCTGCCGATCCCGGTTTCGCCTGCAAGACTGACCATCGCGAGCTACGTGCTGACCGCGCTCGCCCTGTGGTCCGTGCTGCACTTGCACCTGCTGCCGGCCTTGCTCGCGGGCCTGCTCGTCTATGCCCTCGTCAACGTGCTCGCACCGTCGCTCCAGCGCCATCTGCCCGGTGCGCGCGCGCACTGGCTCGTCGTCGCCCTGCTCGCGGCGCTCGTGGTCGGCCTGCTGACGCTCGCGATCGTCGCCGCGATCGCCTTCCTCGGCACCGAACACGGCAATCCGGCCAAACTGTTCGAGCGCATGGGGCCGGTCATCGAACGCGCGCGCGCGCAGTTGCCGGCCATCGTCGTCGACTACCTGCCCGACAATTCCGACGAGATCCGCGCGGCCGTCATGGACTGGCTGCGCGTGCACGCCGCGCAATTGCAGCTGGTCGGCAAGACCGCCGTGCGCGTCACGGTGCAGCTGCTGATCGGCATGGTCCTCGGCGCAATGCTGGCCCTGCATACCGCGCGCCTGCGCACGCCTGGCGGACCGTTCACCGACGCGCTCAACGCGCGCTGCTTCACCCTGGTCAGCGCCTTCCACGACATCGTCTTCGCCCAGGTGAAGATCTCGGCGCTCAACACGTTGTTCACCGGAATCTTCCTGCTCGTCGTGCTGCCGCTGTTCGGCGTCCACCTGCCACTGGCCAAGACCCTGGTCGTCGCGACCTTCATCTGCGGCCTGTTGCCGGTCATCGGCAATCTCATTTCGAACACGCTGATCTTCGTCATCGGCCTTTCGATCTCGCTGTGGGTCGCGCTCGCCGCACTCCTGTTCCTGGTCGTCATCCACAAGCTCGAATACTTCCTCAATGCACGCATCATCGGCACCCAGATCCGCTCACGCGCCTGGGAACTGCTGATCGCGATGCTGTTCATGGAAGCCGCGTTCGGCCTCGGCGGCGTCGTCGCCGCACCGATCTACTACGCGTACCTGAAGCGCGAACTCGAGATGGCCGCGCTGATCTGAGGCGAGCTGCGCCTGGTCCGGAACCCGCATTGCGTCGATCGCTTCAATCTCCGCACTCGTTGCGGCATCCACCATTCTTGATGCACCGACGTTCGACCGATTTTCGCGTTCACCGCTCACCAGGTCGCTGTGCAATTCAGCCAGCCGGTGCGACTCGGTCAACGCAATGTCGGTCTTCTGCAAGTCGCCATTCGCGTTGTTGGCTTGCCAGCCACAAAACGGAACCGGAGTGCTAGCTCCGCTCGCTGGTCGGTGCAGTGATCCATGTCACGATTTTATCGCTGTATCCACATCCAAACCTGTTGCATACGGGACATTAGACAAAGTGCTGTACGTCACTACGTGTGCGGGGTGTCATCGCATGTCTTGGCGATGAGGCGCACGGTTCTGGTCTTGGCCTTGGCAATCGCCGTGCTGTCGCTGGCGACCCCTGCTGCCAATTCCCGGAGCGGTGAGACGCTCCACGTTGGTTGGAATGCCACGTCAAAAAAGTCACGGAACACAAGGAGTCGACGCCATGAAGGTTCGACCGGACGCTGTCGAGCGGACGCTGCATTGCCTGCTGCTCGTCTCGCTGTTCGCAATGCCGGGTTTCGCAATGGGCCAAGGCGGGACGGCACTCGATGCGCCCTGCGGCGCAGCCGGAATCGACGAAAACGGCCACTGCTCCGACAAGCCGAAACCTCACCCTAGGAAAGAATGAAAAGTGAACGAACTGGTGCACGAAAGGATCACATTCGAGCTCGAACCTGATGAGGATGGATATCCGCCTTCCGCCGCCGAGAGGTTATGGGCGATGCGCCAGTCAGATGGTCTCTATACAATTGACAGTATTCCGTTTTTTGTCGTGGGCGTAAGCACCGGAGATGTCGTTACGGCTGAGAATGTCGATGGCGAATTGAAGTTCAAAGCATTGGTTCGACTCTCGAAGAACTCGACGTTCCGCGTCATTCCAAACGACTCGTCCACGATCGACGATGTGCGTGGCAGCCTGATGCAGTTGGGCTGCAGGGTTGAGGTTCATCGTTCGATAGGTTTGCTTGCAGCTGAGGTTGCGGGGACGATGAACATTGAACCCTTTCTCGAGTTCCTCGTTGAGGGGAAGGAGACCGGCCGGTTGGATTTTGAGGAGGCCGCGTTACGCCATGCCCTTGAAGATCCTAGTGATCAGTGAAGCGACGATGGGGCGAAGCGGGTCGTGTTGAACCTGCCCCGCCGGAACAATAGCCGGGAAATAGCCGGGACACGCACTTTCTGCTCTTCAGCATGATCGTCACCCCGTTGCGCCTATCGCGGTACAGGACGTGCACGAAGCCAGTGAGGGTGGCCGGATCCGGTCGGCGCGCCGGCTCCGGGAAGACCGCTTGACCGAGTGGCGCATCGATCACGAGCTGGATGAATGAAGGTCCCGTGATCAGCGTGCTGCAACGCAGATCGACGATTCAGCGCTCAGGCCCCGAGGCGCTGCAGGCGCCGTGCCTGGGCAATGCCCTTGAGCCACTGCTGGCCCATGACGGCGGCCTTGTCGATGAGGCTCTGCACCGAGCCGACCGCACGCGCATAGCGGCTCTCGATGCCGAGCATCTGGTTCGACCAGGCCGCCTCGCCGAGACCGAGTGTCGCGATAATCCGTGGCGCCGCCGCGTCGATACGGCCGCGTTTGTCCCGGCGGGTCTGGCGGGCCGTCCAGTCGACCAGGTCGAGGTAGGCGCTCGTGCCGACCGCGAGCACGGCAAATCCGGGCACGAGGCCGGCGATCGGCGGCAAGAGGGCATCGGGTCGAACGCTCAAGACGGACTTGATGCGTCGTCGGCGGATCGACCCGCAGCACGACATGCGTAGCCCTCAAGCCTGGCGCTCAACCTCGCGCGGCGATGTCACCAGGCCGCTCCAGTCCGCGCGCCGCACGCTCTAATCACCAAACAGCGCAGCCAGCTTGGCCAGGTTCGAGTTCGCGACGTCCTTGCGTTGCGCTTCGTCCTGTTCTGCGTCGCGACCGGACCAGTGCAGGTCGTCCGCCGGCAGTTCGGAGAGGAAGCGGCTTGGTTCGTTCGACAGCATTTCGCCGAAGCGGCGCTTGCGTCGCGCGAAGCTCAGGGCGAGGTGCTCCTTCGCGCGCGTGATGCCGACATACATGAGGCGCCGCTCCTCCTCGAGCCGGCCTTCCTCGATGCTGCTTTCGTGCGGCAGCGACCCGTTCTCGACACCGATGATGAAGACGTGGCGGAACTCGAGCCCCTTGGCCGAATGCAGGGTCATCAGGCGCACCGCATTGCCGGGGTCGTCGCGGTCGCCGTGCATGAGCAGGGCGAGCTGCGCGGCAAGATCGCCGGCCGACGTGTTCTTCTGCATCGCGCGGAACCAGTCCGCGAGTTCCCCGAGATGCTCGATGCGCCGCGCGCGCAACGCCGGTTCCTTGTACTGCGCGCCGACATGCTCGGCATACCCGGTTCGCGCGATCAGCTCGTCGACGAGCTCGGCCGCGGCGATCCGTGCGGCTCGCTGACCGAGATCGCGCACGAGCGCCGAAAACGCGACGAGTGAAGCAGCCGGACGCGCACTGAGCTGGCTCAACACGCCATCGTTCTGCGCGGCGCGCAGCATCGACAGGTTGCGCGCACCGGCCATTTCGCCGAGCTTTTCGAGCGTCGTCGCGCCGATGTCGCGCCGCGGCACGTTGACGATGCGCAGGAACGCCGCATCGTCGTCCGGATTGTTGATCAGGCGCAGGTAGGCGAGCAGGTCCTTGACCTCGGCGCGTTCGAGGAAGGCGGTCCCGCCGGTCAGGTGGTACGGAACGCGCGCCAGACGCAGCGCCTTCTCGAGCGGACGCGACTGGTGGTTGCCGCGATAGAGGATCGCGAACTCGTTCCAGCGCGCCTTGTGCTTCTCGGCCAGGTGGGCGATCTCGCCGGCGACGCGGTCGGCTTCGTGCTCGTCGTCGCGGCACTCGAGCACCCGGATCGGCGCGCCCTCGGCCTGCTCGCTCCAGAGCTTCTTCTCGAACAGGTGGGCGTTGTTCGCGATCAGCGCGTTCGCGGCGCGCAGGATGCGTCGCGCGCAGCGGTAGTTCTGCTCGAGCTTGATGACCTTCAGTTGCGGATAGTCGCGCGACAGTTCGCCGAGGTTCTCGGGATTCGCACCGCGCCAGGCGTAGATGCTCTGGTCGTCGTCACCGACCGCGGTGAACGCGCCGCGCGGGCCGGAAAGTGCCCTGACCAGGCGGTATTGCGCCGTGTTCGTGTCTTGGTATTCGTCGAGCAGCAGGTAGCGGATGCGTTCCTGCCATGCGGCACGCACGTCGTCGTCGCCTTCGAGTATCGCCAGCGGCAGGCGGATCAGGTCGTCGAAGTCGACCGCATTGAACGCGGCGAGGCGCTTCTGGTACGCGGCATGGATTTCGGCCGCTTCGCGTTCGCGCGGGCTGCCCGCGCGCTGCGCGGACTGTTCGGGCGTCAGCCCCTCGTTCTTGGCGCGCGAGACCAGCGACTGCAGCGCGAACAAGGCATCGTTCCTGATGCCTTTCGGGGCCAGTTCCTTGATCAGCCCCTGGCTGTCATCGGCATCGAGGACCGAGAAGCCGCGCCGCAGGCCCGCGCGCGAATGTTCGAGCTGCAGGAACTTGAGGCCGAGCGCATGGAACGTGCACACCGTCAGTCCTTCGGCAGCAGTGCCGCTGACCAGCTTGCCGACGCGTTCGCGCATCTCGCGCGCGGCCTTGTTCGTGAACGTGATCGCAGCGATCTTCGACGCAGCGAGGTTCCGGCGCTTGACCAGATGCGCGATCTTCTCGGTGATCACGCGCGTCTTGCCCGAGCCCGCGCCGGCGAGAACGAGCAAGGGACCTTCGCAGTATTCGACTGCGGCGCGTTGTTGGGGATTGAGCATCTTGACGGGAATGGAGAGCCGGGAATCGGGACGGGGCAGGCGAAACACCGCGATTGTGCCCGGTGACCGCCACTCACGTCATCGAGCGGCTTGTCGATCGACGTGCGTGTGCAAGAATCCGGGCCTGAGACTTCGTCGCCTTCCCGACCCCACCCACCATGGCCAAACTCCACTTCTATTACTCGGCAATGAACGCCGGCAAGACCACGACGCTGCTGCAGAGTGCGTACAACTATCACGAGCGCGGCATGCGCACGTTGATCCTGACGCCGAAGCTCGATCATCGCGCCGGCGAGGGCGTGGTCGCCTCGCGCATCGGCCTCAAGGCGAGTGCGGTCGTGTTCACGCGCGAGGACGACCTGCTCGCGATCGTCGATGCCGACATAGCCGCGCGCGGCGCGCTCGATTGCGTGCTCGTCGACGAGGCGCAGTTCCTGAGCCGGGCCCAGGTCTGGCAACTGACCGACGTCGTCGACGAGCGGCACATTCCGGTGCTGGCCTATGGCTTGCGCACCGATTTCCGTGGCGATCTGTTCGAAGGCAGCCAGTACCTGCTGGCCTGGGCCGACAGCCTCATCGAGATCAAGACGATCTGCCATACCGGAAGCAAGGCGACGATGGTCGTGCGCGTCGACGGCCACGGTCGCGTCGTCACCGACGGGCCGCAGGTCGAGATCGGCGGCAACGACCGCTACGTCTCGGTCAGCCGCGCCGAGTTCAAGAAGATTGTTGCCGGCGAAGGCCGCATCGAGCTGCAGCAGCCGGTATTGCCGTTGTAGCTCCCCCGCCCGGACATCGCGGGAATGGCTTTGGCCGGATGGAGCTCCGTGCGATTTCGGTCGCGGCCTGGGCCGCTCCTACAACAGCGCGGTGACGCGGGATGGGTGATCGAAGCCCGCGCCGGATTTCGGCAGGAGCGCCGCTCGGCGCGATGTGATCTGCCGCAAGTCGGGTCGCGGCCGGGGCCGCTCCTACGAGAGCGCGGTGACGCGGAATGGGTGATCGAGGCCCGCGCCGGATGTCGGTAGGAGCGCCGCTCGGCGCGATGCGATCTGCCGGACGTGCGGTCGCGGCCTGGGCCGCTCCTACACGACAGCGCGGTGACGCCGTGCACGACATCGGATCCCGCGCCGGATTTCGGTTTGAGCGCTGCTCGGCGCGATGCAATTTGCCGCACGTTGGGTCGCGGCCGGGGCCGCTCCTACACGACAGCGCGGTGACGCGGAATGGGTGATCGGATCCCGCGCCGGATGTCGGTTTGAGCGCCGCGCGGCGCGATGCAATTTGCCGCAAGTCGGGTCGCGGCCGGGGCCGCTCCTACGAGAGCGCGGTGACGCGGGATGGGTGATCGAAGCCCGCGCCGGATGTCGGTAGGAGCGCCGCTCGGCGCGATGCAATTTGCCGCACGTCGGGTCGCGGCTGGGCCGCTCCTGCGGGTGAAGATCAACGCTGGCAGCGCGGGCAATGGAACGTCGTGCGCTGGCCGAGCGTCGCGGCGCGGATCGGGGTCGCGCAGATGCGGCATGGCTCACCGGCGCGTCCGTAGACGAACAGTTCCTGCTCGAAGTAGCCGGGCACGCCATCGGGGCTGATGAAGTCGCGCAAGGTCGTGCCGCCACGCGTGATCGCATGGGCGAGGATGCGTTTGATCGCCTCGGCGAGCCGCGCATACCGTTCGCGCGAGACGGCGCCGGCCGCGCGCGCCGGAAGAATGCGCGCGGCGAACAAGGCCTCGGCCGCATAGATGTTGCCGACACCGACGACGATCGCCTGGTCCATCACGAAGGTCTTGACGGCCGCCGAGCGGCCGCGCGAGCGAGCCCACAGGTGATCGCCGTCGAACGCGTCCGATAGGGGTTCGGGGCCGAGCGCGGCGAGCAGCGGGTGGAGCGTGCCACGCGCCTGCCAGAGCAGGCTGCCGAAGCGGCGCGGGTCGGTGAAACGCAGGATGCGCCGCGAATCGAGCTGCCAGTCGTAATGATCATGCTTCGCGGGCGGTGCGTCGCCGGCGAGCACGCGCAGGCTGCCCGACATGCCGAGATGGATCAGTGCACTGCCGGTCGCCGCGTGCACGAGCAGGTACTTCGCGCGCCGTTCGACGGCTTCGATGCGCTGGCCGGGCAGGGCATCGATCAGCTCTGGTGGAATCGGCCAGCGCAATTTCGGCTGGCGGATCGCGAGCCCGAGCACACGCGCACCGACCAGGTGCGGGGCGATCCCGCGGCGCGTCGTCTCGACTTCGGGCAATTCGGGCATGTCCGGACTCAGCGCGCCGGGGCGGACCCGAGCAGGGCTTCGCCGAGCGCCGCGTCGAGCAGGTAATCGAGCGCTGGGGTCGCCCGTCGCGCGCGCCAGCCTTCGGCCGTGCGTTGCAGGCGCCAGCGGATCGTGGCGCCGTCGGCGAACTCGACCTCGGCTTCATGTGCGCCCGCGTCGAGTGGAAGATCGGCCGCGACCGTTTCGATCCGCGTCGCGCGCGCAGCGCGCCAGGCCGCGAGCCTCGCGGGTGCCGCGACGCCGTCGATGCGCAAGGCGACGACCTCGCCCTCGCGCGGAAGCAGGTGGCGATCGAGTTCGCTCTCCGGGGTTGCCATGAGAAACGGGCTGAAGCGGTCGGGAACCATCGCGATCGCGTCGTCGAACCGCACGTAGCGATCGCCTTCGAGCGCATCGGTCATGCCGACCTCGAACACATGCGGACCCAGTTCGAGCGTGATCAGCGGCGGCGCGAGCCCGATCTTCGCGAGATCGAAATCGGCGAGCCGATGGCGCTTGCGCACCGGCGAGGCGGCGATCGCGACGAGGCGCGTGACGAGGGCGTCGTCGGCATCGAGCGCGTACGGTGCTTGCATGCGCCAATCGCCGTCGCGGCGGATGAACTCGCGGGCGACGCATCGCGCGCAGCGCACGCCGACGCGTTCGATCGTCGCCGGGTCGAACGCGCCGAGCGGCGGTTCGCGGCGATCGATCTCACTGCCGACCTGCCAGCCGACGACGAGCGCGAGCGCGGCGACGATGGCGGCCAGCACGAGGTTCGTGCGCGTGCTGCGTTTCATCGGCGCCGCCGGCGCCGCCAGACCAGCAATCCGCTCGTGGCGAGCAGCACCGGCAGGACGACGAGGAAGCCGACGCTCAGCGCCGACAGAGCGCCCTGCGACAGGTCGAGCGTGCGATCACGCGCGCTGCGGTCCGGCACTTCGACGAGGGCATCGTCGGCGAGCAGCCAATCGAACAGGCGACGGCCGAACTCGCGGTTGCCGGCATTGCCGAGGAAGCTGTTGGAAAGGAAATCTCCGTCGCCGACGACGACGACGCGCTGTTCGCCGGCGTCGGCGCGTGCCGCGGCGCGGGTCAGCGCAACCGCGAAATCGTGCGGGCCCGGCATCTCGCCATCGCTGCCGTCGTAGCGCACATTGCCTTCGGGCTCGCCGGCTTTCGGGATGTGGCCGACCTCGTTCCACGACTGCGCAGAGCTCTGCAGCAGGGCCGCGAACGTCCACTCGCTCGGCGTGACCTGGGCCAGCGCGAGCGGTTGCGGGAACAGCGTCGCCAGTTCGAACCCGCGCGTCGCCGCGTGTGCCGGGTAGCGGCTGACCGCGACAAAACTCGGATCGCCAAGGCCGAACTGCTGGCCGCTGCCGTCGACGAGCACGCCGGGCAAGGCACGCACCGCGAGCGCTGCGGCGAGCGCGTCGAGGCCCGCCTCTTCGCCCGGTTCGAGCAGCCACAACAGGTTGCCGCCGCGTGCGACGTGGTCGACGAGCGCGGCCGCGGCGGCCGCGGGCAGGGCAATGCGCGGATTCGCGATGACGACAAGATCGACGTTGTCGGCGATGCGCGGCGTCGTGGCGAGGGCGATGTGGACGATGCGCACGCCTCGCCCGGCGAGGAGCGCGCCGAACTGGCCGAGGTCGGCATTCGCCTGGCCGTCGGCGCGGCGTTCGCCTTCGCCTTCGAGGAAGGCGACGATGCGTTCCTGGGTACGCGAAAGGCGCAACAACGCGCTGCTCAATTCGGCCTCGCCGAGGGCGCGCAGGCGCTCGCTGCGACCTGCGTGACGAACCTCGAGTTCGCCATCGAGCTGCACGCCGGCTTCGCGCATCGCGGCCGGATCGGCGTCGGGATCGATGAAGCGCAACGAGATGTCGGGCTTGACGAGCCGGTAGCGCTCGATGAATTCGCGGATCGCAGGCCGCAGCTCGCCGTCACGACGCGCATACGAAACGATCTCGACCGGCCCGGCGAGGCCCTGCAGTACCTGGCGCGACGATTCGCCGAGGCTTGCCCGGCGCGCTTCGCTGAAGTCGTGGACGAAGCGCCAGCGCGTGCCGAGGAAGCCGACGAGCAAGGCGATCGCGACGAGCAGGAGCACGTAGAGCAGGTTGTCGATCCGGTCGCGCATCGTCAGCCCCGGGTGCGCAAGGTGTCGAGGCGGCGTGCCGCCAGCAACAGGGCGAGGGCGATGACGAGCACGAAGTAGACGATTGCGCTGCTGTCGACGACGCCGCGCAGGAATGGCTCGAGATGGCTCGACATCGCGAGCCAGTTGATCAGCGCGTGCTCGACATCGCGCAGGCGCGCGCCGACATCGAGCAGGGCGAGCAGGCTCGTGATGACGAGCGCCGCGACCGCGGCGAGGGCCGGATGTGCGGTCCACGCCGAGCAGGCGATCCCGATCGCGGTCAGGCTCGCCGCGAACAGCAGCAGCCCGCCGGCGGCCACCGTGAGCCGGCCGAGGTCGAGCGCACTGCCGAATGCGAGCGAGAGCGGCATCGCGAGCGCGATCGCGACGACGAGCGCGACGATCGCGAGCGCGCCAAAGAACTTGCCGAGGACGATGCGCAGGCTGCCGATGTCGGCGGCCAGCAGCAGCGGCAAGGTGTGCGCGCGGCGTTCGCCGGCCAGGCTCTGCATCGTCAGCAGCGGCACGATCAGCAGCAGGGCGCCCGAGACGCCGCGCAGCAGCGGCAACGCGACGAGGTCGGTGACGCCGGGCGCGTTCGCGAGCGCACCGAGTTTCGGTGCGACCTGCAGGAATGCGTCGAGCGCGATCAGGAATTGCCAGGCGAACAGCGCGCAGGCGAGCGCGAGCAGGCCCCAGGCGAGCGGCTGCACGAACTGGCGTCGCAAGTCATTGCCGGCGAGCAGCAGGATCGTGCTCATGCGGCAGCGCCGAGCGGAGCGTCTTCCGCGGCGATCGCGACGAAGATCGCCTCGAGCGCGCTGCGTTCGGCGCGCAGTTCCTGCAGGCCCCAGCCGCGTTCGTTGATCGCGGCCGCGAGTGCGCCCGGATTCGCCTCCTCGCGCAGCGAGACGCGCCAGCCGTCGCCATCGACCGCGGTCGCTTCGGCAACGCCCGGCACGGCCAGCCAGTCGGCGGCCGCGAGCGGGCGCCCGACGCGCACGCGCAGGGCGCGGCCGGCATCGAGTTCCGCGAGCCGGCCGGCATGGCACAGGCGTCCGCGATGCAGGATCGCGACGCGGTCGCAGCAAGCGACCACATCGGACAGCACGTGGGTCGAGAGGACGACCGCATGCGCGTCGCCGAGCCCGCGGATCAGTTCGCGCAGGCGCAGGGCCTGCACGGGGTCGAGTCCCGAAGCCGGTTCGTCGAGCACGATCAGGGCCGGTTCGTGCACGATCGCCTGGGCGATGCCGACGCGCTGGCGAAAACCTTTCGAAAGCAGGCCACACAGGCGTCGGCGCACTTCGCCGAGTTCGCAACGTGCGATCGCGCGATCGACGGCGGCGTCCGCCGCGCGCGCCGGCACGCCATGCAGGCGGGCGCAGAAGCGCAGGTATTCGAGCACGGTCAATTCGCCGTGGAGCGGCGGCTCCTCGGGCAGGAAACCGATGCGCCGGCGGCAGCTGCCGCGTTCGGCATGGATGTCGACCCCGTCGACGCGCACACGCCCCGCGCTCGGTGCGAGCATGCCGGCGATCATGCGCAGCGTCGTCGATTTGCCGGCGCCGTTGACGCCGAGCAGGCCGAGCACCTCGCCGCGGGGCAGCAGCAGGTCGAGGCCGTCGATGATCGCGCGACCGGCGAACCGGCGGCTGACCTGATCGAGCTGCAGAGCCGCAGTCGCTTCATTCATCCGTCCGGATTGTTCCGGGTCGCGAGCGGGAGGGCAAGCGAGCGCGGCGGGCGAATGGCCTGCGGACGCGCCGCGCTTGCATTTGTCGTCTGGATGCCCCATGACGGTCACGGTATAGTCCTGCCTTACTTTCCGGATCCGCCTCCCCGATGTTCGATACCCTGCTTGCCTTTCTCGCCCGCGGCATCTTTTCCGACGCCTCGTGGGCAACCTGGATCACGTATTTCATCGTCGTCACCCAGTTGACGATCATGACCGTCACCCTCTACCTGCATCGCAGCCAGACCCACCGCGGCGTCGATTTCCATCCGGTACTGGCCCATCTGTTCCGCCTGTGGTCGTGGCTCAGCACGGCGATGGTGACCCGGCAGTGGGTCGCGATCCATCGCAAGCATCATGCGCGCTGCGAGACCGAGGACGATCCGCACAGCCCGATGATCCACGGCATCGACAAGGTGCTCTGGGAAGGCGTCGACCTTTATCGCGTCGCCGCCCGCGACATGGACGAGATCGAGAAGTACGGGCGCGGCACGCCGGACGACTGGATCGAGCGCAATGTCTACGCGCGTGCGCCGTCGATGGGCCCGACCCTGCTGCTGTTCATCAATTTCGCGCTGTTCGGCGCGGTCGGCGTCGCGATCTGGGCGCTGCAGATGGTCTGGATCCCGTTCTGGGCCGCCGGCGTCGTCAATGGCCTCGGCCACTGGTGGGGTTACCGCAATTTCGAGAGCGCCGACACCTCGACGAACCTGTCGCCGTGGGGCCTCGTCATCGGTGGCGAAGAGCTGCACAACAACCACCACGCGTTCCCGAGTTCGGCGAAGTTCTCGCTGCGCCGCTTCGAGTTCGACATCGGCTGGGCCGTGATCCGCGTGCTGCAGGCGTTTGGCCTGGCCAAGGTGCTGCGCGTGGCGCCGACCCTCGACGTGCGTCCCAACGTGCCGTTCCCCGATGCCGAGACGATCAAGGCCGTGCTTTCGCACCGCTTCCACGTCATGAGCGATTACTTCCGCGGCGTCATCGTGCCGGCCCTGCACGAGGATGCGGCGCGCGCCGGCGCGAGCCTGAAGGCGATGCCGCGCAAGCTGCGCCGGGCGCTCGGCAGCGGCGGGCGCTGGCTCGATGTCGATGCGCGCGAGCGCATGGGCCAGTGGATCAGCGACGCGCCGACCGTGAAGACGGTCATGGAGTATCGCCACCGCCTGCACGAGGCGCTCGAGAACCGCAACGGCGAAGCGATGCTCGAATCGCTGCGCCAGTGGTGCCGCGAGGCCGAAGCTTCGGGCAACCGCGCGTTGCAGGACTTCGCCGCACGCCTGAAGGGCTACAAGCTGGGCGGCGCGCACGCCTAGCGGGCGGCCCATCGTTCGCGAAAAACCCGCCGTCAGGCGGGTTGCATGGCCGGAAAAAGGAAACCCGCCGGAACAGCGGGTTTCTCGTCGGCGGCCCGAGGGTCCGGACCGTTGCGTCGACCAAGGCGATGCGACCCGGCGCACGGCCGGGCCACGATTCACTTGATCTTCGCTTCCTTGTAGGCGACGTGCTTGCGGACGACCGGATCGTACTTCTTGATGTCCATCTTTTCCGGCGTCGTCTTCTTGTTCTTGTCGGTCGTGTAGAAATGGCCGGTGCCTGCGGAAGACACGAGGCGGATCTTGTCGCGCTTGGATGCCATGATTCGATACTCCTCAGATCTTCTCGCCGCGCGCGCGCAGCTCCGCAACGACCACTTCGATGCCCTTCTTGTCGATCGTGCGCAGCCCGTGGCTGGACACGCAGAGCTTGACCCAGCGGTTCTCGCTGGCAACCCAGAAGCGGCGATCGTGGAGGTTCGGCAGCCAGCGGCGCCGCGTCTTGTTGTTGGCGTGGGAAACGTTGTTGCCGGACTGGAAACTCTTTCCGGTGACCTGGCATACCTTGGACATGCGAACCTCGTCGATGCTTGTTGCCGACCTTGGCCAGGTCGGGGACGGCCCAGCGGCGACGATGCGCCACGCGGTGCTGGAAGTGCTCGGGAAGCGGACAGGGCGAACCGTGTATCGGAACCTGCCGACCCGCGATGACGCGGATTCTGGAGCCCGGGCGAGCCGCGCTTTATAGACGATCCGGCGCCGGCGCGCAAGTTCGACCGGGTCCGCGCACGACCCGGCTCAGACCTCGACCGCAGCCGTCCGCTTCGAGCGCCGGATCAGCCAGGCGACACCGCGCAGGTCGGATATGCCGACCAGGGCGCGGCCGAGATTGTTGTACTTGGACTGGCCGCTGGCGCGTGGGCGGTGGTTGACCGGGACGCTCTGGACCTGCCAGCCGGCGCGCTGCATGAGGGCGGGCAGGTAGCGATGCATGTGGTCGAAGTACGGCAGGTCGAGGAACGCTTCCCGTTCGAACAGCTTGATGCCGCAGCCCGTGTCGGGCGTTGCATCGCGCAGTACGCGCGAGCGGATCGCATTCGCCCATTTCGACGCGCGGCGCTTGCTGCCGGAATCCTGGCGGTTGACGCGCCAGCCGGCAAACAGCTTGATCGCGGGCCGCGCCGCCGCGCGCATCGCGAGCAGCTTCGGGATATCCGCCGGATCATTCTGGCCGTCGCCGTCGAGCGTCGCGATCCACGGCGCGCGCGCGGCCTTGACCCCATTGCGGATCGCGGTGCTCTGCCCGCTCTGTTCGGCATGACGCAACACCCGCAGTTCCGGGATCCGCGCCTTGGCCGCAGTCAGCACGTCGAGTGTGTCGTCGCGGCTCGCGTCATCGACGAACACGATCTCGAACGCGAGTTGCCCGCGCAAGGCGCCGACGATCTCGTCGAGCAGCGCCTGCACGTTGCCGCTCTCGTTGAAGACCGGCACGACGACCGAAAGTTGGGGCATCGAAGGCATGCAGGTGGCGTCGCGTCAGTGGATCTTCTCGAGGATGCCATCGAGTTCGTCGAGGCTGTGGTAATGGATCTCGATCCGGCCGCGGCCATTGCGGCCATGCCTGAACGCGACGCGCGTGCCGAGCTTGCCGGCGAGTTCGGACTCGAGCGACTCGATGTTCGCGTCGCGACGCGTGGCCGCCGCCTTAGGCTTGCCGGCGTCGCTGGCCCGGCGCACGGCATCCTCGAGCCCGCGCACCGACCAGCCGTGCTCGACCGCCGCGCGGGCGAGCGCGACCGCGCGTGCCGCCGGCAGGGTCAGCAGAGCGCGCGCATGGCCCATGTCGAGCTTGCGCTCGTCGAGCAGGCTGCGGATCTCCGCCGGCAGTTCGAGCAGGCGCAGCAGGTTCGACACGCTGGCACGCGATCGCCCGATCGCCTCGGCGACCTGCTGGTGGGTGAGCTTGAACTCCTCGATCAGGCGCGTGAGCGACTGCGCTTCCTCGAGTGGCGACAGGTCTTCGCGCTGGATGTTCTCGATCAGCGCGATCGCTACCGCCGAGCGATCGTCGATCGTGCGCACGAGTGCGGGAATCTCGTCGAGTCCGGCCAGTCGCGAGGCGCGCCAGCGGCGCTCGCCGGCGATCAGTTCGAAGCGGCCGCCGGCGATCGCGCGCACGATGACCGGCTCGATGACGCCCTGGGTCCGGATCGAGGCGGCCAGTTCCTCGAGGCGCCCGTCGTCGAAGCTGCGGCGCGGCTGGTATTTGCCCGGCGTGATCAAGCCGACCGCGAGCGCACGCAACTCGCCTTCAGCGGCATTCCCTGGCGCTTCGGCATCCTGGCCACCGAGCAGGACATCCAGTCCGCGCCCGAGTCCGAGTCCGCGCTTCTTTGCTGCCATCAGTGGTGTTCCTGGCTGGCGACCGCCGCGGTCGGCGAGCGTTCGCGGCGCAACATCTCGCCGGCGAGGCCGAGATAGGCGATCGCGCCGCGCGATTCACGGTCGTAGAGATTGATCGGCTTGCCGTGGCTCGGCGCCTCGGCCAGGCGGATGTTGCGGGGGATGACCGAGCGCAGCACCTTGTCGCCGAAATGACGGGTCAGCTGCGCGGAAACCTCGTTGCCGAGGTTGTTGCGCACGTCGAACATCGTGCGCAGCAGACCGTCGACCTCGAGCCCGGGGTTCAGGCGCTGGCGCACGGCCTTGATCGTGTCGAGCAGGCTCGACAGGCCCTCGAGCGCGAAGTACTCGCATTGCACCGGGATCAGCACGCCATGCGCGGCGGTCAGCGCATTCAGCGTGAGCAGGTGCAGCGAGGGCGGGCAGTCGATCAGGATCGTGTGGTAACGGCCGTCGAGCTTGGCCAGCTGTTCCTTGAGGCGCTGCTCGCGGGCCAGGGCGTCCATCAGCTTGATCTCGGCCGCGGTCAGGTCGCCACTGCCCGGCAACAGGTCGAAGCCGGCTTCGGTGGTCACGATCGCCGCCTCGATCGGCACTTCCTCGAGCAGCACGTCGCAGCCGTTCGGCTTCGCGTTGCGCTTGTCGATGCCGGCCGCCATCGTCGCGTTGCCCTGCGGATCGAGATCGACGAGCAGCACCTTGCGGCGCGTTTCGGCGAGCGCGGCGGCGAGATTGACCGCGGTGGTGGTCTTGCCGACCCCACCCTTCTGGTTGGCGACCGCGATGATGCGCGTCATGCTCGTTTCCCCGCGGCCGGATCGCGGCCGCTGCGTCGGATTGTCACCAGATGCCTTTCGGCGTCGAGTCCCGGCACGTCGAGGCGATCCACGGCCTCGACTTCGAAGCCCGCCGGCAGGGCTTCGACTTCATCGTGCGGGAAGCGGCCCTTGAGTGCCAGCCAGCGCCCGTCGGCCGCGAGCAGGTGTCCGCCCCAGGCCAGCATGTCGGCGAGTGTGGCGAACGCACGCGCGGTGATGCAATCGAATTCTCCGCGCACGGCTTCGACCCGGCTTTCGACGACGCGCGCGTGGCCGAGGCCGAGATGACGGATCGCCTCGCGCAGGAAGCGTGCCTTCTTGCCGTTCGAGTCGACCAGCACGACCTCGTCGAAGCGCGCGCAAAGCGCGAGCGGGATGCCGGGCAGGCCGGCGCCGCTGCCGAGATCGGCTAGACGGGCGCCGTCGACGTACGGCAGCACGGCAAGCGAATCGAGCAGGTGGCGGGTGACCATTTCGCCGGCGTCGCGCACGGCGGTCAGGTTGTAGGCGGCGTTCCAGCGCATGAGCAGGTCGACGTAATCGAGCAGGCGCTCGATCGTGTCGTCGGCGAGCTGCAGCGACAGCGCGGCGACACCCGCGCTGAGCCGCCGTCGCAGCGGGTCACGCTCGGACATGCCTTGCTCGGAAACGAAAAGGGCGCCAAGTATCGGCGCCCGCGTCGCGCAAATCCAGCGTGCGGCTATTCGCCGGGGCGCAGCTCGACGCGGGTGACGAGCAGGCCGCGCTCGCGGACCTCGCCATTGAGCTTGTGCTTGAGCCAGCCGCGGCGCTCGCCGGCGTCGGCCGGCGCGTCGTCGTCGGCGAGCAGTTGCTGCGCACGTTCGCGCAAGAGCTGGTCGACCGATTCGATGACGATATCGGCGCGGGCGGGATCAAGGACCTGGAAATACAGCGCGCCGCGGTAGCGCTCGCCGGACCCCGACACGCCTTCGATCGCCAGCGCGCTGCCGGTCAGGCTGATCTTGTGCGAGACGCGTTCGATCAGGGGCAGCAGGAAATGCATGCCGGCGCCGACGATACGGGTCTGGCCATCGACGCGGCGCAGCGAATACACCTGCCCTTCGGGAATCCGGCGCACGGACGCGATCGCGAGGGCGACCAGCGAACAGAGCATGATCCAGAGCAGCGGCGACAGCATTTCCTTCACCTTACATGAGGTTGCAATCCAAACCTCACGTCCATGCTAACAAACGGCCTGCACAATTGGAATAACGACTGCTTAACATTTTCGGCGAAATCGTCGCCGCATTAGCTGAACCTGTTCACAATTCGCACGCGCTCCACAGGCGGCGCGTGCGCCGCGCCGCGGCGAACACGGGCGCACGACGACGGATCAGGGCGAGGCGCCGATGTGTCCTTTTAAGACGCAAAGTGAAGCATTTGTCCGACATGTTTCCTCCGCACGCCGGTGGGTGACGAAGGACCGTGGGGTCGGTGCTTCGGTCCGGCGGCATGCGCGCTATCGAAGCAAGTTGCATGCCGGGAGCCGCGGGCGCGTGCAGGCGACGGCGCGGCCATCGCGCGCCGCGCCCGCCCTGCTCAGGGTTCGAGGTGTCGCCTGAACAGTTCGCGGATGCGCCGGTACTGGTCGTACCAGGAGTCGGAGTGCAGGTAGGCGTGGCGCTCGAGCGGATAGCCGGCCAGTTCGAAGTCGGTCTTGCGCAATTCGATCAGGCGCTGGTACAGGCGCACCGAATCCTGGAACAGCACGTTGTCGTCGATCATGCCGTGGGCGATCAGCAGGCCGCCGCGCAGGCCATCGGCGAACTCGATCGGCGACGAGCGGCGATACGCGAGCGGATCGTCCTGCGGCGTGTTGAGGATGTTCGAGGTATAGCCGTGGTTGTACGAGGTCCAGTCGGTGACCGGGCGCAGCGCGGCACCCGCCGCGAAGACATCCGGTGCGCGGAACATCGCCATCAGGGTCATGAAGCCACCGTACGAGCCTCCATAGAGACCGACCCGCCGCGGGTCGACCGCGTGGTTGGAGACCAGCCAGTCGACGCCGTCGACGAGATCCTCGAGCTCGGGCGTGCCCATCCGGCGATAGATCGCCGTGCGCCAGTCGCGTCCGTAGCCTTCCGACGCGCGATAGTCCATGTCGAGCACGACATAGCCTTCGGCGGTCAGCAGGTTGTGGAACATCTGCTCGCGGAAATAATTCGGATATCCGAGCTTGGTGTTCTGCAGGTAGCCGGCGCCATGCACGAACAGCACGGCCGGGTATTTCTTCGCGGGATCGAAGTCGGCCGGCTTGTAGAGCTTGGACCAGATCGGTTTCGCCACATGTTTCGACGGCACGCCGACGATCTCGACCGCAGGCCAGGCGAGCGCCTTGAATTCGGGAGTGCGCGTATCGGTCAGCAGGCGTGATTCGCGCGCCTCGACCGGTTGCACGGCGAGTTGGGCCGGCATGTACGAGCTCGATTGCAGCAGGGCAAGCGTGCGCCCGTCCGGTGCGAGGGCGAACGCGTCGACGCCGCCGGCATGCGTGATGCGCTCGAGTTCGCCGCCACGACTGGCGACGCGATGCACATCGTACGAGTAGGGCGCGACGGCATTCGTGCGCAGGTAGAACCATGCACCATCCGCCGACAACTGCGGGTCCGACACTTCGAACTGGCCACGCGTCAAGGCCCGCGCCTTGCCACCGGGCGGCTTGAGGTAAAGGTGGGCATACCCGCTTTCTTCCGAGATGTACCACAGTGACTTGCCGTCGACGGTCCAGCCGTATTCGTTGAAGTTCCAGTTGATCCAGGCCGGGTCGGTGAGGCGATGCTCGCTGACGAGTTTCTTCGCGCCGAAATCGACCGTGGCGATCCAGCGGTCCTTGTTGTCGTTGGCGCGCAGTTGCACGGCGACGTTGGACCCATCACGGTTCCAGACGATGTTCATGACGCTGATCGCGCGTTCGGCCGTTTCGGCCGCCTTGTCCGCCTTCTTTGCCTTGTCCTTGCCGGAGCGTGCCTGCTTCGGGTCTGAGGCGTTCGCCTCGCTCGCCTTGGTCGCGGCGTTCTCCGCGCGGATCGCCTTCAGCGGATCGTCCTTGCTACCGGGCAGGACGGCGAATCCGAGCCTGGCCTGCGCATGCTCCTCGAGGTCGAGCAGCCACAGCGACTGCGGCGGCGGCAGGTTGCGCCCGACCCGCACGCGCTCGTCTTCCTGCTCCTCGTAACCCGATTCGGTCACGTAGCGCTGGAGCTTCGCGACCTTGCCTTCGTCGAACCCCTTCGGCGAGGTCACGACGAGCAGGTGGCGCGCATCCGGCGACAGCGACGTGTTCTCGATCTTGACCTCGTCGCCGAGGAAGAACGGCATCGGCGCACGGGTCGGATCCCCTTTCTGGAACGCGGTGCTGTCGGCCTGCTTCGCCTCGCGGTCGGCCTTGATCGCACGCAAGGTCGAGAACAGGCGCAGCTGCAGTTCGCCGAGGTCGTCGGGCTGCTTGCCCGCCGGATCCTTTTCGGTGCGCAACGTGGCCGCGGCGCTGTCGAGGCCGCTGGAGAGGTCATGCACGAACCAGTCGTTGCCGGCGCGGTAATGCACGCTGCGGCCATCGGCCGAAAACTGCGGACTCGCCTCGGTGGCCGCTGAGCGGGTGACCTGGACGAGGCGTCCGCTGGCGATGTCGCGCACGAAGATGTCGCCATTGCGAACGAACGCCGCGCGCGTGCGCGGCCGGTCGAAAACGATGTTCGTGCCGTCGACATCGGCCATCGCGGCCGCATCGACGATGACGTCATTGCTGCCGTCCGCACCGATCCGGTGCAGGTCGCGCACGCTAGATCCCTTGCGTTTGAGCTTGTACTGGATGGTCCTGCCATCCGCACTCCATGTCGGCGTCTCGACCGGCGGGCCAATCCAGTCCGGGTCAGCCATTGCCTGGTCGAGCGTGATCGCATGCAACGGCGCGCCCGCGAGGGCGACCAGACAGGCCAGCAGGGCCGGGGCGAATCGTTGCATCGACGCGATCTCCGCAATCCAAAGGGACCCAGCATAGCGCTTGGCTCGCCGGCGGCCATGCGTCGAAAGTCAGCCGGTACCACCGGACCGATCGTGGACGGCGCGATCATGCGCGACGGAAGCGCCGCCCGGCGCGCCGCCGTTCGGCAGGAGCGACCCTGGTCGCGATCCAGCGCAGCAGGGCGATGAAGCGGTGCGTGGCAATGCAATCGTGCGGCGATGAGGTTTCGCGGCGAGATTGCTTTCGCGGCCCGGGCCGATCTCGGCCTGAGCGCTTGGCAATTCCTGCGGATTCGTGCAGCCTCGGCGCCTTTCCGCGAGGTGGACACGATGGCTCTCGAATGCGTCGAAATCGAAACCGGCGCGAATCCGCGCCATGCCGTGATCTGGCTGCACGGGCTCGGCGCCGATGGCAATGATTTCCGGCCGATCGTGCCCGAACTCGTCGCGCGCGAGTGGCCTCCGATCCGATTCGTGTTCCCGCATGCGCCGGTTCGCCGCGTCACGATCAACGGCGGCATGCCGATGCGCGCGTGGTACGACATCACCGGCATGGAGATCGCCCAGCGCCAGGATGAAACCGGCATGCGTGCATCGATCGGCGAACTCGAAGCGCTGATCGCGCGCGAAGTCGCGCGCGGCATTCCGGCCGGAAGGATCTTCCTTGCCGGCTTCTCGCAGGGCGCCGCGATGGTGCTGGCTGGCGGCCTGCGCCATGCCGAGAGGCTCGCAGGCATCATCGCGCTGTCCGGCTACCTGCCGCTGCACGAGCAACTCGTCGACGAACGCGCGGCCGCCAATACCGACGTGCCGATCTTCATCGGCCACGGCAGCGTCGACCCGGTCGTGGCGCAACCGCTCGGCATGCTCGCGCGCGATTTCCTGCGCGAGCATGGCTACAGCGTCGACTGGAAAAGCTATGCGATGGCGCACCAGGTCTGTGCCGAGGAAATCGCCGACCTGCGCCGCTGGATCGGTACGCACCTCGCCGGCCGAGCAGGCTGACGGCCGAGCGGCGCGCGCATCGGCAGCCTGGCCCGGCATACTGGCAGCCATCAGCCCGGCTGTTCGACAAGAGGCATCCGATGATCGACGCCGACAAGCACCGCTGGCTCCCGCAGTTCTGCAGCCTGCCGACGTTGTTCGCCTTGATGGTCGTGGCCGAGCTCGTCGCGGTCGTGCTCGCGCTCGCGCCGGCGCGTGGCACGCGGGCCACGCTCGCCGAACTCGGCATCGCGAGCGTTTTCGTGCAGTGGCTCGCCCTGCTCAATGCGGTCGTGCTGTGTTCGATGCGCGAGACGCTCGAACGCTGGCCGCCGCGCACGGGTTTCATCGTCGCCTGGTTGCTTGCGGTGGTCGTGACCGGGCTCGGCAGCGGGGTCGTCTACGCGATGGACCAGACCCTCGGCTTCGGTCTCACCGACACGCGCGGCAGCGGCTGGCGCTTCGCCCTCGGCAACGCAGCGATCTGCGCGCTGATTGCGGCGGCGCTATTGCGTTATCTGTACATGCGCGAACTCTGGCAGGAACGCGTGCAGGCCGCGGCGAAGGCCCAGGTCGATGCCTTGCAGGCACGCATCCGGCCACATTTCCTGTTCAACAGCATGAACACGATCGCGAGCCTGATCCGCACGCGCCCGGCCGAAGCCGAACGCGCGGTCGAGGACCTTTCGGACCTGTTCCGTGCCGCGCTTGGTTCGCGCTCCGCGATGGCCACGCTCGGCGAGGAGCTCGACCTCGTCGGCCATTACCTGCGCATCGAAAGCCTGCGCCTCGGCCCGCGGCTCACGGTCGACATCGATGTCGATGGACTGCCGCGCGACCTGCCGTTGCCGCCGTTGCTGCTGCAGCCGCTCGTCGAGAATGCGGTCTACCACGGCATCCAGCGCCTGCCCGAAGGCGGCACGCTGGCGATCCACGGCGCCTTGCAGACCGGTACGATCGAGATCGTCGTGCGCAATCCGCGTCCCGAGGGCGATGCGCAGCCCGGCAATTCCCATGCACTGGCCAACGTGCGCGCGCGCATCGAGTACCATTTCGGCACGCGTGGTGCGTTGCTGGTCGAGCCCGGACGCGGTGAATTCACCGTCCGCGTCCGTCTGCCTGTCGGGAAGCCGTGATGAAAGCACTCGTGGTCGATGACGAAGCGCTGGCCCGCGAACGCATGCGCGCGCTGCTCGCGGAGCTCGCCGATGTCGAAGTCGTCGGCGAGGCCGGCGACGGCTTCGAGGCGCTCGAGGCGGTCGAACGGCTGCGCCCTGATCTTGTCCTGATGGATATCCGCATGCCGCGCATGGATGGCCTCGAGGCCGCGCGTCATCTCGGCACGTTCGAGCCGGCCCCGGCGATCGTCTTCTGCACCGCCTATGACGAACACGCGCTCGCCGCATTCGACGCCAACGCGGTCGACTACCTGCTCAAGCCGATCCGCATCGAACGCCTGCGCGCCGCGATCGAACGTGCGCGCCGCTTCAGCGGCGAAACACTGCGGGCGATCGCCGGCGCCGATGCGGCGCCGCGCGAGCGCAGCCACTTGTGCGCGCGCGTGCGCGGCAGCCTCGTGCTCGTGCCGGTCAGCGATGTCGATTTCCTGCTCGCCGAGGACAAGTACGTGATCGTCCACCATTCCGGCGGCGAGGTCCTGATCGAGGAGCCGCTGAAGGCGCTCGAAGTCGAGTTCGGCGACCGCTTCGTGCGCATCCATCGCAACTGCCTCGTCGCGCTCGACAAGCTCGGCGGTCTCACGCGTACGGCGGATGGCCGTGTACTGGCCAAGCTCGATCGCGTGGCGACGCCGCTCGAAGTGAGCCGACGCAACCTGCCCGCACTGCGCAAGATGGTGCGCTCGCTGTGACGCGCCTGCGTATCGCGACGCGGCAGAGCGCGCTGGCCCTGTGGCAGGCCGAACACGTCGCCGGCCGCCTGCGTGCGCTGCACCCCGGCCTCGACATCGAACTCGTGCCGATGACGACGCGCGGCGACCAGATCCTCGACCGGCCGCTGGCCGAGATCGGCGGCAAGGGCCTGTTCCTCAAGGAACTCGAAGTGGCCATGCTCGAAGGCCGTGCCGACATCGCCGTGCATTCATTGAAAGACGTGCCGATGGCGCTCGAGCCGGGCTTCGCGATCGGCGCAATCCTCGAGCGCGCCGACGCGGCCGATGCGTTCGTCAGCAATGCGCATGCGCGCCTCGACGAATTGCCGCACGGCGCGCGCGTCGGCACCTCGTCGCTGCGCCGCCAGTCGCTGCTGCGCGCATTGCGTCCCGATCTCGAGCTCGTCGACCTGCGCGGCAACGTCAACACGCGGCTGGCGCGCCTCGACGAGGGCCAGTACGCGGCGATCATCCTCGCCTGTGCGGGTCTCGACCGGCTCGGTTTCGCCGGGCGCATCCGTTCGCGCCTCGTCGCACCGGACTGGATTCCGGCGGTAGCGCAGGGCGCGATCGCGGTCGAGCAGCGCCTCGGCGACGCACGCGTGGGCGAGCTGCTGGCCGGACTCGACGATGCGGCGACGCGGCGTTGCGTGGAAGCCGAGCGCGCGATGAACCGGCGCCTGCACGGCAGCTGCAATGTTCCGGTCGCCGGCTACTGCATCGAAACCGAAGGCGGACTGCTGTTGCACGGCCTCGTCGGCGATCCGGTCGATGGCAAGCTCGTGCGCGCCGAAGCCGAACTGCGCGGCCCCGGCGATCACATCACGTTGGGCGAGCAGGTCGCAGACCTGCTGCTCGAGCGCGGTGCCGGCGCGATCCTTGCCGGACATCGCGCATTGCCTTGAGCGCACCGGCATTCGCCGGATTCGTGCGCCAGCAGAACGGCTCGTGCAATCCGGATCGCGGAATCCGGAACGTTCTTGATCCCTGGCGCGGCATCCTCGCCCGGCGGGCGAAGATGCCGCGCTGGATCAGAACTTGTAGACGAGGTTCGTCGTCAGCAACTGGTCGGTCTTGTCGGCGCCGGGGCTGATATCGGTGTTGTGGCGGACCTGGTAGCCGAGCTTCAGCGCGAGCTTGCTGTTCATGCTGACCGCGAGGCTCGCGTCGTTCTGGATGAACTTGTTGTCCGAGCCGGCTTCGACAAGGAACGTGTTCTCGAACGCGGTGTTGTCGGTCAGTTTGTGCTTGAACGCGACGAGGCCGCGAGCGACCACCTGGCCCTCGGCCGCCGGGTCGACTTCGGTCAGCACCGGCGGATCGCCGAGGACGAGGTTGTACGGGCGCTTGTCGAGGCGGCGATAACCGGGACCGGCTTCGAACGACAGTTCGGTGCGATCGTTCTTGATCGCCGTGTAGCCGTAGCCGAGCGAGACGATCCACTGGTACTTGTACGGCGAGAAGTCGTCGTTCTCGTAACGCGCGGCACCGACGATGTAGCTGCGCTCATCGAGCTTGTAACCCGACGAGGCGCCTGCCTCGAAGCGGTTCGCGGTCAGCGAATAGGTCTGCGTGCTGACGCCGTCGGCAGTCGTCGTCACCTCGCCCTTGCTGCGCAGCGCGTTGAGGAAGACGTTGTGCTTCCACGCGTCGTTCTCCATCTTGAAGTCGAGCTTGGCATTGAGGTTCTCGGACTTCGTGTTGCCGCGCGTCATCGCGAAACCGAGTTCGCCGGCGCCCGACCAGGTGCCGTCTTCGGCGTGCGCGACGAGCGGGAGCGAGAGCAGCATCGCACTCGCGAGGAGTGTCTTTTTCATGGGGGATACCTCGGGGGTTCGTTGGCGTGGCAGGACGCGGCACGGCATGCTGCAGTGCGGCGGAATGCTAGCCGCCGGGCTTGAACGCGAAGTGAATGCGGTCACCGAATTGACAATTGTTTGTCGTGTCTTTCGGCGCTCACGCGGCGTCGCGCGCGCCGTAATAGAGCGAGACGACATGCCGCGCCTCGGCGAAGAACAGCCAGCGCTCGACGAAGACGCCGAGCATCACGGCGAACACGGCGACCGGGGCCGCGAATGGCGCGCTGCGCGGCGCGAAAACGCCGGCGAGCAGCAGCGCTACCGGCGCCGCGAAGGCGAGCCAGCAGACGCCGGCGCGCAGGCGCGCCGAATGCTTGCGCGCGAGCACGAACCCCATTTCGTGGGTCAGGTAGTTCGCCTCGGTGTGCGGGTGCTCGAAGCCTTGCACCTCGCCGCACCGGTCGAGGCCGGTCGCCGAGCCGGTCGACTCGCGTCGCTGCGAACCGTCGACGTACCGCCAGTGCATCCACTTGCAGGCGAACGCGACGACGAACACGCCGGCCAGCGCGAGCAAGGCCGGCGCCGACGTGAACGCGCGCGCCACCGCGCCGTCAGCAAGGACGAGCGCGAGCAGCCAGCTCCATGCACCGCCACTGGCCACGCCGAGCAGCAGGTACACCGGCAGCACATGGCGGTTGTGCCATGCGGCGATTGTCGGCAACGAGGTGTAGATGCGTGCCGTGCAGTAGACGACGAGCAGCGCACAGGCGGCGAGCAGGCCACCGCCGATGCGCACCACCCAAGCCGGCAGTGCGCACAGGATCGCCGCCGCGAGGCCGCCGGCCACGGCCACGCACACAAGGGCCGCGATCCCCTCGCGCGAGAGCCACGAACTGCGCCATTGCGACAGTGCGCGCCATGCGCGTTGCGGCTGGCCGAGATGGGCGACCGAAAACAACAGGCCGGCCGTGGTCAGCACGAAACCGGTCGCGAGCATCGCAAGCGCAGCAACCGGCGAGGAATCGCCGGCCAGCCCGCAGGCGAGGGCGAACCCGAGCAGCGTCCAGATGCCATAGCCCGCGCCGGACAGCGTCGTGAAGAACAGGATCGAGAAGGCAGGACGCATCGTCGGCAGCCTCAGCGCGACAGGACGCGGTCGACCCAGCGCAGCAGCGGCGACAGCTTCGCGCCATCGAGCTGTTCGACGGGCGGCGCGGTCGCGCCTGCCGATGCGCCGTCGCGACGCGGGCGCGGCGGCAGGTAGCGGTTGACGGGCCGGTAACCGAGTTCGGGCATCAGCGCATAGCCATCGCGCTCGGCGACGAGTTTCGACACGGCGGAATCGGGATCTCCGAGATCGCCGAAATGGCGCGCGCGGGTCGGACACGCCATCACGCAGGCCGGCTCGCGATCGGCCGGTGCGAGCGTCTCGTTGTAGATGCGGTCGATGCACAGCGTGCATTTCTGCATGACGCCGCGCTGATGGCTGAATTCGCGCGCGCCGTACGGACAGGCCCACGCGCAGAGCTGGCAGCCGATGCACTTGTCCTCGTCGACCAGCACGATTCCGTCCTCGGCGCGCTTGTAGCTCGCGCCAGTCGGGCACACGGTCACGCAGGCCGGCGTCTCGCAATGCAGGCACGAGCGCGGAAAGTGCACGGTTTGCGCCTGGGCTGGCGCGCGTGCGCCGGCAATCGGCCGTCGGGAATCGGCAAGCGCCGGAGCGGACTCGTGCGCATGGCTGGCGCGCGAACATGCAGTTGCGGCGCCCGCGTGCGCGTTCCCGTTCCGCGGCTCCACCGAATACGAATGCACGCGGTTGAACCACACGCCATGCGGCTCGGCGCCGCGCGCGTCAGTGTCCGGCAGCGGGCCGAAGGCACCGCCGTCGTTCCATTCCTTGCAGGCGATCGCACACGCGTGGCAACCGACGCAGGTGTCGAGGTCGATGACGAGACCGAGCTTGCGCGTCCCCGGTGGTGGCAGGCTCGTCATGGGTGTCTCCCCGTCGCGATCTCGACCCGGTGCCCGGCACGCTGCGGTTCGACGTCGTGCTCGATGTGGACGCGCAGGTCGAACCAGGCGGCCTGGCCAGTGACCGGATCGGCATTCGCGTACGCCGGATCGTCGCCGTGGCTGGCCAGCTGTTCGTTGATCAGGTGGTTGAGCAGGAAGCCGTCGCGGTTCTCCGGCGCATCCGCGGCGAGCTTCCACGCACCGTTCGCCTTGCCGATCGCGTTCCAGGTCCACAACGTGCCCGGCGCAGTCGCCGAATGCAGTTTCGCCTGCACGCGGATGCGCCCGAGCGGCGCCACGAGCCAGATCCAGTCGCCGTCGCCAACGGCATGCGTGGCAGCCGTGTCCGGATGCAGGTAGAGGTAGTTGCGCGCGGCGATCTGGCGCAGCCAGTCGTTCTGCGAACCCCAGGCGTGATACATGAACATCGGTCGCTGGGTGATCGCCGAGAGCGCGTGCGGCCCGGCCGAGGTCGACGCGCTCGCCCATTCGAGCGGTGCGTACCAGAACGGCAGTGGATCGAAATAGCGCTCGACGCGAGCGCGCTCGCGTTCGGGCGGGCGCATCCCGCCGTGTCCCTGGGCAGCGAGGCGGAAGCGCTGCAGCGTCTCGCAATAGAGTTGCAGCACGATTGGCTCGGCCGCGCCGAGGAAACCCATCGACTTCGCCCAGTCGAGATAGTCGCGGTTGCCCATCTTGAAGTAGCGCGCCGATGCCGGCACCGGCGCATGCCAGCTGCAACCGTGCTCGATGTAACGCTCGAGCTGGGCCGGATTCGGTTCGCCGGTTCCGTGCAGCGAACCATCGGCGCCGCGCCACCCGGCGAGCAGGCCGACGCCGGGCGCACGCTCGTGTTCCACCATGTACTGGGCGTAGCCGCGCGGATACTTCGCGTTGCCCTCGGCATCGACGAGACCCGGCAGACCGAGGCGTGCACCGAGGTCGAGCAGCACGTCCTGGAATGCACGCACGTCGCGATCGGGCGCGACGACCGGCCGGCGGATCGCATCGGCCGCGGCATCGGCGTCGGAGATCGGACGATCGAGCATGCTGATGCAGTCGTGGCGCTCGAGATAGGTCGTGTCGGGCAGCACGAGGTCGGCGAACGCGACCGTCTCCGACAGGTAGGCGTCGGCATAGATGATGTGCGGGATCCGGTACTCGCCGGTCGCTGGATCGCGATCACGCAGCATGTCGCGCGTGCGGCTCGTGTTCATCGCCGAGTTCCAGCCCATGTTGGCCATGAACATCAGCAAGGTGTCGATGCGGTACGGATCGCCGGCCCAGGCGTTGCGGATGACCGACTGCATGAGGCCGTGCGCGGCGAGCGGGTGCTCCCACGAATAGGCCTTGTCGATCCGGCGCGGCCGTCCCTCGCCATCGACGAGCAGGTCGGCCGGCGACTGCACGTAGCCGAGCGGACCGCCATCGAGCGCGCCGTTGTCCTTGCGCGCCTTGCCGGGGCGGTTCGCCGGCGGTGCCGGTCGCGGATACGGCGGCTGGTAGCGGAAGCTGCCCGGGGTGTCGATCGCGCCGAGCAGCATCTGCAGCACATGCAGGCTGCGGCAGGTATGGAACCCGTTCGAATGCGCCGAGATGCCGCGCATCGCATGCATCGCGACCGGGCGACCGGTCATCGTGGCATGCGTGCGGCCGTGCGCGTCGGTCCACGGCTGGTCGAGCGTGATGGCCTGTTCGAACGCGCATTCGGCGAGCTCGCGCGCAAGCCGTTCGATCGTCCCGACCGGCACGCCACATTGCGCGGAGACGGCGCCCGGTGCGTACGCGCCGTCGAGATAGCGTTCGGCGAGCAACTGGAAAGCCGGCACGGCGGTGCGCCCGTCGGCCAGCGCGTACTCGCCGACGACCAATGGCGAGATGTCGGGGCCGTCCGCGTGCACGACGGCATGCGCGCCCGCGTGGCGTGCCGCGCAAAGCGCGTGACCGCTGGCATCGCGCGCGATCAAGCCGTCGTCGGCCGCGCCGGGCGCGCGAATCACGAGATGGTGCGCGTTCGTGTAGCGCACCAGATAGTCGAGATCGACGCGATCATTGCGCAGCAGTTCGTGGATCAGCGCGCCGGCCAGCAGGCCGTCGGTGCCCGGATTGATCGGCACCCATTCGTCGGCAATCGCGCCGTAGCCGCTGCGCACGGGATTGATCGCGACGATCTTCGCGCCGCGCGCCTTGAGCTTGCCGAGGCCGAGCTTGATCGGGTTCGAGTCGTGGTCCTCGGCGACGCCCCACAGCATGAGGTACCTGGTCAGGTCCCAGTCGGGCTCGCCGAATTCCCAGAAGCTGCCACCGAGCGTGTACATGCCGGCCGCGGCCATGTTGACCGAGCAGAAGCCCCCATGCGCGGCATAGTTGATAGTGCCGAACTGCTGTGCCCACCAGCCGGTCAGCGCCTGGCTCTGGTCGCGTCCGGTGAAGAACGCGAGTTCGTCGGGATTGCGTGCGCGGATCGCGTCGAGCCACTGCGTCGCCAGCGCGAGTGCCTCGTCCCATTCGATCTCGCGGAACTCGCCCGCGCCGCGCTCGCCGATGCGCAGCAGCGGCTTCGACAGGCGCGCCGGCGAGTAATGCTGCTTGATCCCGGCCGAACCCTTCGCGCAGATCACGCCGCGATTGACCGGGTGGGTCGGATTGCCGTCGATGTAGCGCACACGGCCGTCCTTGAGATGGACGCGGATCCCGCAACGGCACGCGCACATGTAGCACGTGGTCGTCTTGACCGCGTCGCCGGTCGGTGTGTTGAGGTCAAGGCTGGCGTGCGGCATGCGCGGAAAGGCATTCGACGAAAGTCGCGATGGTAGTGGAAACGTCGCGTGCATGGTCCGCGGGCACGAACGCGCAGCGTCGCCGTACCGTTCCCGACGGGCTCGTTTCACCGCGATTGGCCTCTGCCGCTGCGCGATTGCGTGGATCACGGGACCACTCGGGAGAACGAACGATGGACACCGTACGCAAGCGCAATGCCTGGATCGCGCTGGGCATGATCGGCAGCTGCCTTGGAGCGCCCGCGCAGGCTCAGCATGCACTCGGCACCGAGGACAACCAGTACCGGGCCAACCCCTACCTGGTCGCGCTCGACTCGTACTTCGGTTTCCGCCAGGCGGTCGGCGATTTCGACGGCGACGGCATCGACGACGTCATTGTCGTGGAACTCGGCAACTCCGATCGCATGCGCGTATACCGTGGCCTCCCATGGACCGTCGGCACGGACCCGTCGTCGGCCTTCATCGCGCAGACCGTTACGACGCCGAGTTTCAGCAACGCGGTCGTCAGTGGCGATTTCAACGGCGACGGCATCGACGAGGTCGCACT
Source organism: uncultured Dokdonella sp. (assembly GCA_964587775.1). Lineage (GTDB taxonomy): Bacteria > Pseudomonadota > Gammaproteobacteria > Xanthomonadales > Rhodanobacteraceae > Dokdonella. Next base: position 110,826 of record CAZPLY010000003.1, read on the forward strand.
CGGCAACCGCAGTGGCGGTTCGGGCCTGTCGACCGGCGGCCACGTCTCGATCATGCAACGTTCGGCGGGCGGCGCCTGGTCGGTCCAGCAGACGATCCGCCAGGGGACCGGCGGTTATCTCGGCCTCGACGAAGCCGGTGACGAATACGGCTTCAGCCTTGCCACGGGCGATTTCAATGGGGATGGTTTCGACGACCTTGCGATCGGCGCGCGTGGCGAAGCGCCCGATACGCCGCCCAGCCCATCAGGTTCGGGTGCCGTGCATGTCGTGTACGGATCGTCGAGCGGCTTGACCGGTGCCGGCGACCGCATCTTCCTGCCATCGAGCATCGGCCTCGTCGTGGCTTCCGGAACGGCATTCCGCATGGGCGCGGCCGTCGCTGCCGGCGATTTCAACGGCGACGGTGAAGACGACCTCGCGGTCGGTGCGTCGAACGTGCCGTGCGGCGCATCGCCGGGCGGTGTCGGAGCGGTCGGCGTGCTGTTCGGCTCGCCCGCGAACGGACTCGTGTCGACCGATTCGCAGTTGTTCCAGCCGGGCAGCGACGGCATGACCGGCAGTTGCGCGACGAGCGACAATTTCGGCGCGACATTGGCCGCCGGCCGCTTCACCGTGCTCTTGCCGTACCACGGTCTCGTGATCGGCGCTTCGCTCAGCGATGTCGCGGGCGTCAGCGGTGCCGGCGAGATCCATCTGCTGCGCGGCGGCAGCAGCGGATTGACGACTGTCGGCGCGCAGGCCATCTCGCTGGCCGACATTCCGGGTGCGACGCCAGCGACCAACGGGCAGTTCGGCACCCAGGTCGCGATCGGCAGCCTTCGCGCATTGCGTGTCAGCGTCGTCGTCTCGTCGCAACTCGAAACCGTCGATGGCCAGCCTGAGGCTGGGGCGGTGCGCATCCTGCACAAGCCGACGCTCGGCACGTCGGCATTCAGCACGTCGCAGGGCGAGCGCTGGACCGCGAGCACACGGCTCGGGGTCGGCGCACCGATGGCCGGCGACCGTTTCGGCACATCGATGGCGATCGGCGATTTCAACGGCGACGACCGTTCCGACCTCGTGATCGGCGTTCCGAACCGCGACGACGGAGCGGATACCGATGCCGGGGGCGTCCAGTTCCTCTACCAGGGCGAATTCATTTTCCGCGACGGTTTCGATTGAGGGCATTGCAGCCGAGCGGGCGTGTGCGTGGAATTGCCGCGTTGTGCCAAACTCGCGGCGGTTTCCACGCCTGACTCCGCGCCATGGATCGCTACGAACGCATCCTGACCCTGCACCGCATCCTCAAGGCGGCACGCTATCCGGTGCCGCTGAGTCGCATCAAGGAGGAGCTCGCCTGTTCGCGCGCGACGATGTACCGCGATATCGCGTTCCTGCGCGATGCGCTCGGTGCGCCGATCGAGAGCGATGCCGACAGCGGGGCGATCCGCTACGACGCCGGCGAGGGTGACCGTTTCGAACTGCCCGGCCTGTGGCTGACCAGCGAGGAACTCGCCTCGCTGCTGGCGCTCAACGAACTGCTCGGCCGCGCCGACCCCGGCATCCTCGCCGGCGCGCTGGCGCCGTTCCGCACGCGCATCGAAGGCCTGTTGTCCGATCATGCCAGCGGTCGTGCCCTGCCGATCGAGCGCATCCGCGTCATCACGAGCGGCGCGCGCAAGCTCGACCAGGGCGTCTTCCGCGCAGTCGCCGGGGCCCTGCTCGGACGCAAGCGCCTGCGCTTCGAGTACCGCGCGCGCACGACCGATGCGCTGACCACGCGCGAGGTGTCGCCGCAGCGCCTGACCCACTATCGCGACAACTGGTATCTCGACGCCTGGGACCACGGCCGCGATGCGCTGCGCAGCTTCGCCCTCGACCGCATGCGCGAGGCGCACGCGACCGAGCAGGCGGCGCTCGACCGCGAGGTCGGCGAGCTCGACGAGCACCTCGCCTCGAGCTACGGCATCTTCTCGGGTCCGCCGAAGGCATGGGCCACGCTGCGTTTTTCCGAGCACGCCGCGCGCTGGGTCGCCGACGAACACTGGCATTCGCAGCAACAGGGCCAGTGGCTTGCCGACGGCCGTTTCGAACTCAAGGTGCCGTACAGCAACTCGCGCGAACTGCTGATGGATGTCCTCAAGTACGGCCCCGACGCCGAAGTCGTCTCGCCGGTCTCGTTGCGCGAGGAAATGCGCATCCTGTTGCAGCTCGCGATCGGCAGCTACCAGCCCGGGGGCGAACGGTGAGGGAATTCGCCTCCGATGCCGTCGACGGTTCGTCGCCGCGGACCCTGTCGCTCGCGCTCGGCTCGGGCGGCGCGCGCGGCTATGCCCACATCGGCGTCATCGAGGAACTGGTCGCCCAGGGCTACGACATCCGTTCGATCGCCGGCAGCTCGATGGGTGCGCTCGTCGGCGGCGTCTTCGCGGCCGGCAAGCTCGACGTGTTCCGCGACTGGGTGCTGCCGCTGCAGCGCTTCGACGTGCTGCGCATGATCGACTGGACGCTGACCGGAGGCGGCTTCATCAAGGGCGACCGCATCATCGGCTCGATGCGCAGCTACGTCGGCGACATCGCGATCGAGGACCTGCCGATCGTCTACACGGCGGTCGCGGTCGACCTCGAGGCGCATCGCGAAGTGTGGTTCTCGCGCGGATCGCTGTTCGACGCGATCCGTGCCTCGATCGCGATCCCGACGATCTTCCGTCCGCACCGGATCGACGGCCGCCTGCTCGTCGATGGCGGCCTGCTCAATCCGTTGCCGGTCTCGCCGACCCTGCGCGACCTGACCCATGCGACGATCGCGGTCGACGTCAACGGGCCGGCCGAAACCTTCGGCGGCGAGTCGGCAGCCGAGGAAAACCCTGCGCTGCGCGCGCGCAGCGAGGCGAAGGCCTCGTCGCGGCGGCTCGAGCGCCTGTTCGGCCCGTTGCGCGGGCGCAGCGGACGGGCTCCGCGCGTGCGCGAGCCGGGCCTGCTCGAACTGCTCGGGCAAACGCTTGATGTGGTCCAGGAAACGGTCACGCGGTTCAAGCTCGCCGCCCAGCCACCGGACCTCGTCATCGAGATTCCGCGCAACCTCTGCACGTTCTACGAATTCCATCGCGCGCGCGAAGTCATCGAGTTCGGTCGCCAGCGAACGCGCGAGGCGCTCGCGCGCTGGAAGGCCGAGCCCGGCAACGCGCTGTCGTCGACCTGAGCGGCGCCGATCAGGCGTCCGGCCGACCGGCGTGACGCGGCGCGTGTTGCGCCGCCACAGCACGACCCCGGTACGCGCGGCATACTCGGCATTGCATGTCGCGCCGCAGGGACCTGATCCGTCCGCCGCTGCGCGCGATCGGGAGGACACGATGAATCGCGCCGCCACCAGCATCGGACCGCAGCGCCACGAAGCGCCGCTCGGCGAGCGCGAGCGCGACTGCGTGCTCGGCGTGCTCGCAGGCCTGGACCGTCTCCCCGGCGCACTGCTGCCGATCCTGCACGCGATCCAGGACGCGCTCGGCTGGCTGCCACCGGCCAGCGTGCCGTTGATCGCGCACGCGCTCAACATCAGTCGTGCCGAGGTCCACGGCGTGCTCGGCTTCTATCACGATTTCCGCCGCGAGCCGCCCGCTCGCCACGTGCTGCGCATCTGCCGAGCCGAAGCCTGCCAGGCGATGGGCGCGCGCGAACTCGAGGCGCACGTCCATGCGCGCCTCGGCAGCGACCGGCAGGCGGCCGGCGTCGATCCCGCGATCACGCTCGAGCCGGTCTATTGCCTCGGCAACTGCGCCTGCGCGCCGTCGCTGATGCTCGACGGCGCGGTGCACGGACGCGTGACGATCGCGGCCGTCGATCGCCTGCTCGATGCCTGCACCGCGCCGGCATGAGCAAGACCGTCTACGTGCCGCGCGACACGTCGGCGCTCGCCTGCGGCGCCGAGGCGGTCGTGCGCGCGATCGAAACGCAAGCGGCAGCGCGCGGCATCGAGGTGCGCGTCGTGCGCAACGGGTCGCGCGGCCTTTGCTGGCTCGAACCGTTCGTTGAAGTCGCGACGCCGCGCGGGCGCGTCGGTTACGGGCCGGTCCGCGTCGACGATGTTGCAGGCCTGTTCGACGCGGGCTTCCTCGACGGCGGAACGCACGCGCTCGGCCACGGCCTCGTCGAGGCGATCCCGTACCTGGCCAGCCAGCAACGGCTGTGCTTCGCGCGCAACGGCATCATCGATCCACTCGATCTCGACGACTACGCGCGCCACGGCGGCTGGATCGGCCTGCAACGCGCGCTCGCACTCGCACCGGCGGCGATCGTCGCGGCCGTGCTCGATTCGGGGCTGCGCGGGCGTGGCGGTGCCGCATTCCCGGCCGGCATCAAGTGGAAGACCGTGCTCGATGCGGCCGACCAGCCCAAGTACATCGTCTGCAACGCCGACGAGGGCGACTCGGGCACGTTCTCCGACCGCATGCTGCTCGAAGGTGATCCGTTCCGGCTCATCGAAGGCATGCTGATCGCCGGCCTCGCCACCGGCGCGGGGTACGGCTATGTCTACCTGCGCAGCGAGTATCCGCTCGCGGCACGCATCTTCGCCGCGGCGATCGGACGCGCCCGCGCGGCCGGCTGGATCGGCGCGGACGTCGCCGGCAGCGGGCGTGCCTTCGAACTCGATTTGCGCATCGGCGCCGGCGCCTATATCTGCGGCGAGGAAACCGCACTGCTCGAAAGCCTCGAAGGCCGCCGCGGCGAAGTGCGCAGCAAGCCGCCCGTGCCGGCGATCAAGGGCCTGTTCGGACGACCGACCCTTGTCAATAACGTCATCACGCTCGCTTCGGTTCCCGACATCCTCTCCCACGGTGCCGACTGGTACCGCGACTACGGCAGTGGCCGTTCGCGCGGCACCTTGCCGATCCAGCTCGCCGGAAACATCCGGCGCGGCGGCCTCGTCGAGCGCGCGTTCGGGCTCAGCCTGCGCGAGCTGCTGTACGACTACGGCGGCGGCTCGGCGAGCGGCCGACCGATCCGTGCGGTCCAGGTCGGCGGCCCGCTCGGCGCCTACCTGCCCGAATCACGCTTCGACACGCCGGTCGACTACGAGGCGTTCGCTGAGGTCGGCGCGATGCTCGGGCATGGCGGCATCGTCGTTTTCGACGACAGCGTCGACATGCTCGAACAGGCCCGCTTCGCGATGGAATTCTGTGCGATCGAGTCGTGCGGAAAGTGCACGCCGTGCCGGATCGGCTCGACGCGCGGCGTCGAGGCCATCGACCGCCTGCGGGTCGCCGGCAACGAAGCGCGCAAGCGTGAAACGGCGCTGCTGCGCAGCCTGTGCGACACGATGGTGCACGGCTCGCTGTGTGCGCTGGGCGGGCTCACGCCGTATCCGGTGCTGAGCGCGCTCGATCATTTTCCGGGTGATTTCGCGTCGGCGGGCGATGTCCCGACCGCCTGATGCCGGTAGTGACGCCCTGAATCGGAGATGGCGTGATGCGTTCGATTGTCGAAAGCGACCATGGCACGCCGGCGATCCAGTCGATCGCCGCACTCGGGCGCGTGCGCCTCGAAATCGACGGCGTGGCGGTCGAGGTGCCGGCCGGCACTTCGGTCATGCGCGCGGCGGCGACGAACGGGATCGACATCCCGAAGCTGTGCGCGACCGATTCGCTCGCAGCGATCGGCTCGTGCCGGCTGTGCCTCGTCGAGATCGAAGGCATGAAGGGCTACCCGGCCTCGTGCACGACACCGGTCGCCGAAGGAATGCGCGTGACCACGCAGACCGCGCGCCTCGGGGAGCTGCGGCGCGGCGTCATGGAGCTGTACGTCTCCGACCATCCGCTCGATTGCCTGACCTGTCCGGCCAACGGCCATTGCGAGCTGCAGGACATGGCCGGCGTGGTCGGCTTGCGCGACGTGCGCTATCCGGCCGGCGGAGCAAACCATGTGCACGCGCATGCGCCGCCGCCTGGCGATCGGCAGACGACGACGCACGGCTGCACATCCGCGCAGACCGCGGCAAACCCGTTGTTCGCGGCCAAGGATCGATCGAACCCGTACTTCAGTTTCGATCCGGCGCGGTGCATCGTCTGCTCGCGCTGCGTGCGCGCGTGCAACGAGATCCAGGGCACGTTCGCCTTGACGATCGAAGGCCGCGGTTTCGACTCGAAGGTCGCGGCCGGCGCCGGCGAGACATTCATGGATTCCGAATGCGTCTCGTGCGGCGCCTGCGTGCAGGCCTGTCCGACCGCCGCATTGAGCGAGAACTCGCTGATCGAGAAAGGCCAGGCGCTGCGCAGCGTCGTCACGACCTGCGCCTATTGCGGGGTCGGCTGCTCGTTCCGCGCCGAACTGAAAGGCGAGGACATCGTGCGCATGGTGCCCGACATGAACGGTCGCGCGAACCATGGCCACTCGTGCGTCAAGGGGCGCTTCGCGATCGGCTACGCGACGCACGCCGAACGCATCACGACGCCGATGATCCGGGCCAGCATCGGTGATCCGTGGCAGGTCGTTTCCTGGGACGAGGCGATCGCGCATGCGGCGGGCGAGTTCCGGCGCATCCAGGTCGCGCATGGCCGCGATTCGATCGGCGGCATCACCTCGTCGCGCTGCACGAACGAGGAAACCTGGCTCGTGCAGAAGCTCGTGCGCACGGCATTCGGCAACAACAATGTCGACACCTGCGCGCGCGTCTGCCACTCGCCGACCGGCTACGGACTCAAGCAGACGCTCGGCGAGTCGGCCGGCACCCAGGACTTCGATTCGGTCATGGATGCCGACGTGATCTTCATCCTCGGCGCGAACCCGACCGATGCGCATCCGGTCTTCGCCTCGCAGATGAAACGCCGGTTGCGCGAGGGGGCGAGGCTCATCATCGCCGATCCGCGCCGCATCGATCTTGTCCGCACGCCGCACGTCGAGGCCGCCTTCCACCTTGCCCTGAAGCCCGGCACGAACGTCGCCCTGCTCAACGCGATCGCGCATGTGATCGTGGCCGAAGGACTGGTCGACGAGGCCTTCGTCGCCCTGCGCTGCGAAGCAGGCGACTTCGCCGGATGGCGGGCGTTCATCGCCGACGCGCGCCATTCGCCCGAAGCGACCGAAGCCGAAACGGGCGTGCCGGCCGCACGCGTGCGGGCTGCCGCGCGCCTCTACGCAACGGGCGGCAACGCCGCGATCTATTACGGTCTCGGCGTCACCGAACACGCGCAGGGATCGACCGCCGTGATCGCCATCGCGAACCTCGCGATGGCGACCGGCAACATCGGTCGGCGCGGCGTCGGCGTCAACCCGTTGCGCGGCCAGAACAACGTGCAGGGCTCGTGCGACATGGGTTCGTTCCCGCACGAGTTGCCCGGCTACCGGCATGTCTCCGACCCCGGCGTCCGTGCGCAGTTCGAGCAAGCCTGGGGCGCGACCCTGCAGGCCGAACCGGGGCTGCGCATTCCGAACATGTTCGAAGCTGCGCTCGATGGCGAATTCCGCGGTCTGTATATCCAGGGCGAGGACCTCGCCCAGTCCGATCCGGATACGCAGCACGTCACCGCAGCGCTTTCCGCGATGGAGTGCATCGTCGTCCAGGACCTGTTCCTCAACGAGACGGCGAAGTTCGCCCATGTCTTCCTGCCCGGCTCGACCTTCCTCGAAAAGGACGGCACGTTCACGAATGCCGAACGGCGCATTTCGCGCGTACGCCGCGTCATGGCGCCGCAAGGCGGATACGCCGACTGGGAAATCACCCAGTTGCTGTCGAATGCGATGGGCTATCCGATGCACTACGCGCACCCGGCCGAGATCATGGACGAGATCGCACGCCTGACACCGACCTTCGCCGGCGTGAGTTTTGCGCGCATCGACGAACTCGGCAGCATCCAGTGGCCCTGCAACGAAGGTGCGCCGGAAGGCACGCCGACGATGCACGTCGAGGAGTTCGTGCGCGGCAAGGGCCGCTTCCTGCGCACCGAATACGTGCCGACCCGCGAGAAGGTCAACGCGAAGTACCCGCTGATCCTGACCACGGGACGCATCCTCAGCCAGTACAACGTCGGTGCGCAGACGCGACGCACGCCGAATTCGCTCTGGCATGCCGAGGACCGGATCGAGATCCACCCGCACGACGCCGAGACACGCGGCATCGCCGATGGCGACTGGGTCGGCATCGCGAGCCGCGCCGGCGAGACCGTGCTGCGCGCGCAGCTCAGTGCGCGCATGCAACCCGGGGTCGTCTACACGACGTTCCATCACCCGTTCTCTGGCGCGAACGTGATCACCACCGAGAACTCGGACTGGGCGACCAATTGCCCCGAGTACAAGGTCACCGCCGTCGAAGTCACGCGCGTCGGCCAGCCTTCGGAATGGCAGCGACGCTATCGCGCGTTCAGCGAGGTGCAGCAGGCGCTGCTGCGCGAACGTCGGCGCGCGGCCGAACCGACGCTGCCGGTGGCGCGATCGCGCGGCACGGTTTGAACTACGTCGAGGTTCCCGCCTGCGTGCGCGGCCGTCCGTCACACCCCGCCCAGGTTCCGCCGCGCGTCAGCCCTCGAAGCCGTAGCGGAACAGCGGGTCGGTGCTTTCCACCGCGCCGGCATCGCATCCGGCACCTTGCGGCCGCGTCACGCCGCGCTGGTCGGCGGGCAGGCAGTCGGCGAGGTCGGCGTGGTCGATGGCGCTGCCGCCGGCGCCGGGCAGCAGGGTCGGCGTGTAGCCGCCGTTGTCCTGCAGCGGGCCCAGCAGCGGATCGCCGGTGGCGATGTCGGTGCAGAACGTGTAGCCGACCGGGCAGCCGCCCTGCAGCACGCTGGCGCGCACGGTGGCCCACTGCCGGTAACTCTGGTGGTGGAAGACCGGCTCGCTCGGCGCGGTATTGCCCCAGATGACGGAATTGGTGAACTCCAGCGAGGCCGTGCTTTCGGTGCCGGTCATGTAGGCCACGCCGCCGCTCAAGGCGGCCGAATTGCCGGCCAGGGTGGCGTGGTCGAGGCGGCCCGTGAACGTGCCGCCCGAGGATTCGACGCCGAACACGCCACCGTAGCTCGCCAAGTTGTTGTGGAAGGTGACGTTGCTGAAGCGCGGCGCGACCAGGCCTTGCTGCTGGATGAGCACGTAAACGACGGCGCCGGTGCCGTTGGAATCAAACGAAGCGGTGTTGTTGCGAAACGTCGAATCGACCAGCAGCGGCCGCACGCGCCCGCCGCTGCCCGCAACGAGGAACAGGGTGCCCTGGTTGCCGATCCATACCAGGTTGCGCAGGGTGGGGCTGCATTCGCCGGGCCCGGGGCCCACGCTGCACATCAATGCCCACGCTTGCGCCGCGGTCAGGATGAATCCGTCGAGCACGCTGTCGTTGCCCAACTGGCCGTTGCCCGGCTCCAGCGAGAACAGGTACCGGTTGATCCCCTGGACGTCGGCGTGGCTGACCGTCACGCCGTCGCCGTTGACGATGTCATCGCCACCGATGTCGCCGGAAATGACCGTCGGGTTCAGCTTCGGGTTGCGGCTGGCGAAGTCGTTCTCGCTTCCGGGCAGGCCCTCGAAGCCGCCGTAGACCTCGACGCCGCGGCGCAGGGTCAGGTCCGCCCCGGGAGTTGGCGTCGCCGGCGGCTTGTAGACGCCGCGCGCGACGCGGATGTCGTCGCAGCTCGCGGCGTTCAGTGCGCTGGGCAGATCCTTCGGCTGCGACCAGCTGGCGCCGCTGTTGGCGGCCAGGCCCGTGGTCTTGACGAAGCAAACGGCGGCCGACGCGCTGGACGCGCCGCCGAGCAGCGCCAGGGCCAGCACGGCGCCGCAGCGCCGGTTATCGGGTCATGCGTGTACTCCCCTGTTGCGCAGCGAAGAAAACCAGGCGCGCCGGTTCCGACCCCGGACGAGGCAGGGCGGCGCGTTGCGCCGAGCGGCCCGGCCGCTGGGCGGCATGCCGAGGCCCGTCAGTGGCTGGACCCTGGGGTGCCGGAAACCCGCATGCCTTTCGACCCAGTCTGCCGGCGAGCCCGCGATCGGGCAACAGGAAAAACCCGATGTCAGGAAATCGCGCCCCATCGCGTACGCCGGACTGCAACGGGGCGAACCGGCCTGGGGCCGGGTCATGGGGATGCGCCAGGGCGCAGGGATGCGACGTTGCCGGGGCAGGGCGCCTTGGTCGACGCCCACCGACGCAATTCGCCGCAGGCGGCAGCCCTCAGCGCGGCAGGTAGCGTGCCATCTGGCGCAGGCGCGCGGCATCCGGCGGAAACTCCGCACGCATCGCCGCTTCGGCAGCGGCCAGGCCTTGCCGGTTCGCGTCGCTCGACGCGTCGCGCCACGCGCACGCCGCGCCAACCAGTTCGGCATACAGGCGTTGCGGATCGTCGGCCGGCGCATTCGCCTGCATCAGCGTGACCGCTTCATTGACCGCCTTGCAGTCGACATGGCCTTCGGCAAGATCGACTTCGGTCGCCTCGACCAGGGTGCGCGCGAGGTGGGTCGGCTTCGGTGACGGATGCGCGCGCAGCAGGCCGACCGCTTCGGCGATGCGCGCGCGCGCGTCGTCAAGACGACCCTGTTCACGCGCGGCGCCCGCACTGCCGGCCAGGCTGAACGCGACATCGGTCGGATCCTTGCCCTTGCGGCGGATCTCGAGGGCCTGTCCCCACAGGCACTCGGCTTCGGCCCACTCGCCGGCCGCGTAGTGCGCCGACGCCAGGTTGTTGTACAGGCTGCCGATCCGACGCGAGCCAGGCGAGTCGGTCTTCTCGCGCATCGCGAGGGCCTGCTCCAGGGCGGCCCGCGCGCCGGCGTAGTCGTGCTCGCGCATCAGGCTGAAGGCGAGGTTGTTGAGGCGGATCTCGACGTAGCCGTGGTCGGCGCCGTAGACGCGCCGCGTGATCTCGAGCGCATCGCGGCGCATCGCCGAGGCCGGCTTCGCCTCGGCGCTCGTCGTGTAGGTGTTGGCGAGCGCGTCGAGCGCATCGGCGAGGCGTACCGGATTGGCCTCGGGTGCGGCGCGCAGCGCGGCGACGATCGGTTCGAGCAGGGCGCGCGCCTCTGCATGGCGATCCTGGTCGTCGTAGGCCCAGCTCAGCGTGATCGCGGCGCTTGTGGTCTGGTCGTCCGCGATGCCGCGCGTGCGACGGAAGCGCTCGACGCCGAGCGACATGTCGTAGATCGCGCCGGTGATGTCGCCGCGCGCCATGCGATTGATACCGCGAGAGACCAGCAGGTCGGCGCCAAGCTCGGTGTCGGCCACGTCGGCCGGCAACAGGCGGCTGGCCTCGTCGAGGTCCTGCGCGGCGGCGTCGAGTTCGTCCTTGCCGCCGCGGCTGCGTGCGCGCAGCACGAGCCCGCGCACGCGCCGGGCAACGGCCTCGGGCAGCTGCTCGGCCTGCAGGGTGAGCGCGCGGTCGAACAGGGTGAAGGCTTCGCGCGATTCGCCGATGCCGAGATAGGCCTCGCCCATCGCGATCAGCAGGTCGAAGCGCACCGAGGCATCGTCGATGCGTGCGTGGTCGACGCGCTCGACGCCGCGCGCAAGCAGTTCCTCGGCCGTGACCTTGCGTCCCTGCGTCGCCGCCGGATCGGCGCTGCGGAAGATGTCGAGCAGGAACTGTACGGTCTGCCGTGCCTTCGCGCTCTCGCCGCGCGCGAGGTCGCGTTGCGCCGCGGCCTCGCGCGCCTGCCATGCGGTCGCGGCCAAGCCACCGGCGAGCAGCAGCACGGCCAGTGCCGACAGCGTCGCGGCGACGGCATGGCGGCGCAGCAGGCGCGCCGCTCGGTAGCGCCAGCCGCCGCGACGGGCGAGCACGGGCTCGCGCGCGAGGTGGCGCTCGACGTCGGCGGCGAGGTCGCCGACGCTGGCGTAGCGATCGCGCGGATCCTTGCGCAGCGCCTTCATCACGATCGCGTCGAGGTCTCCGCGCAGCTCGCGGCGAAGGCGCTGCGGGGTCAGCTCGCGTTGCGCGGCGAGCGCGTCCGCGCCGGCCGCATCGCCGTCGCGCGTGACCGCGACGCTCGGCCGGGTCGGCTCCTGGTCAAGGATCGCGCGCTCGTAGGCCGCCGGCGTCGAATCCGCGACCTTGTACGGACGCCGACCGGTCAGCAGTTCGTACAGCAGCAGGCCGAGCGCGTAGACGTCGACCGCCGTGGTCACGACTTCGCCACGCACCTGCTCGGGCGCGGCGTACTCCGGCGTGAACACGCGCGTGACGCTGACCTGCGACGCTTCGGCATCGATCAGCTTCGCGATGCCGAAATCGAGCAGCTTGACCTCGCCGTTGCGCGTCACCAGCAGGTTCGAAGGCTTCAGGTCGCGATGCACGACGAGATGCGCATGCGCATGGCTGACCGCGTCGCATACGGTCAGGAACAGCCGCAGTCGTTTCGCAAGATCGAGACGTTCGCGATCGCAATGCTCGTGCAGGTCGACGCCGTCGACGTGTTCAAGCGCGAGCCACGGCCGTCCGTCGCGGGTCACGCCGCCATCGACCAGGTGCGCGATGTTCGGATGCGTGAGGCCGGCGAGGATCTGCCGTTCGGCACGGAAGCGCGCAAGCACGTCGGCCGCGTCCCAGCCGGGACGGATCAGCTTGACCGCGACCTGCTGGCGGAACTCGCCATCGATGCGCTCGGCGAGCCAGACCGTCCCCATGCCGCCACGCCCGAGTTCGCGCAACAGTTCGAAGGCGCCGACCCGCGTGCCGGCGAGTCCGTGGTACTGCGCGTCGGTCGCGTCCGCCGCGAGGTCGGCGAGAACCTGCGGTGCCTGCGCGCCGATGTCGGTCTGCAGCAGCGCGGCGCGATCGGCGTCGAGCAGGGCGAGGATTTCGACGCGCAGGTGCGCATCGTCCACGCCGAGCGCATCGAGGCGTTCGTTCCAGTGTTCGGGCGGCACGTCCGCCAGCGCATCGAAGATCGCGCGGGCGCGGGCCCAGTCTTGCGCGTCCATGACCGACTCCCCTGACCGATGGCACATTTTCGCAGCATGGCGCGCTGCGCGTGGAACGGGCGGCACGGCTCCGCACGCACAAGCGGTTGCAGAGCCTTATACGCAATCCGGCGGCGCAAGGGATCAAGCGCGCGCAGCGGCATTACCCGTCGTGCACGTGCGCGAGTTCGTTCTGCAGGAACGCCTTGGCGGCACGCGTGTCGCGCTTGACCGTCGGTTCGGAAACGCCGAGCAGTTCCGCGATTTCCTTGACTTCGAGTCCGGAGAAGAAGCGCAGTTCGACAACGGTCACGAGGCGTTCGTCGAGCGTCGCAAGCTTGTGCAGCGCCTTGTCGATCGCGAGCAATTGTCCGGCCTGGGCGTCGACCGCAAGCGGATGGTCGGCCAGCGCATCGATGTCGACATGTTCGGCGCCGCCGCCGCGACGCTCGGCGAGCCGGGCGCGCGCATAGTCGATTGCGACCTGGCGCATCGCACGCGCCACCGTCGCGTAGAAATGCACGCGGTTCGCGTAATCGAGACCGGCGCGCTCGAGCTTGAGGTAGGCCTCGCTGACCAGCGCGCGCGTGTCGAGCGTGTTGCCGCGCTGGTTGCGCGCGAGTTGCGCGCGCGCAATGCGCAGCATGTCTTCATACACGAGGGCGAACAGGCGCTCGCGGCCCTGCGGCTCGTTGGCCACGGCAAGTGCGGACGTGATCGCGGGCGACAGCTCCTGCATCGCCCGCATGGTATCGACTTGGCCGGCCTCCGTGGGCCCTTTTCGCTCGACCCATCGGCGCGGCCACGAAACCGGTGCCGCGACTATTCGAAGCCGTTGGCGAAGATCAGGTCGTTGGCCAGACGGGCCACGGTCAGGTCGTAGTTCTGCGGGCCCGGGCCCGACAGCGAATGTCCGGCGACGATCAGCCGGCCGTTCTGCGAGGCCGCGCGCACGCCATGGTCGAGCTCGCCTGCGGTCAGGAAGTCGATCGTGGTGCGCCCGACCACGCCGAATCCGGACGAGTCGAGGCCACCATCCGCATCGAGTCGCAGTACGTGCATGTCGAGCGCGGGCGCGGCGGTCGCGCGCGAGGTGCCGAGCAGCACGATCGCGCCGTCGCTCTGCACGAGCATGTCGCCGAAGTCGAAGCTGTAACCGGCGCCGAGCCTGGTTATGCCGTTGTTGCCGAAACTGGTGTCGATCGCGGCGAAATCCGCTTCGGGGATCTTGTACACGAACACGATCCGGCGATCGCTGCTGGACAGGTTCTCGGCGCTGCCCGCCATCAGCATCGAACCATCGGAGAGGATCTTCACCGACAGCGCGGCCTCGTCACGGTTGAACGGCTCGCCCTGGTTGACGTTGTAGCGCGTGAAGCCGTTGCCGCTCTGGTACGTGGGGTCGAGCGTGCCATTCACGGTCAGGCGGGCAAAAAGCGCACCGGTTCCGTCCTGCGCCGAACGATCGCCGGCTTCTCCGACCGCGATGAACTTTCCGTCGGCCCGGCGCGCGATCGCATTGAAGCGGTTGATCTGGCCCGCGGCGGGCGCATGGACGCGCTTGCCGCCGTCACCGAAGCTGGCATCCAGCGTGCCGTCGGCCGAGATGCGCGCCAGCGCCGCGAACTCGCTGGTCGCCGAGACGCCGGCGACACCCGCGATGACGATGCGGCCGAGCGGATCGACGAGGAAATCATTCGCCACATCGGCGAGGTTGCCGCCGGCAATATCGAATGCGATGCGGATGCACGGCGTGCCAGGGCCAGTGAACGGCACGGCTTCGCCCTGCACGTTGTAGCGGCAGACATGGAAGTCGCGGTCTTCGGCGGCGAATTTCTGCGCGCCGAGGATCAGGATGTTGCCGGCGCCATCGAATCGGGCGCGCCGCGCGATGACATTGCTCGCGCCCGAATAGACGGTGCCGTCGGTACCGAACGAGGCATCGACGAGTCCGTTCGCGGCAAGCCGCGTGATCGAGTAGCGTGAGCTGCCGCCGGGACCCTCGCTGGTGCCGACAAGGAAGATGCGCCCGTCCGCACCGACCAGCACATCGGCCAGCGTGTCGGCGTTCGTTCCTCCCTGGTCGAGCGCAACGAGGTTGCGACCGCTGGAAAAGATGCCGAAGCTCGAATCGAGCAATCCGTCGACCGCAACGGCGGGACTGGCGGCGAGGGCAAGCGTGCAGGCGACAAGGTGACGATGCATTACGGTACTCCTGGCAAGGGCGGACGCCCTGATGCCTCGACATACGCAAAGTGCCGCGGTCGCGGATCATTCGCCGTGCATCATGGGCGAAGGGCGAGGGGCGAGACGTTCATGGCGTTCGTGTGGGCGTCGATTGAAACGGGCCTCGCGGGGCCTGTTCTTGTATCGTGCGCGACGACAGCGATTGGCCTTGGCTTCCCTTCTCCCCCCGGGAGAAGGTGCCCGCAGGGCGGATGAGGGAGGGATGCTCCGAATTGCCGCTGCAGCTTCCCTTCTCCCCGCGCCAGGCGATGGGACTTCGCCCGGAAGCAGAACCGTGCGCCATCGTCCCTTACCCCTAGCCCGTAGCTATCCCCTCGCACTTGGCCGCTGCTACAGTCGCCGCGCCTCCATTCGCGCGGCTCATTCGCCGCGAAGTGCGTTCCCATGGCTCCGTCGTACAACGAAACGCTGGCACTCGGGAATCCTGCAATTCCTGCTGCGGACGATGCGCGCATCGCTGGTGTTGCTGAAAAGGCGGTGCGTCGCTCGGTCGGGCGCGCGCAGGCAGGCCAACGCACGCGCGATGACGACTGGATCGCAGCCGAGATCCCGATAGCCCTGCACTACAACGGCCAGCCGCACGTCGTGATGATGGCGACGCCGGGCGATCTCGAGGACTTCGCGCTCGGTTTCTCGCTCAGCGAAGTGGTGATCGGTTCGGTTGCGGAAATCGAAGGCATCGACGTGCGCACCCGGCTCGAAGGCATCGAAATCGACGTGCGGATTCCGCAGGTGCGCGCCGCTGCAGTCGCGCTGCGCGAGCGCAACCTGACCGGGCGCAGCAGTTGCGGGCTGTGCGGTTCGCGTCAGCTCGAGGATGTCGTGCGACATCCGGATCGTGTCGGTGCTGCGATCACGATTTCGGGCGGGACGCTGCATCGCGCGCTCGCTGCCATGGCCGATGGCCAACCGTTGAACGCCCTGACCGGCGCGACCCACGCCGCTGCCTGGGCTGATGTGCGCGGCGACATCGTGCTCGTGCGCGAGGATGTCGGTCGGCACAACGCGCTCGACAAGCTGATCGGCGCGCTGGCGCGTAACGGCATCGACACACACCTCGGTTTCCTCGTCATCACGAGTCGCGCGAGCTACGAGATGGTGCAGAAGGCCGCCACGGTCGGCATCGCGCTGATCGTCGCGATTTCAGCACCGACCGCGCTCGCGATCCACCTCGCCGACTCAACCGGCGTCACCCTGATCGGCTTTGCGCGCGCCGCCAGCCACGTCGTCTACACTCATGCGCAGCGCATCAGCGATGGACCGACGTGACCATGGACGCCGAACGACTCGTGCAGATGGCGAATGACATCGGCGATTATTTTTCGTCGGAGCCCGACCGCGCAGCCGGCATCGCCGGCATCGTCAGGCATATCGAGAGCTACTGGGAACCGCGCATGCGCAAGCGCATCGTCGCCCACTTCGATGCGGGTGGCGATGGCCTCAGCGACATCTCGCGGGCAGCGATTGCGAGCCTCGCGGCCCGGCAGCGCGCGCGCTAGGCCGACGCGTCAGCGCCGCGTGCGCGTGCCGAGCCCTTGCCGATACGTTTGAAGATCCGAGCGATAGCATGCGCATGCGGCCGATTCGAGTCGCCTGCGGTCGAGGATCGTCAGGTGGCCGCGCGAATAGCGGATCAGATGGGCTGCCTGCAGGATGCCCGCCGCGGCCGTGACGCCGACGCGGCGCACCCCGAGCATGAAGGCGAGGAATTCCTGGGTCACCGGGAACGAATCCGCGTGCGCGCGATCGCCGGTCATGAGCAACCATCGGGCGAGCCGCTGGTCGACGACGTGGAAGCGCGAGCACGCAACCGTTTGCGCCAACTGGCGCAGCAGGACATGCACATAGCGATGCATGAGCGTGCGCAAGGCCGGCATGCTGTCGAGATAGCGGCGGAACTTTGCGGTCGGCATGCGCCAGGCGGCACCGCCGCCCTGGGTCAGGGCGCGCAGCGGCGCGGTGTTGCCATCGAGCACGAGGTGGAAGCCGCACATGCCTTCATTGCCGATCATGCCGACTTCGATCGTCGAATCGTCATCGATTGTGGTCAGCATCGAGATGAAGCTCGTGGTCGGAAAGTAGACGTGGCGCATGCGCTCGCCCTGCTCGAACAGCACGCTGCCGAAAACGAGTTCGACTTCGTTGCAGTCCGCAAGCAATCGCGAACGCTCGGCGACCGGCAAGGCCGTCAGCAGCAGGTTGCCCGGGGAAACACGTGGCGCTGCGGACATGGAACCCTCTTCGGTCGGTGCACAAAGGGGTGCCCGAACGTCGATGGAGTTCCTTCGAAGCACGGCATCCGCTGCTGGCACGGACATCGAGCATGCGGTGCGGGCGGGCGACTGTCTGTCCTGCAGCGAACATATGGCCCTTCCCGGACGGTAGCCGTTCAGGACTTCGAGGTGCGCGGACCTGTCTTGCGCTGCGTTTTCACGGGAGCGGCGGACTGGATGGTTTGCCAAGGCAGCAGGCGGGCGAACTCGCGTCGCACGACTTCATAGCATTCGCAGGCCATCTCACCAAGGCGCGCGCGATCGAGAATGCGGATATGCCCGCGGTAGTAGGAGATCACGCCAGCGCGCTGCAGCTTGCCGGCCGCTTGCGTGACGCCTTCGCGACGCACGCCGAGCATGTTCGCGATCAGTTCCTGGGTCATCACGAGTTCATCCGAATCGAGGCGCTCGATGCTCATCAGCAACCAGCGGCACAGCTGCTGGTCCAGCGAGTGGTGGCGGTTGCAGACCGCGGTCTGCCCCATCTGCGTGAGCAGTGCCTGCGTATAGCGCAGGAACAGCTGCTGTACGGGTCCGGCCAGGATGAACTCGTCGCGGATGAACTGGGCGCGCATCCGATAGCCGCGCCCGGCGCTTTGCACGACGGCGCGACTCGAGGTCGTACTGCCACCCATGAACAATGAAATACCGACCAGGCCCTCGTTGCCGACAATCGCGATCTCGGCCGACGCGCCATTTTCCATGACGTACAACAGCGACACGATCGAATCGGTCGGGAAGTACACGTACGGCTGCTCGGTTCCGGATTCGTAGAGCACGTCGCCAAGGGCGAGCGTGACGGGCTTCAGGTGCGGGGCAAACCGATCCCACTCCGCCCCCGGGATCGCGGCTAGCAGGTGGTTCCTTCTCGGGTTGTCCGTCGGCTTTGCCATGCAGTTCGGGACGTGCGCGCGATGGCCGTGGACACGCAACGCTAGCTTCCGCATCGAATCGCGTATGTGCGGCAACGAACAGAGTAGTCCTTATCCGGTGCGGACGCATCCGAGGCGCGCGTTGCGCTCCCACCGCACCTTTCGGCCGTGTGCGTCAGCGAACAGAGGGCGGCTGAACGAACGTGCAGGATGCATTCAGGGCCCTGCCACGTGCCGAAGCCCCGATTCATCGATGCACGTTCCACATTTCAGGGGTACGACATGCAAGGGCTATGGACTACGAGTTCGACCGGACTTCCGCACGAGGGCCAGGCGATCGAGTTCCTGCTCGACGACCGGACCGTTGCGCTTGACGGGACCTATGATCGTCAGACCTTCCACTCGCGCTGGACCCGATACGACGTCGGTCGCGTGAAGACATGGCGATCGATGGCCCGTGCCGCGACGGGGATTGAATTGCACGTGTAGCGTGCTCGCGCGCAGGGCCGACAGGCCCGATGAATCGGTCGTGTGCGCGATCGTCAGGGATGGAGTTCCGGGGTCGTCAGAACTTTTCCGAGGCCGGCAGCGCCCGCCACGTACCGACCGGCATCTTCGCGAGCGCGATGCGTCCGATGCGCAGGCGGCGCATGCCGACGACGTCGAGATGCGCGGCCGCGCAGACGTGACGCAACATCCCCGGCTGCACGTTCGGGACCGCGAAACGCAGGCGCATCTCGCTCTGCCAGCTGACCTTGAAGGGTGGCAGCGGCCGGCCGTTGTACGGCGGCGCGCGCATGAGCATGCCGAGCGAGTAAGGCGAGCGCTGGCCGCTGACGTCGACGACGAATTCCTGTTCGATCTCGACCGCATCCTCGGTCAGGCGACGCCACACGCGGCCATCCTGGCTCAACACGACGAGGCCGCTGGCCACGGGCTCGATCGGCATCAGCAGCGTGAGGCCACGGTAATGGCGCGGCAGCATGACGACGCCCGAGCGGTCCTCGCTCCAGCGTGTCGCCTCGACGACCGGATCGCCGGGTGCGCTGCACGCGACACCGGCCGGCTTGTGCCAGAGCACGGTCGCCGGTTCGATCGCGTCGGGTTGCGCCTCGGGCGAGATCGTGACCGATCCGTCGTCGACGACCCGATCGGCATCGTGCACGACAACGCCGTCGATGCGCGCGCCGCCATCGGCGATGACGCGCAAGGCTTCGTCATACGAGCATGCGCACAACTGGGCGACGCGCTTCTGCAAGGTGGTGCTCATCGCTCGTCTCCCGGTAGCGGCAAAGCCTGATGCCGACCCCTCATTGTGCAGCCGGCGCGGACGGCGCGACGCCGGTGCAACGCAATTGAGCCAGCTTCGCACTGTTCTGCGCCTGTTCGTGCATCTTCCCGACCACGAGCTGCCGACATGTCCGATCCCCGTGCGAAACCGGGCCTGCGCCCCCTCGGCCTCGTGTTGCTCGCGACCGTCATCGGACCCGTGCAGGCCGGCGCGCCCGATCCGTGCCAGCCGTTGCCGCCGGCTGCCGTCGGCAGCGAGTTCCGGCTCAACACGCTCACCGAAACCGGCCAGAGCGTGCCGAACGTCATCGTCGACTCCAGCGGCGGCTTCCTCGTCGCCTGGCACCACGGCGTGGCCTCGCTGTTCGACGAAATGCGCGGCCAGCGCGTCACCACCGATGGCCAGCGCATCGGCGGCGAGATGGATCTGCTCGACGCGGTCGAAGGCCGCGCAATGGGCATGTACGTGCATCGCCCCGCGCTCGTTGCACTGGCGAACGGCGGATTCCAGGCCGCCTGGGCGGGCACGTACTGGGAGCAGACCGGTCCGAGCACGTGGACCCGGCGTGACGGCATCGTCACCGGTCGCTACGGCGCCGACGGCACATTGTCCGGCGACTACCTGGCCGTGCCATTGCAGCCGATCGGGCAGCCGGCGTATCCGGCGGCCAGTCCGACCGCAAACGGGAATCTCGCAGTGGTCTGGTCGGGTGCCGGCAGCGCCGACAGTCTCGGCACCTACCGCCGCCTGTTCGACGGGAATGGTGCGCCGGCAGCCGACGTCGCGATGCTCAACACGACGACCACCGACGGCCAGTTCCAGCCGCGCATTGCGGCCGCGGCGAGCGGCAGCCACGCCGTCGTCTGGCGTGGCAACGGCCCCGGGGACAGCCAGGGCGTGTTCCTGCGCCGTTTCGATGCGAGCGGACTGCCGACATCCGGCGAAGTGCGCGTGAATGTGACGACCAGCGGCACCCAGATGACGCCCGACCTCGCCATGCAGCGCGACGGGCGTCATCTCGTGGTCTGGCAGGGCAATGGTCCGGGCGACGACCAGGGCGTCTTCGCGCGGCGCTACAACGCGGCGGGCATCGCGCTCGGTGACGAGATCCGCGTCAACCTGACGACCGCCGGCTACCAGGGCGCGCCGGCCGTGGCGGCAATGCCGGATGGCGGCTTCGTCGTGGTCTGGCAAGGCAACGGAAGCGGCGATGACAGTGGCATCTTCATGCGGCGTTTCGACGAATTCGGCGCGCCGAACGCGCTCGAGGTCGCGGTCAACACGACCGTGGCCGGCGGCCAGCTGCGACCCGCGCTCGCGATCGCCGCGGGCGGCGAGATCATCGTGGTCTGGGACGGCGCGGGTGTCGGCGACACACTCGGCGTGTTCGGCCAGGTGCATGCGCGCCCCGGCAACCTGCATCGCTCGGGCTTCGAGCCGGTCGATGGCGCGTGCCCGCCATAAGATTTCGGCCGAACTGCGTCAGCGCAGCGACCTCATGCGCCACGCGATGGACTCAGCCGCTGCAACCGCCGCAGCAGATCGAGGGCATCTGCCTGACCTCGTCGGGCGCGACGAAATAGCCGGCGTGGCCGACCAGTTCAATCAGCTGGCCGGCGTCGACCCAGGTGTTGACGCGCAGTTCGCGTGCCGACGCGTCGATGTCGACGACGGCCGCCGGATCCACGGCGGTGATCACGCTTTCGATGAGTGCCTGATCCGGAAGCGGACGGGAAAGGTTGACGTGGAACTCCATCGCGGTCTCCGATCGACGCGCGCATCGCGTCGGATTCCGCGATGATCGGCCGCCGCGTCGCGATCGCGCGATGATCTGGGTCAAGCAGCGCGCAGGTCGTTCCCGCCGCGGTCGCGCCGATCCGGCCCGGGGCTGGCCGTTGCGCGCCGGACCGGATGCGCGATCGCCGCGAACGCGCGATGATCGGTCGCCGGGCGCACGCCGCCTTGCCGGCCGCGTGAACGCGGTCAATACCCGCACACCGCAGGAGACTGCCATGCCGCTTCGCCGCATCGTGCCGATGCAGCCCGTGAGGGACATCGCCACGAGCATCGCGTTCTACGCGAAGCTCGGCTTCACGCTCGAGCAGCGCAACGACGAATGGGGTTGGGCAATGCTGCGCAGCGGCGATTGCGAACTGATGCTCGACCAGTCGATCGCGGCGCACGCGGGCCGGCCGCGCGCCGCCGTGTTGTACCTTTATCCCGACGATCTCGTCGCGTTCCATCGGCGGGCGCGCGAAAGCGGACTGGTCGTTGCGGATCTCGAAACGACGTTCTACGACATGACCGAATTCCGCATCGAGGACCCGGACGGCAACCGCCTGTGGATCGGCGCCGCCAACGTGGAATAGCGCCGGGCTCGGCGCAGCGGACCGCCTTGCGCCGGGGCCGACCGCGCTGCAGCGTCACCCGTGCATGCACCGCTGAGGAGGGATGTTGATGCATATCGCGTTTCACGGTGCCGCGCGCCAGGTCACCGGGTCCTGCCACCTGGTCGAATGCGCCGGCACGCGCCTGCTGGTCGACTGTGGCCTGTTCCAGGGCGGCCGCGCGGTCGAGGAGGAGAACCGCGACGATTTCGGCTTCGATCCGGCGTCGATCGACTTCCTGTTGCTGACCCACGCACACCTCGACCATTGCGGGCGCATTCCGCTGCTCGTCAAGCGCGGTTTTCGCGGCGAGATCGTGTGTACCGCGGCGACCCGCGAACTGGCGCGTATCGTGCTCGCCGATGCGGCATCGTTGCAGGAATCGGAAGCGCGCCAACGCGCGAAGTACGCGCATCGCAACGGCGACGAGCCGATGCAGGCGCTGTACACGCTCGACGACGCGTTCCATGCGATGGACTACTTCACGCGCAGCGTCGCCTATGACCGGCCGTTCGCGCTCGGTGACGGCATCCGCGCGTGTTATATCGACGCTGGCCACATGCTCGGCTCGGCCTCGATCGTGCTCGATCTCGACGAACACGGCCGCCACTGCCGGGTCGTGTTCTCCGGCGACATCGGCAATCCGGGACGTCCGCTGCTGCGTGCGCCGACGCCGCCGCCGACGGCCGACCACGTGGTCATCGAATCGACCTACGGCGACCGCGATCACCGGCCGATGCCGGACAGTGTGCTCGAATTGCAGGAAGCGATCGTGGAAGCGATCCGCCGTGGCGGCAACGTCATCATCCCGACCTTCGCGCTCGAGCGCGCGCAGGAGATCCTGTTCACGCTTGGCGAGGCCGTCGAATCCGGCGCACTGCCGCGCAGCCTTCCGGTGTTCCTTGATTCGCCGATGGCGATTTCGGCGACCGAGATCTTCCAGCGATACCCGGAATGTCTCGGCGACGATCCGCGCCTGCACGACGGCGACCTGTTCGAGTTGCCACGCCTGCGCCTGACGCGCGACACCGCCGATTCGATGGCGATCAACCGCATCGAAGGCGGCGCGGTGATCCTCGCCGGCGCCGGCATGTGCACCGGCGGACGCGTGCTGCACCACCTCAAGCACAACCTGTGGCGCGAGAATGCCGCGGTCGTGTTCGTCGGCTACGCGGCCGAGGGCACCCCGGCGCGGCGCATCATCGATGGTGCGAAGACGATGCGCCTGTTCGGCGTCGACGTGCGCGTGCGTGCAAAGATCTGGACGATCAACGGATTTTCCGCGCACGCCGGACGCAGCGACCTCACCGCGTGGCTGGCCCACACCGGCCGCCCGCGCTCGGTGTTCCTCGTGCATGGCGAACCGGCACGCGGCATGGATGCATTTGCCGAACATCTTGGTGCGCAGGGCCATGCCTGCCATCGACCGCGGCCGCACGAACGCATCGAACTGACCTGACCCGCGTGTCCCCCCGGCCCGCGGTCGATCAACGCTTGCGCAGCATCGCCGTCCGCGCCGCGAGACCGGCGACGAGGCAGGCCAGGGCGATGACATCTGCCCGGATCACGCGAGCCAGTTCGCTGTTGTAGCCGCCGACCCCGGCGGCCAGGGCGAGGAACGACAGCACGCTGACGAGGCCGGCCGTGAATGCAGCGGGCTGCAGACGCGGCGTGAACGCCGCGAGCAGCAGGAACGCCCCGACCAGGCCGAACAGCACGGCCCGGTGGCGCATCAGGATCTCGAGGTTCGCATCGTCGATCGCGATGCCGTACAGCGCGCCGAGACGTTCCACGCCGAGCACGCCGGCGACCGGCAGCAGGTGGATGACGGCAACGATCACGAGCATGGCAGCGACGAACCTGTGCATCGTGCGACTCCGCTGAAGGCCCCATGATCCCACTGTCGAAGGCGCGTGTCGCGGTCGTTTCCGGCGCCCTCCCGGTCGCGTTCGCCTTGGGCTTGGCGCCGCTGCGCTCGACCCGGACGAAACATCGGGCGGCTCAGATCGGGCCGGTCAACAGGATCGTGCCGACGAGGGCGGCATTGATCACGAGCAGGCCTGCGATCACGGGCAGGGCATACGCGCGGCCGCCGGTTGCGGCTGCGATGCATTTCATCAGCGAATTCGTTCCGAACGCGAGACACAACGCGAACGTGGCTTCGCGCGGCGTGATGCCGGCATTCGCCGTCACCTGGCCGAGGCTGACGGCTGCGGCGTGCACATCCGCGAAACCGGTGGCGCCGGCCGCGACGAGCACGCCACTGCTGCCGAGCCATTCGCGCAGCAGCGCGCCGACGAACAACGCGGCACCGACGATCACCGCGAACAGGACCGCATGATGGACCGCGAACGGGCGACCGTATCCGGCCGTGTCATCGGCTTTCGGTCCGCCGCGTCCGCGCCAGAGGACGAGGCCGCTTGCAGCCAACGCGGCGAGACCCGCAGCCGCGAGCGGCAGGGACAGCGCGCGCAGCAGGCCCGGCGAGACAGCAAGCAGGATCAGGACGAGCTGGACGACGGTCGCGACATTCGACAGCAAGGCCGCGCCCGAGCATCGCGCGGTCAGTTCGGGTTCGTCGCGCGCCCGCTGGGCCATGCCGGCGATCGTCGCCGTGCTCGAGACGAAACCGCCGAAGAAGCCGGCGAGGGCGAGGCCATGGCCGGGACCGAACACGCGCAGGGCGATGTAGCCCGCCGCATTGATCGCCATGACGAGGATCGCGTAGAGCCACAGGCTGCGCGGATTGAGCACCCCGAGCGGGTCGACCGTCCGGTCGGGCAGCAGCGGCAGCACGATCAGCACGGCGGCCGCCAGCAGCAGGGCATCGGTGATGTCCCGCTCGCCGAGCGCATCGCGCACGAAGCCATGGAGCAGGCGCTTGCTGACGAGGGCGACCGCGAGGACGACGAACAACGCTGCCGCGAGGGTCGTGCGCGTCATCGCGAGGGCACCGAGCAGGTACAGCGCGACGAGCGCGAACTCGGTGGTCAGTCCCGGATCGGCCTCGCGCGAGCGCGCGTAGCTCGACATTGCGAACGCAATCGTGGCGAGCCCGGCCACGACGACCGCCGCGGTGCCGAGCAGGGTGGCGACGGCCGCATTGAGGGTGACCAGCATGCAGGTCCGCAGGCCAACCGAATCGCGGTCGGGACCATCGCCCTTGCGGCGCTCGCGATCGACACCGATCAGCAGGCCGCCGCCGAGGGCGGTCAGCAGGCCGTACAGGATCGCCGGATCGAATGTCATCGGGGTGACCTTTGCTGTGCCGCATCAAGGCGGCGCATATTACGTCGGCAGGCGCGCGCTTGCAGGGCGTCCGGGCCGCGCGTGCGGGATCGGGATCGCCCTACCGCCGGCGATCCCCGGCGATGTTTTGCATCGCTTAGGGAATCTTTACGCGTCCGCATGACTCCCAACATGCGGCGCCGCAGGCGCATTCAGGCGATCATGGGGCATCGGCCGGCGCATGTCGCGCATGCGCAATCGGCGGGAACCGCGCGCCAGCGCGTTACACGATCATCGAGAAGGAACAGGCATGTCGCGTGGCAAATGGATCGGAATTGGAGTCGCCGTCGCAATCGCGGCGGTCGTCGGCTGGCGCATGCTCGGCAGCGACGCCCCCGCAACCGGGCAGCGCGGCCCCGGCCAGGGCCAACGGGACCAGCCGATCCCGGTGACCGTGGTGCCCGCCGAGACGCGTGACGTGCCGGTGTTCCTGACCGCACTCGGCACGGTCCAGGCGCTCAACACGGTCACGGTCAGCGCGCAGGTCAGCGGCCAGCTCATGGCCGTGCATTTCGAGGAAGGCCAGGAAGTCAGGAAGGGCGACCTGATCGCCGAGATCGATCCGCGCACGTACCAGGCCGCGCTCGACCAGGCACTCGCGAAGAAGAAGCAGGATGAAGCGCAACTTGCCGCATCGCGCAGCACGCTCAAGCGCTATGACGAACTGATCGAGAAGAAGTTCGTTTCGGCGCAGGATCTCGAGAACCAGCGCCAGGTCGTGCGCCAGCAGGAAGCGATCGTCGCTTCGGACAACGCCGCGATCAGCAACGCGCGCACGCAGCTCGGCTTCACCCGCGTGGTCGCGCCGATCGACGGCCACGCCGGCATCCGCCAGGTCGATGTCGGCAATCTCGTGCAGGCGAATGGCACCGGCATCGTCGTGCTCACCCAGACGCAGCCGATCAACATCATGTTCAACCTGCCGCAACAGGACATGGCGAAGGTGCGCGACGCCGACGCGACGCCGCTCAAGGTGCTCGCGCTTTCACGTACCGAGGGCGCAATGATCGCCGAGGGCGAACTCAAGGTGATCGACAACACGATCGATACCGCGACCGCGACCTTCCTGCTCAAGTCGGAATTCCCGAACGAGGACGGCAAGCTTTGGCCCGGCGAGTTCGTCAACGTGCGCCTGCAGGTGAAGACCGTGCAGGGCGGCATCGTCGTGCCGTCGACCGGCGTGCAGCAGGGCCCCGATGGCGAGTACGCATGGGTCGTGCAGGGCGATGACACGGTGAAGATGCAGAAGGTCACGAATGCGGGGGTCGTCGAGGGGGGCCTCGTGCTCGTTTCCGAGGGCCTCGCGGTCGGTGACCGGGTCGTCACCGAAGGCCAGTTCCGCCTCAAGGCCGGCAGCAAGGTCAAGCCGCTCGCGCCGGGCGAGGTTGCCGCGCCGACCGCGCCTGCGGAAGGCGCTGCGAAGCGCAGGCCGGGTTGAGGATCGGGGGCGTGGCGAGGCATTGATCGCACGCGTCCACGCCGGACCGCCCGCGTCACCGGCCGCGTGATCGCACATCCATCAGGAAAACCGAAATTGGGCTTCTCGACGATCTTCATCCGCCGACCGATTGCGACGACGCTGCTGATGGCGGCTGTCCTGCTGCTCGGCATCGCCGGCTACCGCATGCTGCCGGTGTCGGCGCTGCCCGATATCGACGCGCCGTCGATCCAGGTCACGACGCAATATCCCGGCGCCTCGCCGAGCACGATGGCCTCGCTCGTGACGACGCCGCTCGAGCGCCAGTTCGGGCAGATCTCCGGACTGCGGATGATGACCTCGGACTCGTCGGCCGGCCTGTCGACGATCCTGCTCACGTTCGACATGGACCGCGACGTCGACGCGGCCGCACAGGACGTGCAATCGGCGATCAATGCGGGTCGCGGCACCTTGCCGAACAACCTGCCGTATCCGCCGGTCTACAACAAGGTCAATCCGGCCGACGCGCCGATCCTCACCCTCGTCATGCAGTCCGCGGCGCTGCCGCTGCGCGAGGTCAACAACTACGCCGACTCGATCCTCGCCCAGAAACTCTCGCAGGTCGGTGGCGTCGGCCTCGTCAGCATCGCCGGCAACGTGCGTCCGGCCGTGCGCATCCAGGTCGATCCGGCCGCGATCGCGAACCAGGGCCTGACGATCGAGGACATCCGTTCGGCACTGACCCAGGCCAACGTCAATGGACCGAAAGGAACGATCGACGGCGCCGCGCAGTCGTTCTCGATCGGCGCGAACGACCAGCTGACCGACGCCGACGGCTACCGCAACACGATCATCAGCTACAAGGGCAATTCGCCGGTGCGCCTGGCCGATGTCGCGCGCGTCATCGACGGCGTCGAGAACGACCAGCTCGCGGCGTGGGCGAACGGCAGGCCGGCCGTGTTGCTCGACATCCGTCGCCAACCCGGCGCGAACATCGTCAAGACCGTCGACGAGATCAAGGCGCTGCTGCCCGAACTGCGCGCGCTGCTGCCGGCGAACGTGAGCCTCGAGGTGTTCGCCGATCGCACGATCACGATCCGCGCCTCGGTCGAGGACGTCGAGTTCACGCTGATCCTGACGATCTGCCTCGTCATCGCCGTCATTTTCGTGTTCCTGCGCCGGCTGTGGGCGACGATCATCCCGAGCGTGGCCGTGCCGCTGTCGATCGCCGGCACGTTCGCGGTCATGGCGTTCGCGAGCTACTCGCTCGACAACCTGTCGCTGATGGCATTGACCGTCGCCACCGGGTTCGTCGTCGACGATGCGATCGTCATGATCGAGAACATCGTGCGCTATCTCGAGAAGGGCCATGAACCGAAGGAGGCCGCCGAGATCGGCGCGCGCGAGATCGGCTTCACGGTGCTCTCGCTGACCGTATCGCTGATCGCGGTGTTCCTGCCGCTGCTGCTGATGCCCGGCGTCACCGGGCGCCTGTTCAACGAGTTCGCGGTCGTGCTGTCGATCGCGGTCGGCATCTCGATGGTCGTCTCGCTGACCCTGACGCCGATGATGTGCGCGTACCTGTTGCGCCGCGAGAACGCACCGGCCGACGACGAGGCGGCCGATTCCGGCAAGCACGGCGAGGGTGGCTGGTGGAACCGCCTCGTCGACGGCTATGCACGCAGCCTCGACTGGGTCTTCGCGCACCAGAAGCTGACGATGCTCGTGCTCGGCGCATCGGTCGCGCTGACCGTGCTGCTGTTCGTGATGATGCCGAAGGGCCTGTTGCCGGACCAGGATACCGGCATGATCACCGGCGTCGTGCAGGCCGACGAGACGGTCGCGTTCCCGGCTATGCTCGAACGCACGCAGCGCGTCGCCGAGGCGATCCGGGCGGATCCCGCCGTCAGTGGCGTCGCCGCGTTCGTCGGCGCCGGTTCGATCAATCCGACCTTGAACCAGGGCCAGCTCAGCATCGTGCTGAAGGCGCGCAACGCGCGCGACGGCCTGGCCGAGCTGCTGCCGCGCCTGCAACGCACGATCGACACGATTCCCGGCGTCGCGCTGTTCCTCAAGCCGGTGCAGGACATTGCGCTCGACAACCGGATCGCGCCGACCGAATACCAGTACGCGCTGACCCATATCGACGCCGACGCACTCGGCGCGTTCGCCGACCGCATGACGAGCGCGCTGCAGCAGCGTCCCGAACTGGCCGATGTCTCGAACAACCTCGCCGCAAACGGCCTGCAGCTCAACCTGACCATCAACCGCGACCAGGCAAGCCGGCTCGGCGTGCCGATCCAGACGATCGACGACACGTTGTACTCGGCCTTCGGCCAGCGCCAGATCTCGACGATCTTCACCCAGCTCAACCAGTATCGCGTGGTCCTCGAAGTCGACCCGAAGTTCCGCACGAGCGCCGACCTGCTGAACCGCCTGACCGTTCGCGGCAGCGGCAACGGCGCCCTGACCGGCAGCAATGCGACGACGTTCGGCCAGGTCAGATCGAGCAACTCGGCGACACCGAGTGGCATCGGGAGCCAGGGCAACACCGGCATCGCGCTCGGCGGCGGCGGCACGATCCCGATGGCCTCGCTGGTCGATGCCAAGGTCGTCAATGCGCCGCTCGTGATCAGTCACCAGAACCAGCTGCCGGCCGTGACGATTTCGTTCAACCTCGCGCCGGGCCGTTCACTGTCGGAGGCCGTCGATGCGATCGCGGAGGTCGAGCGCACGATCGGCATGCCGCAGCAGATCCGCGGCAATTTCATCGGCAAGGCGGCCGAGTTCTCCTCGTCGATGATCGACGAGGTGCTGCTGATCCTTGCTTCGCTGGTCGTCATCTACATCGTGCTCGGCGTGCTCTACGAGAGCTACATCCATCCGGTCACGATCATCTCGACACTGCCACCGGCCGGTGTCGGCGCACTGCTCGCGCTGACGATCTGCGGTTTCAGCCTGTCGATCGACGGCATCGTCGGCATCATCCTGCTGATCGGCATCGTCAAGAAGAACGCGATCATGATGATCGACTTCGCGATCGATGCGCAGCGCGAAGGCATGCGCGCGCACGACGCGATCCGCCGCGCCGCGCTGCTGCGTTTCCGCCCGATCCTCATGACCACCGCGGCCGCATTGTTCGGCGCCCTGCCACTCGCGCTCGGCACCGGCATCGGCTCCGAGCTGCGCCGCCCGCTTGGCGTGGCGATTGTCGGCGGCCTGCTGTTGTCTCAGCTGATCACGCTGTACACGACACCGGTGTTGTACCTGTACATGGAACGCCTGTCGGACTGGCTGAAGGCGCGCCGCGAGCGGCGTGCATTGGTCCATGCGGAGGGCGTCGCGTGAGCGCGGGCCCGTTTCCTCATGTCGTGGATAGCGCCTTGAGGCGCGGTCTTGCTTTGTGTCCCGGACGGGTCGAAGAACAAAGCTTTCACTCGCCTGCGGCGAGCGAGTCACTTTCCTTTGCTTGTCCAAAGGAAAGTAACCAAAGGAAAGGACACCCCGCATCCGCGGTCTCCGGGCATCCTGCCCTGCGACTTCGCGAACGGGCTCCGGGGTTCGCTGACGGCACATCCGTGTGCCGTCAGCGAACGGGCCGGCGTCCTGCCGGCCCCCCTGCGGGCTGTTCCTCCACCCGTCCGCCGCGGCTGAGGGGCCCCATTGAACGCGCATCCTGCGCGCCCAAGAATGGTTTTCCGCAACCCCGGTCTTTGCGCGTGCACTTGCCCTTGCCCCGTCTTCTGCGCGCAGGACGCGCGCGCTTTGCCTTGAACGGGTCCCCTTGCGGCCACGCCGAGGAGCGGAGCCGGCAACCGGGGATAGGCAAACTGTCTGAGCACAGGGACGTGCGAGTTGTTTGCCGGCCGGTTGGTGGCGAGCACCGCAGGGCACCGGACGGAAAGGAGTCCGGCCGGCGTGGACGCCGGGGTGGCCTTCTCTTTGGTTACTTTCTCTTGGCCACTCAAGAGAAAGTGACTCGCTCGCCGCAGGCGAGTGAAAGCCTTGCTTTTCGACACGACGAAACGAAAGCAAGACCGCGCCTGAAGGCGTTACCCACGACGGCATGGCGCGAGAAACTGGCGCCGCGCGTCCATGCCGGGTATGCCAGCGAGGTTCGCGCATGAACCTCTCCGCCCCGTTCATCCGCCGACCGATCGGCACGATCCTGCTCGCCCTCGGTGTCTTCGTCGGCGGCATCATCGCGTACTTCCAGCTCGGCGTCGCCGCGCTGCCGAACCTCGAGTTTCCGGTCATCTTCGTCGTCGCCAACCAGCCTGGCGCGAGTGCCGAGAACATGGCCACGACGGTCGCTGCGCCGCTCGAGCGGCACATGGGCCAGATTGCCGGTGTCGACTCGATGGGATCGAACAGCCGCGAGGGGCGCAGCTCGGTCATCCTGTTCTTCAAGTTCAACCAGGACATCGACAGTGTCGCGCGCGACGTGCAGGCGGCGATCAACGCGGCGATGCCGGACCTGCCGAGTGGCCTGCGCACCGCGCCGGTCTATTTCAAGGCCAATCCGAACAACGATCCGGTGCTGATGCTGGCCTTGACCTCGCCGGCGCATACCGCGGCCGAGCTCTTCAACATGGCCGATTCTCTGCTGACGCCGCGCGTGCGCCAGCTGTCCGGCGTGGCCGACGTCAACCTGGCCGGTGGAGCGACACCGGCCGTGCGCGTCGATGTCGATCTCGGCAAGTTGACCTCGATGGGACTCTCGACCGATCAGGTGCGCAACGCGATCGCCGCTGCGAACGTGACCTCGCCGCAGGGATTCCTCAGCGACGGCGAGCGCATGATGACGATTGCCGCGGACGGCGCACTGACCGACGGCAACCAGTTCGCCGACCTCGTCATCGCGGTCAGGAATGGCGTGCCGATCCGCCTGCGCGATATCGCGACCGTTGGCGACGGTGCCGAAAACAAGGACCAGGCCGCATGGTTCAACGGCGACCGCGCGATCCTCATGTCGATCACGAAGCAGGCGACCGCGAACGTGATCGACACGGTCGACAGCATCCATGCCCAGTTGCCGCTGATGCGCAGCTGGTTGCCGGAAGGCGTCACGCTGACCGCATTCAATGACCGCACGGCGACGATCCGGGCCTCGGTCCACGAGGTGCAGATCACGCTACTGATCAGCATGGCCCTCGTGATCCTGACCATGCTGTTGTTCCTGCGCCGGATCGCGCCGACCGTGATCGCCGGCCTGTCGGTGCCGTTGTCGCTGTCGAGCGCGTTCATCGTCATGTACATCTTCGATTTCACGCTCGACAACCTGACCCTTATGGCGCTCGTCATCTCGATCGGTTTCGTCGTCGACGACGCGATCGTCGTGATCGAGAATGTCGTGCGCCATCTCGACATGGGCAAGACGCGGCTGCAGGCCGCGCTCGACGGCGCGAAGGAGATCGGTTTCACGATCGTCTCGATCACGGCGTCACTCGTCGCCGTGTTCATACCGCTGCTGTTCATGGGCGGCTTCATGGGCATGATGCTGCATTCGTTCGCGGTGACGATCTCGGCCGCGATCGTCATGTCGGCGGTGGTCTCGCTGACCCTGACCGCCTCCTTGTGTGGCAGTTATCTGCAGGCGCACAAGGACGAGAAACCCTCGCGTCTCGTCGAGCGTATCGACGCCATGCATGCATGGGTCCTGCGCGGGTATGCGCGCGTGCTCGACTGGTCACTGCGTCATCCGCGCACGATGAGCCTGCAGCCGTTGCTGCTCGTGCTCGTCACGATCTGGTTGAGCACGATGCTCAAGTTCGGCTTCGTGCCCGAGCAGGACACCGGCATGATCCAGGGCACGACGGTCGCCGGTGCGTCGATTTCCTACGACGCGATGGTCGAGTTGCAGCGCAAGGTCGCCGACATCGTCGCCGCCGACCCGGCGGTCGCAAGCCTGGGATCATCGCTTGGCGGCAGCAGTTTCCGCGCCGGCAGCAATCGCGGCAGCCTCTACATCAACCTCAAGCCGCTCGGCGAAGGACGCGATGTCGCGACCTCGAAGGTCATGCAGCGGATCGGCGAGAAGACGCGCGGCCTGCCCGGCATCCAGTTGCGCCTGCGGCCGGTGCAGGACATCGGCGGCGGCGGGCCGCGCGGCGGCGATTCCTCGTACAGCTATTCGCTGAAGGGCCACGATTACGACGAACTCGTCGAGTGGGGCCCGAAGCTCGCCGCGGAGCTGCGCAAGCTGCCCCAGTTCACGAGTGTCAGCACCGAGCTCGACGAAGGCGGCATCGCCCAGAACCTCGTCATCGACCGCGACACGGCCGCGCGCCTCGGCGTCTCGATCGGCGCGATCACCGGCACGCTGTACAACGCGTTCGGCGAGCGCCAGATCTCAACGATCTATTCCGACATGAACCAGTACAAGGTCGTGCTCAACGCGGTCACCGGCGCGGCCCCGGGGCTCGACAACCTGAAGACGCTGCACGTGCGCGCGAACAACGGCTCGATGGTGCCGCTGTCGGCGCTGACCCGCATCGAACC
The DNA here is from genome assembly GCA_964587775.1 of uncultured Dokdonella sp. GTDB lineage: Bacteria > Pseudomonadota > Gammaproteobacteria > Xanthomonadales > Rhodanobacteraceae > Dokdonella. The sequence goes on from CAZPLY010000003.1 coordinate 143,950, forward strand.
GGGCGTCGCCCCGCTGTCGGTGCAGCACGATTTCCAGTTTCCGGTATTCGACATCAGCTTCAACCTGGCCGAAGGCGTCAGCATGGGCGAGGCGGCACCGCTGATCAGGCAGCTCGTCGCGAACATGCGCATGCCGGGCAGCATCACGGCCGAAGGCGGCGGCAACTTCCGCCGCTTCGAGCAGCAGCAGTCGGGGCAGAGCCTGCTGATCCTGTTCGCGATCATCGCCGTCTACCTCGTCCTCGGCATCCTTTACGAAAGCCTGATCCACCCGGTGACGATCCTGTCGACCTTGCCGGCGGCCGGCGTCGGTGCGCTGCTCGCGATGCTGGTTACGGACACCGAGCTTTCGGTGGTCTCCGTCATCGCGATCGTGCTGCTGATCGGCATCGTCAAGAAGAACGCGATCATGATGATCGACTTCGCGCTGCACGCCGAACGCGATCGCGGCCTGGCGCCGTTCGATGCGATCCGCGAGGCCTGCCTCGTGCGTTTCCGGCCGATCATGATGACCTCGATGGTCGCGATCCTCGGCGCGCTGCCGCTCGCGATCGGTTTCGGCGTCGGATCCGAAATGCGCCAACCGCTCGGCATCGCGATGATCGGTGGCCTGCTCGTCTCGCAGAGCCTGACGCTGTTCTCGACTCCGGCGCTGTATCTCGTGTTCGCACGCATCGCCGGGCGCTGGCGGACGAAGCGTGCCATGCGCCGGGCGGCCCGCGCCGGAGCTGCGCTGCCCTCGCGCGCGTGACCTGCCGCGAGCCGTTCCATCTCCAGCGCAAACAAGGCAAGCTAGGCCGACGACCCTGACATGATCCGGACGATGAAACGATCCCGCACCGCCGCCCTGCTCGTCATGAGCGCCGCCCCGCTGCTGCTGACCGCATGCAGTGAAGGCGAGACGACCAGCGAAGGCCTGTATACCTCGGTCGACGAATGCATCGCCGCGACGAACGACAGCTACAACTGCCAGCAGGCTCATGCCCAGGCCGTGCAGCAGGCCGAGACGTCGGGCCCGCGCTATGCGACGCAGGAAGAGTGCATCGCCGCGCACGGCGCCGAGCAGTGCGGGCAGCGGCGTGACGCCGCCGGCAATTCGTTCTTCATGCCATTCATGACCGGCTACCTGATGGCGCAGATGTTCCGCGGCGGCCAGCCGGCCGGCCTCGCCGCAAGCCCTGCGTTCCGCGACCGCGCCGGCAACTGGCAGCGTCCGGCTGCTCCGGGCGGCGTCTATCGTCCAGGCATGGCCGGATCGACCGCGATGGCTCCGATCAACGCCAAACCGAACGTCGCCCCGACCGTGTCCCGCGGCGGCTTCGGCGCGAGCAGCCGCCAGCGCAGCAGCAGCGGAAGCTGATGCGTCGCATCGCGATCGCCGAGCGCGCCGACTGGCGCGCGCGCGCGGCCGAGGCCGGGTTCGCCTTCCACACGATCGACGGCGAGCCGTACTGGGACGAATCGGCGTTCTACGCGTTCACGCTGCGCGAGATCGAGGAAGGCATCGAAGCGCCGACCGAGGAACTGCATGCGATGGCGCTCGACCTCGTCGAGGACATCGTCGGCAGCGAGCAGCGCATGCAGCAGCTCGACATCCCCGAACCGTTCCGCGACTGGATCGCCGCGAGCTGGCGTGCGCGCGATCCGCACCTCTACGGGCGCATGGACTTCGCCTGGGACGGCGGCGGTCCGGCCAAATTGCTCGAACTCAACTACGACACGCCGACCTCGTTGTTCGAGGCCGCATTCTTCCAGTGGCAATGGCTCGACGACCAGCAGCGCAGCGGCGCACTGCCGGCCGCAGCGGACCAGTTCAACTCGATCTACGAGAGCCTCGTCGAGGCCTTCGCGACGATCGCGCTGCGCCTGCCGCGACCGTTCCTGTTCACCGCGGTGCGCGACTCGGACGAGGACCAGGGCACGATCGCGTACCTGCGCGATTGCGCGATCCAGGCCGGCATCGAGTGCGGCCTGATCGCGATCGAGGACATCGGCGTCTCGGCCGACGGCCGTTACACGGACCTGTCCGACACCGTCATCGGCAGCCTGTTCAAGCTGTATCCGCTCGAGGACCTCATGCGCGAGGCCTTTGCGACGCACCTGCCCGGCTCGGGCCTGCTGCTGATCGAGCCGCCATGGAAGGCGCTGCTCAGCAACAAGGGCATCCTGCCGATGCTCTGGCAGAAACACTCGGGACATCCGAACCTGCTCGCGGCCGAGTTCGATGACGGCCGCAGCGAACTGCCGCGCGGCTGGGTGCGCAAGCCGCTGCATTCACGCGAAGGCGCGAATGTCGAGATGTGCCTGCCCGACGGCACGCGAGTGCGTTCCGATGGCCCGTATCGCGGGCCGTGCATACGCCAGGCGTTCCATCCGCTTGCCGCGTTCGACGGCAACCATGCACTGCTCGGCAGCTGGGTCGTCGGCGATCGTGCCTGCGGGCTCGGTATCCGCGAAGACCGCTCGCCGATCACGAAGGACAGCGCGCGCTTCGTCCCGCATGCGATCGTCGCCGAACAGACCGGCGTGCTGCTGGCATGACGCGGCGTTCCCGCTTCGACCTCGAAGCGCCGCCGGGCCGGACTGCGGGGGCCGCTTCAGCGCGGCACGACCAGCAGGTCCGGGCCGTGCAGCGATTCGACAAGCGTGCCCGGCGCATCCGGATTCGCAACGGGCTGCCTGGCCGCGAGCGCATGCACGGGCGGCAGCGACGTCCCGTCGAGCGCAATCGCGGCGGGCGCATGCGCCTTCGCATGGATGCGCACGGTCGGCAAGGTCGTCACCGCGAGCGTCTCGACCTGTGCGGTCACGCGCACGGTCGGCATCAGGGTGACGCGCAGTGGACGCGTGTCGGCGACACTCCAGCGTGCCTCCGCGTCCGGGCGCGTCGCGTCGGCGACGACGCTGACCGTCGGCATCAGGGTCGCCTGCAGCGGCGCCCCGGCGTCGACCGTCATCACGGCGTCATCCTGTGCGGATGCGTGGGCGCCGGCCAATGCGAAGCCGATCAAGGTGACAAGAGTGGATATTCGGATCAGGGATGTTCGCGAGCTCATTTCGTTCTCCTGCAAACGATGTTGCAAGCTGCATGGAGCAAGCACCATGCCACTCGTGCAGTTATTGCCGTTTGCAGGAATAGAGATGCGCAAACAAGGACTTCGGTTGCTAGTCCGGAAGTCATGCCACGCGCGCCGACGCGTTTGCGGACACCGGACTGTCCGTCCGCGGCCGCGATCCAGCTCGGTCGCAAGCACAACGAAGCGGGACCGAGTACCGGTCATCGAAGCCCAAGGCATATGTCGGCGGGAGCGCGCCTGCGCGCGATCGATCTTGCGGCAATATCCGGTCGCGACCGGGGTCGCTCCTGCACGGCGATCTGTTGGCTTGAGGGCATCGCAGCGGGTAACGCCGTGACGGTCATCGAAGCCCGCAGCAGATGTCGGTAGGAGCGCCCCAGGGCGCGAAAGCAATCTTGCGGTGCGCGATGAATCTTGCGGGCGCGGCCGGGTCGCGACCGGGGTCGCTCCTGCAGGGCGATGTGTTGGCTTGAGGGCATCGCAGCGGGCAACGCCGTCACGCCATCGAAGCCCGCGGCAGATGTCGTTAGGAGCGCCCCTGGGCGCGAAAGCAATCTTGCGGCGGTCGATCAATGCTGCGGCAAGGTTGGGTCGCGACCGGGGTCGCTCCTACAGGGCGATGTGTGGGCTTGAGGGCATCGCAGCGGGCAACGCCGCCACGGCCATCGAAGCCCACGGCAGATGTCGGTAGGAGCGCGCCTGAGCGCGATCAATCTTGCGGCAATGTTCGGTCGCGACCGGGGTCGCTCCTGCAGGGCGATGTGTTGGCTTGAGGGCATCGCAGCGGGTAACGCCGTCACGCCATCGAAGCCCGCAGCAGATGTCGGTAGGAGCGCCCCTGGGCGCGAAAGCAATCTTGCGGTGCGCGATGAATCCTGCGGCGCGGCCGGGTCGCGACCGGTCGCTCCTACAAGGCGACGTGGCGCGTGACGAGGCCCCTGCGGAGCGGCAATGCCGCGATGGTCATCGAAGCGCGCGCCGGATTCAGGGGCGCGCCTGCGCGCGATCGTCGGTCACGGCACCGACGGCGAGCGGTTTTCGAGCGCATTGAACAGCCAGATGCGTGCGGCTTGCCAATGGCGTTTGACCGTGGCCGGCGATTGCTCGGTCGCGGCCGCGGTTTCCTCGATGCTGAGACCGCCGAAATAGCGCAACTCGACGATGCGTGCCTTGGCCGGATCGATACGCTCGAGCTGTGCGAGCGCGCCATCGAGGCCGAGCAGGTCGACTTCGCCCTCACCGGTGTCGACATCGAGTCCGCTCAACGTCACGCGCTCGCCGCCGTCGCGCTTGGCGGCGCTGCGCCGGCGCGCGTGGTCGATCAGGATCTCGCGCATGAGCCGCGCGCTGATCGCGAGCAGGTGCCCGCGATCCTCGATCGGCAACGGCTGCGCGCCGGCCAGGCGCAGCCAGGCTTCGTTGACGAGGGCGGTCGGTTGCAGCGTGTGGTTGCCGCGTTCATTCCGGAACAGTTGCTGGGCCAGGCGCCGCAGCTCCGGATAGACCTCGGCGACGAGGCGATCGCGTGCGCGGGCATCGCCGCCGCGCCAGGCCGAAAGCAGTTCGGTGATCGGAGCATCCATCGGGAAATCCGGGCTCGCGCCTGCATCGGACAATACGCGAAAGCGGGATGTCCGCCCATCGCCTACGCATTACACTGATCGGACGGCACTGCAGACGAGGGCGTGGTGGAAACCGGCAACGAGATCGAAGCGATGCGCCTGTTCGAGCGGGCGCTCGAGCACGCGCCCGGGGAACGCGCGGCCTGGCTCGCTGCGCAGGACCTTCCACCGGAGCTGAATGCGCGCGTGCTCGAACTGCTCGCCGCCGAGCAGGCCGCGGGCGAATTCCTCGAGGCGGGCCCGGAGCTCCGCGGTATCGGCGGCGTCCATGCATCAATGCCGGCGGCCGGCGACCGTCTCGGCGCCTGGCGGCTCGAACGCCCGCTCGATGCGGGCGGCATGGGCATCGTCTTCCTGGCCCGGCGTGCCGACGGCGCCTACGAGCAGCAGGTCGCGATCAAGTTCGTGCGCACGGGCGATCTCCTGCTGTCGCCTTCGCGGCATGCCGATCTTGTCGTGCGCTTCGGCAACGAACGACGCCTGCTCGCCCGCCTCGATCACCCGAACATCGTGCGCATCCTCGATGGCGGCACGACCGCCACGGGCGTGCCGTACCTCGTCATGGAATACGTCGATGGCCTCGACCTGATCCGATACTGCGAGCAGCACCGGCTCGATGTCGGCGCGCGTGTCAGCCTGCTCGCCAAGGTCTGCGATGGCGTCCAGGCCGCGCACCGGCACCTGATCGTCCATCGCGACCTCAAGCCGCACAACATCCTCGTCGGCGCCGATGGCGAACCGCGCGTGCTCGATTTCGGCATCGCGCGCGTGCTCGACAGCGAAGACGGCGACATCGCCGGGACCACGCGCACGGCAATGCAGGCGATGACGCCGGCCTACGCGAGTCCCGAGCAGATGCGCCACGAACCACTGACGACGGCATCGGATGTCTATTCGCTCGGCGTGATCCTGTACGAACTGCTCGCCGGCGTGCGGCCGTATGCGCTCGACGGCACGAGTCCGGCACAGAGCGAACGGATCGTCTGCGAAAGCCAGCCGCCGACCTTGCGCAAGGCACTCGGCGGGGCCGGGTTGCCCGAACCCGAGCGGCGCGCGCGCCTTGCGCGGATCGGCAGCGACCTCGAACGCATCGTCGCGCGCGCACTGCACAAGGATCCCGAGCGCCGCTACGGCTCGGCGCAGGCGTTTGCCGACGACCTGCGCCGCCATCTCGAAGGCCGACCCGTGCAGGCGCATCCGGACACGCTCGGCTACCGCCTGGCAAAGTTCGCAAGTCGCCATCGCTATGGCACGGCGGCCGGGACGCTCGCGCTCGCAGCCGTGCTCGCTGCTGCCGGCATCGCGTTCTGGCAGGCCGCGCAGGCGCGTCGCGCGGCGGCCGACCTGGTCGAGATCAACGGTTTCCTCGTTGACGTGCTGCAGGTGTCGAACCCGTATGCAAGCGGCAGCGAGATCACGCTCGCCGAAGCGCTCGACGACGCCGCGGCGAAGGTCGACGAACGCTTCGGCACGCGACCCGACCTCGCCGTCGACATCCGCTACGCGCTCGGCGAAAGCATGCTCGGACGCTACCGCATCGACGCTGCCGAGCAGCAGTTGCTGCGTGCGCTGGCCGACAGCGAGGGCGTGTTCGGGCGCAACGATGCACGCAGCATTCGCGCGCTCGGCGCGCTCGCCTCGCTGCGCAAGGAGCAGGGCCGCGTCAGCGAGGCGAAGGACCTGTTCGCCGATGCGTTGCGGCGCATCGACGAGGGCGGGCAGGGCGGCACGGCACTGCACTCGTCGATCCTCAACGACCTCGGCGTGCTGCACCTGATCCAGGAGGACTTCGCCGAGGCGGATCGCCACCTGCAGCAGGCGCTGCAGCTCGGTGACACTGCGCAACCGGCGATCAGCGCGGACGAACGCGCGCAGACGCTCGGCAATCTCGCGCATGCGGCGCGCGGACTCGGCAATTTCGATCGCGCCGATGCGCTGTACCAGCAGGTGCAATCGATCTTCGAAAGACTCCATCCGGACGGCAGCCCGTACCTCGCGGTCGTGTTGAACAACCGCGCGCGCGTCGCGCGCGGGCGCAAGCTGCCGGAGCAATCGCTCGCGCTGTTGCAGCAGGCGGTCGCGATGCATCGACGCTCGTTCGCGGGCGACCACGTCATGATCCTCGTGCCGATGACGAACCTCGCGCGCCAGGCGCTCGACCTCGGTCAGCTCGACCTCGCGGCGGAGTGGGGCGAGAAGGCCGTCGCGATGGGCGATCGCATGTATGTCGCGAGCAACCACCACTACCACGCGCAGGCGCTGACGACGCTGGCCGACATCCGCGTCGGCCAGGGCCGCTTCGACGACGCAGACACGAATCTCGTTCAGGCGCGACGATCACTCGATGCGCTCGAGGCCCCGCACGAGCCGTCGCTCGCGTTCCACGACAAGGTGCGTGCGCATCTGTGCGAGCGCGAACCGCGGCCCGCGCTTGAATCCTGCGCAGGAACCTGATCCGCCGCGCGGCCCGCGCAACACCGGCGAGCACGACTCGAACCCATGCCGGAGGCGCTCGTCCGGTGTCGAGCCGGGCCCGACTGCACCGATGTCGCCGAGGTGGCTTGCTTGGCCACCGTTTCACGTGACGTAAGCAAACCCACTCGAAACACACCCTCGGAGGCCCGCATGCGTTCCAGTCGACTGCTCCCGATGGCCCTGTGCGGCCTCATCGCGTCTGCGACCGCGAGCGCGTCGCACGCGCAGGACGCGCAGGACGCGCCAGCGCCGGCCTGTTTCGCGCCGGACCAGACCGACGAAATCAAACCGCGCTTTCCGATACTCGGTGCCTACACCGATGAACTCAGCCGGCTCGCAGCCAGCGATGAACGCATTCCAGGCATGGCGGTGTATTTCCTCACGCGCCAGATGGTCCTGCTCGAACGCATCCAGCGCCGCTTGCAGCTGCACTCCGCCTACGCCTGCGAACCGGACCTCAATTCCCTGCAGCGCGATTTCCGCTTCCTGCGCACGACCAACAGCGCGTTCCTCAACGGCGACAGCGACCTCGAGATCGCGAAGCTCGAAGCGCCACGCGCGCGCGAACTGCTCGCGAAGATCGAGGGCGAACTGGCCGCACTGGCCGCGCCGATCGCGGGCCTGCGCTTGCGCGGAGCATCCGCGGACACGGGCGGCTGATCCGCGCACTTTGTACCGCAATTCAAAGACCTGCCGAATTTCTCACGCATCCCTCTCGCGCGTGATACGAGCGATTCGCGGTCGTTCGATGAAGAGCATTGACAAGCTTTCACGATCGCGCACCACCTCCAACAATTTCCTGAGGCAGGCCAGCACGACCGTGCGTCGAACGGCGGGCATGGTGGATGCAGCGGTCAAAGCGGATTCCGAACCCACCTATGAACCGCCCCGGGAATCCCGGAGACTCGTTGGTGTGAGTCACGCCGCCATGGCGAGCTCACATTGCTGTAGATAGAAGTTCGCTTCGGCTTCGGCCGGTGGAATGCGGCTGATCGGTCCAGGAAACTGCAAGCATCCACGGCCCATGTCCATGAGCGCGATCGGCGGAGGAATGGAAGTTGCGGCGAAATGCGGCGTCCATGGCATGAAGTCTCCTTGAATCCGGAAATGGTGGGCGGCCGGCGCAGTCCGGCTGATTCGCTGCAGGAGGAGCTCTTGGCGCTTGCAGGAAAATTTCCTGCATGTCGGACGGCAAGTTCCCCCTGGCCGGATATCCCGCTTCGCGGAGACGGCTGCCGTGAACCGATCCGTCGGTCCAGTCGTCAGCGGCCTCTGATAGATATGAGGTAAATAAAGAGTAGATTAAAAAAGCTGTAGATTGCCAACAGGTAGACATCGAACCTTGGAGGGCGCCCAAGCTCCCGAGCCTCATCCAGCACGGCCATCGGCGACGGGGCTATCGCCTGTCATCAAACATCAAGCGGTGCCGCCGCGAACGTCAGCTCAACCAGGAACGTTGGCCGAACTCTCGGGACTCCATTGGACTCACGTCTCACCACATCTGGAACGCTGCATCATCAATATTTCAATCGATGGATTGGCGTTTGACCGAGGCGCTGAACGTCGACATAGTCGACATTCTGCGGAACATTAGGCAACTGTGGAAGATTGCCGCGCATGGCCAGCGAGGGTGATCAGAACTTCACCAGCGGCCTTGCGCTGCCAGAAGTTCGAGTGGCCGCCGGCTGGGAGCGCATCGGAACGGCGAAATGCGGCCGGCGATGTCGTGGTCACTCCCCAAGCGTCAGCAACGACGCGTTGCCGCCCGCCGCGGTCGTGTTGATCGTGACCGTGCGTTCGGTGGCGAAGCGCAGCAGGTAGTGCGGGCCACCGGCTTTCGGGCCGGTGCCGGACAGGTTCTCGCCGCCGAACGGTTGCACGCCGACGACGGCACCGATCTGGTTGCGGTTGACGTAGCAGTTGCCGACCTGGGCGCGGCGGACGATGTGATCGATCGTGTCGTCGATGCGGCTGTGGATGCCGAGCGTCAGGCCGTAGCCGGTCGCGTTGATCGCGTCGATGACCTGGTCGAGTTCGCTGGCCTTCCAGCGCACGAGATGCAGGATCGGGCCGAACACTTCCTTGTGCAGGATGTCGAGGGACGGAATCTCGTAGGCGCGCGGCGCGAAGAACGTGCCATGCGCCGTCTCCGCGCCGAGTTCGACTTCGCCGATCCTGGTCGCTTCGCGGTCCATGCGCGCGGCGTGTTCCTCGAGCACCTTGTGCGATGCCTCGTCGATGACCGGGCCGACGTCGGTCGACAGCAGGCCCGGATCGCCGACCTTGAGCTGCTTCATCGCGCCGGCGAGCATCGTCCTGACCTTGTCGGCGATATCGTCCTGGACGAACAGCACGCGCGCGGCCGAGCAGCGCTGGCCGGCCGAGTCGAAGGCCGAGGCGAGCGCGTCCTTGACGAGTTGCTCGGGCAGCGCGGACGAGTCGGCGATCAGCGCGTTCTGGCCGCCGGTCTCTGCGATCAGTGCGGCGATCGAGGAATCGCGTGCGGCGAGCGTGCGGTTGATCGTCCATGCCGTTTCGGTCGAACCGGTGAAGCAGACGCCGGCGACCTCGGGACGGGTCAGCAGGGTCGCGCCGAGCGTCGAGCCCTTGCACGGCACGAACTGCAGGGCCGCTTCGGGCACGCCGGCTTCGTGCAGCAGCTTGACCGCGGCATGCCCGATCAGCGTCGTCTGGTCGGCCGGCTTCGCGATCACGCTGTTGCCGGCCGCGAGCGCGGCGGCGATCTGGCCCATGAAGATCGCGAGCGGGAAGTTCCACGGACTGATGCAGACGAACACGCCGCGGCCATGCAGGTAGAGCTGGTTCGATTCGCCGGTCGGCCCCGGCAGGCGTTCGGGCTGGGCGAACAGCTTGCGCGCCATCGTCGCGTAGTACCGGCAGAAATCGGCTGCCTCGCGCACTTCGGCGATCGCGGCCGACATCGTCTTGCCGGCTTCGCGTACGGCCAGCGCGATGAATTCGGCGCGGCGCGCCTCGAGCAGGTCGGCCGCATGCTCGAGGATCTTCGCGCGGCTCGTTGCCGGCAGTGCATTCCAGCCCGGTTGCGCGGCGACGGCATTGGCGAGCGCCTTCTCGATCGTCGCGGCGTCGGCCGTGCGCGATTCGCCGATCACGCGCCGGCGATCGCCCGGATCGGTGACCTTGCGCGGTTCGCCCGACAGGGTCGCCCCGGGCACGAGCGGGGCGGCGACCCACGGCCGCCTCGCGGCATTGACGCTGTCGGCAAGCGCGCGAAGTTCGTTGTCGTTGGCGAGGTTGGCGCCCATGGAATTCTTCCGGTGTTCGCCGAACAGGCCGATCGGCTGGGGGATGCGGGGATGCGGTTTGGAATCGAGGTGGCGCACGATCTCGCAGGGATCGGCGACGAGATCGCGGATCGACACGTCCTCGTCGACCACGCGGTTGACGAAACTCGTGTTGGCGCCGTTCTCGAGCAGGCGGCGCACGAGGTAGGGCAGCAGGTCTTCGTGGCTGCCGACCGGCGCGTAGACGCGGCACGGCACGTCGAGGTTGCCCGGTCCGATCACTTCGGCGTAGAGGTCGGCGCCCATGCCGTGCAGGCGCTGGTGTTCGTACGGCCGCCCGCGCGCATGGTGATGGATCGCCGCGATCGTGTGCGCATTGTGGGTGGCGAACTGCGGATAGATCAGGTCCGCGCCGGCTTCGAACATCTGCCTCGCGCAGGCGAGGTAGGACACGTCGGTATTCGGCTTGCGCGTGTACACCGGATAGCCGGCGAGGCCCTGTTCCTGGGCGCGCTTGATCTCCGAATCCCAGTAGGCGCCCTTGACGAGGCGCACGCACCAGCGGCGGCTGGTCCGGCGCGCGGTCTCGGCGAGCCAGTCGATGACGAACGGCGCGCGCTTGAGGTAGGCCTGCACGGCGAGGCCGAACCCGTTCCAGCCTTCGAGCGAGGGATCGGCGAACACCGTGCCGATCACGTCGAGCGAGAGTTCGAGGCGATCGGCTTCCTCGGCATCGACGGTCATGCCGATCGCGTTCGCTTTCGCGAGTCGGGCGAGTTCGAGCACGCGCGGGGTCAGCTCGGCGAGCACGCGCGCGCGGTTGGCGACGTCGTAGCGCGGATGGATCGCCGACAGCTTGACCGAGATCGATGGCGCGGCGAGCACGTCGGGCCACGGTCCGCGCTTGCCGAGCGCCGTGATCGCGTCGCGGTAGGCCTGCTGGTAGCGCTCGGCATCGGCGGCCGTCAGCGCGGCTTCGCCAAGCATGTCGTACGAATAGCGGTAGGCGCGATTCTCCTTCTGCTCGGAGCGATCCTGCGCTTCCTCGATCGTGCGGCCCATGACGAACTGGTGGCCCATGATGCGCATCGCCTGGCGCACGGCGAGGCGGATGACCGGCTCGCCGGCACGCCCGACGAGACGCTTGAGCGCCCCGCTGAAGTTGCTGCGCGTCTCCTCGGCGAGGCTGACCAGGCGCCCGGTCAACATCAGGCCCCAGGTCGACGCGTTGACGAACAGCGATTCGCTGGCGCCGACGTGCTTCTTCCAGTCGGCATCGCCGAGCTTGTCGCGGATCAGCTTGTCGGCGGTATCCGCGTCGGGGATGCGCAGCAACGCTTCGGCCACGCACATGAGCAGGACGCCTTCCTCGCTCGACAGGTCGTACTCGCGCATGAACGACTCGACCGCGCTCTGGTCCCCGGCCTTGGCGCGCACGCGCGCGACGAGTTCGGAGGCGCGGGCGAGGACGAGTTCGCGCTCCGCCGGGGCGAGACTTGCCTGGGCGAGCAGGTCGTTGACGGCCTCGGTCTCGTCGCGCAGCCACGCGGCCGTGATGCGCGCGCGCGCGGGATCGGCCGGGCCGGGCAATTCGGGGGAAAGGATTTCGCTCACGGTGGGCGGGCTCTCGCGTGCAGCGGCGGGAAGACGTGCGTTGCCGCGGGGCGCCAGTGTAATGAGCGGCTCGACGGCGGCCAAGTTCGGCGGCGGTGGCAGCTTGCCGCGCAGCAGGCAGCGGCATCCGGACGCGCCTCGGTGCCATGCCGGAGCCGCCGACGGCGGTGTCGCAGCATGTCCCGACGCGGTCGCATGAACGCGCCCGGCACGGCGCTTTTTCTCGCGGAACCGGCGCGCCCCCTAGTCCCTCGGCGCCGCGTCCACTATCATTCGAAGGTTCCACGCCTGCCATTTCGACGGATGGCGGGCACCGCTGCAGGGTCGGCGGCCGGGATTTGATGCGTGTCGTCCGCGCTCCGGCGCGGATTCCGATGATTTCCATTCAAGGTGATGGCAATGACGTCAGTTGGGATCCCGAGAATCCGCCGCGCGCTGGCCGCGCCGGCCCTGATCGCGCTGGCGCTGCTCGCCGCCGCGCCGGCCTGGGCGAACCCCGAGCGCTGGCAGCTCAACATGGCGCCCGGCGTCACCCAGACCTCGGCCGACGTGCATTTCCTGCACATGCTCATCCTCTGGATCTGCGTCGTCATCGGCGTCATCGTCTTCGGCGTGATGTTCGTGGCGATCTTCCGCTTCCGCAAATCGAAGGGTGCGGTGCCGGCCACGTGGAGCCACAGCCTGAAGCTCGAGGCGGCGTGGACGATCATCCCGATCCTGATCCTCATCGCGAGCGCCTGGCCGGCGACGACGGTGCTGATGGACATGGCCGACACGACGGAATCGGAAATGACGGTGAAGATCACCGGCTACCAGTGGAAGTGGCGCTACGAGTACGTCGACTATTTCGGACGCAATCCCGGCGTCAACTTCATCTCGAGCCTCGAATCCGAATCGAACCGCGTGCGCCAGTTGCGCTCGGGGCTCGACCCCGCGGCGGTCAAGGTCGGCGATGCGTCGACCTACCTGCTCGACGTCGACAAGCCGCTCGTGCTGCCGACCGGCGTCAAGGTGCGCTTCGTCATCACCGCTGACGACGTGATCCATTCCTGGTGGGTGCCGGCGCTCGGCTGGAAGCAGGATGCGATCCCCGGAATGATCAATTCGACCTGGACCAGGATCGATCATCCGGGCGTCTATCGCGGCCAGTGCGCCGAGTTGTGCGGCAAGGACCACGCGTTCATGCCGGTCGTGGTCAAGGCCGTGCCAAAGGCCGAGTTCGACCAGTGGCTGGCCGCGCAGGCGCCCGCACCGGTCGAGGCCGCGACCGCCACCACCATCGCTCCGACGACCGCCCCGCAGGGCTGACCCAGTATCCGCAATCGAGGTTGAGGCCATGGCCCACGCTGCCGTCCACGACGACCATCACGACACCCACGGGCAACCTGCCCAGGGCTTCATCGCCCGCTGGGTGTTCGCCACCAACCACAAGGACATCGGCACGATGTACCTCGTGTTCTCGATGCTGATGTTCTTCATCGGCGGGTCGATGGCGATGATCGTGCGTGCAGAACTGTTCCAGCCGGGCATGCAGCTCATGGAGCCCGAGTTCTTCAACCAGATGACGACGATGCATGCGCTGATCATGATCTTCGGCGCCGTCATGCCGGCCTTCGTCGGCCTTGGCAACTGGATGATCCCGCTGCAGGTCGGTGCGCCCGACATGGCCCTGCCGCGCATGAACAACCTGTCGTTCTGGATCCTGCCGTTCGCGTTCATGCTGCTCCTGTCGACGCTGTTCATGCCGGGCGCGGGCCCGCAGGGCGGCTGGACGCTGTACCCGCCGCTGTCCATGCAGGGCGGCGACAGCATGGCCTTCGTGATCTTCGCGATCCACCTGATGGGCATCAGCTCGATCATGGGCGCGATCAACATCATCGCGACGATCCTCAACATGCGCGCGCCGGGCATGGACCTGCTGAAGATGCCGATCTTCGTCTGGTCGTGGCTGATCACCGCGTTCCTGCTGATCGCCGTGATGCCGGTGCTCGCCGGCGCGGTGACGATGCTGCTGACCGACAAGTTCTTCGGCACGAGCTTCTTCAACGCCGCCGGTGGCGGCGACCCGGTGATGTTCCAGCACATCTTCTGGTTCTTCGGGCATCCCGAGGTCTACATCATGATCCTGCCGGCGTTCGGCATCGTCAGCGAGATCATCCCGACGTTCGCGCGCAAGCCGCTGTTCGGCTACCAGGCCATGGTCTACGCGATCGCCGCGATCGCGTTCCTCTCGTTCATCGTCTGGGCGCACCACATGTTCACGGTCGGCATGCCGCTCGGCGGCGAGCTGTACTTCATGTACGCGACGATGCTGATCGCGATACCGACCGGCGTGAAGGTGTTCAACTGGGTCACCACGATGTGGGAAGGCTCGATGACGTTCGAGACGCCGATGCTGTTCGCGCTCGCCTTCGTCATCCTGTTCACGATCGGCGGCTTCTCGGGCCTCATGCTCGCGATCGTGCCGGCCGACTTCCAGTACCACGACACGTATTTCGTGGTCGCCCACTTCCATTACGTTCTCGTGACCGGCGCGGTGTTCGGCATCATGGCTGCCGTGTACTACTGGCTGCCGAAGTGGTGCGGCAACATGTACAGCGAGCGCTGGGGCAAGATCCACTTCTGGTCGAGCACGATCTCGGTCAACGTGCTGTTCTTCCCGCAGCACTTCCTCGGCCTGGCCGGCATGCCGCGCCGCATCCCCGACTACAACGTCGCGTTCGCCGACTTCAACATGATCAGCTCGGTCGGTGGCTTCTGGTTCGGCGCGACCCAGTTGCTGTTCGTCGGCGTCGTCGTGCACGCGGTCTACTTCTCGAAGAACCGCGCGTCGACGCGCGTCTGGGACGGTGCGCGCGGCCTCGAGTGGACCGTGCCGTCGCCGGCACCGCACCACACGTTCACGGTGCCGCCGGTGATCGACGATTCGATGCTCGCGCATGGTGACGTGACGCATTGATTCTTGCGTTCATCCGTGAACGCCGGCGGACGGAGCCTGGAGTGATCGTTTGGCTGCTAGCGAATGTTCGAGTCCAGAAGCGGCCATCCATGGCCGCACTCCGGGATGGCTTCGTTGAACGGGTCGGCGGGTCTTGGCAGGAGCGGCGCGACAAGGATTGGTTCGCGAGTCGTGAATCCAGAAGCGGCCTTCCATGGCCGCACTCCGGGATGGCTTCGTTGGACATCAGCTGTAGCGAATTGACAGGCACAGACAGGGCAGCGCGGCGAAATCCTGAAATTCAAGGTGGCATGCAGATCGCGGCAGGAAATTGGCGGGAACATGAGTGAGCGACACGACAATCCGGTCAACGAGGCGCGCGGCATACGCGATATCGCGCGAACCGGCCTGTTCGTCGTTGCCGCGTCGTTCCTGTTCGGCTTCGCGATGGTGCCGCTGTACCGCATCGCCTGCGAACAGGTGCTGGGCATCCGCCTCGCCGGCGATGTCGCCCAGGCCGACAAGGTCGCGACGATGGGCGTCGACGAGTCGCGCACGGTCACGATCGAGTTCGTCGCGAGCGTCAACAGCAAGCTGCCGTGGGCGTTCAAGCCCGAGCAGTCGCGCATCGAGGTGCATCCGGGCAAGCTGACCGAAGTCTGGTTCGACGCGGTCAACGAATCGTCGGGCGCGATCGTCGGCAATGCGGTGCCGAGCGTGGCGCCGGCCGCCGCCTCGATGTACTTCAACAAGACCGAGTGCTTCTGTTTCACCGAGCAGCTGCTCGATGCCGGCGAATCGCGGCGCATGCCCGTGCGTTTCGTCGTCGATCCGCAGTTGCCGGCCGGCATGAAGACGCTCACGTTGTCCTACACGTTCTACGCGAACGAAGCCGCGACGGGCCAGCTTGGCGCGCTCGCGGCCTCGTCGCCGAGCCTGGCCAGGCACTGAAAACCATCACGTATCCGGGGTCCGCGATCATGGCGCAAGCGCAAGAGGTTTATTACGTCCCGCACGGCAGTTCGTGGCCGATCGTCGCTGCGGTCGGCATGTTCACAACGGTCCTCGGCGCGGCCAACATGATGAACGGCTCGACCGGGCTGATCGGCAAGCCGTTGATGTTCGTCGGCATCGGCATCCTCGTGTTCATGTTCTTCGGCTGGTTCGGGTCGGTGATCCGCGAGTCGGTCGCCGGGCTCTACAACCGCCAGGTCGACGTCTCGTTCCGCATGGGCATGCTCTGGTTCATCTTCTCGGAGATCATGTTCTTCGGCGCATTCTTCGGCGCGCTGTTCTACGCGCGCATGCTCTCGGTGCCGTGGATCGGCGGCGAAGGCCATGGCGCGCTGACCAACGAATTCATCTGGCAGGGTTTCACGTCGGCATGGCCGACGAACGGCCCCGGCAACGTCGGCGGAGCCTTCGAGACGATCCCGGCCTGGGGGATTCCGCTGCTCAACACGTTGTTGCTGCTGAGCTCGGGCGTGACGATCACGCTCGCCCACCACGCCTTGCGGGCAGGCCAGCGGCGCTCGTTGCTCGTCTGGCTCGCGGCGACGATCCTGTTCGGCCTCGTATTCCTGTATTTCCAGGTCTACGAGTACATGGAGGCGTACAGCCACCTCAACCTGACCCTCGCCAGCGGTGTCTACGGATCGACGTTCTTCATGCTGACCGGCTTCCACGGCGTGCACGTCACGCTCGGCGTGATCATGCTGACCGTGATCTGGTTCCGCTGCCTCAAGGGACACTTCACGCGCGACAGCCACTTCGGTTTCGAAGCGGTGGCCTGGTACTGGCACTTCGTCGACGTGGTCTGGCTCGGCTTGTTCGTGTTCGTGTACGTGCTCTGAGCACGGGCCGGGGAACCGGGAATCAGGACTGCCAAGGCGAGGCCGCGTGCCAAGGCTTCGCTAGCGATTGGTCCGAACCCTTTCCCCGTTCTCGGCCGCTTGCGCGGCCGCCTCAGTTGCCGAGGCCATGCGGCTCGATGATGCCGGTCGCGATCGCGATGATGATCAGTACGATCAGCAGGACCGAAAGGCCGATGCGCCGCGTCAGCGCCTTGACCGTGCGGTCGCTGCCGCCCTTGTCGGTCATCATGTAGTAGAGGCCGGCGCCGAGGTTCCAGACGATGGCGATCAGGAAAACGACGATGAGGATCTTGCTGAGCATGCGCGGGTTCCCGAACGGACGCAGGCGTCCGTCATCGATCGAAGTATAGACCTGCGTATCGTGAGTCGTCGCTGGACATCACCGTCGTGGTTCGCCGTCGCCCTCGTCGTGTTCGCCGTCGTCACGGCCTCGATGCTCGGCGCCTGGCAGCTGCGCCGCGCGGCCGAAAAGACCGCGCTGCTCGAGGCCTACGCCGGTGCCGCGACGCGCGGCCCGCTCGATCTCGCCGAGGCCCGGCGGCTCGCGCAGGGTCCGCTGCACCCGCATGTGCGCGTGCATGGCCGCTTCGATCCATTGCGCGGTTACGTGCTCGAGGACCAGGTGCGCGATGGTCGCCGCGGCTTCATGGCGTATGCGCTGTTCGAACCTGCCGACGGCGCCGGGGCGCTGCTCGTCAATCGCGGTTTCATGCCGCATCTGGCCGGCCCCTTGCCCGCGCTGCCGCCGCTGCCCGCGGGCGAACTCGAGCTGACCGGCCTGTACGCGCCGCCGCCCGGATCGGGCCTGCGCCTTGGTGGCAACCCGTTGCCGGCCCAGACGCACTGGCCGAAGTCGACGATCTACATCGACCTCGACGAGATCGCCGCCGACCTCGGGCGCAGCGTCGGCGATCGTGTCCTCCTGCTCGATGTCGATCCGGCCTCGGGCTTCATGCGGGACTGGACGCCGCAGATCCTGCCGCCGGAACGCCATGACGGCTATGCATTGCAATGGTTTTCGTTCGCGCTGGCCGCCGTCGTCATCTTCATCGTGCTGCATTGGCGGCGCGAACCCGGGAAAAAATGATGGATAACCGCAACAAGAAACGCCTGCAACTGATCCTGATCGCCTCGATCTTCGTCGCGCCGATGCTGGTCGCCGCCGTGCTCGCGCTCGGCGGATGGACGCCCGGTGCGCGCAGTTACGGGGAAGGCATCGTGCCGCAGCGCACGTTCGAGGATGTCGCGGTCGAACTCGCGGACGGATCGCGCCTTGCGTGGCATGATCCCGACTGGCGCTGGACGCTGCTCGCGTTGCCGGGGCCGGCCTGCGCCGAAGCGTGCATCGCGCAACTGGACCGCATGCATCGCGCGCGCATTTCGCTGAATCAGAACGCGGCGCGCGTGCGCCTGCTTTACGTCGGCGAACCCCCGCAGCCAGGCGCCGGCACGCTGTCGGAGGCGTGGCAGGTCGGTCGTGATGTCGAGAACCGGCTCGCCGAGTGGCGGCCCGATGCCGGCGACGGCGTCGCTGCCGTGCTCGTCAAGCCCGATGGCACCGCTCTGACCGTCTACCGCACCGGCTTCGATGCGAATGGCATGCGCAAGGATCTCGCGAAGGTGACCAAATGAACCTGCGCACGACCTCATGGCCGGCACGCCTTGCTTGCGTCGCCGCATTGCTCGCCCTCGGCGTGATCGTGTTCGGCGCGTTCGTGCGCCTCTCGCACGCCGGCCTCTCGTGCCCGGACTGGCCGACCTGCTACGGCAAGGCGACCTGGCCCGGCCATGCGCAGGAGATCGAACAGGCGAACGTCGCCTTCGATCGACCGGTCGAATCGCACAAGACCTGGCGCGAGCAGGGTCATCGCATGGTCGCCGGCACGCTCGGCCTGCTGATCCTCGCCGTGGCGCTCTGCGGCGCGTGGCGGCGACCGTTCGCGCTCGGCCTGATCGGCCTCGCCGCGCTCGCTGCCGCTGCCGGCATCATCAGCTACATGCGCGGCGCCTACCCGCTCTCGGGCGCACTCTCGGCGATCGCGCTCGCGGCGCCGGTGCTCGCCGCCTGGCGGCTCGACCGCACGGCGGCGTCGCGCATCGCGGTCGTCCTGCTCGCGGTCGTGATCTTCCAGGCGATGCTCGGCATGTGGACCGTGACCTGGCTGCTCAAGCCGATCGTCGTCATGGGGCATCTGCTCGGCGGTCTGACCACGTTCGCACTGCTGAGCCATGTCGCGCTGCGCTGGTCCGGGGTCGGTGCCGCCGACGACCGGCTCGCCGCGCTGCGCGTCCCGCTGGTCATCGGCCTCGTCATCCTCGCCATCCAGATCGCGCTCGGCGGCTGGACCAGCGCGAACTACGCCGCACTCGCCTGCGGCAACACGTTCCCGACCTGCCTCGGCCAGTGGTGGCCGGCGACCGACTTCCGCGAAGGATTCATCCTCTGGCGCGGCATCGGTGCCGATTACGAAGGCGGCATCCTCGACGGTCCGGCACGCAATGCGATCCAGATCGCGCATCGCATCGGCGCGCTCGTGACCCTGCTCTACATCGGCTGGCTGTCGGGCCGGCTCGTGCGCAGCGGCTTGCGCCGGACCGGCCGCCTGCTCGGCGCCGCGCTGCTCGTGCAGGTCGCGCTCGGCATCGCCAATGTCGTGCTGTGGTTGCCGATCGCGGTCGCGACCGCACACGTGTTCGTCGCCGTCGTGCTGTTGTTCCTGCTGATCTTCGCGCTCGCGCAGGCGCAACGGCGCGTGCCGGGCGACAATGGCGTCCACCGCTGATCCTGCGCGCCCGCCCCGGAATTCCAAGACCCGAACCTGCATGTCCTCGATTGCCGCCCAGTACCTCGAACTGACCAAGCCGCGCGTCGTCTTGCTGATCGTGTTCACCGCGCTGATCGGCATGTTCCTCGCCGTGCCCGGCTGGCCGCCATTGCGCGAATCGGTCGCGGGATTCATCGGCATCTGGCTCGCTGCGGCATCGGCGGCGGCGATCAACCACCTGATCGACCAGCGCATCGACCGCCTGATGGCACGCACGCAGCAACGGCCGCTCGCGACCGGCACGTTGAGGCCGGCGCAGGTGCTCGCGTTCGCGATCGCGCTCGGCACCTTGTCGATGACGATCCTGATCACCCTCGTCAATCCGCTGACCGCGGCGCTGACATTCGCCTCGCTGATCGGCTACGCGATCGTCTACACGGCCTTCCTCAAGCGTGCGACGCCGCAGAACATCGTCATCGGCGGTGCCGCAGGCGCGGCGCCACCGCTGCTCGGCTGGGTCGCGGTGACCGGCGAAGTGCACCCGTACGCCTTGCTGCTGTTCCTGATCATCTTCGTGTGGACGCCGCCGCATTTCTGGGCGCTCGCGATCTTCCGCGTCGAGGACTACTCGCGCGCCCAGGTGCCGATGCTGCCGGTCACGCACGGGGTCACCTACACGCGCTGGCACGTGCTCGCCTACACGATCCTGCTCGTGCTCGTGACGGTGCTGCCCTACCTGACCGGCATGAGCGGCCTGTTCTATCTCGGCGGCGCGCTCGTGCTCGGGGCGGGCTTCCTCTGGTATGCGATCCGCCTGCTCGATCCGCCCGACGACTGGTTCGCGATGAAGGTGTTCAACTACTCGATCGTCTACCTGATGGCGCTGTTCGCGTTCCTGCTGATCGACCATTACCTCGCCCCGCCGGCGATTTCCGCGCCCGCCCTGATGTTCACGCCGGTCGGCTGAGCGCGGCGCCGGCTGCGCCGGCAAGGCCGGCGAGCGCGGGAACATGCGCGGCGTAGCGCCGCCAGCGCCCGACCGAACCCGCGTGGACCTGCTGGCGTGCCTGCCAGACACTGGCCGTCGTGATTGCGTCGGGCGCGGCCGCAGTGGCGGGCGTGGGCGTCTCCCCCGACAGGCCGAGGAACCCGCGCAGGCGCGCAATGCCGGCTTCGGGATCGGCGACCAGCGTCTCGTAGTCGATCTCGAGCATCGGCAGCGTGCAGCGTGCGCGCCAGTGTCGCATCAGGCGCGCGTGGCCCTCGGCATAGGCGCCGATGTCCTCGAACGCATAGCTCCAGGCCATCTCCTCGTGCATGAAATGCGCGCTCCACAGCGACAGCGCGGTATCGGGCAGGTCACGCCGGCAATGCACGATGCGCGCGTTCGGCAACATCGCGGCGATCAGGTCGAGGTCGCGGAAGTTGAGCGGGTTCTTGTCGATGCAGAACGGCGCCGGCGCATCGTCCTGGCGCAGGTGCATGAGGTACAGGCGCGCCGCGGCATCGAGCGCGGACGCTGACGGGTCAGGGCGCAGCCGGCTCGAGAGTTTCGCGATCCAGTTGAGCTCACCGCGGTTGCGCACGCGCGCATCGCGCCCGAGCAGGTTCGCGACGAGGGTCGTGCCGGTGCGCGGCAGGCCGACGATGAAGACCGGCGTGATCCCGGCTTCCAGGGTGCGCGACGAGTCCGCGAGGCGCGAGCCTTCGCGTTGCTCGACGAGGCGCTGCCAGTGCTGCGCCGACCATGCATGGCGCGCGCGCCAGCCCCCATTCGCGCGGGCGAGGCAGGTTGCCGCTTCGTCCGTGTCGCCGAGGTCGTCGTGTGCCTTGCCGAGTGCAAAATCGATGCAGGTGCGCGTGTCGGCCGACAGGTCGCTGCGCTTGGCGGCGGCCTCGAGCGCGAGCAGGTCCGGATCGGTGCGCTCGGCGAAGCGATGCGTGTGGGCGAGGCGCAACCATGCAGCGGACAGGTCGGCATTCCCGGCCGATGCTGCCGCGAGTTCGCTGCGCGCTTCGTCGAAACGACCGAGCGCAAGCAGGATCTCGCCGGCGACGAGGTGCAGTCGCACGTCGCGCGGGTGTGTCGCGAGGATCGGCCCGAGCAGGTCGGCGGCGTCGGCGTGACGGCCGCACTCGCGCAGGAACGAAAGCGTGCGCAGGTCGCCGCCCGTGCTGCGCGGCGTCGCCCGCCAGAGCGCGACGATGACATCGGCGAGCGCGTTCATGCGCCCCTGTTCGCGCAGCAGGTGGGCCAGCGAGACGCTCGCATCGACATGCTGCGGCATGCGCCGGATGACGTCCCGCAGCGCCTCCTCGGCGGCGTCCGCGCGGCCGCCGAGGCGCAGCGCGGTTCCGCGCAGGTAGCGCAAGGCGATGTCTTCGGGCCAGCGCACGAGGCCACGTTCGAGCACGGCCAGGGCCATCGACGGCGCCGCCGGCAACAGGCTGGCGGCGGTCTCGAGCCAGTCGATCGCGGAACCCTCGTCACGTTCGAGGCGCTGCAGGCGTGCCGTGGCATGCACGTTCGCGGGCATGCCTCCGGCTTGCCGGATGAGGTTCGCCAACGCGACGGAAAAGAGGTCGGTGTTCACGGGATCTCGCTGCGTTCACGCGCGGCGGCGCAGTCTAGCAAGCGGTGCCAAGGCCCGCCCGCGCGTGCCTCAGGCATCGATCGGCCGGCGCGCCTGCTGTTGCGCGATCGCGGCGCAGGCGACCAGTTGCAGCGGGTGGTACAGCATGACCGGGAGCAGGATCATGCCGAGTGCCGGATCGCCGGCGAACAGGATGCTCGCGATCGGCACGCCACTCGCGAGGCTCTTGTTCGAACCGCAGAACACGATCGCGATCCCGTCCGCGCGGCTGAAGCCGAGCCGCCGGCTGGTCAGCGTCGTCGCGCCGAGGACGATCGCGAGCAGGGCCGCGACGAGGATCGCCAGCACGGCCAGTTCGCCCGGCGCCGCGCGCTGCCACAGGCCGTCGATGACCGCCGCGCTGAAGGCGGCATAGACGACGAGCACGACACTGCCGCGGTCGGTGACGGCGAGCAGGCGCCGCCGCTGTTCGAGCGCGCCGGCCAGCCACGGCCGCAACAGGTGGCCGGCGACGAACGGCACGAACAGTTGCAGCACGATGCGGCCGAGTGCGTCGGGCGAGGCGAACGTGCCGGGCCCGGCAACGAGCATCGCCGAGACGAGCAGCGGCGTGAGGAACACGCCGAGCAGGTTCGACAGCGACGCGCTGCAGACTGCCGCGGCGACATTGCCGCGCGCGATCGCGGTGAACGCGATCGACGACTGCACGGTCGAGGGCAGGGCGCAAAGGAACAACACGCCGGCATGCAGCGAGGGCGAGAGCAGGGTCGGCGCGATCGCGCCGAGGCCCAAGCCGAGCAGCGGGAAGACGACGAAGGTCGTCGCGAGCACGATCGCGTGCAGACGCCAGTGGACGAGCCCGGCCGTGATCGCCTCGCGCGAAAGGCGTGCGCCGTACAGGAAGAACAGCGCCGCGATCGCGACCTTGGTCAGCATGCCGAACGCCGTCGCCGCGTCGCCGCGCACGGGCAGCAGGCTGGCCAGCAGGACCGTGCCCGCCAGCGCGAGCAGGTACGGGTCGAGCAACAGGCGCAGGGCCGGCGCGCGCATCAATCGGTTCCGTCCGCGTCGATCCCGAGCAGGTGCCGTTGCCAGAACAGCATCGACGCGGCGCGGAAATGGTCGGCATTCGCCTTCTTCTCGAAGCCGTGGCCTTCGTCGCCGAACAACAGGTACCAGACCTCGCCGCCATTCGCGCGCACGCTGCGCACGATCTGCTCGGCCTCGCTGGCCGGCACGCGCGGATCATTTGCGCCGTGGGCGACGAACAGCGGCTTGCGGATGCGCTGTGCCGCGCCGAGCGGCGAGATGCGCTCGAGCGTGCGCCGCATGCGCGGATCGCGCTCGTCGCCGTACTCGACCCGACGGCGGTCGCGCCGGTAATCGCCCGTATTGGCGAGGAAGGTCACGAAGTTCGAGATGCCGACCACATCGATGCCGGCGCGCAGGCGCTCGCCATGCGCGATCATCGAGGCGAGCGTCATGTAGCCGCCGTACGAGCTGCCGGACACGCCGACCCGGCCGGCGTCGAGCTCGGGCCGGGTCGCGATCCAGTCGAGCAGGGCCCCGACGTCCCTGACCGCGTCTTCGCGGCGCTCGCCATTGTCGAGGTCGAGCCAGCGCCTGCCGTAGCCCGACGAGCCGCGCACGTTCGGCAGCAGCACGGCGATGCCGAGTTCGCCGACGAGGAACTGGATGCCGGCATTGAAGGTCGGCCGAGCCTGCGCTTCGGGACCACCGTGGATGTCGATGACGACCGGATGCGGGGCACCGTCGGCGCGCGGTGGTGGCCGGTAGTACAAGGCGGGAACCTGCCGTGGCCTGCTGCCGGCGCGGTCGAAGGTTGGAAAGCGCACGAGCTCGGGCATGACGAAACGCCGTGGATCGAGGCCGCCGACCTCGCTTTCGGTCCAGCGTTCGACGCGTTGCGTGCGCAGGTCGAGCACCCAGACATCGCTCGGCGAGACGGGCGAGTTGAGCGTGAACGCGATGCGCTCGCCGTCGGCGCTGAAGTCCGGCATCGCCGCGACACCTTCCGGCATCGCCGGCAAGGCGATCTCGCGCCGGGTCGCCGTATCGAGCACGTGCAGGCGGCCGAAGCCGTCTTCGTTGGCGATGAAGGCGAGGCGGCGACCATCGCGCGACAGCGCGAATTCGGTGATGTCCCAGTCGATGTGCCCACTGAGCTTGCGGTCGCGATCTCCGGCGAAGCCGCGATACCAGAGCGAACGGAACTCGCCGCCACCGCTCGCGATGTAGTACGCGCCCTTGCCGTGCGGCGCGTACACGAAGGCATCGAACCCGATCCGGCGCGCCGGATCGTGGATGCGCCGGATCTCGCCGCTGGCGAGGTCGACCGACACCGGCGGCGACTCCTCGAGCGACCTGCGCTGGCGCGCGAGCAGGCGCTGGCCGCCCGGCGAGAATTCGGCCGGTTCCCATTCGCCGCCTTCGCCGAGGACGATGCGGCGCTCGCCGGTGTCCAGGTCGAGCAGCCAGATGTCGGCGTCGCGCCCGTTGCGCCCGGTACTCGAGTGGGCCAGCGATTTCCCGTCGGGCGAGAACAGCGGATGGCCATTGCGCGAGTGCCCGTCGGTCAGCAGGCGCATCTCGCGCGTGTCGAGATCGAACCAGTACAACTGCTGGCGTTCCGAGCCGCCGCTGTCCTTGCCGAACACGAAGCCATTGCGTTGCGGATGGCTGGCTACGCTCGCGATCGGCTCGTCGAAGAACGTCAATTGCGAACGCGCGCCGAGCGGCGAGCTGACCAGGTGGACCTGGGTCGTGTTGCCGAAGCGCGTCGACACGAGCATTCCCGAGCCGTCCGCCAGCCAGCCGCTGAACACCGCGCCGCGCGTGTTTCCGTATCGACGCAGGCGTTCGCCGAGTCCGGCCGGAATCGGCGGGATGCTTTCCGATACGCGCGCGCCGGTGACCGTGCGCTCGACCGCCGCCGCCGGCGCAAGGCTTGCACAGGCGAGACTGATCGCACACAGCAGGAAGGCGCGGGTTCGCATGCCGTCGATCCATCCGAAAACCGTTCGAGGCGCGAGTGTAGAGCACGCCGCGATCCGACCCTGGCGACCGCTGCCCGCTCGTGCCGGGTGTTGCTGTATCGTCGCGCCGACCTCCGAAGGGACCGCGCATGCCTGCCACTGACGACCGTCCGCTCGGCCGCCGCGATGCGCGCACGCTGACCCTGGCCGCGCTCGGCGGCGCGCTCGAGTTCTACGACTTCATCATCTTCGTCTTCTTCGCCGCGGTCATCGCCGAGGTGTTCTTCCCGCCGGACCTGCCGGACTGGCTGCGCCAGTTGCAGGCCTTCGGCATCTTCGCCGCCGGCTATCTCGCGCGCCCGCTCGGCGGCATCGTCATGGCCCACTTCGGCGACCGCATCGGGCGCAAGCGCATGTTCATGCTGAGCGTCCTGCTGATGGCCGTGCCGACCCTGCTGATGGGCCTGCTGCCGACCCATGCGACGATCGGCGTCGCCGCGCCGTTGCTGCTGCTGGTCCTGCGCATGCTGCAGGGTGCGGCGGTCGGTGGTGAAGTGCCCGGGGCCTGGGTGTTCGTCTCCGAACATGTCCCGCGCCGCCACATCGGATTCGCCTGCGGGACGCTGACCTCCGGGCTCACGCTCGGCATCCTGCTCGGCTCGCTCGTCGCGACCGCGATCAACAGCATGTGGGGCCGCCAGGACGTGCTCGACTGGGCCTGGCGCATTCCATTCGTGCTCGGCGGCGCGTTCGGCCTGCTCGCGGTCTGGCTGCGGCGCTTCCTGCACGAGACGCCGGTGTTCGAGGAACTGCGCCAGCGCCGCGCACTCGAGCAGGGACTGCCGCTGAAGCGCGTGCTGTCCGGACACGGCAGCGCGGTCGGCATGTCGATGCTGCTGACCTGGATGCTGACCGCCGGCATCGTCGTCGTGATCCTGATGACGCCGACCCTGATCCAGACCCTGTTCGCGATCCCGGCCGCGACCGCAGCACGCGCGAACAGCATCGCCACGTTCGCGTTGTGCCTTGGCTGCATCGTGTACGGAATCGCGGCCGACCGCTTCGGCTACCGGCGCGTGCTCGTGGTCGGTGCGATCCTGCTGGCCGCGACCACCGCGGCGCTGTACCGCGGGCTCGGCGTCGCGCCGCAGCACCTGACCCTGCTTTACGCCGTCGCCGGCTTCGCGGTCGGCGTCGTCGGCGTCGTCCCGGTCGCGATGGTGCATGCATTTCCGGCGGCGATCCGTTTTTCGGGCATCTCGTTCGCCTACAACCTCGCCTACGCGATCTCGGGCGGCCTCACGCCGCTGCTGATCGTCTGGTGGTTGCGCAGCGAGCCGGATGCGGCCGTGTACTACGTCGCGCTCGCGGGGGTGGTCGGGGCACTCGCGGCATGGTTTGGCACGCGTGGGCATCCACGCGGATAATCACGCGATGACCGACGCTTCCACACAGTTCGACGCGATCCTGATCGGCGGCGGCCACAACGGCCTTGTCTGCGCGACCTATCTGGCGAAGGCCGGGCTCAAGGTCATCGTGCTGGAACGCCGCGAGGTGGTCGGTGGCGCCGCGGTGACCGAGGAATTCCATCCCGGTTTCCGCAATTCCGTCGCCGCCTACACGGTGTCGCTGCTGCAGCGAAAGGTGATCGACGACCTCGACCTGCACGCGCACGGCCTGCGCATCGTCGAGCGCAGACGCAACAATTTCCTGCCATTGCCGGATGGCCGGTACCTGCTGACCGGTGGCGGGCAGACTGTCGCCGAGGTCGCGAAATTCTCGAAGCGCGATGCCGGGCGCCTGCCCGAGTACGAGCAGCGCCTCGATGCGATCGCCGACGTGCTGCGCGCGCTCGCGCTCGAGCCACCGCCAAACGTCACCGATGGCGGCTGGTGGAAGGCGCTGCCCGAACTCGTGCGTGCCGGCAAGCTCGGCAGGCGCCTGCACGGGCTCGATAGCGGCTTGCGCCAGGAACTGCTCGACCTGTTCACGATCTCGGCTGCCGAGTATCTCGACCGCTGGTTCGAGAGCGCGCCGATCCGCGCCGTGCTCGGCTTCGATGGCGTGGTCGGCAACTATGCGAGTCCGTACACGCCGGGCAGTGCCTACGTCCTCCTGCATCACGTGTTCGGCGAGGTCAACGGCATCAAGGGCGCCTGGGGCCACGCGATCGGCGGCATGGGCGCGATCACGCAGGCGATGGCGAAGGCCGCGCTCGCGGCCGGCGTCGAGATCCGAACCGATTGCGGCGTACGCGAAGTGATCGTCGAGGACGGGCGCACGGTCGGCGTCGTGACCTCGCACAGCGACATCCTGCGCGCGCGCGCGATCGTCGCCAACGTCAATCCGAAACTGCTCTACGAACAGCTGCTCGCGCGCGACGTGGTGCCGGCGCCGACGCGCGAGCGCATGGCGAACTGGCGCTGCGGTTCGGGCACGTTCCGCATGAATGTCGCGCTCGACCGCTTACCGGATTTCAGCGCATTGCCGGGCGACGGCGATCACCTGACGGCCGGCATCATCCTCGCGCCGAGCCTTGACTACATGGATCGCGCGTATCGCGACGCGGTCGCCAGCGGCTGGTCGCGCGAACCGATCGTCGAGATGCTGATCCCGTCGACACTCGACGACAGCCTCGCGCCGCCCGGACAGCATGTCGCAAGCCTGTTCTGCCAGCACGTGGCTCCGGTGCTTTCGGATGGGCGTTCGTGGGACAACCATCGCGACGAAGTGGCCGACCTCATGATCGCCACGGTCGATCGGTATGCGCCGGGCTTCAAGGCGTCGGTGATCGGCCGCCAGATCAAGAGTCCGCTCGATCTCGAACGCGATTTCGGCCTGATCGGCGGCGACATCTTCCACGGCGCGCTGAGCCTCAACCAGTTGTTCAGCGCACGCCCGATGCTCGGCCAGGCCGGCTATCGCGGCGCGCTGCCGGGCCTGTACCTGTGTGGCGCCGGCACGCACCCGGGCGGCGGCGTGACCGGCGCGCCGGGCCACAACGCGGCGCGCGTGATTGCGGCGGACCTGCGCTGAGTCTCAAGGCGTCTCGTGCGAGCAACTGCCGGCATTGCCCGGCAATCGGTCGCGCGCAACGCGCTCCAGTGGCGTAGTCAGTAGCCCGGGCAAGCGCAGCGCACCCAGCGTCTTTTCAGGGAACGCCGCGCCATCCCCGGGTGCGGCCTGCGGCCTTACCCGGGCTACGGATTTCCCGCGACATCGATGCGAAGCCAGTCGCCCGGGCAAGTGAGTAGCCCGGGTAAGCGCAGCGCACCCGGGTCCTTTCAGGGGACGCCACGCCGCCTGCATCGTGCTCACCGGCTCGATGCGGATCCGTCGTGCGCGATGCGCAGCGGTTGCAGCGGCTGTTGCGTCTCGTCCCACTGCGCGGCCGCGCTGCGCATGCGTTCGATGCGTTGCGCCTCGAGCGGGTGGGTCGAGAGCAGGGTCGGGGCGTTGAACGTCGAGGCGTGCACGTCGGCCAGCGCCTCGAACACCGCACCGGCGCCACCGGCATGGCCATAGTGCGCGTTCAGTGCGTCGATCGCGGCGGCGTCGGCGAGCGACTCGGCGTGCCGCGAGTAGCCGAGTTGCACCGCTCGAGCGACCTGTGGCGCAAGCCCGCTCGCATCGCCGCCGATCACCGCGACGAGCAGGGCGAGCGTTGCCGTGCCGCCGATCGCGGCGATCGGATCGCGTGCGCGCACATGGGCGATTTCGTGCGCGAGCACGGTGGCCAGTGCGTTTTCGCTCGGCATGAGCCGGTACAGGCCGCGCGTGACGACGATGTGCCCGCCAAGCGTGGCAAACGCGTTCGGCGCATCGCTCGCGCTGTAGCGCACGCGTATGCGCATGCCCTCGGGCAACTGCATGCGAGCGGCAAGCTGCGCGGCCAGTCCGGCGAGATAGGCTTCGATCTCCGCCGTATCGACATCGCTCGCGGCGACGACCTCGATCCCGGGCGGCGTGTCGCCGACCCAGGACAGTTCGCTCGAGAACGGGATCAGGCGCGCGAGCCGGCCTCCGCCGAAGTACAACACGGCGCCGGCCAGCGCGACGACCAGCGCGACCACGGCCGCAAGGCGCAGTGTCTCGGCCAGCACGCCGTGCCCGGTGACGTTGATGCCTTCGGGCAGCGGCGGATTCTCGTAGCTCATGCCGCGGGCGTGGACGTCAGCGCCGTGCCGTAAGCGATGTACTCGGCGGAGAACAAGGCCTTCGGATTCGAATCGCCGCTCAGTGTCGAGGTCTCGAGGCGCACGTTGAAGATCATCTTCGCGCCGAGTGCCTGAGCCTGCTCCTTCATGCGCAGGATCGCCTCGCGACGGCCGCGGTCGGCCAGCGATTCGTACGCGGTCAGGCGTCCACCGAAGATGCTCTTGAGCGACGCGGCGAAGCGCTTGAAATAATCCTCGGCAATGACCACCGATCCGACCACGAGCTGGCCGCGCCGCGCGTCGAGATCCGCCTCCGGGCGACCCTCGTTGAACACGAGGATCGCGCGCAGTTGTGCCTCGCGGCGCAGGATGCGTTCGTAGTGGCGCTTCTCCGCGATCCCGCCGAAGACGCGGCCGACGATCATCAGCACCGCGAACACGATCAGGCCGATCAGCAGGTCCATGGCTATTCGACGAACACGGCGGTGCCGTAGGCCATGACTTCGGCTGCCCCGCCCGCGATGTTGGCGGTCGAGAAGCGGATGTTGACCACCGCGTTGCCACCGGCTGCACGCGCTTGCGCGACCATCCGGTCGATCGCTTCCTGGCGCGATTCGGTCAGCAGGTCGGTGTAGGCCTTCAGCTCACCGCCGACGATGTTCTTGAGGCCGGCGAGGAAATCCTTGCCGACATGCTTGGCGCGAACGGTCGAGCCATTGACGAGCCCGAGGTGCCGCACGATCCGGCGGCCCGGCACGCTTTCGAGATTGGTCAGTTCCATTCCCTGCTTCCCTGATCGCGGCTCCGTCCGGACGAACGATCTTGCCGCATGCTGGACGCCATTCTAGAGCGTCGTCACGCCGCGCGACTACCGCTCACGCAGGGTCCTGGTCGAAGCCATTGGCGAAGATGCGGTCCGTGCAGTCGAATACCTGGGCCGCATCGATCACGATATTGAATGCTGTCCCGGGCGGATAATCCACGGACGAGTAGATCCCCCAGCGGCCGGTCGAGCTGTTGTAGTCGAGATCGAAGCTCGCGACGGGACCGGGGCTCGTGGCACTCACGACACGCGTGGCATGGATCGTTGCGCACGCGACACCATTGACGAGTGCGTGATCGAGCTCGACGCGCCGCGTGCCGGCCGTGGCCGCAACCCGCAATGCATTCGGGCTCGGTGGCTGCGCGTAGACATTGAATGCACTCGTCGCGGGCAGATCCGCCTGGTCGATGTTGGCGATGTTCCAGCGTCCCGACGCGCCGCTGCCCGTGTAGTACACGCCGGTGAAATGCGGGTTGTAGGTCGGGGTGGCCGACCAGTTGTGCGCGACCAGCACGATGCGGTCGGAAAATCCGTTCGTTGCAGCGTTGTCGATCAGGGTGTGCCATGCGGTCGTGTTGGCAGCCGTGCCGGAATGCGTGAACAGGCCGGCGCCGCTGCCCGGAACGAATATGCCCCAGCGCACTCCGCTGGCGATCGGCAGGAGCGCCTCGTTGTAGATCGTCCAGCGTGTGCTTGATGGATCGTAATAGACGCCGAACGGCTCGAATGATCGCGGCCCGGATGGTCCGTAGATCAAGGTCGGAAGCAGCGACGCAGCGGGCAGGCCATTGCTCGCCACGCTGTTGACGCGCGTGATGTGACCGCTCGTGTTGGCGCCGGAGACGACGTGCAGGGTGGACAGGTCGCCCGCTTCGTACGCACCGATATCGGCGCCCGGCCCCTTGACGCGACGCAGGCCATCGGCATCGGTCGTCGGCAATCCTGCATCGATCAGCGCATTGCCGAGGAAGACGTTGTCAGCGGCATTGATCGCCGGCGAGCCCGTGCGCAGGCGCGGCGCCGAGCGCGCGACGAGGCGCGCGTCGGCGGTGATCGTATGCGTTCCGAGCGTCGCCGCGTTGCCGGTGGCATTGATCAGGTTGTAGTCGTTGAGCAGGTTCGGGGTGACGCTCGCGCCGAACGTCAGTCCGGCTCCGGTCGAGACGATGAGGTTGTTCCACACATGGCCATTGACGCGCGCCGTGCTGCCGGCACCGCTCCAGGGCAGCGCGGAAAGGCCGCTGCTGCAGGCACTGATCGTGTTGTTGACGGCCCGCGCGTCGATGATTCCGTTGCTGACCGCGAAGCCGATGCCGCGTGCGAATTCATCGCTGCCGCAGACAATGGCATTGTTGAATGCAAGCGCCGAAAACGTGCTCGGCGTCGACGAGAACAAGCCTTCCGAGAAGAAGATCGAGCCGCGAATGAAGCCGCCACGCAGTTCGTTGCCGAACAGTCGCACGTATCCGCCAGCGGGTCCGCCGGATAGCCCGGCGACGTCGACGAAGATGCCGGCGCCGTCGGCCGTACCCGTTTCGCTGGCTGACAACGTGTTGTACGCGGCGTATGCATTCAGCGTGCCGCCGAGCGCGCCGAGTTCGATCAGCCCCGAATTGATGCCGGAAGGCGTACCGCTGACGCGGTTCTCGTGCACCAGCGTGTTGACCGTCGCGCCCGGCGCAGCACTGACGCTGATGAAGGCGGGCGTGCCGCCAGCTGTGCGTTCGATATCGAGTCCGCGCACATTGAACGTCGCGGTGCCGGTGCCGCTGTAGCGCAGGCGCACGAAGCCGTCGACGAGTCTGATCCGGCTGATCGTGAACGCGATGTCGGTACCGATCGCGCCGCTGCTGATGTCGATGTGGCGTCCGGCGGCAAACGCCGGCATCACCGCGTCCGCTGCCGTGATCGTCAGGCTGCGATTGACGAGGAGGATGTCCTCGTCGATCGGTGCGCCGGAGCGGATCTCGATCCGGTCGCCGTCGATCGCAGCATCGGCGCAGGCCTGCAGCGTGGTCGGACATTCCGCGCTGGCCGGCCACAGGCGTGTCGCCGCGTGAGCGCTTTCGACCGCACCGGACAGGACTGCCGTGATCAGCATGGTGCGAATCGGATGGTATGACCTGGACACGTTCGCACCTCTTCGCATGGGATCGATGGAAGGGGAAGCGCAATGTGGTGCGCATGCAGGACACGGTTTCGCGATCCGTGCAGCGGCCGCGGCCGCGATCAATTCCTGCCGCGCGCGCGAATCGCGCACGGGTGCGCTCCTACGTGCCGTTGGCGGCGGCCCGATCCCGGCGTATGCGGCGGGGCACGTACGCCAGATCGCCGAGCAGCACATCGGCGCGCGCGGTCGCCGCGTTTGCATCGACCGCGTTGCCGGACTTGCGCAGGCAGTCGGCAAACAGCAGTTCGGCCGAGGCCTGATCCGCGCGCAGGCTGCCACCGGCACGCGCGAGCGCGCTGATGACCTCAGGCAAGCGCGCGACCACCGTTGCGCAATCGCCCGTGGCGGCGAGCAAGCGCAGTTGCACGAGGCGCACGCGTGCCTGGCGCGGGTCCTGGTTCGCTGCCGCCGCGTCGTCGCTGTCGGCGGGCAGGATTTCGCGCGCCTCGTCGCCGGCTCCTGCGCGCTGCAGCGAATCGGCGAGTGCAGCCCGTGCCTGCCGTACGTCGGCATGCGCGCTGCCGAGCGCCGTCTCGAGTATGTCGAGCGCGCGCCGCTGTTCGGATGTTGCATCGGCCTCGCGGCCCTGCTCGATCAGTACGCCGGCCAGGCCGAGCCGCGCGACACCGGCGAGGTAGTGCTGGGGGCCGATGGCCGCCTCGGTCAGCGCGAGCGCTTCGCGTTGATCGCGTGCAGCATCGTCGATACGCCCTGCAACACGCTCGATGCCGGCCAGGTTGCCGAGCATCGTCGCGACGGTCGGATGGGCGTCGCCATGCGCCGCGCGCGCGACGACGAGCGCCTCGCCGAGCCGGGCGATCGACGCGTCGAGGTGCCCTTCGCGGAAATCGAGATTGGCCAGCGAGTTGAGCGTGCTGGCCACGTCGGGGTGGCGTTCGCCGAGCAGTTCGCGCTGCGCTGCGAGCGCGCTGCCGAACAGTTCGCGCGCGACCGCGGGCTCGCCGAGTCGTTGCCGGGCCACGGCGAGATTGAAGCGGCTCTGCGCGAGGTCGGGATGACGTTCGCCGAGCAGCGCCATGCGCGTCGCGATTGCCTGTTCGAGCAAGGTCGCCGCCTCGTCGGTTTGCCCGCGTTGCAGCAGGACCACGGCGAGATCGTGCCTGCGTCGCGCCGTTTCGGTGTGGTGATCGCCGTGCAGGACCTGAGAGCGCGCGAGCGCATCGCGCAGGGCGCTGTCGGCGCCGGCGAGATCGCCGGCGCGGAAGCGCACGCTGCCGAGCGCTGCGGTGTCGCGCAACATGAGCAGCGGTTCGCCCTGGTCGGCGGCGAGCGTTTCGTCGAGCAGGACAAGTGCCTGGTCCGGGTGGCCGCGATCGGCCAGCAGTTCCGCGAGGCGCACGCGTGCGCTGCCGGCGCTGCGTGCGTCGGGCGCATCGGCGAGTGCCGCGCGAAAGGCCGCCTCGGCCTCGTCGAAGATTCCCTGAGCTGCAAGCACCTCGCCATGTTCGAGCGCAGCTGCATGCCGCGACGCCGCGTCGGTGGCGACGTCGCGTGCACGCTGCGCGAGTGCGGCGGCGCGTTCGAGGCTGCCGAGCTGGCGCCAGGCGCCGGCGAGCACCGTGCTCAACTGCGCCTCGAGTCGCGGATGGGCGACGAGGGTCTCGGTGAGGCGCGCCTCGCCGCGTTCGAGCAGTTCGCGCGCGTCGATTGCGCGACCGCGGCTCTCATCGGGCGTGATCCCGGCGAACAGGGCGAGCACGAATTCCTTGACCGCGGCCGCTCGCTCGGCTTCGCGCGTCGCGAGTTCGGCAGCGCTGCGCGCATGGCGTGTTTCGCGCAGCGTCGCCGCGAGGCCGGCGCCGAGGCTCAGCACGAGCAGGGCGCCGAGCGCGGCCGCGCTGCGGTGGCGGCGCAGGAACTTGCCGCTTCGATAGACGAGCGAACTGCGCCGGGCGTGGATCGGTCGCTGTTGCCGGTAGCGACGCAGGTCGGCCGCGAATGCCTCGACGCTCGCGTAGCGCCGGCGCGGTGCATGCGCGAGGGCGCTCGCCAGCACCGTGTCGAGATCGCCGCGCAGAGCGCGCAGCAGGCCTTTCGTGGTCGTCGAGCGTGCCGCCGCGAGGGCATCACGGCGCGGATCGGTGGCGAACACGGCCGAGGGCAGGCGGATGTCCGCATCCCCGTCGCGCTGCGGGCGCACGCCGGTGACGAGTTCGTGCAACAGCACGCCAAGCGCATAGACATCGGTCGCGGTCGTGATCGCATCGCCGGAAAACTGCTCGGGCGCCGCGTACGCGGGGGTCATGCGCCGCATGCCGGTGCGCGTCGCGTCTTCGCGCGTGGTCGGGTCGAGCAGGCGGGCGATCCCGAAATCGAGCAGGTGCGGCCGGCCCTCGCCATCGACGAGGATGTTCGCCGGCTTGAGGTCGCGATGCACGACGAGCGCCTGATGGGCATGAGTCACCGCGCTGCAGACCGCGTCGAACAGGCCGAAGCGCGCGTCGAGGTCGAGCGACCGCGCGTCGCACCAGGTCGTCAGCGGCTCGCCGTCGATGTAGTCGAGGGCGAACCAAGGCACGCCCTCGGTCGTGAAGCCGCCATCGAGCAGGCGCGCGATGTGCGGATGCTCGAGGCGGGCGAGGATGCGCCGTTCACGGCGGAAACGTTCCTGCTCGGCAGGATCGCGCAGGCCGATGCGCAACAGCTTGAGGGCGACCTTTTGCACGTAGCCGTCGGCTTCGCGCTCGGCGAGGAACACGCTGCCGCTGCCGCCTTCGCCGAGCAGGCGCACGATGCGATACGGTCCGATCGTCGTCGGGACCGCCGGGGCGATGTCGTCGTGCAGCAGGGTTTGCGCGTAGCGTCCGCTGTCGCCATCGAGGATGCCAGGCGCATCGGCGTCGGCGAGCAGGTCGCTGAGCAGGTCGCGCAGCACCGGGTCGGCGGTCAGCGTCTCGATGAAGTGCGCACGCGATTCGACCGGCAGCTCGAGCGCGCGATCGAGCAGCGGCGCCAGTTCGCTCCAGCGCGCGCGCAGCGCCGGATTCATGCCGCGCTCTCGATCGCTGCGTGCAGGAACAGCCGGGCCTTCTGCCAGTCGCGTACGACGCTGCGCGAGGTGATACCGAGCACGGCGCCGGTCTCCTCGACCGAGAGCCCGGCGAAGAAGCGCAGTTCGACCACGCGGACGAGGCGCGCATCGAGCTCGGCGAGCTGGCCGAGTGCGGCATCGAGGGCGAGCACTTCACCGGCCAGCTCGGCGACCGGCAGGTCGTTCGCGGTCCAGTCGAGCGCGAGCTGGCCACCACCGCGCTTGATCGCGCCCTTGCGCCGTGCGTGGTCGACGAGGATGTGGCGCATCGCGATCGCGGCATAGCCGAAGAAATGCGCACGGTCGCACCAGGCATCGCCCTCGCGCTGGGCGAGATGAAGCCAGGTCTCGTGCACGAGCGCAGTCGTGTCGAGCGTGTGCGGGCCTTCACCGGCAAGTTGGCGATGGGCGAGCCGGCGCAGGCGCTCGTACACTTCGGGCAACAGGCGGTCGATCAACGGTGGCTCGCCGGTATCGGGCAGCGCGCGGGTGCTCGGCGGGTCGTTGTCGGCGATCATGACGCGCTATGGTAGCGCCCGCTCGCGGCGCGCCGGGCGGTCGTGGTCGCCGTGTGCAGCGTGAACTGCCGCACATTCGGCGCCGGTCGGACCCTGGAACCGGTCCGCCCGGACGCCGCGACCGGTTCCACACTTGACCCGGAGCCACGATGGACGCCGTCTGGTATTTCGATTTCATCTCGCCGTACGCGCATCTGCAGCTGCCGAAGATCCTTGCCCTGCGCGAACGCGTCGACATCGCGCCGCGCCCGGTCGTGCTGGCCGCATTGCTCGCGCATCACGGCCAACTTGGCCCGGCCGAGATCGCCTCGAAGCGGCAGTTCACCTATCGCAACGTGCAATGGCGCGCCGGGCATGCCGGCATCGACTTGCGCTTTCCGCCGGCCCATCCGTTCCATCCGATTGCCGCACTGCGGCTGGCGGTGGCCTGCGCCTCGTCATGGCCGTCGGTCTGCGCAATCTTCGAGCAACTGTGGATGCGCGGCGAGCGCGGCGACGACGCGCCGAGCCTCGCAGCCGTCGCGCGCGAACTCGGTATCGCCGACATCGAGCCTGCGATCGGCAGCGCGGCCGTCAAGGAAGAGCTGCGTGCCAACACCGACGAAGCGATCCGTGCCGGCGTGTTCGGTGTGCCGACCCTGCGCATCGGGGATCTGCTGTTCTGGGGCGACGATGCGACCGGCATGATCGAGGACCACCTTGCGGATCCTGAACTTTTCAGCCGTGGCGAATACGCACGGCTCGCCCGGTTGCCGGTCGGCAGCGCACGCGCGCGCTGAGCGGAACCGACTGCCTGCTGAACCGGTTCAGCTTCAATCACTGCCCGTTCATGTCGGCGGCCTTCCAATGCACGGCGTGGCATCCAGGCCGTTGCGCAGTGCCCTTGGGTGAGCCACTCCCCGAACAGGAGACTTGAACATGAAGAACACCCTGCTTGTCGCCGCGATGGCGGCGGTGCTCGGACTTGCCGGATGCAACCAGCAGGAAACGGCATCGGCCCAACGCAATGTCGATGAGGCGCGCCAGAAGGCAAGCGAGGATCTCGCAAAGGCCCAGGCTGATGCCGCCAAGGCGGCCGCCGATGCCGAACGCGAGCTCGAAGCTGCCCGCGCCGAAGCGCGCGCCGATGTCGCAGCGGCCGATGCGAAGGCGAACGAGAAGATCAACGACGCCACCGGCGACGCGATGGATACGGCTCGCGAGGCCGGCAAGGACGTCGCGGAAGTCGAAGCCGACACGATCGAGACGCAGGCGAAAGCTGCCTACGATGTCGCGGTCGCCAAGGCCGATGCCGATCTCAAGGTCGCGAAGGAACGTTGCGACACGCTAGGCACCGGTGAGGATGCGTGCAAGGACCAGGCAGAAGCCGTGTACGACGCGGCCAAGGCGCAGGCAAAGCGCGCGCTTGACGATGCCCAGGCGGCAGCCAAGGACACGAGGCGCTGAGGCGCGGCACTGGCCCGGACTTGAAAGGGCGGCTCCGGCCGCCCTTTTTCTTGCGGCACGGCAGCCGATGACGAACCTTTCAGGCATCTCGAATGCGTCGATGCGGGCCACCTTCGCAGGCGCCCTGCTTGCGTGCGCGATGCCGCTGCGGGCGATCGAGATCGTGGAATGCAAGTCGCCGTCCGGCGAAGTGCGCTACCAGGACCGCCCCTGCGCCGCGGACGAGGCCACGCGCACGATCAAGCTCGCCGACGATCCGCCGGCAGCCTCGCGAGCGCCGATCGCCGACGTGCCCGACGAACGGCCCACCGAGGACAAGGCCCGGATCGCCATTCAGCGCGCGCCGCCGCGGGCACGCATGGCGCCCTCCCATCTGTGCACGCGCGAGGACGGCAGCCGTTACCTCGCCGAGAGCGGATTCGGCGAACGCCGGCTCGTGCCACTGGCCATGCTCGGGATTCCCGGCAGGGGGCTTGCCGATGCCTATCGCCGCGGCGGAGCCGGCATCTCGGCACCGGGCGTGCGCGCGCCGCTCGCCGAGCCGGGCAGCCATCCCGGATATGGAGGTGGCCATGTCTGGGTAGAGGACGCTTGCGAACCGGTCAGTGGCGAGGCGGTCTGCGCGTTCCTCGCGGGCGAGATCAGGGCGGCCGAACGCCGCCTGCGCTTTGCGTTCAGCGATCGCACGGCGCAGATCGGTGCCGAGATCACGCGCTTGCGCGAGCGTGCCGCGCCGTGCGCGGATTGAACGACGACGCGAACGCGCTCAGATCGCCGCGTGGCGGCGCTCGTGGTCGAGCAGGAAGCGCTTCGCGGGCAGGCCGCCGCCGTAACCGGTCAGCGCGCCGTTCGCGCCGATCACGCGATGGCAAGGCACGATGATCGCGAGCGGATTCGCGCCATTCGCGAGGCCGACCGCGCGCGAGGCCGAGGGCTTGCCGATCCGTCGCGCGAGTTCGCCGTAGCTGATCGTCTGCGCGTATGGAATCTGCGCAAGCGCGTTCCAGACGGTGCGCTGGAACGGCGTGCCGCGCGGCGCAAGCGGCAGGTCGAACTGCTGCAGCTTGCCTTCGAACCAGGCCTCGAGCTGGCGACGCACCCCGCCGAACGGCGCGCTGTCGCGACGCCAGTCGACCGCGATCGCGAGCGGACGGCGCGCTTCGGGCAGGCCGACCCAGGCAAGACCCGCGGCATCGCCGGCAAGCACGAGGCGGCCGATCGGCGTTTCCAAATAGTCGTAGAACATCATGTACTCCTCCAGGTCAGGCGGCGCTGCGCCAGAGCAGCATGACTGCGTACGCCCGCCACGGGCGCCACGCTTCGGCGAGCGCGTCCATCGCGCGTTCGCCGATCGGCACGCCGCCACCGGCGATCTTGCGCAGGACGAGGTCGCCGGCCGGAAACGCATCGGGATGCGACAGCGCGCGCATCGCGATGTAGTGCGCGGTCCACGCGCCGATGCCGGGCAGGGCGCGCAAGCGTTCGATGAACCCGCCGAGCGGTTGCTCGGCACCGAACGTCAGTCGGCCGTCCGCGCAGGCACGCGCGAGCGAGCGGATCGTTGCCGCGCGCGACCGCGGCAAGCCGATCGACTCGAGCGCCGCATCGGCAAGCTCGGCCGGCGCTGGAAACGTCGCATGGATGCCGGTCAGTGGACTTTCGAACGGCGCTGCATGCCGCTCGACGATCCGCGCCGCGAGCGTGCGCGCCGCGGCGACGCTGACCTGCTGGCCAAGCACGGCGCGCACGGCGAGTTCGAAACCGTCCCAGGCGCCGGGCAGGCGCTGGCCGGGCCACCGTCGCACGAGCGGCTTCAACAGTGGATCGCGGCGCAGCACCGCATTGATCGCGCGTGGGTCGGCATCGACATCGAACATGCGCCGCACGCGCGCGGCGAGTGCGCCGAGTGCGCGCGTGCGCACGCCGTGCACGCGCAAGGCAAGCGCGTCGTCGCCGACGATCGGCGCGACCGAGAACGCGCCCGGTTCGCCGTCGATGACGATGCTGCGCCGGTAGCCGTCGGCATCGGCGCTCTCGACGCCGGGGATTGCCCGTCGTGCATGGAACGCGGCGATCGCGGCGAAGTCGTACGGTGGCCGGTACGGCAAGCGCAGGACGATGCCGCCGTCGGCGACCGGCGTTCCGAGGCCGCGACGCAGCTCGCGCGGCGGCTTGCCGTAACTGTCGAGGAACGCGGCATTGAAGCGGCGCAGGCTCGCGTAACCGGCGGCCGAGGCAACTTCGGTGATCGGCAAGGCGGTTTCGCCGAGCAACTGTTTCGCGAACAACAGCCGCCGCGTTGCGGCGACGTGCTGCGGGCCCGCACCGAGTTCCTCGGCGAACAGCCGGCGCAGGTGGCGCTCGCCGACGCCGATGCGGGTTGCCAGCGCGGCGAGCGGGGCATGGTCGAGCGCGCCCTGTTCGATCAGGCGCAAGGCGCCGGCGACAAGCTCGCTGCGGGCGCGATGCAGCGGCGAGCCCGGCGCCGCTTCGGGACGGCAGCGCAGGCACGGGCGGAAACCGGCGGCGGCCGCGGCGGCCGCGTTCGCGTAGTAGCGGACGTTGCGCGCATGCGGCGTCGGGGCCGGGCAGACCGGCCGGCAATAGATGCCGGTCGTGCGCACGGCCGTGAAGAACAGGCCGTCGAAGCGCGCGTCGCGGGTCAGGCGGGCCTGTTCGCAGATGCCAGGGGCGAGCGTGGAGAGGGCGGGATCGGAGCTCATCGATGCGCAATCTAGCAGCCGGCGCACGACCTGACTCGCCGTTTCCGGACATCGATGCCGGACATTGATCGCCGCGTCAGAATCCGTGGCGCAGGAAGCCGCCGTCGACCGCGATGCATTCGCCGGTCACGTACGAAGCGGCCGGCAGGCACAGGAAGGCGATCGCGGCGGCGACTTCCTCCGGTTCACCGATGCGCGCCATCGGCGTGCGGCCGAGCACTTCCTCGAGATAGTCGGGATCGGCGAGCACCGCTTCGGAACGCTGCGTGCGGATGTACCACGGAGCGACCGCATTGACGCGGATGCCGTCACCGGCCCATTCGCAAGCCAGGTTGCGCGTGAGCTGGTGGAGCGCGGCCTTCGTCATGCCGTACGGCGAACCGGTGCGCACCGAAGTCGCGCCCGACACCGAGCCGACGTTGACGATCGCCGCGTTCGCGTGCGGCACGAGCAGCGGATGCGCGAGCCGGCACATCTCGAACGCCGAGACGAGATTCGTCTCGATCAAGCCGCGCACCTCGGCCTCGGCGTAATCGAGCGTCGCCTTGCGCACGTTCGTGCCGACGTTGTTGACGAGCAGCGAGATGTCGAGGTCGAGGTCGGCGATCCAGTCGAACACTTCGCGCCGCTGTTCCGGATCGGCGACGTCGGCGGCGAACGCGCGCAGGTCACGTGCCGGGAACTCCTCGACCAGTTCGGCGAGCGTCTGTTCGAGGTGCGGTCCGTCGCGCGCGACGAGCAGGACGTCGGCGCCGAGCGAGGCCAGCTCGCGCGCGGTCGCAAGGCCGATGCCGCGGCTCGCCCCGGTCACGAGCGCGACCTGGCCCTCGAGTCGCCAACGGGATGCCGTCATCGGATCGCCCTCCTGCATGCTTGCCGGGTCCCCGCCTCGCGCGCAGACTGCGGGACCGGGCGGCCGCGCCGTCGCATTCGCGGGAGCCGACATGGTACGTCAATCGTTGTTCGTCCTCGCTGCGCTGGTCGGTCTCGCAGCCTGCTCGGGCGAGGCGCCGCCGCCGGATGCACCGGTCGCCGGCGAACCGGCTCCTCCACCGGCGCAGACCGTGATCGACGAACAGCTGAAGGCGCTCGAAAAGGCGAAGGCCGTGCAGGACACGCTCGACAAGGCCGCCGCCGACCGCAATGCGGCGATCGACGACGCCGGCGGCTGAACGCGTTCGCCCCGCACCGCGGCGCCGCGGATCGCGCTCAGGCGGCAAGCGTCACGGCTTCACCGGAAGCGCGCAGAAGCAGTGCGCGACGATGCCGTTGCGTGTGTCGGCGAGCGTGCGCAGCAGGCCGAGCATCTGTTCGAACTCGGCTTTCGGCAGCATCCCGGTCGGCAGCGTGCCGAGACCAGCCCAACGCGCGATGCCGGCCGCGGCATCGGTCGTGCCGAAGCCGAGCGCGATGCGTTCCCAGGTGCCGAGTTCGCGTTCGACGTAGCTGACGCGGTAATCGTCTTCGATGCCGGCGCGCACGGCGGCGGCGGCGATCGCCTGCTCGAGGCCGCCGAGATTGTCGACGAGCCCGCGCTCCTTCGCCTGGGCGCCGCTCCAGACACGACCGCGCGCGACCGCATCGATCTGTTCGGTGGTCTTGCCGCGCGCCTTCGCGACCTGGCCGATGAAGTCGCGGTAGCCCTTCTCGATCACGCTCGTGAGCACGGTCTCGAACTGCGGGTCGAACGGCCGGCGGATGTCGAACGCGCCGGCGATCGGCGTCGTGCCGACCCCGTCGGTGTGCACGCCGAGCTTGGCGAGCGCTTCGGGAATCGTCACGAACAGTCCGTAGATGCCGATCGAGCCGGTGATCGTGTTCGGTTGCGCCCAGATCTCGTCCGCGTTCATCGCGATCCAGTAGCCGCCACTCGCGGCGACGTCGCCCATCGAGACGATGACCGGCTTGCCGGCGGCCTGGAGCTGCTCGATCTCGCGCCGGATCACTTCCGAGGCGTAGGCGTCGCCACCCGGTGAATCGACGCGCAGGACGAGCGCGCGGATGTCATCGTCCACGCGTGCCTCGCGCAGCAGTTGCGCGGTCGAGGCAGCGCCAACCGTGCCCTGGGCCTGCTCGCCCTGGACGATCGTGCCTTGGGCGACGACGATGCCGACCCGCGGTCGTGCATCGGGCAGCGCATCGGCCACGTGCATGCCGAGGTAGTCATTCCAGGCGACCTGGCGGAACGTCTCGCCGTCGGCCGTGGCGACGCCCTTCGCCTTCAGCAGTTCGCGGACCTGGGCGCGGGTGGCGAGCTTGTCGACGAGCTTGCGCTCGAGCGCGAGCTTGGCGAGGTCGCCCTGGTAGGCGAGGACGTGGGTGTCGATGCGCGCGATGTCGTCGTGCAGCGTCTCCGCCGTGATTCCGCGCAGTGCCGCGATCTCGCCGACGAAACCGTTCCAGATTCCGCCCATCCAGTACTTCTGTGCTTCCTTCGCCTCGTCGGAAGCCTGGTTCAGCACGAACGGTTCGGCCGCCGACTTGTATTCGCCGACCTTGATCAGGTGGACGTCGACGCCGAGCTTGTCGAGCGCTTCGCGGTAGTAGCTGCGGTACGAGGCGAGCCCCTCGAGCAGGACCGCGCCGTACGGATCGAGCAGGATCTCGTTCGCGTGCGCGGCAAGGTAGTACTGACCCTGGCTCATGCCTTCGGAAACGGCGACGACATCCTTGCCGGTCTCGCGGAAGCGGTCGAGGGCCTGGCCGAGTTCGCGCAGCGTGGACAGGCCGGCCTGCATGCGGTCCGGAATGAGCACGATGCGCTCGATGCGCGCGTCGCGGCCCGCTTCATCGATCGCGCGCAGGAGGTCGCGCAACTGCACTTCGCGGACGACGTCGCCGCTCAGGTTCGCGAGCACGCGCTGGGTCGCGTCGGTGCTGTACTGCTCGACGATCACGCCGTCCGGATCGAGCACGAGGGCCGTGCGCGGGTCGACTTTCGGGGTCGCCCTGAACAGGCTCGCGAGGAGCAGGAACGCGATGATCACGAAGATCAGGTTGAAGACGAGCCGGCGGGTGAAATTGACGGCGTTCCACAGTCCGCAGGAGAGGCGGCGGATCACGCCGGGTGGCTTTGGCGACATCGAACGACTCCGGGAGCAGGCATTCGGCCTGCCGATGCGTCGCAGGGTAGCGGAACCGGCCGGCGCCGGCATGCGCCGAACGTCCTCAGGCGACCAGCGGCCCGATCGGCCGGAAGGCGAGCCTCCAGAAGCGCAGCGTGAGCACGACGGCAGCCACGCTGAGGCCCGCGATCAGCCCGTGCCACATGCCGCGC
Organism: uncultured Dokdonella sp.; assembly: GCA_964587775.1. Classification (GTDB taxonomy): domain Bacteria; phylum Pseudomonadota; class Gammaproteobacteria; order Xanthomonadales; family Rhodanobacteraceae; genus Dokdonella. The sequence continues at coordinate 187,337 of CAZPLY010000003.1, forward strand.
GCACCGTGGCCGGCCTCGAACGCGAGCCACCAGCCGATCGGCATGCCGACGATCCAGTACGCGAACGCGGTGATGAACATCGGCACGCGCGTGTCCTTGAGGCCGCGCAACGCGCCATTGGCGGCGACCTGGATGCCGTCGGACAGCTGGAAGATCGCGGCCAGCATGATCAGTTCGGCGGCCAGCGCGACGACCGCGGCATCGTTCGTGTACAGCGCGGCGATCAACAGCGGCATCGTGAACAGCACGGTCGCCGAAACGACCTGCACGCCGAGCGTGAGCAGCAGGCCGGCGCAACCGGCGTGGCGCACCCCCGAGGCATCGCCGCGGCCGACCGCATGGCCGACGCGCACGGTCGTCGCCATCGCGATGCCGAGCGGAACCATGAACGTGACCGAGGCGATGTTCATCGCGATCTGGTGGCTGGCGACGACCTCGGTGCCGAGCGTGCTGATCAGCAGGGCGACGCCGACGAACAGGCTCGCCTCCATGAACAGCGTGACCGCCATCGGCACGCCGATGCGCAGAAGCTCGCCGACGACGCGGCGGTCGGGCCGATCGAAGCGGCCGAGCAGGTCGAGCGCGCGGTAGCGCCGGTGGCGGCCGACGTACAGCGCGAACGCCGCGCACTGCACCCAGAGCACGATCGCCGTCGCAATACCGCAGCCGAGCGCACCGAGCCGCGGGATGCCGAACGCGCCGTACATGAGCACGTAGCCGATCGGCCCGAGCAGGGCGAGCCCGAGCAGGCTGAAGTACATCGTCGGCCGGGTCAGGCCGAGTCCTTCGCTGAGGCCGCGCAACGCGAAGAACAGGGTCAAGGCCGGCGCGCCGAATGCGACCGCGCGCAGGAAGCGCGTCGCGTCGGGAACGAGCGCGGGGTCGACGCCGATCACGGCGTACAGCAGCGGCCCGGCGCCACCGACGAGCAGGCCGAGTGCGATTCCGAGCGGCAGGGCGATCCACAGCGCCTGGCGGAACAGCGGGCCGATCTCGACATCGCGGCGCGCGCCATGCAACTGCGCGACCGAAGGTTGCAGGGCCATCATGACGCCGATGATGAGGACGATGCCGAGGGTCCACACGTTCGTGCCGATCGCGACGGCGCCGAGTGTGTGGCCATCGAGATGGCCGGCCAGCATCGTGTCGATGACGTTCATGCCGATCGCCGACAACTGGCCGAGCACGAGGGGTGCCGCGAGCCGGATCGTCGCCAGCAGTTCGCGCGCCAGACGAGGTCGGTCGATGGGTAGAATGGGCGGCATCAGGGCAAGTCCGGCGGGCGCGGAGTATAAGCGGCCCGCATGCGGATCGATCGGGGCAAACGGTGCATGCGCGTGATCGTGACGGGAGCGACGGGATTCCTCGGCGGGCACCTGCTCGCGCAGTTGCGTGCGGCCAGGGCCGCGATCAGGGCGCCCGCGCGTCCGTCGCGACGTGGCAGCGACCGGTCGCCGGCCGCCGCTGCCTGCCCGGCGGCAGCCACGCCGGTTTCCGCGACTTCGCTTCGATGGTCACCCGGCGCGAACCGCCGATGAGGCCGTCCGACACGCCCGTCGAGGACACCTGCGCATGGTTGCGCGCCGAAGGCTTCCTGCGCAGCCGATGAACCACGAGATCGACGACCTGCCGGTTCCACCGCCGCCGCCCCCGCCGCCGCCGGCGAGCCGTGAAGTGGCGACACTGGCGCCGCCCGAGGCCACCTCGGCCGAAGACGCAGGTTTCGAGCCACCGCAGCGGCTGTGTCCCAACTGCAACGCGCCGATCCAGGGCCCGTACTGCTTCGCCTGCGGCCAGTCCGAGAAAGGCATGGTCCGGCACCTGTCGGAAGTCCTCGGCGATCTCGCCGACATCGTCTTCAATGTCGACTCGCGCGTGTTCCGCTCGCTGTTCGACCTGTACTTCCGGCCCGGCTTCCTGACCACCGAGTACATCGCCGGGCGCCGCGTGCGCTACGTGACGCCGTTTCGCCTGTTCTTCTTCCTGTCGATCATCGCGTTCTTCGCGATGCGGGCGGTCACCGACGTCAACGCGGTCAACCTCGCCTTCACCGACGAGATCGGCCATGCCCAGTCCGCCGAGGAAGTCCGCCTCGCGGTCGACGCGAACATCGCCCTGGTCCGGAAGATCACCGACAATGCCCTTCCGACCGGCGAAGCCGGCGCGGCCCTCGCCGAGGCCGAAGCGGACATCCGCGCCGAAGGCGAGAAGCGCATCCGCCTGCTCGAGAAACGTGCAGCGAAAAAGGCCGCGTCGGCAGCGGCCGGGGCGTCGCCCGTCGAGGCCGACGCCGATGCGCAGACGCCTGACCCGAGTCGCACCCCCGATCGCTCCGGACTCGGCACCGATCGCGACGGTTACCTGACGATCAATGGCGAGCGCATCGACTCGAAACGCTATCCGGTGCGGATCGGCTGGTTGCCCGATGCGGCGAACGCGAAGCTCGATGCCACGTTCGACCACATGCTCGAGAACATCGCGAAGGCGAAGGACGACCCGGCGCGCGCGCTCGAAGGCTTCTTGTCGGTGCTGCCGCTGACCTTGTTCGTCATGATGCCGCTGTTCGCCGTCCTGCTGAAATTCTTCTACGTGTTCAAGCGGCGCCTCTACATGGAGCACCTGCTCGTCGCGCTGCACAGCCATGCCTTCATCTTCCTGGCCCTGATCGTCATCATCCTGCTGTACCAGATCGGCGAGTGGGCCGGGGGTATTGCCTGGATACGCGGCCCGGTCGCATGGTTGTACGGCGCAGCGTGGATCTGGCTGTTCGTCTACCTGTTCTGGATGCAGAAGCGCGTCTACCGCCAGGGCTGGATCATGACGACGCTGAAATTCGGCATGATCGGCAACACCTATCTTTTCATGCTCGTTTCGACCGTCATCATCGCGGTGTTCGTCAGCTTCGCGGTGACCTAGGCGCGGCCAGCGCCAGCCCGCCGGTCGGCGCCGGCGCAGGCCCTGCGCGCGCGACCACAAGCGCACCTGTCAAGCCCGTTCTGCACAGCACGGCCTGGCCGGCTGCGAGTCCCCCTCGCGGCCGTCGTATATTTTGTTGCATTCCGATGACGCACTCCAGCCCGTTGAATCGATTGGGTTTTACCGGGCTGGTTAAAGTTTCGCCAAGATGACGGCGGACGCGACCCGTAGCGCCCGCGAAGACTTCCACCGGGCCTGATCCACACCCTTATCCACAGGCGCTGTGGATAAGGAAAAAACCAGCCGCAGGGCAGTCACTTGGCGCGCGTTTCTCGCATTCGGATGAGATAGTCGCCGCAAGTCGCCGATCAGCACCCGCGACCGCTGGCGCTACACTCGGCGGCCACGCTGGCGAACCCGATCCGATGCTGCGCATAGTCCGCGTGGCGGTCCCCGTGCCGCTGCCCCGCCTGTTCGATTACCGCCTTTCCGATCGCGATGACTGGCCGCCGATCGGGGCTCGCGTGCTCGTCACATTCGCGCGCCGGCGCGTCGTTGCCGTCGTCCTCGAACACGCGGCGCAGTCCGAGGTTCCGGCGGCCCAACTCAAGCCGGTGCTCGACGTGCTCGACGCCGAGCCATGGCTCGGCGGGGAATTGCTGGCGACGCTGCGCTGGGCTTCCGGCTACTACCAGCATGCGATCGGTGAAGTCATCGAAGGCGCCTTGCCGGTCGCGCTGCGCAGTGCCGGAGCGTTGCCGCGCGAAGCGCCTCGCGCGCTCGTCCTGACCCGCGCAGGCGATGCGGCACGCGCCGATCCACGGCGCCGCCGGGGCACCCGCATCGATGGCTTGCTCGACGCGCTTGCCGATGGCGCACTCGACGTCGGCGAACTCGACCAGGGCTGGCCCGGCTGGCGCGCGTCGGCGCGGACGCTGCACGCGCGCGGCTGGATCGCATGGTCGAGCGCCGCGCATGCCGCGCCGCGCGCAGTCGGCCCCGGGCCCGCGCTCAACGCCGAACAGGCCGCGGCGAGCGACGCGATCGTCGGCGCGCTCGGACGATTCAGCGCATTCCTGCTCGATGGCGTGACCGGCAGCGGAAAGACCGAGGTCTACCTGCAGGCGATCACCGAGGTGCTCGCACGCGGCCACCAGGCCCTCGTCCTCGTGCCCGAGATCGCACTGACGCCGCAGACAATGCGGCGATTCCGCGAACGACTCGGCCTCGAGATCGCGATCCTGCATTCGGGGTTGTCGGAAGGCGAGCGCGCGCGCGCCTGGCTGGCGGCCGCGCGCGGCGACGCGGCGGTCGTGCTCGGTACGCGCTCGGCGGTCTTCGTACCGCTGGCCCGGCCCGGTCTGATCGTCGTCGACGAGGAACACGATGCCTCGTACAAGCAGCATGAAGGCTTCCGCTACCACGCGCGTGACCTCGCCGTCGTGCGCGCGAAAGCGCTTGGCGTTCCGCTCGTGCTCGGTTCGGCGACACCGTCGCTCGAGAGCCTCGCGAACGTCGGCGACGGGCGCTACCACGGCCTGCGCCTGCGCGCGCGGGCCGGCAGCGCGAAGCCGCCCGACCTGCGCATCATGGACCTGCGCCACAAACGGCTCGAGCATGGCCTCGCGATCGAGACACTCGGCGTGATCGGCGATCACCTCGCGCGCGACGGCCAGGTCCTCGTGTTCCGCAACCGCCGCGGCTATGCACCGGTGCTGCAGTGCCGCGCCTGCGGCTGGAGCGCGCAATGCACGCGCTGCGACCGCCCGCTGACCGTGCACCGCGGCGCCGCGCGGCTTCGCTGCCACCATTGCGCGGCCGAACAACCGGTGCCGAACGCCTGCCCGCAGTGCGCGAGCCCGGCCCTCGCCGCGCAAGGGCAAGGCACCGAGCGGCTCGAGGAGACGCTCGCGGCGCGCTTTCGCGGCGTCCCGATCGTGCGCGTCGATCGCGACAGCACGCGCTCGCGGCGCGGTCGCGATGCCGTGTTCGCCGGGCTCCAGGCCAACGCCGCGCAGATCCTCGTCGGCACCCAGATGCTGGCCAAGGGCCACGACCTCGCCGCATTGACCCTGGTCGTCGTCGTCGGGGTCGACGAAGGCCTCTACAGCGTCGATTTCCGCGCCGGCGAACGCCTCGGCCAGTTGATCGTCCAGGTCGCCGGTCGCGCCGGGCGCGCCGATCGCCCCGGCAGCGTGATCCTGCAGACGCACCATCCCCAGCATCCTCTGCTCGGTGCGCTGCTCGCGGGTGGTTACCCGGCGCTCGCCACGAACCTGCTCGGAGAACGCCGTGCGGCCGCATTGCCGCCGTTCGCGCGGCTCGCCCTGTTGCGCGCCGAAGCGAAGCAGGCCAGCGACACGAACGTTTTCCTCGAGGCCGCCGCCGCGGTGGCGCGCGCGACCCGACACGGGGTCCTCGTGCATGGCCCGATGCCTGCGCCGATGCCGCGCCGGGCCGGCTTCGAACGCAGCCAGTTGCTGGTCGAGGCACCGACGCGCCCGCTCATGCAGGCATTCCTCGCCGACTGGCTCGAGGCCGTGCGCGCACTCGGGCCGGCGCGTCGCGTGCGCTGGTCGATCGACGTCGATCCGGTCGAGATGGGCTGAACGCCCGCGCGCCACGAAAAAGGCCCCGCCGGAGCGGGGCCTTGCGTGTGGCATGGTCGGCGTCGATCAGGCGGCGAACAGGGCGCGCATCTTCTTCATCGCGTTCGCCTCGACCTGGCGGATGCGCTCGGCCGACACGCCGTATTCGTCGGCGAGTTCCTGCAGCGTCGCCTTCTCGCCGTCGACGAGCCAGCGGCGCTGGATGATGTCGCGCGAACGCTCGTCGAGCCCGGACAGGCCATCATGCAGCGTCTCGAGCGCGGCGTCCTCTTCCGAGGCGTTCTCGACGGACTCGTACGGGTCGGCGTTCTGGTGGTCTTCGAGGAACATCACCGGCGACGGCCGGGCGTCTTCGTCATCGTCGGTCGGCGCATCGAACGCGATGTCGCGGCCGCTCAGGCGCGACTCCATCTCGCGCACGGTGGCCGCCGGCACGCCGAGTTCACGCGCGACCGTGTCGACTTCCTCGGCATTCATCCAGCCAAGGCGCTTCTTCGACTTGCGCAGGTTGAAGAACAGCTTGCGCTGGGCCTTGGTCGTCGCGACCTTGACGATGCGCCAGTTGCGCAGGATGAATTCGTGCATCTCGGCGCGGATCCAGTGGACGGCGAACGAGACGAGGCGGACGCCGTGGTCCGGGTCGAACCGCTTGACCGCCTTCATGAGGCCGATGTTGCCTTCCTGGATCAGGTCGCCGATCTGCAGGCCGTAGCCCGAATAACCGCGGGCGACGTGGACGACGAAGCGCAGGTGCGACATGACCATCTTGCGGGCCGATTCGAGGTTGCCGCCGTCGAGGTAGTCGCGTGCGAGCGCCTGTTCGTCCTCGACCGTCAGCATCGGGATGCGGTGGACCGCAGAGATGTAGGCGTCAAGGCTCCCCAATGCACTCGGCACCGGGAAGTTGTTGATCGTCAAGGCATTGCTCATCGGTCGGTTCCTCTTGATGCGGGGCATGTTAGCACTCACATCATGAGAGTGCTAAACGCCGGCGGAGTTCCCGGGCACCTGCGCGTGCCGGTCCCTAATCTGAACTGACCGGTATAGTAGCCGCGAATCCGTTAACACGCGGTAATCAGACTCGTCCGCGCGCGTGAACAATTGCGCCGGCTCCCTCGTCGGGCGCGAGTTCGCTGCGCGGCGGCAGTTGCCAGTCGATCGGCGTGCGACCGATCGACTCGAGATAGGCATTGGCGGTCGAGAAATGGCCGCAGCCGAGGAAGCCGCGGTGGGCAGAGAGCGGCGACGGATGCGGCGCCGCGAGGACACGGTGACGACGCGCATCGATGAGCCTGCCCTTGGCCTGCGCGTAACTGCCCCAGAGCAGGAACACGATCCCATCGCGTTCGCGGTCGAGGGCCTCGATGCAGGCGTCGGTGAAACCTTCCCAGCCCTTGCCGCGGTGCGAGGCGGCGATCCCGTGTTCGACCGTCAACACCGCGTTCAACAGCAGGACGCCCTGGCGTGCCCAGGACACGAGGCAGCCGTGATCGGGGCGCGCGATCGCGAGGTCGCGGGCGAGTTCGCGGAAGATGTTCTCGAGCGACGGCGGTGGCGCGACCTGCGGTGGCACCGAGAAGCACAGGCCGTGCGCCTGGCCTTCGCCGTGGTACGGATCCTGGCCGAGAATGACGACCTTGACCGCTTCGAACGGGGTCATCTCGAACGCCGCGAAGATCTGCGAGCCGCGCGGATGGATGCGCTTGCCGGCCTCGATCTCGTCACGCAGGAACGCCGACAGCGCGCGCATGTCCGGACGTTGCAGGTAATCGCCGACCCGATGCTTCCAGGACGCTTCGAGGCGCGTGTCGCCCGCGCTCATGTCATCGCGGCGACGCGCGCGCGCAGGTGCCGGCCCACGCGCAACTGGAACAGCAGCTTGGTCACGAGCAGGCGTTCCTCGATCGGCTTCTCGACGAGATCGTTGGCCCCGGCGCGCAGCAGGGCCGCCTGCTTGGCCGGGTTGTCGTCGCCGGTCATCACGATCACGGGCAGGTGCCCCTTGCCGTAACCGAGGCGGTGCCGGATGCGGTCGAGCAGGTCGCCACCGGTCAGCTCGCCCTTGAGGTTGACGTCGGTGAGGACGATGTCGGCGCCGACCCGGTCCATCGCCTGTGCCGCTTCGAGCATCGCGATCGCTTCCTCGACCGTGACGACGTGGAGCACGGTCAGGCCGTGCTTCTCGAGCATGCGCCGGGTGGCGAGCGCGACGACGCGGCTGTCCTCGACGTAGAGCACCTCGCCCGAAGTCGTTTCGGTCGGCCGCACGTAGCCGCGGATGAACTCGGCGAGTGCCTGGAAGCCGAGCGACTTGTCGAAATAGTCGGTGACGTCGTCGCTGAGGCTGCGCTCGACGAGGCGTTCCTGGACGTCGCCGGAGACGACGACGATCGGCATGAAGGCCTGTGGCGAGCTTTCGCGGATCCGGCGCGCGAGTTCGAGGCCGTCCATGTCGGGCAGACGCAGCGCCGTGGTCACGAAATCGACGGCGCCTTCGGACAGGCGTGCGATCGCCTCGGCGCCGGTTTCGCACGCGAGCGTGACGACCCCGGACAGGTTGGACTGCAGCATCTGTTCGATCAGGCGGCGCACGACACGCGAGCCGTCGACGACGAGGACGCGCGGTTCGTCCGATGAAATGTGGCGGCCGAGCGTGGTTTCCATCGCTCAGGCTCCGTTCCGGCCCGCGCGCAGGTGGCCGGTGCTGACGAGCCAGGCGCCGAGCCAGCCGAGCACGCCGCCCGTCGCGAGCAGGGCGGCCGCTTCGAGGATGCCGAAACCGTGCAGGGCGAAGCGGTTGCGATAACTGGCGAGCAATTCCTGCGCCGGAGCATGCACGGCCCATTCGATCACGCCGACCGCGAGCAGGGCCAGGGCGGCGCCGAGCAGGCCGTACCCGATCCCGGCATACAGGAACGGCCGGCGCACGAACGCATCGCTTGCGCCGATCAGCTGCAAGACGGCGATCTCCTCGGCCCGGCTCTCGATATCCATGCGCACAGTATTGCCAACGATGAGCAGGGTCGCCACTGCCAGCAGCACGAGGACGGCGAGCATCGCGCGTTCGCCGAACCCGAGCACGGCCGACAAGCGCTGCCGCCACGCCGCGTCGTGCTGGACCATGTCGACCCGTGGATCGTCCTGGAGGACGGCGAGCAGGGCGCGATCCGCCTCGTCGCGGCCACCGCGTGGCGTCACCACGAGCACGCTCGGCAGAGGATTGTGCTGGAGCACGTCGAGCGCCTCGCTGAAGCCCGAAAGCTGGCGGAATTCGGCGAGTCCCTGTTCCGGCGTGCGCGTTGCCACCGCCTCGACGTCGGCGCGCGCTTCGAGTTGGGCGGCGAATTCGGCGGCCTTGCCCACATCGAGGGCCGGTTCGAGGAAGACCGTGAACTCGCGCGCCTCGCGCAGGCCGCCGGCCAGCTGGCGTGCGTTGTCCAGAACGACGTGGAACAGCAGCGGCAGGGCCAGCGCGATGCCGATCACGAGCACGGTCAGCACGCTCGCCCACGGTCGTGCGACGAGGCGCTGCACGCTCGCTGCCGCACTGTCGCGATGGGCCTGTCGCCACGCGCCGAAACGCGTCGCGAACGGACGGCGCGGCCTGCGCACGCCGAGATTCGCCGCCGGAGCTTCGCGCAGCCGGTTGCCGGCCGACTTGTCGGATTGCCGGCGTGCGCTCATGTCGCCTGCGGCCTGAAATCGTCGATGAGGCGACCGTGATCGAGGACGAGCACGCGCTTGCCCATGTGGCGGATCAGGTGCAGGTCGTGGCTCGCGACGAGCACGGTCGTCCCGACCTGCTGGAACTCGGCGAACAGGCGCATGATCTCGACCGAAAGCTGCGGATCCAGGTTGCCGGTCGGTTCGTCGGCGATGATCAACGGCGGCTTGCCGACGATCGCGCGGGCGATGCCGACCCGCTGCTGCTCGCCGGTCGACAAGGTCGCAGGCAGCGCCTTCTCGCGATCGAGCAGGCCGACCTTGTCGAGTGCCGCGCGCACGCGCCGCGCGATCTCGTCGCGTCCGGCGCCGGCGATGCGCAGTGGCAGCGCGACGTTGTCGAATGCGTTGCGATCCATCAGCAGGCGATGGTTCTGGAAGACCATGCCGATGTCGCGCCGGACCAGCGGCACCGAGCGCGTGCGCACGCGCGCGAGCGGCGTGCCGTTGACGATGATCTCGCCGCGGGAAGGCCTTTCGATCAGGCCGAGCAGCTTGAGCAGGGTGCTCTTGCCGGCTCCCGAGTGGCCGGTGACGAACACCATCTCTCCCGCAGCCACCTCGAAGCTGAGCCCGCCCAGCGCTTCGTGGCCTCCCGCGTAACGCTTGCTGACCTGGTCGAAATGGATCATCGGGCAAGGGGGAAGGGGGAGTCGGGAACAGCGAGTCGGGGAAAAGCGGCAGGTGCAGCCCGAAGGACCACAACCTTCAAGGAATTGTAGGTTGTCGCGAGGTCTCACGCTGCGCCGTGACGATTCCCCACTCCCGATTCCCGGTCAAGCTACTTCACCATCTGGTTCAAGTTGAAGATCGGCAGCAGGATCGCGAGCACGATGAACAGGACCATCGCGCCGACGACGAGGATGACCACCGGGCCAAGCGTCGAGGCGAGCACGCCGAGCCATCGATCGAGATCGCGCTGCTGCTGGGCCGCCGCTTCGCCGAGCATGCGCGGCAGTTCGCCGGAACGCTCGCCGCTCGCGATCAGGCGCAACGCGACCGGCGGAAACTGGCCGCTCTCGCCGAGTGCGCGGGCGAATCCCTGGCCTTCGCGAACCTTGTGCGCGGCCCGCCGCAGCGACTCGCGCATCGGCAGGTTCGGTACGACCTGGGCGGCGATCGCGAGCGCGTCGAGCAGCGGGACCGCGGCACCGGCGAGCAGGGCCAGCGTCCGCGCCGCGCGCGCCGTGTTCGCCGCGCGCGTCAGGCGGCCTACCAGCGGCATGCGCAACAGCGCCGCGTGCCAGCGGTAGCGGATCGCCTCGCCGCGCAAGGCGATCCGCGCCGCGACGAGACCGAGCACGAGCAGCAACACGAACAGCCAGCCCCAGTCGCGCAGCCACGCCGAAATCGCCATCAGCGCGCGCGTCGCCGGCGGCAGGGACTGTTGCATGTTCTCGAACACGCTGACGATCTGCGGGACGACCCAGGCGAGCAGGCCGGCGACGACCGCGATCGCGACGACGGTCAGCAGCAGCGGATAGGTCAGGGCCGCGAGCAGCTTCTGCTTGAGCGCATCGCGCGCCTCGGCATAGTCGGCGAGCTTTTCGAGCACGGCGTCGAGATGCCCGGATTGCTCGCCGGCGGCGACCGTCGCGCGGAAGATTTCCGGGAAGCTGTCGGGGAACGCACCCATCGCCTGGGCCAGGCTTGCGCCTTCCATGACGCGCGCGCGCAGCGCGACGGTGAGCGCGCGCTGGCGGTCATTGTCGTGCTGTTCCGAAAGTGCAGCGAGCGCCTCGTCGATCGGCAGGCCGGCACCGACGAGGGTCGACATCTGGCGAGTCAGCAGGGCGAGCTGGGCGCCGGAAAGTTCGCGGCGCCGGAACAGCGCGCGGGTCGCGCCGGCATCGGCGATCTCCTCTACCGCGAGCGGATTGAGACCGCGCTCGCGCAAGGCGATCCGCGCCGAACGCGCAGTGTCGCCCTGCAGCACGCCACGCTGGGTCTTGCCGCTGCTGTCGAGGGCCTGGTAGGCAAACGCCGGCACGCGTACTCCTTGTCGAGCGGAGGTCCGGCGTGCATTGTCGCCCGAATGCGTGCGCGATGGGCGCCGGCGGCACGCGCTCAGGCGTACAGGATGACCGTGAGCGTGAGCAGCCAGCCGCCGGTGGCCAGCAGCAGCAGCGGGTCGCGCAGGGCGAGGCGGGTCGGGTCGCCGCCGGCCGCGTGCCGGAACACGAGCACGAGGTAGCGCAGCACGCCGAGCACGACCCACGGCATCGAGAAGATCAGCGCGCGATGACCGTGGCGTGCGATCACCTCGGGCGACAGCGTGTAGAACGCATAGGCTGCGAGCACGGCGCCGGCGAGCACGGCGAGAACGCGTTCGATGTCGACCGTGCGATAGCCGCTCGTCGCGCGCGAAGCGCGGTCCTCGACATGCACGAGGTCCCCGTGGCGCTTGCCGAGGGCAAGCATCAGCGCAAGCAGGAAACCCATCGCGAGAATCCAGTGCGTGAGCGGGACTCCGGCGGCAAAGCCGCCCGCGACGATGCGCAGGGCGAAGCCGCTCGCGACGATGACGACATCGAGCCAGGCGATCCGCTTGAGCCCGAGCGAGTAGGCGAGGTTGAGCAGCAGGTAGGCGCACAGCGTGACGACGACCGCGAGGTTGGCGAGCGCGCCGACCGCGAGCGCGCAAACGACGAGCAGGGCGGCGAACACGAGCGCGCTGCGCGTGCCGAGTGCGCCGCGTGCGAGCGGGCGCGAGCGCTTGGCCGGATGCAGGCGGTCGCGCTCGGCATCGCGCACGTCGTTGAACGCGTACACGGCCGACGAGGCCAGGCAGAACGCGATCGTGGCGAGCAGGGCACCGTGCAGCGCCTCGGGCGTCAGCAGGGCATGGGCGAAGAACAGCGGCAGCAGGACAAAGCCGTTCTTCACCCACTGCGCCGGCCGCGCCAGCTCGACGAGGGCGACGGCGAAGCCCATGCCTCAGTTGCCGGCAATCAGCGTGGGTGTCTCGTCCGCCTCGAAGCCGCCACGCAGGATCGTGTCGGCTGCTGCCGCCGCCGGTTTCACGGCGAACCACTGCGGCCAGTGCCAGGCCCGGCGCGCCTGTTTGGCCAGCTTGCGTTGTTCGTCGAGGTCGAGGCCGGCGCTCGCGTCGCGACCGCTGACGCGGTCGGTCGAGTATATGCGCACGCTCGCCACCGGGTTCCCGCTGCCGCTGTGCGGTACCGGCAGGCTGAAACGCGGCTCGTCGAGGCGATAGCTCGCCCGCGAGACGCGCTCGCCGTCGCGGCCGAACCAGTCGACGTCGACCTGGCCCGCGAAGTGCGTACCGGGCAGGGAGACCGACACCGCCGGATTCCAGCGGTCGTGGTTGAACGTGATCCGGGCCGAATCGCGTGGCCGCTCGAGGACGACGGCGGGATCGCCGAGCAGGTTGTACATCTCGACGAGCACGCGGTCCTGGATGCCGCGCTTGGCGCGCACGATGCCTTCGCCGATCGTCGCCCCGGGCGTCAGAAGCTCGGAGACGAGGCCCTTGCTGAACTCGGTCGAGGGCGCATTGCGCCACGACGCGGCGAACACCGCGATCGCGCCCTTGTCGGCCTCGCGCAGGAAGCGCTCGCCGATCGAATCCTCGTTCGGGTTGTCGAACGGCGCGGAATAGCACGTCATCGACAGGATCATCGGCAGGCGCCCGCTGTTGTGCAGGCCGCTGACGTCGTCGAGCGTGAAAAGGTCGTGGTTCTTGCGGATGTCGGGCGGCCCGGTGCGCCAGATGTAACGTCCGCCGTGGCCGATGAAGTGCACGAGCAGCTGGCCCTCGTTGAGGCCGTCCTTGATCGCGCTCTGGTGGGCGAGGTTGTTCGCTTCGTCGGCGCTCGCGTAGATGCGGTCGGCGAGGAAGCCCTGCGAGCCGATCGACGCGGCGATCTCGTCGGAGGCCTTCTTGAAGTATTCCGACTCGTCGGTGATGAACATGACGTCGCGCCGCCAGCTGCCAGGCTGCGGCTTGGTCATGTAGTCGATCGTCTTGTCGACGATCGCGCTGACTTCGGCCGGTTCGACGACCGGGAAACGCCCGACGGCTATCGCGGGATGGTAGCCGTCGTCGAGGATCCCGAATGGGTTGTCGCTGGCCGATTGGCCTTCGGGTGACGGGAACTGCCAGGTCGGAATCAGGTTGCGCTTGGCGAAGCTCGCCGCACCGGCGCCGTACTCGGTGCCGGCGATGCCGGCGAAATGCCCCGAATAGGCCAGTTCGTGCGGATTCGAGGCGAACTTCGCGTAACGCAGGTCGTTCGCGGTCGTGTTGCGGATGTCGAAACTCGCGTCGCCGACGAGGAGCAGGAAGCGCGGCTTCGGTTCCGGCCAGTGTTGGTGCGCGTGCCGTACGAGATTACGGATCGCGACCGGATGCGTGATGCCGTGGTTGAACTGGTCGTAGACATCGGACACGTCGATCGTCGCGACCTTGAGGCCGCGCATTTCGTGAAATGCCGCGAGCGGCGCGATTGCGTCGCGCAGACTCTCGTGGGTGACGATCAGGTAGTCGTAACCGCCGGCAGGGGCATGCCAATCGGTGCTGCTGACGCGGCGCACGAGCTTCGGCGCGCCGAGCTTGCCTTCGATGACCGGCAGCTGCTCGATGCCTTGCGGCGCGGCGGCGAAGCGGTAGCGGGCGCCCGGCAGCTTCTTGGCGGGACGCCGCACGCCATCCTTGCCGTACAGGGCGAGATCGCCACTGCCGGTCCAGTCGAGTTCGATCGCCTGCGCGCCATTCCCGCGCGTGCGGAACGGGAGGGCGCCCGCGTCGAGGTCGCCGCGCACGTCGTAGCGGAAATCGACCCAGTTGAACATGACGACATCGACGACCGGATTGGCCGGATCCCAGGCCATTGGGCGCTTCGGCAGCGTGACCCGCAAGCTGTTGCCGCGCGCCGTCAGCTGCGAGGCGGGGACGCTGAACGTGCTCGTCTCCTCGTCGCGTCCGTTCCAGGCCAGACGGGTCGGGCGGCCGCCATTGATCGAAACGTCCGCGACATGATCGTCGACCTTCTCGAAGTCCGAGCGGAACGGCGCGCGTGACAGGCCGCGCAGGTTCAGCGTGACATCGACCTTGCCGGCGCCGCCTGCGAGGTCGGGGAGGTCGAATGCGAACTCGAACGGCGCCGGATCGGCATGGGTCAGCTTCGTCCATTGCCACACGTCGGGCTCGTCACCGGGCTGCTGCTGGCCCTGGTCGAGCCGGATCATGAGGTTTTCCTGCTCGTAGTGCAGTTCGCGCTCGAGCGGCGAACTGCCGGCCGCGTCGGCCGCCACTTCGCGCATGCGTGGGTGCGCGCCGTCGGCGACGCGCAACTGGTAGACATTGTTGATGCTGAACGAATTGAACCAGCTCTGCGGCCCGTGCAACTGCTCGCCCAGCCATTCGATCCGGTCGCCGGCATCGAATCGGCCGTCGCCGCCGTCGACGACGCGGATCGGCACGGCCTCGCCGTTCCGGGTCAGGATGAACCGATCGCTCGAACAATCGGCAAGTGCGGATTGCTGTGCAACGACGCTCGCGTGGTCGAGCGCGTAGACGCCGGTCATCTCGATTTCGATGTGCAGCGCGCCCTCGCAGGCCGCCGCAACCGAGGGAGCGAGCGCCGCTGCGGCAAGAACACGAAACAGGATTTTCATGAGCAAAGACAAGGTGGTAGGCAGCGGCCGGTGGTTCGCCACTGCAGGCAAGGCGACCGAGAGTAGCCGGCACGGTGGAGGGGCGCAAGGAAACGGGGTCCGCAAATGCGCGGCGGAAGCGTCGAAGGGGCCACCTGCCTGGCGCCGAAAATCCCCTGTCGTGCCGGTACGGAAAGGCCGGGGTGGGCGCGGTCGAGTGTGCCAAATCTATTGACAGGGACTGAAAACGCTGGGAATGTGTGCCTGCGCCGTCAGCCTTGCCGACTTCGAATCGGCGACACAGGCGTGCAATTCCGCGCTTCGCGGCCAGCGGAAGGCGTCAGAAGCCGCACAACTCTTGTTCGCCAATCATTCGCTTGGGGGTTTTTCGATGCTCGTTGAAAAGGCTTTGAACCGTTCCATCCGCCGCCGTTTCGGTCTCGTCGCCGGAGCCTTGGCATTGTCATTCGCCTCGGCGTCCAGCATGGCGGCGATCGTCTACAGCGGTCCTGTCAACATCGTGATTCCCGATGGGATCGATGGCCTCTACTTCAATGTCGTCACCGGCGCGTCGTCGACCGCGGCGCCGGGTCCTGCTGGCTGGGACCTCAATCCGTACTCGGCCGTCGCGGGTCAGTTCAACCTCTGGGGTGCCACGACGCAGACGTGGTTCTCGTCGGGCGGTGTGGTCGGCGGTCCGTACAATCTCGCGGTCGGCACGCCGGTCACCGGTGCGGCGACGGCGTTTTTCCGTCCGGGTGGCGGCACGAACGTCGGACTCGAGTTGAACCTCAACAGCAGCAACAATTATTTCGGTTTCCGTTTCACGAACGAATCGAACGGCCTCGTCAACTTCGGCTGGCTGCAGCTGCAGGTCGGGGCGACTCCCGCCGATCGCAGCATCATCGCGTACGCCTACGAGGATACGGGTGCGGCGATCCCGGTCGGCACGACGCCGGTGTCCCTGCAGGGCTTCACGATCGACTGACGGTTACGACGTCAGTTCGCACGCAGCAAACGCCCCGGTTCGGGGCGTTTGCATTTCCGGGCACCGGAATTCCCGGCCTCGCGAACGGATTCCGTCAGGGTCAGCCCGGATTCGCGTTGCCATCGGCACGCGCGAGAGCGTCGTGAAACGGCGCAAGCAGGTTCCCGTAAGCGGCGCTGCGCGAGGTCGCGCGACGCAGCGGCTGACGGACCTGGGCCGCGCTGGCCGTGCGGGTCTGCCGGCGCTGGTTGGCGAAATCAAGGCAGGCCGGGTCGAAGTCGAGGCCGATGAATGCCAGGGCGTCGCGCGCCTGCCCTTCGAGGTCGGCGAGGAGCGCCTCGTGCGTCAGGAGACGGCAACGTTCCGGTTCGAGGGTCACCCAGCGTTCGCACGAGCGGCGGCAGTCGACGACCCGCCGGGCCAGCCGATCGACCTCGTAGCTCCACTCGCAGAATCCGGGCGCGAACAACTGCTTGTAGCACGACCACATCGTTTCGATCGGGTCGCGCTCGCAGACGAGGATCTTCGCGCCCGGAAGCATGCGCACGATCGCGCCGACGAACGGCCAGTTTTCCGGATACTTGTCGGTGAACCGGCCTCGCGACTGCAGACTGCGCGTGCGTTCCAGATACTGCTCGCCGAGGCGTTGCCAATCCTCGTCGGTCGCCGAACCGGCCCACTCCGCGAAGGGCCGGCCGCGCCGTTTCGACTCGGACGCGATCACCTGTGGAAGGTCGTTGAGTTCGCTTCCAGCGACCACGTCCGGATGCGCCGAAAGGACTTGCTCGACGAGCGTCGAACCGGAGCGCGGCATGCCGATCAGGAACACGACCTCCTGCCCGCGTGACGAACCGTCCGGACCCGGTTGCGCGAAGAGGCAACGGCCCGCGTCGGACTCGTTCGACAGGATGGCCGGGTCACGCGAAATGCGCTTGTCTTGCAGGAGGTTCGCGGCCTTGAACGCGGCGAATGCTTCAGCCGGCCGGTTCGCCTGCTCGTACGCGTGGCCGAGCGCGAAAGCAGCAAGAATCCGGTCGTCGCCGGCCAGCGTCTGATCGGACTGCAACTGCTCGAGGCGCTGCAACTCGCCGGGCTCGAGCGCCACCACCTTCAGGTCGAGCAGGGCGAACCACGCCTTCGCCGCCGCGCCACGATGGCGGGTCAGCCGCCGATGGATCGCCGCGGCGGATGCGATTTCGCCGAGTGCGACGTGCGAGCGGGCCGCGAGCAGCCACGCGCCGGCGTGCCGTGGATGGTGTGCGAGCGCATTGCGCGCGGCTTCGAGCGCCGATTCGGCATCCCCGTCGGCGTCGAGATGGCAACCGAGTTCGAACCAGCCCTCGGCGTCGTCGGGATCGGTTTCCTGCAACAGCGTGATCGCGTCGCGGCGCCGCCCCTGGGCGGCAAGCACCACCGCGAGTTCCCGTCGCACGTCGGGGTCGCTCGGGGTCGCCGCGAGGGCATCCTCGAGACAGGCGCGCGCCTGGTCGAATTGCCTTCGCGACCGGCAGACTCGCGCCAGCGCAAGCAGGGCGCGCGCGTGGCGCGGCGCGAGTGCCAACGCAAGCGTCGCGGCCACTTCCGCCGCGGCGGGATTGCCGCGGGCAAGGCATCTTTCCGCCTCGCGGACGTGCGCATCGGCGCGGGTCGGCTTGACCGGTCGGGTATTCGTCACGGCACGCTGGGAGTTCGGCGAAGCGCAGCATGATGCCACGCCCGCCGCCGGCGCTGCTTGCGCCGTCCAATCACGATCGGGTGTCTCCACCCGGCGGTGCGAACAGTCGCATGACGAGGGCTGCCACTTCGGGGAGGCACTCCTCGAGCACGCCGGCATTCGAGAAGTGCTGCTCGCAGATCACGGCGAAGAACTCGTCCGGGCTCTCCGCGGCGTACGGATCGATCGCGGTCTCCTCGCCGGCCTCGACGCGGGCCACGAAGTCGTCGTAGGCGCGTTGCATCGTCTCGACCCACTGCCTGCGCGGCACATGCGCGGGCAGCCGCGGCACGCCGTTCATCGCGCCATCGAGCATGTCGAGCTTGTGGGCGATTTCGTGGATGACGACATTGAAGCCCTCGAACGGATCGTCGAGATCGGCCGCGACATCGGCCCACGAGAGGATCACGGGGCCGCGTTCCCAGGCTTCACCGATCAGTTCGTCATCACCCTCGGTGACGACGCCGGAATGTTCGTCGTGGTGCTCGCGACGCACGCGGAAGCCGCCCGGATAGACGATCACTTCCGACCAGCCGTGCAGCCAGTCGAGGCCGAGGTCGAGGACCGGCAGGCAGGCCAGTGCCGCGATCGCGAGGCACTGCGCGTCATCGAGGACATGGCCGCCGGCGGCGCTGAACGATTTGCTCGCGAGAAACCCGCCGCACAAGTCGCGAAGGCGTCGGCGCTCCGCTTCATCGAGTCGTCCAAAGATTCCGGATCGCGCGACGAGCGCGGACCAGGCCGCATCGTCGATCTCGATTGCCGGACGGGACCGCCTGCCGAACAGGTTCCACAGCATGCCGGTGCTCATGCGCGCCGCACGGCGCGCGGACCCGACCTCGGCATCGGCTTACTTGATCGCGCCGGGCACCAGCGATTGCCACCGGTTGCTGCTGCGCGCGCGGTTCGGGACGGCCGGGGCGGCGGACGGCATGCCACTGCGTGCCGCCGCTGCCGGCGTGGTCGGCATCGTTTCGGTGTCGACCGTCGACGTTGCTCGCGTGGCGACCGGCTCGTCGATCGCCGAGTCAACGTCGCCGCCGCGCATCTCCGCAAGGCTGCTGCTGTCGGCGCCGAGCGCGCTGCGCGAGGACGGTTCCATCGCCACGTTGCGCACGGTGTCCATCGAGCCGGCCTGCACGAGCATGCTGCCCGACATCGAGAAATCGCCCGCGCATGCGCTTGCGGCCACGGACAGGCCGAGGGTGGTCGCCAGCAGGTGGATGAACTTGCGCGTGCTCATGCTTCGTCTCCAGTGCGTGCATGGGACAGCCGATGCGCCGAGGGTCGAGCATCCTCGCACGACCGCCGATCCGACTCCAGATTGCGGACCGCAGGACGTGATCGCGGGCCGTGCGGACGTACGGACAGCGACGAACGCCTGCCGTTCAACCTTCCAATCAAAGCAGCGAATGTGCCAACGATGTCACATCGTGTGTAATCAACATGTTATGAGCGAGCGTCCGCGCGCGGGGCTGTCCAGCGGACACCCCCGCGGACAGCAACGGACAGCCTTGGCCGAGCATCCGGACGCCGGCGCTGCAACGCAGCACGACCGCGTCCCGGCCAGCCGGCTAGACTCGAGCGGATGTCCGCCATCGCCCTCGATGAACTCGATCCCGACGCCTCTCCTCGACCGGGAGGCTATGCGCTCAAGCGCGCCCTGCTGCATGGCATCGCGCGCGTTCTCGCCGAACGCGATGCGCTGAACCGGATCAACGTCTTTCCGGTTGCCGACGGTGACACCGGCAGCAATCTCGGGCTGACCCTCGTCGCGGTGCGCGAGGCACTGCGGCCATTGCGCAGTCCGCACGCCGGTTCGATCGTGCGGCGCGCCGCCGACGAGGCGATCGACGGCGCGCGCGGCAATTCAGGCGCGATCCTTGCCCAGTTCATGCAGGGCTTCAGCGAAGTGCTCGGCAGCCGTTCGCGGCTCGCGCTCGATTCGCTCGCGAAAGCCGCGCAGCTCGGGGCGACCCAGGCACGTCTGGCGGTGGCCGAGCCGCGCGAAGGCACGATGCTGTCGGTCATCTCGGCGTTCGCGCAAGCGTTGCAGGCCGCCAGCGAACGTGCCTCGGGCGACCTGCGGGCCGCCTTCGCCCACGCGCTCGCTGCGAGCAAGACGGCGCTCGCGGCGACGCCGCAGCAACTCGCGGTCCTGCGCAAGGCCGGTGTCGTCGATGCCGGCGCACAGGGCTTCGTCCACCTGATCGAGGGCATCCACGAATTCGCCGAGCACGGCCGCCACGTCGTCGCCGCGATCACCGACGCGACCGGCGGCGAGGTCGGGGTCGTCGCTGCCGATGCCGCCGATTCCGAGCATCGCTGGTGCACCGAATGCGTGCTGTCGGCGCCCGACATCGATCGTGCGGCCGTGCGACGCGCGCTCGCGCCACTCGCCGGTTCGAGCCTCGTCATGGCCGGCACGCGCGAGAAGTTGCGCGTGCACATGCACCTCGACGATCCCGCCGCCCTGTTCGATGCGCTGGCCGGGTTCGGCGACGTGCGTGCGCGCAAGGCCGACGACATGCACGCCCAGCAGCGCACCGCGCAGCATCGCGGTGGAGTCGCGATCGTCGTCGACTCGGCGGCCGACGTGCCGGCGCACGCGCTCGAGACGCTGCCCTTGCACCTCGTGCCGGTGCGCATCACGGTGGGCGGCGACGACTACCTCGACAAGGTCTCGCTTTCGCCGGCGGCGTTCCACGACCTGCTGCGCACGAGCGAGCATTTCGTGCGCACCTCGCAGCCACCGGCCGGCGACTTCCGGCGCCTGTTCGAGTTCCTGCTGAGCCACAACGACAGCATCGTCTACATCGGACTCTCTCGCGCGCTGTCGGGAACGCTGCAGGCCGGCGAAACTGCAGCAAGTGCGTTCGGCGGCCGCGTCCGCATCGTCGACACGGCGAATGTCTCGGGCGGCCAGGGCCTGCTCGCCGTGCACGCGGCCGAGCGCGCGAAAGCGGGCGCCGACGCCGACACGATCGTCGCCGAGGTCGAACGCATGAAGGCGGGAACGGCCACGTTCGCCTACGTGCGCGATCTGTCATCGGCCGTCCGCGGTGGACGCATCCCGGCCTGGGCCCTGCCGATCACGCGCTGGTTGCGGCTCGTGCCGATCGCCCGCATCGGCGGCGGCGACGGACGCCTGCACGTGTGCGGCGTGATGCTCGACCGCGCGCAGCTGGTCCCGCGTTTCGTCGCGCGCGCGATCCGCCCGCTCGACCGTACGCGCGGCTGGCGCGCCCAGGTCATGCATTGCGACAATCCGGTCGAGGGCGAAAACGTGCGCCGCGAACTGCGCGCGCAATGGCCGGAGGTCGATTGCGGCGAACCGATCGATGCCGGCAGCGCGATCGCCGCGCATGCCGGGGCGGGCGCGGTCGTGCTGGCCCTGATGCCCGGCCACGCCGACGACTGAGGCGTACACGAACGTCGCGCGCCGTGCGGACGTGCTGTGCCGCGCCGGCCATCGGCCGCGGATCGGCACCGGTTGCGGTTGCGGTGCGGTCGTGAACAATGTCCGGTTCCTGCATCGGGGTGCCGCCGCATGGCGATCGTGTTCGCGAAGATCGTGGTCGCCTACCTGCTCGGCTCGCTGTCCGGCAGCCTGCTGCTCGGGCGACTGCGCGGCCTCGACATCCGCCGCCACGGCAGCGGAAATGCCGGCGGCACGAACGCCTTGCGTGTCGCCGGCTGGCGTTTCGCGCTCGCGGTCGTCCTCATCGATGTCGGCAAGGGCGCGCTGGCGGCCTGGATCGGCGCCGATCCGCAGCTGTCGAGGCATCCCGGGCCGTCGCCCGACGTCGTCGGTGCGGCCTGTGCGTTCGCCGCCGTGGTCGGTCATTGCTGGCCGGTGTTCTTCGGTTTTCGCGGCGGCAAGGGCGCCGGTACCGCGCTCGGCGGCGTGCTCGTGCTCGCCCCGCTGCTCGCCGCGCCGATGGTCGGCGTCTGGTTCCTCGTGGTCGCGGTTTCGCGCTACGTCGGCCTCGCGACCGTGCTCGCCGCGCTCGCGTTCGCGGCGTCCGCGTTCGCCGCGGCCGCGTTCGGTGCGCCGCAACCGGTTTCGCTGCAGGTCTTCTCGGTCGCGATCTCGGCGCTGATCGTCTACACCCATCGCGGCAACCTGCAACGCCTGCGGCGCGGCGAGGAGCCGCGCCTGGGCCGCGGCCCGTCGCCGTGAGCGCCGCGGCGCGCGACCTGTTGCTCGCCCTGTCGGCCGGACAGGCACGCTCGGGCAGCGAACTCGCGGCGCGCATCGGCGTGACCCGCGCCGCCGTGTGGAAGCAGGTCGAAGGCCTGCGTGCGCTCGGCGTGCCGATCCTCGCCCGCGCGGGCGAAGGCTATCGGCTCGCGGCACCGCTCGACCTGCTCGATGCCGCAATCATTGCCGCCGAGCTCGCGGCGCCGGTACGCGTGCGCCTGCTGCCGATCGACGTGCGCTGGCAGCTCGACTCGACCAACAGCGAATTGCTGCGCAGCGCCGGCGACGGGCCACGCGAACTCGCCGCCTGCCTCGCCGAAATCCAGTCGCAGGGACGCGGTCGCCGCGGCCGCGGCTGGCACATGCCCCTCGCCGGCGGACTCGCGCTGTCACTGCGCCGACGCTTCGACGCGAGCATGGGCAGCCTCGCCGGCCTCAGCCTGGCGGTCGGCGTCGCGCTCGTCGAGGCGCTCGCCGACGCCGGCATCGTTCGCGCACGCCTGAAGTGGCCGAATGATGTCGTCGTCGATGATCGCAAGCTCGCCGGCATCCTCGTCGAACTCGCCGGCGATGCGCTCGGACCGTGTCACGCGGTCGTCGGCATCGGCATCAACATGCGACTCGACCCGCAGGCGGCCGCAGCGATCGGGCAGCCGTGGGTCGATCTCGCGACGCTCGCCGATCCCGACCGGCTGCCGACCCGCAACACGCTCGCCGCGCGCGTACTCGAGCGCCTCGTCGGCGCTCTCGACCTGTTCGCGGCGCAGGGATTCGGCGCATTCGCGACCCGCTTC
The DNA here is from genome assembly GCA_964587775.1 of uncultured Dokdonella sp. Classification (GTDB taxonomy): domain Bacteria; phylum Pseudomonadota; class Gammaproteobacteria; order Xanthomonadales; family Rhodanobacteraceae; genus Dokdonella. Next base: position 209,904 of record CAZPLY010000003.1, read on the forward strand.
GCGGATTGCGATGTACTTGCCGGCAGGATGGTGCGCATACTCGGTGCGCACGGGGCGCGCGACGGGGTCGCGCTCGGCGTCGACACGATCGGGCGCCTGCGCGTGCAGGGCGATGACGGAGGGGAGTTCACGGTGGACAGCGGCGAAGTCAGCGTGCGCACGGTGTCGGGGCCCGGCACGTGAGGATGCTCGTCGACTTCGGCAACACACGGCTCAAGTGGGCCCTGTGGAACGATGGCAGGCCCGAGCTCGGCGGCGTCTTCGTCCATCGCGGAACCTCGCTCGAAGCCGCCCTCATGCACAACTGGAGTTCGTTCGAGCCGCCGCAATCGATCCACGTCGCGAGCGTCGTCGGCGACGACCTCGAGCACGCGTTGAGCGTCGTCATCGAGAAACACTTCGCGCAATCGGCCGAGTTCGTGCGCAGCCCGGCGCATGGGCTCGGCGTGCGCAATGCGTATCGCGAACCGCAACGCCTCGGCGTCGACCGCTTCCTCGCGATGGCCGCCCTGCATGCGGCAAGCCCGCGCGCGCAGGTGCTCGTCAGCTGCGGAACTGCGCTGACACTCGATGCGCTCGATGCCGATGGCCGCCACCTCGGCGGCCTCATCGCGCCATCGCCTTCGGTCATGCGCGTGGCCCTCGGCGGAGCGACCGCGCGGGTCGGCGAGAGCACGGGCCATCTGGTCGAGATCGCCGACAACACGAATGACGCGACCTGGTCCGGCACTGCGCTCGCCGCGATTGCCCTCATCGAGCGCTTCCACGCGGCGGCCGGCGCGCGCCTCGGCGAACCGGCGGCGCTGGTCGGCGACGGTGGCGGCATCGACGAATGGATGGCCTTGCTGCCGGCGATGGAACGCGGCCGCGACCTCGTCCTGCGCGGCCTCGCGCTGTGGGCGCAGCGCCATGATCCGCCGCGCAAGGACACGGAACGCCCCGCCGATCCGGGCTAGAATCGGCGCATCTCCCTGCCGTGACACGCCCGCCGCCGGATGTTCCCGCGCTTCCTCTTCCTGTTGCTGCTCGCGTTGAATGTCGGTGGGGCGTGCTGGATCGTGCTCGCGCCGCCGGCCGCGGCGGAACCCGAGCCGCTTGTTCGCGCCGACGTTGCGCGCCTCGTCTTGCTCAGCGAACGCGACGGGACCACGGGCGGACCCGGCATGCCCGGCGACGCATCGTCCGGTGCGACCAGTGCGGACGACGTCTGTCGCTCGATCGGACCGTTCGCCACCCAGTCCGACATGCGCAGTGCGATGAAGGCGATCGGCCCGCTTGCGCGTCGGGTGCAGTACCGCAATGCGCACTCGACACAGTCACGTGGCTATTGGGTGTACCTGCCGGCCGTGAGCTCGCGCGAGGAAGCGCTCGGCGTCGCGCGCAGCCTGTCGTCGAAGGGTGTGCGCGACTACTACGTCGTCACCGCAGGCGAACAGCAGAACACCGTCTCGCTCGGCCTGTTCCGCGAACAGGCGAACGCCGAACGCCGGCGCGCCGAGATCACCGCACTAGGTTTCACGCCGCAACTGACCCAGCGCACCGAGGAACTGCCGGTCTACTGGGTCGACTACGCGACCGCGCGCGAGCAACCACTCGACTGGCGCGCGAAGGTCGCGACCACCGACCTGCGCGAAGAGACAATCGCGTGCTTCTGAACCGGCACGCCGCAGGCGACTGCCGCCACGATCACGCCGCGCCAAGCCTGCGATCGTTCGATATTTGCCCCGCGCTCCACTAGAATCCCGCCCGCGCCGGCATAGCTCAGTTGGTAGAGCAACCGCCTTGTAAGCGGTAGGTCCCCAGTTCGAATCCGGGTGTCGGCAGGATTATCCGTCCTGCAGCCAGCGCGTCAGGACGTCGGCGTCGCTGCCTCTGCGCGGGGCCGATGCGCAATCCGCAGGAACGGCCGCTCGACACAAACGTGCGAAACCTGCGCGACGAGCAGGGTCGCGGGCAGCACGAGCGCGAGCAGGATCCAGAATCGGGTCGCGGTGTCCAAGGTCGCGGGCAGGTGCGGCAGGATCCAGAGCAGCATCGGCATGTGCCATAGATACACGCCGAAACTGATGTCGCCGAGCCGGCGCATCGGCGCGTTCGCGAGCAGGCGCAGCGCGGGCCGCGCATCCCAGGCAGCGGCGAGCAGGACCGGCACGAGGCAGGCGCTGAACAGTCCGTGCCAGACGAACAGCAAGGGATGGCCGTTCCAGTATTCGTCGACGACGAGATGCAGCGCGACGATCAGCGCGAGGAGGCCGATGATGCCGGCGAAGAACCACGCGTCCGGTCGTTGCGGGCGCCAGTTGCGCAAGCCGGCGGCGACGAAGGCGGCGCCGGCCAGCATGCCGATGACGAACTGGTCGAAACGTCCGGGCAGGCGCTCGATCGCGATCACGCGCGCTTCGATCGGCTCGTCGGCGACGAGCGCGTGCATCGTCACGCGGTAGGCGATCGTCAGCAGAACTGCCCCGAGCAGCAGCCACGGCCAGCGCCGGCGATCGATCAGCACGGCGAGAAACGGCAGCAGCAGATAGAACGCGAACTCGATCGGCAGCGTGAACCAGACGCCGACCAGCGGCGTGACGGGTTCGCTGCCAAGGTTGAACCAGAGCAACAGGTGGGCGAACAGTTCGCCCGCATCGGGCATGCGCCCGACACCGGTGATCGCGATGATCGCGAGCAGCACCGCGAGCTGGGCGAGATAGGCCGGGTAGATGCGCAGCGTGCGCCGCAGCAGGTAGCGGCCGGTGGCAGGCCGCGGCGCATCCGCGTAGCGCCAGCGCGCATACGGCAGCACGAGCAGGAACGCCGACAGGCAGAAGAACACGTCGACGCCGGCCCAGCCGACCGACAGCAGCTTCGAAAATCCGAACGGCGCGCTGTCCCACGCGCGCAGTGCCGGTCCTCCGGCCATGGCCCAGACGTGATAGAGCAGCACCCACAAGGCGGCGAAGCCGCGCAGGCCGGTCAGCGCAGGCAGCTCGGAAGAACGGTCTTGCATCGTCAAGACGCGCAAAGGAAGCGCGCGAGTGTAGCAAGCGCGCGCTGCCCGACGATCGCGCGCAGCCGCATCGGTCGATCAGGAATGGCGCGCCCGGAGGGATTCGAACCCCCGACCACCGCCTTCGGAGGGCGGTACTCTATCCAGCTGAGCTACGGGCGCAATGTGTCGATGACATCGGGGCGGCGGCGATGCGCGATCTGCACGGGCCGACCAGCGGCTGTCGCCGGGACAGCCCGCGCGGTGCGACTTGCCTGGCCAGCGCGCCGCGCATGATAGCGCGGACCTCGCGCAGCGGCCATCGAGGCGGCTCACGGCCTTCCGCGGTTCCGCACCGGTCGCTATACTTGTCCGTCATTCCGGCGGATGGCAGTCGTGCCGGACGCCAGCAAGAGGTGGCTTCGTGAGCAATCCCGTACCCCAGACCGATGCGGTCTTCCTCAAGCATTTCGCGCAGTTGATCGCCGGCCTCGTCGTCGTCGCGGGCTTGCTGATCGCAATCGCCGCCTATGTGTACGGGAAGTTGCCGGCGCATGCGCACGGTGGTGCGGATCGCGTTGACCGCAGCCTCGCGCCGGTCGGCGCCGTGCACGCCGGCGAAACCGGGCGTGCCGCGATCGCGGCCGCCGAAGAGGCCGCGCGCCAGGCGGCGGCCTCACAGGTCGCCTATGGCGGCACGACCGATGGCAAGACGATCTTCGACAGCCTGTGCAATGCCTGCCATGTCAGCGGCGCCGGCGGTTCGCCGACCTTGACCGACAAGGCGTACTGGACCACGCGGATCGCCCTCGGTGCCGAAACGCTGGTCAAGCATGCGACCGACGGCTTCACCGGCGAGCGCGGCATGATGCCGGCGCGTGGCGGCAATCCGGCCCTGACCGACGAACAGGTCAAGGCCACCGTGGAATGGATGATCGCCCAGGTCCAGTGACGGGCGTGCTCCTGCGTTGAGCGAACGCCGCCCCAGGGCGGCGTTTTTCGTTTTCACGCTCGCGCGGCACGCACGTGGCGACGAGCCCGCGGTGGGTCGGATCATGCTGGTGCAGGGTCGTCGATTGCCCGCACCTTTCTGGTGCAAGCGGTTTGCGGCCGCGGCCGGCCTTCGGCGGCAAGCCGATGATTCGAAAGCGTTTTGACCCCGCGCGTGACTTGGCATGCCCGTTGCTGAAGGAGGCACACCTTCTCCGCACCGAGGTTTCCCATGTCCGCCGAAGATGTCCTCGCCCTGATCCGGGACAAGCGCATTGCCTATGTCGACCTGCGCTTCACCGATCTGCGTGGGGTCCAACAGCACGTCACGTTTCCGTCGGCGATGATCGAGGCCTCGACGTTCGAGGACGGCAAGATGTTCGACGGATCGTCGATCGCCGGCTGGAAAGGCATCAACGAGTCGGACATGGTCCTGCTGCCCGACGCCGGCAGCGCCCAGGTTGATCCGTTCCTCGCCGAGCCGACCCTGATCCTCGCCTGCGACGTGCTCGAGCCGCACACGATGCAGGCCTACGGGCGCGATCCGCGCTCGCTCGCCAAGCGCGCCGAGGCTTACCTGAAATCGACAGGCATCGCCGACACCGCGAATTTCGGCCCCGAACCGGAGTTCTTCATCTTCGACTCGGTGCGCTGGCAGAACGACATGCACAAGGTGTTCTTCGAGATCGAATCGGACGAAGGCGCCTGGTCGTCGAAGAACCGCTACGAGGACGGCAACAGCGGCCATCGTCCCGGCGTCAAGGGTGGGTACTTCCCGGTGCCGCCGGTCGATTCGCTGCAGGACCTGCGCACCGAGATGAGCAACATCCTGAGCGCGCTCGGGCAGACGGTCGAGGTGCATCATCACGAGGTCGCGACCGCCGGCCAGTGCGAGATCGGCACGCGCTTCAACACGCTGACGAAGAAGGCCGACGAACTGCTGATGCTCAAGTACGTCGTCAAGAACGTCGCCCATCGGCATGGCAAGACCGCGACGTTCATGGCCAAGCCGCTGGTCGGCGACAACGGCTCGGGCATGCATGTCCACCAGTCGCTGTTCAAGGCCGGCACCAACCTGTTCGCCGGCGACCTTTACGGCGGCCTGTCGCAGACGGCCCTGTGGTACATCGGCGGCATCTTCAAGCATGCGCGCGCGATCAATGCGTTCGCGAATTCGACGACGAACAGCTACAAGCGCCTCGTGCCCGGTTTCGAGGCGCCGGTCATGCTCGCCTATTCGGCGCGCAACCGCTCCGCCAGTTGCCGCATTCCGTTCGTCCATAGCGCGCAGGCGCGGCGCATCGAACTGCGCTTCCCCGATCCGATGAACTCCGGTTACCTCGTGTTCGCCGCGCTGCTGATGGCCGGCCTCGACGGCATCCTCAACAAGATCGACCCCGGCGCGCCCGCGGACAAGGATCTCTACGACCTGCCGCCCGAGGAGGAGAAGAACATTCCCCAGGTCTGTTCGAGCCTCGACCAGGCACTCGATGCGCTCGACCGAGATCGCGGGTTCCTCAAGGCCGGCGGCGTGTTCTCCGACGACCTGATCGATGCGTATATTGAACTGAAGCATTCCGAAGTCACGCGCTTCCGCGCGGCCACGCATCCGGTCGAGTACCAGATGTATTACTCGGTCTGAGGCTTGCCGGGGCGCGAACGAGGCAAGCGGTCGTCGCGCGGCGGGGCAGGCCCGTCGCGCCGCAATCTCGTGCAGGAGCGACCCGGTCGCGACCCGATCAGGCCCGCACGGATCATCGCGCGCCGGGCCGCCCGGGCAACGAATCGCGAAGATCGCTCGCGCGTTCGACCAGTTGCGGAAAGAATTCGTTGAACGCACGTTCGAGCTGCGCTTCGATGCGTGCGATCTCCGCGAGTCCGGCGGCGAGAGGATTCGCGCGCGTGAGGCGCGTGCCGACGCCGGCCAGCACGGTTGCGATCATCTCGCGGTCGCGGTAGGCGGCCGGCAAGTCGTGCCGGCGCAGGTAGCGCGTGAATCGTTGCAGGTCCCCGGGCAGGCGGGCGCGATTGCGCTCGAGCAGGTCGAGTGCCTGGTCGCTGAATGTAGCCAGCGGCATCGCCGACCAGCGCCCGAAATCGCGCGCGAGCAGGTGGTCGAACCAGATGTCGATGAGGATGCCGGCATAGCGCCGGAACGGCGGAGCGAACGCGGCGCGCGCGGCGACGACACTCGGGTGGGCATCGGTATAGACATCGATCGCGCGATGCAGGGCGATGCCTTGGCGAACGCCCGCGGGAAGCCGCGTGTCGATCGCGCCGCGCACGAAGTCGCCCATGAACCCGCCGAGCATGACCTCGGGCTCGCGACCGGACAACAGGGCATGGGCGAGATGGTTCACTGGCAGTGTTTCGCGGGGTTCACGCTATCATGTGCGTCCATGACTGCCGATCTCAATTCGAGCGCGCCGGTCGCGTTCCCCGAGGCGCCGACGAACTTCCTGCTCGCCGGCCCGGCCGGCGCGCTCGAAGTCGCAGCATCGCCGGCTGACGATGACGCCGATGGTGCACGCGCGGGTGTCGCCGTGATCTGCCATCCGCACCCGCTGCACGGCGGCACGATGCACAACAAGGTCGTCACGATCCTCGAGCGCGCCTTGCGTGAACTGGGCCTCGACACGGTCCGCTTCAATTTCCGCGGGATCGGCCAGTCGACGGGCACGTTCGACGAGGGCGATGGCGAAGGCGAGGACCTCGCCGCGGTCGTCGCCTGGGCGCGCGCGATGCGTCCCGGCGAGGCGATCTGGCTGGCCGGATTCTCGTTCGGCAGCTACGTCGCACTGCGCAATGCAAAGCGGCTCGACGCCGCGGCCCTGCTCACGATCGCACCACCGGTGGGGCGCTGGGATTTCGACGCGATCGAACTGCCCGATTGTCCCTGGCTCGTCGTCCAGGGCGAGGAAGACGAAGTCGTCGATCCGGCCGCCGTCTTCGCATGGGTCGACGCGCTGGCGAATCCGCCACATCTCGTCCGGATGGCCGAAACCTCGCACTTCTTCCACCGGCGCCTGATGGACCTGCGCGGCGCGGTCAAGAACGCGATGCGTCCGCACCTGCCCGCGGCGCGCGAATGAGCACGCGCGGAGCGGGTCCCGGCGCGCTGTATGCGCGCGGCGTCGAAGCGGGCGAATGGCAGGCCGATCCGGCCCAGCTCGCTGCGCTCGTTGCGCTCGACCGCATCCATGCGGCGCTGGCGACGCCGGTGCCGCGCACGCTGTGGCAACGCCTGCGCGGCGAGCGCCGCGAACCCCCGCGTGGCCTGTACCTGTGGGGCAGCGTCGGGCGCGGCAAGACCTTCCTCATGGACCTGCTGTTCGAAGCGCTCCCCGCCGGCGGCAAGCGGCGCGTGCATTTCCATCGCTTCATGGCCGACATCCACGCCCGCCTGCGCGTACTGGCCGGACACAGCGATCCACTCGTTCGCGTCGCCGCCGACATCGCCGCCGATGCGCGCGTGCTCTGTCTCGACGAGTTCTTCGTGCTCGACATCGGCGACGCGATGATCCTCGGCAACCTGTTCAAGGCCCTGTTTGCCGAGGGCGTCGTCCTCGTCACGACCTCGAACACGGCGCCGGCGAACCTGTACAGGGACGGCCTCCAGCGCGAGCGCTTCCTGCCCGCGATCGCCCTGATCGAACAGCATTGCGAGATCGTCGAGCTCGTATCGCCGATCGACTGGCGGTTGCGCGCGCTGCGCCAGGCACCGGTCTACCACACGCCGCCCGACGCACGCGCCGAACGCGCGATGCTCGCGACCTTCCATCGCGTCGCGCGCGGCACCGAGCGCTACGGGTTCATGCTGCCGCTAAACGAGCGCGAGATCGCCGTGCGACGCGAGGCCGATGGCGTGATCTGGTTCGACTTCAACGCGATCTGCGACGGCCCGCGCGGCGTGGCCGACTACATCGAACTCGCGCGCAGCTATCACACGATGCTGATATCGGGCGTTCCCGAGTTCACGCCGCAGACCGAGAACGCGGCGCAGCGATTCGTCGAACTCGTCGACGAAGTCTACGACCGCGGCGTCAATCTCGTGCTGTCGGCAGCCGTGCCGATCATCGACCTCTACGACGGCCAGCGCCTGCGCGCCGTATTCGCGCGCACCGAGTCGCGCCTGACCGAGATGCAGAGCGAGGAATACCTCTCGCGCGAACACCTGGCCTGACGCGAGCCGACCCGCGGCGAGACTTGCGTCGGTCGGGTCGATGCGCTTGACTGCACGATTCCCGCCGGAGTCCGTGCCATGCGCCGATTGCTGATGACCTCTGCGCTCGCCTGCGCATTCGCCGCGCCCGCCGCCGACGCTGCACCGACGGTCGAGCAGTTGACGGATACACGGCTTGCCGCGATCACCGCCTGGCGGCGCGACCTGCACGAACACCCCGAGCTCAGCAACCGCGAGACGCGCACCGCCGCGATCGTCGCCGCGGAGCTGCGCAAGCTCGGCTATGACGTGCGTACCGGCATCGCCCACACCGGCGTGGTCGGCATCCTCGAGGGTGGCAAGCCGGGTCCGAAACTCGCGATCCGCGCCGACATGGACGCGTTGCCGGTGACCGAGGAAGTCGACCTGCCTTTCGCCTCGAAAGCGAAGGGCGAATATCTCGGCAAGCAGGTCGGCATCATGCATGCCTGCGGCCATGACGTGCACACCGCAACGACGCTCGGCGTCGCGAGCGCACTCGCGGCCTTGCGGGCCGACCTTCCCGGATCCGTCATGCTGATCTTCCAGCCGGCCGAGGAAGGGTCGCCACCGGGCGAGGAGGGCGGCGCGCCCCTGATGGTCAAGCAGGGCCTGTTCGCCGACTTCAAGCCCGACGCGATCTTCGGCATGCATGTCACGAGTGCCTATCCGGTCGGTTCGGTCGCGGTGCGGCCCGGTGGCCTGATGGCGAGTTCCGACACATTCCGGCTGACGATCAACGGACGCCAGAGCCATGGCGCACAGCCCTGGAAAGGCATCGACCCGATCGTCGCGGGCGCCGAGATCGTGCTGTCGGCGCAGGCGATCGTCAGTCGCCGGCTCGACCTCAACAACGAACCGGCCGTGATCACGTTCGGCATCTTCAACGGTGGCCAGCGCTTCAACATCGTGCCCGACCGTGCCGAACTGCACGGCACCGTGCGCACGTTCGACAGTGCGATGCGCGAGCAGGCGCTGGCCGACCTGCGCAACGTCGCCGAGCATGTCGCGGCGGCGCATGGCGCGACGATCGAGGCGCAGATTCCGGTCGTGCCGGGCAGCAACCCGGTCAACTACAACGATCCCGCGCTGACCGCGCGCGTGCGATCGAGCCTCAAGAAGGCGCTCGGCGAGGCGCAGGTGATCGAAGCGAAGCGCTGGACCGCGTCGGAGGATTTTCCGCATCTTGCGATCGGAGCCGGTGCGCCAAGCGTGTATTTCTTCCTCGGCGGCACGCCGCTGGGCCAGGATCCCGACAGCGCACCGGGCAATCACTCGCCGCGCTTCTACATCGACGAAGGCGCGTTGAAGACGGGCACCATGGCCATGCTGCAGGCCAGCCTCGATTTCCTCGGCTATTGAGGGCGCCGTGTCCTGCACCGCCACGGCAGGACTCGACGACCGCCGCGACATTGCCGCACCCCCCCGTGCACGTTGACTCAAGGCAACCCATCGCCATGTAGGAGCGACCCCGGTCGCGACCCAACCTTGCCGCAAGATTCATCGCGCACCGCAAGATGGCTTTCGCGCCCAGGGGCGCTCCTACCGACATCGGCCGCGGCTTCGATCGCCGTGACCGCGTTGCCGCTCTGTCACGTTGACTCAGGCAACCTATCGCCATGTAGGAGCGACCCCGGTCGCGACCCAACCTTGCCGCAGGATTCATCGCGCGCCGCAAGATTGCTTTCGCGCCCAGGGGCGCTCCTACCGACATCGGCCGCGGGCTTCGATCACTGTGACGGCGTTGCCCGCTGCGATGCACTCAAGGCAACACATCGCCCTGTAGGAGCGACCCCGGTCGCGACCCAACCTTGCCGCAGGATTCATCGACCGCCGCAAGATTGCTTTCACGCGCAGGTGCGTTCCTGCCAAGACTCCGCTGCAGGCGCGATGGCCGTTGCGCTGCCGCGCGCTTGCTTCATGGCTGCCGTGATCGCAATTCCGCGATCACGCGCCCGCGCTCGCGGCGCATCGCTTCGGCGATCGCCGGTCCCTCGAGGCCGTCGCCGATCAAGGTCGACGCCTTGACCTGGCGCGCGGCATTGAATGCTGCACGCAACAGCGCGGCGTTCGGATAGGCCGATTCGGCGAGACCGGCCCGCCCGCGCGCATCGGCCTCGCAGACGACGAGGAACTGCTCGAGCCGTTGCGGCTTGCGCCAGGCATCGAGCTTGTCGAACAGCCCGACGATCGTCGCCGGCTTCAACTCGGTCGCGCGATGCGCGAGCAGGTGCAGGCGGCAGCACAGTTCGGCGAGCGCCGCGTGCTCGGCCGGAACGCGCAGCCGTCCGGCGAGCGCGCGCAGCGGCGGCACGCCGCGTTCCTCGTGCATGATGTGTTTCGGCAACTGGTCCTTCGGCGTGAGCGCCTTGCCAAGGTCGTGCGTCAATGCGCAGAAGCCGATCAGGTCGTCGCCCGGAGCGAGCCGCGCAGCCATGTCGAGCACCATCTCGACATGCACGCCGGTGTCGACCTCGGGATGGTATTCGGCGCGCTGCGGGACGCCGTACAGCGCATCGACCTCGGGAAACAGCACGCGCAGCGCGCCGCAGCCACGCAAGGCCTGCAGGAAGGCCGAAGGCGTCGGTTCGGCGAGCGCCTTGCGGGTTTCGGCCCAGACCCGCTCGGGCACGAGGTGGTCGACTTCGCCGTCGTCGACCATCGCCTGCATCAGCGCGAGCGTCTCGTCGGCGATCGTGAACCCGAGCGACGCATAGCGCGCAAGGAAGCGCGCGACCCGCAGCACGCGCACCGGGTCCTCGGCGAACGCGGGCGAGACATGGCGCAACACGCGTGCCTCGAGATCGCGTGCCCCGCCATAGGGATCGACGAGCCTGCCGTCCGCGTCCTCGGCCATCGCATTGATCGTGAGATCACGTCGCGCGAGGTCGTCCTCGAGGGTCACCGAAGGATCGGCGTCGAACGCGAAGGCATGATAGCCGCGCCCGGTCTTGCGCTCGGTCCGCGCGAGCGCGTACTCCTCGTTCGTGCGCGGGTGCAGGAAGACGGGGAAATCCTTGCCGACCGAACGGAATCCTTCGCGCAGCATCGCATCGGGCGTCGCCCCGACCACGACGTGGTCATGGTCGCTCGATTGCTTGCCGAGCAGCTTGTCGCGGACCGCGCCGCCGACCAGATAGACCTTCATGCGCCGATTGTGCCAGAGCGGGCCCGCCCGGCCCGCCGGTTCGCGGGCTGCGTCGGCCTCGCCGGCCTCAGCCGGTCCCGGCGGGCGAGCTGCGCCGATGCACTTCGCGGAACCGCATCAGTCGGGCCTGATGCGGATTCTCGCCGAGCATCGCCGGCACGATCAGTTCCATCGGCGTGGCGACGATGCCGAGTGCGCCGAGGCCGTCTTTTTCGCCGACCGAGTCGAGCAGGAGCGAGCGGAAGTTGTCGCGCGAGATCGGCTTGCCCGGAAGCCACTCCCCGATGCGCGCCTGCAGCATGCCGAGCGCGTCGGGCAGGCCGATCACGAGGCGGCGCTTGCCGGTCAGGCGCGCGGTCCACTCCACGATCTCGCGAAGCGTGATCGTGCGTGGTCCATACAGTTCGTACGTGTGTCCGATCGTGTGCGGATGCACGAGCGCGCGGGCGAACGCTTCGGCGACGTCGCTGACGTGAACCGGCGCAAAGCGCGCGTCGGCACGCGCGAGCGGCAGCACTGGCGCGCTGCGCAGCAGCTTCGCGAACCGGAAGAAAAGGCCGTCGCCCTCGCCGAAGATCACCGAGGGTCGGAAGATGCTCGCCGGAATCCGTGATTCGCGCACGCGCGCTTCGGCTTCGCCGCGCGTGCGCAGGTAGTGGCTCGCACCTTCTCCGGCCCGCAGCGAGCTCATCTGCAGCAGTCGCTGCACGCCGGTCGCCTTGCAGGCCACGATCAGCGTTTCGGTCAGTTCGACATGCGCCTTGCGGAAACCGCTGCCGTCGTTGCCGCGTTCGTTGAGGATGCCGACAAGGTTGATCGCCGCGTCGGCGCCGACCAGGCGTTCGCTCAATGCACCGAGGTCGTGCACATCGCAGTTCTCGACCGACACGCGCGGCAGCACGCCGAGCGCGCGATGGCGCTCGCGGTTGCGCGAGAGCACGGTGATGCGGTGGCCGTCGGCATGCAGGCGCGGCACGAGTTCGCTGCCGACGAAACCGGTACCGCCGAGGACCACGACATGCTGCGGTTTCATCTGCAAATCTCCGGACGTGGGGCCATCGGATCCGATCCGCGCCGTTCGCGCAAGGCGCGCGCCTGCCCGTGATCGTAGTCCATGCGCGCAGTTTGCGCCCGCATGCCGACGTGCACGACGATCGCGGGCGCGGGCAGGAACGGTTCACGCGTGCGGGTTCGCGCCCTATCGAGTCGCCTCATCCTCGGCGGTCGGCGATGCCGCGCAGACGACGGCCTTGCGTTGCGCGTCGTCTTTCGGCGGCGCGTATGCAGCGCCGATCTTCGGCAGGCGCGCAACGAGCGGCACGACCTTTTCGTGCATGCGCCAGTCGTAGATCACGCTGAAGGCGAGGACGCGGGCGACGTACTCGCGCGTTTCCTTGTACGGGATCGTCTCGATGAAGAAGTCCGGTTCGAGCGTGCCGCGCGCTTCGAGCCAGCGCCCGACTGGCGAACCGCCCGCGTTGTAGGCGGCGCTGGCCAGCCACGGGCTGCCCGAATACTTCCGCGCCATCTCGGCAAGGAAGCGCGTGCCGAGCTGGATGTTGAGGCCCGGTTCGAACAGGTCGCTCGCCTTTGCATACGGCAGGTTCGCGCGCTGCGCGACCTGCCTGGCGACGCCGGGAAGCAGCTGCATGAGGCCGTAGGCATCGGCATGCGAGCGCGCGTCGCTCATCCATGCGCTCTCGGCGCGGATGATCGCGTAGGCCCAGGCCGGGTCGACTCCGGCGGCGCGCGCTTCGCGCATCACGCGCGGCTTCTGCCCGAGCGGAAACCGTTGCTCGTAATAGCGCTGGTTCTCGGGCGAGGCCGACAGCAAGAACACCGCGCGGTCATACCAGTGCCTGCGATAGGCGACATCGGCGGCGAGGCGGCGCTGGGCCGGATCGAGCTTCGCGAGCGCGAAATCCCACTCGCGGCGTGCGGCGTCGAGCTGGCCGAGTTCGTGGAACTCGAACGCGCGTGCGAGATCGGGCTGGGCGAGCAGCGCCTTCTCCGCGTCGTGGTCGGCTGCGTAGACGTTGGGACAGATTGCGTACGGTTCGCCGATCCAGTCCGCGGCGAGGAAGCCGTGGAAATTCGCCTCGCGCGCGACGGCGGCGAAGACCGGTGCCGCCTCGTCCTGGCGACCGAGCTTGCCGAGGATCCGCGCGCGCAGGTAGCGCCAGCGCGCGTCGGCCTTCTGCACGTCGCTCATCGCGTCGAGTGCGGCGAGCGTCGCGTTCCAGTCACCCGCGGCGAGCGCGACCCGCACATGCCATTCACGGCTGCTGTCGTCGGCCGCATCGATCGGCAAGGCCTTGAGCCGCGCGAGCGCATCGGTTGCGTAACTCGACGCGCGATAAACCGCGATCGCGTTGAGGATGCGGTTCTTCTGCGCGGCATCCCACGTGAACTTCGCGCCAAGCTCGGCCCAGCGGGTACCAGCCGCGGCACTGTCGCGCCGTGCGAGGCGCATCATTCCGTACGAGATCGCATCGCGGTTGCGCGCGGTATCCGGCCAGTCCGCCGCCTTCGCAAGCGTCGCGGCCGGATCGCGCACGCTCGCGGCGATCCGTTCGGCTGCCGCGCGATCGGCGCCGCTCAGGCGCGTCGCGATCGCGGCCGCGGTTTCCGGATTGGCCGCTGCCGCTGCCGCCTCGATGCGCTGCCAGACCGCATCGTCGTCGAGTACGCCATTCGCGCGTGCCCAGGCGAACAGCGGTTCGCATGCGGGCGGGGTCGCGCGCGGCTGCATCCACAGCGGTTCGATGTCGCGGGAATAGTCGGGTTTTTCGCCGGCATCGATGCGTGCGCGCTGCCATGCACAGCGAAGGTCGCGTGCGCTGCTGTCGGCCCACAGTGCGCGGAAAGCCGGCCAATCGCCTGCGCTGGCGAGCCGGCGCAGGGCCGATTCGCGCACGTCCCGCGCGACCAGCGTGTCGGGCCAGCGGGCGAGGAAGGCCTCGATCCTGGCCACCGTCGGTGGCGACTTGCCACGTTCGAGCACGGCCCGTTCGAGATAAGGCAGCAAGGGGTAGCCATCGAGGTCGATTGCATGGCGTTTCCAGGCATCGCCCGGTTCGCGCTTGGCTGCTTCGAGGGCCTGCGGCCAGAGGCTGCGCTGCTCGCTGCGCGTAGCGGCGAGGGTCGTGGCGGGTGCGAGGAGGAAAACGGCGATCAGGCCGGCGAGCGGGCGAAACGGGAGCGTGGTCATGGCCCGAGTGTAGCGCGCCCCCGGCGGCTACCCGTCCGATTGTGGAGAAATCAAGCATTCGGATCCCGGCGATCGGGTTCCGGCGAATTTGTGACCCAGGACGCTGGCGAATTTGTTACGGCGGTATTACATTTTTTTAACCGGGTCGGCGACGACACCGGGAGCGCGCGGGCACGGCCACACCCCCCACCACGGAGAGCACCCCCATGTCACTTCGCAACACTCGCGGTATCACGCGGGCGATTCATGCGGCCCTCGCGGCCGGAATGATCGGCAGCCCCGGCGTCGCCCTGCATGCGCAGACCCCGGCTGGCGACGATGCGCAGAAGCTCGAGGCGATCACGGTCACCGGTTCACGCATCAAGAAAGCCGAAATCGAGGGGCAGACGCCGGTCCAGGTCATCAGTGCGGCCGACATCGAAGCGACCGGCCTCGGCTCGATCGGCGACGTGATCCAGCGGCTCTCGGTCAGCGGCTCCTCGCTCAACACGAAATTCAACTCGGCCGGCAACTTCGGCTTCCCGGCCGATGGCGGTGGCGTCGGTTCGGGTTCAACCACCGTGTCGCTGCGCAACCTCGGCGCAAAGCGCACCCTGATCCTCGTCGACGGCCTGCGCTGGGTCAGCGAATCCTCGGCCTCCGGTGTTTCCGCTGCGGTCGATCTCAACACGATTCCGGCAAGCGCGGTCGACCGCATCGAGATCCTGACCGATGGCGCGTCGTCGCTGTACGGCTCCGATGCGATCGCGGGCGTCGTCAACATCATCACGAAGAAGAAGCAGGAAGGCGCCGCGGCACGGCTCTACTACGGCGACTATTCGAAGGGTGATGGCGCAACGCGCCAGGGCAACCTCTCGCTCGGCGGCAGCGGTGACCGCTACGACTTCTTCGTCGACATCAGCGGCTACGAACAGAAGCGCATCAGTTCGGACGACTGGGAGCAGTCACGCTTTCCGACCCCGGGCATCGGCGGCGCGGTCAATCCGAACACCTGGAGTTCGGCCACACCGAACGGCCGCTTCGTGTTCGCGCCGGCCGACCCGACCGATACCTTCGGTGGCCTCTGTCCGCTCGACGGCGGCGCATCGTTCTGCAACCTCTCCGGCGACGGCAACGGTGGCTTCCGCCCGTGGACGAACGCCGAGCGCTTCAACTACTCGCCGTTCAACCTGCTGCTAACGCCGTCCAAGCGCACTTCGCTGTTCGCCCAGGGCACGTACCGGATCACCGACACGGTCAACTGGAACCTCAAGGGTGCCTACACGCAGCGCGAGTCGGTCAACCAGGCAGCACCGGAACCGATCTTCCTCGGCTCCGAGGCCGGCAGCGGCGGTCTCGCCGACTTCGTCGGCATCGATGCGACGAACCCGTACAACCCGTTCGGCACGATCGCGCCGGAAGGCGCGTTCATCACGCGGCGCCCGCTCGAAGGCGGCCCGCGCGTGTTCAGCCAGGATGTCGACACGAGCTACTTCACGACCGGCCTCAACGGCGACTTCAGCGCGGGCGAACGCCAGTTCTTCTGGGACGTCAACTACGTGACCGCGGTCAACAAGGCCACCCAGACCGTCACCGGCACCTACAACATCGCGCACATCCAGCGCGCGCTCGGTCCGGTCGCGGACTGCACGGCGCCGTGCGTTCCGCTCAACCTGTTCGACGGCCCCGGTTCGATCACGCCGGAAATGCTCGACTACATCCTGTTCACCGAGAACGACCGCAGCGAGCAGAAGCTCACGTCGTGGACCGCGAACATCTCGGGCGACGTATTCGAGCTGCCGGCCGGCGCGCTCGCGTTTGCCGGCGGCTACGAGCACCGCAAGCAGAGCGGTTTCTACACGCCGGATTCGATCGTCACCGCAGGTGAATCGAACGGCGTGCCGTCGGGTCCGACCCGCGGCTCCTACGACGTCGACGAGTTCTATCTCGAGCTCAATGCGCCGTTGATTGCCGACGCGCCGTTCGCCAAGCGCCTCGACCTCAGCGTCGCGACTCGCATCTCGGACTACTCGAACTTCGGCGACACGACGAACAACAAGTTCGGCCTGCGCTGGCAGATCAGCGACGACCTGACCTTGCGCAGCACCTGGGCCGAAGGTTTCCGCGCACCATCGATCGGCGAACTGTACGGCACGTTCTCGCGCTTCGACGCGCAGATCCAGGATCCGTGCAACGGTGCCACCGGGGCCATCGGTGCGAACTGCGAAGCACTTGGCGTGCCCGATCCGGCGACGTTCGAACAGGCCAATGCCCAGATCTCGGTCGTCACCGGCGGCAATCCCGACCTCAAGCCGGAGACCTCGGAAAGCTTCACGATCGGCGCCGTGTACAGCCCGACCTGGGGCGAGAACACGAGCTGGTCGCAGAAGGTCGACTTCGAAGTGACGTACTACCGCATCAAGATCGAGGATGCGATCCAGGCGTCCGATGCACAGACCCAGCTCGACCGTTGCGTCGCCACGCTCGACCCGTTGTTCTGCGACGGCATCGGTCGTTCCTCGGGCGGCAACATCAACGCATTCGACAACACCTTGTTCAATCTCGGCACGGTCGAAACCAAGGGCGTCGACTTCGGCTTCAACTGGATCGGCAACGAAACCGGCATCGGCACGTTCGGCGCGAGCCTGCAGGCGACCTACGTGAATGACTACGAGGCGATCGCGACCGACTCGGGTCTGGCCGAGCCGCGCGAGGTCGGTATCGAGGTCAACGACAGCGCGATCCCGGAATGGCGCGCGACGGCGCGGCTCAACTGGAAACTCGGAAACTGGAGCGCGAGCTGGGCTGCGCGTTACATTTCCGACCTGACCGAAGGCTGCGACACCGTTGCGGGGTTCGACAACTGCAGCAACGCGGCGGCCGGCACGAACCGTCTCGGTTCGACGACGTTCCACGACGTGCGGGCCAGCTGGAAGCTACCGGTCGACCTCGACCTGACCGTCTCGGGCGGCGTCAACAACGTGTTCGCCAAGGAGCCGCCAATCTGCCAGAGCTGCTCGCTCAATGGCTACGACGCGTCGACCTACGACCTGCCGGGCCGCTTCAGCTACATCGAGGCGAGCATCCGGTTCTGAGCGGGTGCTGCACGCAGGATGAAAACGGAGCCGCCTCGTGCGGCTCCTTTTTTTCAGGTTGTTGCGGTCACGCGACTTGCTGCGCCCGCGGGCCACGCGGCGTGGCGTGGATCGCGCGCTGCGTGATGGCGCCGCCAGGCGCAAGCAGGATCGCGGCCGATGCCGCGCATCAGAATTGCTCGAAGTCGCTGGCGAAAATCACGTCATTGCGGTTTTCGACCGCGCCGATGTCGGCCGGACCAGCGTCCGTGTAGTAGGCGACGCTGCCAAACGGATTGCCGTGGAAGTCGTCGCTCACCGACTTCGTGCACCAGTCGACGAGGCCGGCGCCGGGCGCGAACGTGCCGGCTTCGAGCGCGAACGCGGCATTGCCGATCACCGCGAACGTCCCGCTGGTCGGATCGTTGGTCACGCTGTGGGTGGGGAAATCGTCGGTGCGCTGGAAGTAGCCGCACCATTCGCGGCGGAAGTTCGCCGGCGGCGCTGTACCGCCGACCGTGGCCGGCGCCGGCACGGCGGTCGAGGCGAAGATGTTCGCTCGGGCGTTTGCCGATGAGTCGGGATGGGCGAGGTTGACGAAGCGGTCGAGCGCGGTCGAGAACAGCACCGTGGTGTGGCGCACGGTCAGGATGCCGGGAAACAGGCTGCCGCCGACTTCAAAGGCCGAACGCGTCGGGCCCGCCCCCGCGCCGGCCAGTTCGACGCGGTTGCCGACCACGAGGCTGCTGGTGAAGGAAGATTGGCCGGCGTAGTTGCGCAGCAGGGCCGGCCGCGCAAGGTTGTCGCGGATCGATGCACGCACGAGTTCGAGCGTGCCGATGTTGTCGAGCAGGTAGGCGGCCGGCCCGCTGCCGGCGCTGCCGCTGGCCTCGTTGTTGGAGAACGAGACGCACGGGGTCGGCTCGAAGAACGTGCAGGCGACCCGCCGGCCGGATGGTTGCACGCGCAGGCGCAGTTCCTCGCGCCCGATCGACAGGCCGAGCGTGCCGGTGCCGCTCTGGCCGCTGACGACGAGGTTCTGCAGGCGGAACGAACTCTGGCCATTCGGATAGATGTCGGTGCCGAGCAGGCGGCTTGCCGTCAGGCACAGGCCCGGGCGCGTGCCGCTGTTGTTGGCGATTGCGAGCAGGCCGTTTTCGCCGTCGGCGGCACCGAGCGGACGGTAGCCATCGCTGCCGAGTGGCACGGCCGTGTCGAGCGTGCCGCTGCCGGCTGCACAGGAACCGCTGCCCGAACTCGTGTTGCCGAGGATCAGCACCGCCGCATTCGCGCGCGGACGCGGTTGGAAGCCACCGCCGCCTTCGACCGTGCCGGAGCACGAAAATGCCGCGCCGAATCCGCCTGAAACGTTGAACGCGATTGTCGTGTCGATCGCGACGATGCTGCCGTGGCGGGCGCCGAACGTCGGACCCGGCGTGGTGATGCCGCCGCAGTAGATTCCGCCGCCGTCTTCCGAGGCTGTGTTGCCGGTCACGCTCGCGCCCTCGTCGAGGTAGAGGTCGACCCGGTCCGGTATCGTGCCGGAGAGCAGTCCGCCAATCAGGGCGATGCCGCCACCGCGCACGGCCTGGTTGTTGCGCACGACCGCACCGCGGCCCAGCAGCACCGAAGCCGGGCCGCGGATCGCGATGCCGCCACCGGCGCCGTTGTACGCATTCGTGGTCGACAAGGCATCGCCGCCCTGGATGACCGTGCGGCGGATCTGCAGGCTGCCGACGCGGCCGTCGACGAGCAGGCGCAGTGCCGGTCCCTGGCTGCCGCCCGCACCGTCGATGATGCTGACATCGTCGATGCCGGTTCCGGGCGCGGCGTCGGTGCATTCGACGTAGCCGCCCTCGATCAGCACGGTCGACTGGCCGACCGAGGGGGCATAGCTGACGCCGCTCGCGACCGCGAACGTCTCGCGCCGCAGGCGGAACGTGTGCGCGCCGGCGACGCCGTCGAGCGCGTCGAACGCAGCCTGCAGGCTGGGATGGGTGCAACCGGCACCGCTGCCGACCGATACCGTGGCCGCGACGCCCGGCGCGGCCTGGAACAGCAGCACGAGGGCGAAAGCGAAGTGGGGGAGCGACGGATGCATGGGGGAACTCCGTGGGTCCGCGCAGGTTCGCGCGATCGATCACAGCGCAATCCGGCGCCGGCACAGGACATCGGGCGGCAGCGGAGGCCGGCCCGCCGGCGGAAAAGGCCCGTCCGCCATTGCTCCCGCCCGCGCCGCTGTGAAATAAACGGACCCTCCCCGTTCATGGGCCACCCGTGCCCGATCTGCCGATGTCCGTCCTTTCGACCTTTGCGTTCATCCTCGTCTTGCTCGCGGTCGGGCGCGCGCTGCGCTGGCAAGGGCTGGTGCCGGACAACGCCCCGGACGTACTCAACCTCGTCGCACTCTACGTCTGCCTGCCGGCATCGATCCTGCTGCATGCGCCGAAGCTCGTGTTCGAGCCCGAACTGATCGGCCTCGTGGCGATTCCATACCTGATCCTGCTCGCGACCATCGTCGTCGTCTGGCCGCTGGCGCGCGCGCTGCGCTTCGATCGCGGCGCGACGGCATGCCTGCTGATGCAGGTGCCGCTCGGCAACACCTCGTTCATCGGCTACGCGCTGGTGCCGGTACTCGCGGGCTCCGGCGCACTGGGCTATGCCGTCGTCTACGACCAACTCGGCACGTTCGTGCTGCTGGTCACCTGGGGTCTAGCGATCCTTGCCGTATTCGGCGGCACCGAGAAGCCGACGGCGCTGTCGATCGCGCGCCGCATGTTCGCGTTCCCGCCATTCCTGACCCTGGTCTTCGCGCTGACCGTGATGCCGGCCGCGCCACCGGCCGTCGTCAGCGCCGCATTGCAGATGGTCGCCGGCATGCTGTTGCCGCTCGTCGTCATCGCGCTCGGCATGCAGTTGCGCCTGCGCCTGCCGCGCGAGCACCTGCTGCCGCTCGGTATCGGTCTCGTCGCGAAGCTCGTGCTGATGCCGCTGCTCGCGCTTGGCCTGTGCGTGCTGTTCGGCATCAGCGGCGACATGCGTCTCGCCGCGGTCTACGAGACCGCGATGCCGTCGATGATCACGGCCGGCGCCCTGTTGTCGATGGCCGGGCTCGCACCGGAACTCGCGGCCGCGATGATCGGCTACGGCATCGTGTTGTCGATGGTCACGCTGCCGCTCTGGCATCTCGTACTCGCCGGTACGTGAGCGGCAGTCTCCGGCGTCGTCGCGCGCCCGCACGGCATCCGCAACCTCGCGACCTGGATCGGCCGCGCGCGCCGTCAGGCCGAGGCCGGTGGCGGTGCCGGCAACGCCGGTTCGGGTCGGGCGCGCACGCTGATTTCCTGGGTGCCGACAAGGGTGATGTCGGCCGCGCGCAGGCGCGCGAGGATGTCGATCAGCAAGGCGCTGCGCATGCCGCCGGCCTGGCGCGGATTGGCGATGTAGGCGATCACGACGAAGATCAGTGAGCCGGCCTCGATGCCCTCGAGCAGGACGGCCGGTTCGGGCTTCGCGAGGATCGAGGGCTGCGCCGCGATCGCTTCGAACACGATCGTGCGCACGCGTTCGGCATCGGTCGCGATCGGCAAGGGCAGGCGGATGTAGATTCGACCTTCGGCGTTGGCCAGGGTCACGTTGCGTACGGTCTTCGTGATCAGTTCGGAGTTCGGCACGATCACGGTCGAACGGTCGCCCATCTGGATCTCGGTCGCGCGCACGTTGATGCGCCGGATGTCGCCCTCGACCTCGCCGAGCTGGACCCAGTCACCGACCTTGACCGGACGCTCGACGAGCAGGATCAGGCCCGAAATGAAGTTCTGCACGATCGCCTGCAGGCCGAAGCCGATGCCGACCGACAGCGCGCTGGCGACCCAAGCGATGCGGTCGAGCGAAAGGCCGAGCGCCGACAGCGCGATCGAGATGACGATGATGGCGCCGGCATAGCCGAGCAGGGTCGAGATCGAACTGCGCACGCCGGGCTCGAGACGCGTCGTCGGCAGGTAACGATCGGCGAGCCAGCGCTTGAACAGGCGCACGCTGAACAAGCCGATCACGAGTACCGCGATCGCGCCGAACACCATGTCCGGGGCGATCTTCAGCTTGCCGACCGAAATTCCCGCGCCGAGGCGCGCGCCATTCTGGAGCAGCTCGGCCGGCGTCGCGCCGAACGGCGCGAGGATGGCGATCACGGCGCAGGCGATCGCGACCACGCGGAACAGGCCCGAGAACACGACGGCCATCTGCTCGAGCGTCTTCGGCGAGACGCCGATCGCGCGGCGCGCCCAGCCGGCGCGTTCGGACAAGGCGGCCTTCGAGATGTCTTCGACGACGCAGACGAGCAGGTAGGTGACGCCGGCGACGATCGGAATCCAGATCATCTGGCCGGCAAGGAAGGCCGCGAACGCGACGAAGCCGGCGGGCGCCGCGACGAGCGTTGCGAATACGCCGAGCGTCAGCAGCCCGAGGGCGACGCTCATCCACATCGGACGTCCCGCCGCGGGCTTGCGCTCCTCGACTTCGGCGCGCGCGTCGGCGCGGCGAATCGTCACGAGGATCGCGCCGACCGCAAGCGCATGCAGCACGGCAACGACGAAGCTCGTCGCGATGGTCGCCGCGAGACTCGTGCCGAGCACGCTGTTGACGCTGTTGAGCATGAAGCCCGCGACGACGACGGTCGCGAGCATGAGCGGGAACAGGCGCAGGCGCGCAGCGATCGCGTCGGAGATCGGTGCGAGCCGCCATGACGGACGCCCGGCCGCGAGCAGGGCTCGACCGAGGCCGACGACGAGACCGCCGAAATACATTGCATTGACGAACTTGCGCGCGAGTGAATCGAACGGTTCGGCGAACGCGTTGTTCCAGTCGAGGCCGAGGTGGAACGCGTGTGCGGCGAGACCGGGCAGGATCGTCGAGATGACGAGCACGGCGAAGGCGAGCGCCGACCGGCGCAGGCGCCCTTGCGGCATGCGATCGGCAGTGATCCGCAACCACAGGCGCTCCGAGCCCCAGCGGCCGAACACGAGCAGGAACACGCCGATCGCAATGCCGATCAGCGAGGCGAGGCGATGGCCCGGCGCGAACGCGGTTGCCAGGCTGTCCACGGTCGCCGTGCGCAATGCCCCGAGCAGACCCTGGTCCCGCTCCGAATTGGCGGCGACCTCGCGCCAGAACTGCGGAAACAGTGGCGCGGCCGTGCGCCGGGAAAGCTGGCGCCGGAACAGGCCGCGACGCACCTCGGCGACTTCGCCGGCGAGCTGCTGGCCGTCGGCGACGACAAGCTTGGCGCGCTTGATCTCGCTGTCGAGGAGGCTGCGCTGCCTGGCCAGTTCGCTGCGTCGCGCGCGGATGTCGGCCGCTTCGGCGGCGGCGCCGGCTTCCGGCGCGGGTCCGAGTTCGGCGAGCCGCGCGTCGATTGCTTCGAGTTTCGGCACGCGATCGGCGATCACGCCGTCGGCGGTGCCGGCGAGCCGTCCCGCTTCGTCGCGCAACGTGATCAGCAGCGCTGTGTCGACGTCGTCGCTGGCCAGCTGCGAGCGCATCGCGGCGATCTGTTTCGCCGCATCGTCGAACACCTTCGCCGAATCCGGTACCTGCGCCGACGCGCTGCAGGCGACCACGATCAGCAGGATGGAGACGAAGAAACGCCGGATGTCGTGCATCGCGCATTATGGAATCGACGAGCCGCCCGCGCCAAGCCGCGTCGATGCGCGTTCATTCATCCATGGTGCATCCTGCGTAGCAAGGACCGGTCGCGATCGGGGTCGATCGAAACTGCACGGTGATGCGTTGAGGATCACCGCGGCAATTGCGTGCAGGAGCGCGCCAGCGCGATGGCAATCTTGCCGCAAGGTCGGGTCGCGACCGGGGTCGCTCCTACACGGAGCGGCGGGGCTACTGACGCGATGCGACGATCAGCCAGTTCTCGAACGGCGTATGCCCGTGCAACGGATTGAAGGTCGCGAGAAGGCCGCGGCGGGCGAACTGGGCTTCGAGGTCTTCGCGGTGCGGATAGCGTTGCGGGCCGGCATTCATCCAGCGCACGCCGCGCGAGAAGCGGTCGACCGCGCGGGTCACGCGCATGCGCCAGGTTTCGCGGTGCAGGCCGCTGCGGATGACGAGGCGACCCGCGTCGCCGAGGCGGTCGATCGCGGCATCGACGAAATCGCCGTGCGCGCCCGGAGGCAGGAACTGCAGCACGTCGAGCACGCTGACGCTGCCGCGATGCGCGGGCAGCCCGCCGACGAGGTCGCGCGCTTCGAACTGGACCTCGGCAAGCCCGGCCTTCGCGGCCGACTGGCGTGCCGACTCGATCTTGCCGGCGTCGATGTCGATACCGTGGTAGCGCGCCGTGAACCCGTGGCCACGCAGCACATGCGCGAGCAGGCCGACGCCGCATCCGAGATCGAGCAGGGGTTCAACGCTGCCGGCGAGTGCGCCGACGACGCCTGCGTACAGCGGGTCGGTCGCGAGCTTGCAGCGCGCGTAATAGTAGTGATGGCGATGCGGCAGGTAGGCGCGCGCGATGTCGCGGTTCGAGGACATGCAGGTCCAGGCTTGCGAGGGCGGAGCGTCCCGTCCACGCGATGCGGGACGGGACACCGTCGAGTTGCCGATCCGGGGACTAGACGCTCTCGGGATTCGGCTTGTCAGCGTCGAGCTTCCATTGCTTGATCGCGCGTGCAACGTCTTCCGGATTCATCTTGCCTTCGGCGGCGAGCGCGGCGATCGCCGCATGCGCGATCCAGTAACGATCGACCTCGAAGAAGCTGCGCAACTGCTGGCGCGAGTCACTGCGGCCGTAACCGTCGGTGCCGAGCGCGATGAACTTGCGCCCTTCCGGCACGAACGCGCGGATCTGGTCCGAATAGCTGCGCACGTAATCGGTTGCCGACACGATCGGACCGCTGCGGCTTTCAAGGCATTGCGTGATCCAGGCCTTGCGCGGCTGCTTGTCCATCGGATGCAGGCGGTTCCAGCGTTCCGCATCGAAGCCGTCGCGACGCAGTTCGTTGAAGCTCGGGCACGACCAGATGTCCGACGCCACGCCGAACTCCTGTTCGAGCAACTCCGCTGCCGCAATCACCTCGCGCAGGATCGTGCCCGATCCAAGCAATTGCACCGTCGGCACGTTCTTGCCCTTGCCCTTGCCTTTCCCCGATTCCCCATTGCCGATTCCAGATTCCCGCAACAGGTACATGCCCTTGATGATGCCTTCCTCGGCACCGGCCGGCATGTCCGGGTGCGTGTAGTTCTCGTTCATCACGGTGATGTAGTAGTACGTGTCTTCCTGTTCGGTCAGCATGCGCCGCACGCCGTCCTGCAGGATGACCGCGACCTCGTACGAGAACGTCGGATCGTAGCTGCGGCAGTTCGGGATCGCGCCGGCGAGCAGATGCGAATGGCCGTCCTCGTGCTGCAGGCCTTCGCCGTTCAAGGTCGTGCGCCCGGCCGTGCCGCCGATCAGGAAGCCGCGCGCGCGCATGTCGCCGGCGGCCCAGGCCAGGTCGCCGATGCGCTGGAAGCCGAACATCGAGTAGTAGATGTAGATCGGCAGCATCGGCACGTCGCTGATCGAATAGCTGGTCGCCGCCGCCATCCACGACGACATCGCGCCCGGTTCGCTGATGCCCTGCTGGAGCACCTGGCCCGACTGGTCCTCGCGGTAGTACATGAGCTGGTCGGCATCCATCGGCTTGTACTTCTGGCCGAACGGCGCATAGATCCCGATCTGGCGGAACATGCCCTCCATGCCGAACGTGCGCGCCTCGTCGGCGACGATCGGCACGATGCGCGGTCCGATCACCTTGTCGCGCAACAGCAGGTTGATGCCGCGCACGAACGCCATCGTCGTCGAGATCTCGCGTTCGCCGGAACCCTTGAGGATCGCCTCGAATGAATCGAGCGCGGGCGTGGCGAGCGCCGCGGATTTGCGCCGGCGCTGCGGCAGGAAGCCGCCGAGCGCGGCACGCCGTTCGAGCAGGTACTGCACTTCCGGCGAATCCTTGCCGGGATGGTAGTACGGCACCTTCGGCAGGTCGGCGTCCGAAACCGGGATGTTGAAGCGGTCGCGGAATGCGCGGATCGCCTCGTCGTCCATCTTCTTCTGCTGGTGCGTGATGTTCTGCGATTCGCCGGCGCCACCCATGCCATAGCCCTTGACGGTCTTGGCGAGGATCACCGTCGGCATGCCCTTCGTGTTGACCGCCGCGTGATAGGCCGCGTAAACCTTGTGCGGATCGTGGCCGCCGCGATTCAGGCGCCAGATGTCGTCGTCGGACAGGCTCGCGACCATTTCCTTGAGTTCGGGATATTTTCCGAAGAAATGCTCGCGCGTGTAGGCGCCGCCGAACGCCTTGCAGTTCTGGTATTCGCCGTCGACCGTTTCCATCATCAGCTTGCGCAGCAGGCCGCTCTGGTCGCGTGCGAGCAGCGGATCCCAGTAGCTGCCCCAGACCAGCTTGATCGCGTTCCAGCCAGCGCCGCGGAACACGCCTTCGAGTTCCTGGATGATCTTGCCGTTGCCGCGGACCGGGCCATCGAGGCGCTGCAGGTTGCAGTTGACTACGAAGATCAGGTTGTCGAGGCCTTCGCGGCCGGCCAGCGAGATCGCGCCGAGCGATTCGGGTTCGTCGGATTCGCCGTCGCCGATGAAACACCAGACCTTGCGGTCGCTCGGCGCGATCAGGCCGCGGTGTTCGAGGTACTTCATGAACTGCGCCTGGTAGATCGCCTGCAACGGGCCGAGGCCCATCGACACGGTCGGAACCTGCCAGTAGTCGGGCATCAGCCACGGATGCGGATACGACGACAGCGCCTTGCCCTTGCCGTCGACCTCCATGCGGAACTGGTCGAGCTGGGCTTCGTCGATGCGTCCTTCGAGGAACGAACGGGCGTAGATGCCCGGGCTCGAATGGCCCTGGTGGAAGATCAGGTCGCCCGGGTGCGCATCGCCCGGCGCGCGCCAGAAGTGGTTGAAGCCGACGTCGTACAGCGTCGCCGATGAGGCGAAGCTCGCGATGTGGCCGCCGAGTTCGCCCGGCTTGCGGTTCGCGCGCACGACCATCGCCATCGCATTCCAGCGGATGATCGAGCGGATGCGCCACTCGATCGCCGGGTCGCCCGGTGACTTGGCCTCGAGGTGCGGCGGGATCGTGTTGATGTATTCGGTGGTCGGCCGGAAGGGCAGGTGGCCGCCCGCTCGCCGCGTCTCCTCGACCATGCGCTGCAGCAGGAAGTGCGCGCGATCGGTGCCGTCGGCGTTGATGACCGCATTCAGCGAATCGATCCACTCCCTGGATTCGACCGGGTCGAGATCCTGATCGAGAATTTCCTGGAGCTGGTTCATGCACTTACCTCGCGGACGAGCGGATTCATCTTGACGGCGGTCGGCGCGCGGCCGGACTGCCGGGGATCGGGGAGTTTAGCCGCCCCGTCCGGATCATGCATGCGCAGTGCGGCATTCCCGACGACCCGCGGCATCGACCCGCGATCAGGCCTCGGAGGCAGCCTTGCTCGAAGCATCGACCCAGACGCCGGCGGTCTCCTGGGCGGCGCGGATCTGCGCCTCGACCGCCGCGATCGCGGTCATGTTGACGACGCGGCGCACGGTCGCGGCCGGGGTCAGGATGTGGGCCGGTTTCGACACACCCATCAGGATCGGCCCGAGCGCAACACCATCGGTCATGACGCGCGTGAGGTTGTAGCCGATGTTCGCCGCATCGAGATTCGGGCAGACGTACAGGTTGGCCCGGCCCTTGAGCCGCGAGTTCGGGAACAGGCGCTCGCGCACCTCCTCGTTGAACGCGGTGTCGGCATGCATCTCGCCCTCGATCTCGAGCTCGGGCGCGCGGGCGCGGACGAGCTCGACGGCCCGGCGCATCTTCGCGGCCGATTCGTTCTCGTGGCTGCCGAAATTCGAATGCGAGAGCAGCGCGATTTTCGGCGTGAAGCCGAACAGTTGCAGCCGGATCGCGGCCTGCAGCGTCGACTCGGCGATCTGCTCGGGCGACGGGTCGAGCTTGACGTGGGTGTCGAGGAAGAAGAACACGCCCTTGTCGTTGATCACGCCGGTCATCGCCGATGGCGTCTGCACGCCCGCGTCGAGCGGAATGATGTCTAGGATGTAGCGCAACTTCTTGTGGTAGCGGCCGACGATGCCGGTCAGCATCGCATCGGCCTCGCCGCGCCGCAGCATCAGCGCCGCGATCACGCTCGCGCGTGAACGCACGATCGCCTTCGCGCTGTCCGGCGACACGCCGCGCCGTTCGAGCAGGCTGTGGTAGAGCGTCCAGTATTCCTTGAAGCGCGGGTCGTTCTCGATGTTGCAGATCTCGAAATCGACGCCCGGCTTGAGGCGCAGGCGCATGCGCTGGATGCGTGACTCGATCACCGCGGGTCGCCCGATCAGGATCGGCCAGGCGAGGTGGTCGTCGACGATGTGCTGCACCGCGCGCAGGATCGTTTCCTCCTCGCCTTCCGAGAACACCACGCGCTTCTGGTCGCTGCGCGCGCGGTCGAATACCGGCTTCATGACGAGGCCGGTGCGGAACACGAAGGTGTTGAGGCGCTCGCGGTAGGCGTCTGTGTCGACGAGCGGACGCGTCGCGACGCCCGAGGCCATCGCGGCCTCGGCGACGGCCGGCGCGAGCTGGGTCAGCAGGCGCGGATCGAACGGCTGCGGGATCAGATAATCGGGACCGAACGCGCGCGTCTGTCCACCGTAGGCGCGCGCGGCCACATCCGACATCTCGCGTCGCGCAAGCTCGGCGATCGCGTGCACGCAGGCGACCTTCATTTCCTCGTTGATCACGGTCGCGCCGACATCAAGCGCGCCGCGGAACAGGTACGGGAAGCACAGCGCATTGTTGACCTGGTTCGGATAGTCCGAACGGCCGGTCGCGATGATCGCGTCCGGGCTCACCTCGCGGATCAGCTCGGGCAGGATTTCCGGCGTCGGATTGGCCAGCGCGAAGATGATTGGCTGCTCGGCCATGCGCTTGACCATTTCCTGGCTCAGCACGCCGGGCGCCGAGAGGCCGAGGAAGATGTCCGCGCCGTCGATGATTTCGCCGAGCGTGCGCGCGTCGGTGTCGCGCGCGTAGCGAAGCTTGTTCTCGTCGACTTCCTCGGTGCGCCCGCGATGCACGACGCCAAGGCGGTCGGCGACCCAGATGCTGGCCGGCGGCACGCCGAGGTGCACGAGCATGTCGAGGCAGGCGATGCCGGCCGCGCCCGCGCCGGTATGCACGACCTTGACCTTCGCGATGTCCTTGCCGGTCACCGCCAGCGCATTGATCAGCGCCGCGCCGACGATGATTGCGGTGCCGTGCTGGTCGTCGTGGAACACCGGGATCTTCATGCGCTCGCGCAACTTGCGCTCGACCGCGAAGCACTCGGGTGCCTTGATGTCCTCGAGGTTGATGCCGCCGAAGCTTGGTTCGAGGCTCGCGATGATCTCGACCAGCTTGTCCGGATCGTGCTCGTCGATCTCGATGTCGAACACGTCGATGCCGGCGAACTTCTGGAACAGCATGCCCTTGCCTTCCATCACCGGCTTCGCCGCGAGCGGGCCGATGTCACCGAGGCCGAGCACGGCCGTGCCGTTCGTGATCACCGCGACGAGGTTGCCGCGCGCGGTCAGCGTCGCCGCCTGGCCCGGATCGCGCACGATCTCCTCGCAGGCGAACGCGACGCCCGGCGAGTAGGCCAGCGACAGCTCACGCTGGCTGACCACCGACTTGGTCGGCACGACCTTGATCTTGCCGGCCGGCTCGCGGCGATGGTAGTCGAGGGCAGCTTGCTTGAGATCGTCGGGCTTGCTGGACATGGAGGGTTTCGCTGACGTTCGAGGTATCGGGCTAGTGTAGTGCCTCGCATTGGCGGAAACCCACCCGCACCGCCATGCGCGCGGTTGCTCGTCCTTCGGCCAGCCGGTTCGTGCCCGCTCCGCGCACGACCTGCGGAGAACGCCGCGACGACGTTCGAAGCCTGGAGCAGATTTCGGCGGGAGCGACCCTGGTAACGAACTCTTGCGGCACGGTTCGGATGTGCGGGCGGATCCGGTCGCGACCGGGGTCGCTCCTACACGGCGATGTGTTGGCTTGAGGGTCATCGTGGCGGAGCGGAAACGCCGTCACGGCCATCGAAGCCCGCGCCGGATAACGGTAGGAGCGACCCTGGTCGCGACGCACTCTTGCGGCAAGGTTTGGATGTGCGCGGGGATTAGGTCGCGACCGGGGGTCGCTCCTGCACGGCGATGTGTTGACTTGAGGGTCATCGTGGCGGAGCGGAAACGCCGTCACGGCCATCGAAGCCCGCGCCGGATAACGGTAGGAGCGACCCTGGTCGCGACGCACTCTTGCGGCACGGTTCGGATGTGCGGGGGATCCGGTCGCGACCGGGGTCGCTCCTGCGCGGCGATGCGTTGGCTTGAGGGTCATCGTGGCGGAGCGGAATCGCCGTCACGGCCATCGAACCCAGCGCCGGATAACGGTAGGAGCGACCCTGGTCGCGCGCACTCTTGCGGCACGGTTCGGATGTGCGGGGGATCCGGTCGCGACCGGGGTCGCTCCTGCGCGGCGATGCGTTGGCTTGAGGGTCATCGTGGCGGAGCGGAATCGCCGTCACGGCCATCGAACCCAGCGCCGGATAACGGTAGGAGCGACCCTGGTCGCGCGCACTCTTGCGGCACGGTTCGGATGTGCGGGGGATCCGGTCGCGACCGGGGTCGCTCCTGCGCGGCGATGCGTTGGCTTGAGGGTCATCGTGGCGGAGCGGAATCGCCGTCACGGCCATCGAACCCAGCGCCGGATAACGGTAGGAGCGCGCCTGCGCGCGAAAGCAATCTCGCGGCCAGATCGACCGGGGCCGGTCCGTCACCGAACCGATACACCGTCCCGTTCGTGACTCGCCGCAGCGGCGCCTCACAACGCCAGCACGAGATCCTCGGCTGCCACGTGGTCGAGACGGATGCGGTTGGCGAACAGCGAGAACGCGAGCATCGCTGCCAGTCCGTTCGCATGCTGCACCCAGCGCGGCAACCAGGTCGGCGCGGCGATGAAACCCGACTCGAACTCGCCCTCGAGCGCGACCACGTCGTGCAGGCTCATCTTGCCCGCGAACAGGTTGCGGCACAGCGCGAGACGCTGGTGCTTGAGCGCCCAGCGGAAGAACGTGTGCACCGAGAGCAGGCCATGCAGGTACACCGTGTCCTTGGTGAACGCGGACCCGCCATTCGTCGGTGAACCGCGGAACACGCGTTGCGCCGACGAGAAGCTGTCGATCTCCGATTGCCCCGCATCGAGGAAGAAGCGGAACACCTCGATGAAGTCCGCGCCGTGCAGCGCCATGTCGATCGCGAGGATGCGCAGGCTGATGCGCTTGATGCGCTCGATGTCGATCGAACCCGTCATCAGTTCGGCAAACACCGCGAGGCCCTCCTGGGTCGCGGTGATGCGCGGCGAGTTCAGCGCGAACGAGGCGAGGTTCGGCTGGCGACGCCCGTTGAGCGCGGTCAGCGTGTGCACGAACGCCTCGTGCTCGAGCAGTTGCGTGCGATCGAACTCGGTGAAGCAGGTCGCCGAGCGCAGGCGGATGCGCGTCGCGCCGGCCGCGGCCTTCGCGATCAGCGTGTCGTCGATGACGACGCGCACCACGCCCGCGCCGAAGAACGCATCGAGCTGCTGCTGCAGTTCGTCGCGCAGGATGCCCGGCGGGATGCAGTAGTCGGTTTCGAGATGGACGATCTCGCGATCGAGCTCGCTCGCGAGCGAGGCGAAATGCCGCGCCGCGTCGAGGTTGGTCTGTTCGCTGCCGGGAATCGCATGCCCCGGCCGGCCGAACAGCCGGATCGAATGCGCGGTGAACTGCGGCGTGCCGACCGCGTCGAGCAGTTCGGTCGCGATGCGCCACGATTCCGCGCTGCGCCGCAGGTATTCACCGACCGGATGCGCGGGATCGGCGGCGCGGAACACCTCGTCGATCGCCGTGCGCGCCGCCGTGTAGTCGCCGCGCACGTAGTCGATCGTCGGCAGCCGTGCGTTGCCGCGGCGCCAGTGGCCGAGGAACTCCTCCTGCACCGCCCATGGCCAGCTGACCGAGCCGAGCAGGCGGATGCCCTTGACCGCGGCGACGAGCTTGCGGTCGAGGGTGGCGTGGTGTTCCAAAAGGTCGTTCACGAGGCGATTTCGTACAAGAAGTATCGGCGAAATATCACAGTTCGTGCGTGGAACGGCCGTTAGCATAGCCCCTCGCGTACAGCCCGCCTAATGGATTAGGAGCACTTCATGAAGAACTCCAGTGGTGCTGAAGATGCCGGGCTTTCTCGCCTGCCTGACCGGCTGCGCAGGGCGCGCCGGCTTGCGACGATGAGCCAGGCGGCGCTTGCACACGCGGTCGGCATATCCGCCAGCGCGGTCGCCCAGTGGGAACAGCAGGAAGGCACGCATCCGGGCCTGGTTCACCTCATCGCTTTCGCCCGCGTTACCGGGGTGTCGGTCGACTGGCTGGTGACCGGTGCCGGACGGCCGCGCCGATCCGCGACGGCCGAGGAACCCGCCGCGCTGACCGCCGATGCCTACGCGCGCGATGCGGCCGAGGAGGCCCTGCTGCGCGATTTTCGCCTGCTGGCCCCGCGCGGACGCCGCGTCGTGTTCGATGTGATCGAGGAACTGGCGCGCGCGAAGGCGCGCAGACGCTAAGCGATGCTGCGTGCGCGCCAGCTTGCCCTTGGAACCGCATTGTTCCAGTGTGGAAACGTCCAGCACATGAGCAGAGCGTGTGCGGGCGATGCCCCAAACCCCAAGTTGGAGGCGTTCCCGTACACGGTGTTGGCAAAGGATGCTCAAACGACAGGGAGAGAGCTGGCCCCGGTTGTTTGAACAGCTAGCCCGGTTGGATAAGTGGATTGCCT
>CAZPLY010000004.1:0-220530 GCA_964587775.1 uncultured Dokdonella sp.
CGTGCTCGCCTTCGGCACCTTCTGCACGTGCACCCACATCAGCAGCAGCATCAGCAGCGGACCGCCGATGTGGACAAAGACGAGCAACGAGAAGAAGCGGTCGGTGACGCTGTCGGCGTAGATGAAGTTGCGCATCAGCGCGCCGCCGAATCCTGGCAGCCAGTCGATCCATTCGAACGTCGCGACCACCGTGAACTGGGCGAGACGGTCCCACGGCAGCATGAAGCCGTTGACGCCGCAGATGTAGGCGAACCAGATCAGCGCGACGCCGGTGACCCAGGCGAACCAGCGATAGCCGTGGATGCGGTCGAACGCGAAGTGCCGCAGCATGTGCAGCAGCATGATCACGATGAGGCCATCGGACGCGTAGCGGTGGACGCTGCGCATGATGCCGCCGAGCCACCATTGGCGCTCGGTCAGCGCCTCGACCGATTCATGGGCGCCCGGCACGGCGGTGTCGAAGAACACGTAGAGATAGAGGCCGCTCGCCGCGATCAGCCAGAACAGGTAGAACGCGATCGCGCCGAGGTGGTAGAACGGATTCAGCTTGTCGCCGAATGCGCGGTTGAACAGGCCTTCGACGGCCATGAAGGCCGCGCGCAGCGGTCGTTGCAGCCAGCCGATCATGTCGTCTCCGAAGCCTGCGGCGTCGCCGCGCCGCGCGTCGCGCGCAGGACGACGATGACGAACAGCAGTCCGCCGACAATCGCGATTGCGCCACCGAGTCCCATCAGGCCCATCCCGGCGATTTCCGAAGGCGTGCGCAGGACCTGTTCGCTGCCGGCGACCTTGCGCTGGACGCCGTAGCCGCCCGACCAGACCAGGCCGATGATGTGGAGCAACTGGCCGAAGCCGTACAGCGCCGGTTGCCAGGTCGCGAGCGGGCCACTCGGCGCGCGGTAGCCGAGCTTCGGCAGCAGCAGGTAGACGAGGCCCATCAGGGCCAGGGTCACGCCGACGATGCAGCCGTGGTAGTGGGCCGGGATCTTGACGTTGTTGCCGGCGATGAACACGCCAATCACGCCGCCGGCGGCGAACAGCACCATCGAGCCGAGCAGGGCCGTGCGCAGCGGGCCCGAGGCCGGCGTGCGCGGTTCCTCGCAGCGCAGCAGGGCCACGACGACGGCCAGGCCGATTGGCACGATCGAGACGCCGCCGCCGAGGCGCATCGCCCAGGTGTGCAGATGGCGATGCTCGACCGAGGCGATGTCGTGGGCGAGATACGCATACGGCGTGACGAACACGCAGGCGAGCGCGAGCACGAACATCAGCACGGTCAGGCGCGGGCTCAACGGCACGCGCGCGCCGAGCGCGCCGGCCAGCCACAGCCAGGCGACCAGCATCAGCAGCGTCCAGACAAACTGCAGCGCATGGCCGCCGCCCCAGAACAGGATCTCGTAGTAGGTGAGTGGATCGAGCGTGGTCGGCACGTCGAACAGCGACCAGCCGAACGCGAGCAAGGCGACCGCCGTCGCGACCGCACTTGCGTTGATGCCGAAATGGAGCGCGCCCGAGGTATCGAAACCGGCCCCGAGCCGCGGCGCCGCCCACATGCTGCGCAGGGCGAGCAGCAACGCGCCGGCCGCGAACACGACGAGACCGGACAGGAACACCGGGCTGTCGAGCACGGGGATGTAGTTGGCCATGACCGGTGTCGCCTTGCCCGCGAACGGCGCGATCACCATCAGCGCCGTGCCGAGTGCACACAGGGCGAGCGCGCCCGCATTCGCGGCGAGCGCGCGGGTCGAGCCATTGAGGGTCCACAACAGCCCGGCCAGGGCGACGAACCAGACCAACACCGACAGGTCGACATGCACGACGAGGGCGACGCGGAAGAAGTCCGCGACCGGCAGCCACTCGTTGAGCCGCGGCGTGCGCGAGAGCACGAGCAGGATCGAGAACAGGCCCGATCCGATCAGGGCGAACATGCCGAGCCACAGCCAGGCACGGGCCTGGCGCACGAGTGCACCGGCCGGCACGTCGAGTTCATAGCGATAGCCGCGTGCGGCCGCACCGAGATCGGGCGCGGCGAGCGCGACGCTGTCCGGGTTGCCGGTCATCGGATCGTGATCTCGCGGGCCTCGGAATCGAAGTCGATGACGAGGATCTGTGCCGGCTGCAGCGAGACGGTCAGCTCGCGTTCGTAGTCGAAACCATCCTCACGTGCGCTGTCGCGCAGCCGCACGGCGACATGGTGTTCGCCGGCATCGATCACGCGGCGCGAATACATCGAGGCGCTGCCGTCGCTCGACAGGCCGCCTGGCTTGGCGGTCTGGCGCAGCAGCGGCTCGCCGTCGACGTCGACCTCGACCGCGAGCGGCGCACGTTCGCGCGGACAGCGGGATGGCGCGCGCATGTTCGGAGGCAGGCGGGCGAGTTCCTCGGCGGTCTGTTCGACGCAGGCGCGCAGGCGCGCACCGAGATGGACGATGCTGAGCTTGATCAGCGCGTCGTCGTCATCGAGATGCCGGTACGCCGGCCAGTGCGAGAACAGGGCGAGGAAGCCGACGAATGCGGCATACAGGAGGCACTGCAGCAGCCATGCGAGCGGACGCGAGAGGGTGCTCATGTGCTTGCCGCCGTGGCCGGGCGCCGCCGCCGGCTGCGCCATTCGCCGATCATGAAGAGGATGCCGGCGATCGCGAACGTGATGCCGCCGGCAATCTCGAAATACAGCGTGTAGTCGGTCCGGTAGGTGCCCGTGATCGGGTCGTACACCGAACACAGGATGCGCACGCGCCCGAGCAGGTCGGCCCAGCTCGCCGTGTCCTTGACGAGCGTGCCGGTCACCAGCTGCTTGATCGGCTCGCCGAGCGAATCGGCCGCGAAGCCGTCGCCGTGGATCTGCCGGTAGATGCGTCCGTCGCGATCGAGGATCGTCACCTGCAGCGTGTGGTCGAAGCCGGCCGGGGTCGCCTTGAAGCGGAACCCGTAATCGGCGACGAGGGCCTCGACATCCGCGGCGCGCGGACTCAGCAACTCCCAGTTGCGGTCCTCGATGCGCTGCTGGCGGGCGAACGCGGCGAGCGCCTGCGGCGAATCCTCGGGCTGGTTGAAGCCGATGCTGACGACATTGAACTGGTCGTGGCCGAAACGGTCGCGCATCGCGCGCACGGCCGCGTACAGCGCGCGCGATCCGTTCGGGCAGATCTGGAAGCAGCTCGTGTAGATGAAATTGACGAGCAGCGGCTTGCCGCGATAGCTCGACAGCGCGACCTCCTGGCCGTTGCGGTCGCGCAGGACGTAATCACGCGGCACCTGGCCGATCGTCGAACGGCTGAACTCGAATGCGTCGAGTTGGTCGAGGCCGAAAGCCCGGTCCGGCGACGACTCGGCCTGCAGCGTGCCCGGCAGTGCGAGGCAGGCCGCGAGCAGGAGGCCGCGCCAGCGCGCGCCTCGTGGAGGTTCGTCACCGTTCATCGCAATGCGGCGTCGATGCCTGCGCCGAGCAGCAGCACGCCGAGCTGGACCAGCGAGGAGAGGAAGCACGTGATCGCGGCGGTGCGTTGCCCGGGCGCGCGGTCGAGCAGGATCGCCTTGTGCAGGAACCAGCCGCCACCGGCCACGGCACCGAGGCCGTAGGCGATGCCGGCGCCGAATGCGAGCGGCAACAATGAAACCGACACGAGCAGGATCGTCGAGACGAGCACCGTGCGCGCGGCACGCCGGTTGCCGACGACGACGGGCAGCATCGGAATTCCGGCCGCCGCGTAGTCGTCGCTGCCGGCGATCGCGAGCGACCAGAAATGCGGTGGCGTCCACAGGAACAGGACCAGGGCGAGCAGCAACGGCAGCGGGCCGAGGCCCGCATCGACCGCAGCGGCGCCGGCGAGCACGGCGAAACTGCCGGCGAGGCCGCCGATGACGATGTTCCAGGCCGTGCGCCGCTTGAGCCAGACCGTGTAGACGACCGCGTAGAAGAAGGCGCCGAGGAACACGAACAGCGCACTGACCGGGTTGAGCACGAACGCGGCCGCCGTGACCGCGACGGCGAGCATCAGCGCCATGACGCCGAGCCAGAACGGCGAGGCGACGATCGCGCCGGTGACGAAGGCGCGATTGCGCGTGCGCGCCATCAGGCGGTCGTTCGATCGCTCCCAGTACTGGTTGAACGCGCCGGCGCTGGCCGAAGCGACGAGCACCGACAGCGCGAGCACCGCCCATTGCAGCAGCGACAGGCCGGCGCCCGGCGTGACGAGCGCACCGACCAGCGCGGTGACCATGATCAGCACGCCGATCCGCAGCTTGAACAGGCCGAGCACGTCGCGCGCCCTGCTCGCCAGGGCGTGGTGCGGAATGCTCGCGGCGACGGTCATGGCAATGCCCCGTGGTGCGGAGGATCGGTTGGCGCGTCGTGGCTCAGCTCAGCCCCCAGACGGTCGACAGATACTTCCAGTTGACGAAGTAATACAGCACGAACGCGACGAGGAACACCATCGCGAGCACGAACGTGCCCGGCGCGGCGAACCCGAGCGAACCGTAGTTCTGCACGGCGGCGGCCGGCGCCGTCGGCGGGATCGGGGTCGGCACGCTGCTCTGGTTGCCGCTGTCGAGCCGCTTGCCCCACAACAGGGAGCCGACCGTGATGTAGATGTAGAGCGCGCCGCCGACGATCGCCGCGATGCCGCCGACGCCGACCATGCCCATCATCAGGTAGGCCGCGCCGGGCCATTCATGGGCCAGGGCCGCACCGCTGAACGCCATGTCCCAGTGGCGCCGCGCGACGCCGAGCGTGCCGGCACCCATCATGACGAGGCAGAAGAAGTACATTGACAGGCCGAACAGGTACGGCTGGATCTTCGCAAGTCCGGGGCTGATCATCTGGCGCCGGAACAGGGTCGGGATCAGGTAGTAGGTCAGCGCCATGAACGACAGCGTGGTGCCGACGACGACCGTCGCGTGGAAATGCCCGGGCACGTAGATCGTGTTGTGGATGATCATGTTGAGCTGTTCGGTGCCCATCATGACGCCCGAGATGCCGCCGAGGAAGCCGAAGCCGATCAGCGAGATGAACACGCCCGAGAACACCGGGTTGCCCCACGGTGCCTTGCGCAGCCATTCGAACAGGCCGCGCGTGTAGCCCTTCTGGCGCTGGGCGACTTCGATCGCGCCGGGGATCGTCAGGCCGTGGATCATCGACGCGAGCACCGCGAAGTACATGAAGTAGCTCGTGTTGACGACCTTCCATTCCGTGCTCATGCCGGGATCGGCGAGCAGGTGGTGCGCGCTCGCGAGCTGCAGGAACAGGATGTAGAGCAGGAACGCCCCGCGGCTGACGCGCTCGGACATCGGGCGCGCGCCGAACACGACGGCCGCGACGAGGTACCAGATCGAGATGTGCGCGGCGACGTTGATCTGCTGCGAGGAATGGCCGAACGCCCACCAGACCGTGCGGTAGATCAGCGGATCGACCGCGTCGATCACGTTGATCGACAGCAGCCAGGTCGGGATCAGGATCGCGGCGCCCGACGCGATCGTGAACACCGCGATGATCGCGGCCGTGATCGCGCCGAACGTGACGAGCGGCACCGAGCCCTGGTAGGTACGGTCACGGCGCGCGACGACGAGCGTTCCGAAGAAGATGAACACCGAGACCAGCGCGCCGACCGCGAACAGGATCAGGCCCAGGTAGAACGAGGGCGCGGCCATCATCGGCACGTACGAGGTCATCATGACGCTCGAAGCGCCCTGGTAGACTGCGACGTTGTTCATGACCGAGCCGATCACCATCAGCGCGAATGCGACCCAGGCGATCTTCGGTGTGGCGATGCGACACCGCAACAGCGTCGAGGAGCAGAAGTACAGCACCGCGATCTCGAAGAAGATGATCCAGAACACGAGCATGTCGAGCCCGTGCGCGGTCAGCACCTGATAGAACGTGTGCGCCTCGAGCCAGTGCACCGCCGGCCAGCGGGTCAACACGATCCCGATCGCGAGGATGCCGCCGATCAGCAGGAAGACGACGGCGGCGACCGCGTGGGCGAGCATCAGGCGCTCGGCCTGTTGCTCGAACTGCAGTCCCGATCGCGGGCAGGTCCGGTAACGGATCTTGCCGGCAGGCATGCCCGCCGGCGGCAGGGTGGCTTCAGCGCTTGGTGACATCGACCTGCTCCCCGTCGTTCACGTAGATGCGCCCGACCATCATGTGATGGCCGAGGCCGCAGAATTCATTGCAGACCACGGAATAGGTGCCGCTCTGGTTCGGGGTCACGGTGATCACGTGTTCGTAGCCCGGCACCATCTGGATGTTGATGTTGTTCGGTTGCAGCGAGAAGCCGTGGTTGTAGTCCATCGCCGTCAGGTGCAGGCGATAGGTCTTGTCCTTCTCGAGTTCGAGGATCGGCCAGAACGCCCACAGCCGCGCGAGCATGTAGATGTCGCTTCCGGCCGGCGGCGCGACGACCGGCGTCTGCAGGTCGGTCTCGGTACGCACCGTGTACTGGTCGACCATTGCCTGCGCCTTTTCGGCGAACGCCTCGGGCGTGGTCTTGTAGGTCTCGGTCGAGAGGTTCTGCTTTCCGTAGATGTGCCAGAACACCATCATGAAGAACATGATCATGCACCAGACGAATGCGATAGCGATCCAGGTCCCCTCGACGCGGTCGAGTGGGTGTTTCCACCACAACCGTTCGGCCGGCGGCAGTATTGCGCTCATCGGAAATCCCCAGCAGTAGGTGACAGGTCGATGACTACTTCGCGAGCGGGATCGTCAGGATGTCGATCACGCCCCACAGGATGTAAACCACGGTCGGCACCAGCACGCCGATGAACAACAACAGGAACGGGTTGTCGAGCAGTCGCTGCATCATGGGGATCGGTTCGTTCGGGTCGTGCGACTCGCTCATCATTGCGTCCTCGCTGCGGTTCGCTTCGTATTTCCGTCGATTACGCCGGGCTGGTCCTTGACCCAAGTCAATCCTCGGGCGATTGGACAGGCCCGACCCACGATCGACGGAGGCGCAACACGCGCGTGGTCCGCGCCCCGCTCAGCCGTCGAGATGCGCGCGCAGGCGCCGGTACTGGTCGACAAGTCGCTGCGGTTCGGCCGGCATCGGCAACGCGGCGACCACGCGCCCGGCAGGATCGACGACGATGATCGAGGTCGTGTGATCCATGCTGCGCACACCGTTGCCGTCGATCCGCTCGGCGTACATCGCCGCGGTCGAACGCGCGAAGCCGGCCAATTGCGCGTCGTCGCCGACGAGGCCGATGAAGGTCGGGTCGAAATGGGCGAGGTAAGGACCGATGCGTTCGACGCTGTCGTGGTGCGGGTCGACCGTGACGAACACGAAGCGCTCGTCGGCCGCCGTGCCCGAATCGGCCATCAGGCGGCGCATCCGGGCCAGCGTCTGAAGTGTCGTCGGGCAGACGTCGGGACACGAAAGGAAACCGAACGTGACGAAATTCCAGCGCCCGAGCATTTGTTCGCGCCCGAACGGCTCGTCGTGCTGGCTGCGCATCGAGAAATCAGCCAGTGGCTGCGCGACCGGCCACATGACCCCTTGCACCTCGGCCGGTGCCGACTGCCAGGCGCTCGTGTCGACGCGCTCGTCATCGCCGATGAAACGCACGGCGAGCATCGTCGACCCGGCGACGGCCATCAGCAGCAGCAACTTCAAGCGGGTCGATGCCATGCGCTCCTCCGGAGATCATCGCGTCAGCGCGCGACGCTGCCAGCATGCGGTGCAAGGCGCACGCGTTCCTTGATCCAGATCAGCAACGTGGGCGCCCACTGCGGCGATCATCGGCGCGCAGCCGGCCGCCGCCGGCGCATCTCCGGGGCCACGATGGATCCAGCCAATGTGCTGCCGCATGTCAATGCGACGCTCAACGCGATCAGTGCCTTGCTGCTCGTCGTCGCGCGCGTGCGGATCTCGCAGCGGAGGATCGAGGCCCACCGCAGCGCGATGCTCGGCGCACTCGGCGTTTCCGCGCTGTTCCTGGTCGGCTACATCATCTATCACGTGACCTCGCCGATCTTCGTGTTCCGCGGCGAGGGCTTCGTGCGCCCGATCTATTACGCCCTGCTGATCAGCCACGTCGTGCTCGCCGCCGTCGCCCTGCCGATGATCCTCGTCACGGCCGTGCTCGGCCTCAAGCGTCGCGACGCGCATCACCGCCGCTGGGCCCGCTGGACCTGGCCGCTGTGGATGTTCGTTTCCGTATCGGGCGTCGTCGTGTACCTGATGCTGTACCAGATCTACCGCTGAGCGAGGTCCACGGCGTGCGATAGTCGTTCCGGCCATTCAATCGCCGACTCCTCCGAAACTAGTGGAATCCAATGGACGCAAGCACCCCGACAGGCTTCACCACGCTCGATATCGCCCGGCTTCTCGAAACCGATGAAGCCGAGGACATCGCGGCGATCGACGCGCTTGGATCCGACGACAGGGCATGGCTCGTGCAGGCCATCTGGATCGGCATATACGGGTCGCGTCGCGTCCTGAGGGGCGGACTGCGTGCGCAAAGCAGGTTCCTGGCCGAGCCCTACTATGCCCGACAGCACATCAAGACCCTGGCGGACTGGGTCTGCGTCGCAGTTTCCGCGCCCGTCGCTTACGGCATCGTCGATCCTTGACCCTGGGCAAGGATCGTGAGGGCAGGCGAGGCTTTCACATCGAAGCAATGCGCGATTGTCGCGTCAGCGAGTCGACCGGGCCTGACGTTGGCAAGTCGATCGCTCTCGATCGAGCCAGGCGAAACTCGGAAGGTTGGCAACGCACAGACAAGAAACCCCGCAGCGCGGCGGGGTTCGGGGTGGTGGCTATGGGTGGGCTCGAACCACCGACCTTGGCATTATGAGTGCCACGCTCTAACCGGCTGAGCTACATAGCCACGGCGAGCCGTTGGCTCGAAGGGGCGTCGGATTCTAGTGTCTGCGCGGCCAGAGTCAAGCGCGCGGCGCACGTGGCGCAGGCGTTCGCCTTGCTGGCGTCGATGACACTGTGGAAGAATCGGCGCGGGAGCCCGTTCACCGCATGCCGTGCCGGACGCCGTTCGGCCGTGCGCCGTGAACGAGTCACCCCTGCCAGGCAAACCCGGAGCTCGCGTGATCGATCCTGATGGCTACCGTCCGAATGTCGGCATCGTCCTGATCCGCGACGACGGTCGTGTGTTCTGGGCACGCCGCGTCGCGCGCGACGGCTGGCAGTTCCCGCAGGGCGGCATGCGCAGCGACGAGACGCCGATCGAGGCGATGTACCGCGAGCTCGAGGAGGAAACCGGCCTGCTCGCCGAGCATGTCGAAGTGCTCGGGGCGACCCCGGGCTGGCTGCGTTACCGATTGCCGAACCGGTACGTGCGTCGCAACGACCGCCCGACCTGCGTCGGCCAGAAGCAGGTCTGGTTCCTGCTGCGGCTGGTCGGCGACGAGCAGCACGTCCGCCTCGACGCGAACGAACGCCCCGAGTTCGATCTCTGGCGCTGGGTCGATTTCTGGTACCCGAGCCTGCACGTCGTCTCGTTCAAGCGCCGCGTCTACGAACAGGCATTGCGCCACCTCGAGCCGCTGGCCGAGGCGAATTGCCGGGTGTCCCTGCGCGGCCAGCGAACTGCTGCCGATCCGGCAGCGCCGGCCCTGATCGGGACGCCGTGACGCCGCTCATCCGAACGGTGTTGACAATCATTCGCATTTGCAATCAAATGGCGCCGTCCGACCGAAGGCAGCCACCATGTACGTCTGCGTCTGCAATGCCGTCACCGACCGCGCGATCCAGGCCGCCGCGGCCCAAGGCGTCACCACTGTCGAGGAACTGACCCGGCGCACCGGCTGCGGTGACTGCTGCGGGACCTGTGTCGACCTGGCCGGCGAAATCCTTGCCGAAGCCCGTGCGCGTCCCTCGCGCGCGTTCCCGCTCGATCTCGCGATCGCTGCCTGAGCGTCCGCCGCGTCACCCCTGATGGCGTCGATTCCCGATGCGGGCGATTCGCGTTGCCGTGTGCCGCGCGCGCGCGCGGTATAGTCGTGCGATCGACGCTGCTCGTGCGTCCACTGCTGCGGAGAATGCAACATGAAGGGTGATGCCAAGGTCATCGAGTTCCTCAACAAGGCGCTCTACAACGAACTGACCGCGATCAACCAGTACTTCCTGCATTACCGCATGTACAAGAACTGGGGATTCAACGAACTCGCCAAGCACGAGTACGATGAATCGATCGACGAGATGAAGCATGCGGATCGGCTGATCGACCGCATCCTGTTCCTCGACGGCCTGCCGAACCTGCAGAAGCTCGGCAAGCTGCTGATCGGCGAGAAGCCGGTCGAAGCGCTGGCCTGCGATCTCGAGCTCGAACGACTTGCCGTGCCCGATCTCAAGGCCGGCATCGCCTGGTGCGAGAGCGTCGGCGATTACGTCAGCCGGGAGCTGCTCGAGGAGATCCTCGAATCCGAGGAAGAGCACATCGATTGGCTCGAGACCCAACTCAAGCTGATCGAGCAGATCGGCGAAGTCAACTATCTGCAGACCAAGCTCGGCAGCTGAGTCTCGACCGGGTGCCGTTCGGCACCCGCCTCGCCACATCGTGGCCGGCTCAGGCCGGCGCGAGGCCGAGCGCCTGCAGCGCCGTTGTCGCGCGCTGGAACTCCGTTTCGATCGCGCCGGCCAGTGCATCGAGGTCGATCGCATGGCCGGAGCGCGCATCGTGCTCGGCCCGGCGCGCGAGTTCGGCCAGCGGCAGCGCGCCGAGGTTTGCGCTTGAGGATTTCAGCGAGTGCGCGGTCGCGCCGAACGTGTCGACATCGCCGCGCAGCGCGGCCCCGCGCAAGGTGCCGATCAGGCGCGGGGCATCTTCGAGGTAGACGCGCACGAGCGCGCCGAACTCGTCGCCCATGACGTCGACAAGGTCATGCACGACCGATTCGTCGATCGCGGCCGGCAGGCCCGGCAATGCACTCGAAGGCGTGGCCGCACCGTGCGGTTCGGCCGGTGCGCGCGCGGCCAGGTCGGCCTTGCCGGTGGCGCCGGGCACCGCGGCGAGCCAGCGCGCGAGCGTGCGCGCGAGCAGCCTCCGGTCGAGCGGTTTGGTCAGGTAATCGTTCATGCCGGCCGTGATGCATTTTTCGCGGTCGCCGACCATCGCGTTCGCGGTCATCGCGATGATCGGCACATGCGGGAGCCCGCGTTGCCGTTCCGCGTCGCGGCGCGCGCGCGTGGCCGTATAGCCGTCCATGACCGGCATCTGGCAGTCCATCAGGACGAGGTCGTAGCGCGTGCGCGCGAGGCAGGCGAGGGCGGCCTCGCCGTGTTCGGCGACATCGACCTCGAGGCCGAGCAGGTTCAGCA
Source organism: uncultured Dokdonella sp. (assembly GCA_964587775.1). Taxonomy (GTDB): domain Bacteria; phylum Pseudomonadota; class Gammaproteobacteria; order Xanthomonadales; family Rhodanobacteraceae; genus Dokdonella. The sequence goes on from CAZPLY010000004.1 coordinate 11,283, forward strand.
GCCTGCGCGCGACCTGCAGGTTGACGGGGTTGTCCTCGACGACGAGCACGTGGCCCGACAGGCGGGACTCGTCGACCGGCGCCGCCGTTTCATCCGCGGTCGCGGGCTCGCCGGCGAACACGGGCAGCGCGCGCGTCGCCGGGGCGTCGTCGATGCCGAGCAAGCCATGCAGCGCGGCGCGCAGTTCACGTTCGTCGAATGTCCCGGGCACGTGGGCACTGCGCGGCGCATCGCGCAGGTCCTGCACGTTCTCGTCGGACCCCGCGACGACCGCGCGCAGGTGGTCGAGTGCCGGGTCGCGCAGGACGTTGCGCATCAGGGCGGGTGCCGCCGCGCGCACCGAGTCGGCGTCGATGACGAGGATCTCGTAGCCCCAGCGCTCGCTCATGCTCGCGCTTGCGCGCAGCTTGGTCAGTGCGTCGACCGCGATCGTCGCATGCACGTGGCTCATGCCGAAATTCGACAGCACCGCGGCCGTGCGGCGCACGAAGGCTTCATCGAGGCTCAGCACGAGTGCGCGCACGCCGTTGAGGTCGCGGCGCACACGAATGTCGCCGACCGCCTTCTGCAGCGGAACGTTGAACCAGAACAGCGAGCCGCGTCCCGGCTCCGAGCGAACCCCGATCTTGCCGCCCATCAGGTCGACGAGCCGCTTGCAGATGACGAGGCCCAGGCCGGTGCCGCCGTACAGGCGCGTCGTCGAGGCGTCGGCCTGCGAGAACGGCAGGAACAGTTTGGCCGCCGCTTCGGGCGCCAGACCGATGCCGGTATCGCGCACGGCGAACACGATCTCGTAGTGCGTGCGTGATTCGCCGCGCTTGCCGATCTGGATCGTCACGCTGCCACGTTCGGTGAACTTGATCGCGTTGCTGACGAGATTGGTCAGGATCTGGCGCAGGCGCACCGGGTCGCCGCGCACGGCGAGACGCACCGAGGGGTCGATCGACACCGCCAGGCGCAAGCCTTTCGCGCTCGCGCTGCCCTCCATGAGAGTCGCAACGGAATCGACGATCTCCTTGATGTTGACGCCGACGCTTTCGAGTTCGAGCTTGCTTGCCTCGAGTTTCGAATAATCGAGGATGTCGTCGACGATGCGCAGCAACTCGCGGGCCGACTGGTGCGCGGTGTTCATGTATTCGCGCTGGTCGGCCTGCAGCGGCGTGGACAGCATGAGGTCGAGCAACGGGACGATGCCATTGAGCGGCGTACGGATCTCGTGGCTCATCGTCGCGAGGAACTCGCCCTTGGCCATCGTCGCCGCTTCGGCCGCCTGTTTCGCCGCGAGAAGTTCGCGCTGCATCGCGCGCAGGGATTCGAGCTCGCGCTGCGCATCCTCGGCCGACGGCTGCCCGGCAGGCGCCGGACTGGCCGCGCGCGGCGCGTTCGCCGGCGCCTCGCGCAGCCCGGCGAAGGCGAACACGGCGAGGGCGGCGATGACGAGGCAGGCAGACGCGGCGGCCAGCGTCGCCGTGCCATCGAGTGTGAGGATCGCGAGCGGCACGCCGGCGAGTGCGATCGCGAGGATCGCGGCGAGCACGCTGCGCAGCATCGCCGGCGACCTCATGCCGATCGCCTCACGGGCTCAACCCGCGGTCGCATGGAAGTCGTAGGACATGTGGCGTTCGGCCTGCTGGATGAAATTGCCCTGGATCAGGTCGACGCCGCTCGACCACAGCGCGGCGGCGACGCGTGCCTCCTCGACCCGCGGGGCGATCACGCGACGCCCGCTTTCGTGGGCGAGGCGCACGAGTTCGCGCAGTTCGGCCGTCATCGCCGCGTCGTGCGCGCGCGCGTAGCGCACCGACAACTTGACGAAGTCGACCGGCAGGTGGCGCAGCAGTTCGTTGCCGCGCGCGCCGCCGTCGAAGCCCGATACCGTCATGCCGACGCCGAGCTGCTTCATCGCGAGGGCGAACGCGACGACATCCGACAGCGCCGTGATGGCGTCGTCCATGCGCAGTTCGAGCGAGACATGCGAGGCCGGCACGCGATGCTGCTCGAGCATGCGCCGCAGCCAGTCGACGCGTTCGGGATCGCGCGTGCTGGCGAGCGACTGGTTGACGAACAGGCGCAGGCTGCGCCCGTCGCCGAGGCGCTCGCCGATCGTGCGGATGCAGCTCTCGAGGATCCAGCGGTCGACGCGCGCGATCAGCCCGGCCTGTTCTGCGGCCGGCACGAGCTCGCTCGCTGCGAACATGCGGCCATCTTCCATCGGCAGGCGCAACAAGGCCTGGAACTGTTCGTCTTCCTCGCCGTGCAGCGAAACGATCGGCTGGAAGACGACGCGGAACGCCGAGTTCTCGAGCGCCGCCTCGATCGCCGCGACGATGACGCGACTCGCGCCCTCGTCGCTGCGTGGCTGGAACACGTGGATGCCGGCACGATCGGGCGAGCGCGCTTCGAGCATCGCGCGCTCGGCGGCGTCGATCATCGCCTTGGCATCGCCTGCGACGACCCGGAACGGACAGATGCCGACGACGACGCCGATGCGCAGTGCCTGGCCGTCGACCGTGAACGTCTCGCGGGCGACGCGCTCGCGCAGGTTCTCGGCCTGCTGTTGCAGGGCCGCCTGATCGCGGTCGGGATTGAGCAGCAGGAAGCCCGAATCGCCGCAGCGCGCAAGCATGTCCGACGCACCGATGTGGGCGGCGAGCGAATCGGTGAGCGTGGCGAGCAGCCTCGCGAACGCCTTCTGGCTCAGGCGCCCGTGGATGCGTTGGGCATCCTCGATCTCGACGAACAGCAGGCCGCCGTTGCGCGTGGCGGCGTCTTCCATGCTCAGCATCTCGGTCAGGCGCCGGGTCAGCGCGACGATGTCGTGCAGGCCCTTGGCCGATTCGCGCATGCTCGGCACGCGCCGGCGCTCGAGCTGGCGCGCGCGCCGCACGCGACTCGAGACGGCCGCAATCAGATGGCGCGGGGCGATCGGTTTGGACAGGAAATCGTCACCGCCGGCACTGAGGGCCTCGAAATGGCGGTCCGTGTCGTTCTCGCCCGAAAGGAACACGATCGGCGTCGAGATGTACGCCTCGCGCTCGCGGATCAGGGCGGTCAGTTCCATGCCGTCGCAGACCGGCATGTGCAGGTCCATGAGGATCAGGTCCGGTTCGAACGCGTCGAGGCTGTCGAGTACGGTCGATGCCTCGGTCACCGCGAGCGTGCGCATGCCGGTCTTGCGCAGGATCGATTCGGCGAACATTGCCTGCGAGCGGTCATCCTCGACGATCATGATCCGGTACGGCTCGGCCGTTTCGAGCTCGAGCAATTCGCGGATGCGCGTGACCACCTCGCCGGCGCCGGCAGGCTGGGTCACGAGCGCGTCGCAGCCGGCACGCATGACGCGCAGGCGGGTGGCGAGATCGGCCGGTCGCGACAGCGAGACCCACGCGATGCGCCGGTTCGTGCGCGCGCGGGCGGCTTGCACGAGGGCACCGATTTCCTCGATCGCATCGAGATATCGTTCGGCGAGGACGAGGACGCCCGGTGGCGAGCGGCTCAGCAGTTCCTTCAGCTCGTCGATGCCGCCGGGCCGCTGCACCTCGTAGCCGAGCGCACGCAGCTTGAGGTCGATCTCGTCGGCCGTCGTGCTGCCATCGCCGAGATGGCAGGCCCGCTTGACGGTGGCTTCGGCTTCGACCGGCACCGTTTCGTCGGGCGCCGTGCCAACGGCCACCGGCGCTGCCGGCGTCGGCGCAGGCGCGGCCGGCGCGCGTGGGTCGGTCGCAATGGGCATGACAGGGGGCGCCGCGGCGACGGGTGGCGGCGGTGCCGCGATCGTCGTCGCCGGCGTGGCCTGCACGTCGGCCGCGAACCGCCGCCAGTAGTGCGGCGGGGGGCGCACGAGCAGCGGAAACCCGTTGTCCTCGTTCGCGGCGTAGCCGAACAGCGTCGCTTCCTCGCCGACCTCGGCCGGCGCGACCGGCGTCGCCCGCGGCGCCGCGGCCAGCGATTCGAGCATCGCCGCGATCGCCGCCGAGCCCTCGGCATCGGGTAGGGCCGGCTTGTCGAGATGGGTCCACAGGCACTCGGCGAAATCGACGAGCAGGTCGGAAGTCTCCGCGTCGTCGAGGCGCGCGCTGACATCGGCCAGCGCTTCGGAATCTTCGGCGAGCAGGAGCAGGGCGTTGATGTCCCAGCCGTCCTGCAGCATGCGTTCGCCGCGCCGGCGCAGATCGGCCACGCGTTGCGGGATCTGCGTCGTCAGCGCAAGGCGGTCACGCGGGCGTCGTGGACTCGATTCGATGGCAGGCATGAGATCCGACCGGGAAACCCCCGGGAAACTATACCAGCGCCCGCGATCGCGCTCAGAACGGCTTGACCACGGCGAGGACCACGATCCCGATCAGGAGCAGTGCCGGCACCTCGTTGAACACGCGCAACCAGCGGCTCGAGCGCGTGTTCGCGTCGCGCGCGAAGCGGCCGACGAAGCGCACGAGGACGAGGTGGTACGCGACAAGCAGGACGACCAGCAGCATCTTCAGGTGGAACCAGCCGCCGCCGGACAGCAGCGCCGGGTTGTACTTCAGCCACCAGGCGACGAGGGCGAGGCCGAAGATGATGCTGCTGGCAGCGCCGATGTGGGTGATCACGAGCAGGCGCCGCTGCATGATCTTGAGGCGTTCGCGCACGACCGGCTCGGTCGCTTCGGCGTGATAGATGAAAAGGCGTGGCAGGTAGAACAGTCCGGCGAACCAGGTGACCACGAAGATCACGTGAAAGGCCTTGAGCCAGAGCATCTCGCGCATCCTTCGGGGTCGACGCGCGAGTATAGCCTTGCTTGACGCGACTCCTTGGCGGTGGCTATAAGCCCCTTCCGTTCAGCGTCCGCGTCCCCGCATGTCCGCGCCGAAATTCGTCGTTCGTCCGTTCGATCCTGCGCGTGCGCGCCGCACCGGCGTGTTCGTCGCGCTCGCCTGGCTCGGCTCGCTGCTGCTGGTCGCCGCGGCGACCGTGTTCCTGCTCGGCCGCCACCAGGTCGCCGCCGAGGTGCCGGCGGCCGGCGACAGCGAGGAAGTGCAGGCCTTGAAGACGCGCATCGTCGTGCTCGAGCGCTCCGAACAGGTGGCCAAGGCCGCGCTCGCCGACATCCAGGGCACCCTGCGCGACCGCGAGGAGGAAATCGCCGGCGTTCGCGCCGATCTCGCGTTCTATGGCCGCCTGGTCGGCGGCGCGCGCCGCGAAGGCCTCGCCGTGCATGGAGTCACGCTCGCTGCCGTGCCCGGATCGAACGCATGGAACTTCAGGGTCACCCTGACCCAGAACTTCAAGCGTGGCAGCGAGACGCGCGGCCGTCTGAGCCTCTCGGTGTCGGGCATCGCCGACGGCAAGCTCGAGACACTCGACTGGAAGATGCTGAGCCAGCAGAAGGAATCTTCCGGAATCGAGTATGCGTTCAAGTATTTTCAGCAGATCGACGGCACCATCATGTTGCCGGAAGGTTTCGAGCCGAATCGCGTGCGCGCCAGCGCCGAGGGCGAGGGCGGGCGGGCCAGCCAGGAATTTCCTTGGAATGACGCGGCGAAGGCCGGGGAGGCAGATGATGTTCGGGAATGACAAGCGCAACACGCGCATGGTCGCGGCGATCACGACGCTGATCGCCGAGGGCACCACGATCCGCGGCGATGTCGAGTTCGTCGGTGGCCTGCACCTCGACGGTGCGGTCGACGGCTCGCTGACGGCGCAGGGCGAGCATGCCGTGCTGACGGTCAGCGACAAGGGGCGCGTGACCGGCGAGATCCGTGCGACGAACGCGGTCATCAACGGTGCGGTCAAGGGTGATGTCGTCATTTCCGACCGCCTCGAACTTGCCGTGCATGCCCGCGTCGAGGGCAACGTCTACTACAAGGTGCTCGAAATGGCCGCCGGCGCCCAGGTCAATGGCAAGATGATCTACCAGGCTGAACCGCCGCGGCAGTTGACCGGCCCGGCCGCACTGGCGGATGCGGATGCCGATCCGGTCCGGCCCGCCGTCGCCGCGGTCGGCGCTTGAATCGGCGCGATCCGCCACGATCTCCAACGGGCCCCTCGTCCAGCCCGATGCCGGAATGACCCGATGACCAGCCCCGACACGCCGACCTACCTCGACGCTGCGGAACTTCCGCTGCTGTTCACCGCGGCTGCCGCGAGCAAGGTCAACGAATTGATCGTCGAGGAAGGCAATCCCGACCTCAAGCTGCGCGTCTACATCAGTGGTGGCGGTTGTTCGGGCTTCCAGTACGGATTCACCTTCGACGAGGAACGCGCCGAGGACGATCTCGCGATCGAGAAGGATGGCGTCCTCCTGCTCGTCGATCCGCTGAGCCTGCAGTACCTCGGGGGTGCCGAGATCGATTACACCGAGTCCCTGACCGGCGCCCAGTTCGTCATCCGCAATCCGAATGCGAAGACGACCTGCGGCTGCGGGTCGTCGTTCGCCGTCTGATCGCAGCGCGCGTGAGCGCTCAACGGCGCAGCCGCAACAACGTCTTCTCCGGCCTCGCGCTCGACCGCTGCAGCGAGCAGCGCCACGACGATGCGTGGATCGCCGCCCAGCTCGAGCATGGATCGGCGCGTTTCCTGCTCGTGCGCCCCGATGGCCAGGCGGCCGTCACCGCCGCGGGCAGTGCCTTGTGCCTGCTCGACGGCGGCCAATGCCGCGACCTGCGCGATCGCTGCGTGCCGAGCTTCCTCGGTCGCGACGGCAACGCGGTGCCGTATTTCGCACTGGCCCCGACCTTCGAGGAGGCCGAGGTCGTCGCGCGCGCGGGCGCCGCGGACTTCCTCGACCTGCGTCGGGCCGGGCTCGCACTGCCGGCCTTCGAAGCCGGCTTGTTCGCGTATGCGCGCGCGCTGACCCACTGGCAATCGCGCACGCGCTGGTGCGGCGCCTGCGGCAGCGCGCTCCAGCTCGAATGGTCGGGCCATCGCGCGCGTTGCCCCGATCCGGCCTGCGGCCTTGAACACTATCCACGCACCGACCCGGCGATCATCGTCATCGTGACCTGGCGTGATGCCTGCTTGCTCGGTCGCCAGCCGACCTGGCCACCCGGCCGCTGGTCGACCCTGGCCGGTTTCGTCGAACCGGGCGAGACGCTCGAGGATGCGGTGCGCCGCGAGGTACTCGAGGAGGCCGGCGTGCAGGTCGTCGACTGCGACTACCATTCCTCGCAACCATGGCCGTTCCCGGCCTCGCTCATGCTCGGATTCACCGCGTGCGCCGACGATCCCGCGATCGCGGTCGGCGCCGAACTGGCCGAGGCGCGCTGGTTCGAGGTCGACGAATTCGTCGGCGGCCTGCGCAGCGGCGAGCTTGCCTTGCCGCCACGGCTGTCGGTCTCGTATCGCCTGATCGAACACTGGCTGCGTGAAGCGGGCGGGCTCGAACTCGAGGCGTTCCGACGCGCAAGCGCCTGAGCGTGCTGCCCCGCTGCGGGGCAGGATCGGACTGGACGCCCCGGTCGCGACCGCTACAATCGGGGCGCTTCCAGTCGGCGACGCATCGATGGCCAAGACATTCATCGCGATCCTGCTCGTGATCGCCAGCACGCACGCGTTGCCGGACCTCGCCCGCTTGCGCGGATTTGCCTGGTTGCGCGACGTCTATGCGCGCAGCGCGTCGCCGCCGCGCGACCTGGTGCGCATCGTCTGGCTGCCGCTGCTGCTCGTCATCGCCACCGGACTCGTCCATGCGGCCCTGCACGCACGCTGGCTCGGCCTGCTCGAACTCGCGTTCATGGTCGCCGTGCTGTTCCTCTGCTGGGGACCGCGCGATCTCGATGCCGACATCGACGCGGTGCTCAAGGCACCCGACTACGACCGCCGCGTGGCCGCCGCGCAGGCGCTGCATGCCGACGATGCGCAGGGGCCACTCGCATTCACCGCGCCGGCCCTCGTCGCCGCGAGTTTCACGGCCGCGTTGTCGCGCCATTTCGGCGTGCTGTTCTGGTTCGTCGTGGCCGGACCGGCCGGTGCGCTCGCGTACCGGTTCGTGCAACTGCTCGCGCGCTCGCCCGGCTTCCGCGACGTGATCGGTGGCCCGCATGAAACACTCGAGCGCGCCGCGCGCCTGCTCGACTGGGCGCCCGCGCACCTGCTCGCGTGGTCGGTCGCGCTCGTTTCCGATTTCGATGCGGTCGTGCGCAGCTGGCGCGCGTACCACGCAAGTCACGGTAATGGCTACTTCACGCTCGACCTCGGCTTTCTTGCCGTCATCGCGCGCGCCGGCGTCGATGCCGATGTCGTCGCCGAGGACGGCAGCATCGGCGATCCGGTCGCCGAACTCGCCGACGCCCGCGTCATCCTGCGCCGCGTCCTGCTCGTCTGGCTCACCGTAATCGCGGTCATCGTCATTGGCGGCTGGGCAGGCTGAGCACCGCCGATCAAGCCCAATGCCCGCGCAGCTCGCGCACGCGGCGCTCGAGTTCGGCCGCGCTCGCGTCGGCGGCGGGGACCGGCGGCGAGACGGCGAACGCGATGCGTGACCAGAAGCGGCGCGGCATGCGTGCGCGGCCGAGGCGCGTGTCCTTGCGGCTGAAGATGCTGCCCCAAAGGCCGCGGATCGCGAGCGGCACGACCGGCACCGCGCGTCGCGCGAGGATGCGTTCGACGCCTGGCCGAAACGGTGCGATCTCGCCGTCGGGCGTCAGTCCGCCTTCGGGGAAGATGCAGACGAGTTCGCCTGCGGCCAGCGCGCGGTCGATCTCGTCGAATGCCTGTTCGAGCAGTTCGGGATCTTCCCTGGCACCGGCGATCGGAATCGCGCGCGCGGTGCGGAACATGAAGCTGAGGACCGGGATGCGGAAGATCTTGTAGTACATGACGAAGCGCGCCGGGCGCCGCACGCCGCCCGCGACGATCAGCGCATCGATGTAGCTGACGTGGTTGCAGACGAGCAGGGCCGGGCCCTCTTCGGGAATGTGGTCGAGGCCTTCGGTACGGATCCGGTACAGCGTGTTGACGAGCACCCAGCTCAGGAAGCGCATGAGGAACTCGGGCACCAGCGTGTAGATGTAGATCGCCACGGCAGCGTTGAGCAGGGCGACGACGAGGAAGATCTGCGGGATGCTGAGGCCGAGCGCGGTCAGGCCGAGGCCGAGGCCGGCCGAGACGACCATGAACAAGGCGTTGAGGATGTTGTTGCCGGCGATCACGCGCGACAGCTCGCTGCGTTCGGTGCGGCTTTGCACGAGCGCGAACAGCGGCACGATGAACAGGCCGGCGAACAGGCCGATCAGGATCAGGTCGAAGACGATGCGCAGGTTGCCGTCGGCCATCAGGAACGACCACGCATCGAGGCCGATCGAACTCGCCGCGAGCGGACGGGCGAAATAGAGGTCGATCGCGAATGCGGTCATGCCGATCGAACCGAACGGCACGAGGCCGATCTCGACCTTGCGACCGGACAGCCGCTCGCACAGCAGCGAGCCGACGCCGACGCCGATCGAGAACAAGGCCAGAGTGAGGTTGAGCACGCCCTCGCCGCCGCCGAGGTAGCGCTGCGTATAGGCCGGCAGCTGCGCGGTGAACACGGTGCCGAAGAACCAGAACCAGGAAATGCCGAGGATCGCGTTGAAGATCGTGCGGTCCTTCATGACGTAGCGCATGACGCGCACGGTCTCGCTCGCGGGGTTCCAGTTGAACTCGAGATCGGGTGCCGAGGCCGGTGCGAGCGGGATCGCGCGGCTGGTCAGGTAGCCGACGACGGCGATGCCGACGACGAGCGCCGAGGCCGCGGTCACCCCGAAGTCGCCGAGCGCCATCAGCGAACCGCCGGCCATCATGCCGGCGAGCACGGCCAGCGAGGTGCCCATCTCGACGAGGCCGTTGCCGCCGACCAGTTCGTCGTTCCTGAGTGCCTGCGGCAGGATCGCATACTTGATCGGGCCGAACATCGTCGAATGCAGGCCCATGAGGAACAACACGACGAACAGCAACCAGACCTGGTGCGCATGGAACGCGTATACGGCGGCGAGCATCGCCGCGATCTCGAACAGCTTCACGTAGCGGATCAGGCGCGTCTTCTCGAACTTCTCGGCGATCTGGCCGGCGCTGGCCGAGAACAGGAAGAACGGCAGGATGAACACGGCCGGCGCGATCATCGCGTAGAAGCCCGAATCCTCGATCGAGAGGCCGAGGTGGAAGCCGATCAGCACGATCATCGCCTGCCGGAACGCGTTGTCGTTGAACGCGCCGAGCGCCTGGGTGGCGAAGAACGGCGCGAACCTGCGCGTGCGCAGCAGGCTGAACTGGCTTTGCTCGGACATGCGACACGATCCTCGGGGCGGCGCCCGCAATCTAGCAGAGCGACCGGCCGTGCCGCGCCAGAACTTCGGTCCGCGCGCGCGGTCGCAGCACGCCGGGCGCGGCAAGTGGTTAAACTGCCGGCCCGCCCGTTCCGCCCAGCATGGTTGCAATCCGCATGATGTCGATACTCCTCACGAGCATTGCCCTGTTCGTCCTCGCCCCGGCCGTCGCGTTCGCCCAGGCGATGCAGCCGTTGCCGAACCCGGACCTGTCGAAGCTGAAACCGGCCGAGAGTGCCGAAGTGCGCGAGGCGCGCGCGGCCTTCGACAAGGCCATCGTCGGAAAGTCCGGCGTGCAACTGGCCGAGATGTACGGCGACATCGGCGCTGTCTATGCACGCGTGCGGCAGTACGCCGTCGCCGCGGTCGCGGTCGACAATGCGGCCAGGGCCGCGCCGCTCGACGGTCGCTGGGCCTATCTGCAGGGTGTGCTCGCGCGGGCGCGCGCCGACAATTCGCAGGCCCGTGCCGCGTTCGAACGTGCCCTCAGGTTGAATGGCATGTACCTGCCGGCGCGCATGGCGCTCGCCGCCGAACTGATCAATGCCAACGATCTTGACGGTGCCGGGAAGCTGCTGACCGTGGCACTCGCCGACAACGAGTCCGAGCCGGCCCTGCGCGCGGTACTCGGCGACATCGCATTTCGCCAGAAGCGCTATCCCGAAGCGATCGCCTATTTCAACGAAGCCTTGCGCCTCGATCCGCAGGCCAACCTGCTGTATGCCGCGCTCGCGCGTGCGCACGAGGCCGGTGGCAATGCCCAGGCTGCGCGGGATGCGCAGGCCAAGGCCGGCGACGTGCCGCCGCGGCTCGATGACCCGCTGATGCAGAAGCTGATGCCGGTGTTCGATGCGTCGGCCACGACGACGGCGGCCGCTTCCGCGTCCGAGCCGCCTCGCGATCCGAAACAACTCGCGATCGGCGAGGCGAACTTCCATGCCGTCGCCGGACGCTTCGATGCCGCGCGCGCGGCGCTCGACAAGGCGCTTGCCCAGCATCCGCGCGATGCGGCCCTGCTCGCCAACTACGCGCGCGTCGAAGCCTCGGATGGCCGCGTCGAGGCCGCCCGCACGCGCGCCCGCGCCGCGGTCGCCGCCGATCCGAAGTCGGCACTCGCATGGACGACCCAGGGCCTCGTCCTCGAAATGGGCAATGACGACGTCGGCGCGCGCGATGCCTACCGGCGGGCGGTCGCGCTCGAAGCCAAGGCGCCGCGCGCACAGGTTGCGCTGGGCAATATCGCGCTGCGCAGTGGCAAGGCCGATGAAGCGGTCAGCGCGTATCGCGCGGCCGCGGCGGCGACGCCGGAAGACGCAGGAGCATGGGCACGCCTGCTGGCCGCCGAGTTCGTCGCCGGCCAGTGCGCGGCCGGCGTGCGTGAAGCGGCCGACAACGTGCGCAAGCATCCGCGCGATCCGCTGTTCGCCGAATTGAACATCCGCGCGGTCAGCACGTGTCCGGCGGCGACGCCAGCACAGAAGCAGGCCGTGCTCGCCGACGCGCAGAAGCTCTACGAAGGCACGAAGACGAACCTCGCCCAGGCGGCCGAGGCCTATGCGCTCGCCCTCGCCGCGAACGGCAAGTGGCAGGATGCCGCGCAGACGCAAGGCGCGGCCGTGTACGAGGCGGTGCGCGCTGGCGACCAGGCTGCGGTCGCCCAATACCGCGAGTTCTTCCAGGTCTTGCAGAACCAGAAGATGCCGCAGCGCCCGTGGCCCGACGCCCATCCACTGTTCAAGCCGCAGCGTCCAGCGCCGGTGCCGAAGGCATCCTCGGCTCCCGCGCCGGCGAAATAGCGCGCGCCGGCGGTCCGTGGCCGGGCCGTTGCCTGCGCGCCGCGCTTCGTTCACGATGCGCGGTGGGAGGAGGCACGGCATGGGGGACGCGGTCGAACATCGTGCGTGCCGGAGCGTCGGTGCCCGCCGCTGGCGCTACCGTGTCGCCCGCGAACGCGCCGCGATCGGTCGTTTCGCCGATGCGCTCGAAGCCGATCTCGCCGCCGCCGGCGTGCCGGTCCCGACCCGCCTGAGTCTCGCCACCGTCCTCGACGAACTGCTTGCCAACGTCGTCATGCACGCCTGCAACGTGCGCGGCCCCGTGCATGTGCGCCTGCGTTCGCATGCTGGCGAACTCGTCGCCCGCCTGCGCTACACCGGCTGCGCGTTCGACCCGACCGCGCATCCGGCCCCGCACGCGGCCGCGACGATCGCCGAAGCCCGAACCGGAGGCGTCGGCATCGCAATGGTCCGCGCGATGACGCGCGAATTCGGCTGGCGCCACGCGCGCGGAGAGAACCACCTGCGCGTGCGTCTCGATGCCGGCTGAGCCGCGCATCGGCGAAATGGATCCGGCACGCGGGTCCCGCCCCACGCCAGTCACATCGCGGCGTTGCCATTCCGCGCTCGTGGGTCGGCTCCGACGGGGTGGATCCGCTGCAAGCGGACCCCGCCGCGACAAGGCGCCGGGAAACCTGTCGCGGACGTGTCAGAGCGCCTTCTCGTAGATCGAAACCGCCTGCCCGTCGTACTGGACGACTTCGATGAACTGCCAGCCGCCGCGGACCAGCAGACTGTCCGCCGTGCTGGTTCCCGCGTACACGGTCCTGAAGCCGAGATCGCGCGCCACGGCCTCGAGCGCTGCCACGAGACGCGCGCCGATACCGCGACGCCGCAAGTGCGGCGCGACCATGCCGCCGCCGATCCACGGACCGAGATGCGTGTGCGTGGCGATCGAGTCGGCTTTCAGCGCAGCGACGCCGCACGGCTCGGATCCGGAAAACGCGACGACGCCGACGGGCAGTCCGGCGCGGTTCGAGTAGGCCGCGAGGTCCTGGATTGCGTTGCCCGGACCCGCGGGTCCGTAGTAGGCGGGCCACTCGGTCTGGAACAGGCGTTCGAGCACGGGCAATGCCTCGGGATGGTCGACGAGGTAGCCGATGCGGATTTCACTGGACATCGGTCGCTTCGGCTCGGCCAGGCCCCGCATCGGGAGCATCGCGCGGCATCGTTCATGATGACCTGCAGTGCGTCAACCCGAGCCCTCAGCCGAGACCACGGCCTGCGGGCCCCTTGGCATCGCGGCGAACGGGCATGCGCGCGCATGCTGATGGCCGCTTGGAAAAAATGGATGGGCGAACGTGCAGAACCGGCGACCGGCTTGTCCCGATCAGTCGCTCAGGCCAGGCGCGCGACCGCGCGATGGCCGATGTCGCGGCGGTAGAAGCTGCCATCGAGCTGGATCCTGCGTGCCAGCGCGTAGGCGCGTTCGCGCGCGCTGGCAAAATCATCGCCAAGTGCGCAGGCGGTCAGCACGCGTCCGCCGGCGCTCCGGACCTTGCCGTCGGCGAGGCGGGTGCCGGCGTGGAAGACCCTTGCATCGGGGCCTGCTTCGCCGTCGAGGCCACTGACCGGATCGCCGGTGCGCACCTTGCCCGGATAGCCATGCGCGGCGATGACGATCGCGACGGCCGGGCGCGCGTCCCATTCGGTTCCGACCGTGTCGAGCTTGCCCTGCAGCGCGGCTTCGATCAGTTCGACGAGATCCGATTGCAGGCGCATGAGGATCGGTTGCGTCTCCGGGTCGCCGAAGCGCACGTTGAACTCGATCACCTTCGGCGCACCGCTGCGGTCGATCATGAGCCCGGCGTAGAGGAAGCCGCTGAACGGCGCTCCTTCGGCAGCCATGCCGGCCAGCGTCGGCCCGATCACTTCATCGAGGATGCGCCGCTCGACCTCGGCGGTCACGACCGGTGCCGGTGAATACGCGCCCATGCCGCCAGTATTCGGGCCGGTGTCGGCGTCGCCGACGCGCTTGTGGTCCTGGCTTGTCGCCATCGGCAGCGCATGCTTGCCGTCGGCGATGACGATGTAGCTTGCTTCCTCGCCTTCGAGGAACTCCTCGATGACGACCCGGGCCGAGGCGTCGCCGAGCGCGTGCGCGCCGAGCATGTCGCGCAACGCGAGTTCGGCATCGCCGAGCGTCAGGGCCACGACGACGCCTTTCCCGGCCGCGAGGCCATCGGCCTTGATGACGATCGGCGCGCCGTGCTTGCGCACGTAGGCGAGCGCCGGAGCGAGCGTGTCGAACACGGCATGGCGCGCCGTCGGAATGTTGTGGCGGACGAGGAACGATTTCGCGAACGCCTTCGAGCCTTCGAGCTGCGCGGCGATGCGGCGCGGTCCGAAACAGGCGAGGCCGGCGGCCTGGAACCGATCGACGACGCCGAGCACGAGCGGTGCCTCGGGACCGACCACGGTCAGCGCGACATCTTCCTCGAGGGCGAGCGCGAGCAGGCCGTCGATGTCGGTCGCGGCGACCTCGGCATTGCGCACGCGCGCTTCGTTCGCGGTCCCAGCATTGCCCGGCGCGACGATGACTTCGCTGACATGCGCGGACTGCGCGAGCTTCCAGGCCAGGGCGTGCTCGCGACCTCCGGAACCGATGACGAGGATTTTCATTGGAGTGCAGGGAATCGGGATCAAGTGAATGGGAGCAGGAAATGCGTGCAGCGGTCAGCCGAGATCAGGACGCGGGAAATCGGCTTCCAGCCTGGCGCCCGGGCATTCCCGGTTCCGCATTCGCGCCTCAATGCCTGAAATGGCGCACGCCGGTGAACACCATCGCGATGTCGTGTTCGTCGGCGGCGGCGATCACTTCGTTGTCGCGCAGCGAGCCGCCGGGCTGGATCACGGCGCGGATGCCGCTCGCGGCCGCGGCGTCGATGCCGTCGCGGAACGGGAAGAACGCATCCGAGGCCATCACGCTGCCGGCGACTTCGAGGCCCGCTTCGGCGGCCTTCATCGCCGCGATCCTCGTGCTGATCACGCGGCTCATCTGGCCCGCACCGATGCCGATCGTGCGGCTCTCGCGCGCGTACACGATCGCATTCGACTTGACGAACATCGCGACGTGCCAGGCGAACAGCAGGTCGCGTAGTTCGTCAGCGGCCGGCACGCGTGTCGAAACGACCTTGAGGTCGCTCAGCATCAGCGTGTCGCGATCGCCATCCTGGACAAGCAGGCCGCCGGCAATGCGCTTGAAGTCGGTCGTGGTCGGTGCGTGTTCGGGCCACAGGCCGGTCGCGAGCAGGCGCACGTTCGGCTTGGCCGCGAACTCGGCGAGCGCGGCTTCGTCGACTTCGGGCGCGATCACGACTTCGACGAACTGGCGCTCGAGGATCAGGGCCGCGGTCGCCGCGTCGAGGCGGTGGTTGAACGCGATGATTCCGCCGAAGGCCGAAACCGGATCGCAGGCGTATGCATGCGAGTAGGCCTCGCTGACGCTGCTGCCGAGGGCGACGCCGCACGGGTTCGCGTGCTTGACGATGACGCAGGCCGGCGTGCGCTGGAATGCCTTGACGCATTCGAGCGCGGCATCGGCGTCGGCGAGGTTGTTGTACGAGAGCTCCTTGCCCGCGAGCACGCGCGCGCCGGCGATCGTGCCGGGCGGCAGGTCGCGCTGCACGTACAACGCGGCCGACTGGTGCGGGTTCTCGCCGTAGCGCAAGGTCTGCCGGCGTTCGTAATTAAGGTGCAGGGTCGGCGCGAACGCATCGCTGCTCTCGCCCGAGGTGCGTGCACCGAGCCAGCTCGCGACGTGGCCGTCATAGGTCGCCGTATGCGCGAACGCCTTGGCCGCAAGGCGGCGGCGCAGGGCGAGCGTGGTGCCGCCGTGTGAAAGCGCCTCGAGCACTTCGGCGTAGTCGGCCGGGTCGACCACGACGATCACGTGCTCGTGGTTCTTCGCCGCCGCGCGCAACATGGCCGGGCCACCGATATCGATGTTCTCGATCGCCTCGGCCAGCTCGCATTCGGGGTTCGCGGTGACCGTCTCGAACGGATAGAGATTGACGACGAGCAGGTCGATCGCGGTGATGCCGTGCTCGGCCATGACCGCATCGTCGGTCCCGCGCCGTCCGAGCAGGCCGCCGTGGATCAGCGGGTGCAGGGTCTTGACGCGACCGGCCATGATTTCCGGGAAACCGGTCAGTGCGCTGACTTCGGTGACCTGCATGCGCGCATCGCGCAGCGCGCGCGCGGTGCCGCCGGTCGAAACGAGATGGATGCCGAGGGCGTCGAGTCCGAGCGCGAAGTCGCTGAGGCCGGTCTTGTCGGAAACGCTGAGCAAGGCGCGCCGCGCGGGGACTAGGGTCGTGTCGAACATCGGTCTATCCGTGGCCGCCGGCGGTAGCGCCAGTATAGCGGCCGTTGCGGCCGCGCCGCGGCGCGGGTTGCCGGGCTGGCGGGAGCATTCGCCTCAGCTCAGTCCGTACTGCTGCAGCTTCTTGCGCAGCGTCGCGCGATTGATGCCGAGCGCGGCGGCGGCCTTGCTCTGGTTGCCGCCGTACCAGGCCATCACTTCACGCAGCAGCGGCTGCTCGACTTCGGCCACGACGAGGGCGTGCAGGCCTTCGGTCGGCTCCGAGTCGACATCGGCGAGATAGCGGCGCACCGCCCGCGCGACGCATTCGCGCAGGGCAGGTTGCAAGGCAGGGTCGTGCGCGGCGTCCGCGCGCAACGAAGTAACGGCATTCACAACGACGACGTCCCCGGAGGATGTTCTTCTTTCGGAGTCCGTTGCGCAGCTGGGCTTGCGCACGGGGGATGCGATCTTACTCTCCCGGTCCGATGAAGGTAAGTACCTTTGGTGGGATGCCGGCCGTCGCGAGCGGCGATCTATTCGAAGCTGAATTCGAACGCGACCGAATTGCGTCCCGGATCGGCGACCTCGAACACGATCGACGCATTCGCTCCCGGCGCGAGGCCGTTGCGCACGGTTTCCTCGTCCGAAACGTAGTCGCGCGGCACGAAGCGCCGCATTGCGATCGGCTTCTCGTCGAGGTCGGACAGGGTGACCTGCACGGGCGGGAACGGCTGGGCGAAATCGGCTGCGTTGTGCAGCGTGGCCGAGATGATCAGGGCACCGGCCACCGACGGATGCGGTCGGATGTCGCGCGATGTCAGTTGCAGCAGTTCGCTGTCGCGACGCAGCGGTAGCGTGCAGCCGAGCTGCTCGCAGGCGGCGTCGACCCAGGGCCGCACGCGTGCATCATTGATCCACGCGGCGCGCTCGACCCAGGCGATCTCGGCGGCCAGCACGAGCAGGAGGACAACGCTGCCGATGATCCACGGCGCATTGCGCCGCGGCTTGCGTCGGCGACGCGTGCGCGTGAACTGCGGCGTCGATGGCGCGCGCTCGCTGCGGTGCTGGCGCTTGTCCGGATCGAAGAAAAGGGCGCCTTGCCCGGCCGGGTTCGGCCGGAACACCGACAGGCCGAGCTGCGGGGCCGTGCCCTGTTCGTCGTGGCGCGCGAGGCGCCCGATCGGTTCGGCCGGCAATGCCTCGCTGAGGGTCGGCAGGGCGTCGAACAGCGCATTGCAATGCGCGCAGCGCACGCTGCCGCGCGCCGCGGCGATCTCGGCCGCACCGATCCGGTAGACGGTCAGGCACTCGGGGCATTGCGTGTACATGGGCCGGATTGTAGTCGCTGCAGGCCAGCCCGAAGCGCGACGGGCTGCGCGGGTTCGTCAGCGCCGGCGTGCGTCGATGCGCACCCAGTCTTCGCGCTGCGTCACCGTGATCGCATCGAACCATTCGGCGTACCGCTCGACGAGTTCGATGTGTTGCCCATGCAGGACGCCCGACAGCGCGAGCCGTCCGCCCGGCTTGAGGCTTGCCGCGAACCGCGGCGCGAGCGCGTGCAAGGGACCGGCGAGGATGTTGGCGACGAGCACGTCGGCCGGCGCGAGGGCCTGCTCGCTGGCCAGCACGAGTTCGAGGCAGGCATCCACCCCGTTGCGCTCGGCATTCGCGCGGCTCGCCTCGAGCGCCTGCGGATCATTGTCGATCGCGACCACGCGCGCCGCACCGAGCAGCGCAGCGGCGATTGCAAGGACACCGGAGCCACAGCCGTAGTCGATCACGTGTCGGTCGCGAAGATCGACCTGATCAAGCCATTCGAGGCACAGCGCCGTGGTCGGATGGGTGCCGGTGCCGAAAGCGAGGCCCGGATCGAGGCGCACGACGACCGCGTCTGCCTGCGCGGGCGGATCGATGTTCCACGGATAGATCCACAGCCGCTGACCGAAACGCATCGGCTGGAACTGGTCCATCCAGGCGCGCGTCCAGTCCTCGTCGGCAACCTCGCGCAACGTGATCTGCTCCGGCGAAAGCTCGGGCAGCAGGTCGGCGAGGACATGCACGAGCCCGCTGCGGTCGATGTCGGCTTCGAACAGCGCGCTGAGGACGATCGTTCCCCACAGCGGCGTTTCGCCGACCGCGGGTTCGAGGATCGCATTCTCGTTGGAGGTGTCGGCATCGGCATCGAGCAGGGTCACGGCCAGCGCGCCGACGTCCTCGAGCGCGGTCTCGACGACCTGCTGGCGCTCGCTTTCGAGCGTGATCGATAGTTCAAGCCACGGCATGGGTCATTCGATGCATGAAGTGTCTGCGCCACTGGGCTTGCGGCGGCGGGCGCGAAGCATAGTCGGGGCGCCCGGCGCTGTCATGTCACGTGAGCTGCGCAGTTCACCGGGCCTTCCGGCTTGCGCCGGCGGTGCGCATGACTTCGAGGCTTGAGGGAGTGCGACGTGGCAATCTTGGAGACTCCGGAACGTGGCACCAAACCCGCGACGGTGGCAGCCGCGCTCGGCGCGTGGACCTCCCGTACACTGGCCATTCCCGGAAATTCGCGGTTTCGAACATGCCTGCAGCCGAAGGGTCGCGCATCCTCAATCCCACCGTGCATGCGCGGCGCGGGGAGTTGCGCGAGGCGTTCGTGGCCGCGCAACCGTTCCCGCACGTCGTCATCGACGACTTTCTCGACGCGGCATTCGCCCGCGCGCTGCTCGCATCATTCCCGGCTTTCGAACGCGGCAATTCGGTCGGCGACGACGGCACGCCCGGCGGCAAGTCGACCGTCGATCGCGTGCGCGCGCTCGGGCCGGCCTGGCGGCAACTCGACGATGCGATCCAGGACAGCGCGTTCCTCGACGCCGTGGCCGAGATGACCGGCATCGATGGCCTGCTTTATGACCCCTGGTATCTCGGCGGCGGCACGCACGAGAACCGTGAAGGCATGAGCCTCGATGCGCACGTCGACTTCAACTACCACCCGAGCGAGCGCTGGCATCGCCGGCTGAATCTCATCGCCTACCTCAATCCGCGCTGGGAAGAGGCCTGGGGCGGCTGCCTCGAACTGTTTCGCGACCCGCAGGCCGACCCGCGGCCCTCGCAGCGCATCGCGCCGCTGTTCAACCGCTGCGTGATCTTCGAGACCTCGGAGAAATCCTGGCACGCGTTCGACACGATCCGCCTGCCCGCCGAGGAATCCGGACTGAGCCGGCGCTCGATCGCGCTGTATTTCTACACGAAGGATCGACCGGCCGAGCAGACCGCGCCGCGCCACACGACCTACTACGTCAATCGCGCGCTGCCGGAGCGTTTCGCCGAAGGGCATGCACTTTCGCGCGGCGATCTCGTCGAGTTGAAGCAACTGCTCGAAGCACGCGATGCCCACATCCGCATGCTGTATGCGGAAAACACCGACTTGCGTGCCGCGCAGGACCGTGGCTTCGCCGGAAACCTGCTCTACCTCGCCCGCCGGGCCTACGTGCGATTCCGCCGCTAGGGATGCCCTGGGCAAGTCTGCACTAGCCGAGCCCGATCGCCTTGTCGCGGGCTTCGGCCATGCGCTTCTCGAGGTAGTGGATGTTCATGCCGCCGGTCTGGAAGCCGGCGTCGGCCATGATCCGTTGCTGCAACGGCAGGTTCGTCTTGACGCCTTCGATGACGACTTCGGCGAGCGCGTTGCGCATGCGCGCGACCGCAGTCGCGCGGTCGCGCCCGTGCACGATCAGCTTGCCGATCATCGAATCGTAGTTCGGCGGGATGCGGTAACCGTCGTAGATGTGGGTATCGGTGCGCACGCCCGGGCCACCTGCGGCGAGGAAGCGCTTGACCGTGCCGGGACTCGGCATGAACGTGTCCGGATCCTCGGCGTTGATCCGGCACTCGATCGAATGCCCGGTGATGCGCACGTCCTGCTGGCGGATCGAGAGTTTCTCGCCCGCCGCGATCAGCAGCTGTTCGCGCACGAGATCGATGCCGGTGATCATTTCGGTCACCGGATGCTCGACCTGGATGCGCGTGTTCATCTCGATGAAGTAGAAGCGCCCGTCCTCGTAAAGGAACTCGAACGTGCCGGCACCGCGGTAATTGATGCGCAGGCAGGCATCGACGCAGACCTTGCCGATCGCCGCGCGCTGCTCCTCGCTGATGCCGGGGGCCGGCGCTTCCTCGACGACCTTCTGGTGGCGGCGCTGCATCGAGCAGTCGCGCTCTCCGAGATGGATCGCGCCGCCCTGGCCGTCGGCAAGCACCTGGATCTCGACATGGCGCGGGTTCTCGAGGAACTTCTCCATGTAGACCTGATCGTTGCCGAACGCAGCCTTTGCTTCGGTCTTGGTCATCGCGATCGCGTTGCCGAGATGTGCCTCGGTGTGGACGACGCGCATGCCGCGACCGCCACCGCCGCCGGCCGCCTTGATGATGACCGGATAGCCGATCTCGCGCGCGATGCGCGTGTTCTCGGCAACATCTTCACCGAGCGGCCCGCCCGAACCGGGCACGCAGGGCACGCCGGCCGCCTTCATGGCCTTGATCGCCTCGACCTTGTCGCCCATCAGGCGGATCGTCTCGGCGCGCGGACCGATGAAAATGAATCCCGATTGCTCGACGCGTTCGGCGAAATCGGCGTTCTCCGACAGGAAGCCGTAGCCCGGATGGATCGCCTGCGCGTCGGTCACTTCGGCCGCGGCGATGATCGCCGGCACGTTGAGATAGCTCTCGGCCGCCGGCGGCGGACCGATGCACACCGACTCGTCGGCCATGCCGACGTGCTTGAGGTTGCGATCGACCGTCGAATGCACGGCCACGGTCTTGATGCCGAGCACGTGGCAGGCACGCAGGATGCGCAACGCGATCTCGCCGCGGTTGGCGATGACGACTTTGTCTAACATGGGATTCGGGAATCGCGAATGGGGAATGGGTTTGAAGCGCGCATCATGACTCTCCACGCCTTTGCAGGGCGTTCATCAACGCGGTGAGGCGGGCGAAAACACGATCGATCAGGTCGTCGATGGCCGGGGACGCATCCATGTAGGCCAGGCGTCTGGCGATTTGCAGCTGCGTGGACATTTCAGACAAGGACCCGCGGGCAATCGAAAGGAAGCGCTGATATTCGGGGCCGGATCTTCGAGCCGCCCCTTCCGCGATATTCGAGGGGATGCTGACCGCCGCGCGGCGGATCTGAGCGGTCAGTCCGAACCGTTCATCGAGAGGGAACCCCGTCGTCACGGCATATACGTGTTCCACCAGAGCCATGGCGTCTTGCCATACGTCCAGTCGTTCATGGGCCCGCTTGAACGATTCCCCATTCTCCATTCCCGATTCCCGGTTTCTCAGCCAATCACGAACAGCGGCTCGTCGTATTCGACCGGATGCCCGCTCTGCGCGAGAACCGCGAGCACGGTTCCCGAGACGTCGGCTTCGATCTGGTTGAACATCTTCATCGCCTCGATGATGCCGATCGTGTCGCCGGCCTTGACTGCCTGGCCGACCTTGACGAAGGCCGGTGCATCGGGACTCGGTGATGCGTAGAACGTGCCGACCATCGGCGAACGCACGGTATGCCCGGCCGGGGCATCCTTCGCGCCGGCAGCGGGCGCTTCGGCCGGGGCGCGCGGTTCGGCTTGCGCGGGCGGTGCCTCGACCGCATGGACGACCGCCGGCGCGGCTGCCTGGAACGCCGGCGCCATGCCCTTCGGGTAGCGCGACAGCCGCACGATCTCCTCGCCTTCCTTGATTTCGAGCTCGGCGAGATTGGATTCCTCGAGCAGGTCGATGAGCTTCTTGATCTTGCGCAAGTCCATGGTGGAACGCCTGTGCTTGGGTGCGCGGTGCGCGTGCCCGGTAAGGAAAACTACGCCGACGCGAGCCGACGCAGGATGAATTCGACTGCCATGCGGTAGCTGTCCGCGCCGAATCCGGCGACGACGCCCTGGGCGATGTCGGAGAAATACGAATGCCGCCGGAACGCCTCGCGCGCATGCACGTTGGAAAGATGCACCTCGACGAACGGGATTGCGACCGCCGCGAGTGCATCGCGCAGGGCCACGCTCGTGTGCGTGTAGCCGCCCGGGTTGATCACGATCCAGGCGATGCCTTCGGCGCGCGCGGCCTGCACGCGGTCGATCAGCGCATGCTCGGCATTGCTCTGGAACGCCGTCAGCGCATGCCCGGCCGCCGACGCGATGCCGGCGAGCGCGGCGTCGACATCGTCGAGCGTCGCATGGCCGTACACGTCCGGCTCGCGCGTGCCGAGCAGGTTGAGGTTGGGGCCATGGATGACGAGGATCGTTGCCAACGCAGTTCCGGAATCAAGGGCCCGCCGGCCAGTTCAAACGGCGCGCTAGTGTCGTTGAACATGCCGGAAGTGTCCAGTTCGGCGATGATCGGCGAAATTGCGGATTGTGTCCGCGGCGCACAGGGCCGGTCACGGGTCCCCCCGCGGAGCGCATTCAACGCGTTCGTCAGCCAAGACTCGCGCAATCGATCACGAAGCGATAGCGAACGTCGCCCTTGATCATGCGTTCGTAGGCCTCGTTGATCGCCGTGATCGGGATCAGTTCGATATCCGAGGCGACGCCGTGTTCGGCGCAGAAGTCGAGCATTTCCTGGGTTTCGCGGATGCCGCCGATCAGCGAGCCGGCGAGGCGGCGGCGGCCCATGATCAGCGCACCGGCGGCGAGCGGCAGCGGCTGGTCGGGCATGCCGACGAGGATCATCGTGCCGTCGCGGCGCAGCAGGCCGAGGTAGGCGTTGTAGTCGTGCGCCGCGGAAACCGTGTCGAGGATGAAGTCGAACGCGCCGCGCAGCTTGCGGAAGGTCGCCGGGTCGCCGGTCGCGGCGAAGTCGTCGGCGCCGAGCGTGAGCGCGTCATCGCGCTTCGATGGCGAGGTGCTAAGCACGGTCACATGCGCGCCCATCGCATGCGCGATCTTCACACCCATGTGGCCGAGTCCGCCGAGCCCGACCACGGCGACCCGGTCGCCGGCCTTGACTCCGAAATGGCGCAGCGGCGAGTAGGTCGTGATGCCGGCGCACAGCAAGGGTGCGGCGCGTTCGAGCGGAATCGAGGACGGCACGCGCAGCACGTAGTCCTCGTCGACGACGATGCGCGTCGAATAGCCGCCCCAGGTCGGCGTTTTCGTGCCGCGTTCGTAGGCGTTGTAGGTGCCTGTCATGCCCGTCGCGCAGTATTGTTCCTCGCCGGCGTGGCAGGCCTCGCATTCGCGGCACGAGTCGACGAAACAGCCGACGCCGACCGCATCGCCGACCTTGAAGCGCGTGACCTCGGCGCCGATCGCCGAGACATGGCCGACGATCTCGTGGCCCGGCACCATCGGGAAGATCTCGCCGCCCCATTCGCCACGCGCCTGATGGATGTCCGAATGGCAGACGCCGCAATAGCGGATCTCGATCTGCACGTCGCGCGGACCGGGCGCGCGCCGCGCGATCGTGAACGGGGCGAGCGGTGCGGCGGCTGTCGCGGCGGCGTAGGCAGGGGTCGGCGTGGACATGGTCGGCAACTCCGTCGTGTGGGCTTGCGTTCGAGCTTGATGCAAGTCTCGCCGGATTGATATGAAGCTCTCTTTTCAGGGGACGCCACGCCATCCCCGGGTGCGGCCTGCGGCCTTGCCCGGGCTACGGATTTCCCACGACATCGATGCGAAGTGCCCTGGTTTCGTGGGGTGGCGAAGCCGCGAGGCGTCCCGCAAGAACGTCGGTGCCCGTCTACAGATGCGGTGCCAGCCAGCTTTCGAGTCCGGCTTCGCTGAAGTTGCCGACCTTGCTTGCGAGGATGCGCCCGTCGCGGCCGATCAGCACGTTGTATGGCAGCACGCTGCGCGTGTTGCCGAAGCGCAGCGAGACGTCGATCGCATCATCCGGCGCGTTGATCAGGATCGGATAGGCGACGTCGTTTTCCGCGAGGAACGCGAGCGCCGCAGTCGCCTCCTCGGCCGCAATGCCGATGACCTCGAAGCCGCGCGCGGCATGTTGCGCGCGGGCGCGGTCGAGCAGCGGCATTTCCTCGCGGCAGGGGCCGCACCAACTCGCCCAGAAATTGAGCAGGACGAGCTTGCCGTCCCATTCGGAAAGCCTGCGGGTCGCGCCGTCGCGATCGGGCAGGGCGAGGTCCTCGCGCAGGTCGCCGATAGCGAGCGTCGCCGCGCGAGGCCCGCTCGAGACTGGTGCCGGTGGCGGGCGCAGCCACTGGCTAAACGCAAGTCCGCCGAGCGCGCTCGCGATCGCGAGGGCGATGATCAGCAAGGTATCGCGACTCAGCATCGGCAGGACTCAGGGTGCGGGCGCGGCGAATGCTTCATCGACGATCGCCTGGGTCAGCACGGTCGGCAGCACGACGCCGGGGCCGTCGGCTCCGCGGAACACGACATACAGAGGCACGCCTACCGCGTTGTGCTGCTGCAGGAATGCCGTGATCGTCGGATCGACATTGGTCCAGTCACCCTTCATGTAGACCGCGTTCGCGCGTTCGAGCGTGGCCCGGAAGTGGTCGGTATCGAGCACGTGCTTCTCGTTGGCCTTGCACGTCACGCACCAGTCGGCGGTCATGTTGACGAACACCGTGCGCGAATCGGCGCGCAGTGCGGCCAGCGCATCGGGCGAGTAGGCGACCACGCCTTCGGCCTGCACGGCGGACAGTGCCGGAGCGGCCATGCGCGTGACCTGCCACAGCGGCAGCAACGAGACGATGACGAGAATGCCGGCGAGCACGCGCCCGCCGACGCTGCCACGCCAGCGGCTGCGTTCGAGCCACCACAGGGCGAGCGCGAGCACGACCGTGCCGACGAGGACGACGCCGATCGCATCGACGCCGCGCTGCTTGCCGAGCACCCACAGCAGCCAGACCGCGGTCAGGTACATCGGGAATGCGAGAACCTGCTTGAACGTTTCCATCCACGCGCCCGGTTTCGGCAGGCGCCGGGCCAGCGCCGGGACGAAGCCGATGAGCAGGAACGGCAGCGCAAGGCCGAAGCCGAGGGCGAGGAAGATCAGCAGCGCGACGACGGGCGATGCGGCGAACGCGAACGCGAGGGCCGGGCCCATGAACGGCGCCGTGCACGGGCTCGCGACGATGCAGGCCAGCACGCCGGTGAAGAAATCGCCGGCGCGACCGGATTTCCCGGCGAGGCCCTGGCCGATCCCGGCCATGCCGGCACCGATCGTGAACACGCCCGACAGGCTGAGGCCGACCGCGAACAGCACGTAGACGAGGAAGCCGACGAAGCCCGGTTGCTGCAACTGGAAACCCCAGCCGAGCGCAGCCCCGGCCGAACGCAGCGCGATCACGAGCAGGCCGATCGCGGCGAACGAGACGAGCACGCCGAGCGTGTACCAGAGCGCATGGCTGCGCGCCTTGGCCACGCTCTCGCCGCTTTCGGCGAGCCCGATGACTTTCAGCGACAGCACCGGCAGCACGCAGGGCATGAGGTTGAGGACGATGCCGCCGAGCACGGCGAACAGCAGCGCGCCGAGGATGCCGAGCGCACCGATGGCCGGCGGTGTCGAGCGCAGCGCATTGTCGGCCGAGGCATCGGCGATGGCGGCGGCCGGCTTGGCCGCGACAAACGTCTTCGCCGCGCTCGCGAGTTGTTCTGGCGTCGCCGGATCGAGATCGACCGGCACGCTGCGCTGCATGACGGGGTAGCAGATGCCGTTCGCCTTGCAGCCCTGGAACTCGCTGCGCAACGTGATCGTGCGGGCCTGGCCATCCGGTCGGGCCAGCGCGATCGGCAGTTCGACCTGGTTGAAGTAGACGACGGTACTACCGAAGTATTCGTCGCTGTGGTCGACTCCGCTTGGCCACCGGGGCTCTCCGAGCGTGACCCCGCTGTCGTCGGCGATGCCGACGCTGCTGCGATCGCGGTAGAGGTAATAGCCGCTCGGCATCGTCCAGCGTGCGAGCACCTCGGTCGGGCCCATCGCGATGGCCTCGAACACGAATGCCTGCTCGGGCGGCAGCGGCTCCTCGTCGTCGATCGATCGCGCGCCGAGCCCGAGCACGCCGCCGCCCGTCGTGTTGCCGGTGCCGAAACCGATCGTGTCCGCCGCGACCGGCACCGCGAGCGAGAGCTTGGTCGGATGCGGCGGGTAGCAGATCTTCGGGTCGACCTCGTGGCAGCCCTGCACGGTCACCGTCAGTTCGATGGTCGTGGTCGCCGGATCAGCGAGCGTGTAGGGCAGCGTCGCGTCGAGCGCGTCATGGTAGATCTCGACATCGCCGAAGAACTCGTCGTGGCGCTCGATGCCGGGCGGCAGGTCGAGTGCGCCGAGCGTCGTCCCGGCCTGGGTCGTCTTCGCGCTGATGCGCGCCCGGTACAGGTAGTAGTTCTTCGCGATTTCCCAGTGCAGCGCGATGTGTCCGGGCTCGCGGACTTCGGCGCGCAGCGTGAATGCCTGTTCGACCGGCAGCAGGCCGTCCTGCTCTTGGGCATGCGCGGCGGGAAGGAAGGTGACCAGCGCCAGCAAGGCGACGAGCAGGGGACGGAACAAGGGCAACTCCTGGTAGGGCCGATCAGCACCCGCGATCGGGTGGACCCGATTCGCGTGCGATCCAGTCGAGATAAGGCGCATGCGCGGCGCCGATATCGACCGCGATTATCTCGGGCAGTTCAAAAGGGTGCAGTTCGAGGATGCGCCGGCGCACGTCTTCGAAACGTTCGCGCAGCGTCTTGGCGAGCAGGACGACTTCCGCTTCGACCTGGACCTTGCCGCTCCAGCGGTAGAACGACTGGCCCGCAGGGAGCACGTGCACGCAGGCGGCGAGGCGTTCCTCGACGAGCGCGCGCGCGATCCGGGCCGCGACATCGGCGTTCGGGCAGCTCGAATGGACAAGGATCGCGCTCATCGGCCCGCCATGATGCCAAAACGCCGCGCGCCTGGCCGATTCGGCACGCCGCGCCCGCGCTGCGCTCCGGTTCGCCGCGACCCGCCTTCGGCACATGGCCGAGGGCGGGCCGGCCGACGTTACGGCGCGACGGCTTCGAAGCCGTGCGCGAAGATCACGTCATTGAGCACGCAGACGGTTGGCGTGGTCGATTCGAACAAGGCGCGTGTCGCCCATTCCGGATGGTCGACGAACGGGTTGCGGTTGCCCTGGAAGGTCTGGATCACGTTGTTGCGTGCGATTTCCTCGGCGTCGGGTGGATCGGCCGCATGCCATGCGAGCAGGTCCGCGAGCAGGCCCATGTAGGCGGTTTGGGCATAGTTGTTCACCTGGACGATCTGCGCGCGCGTATCGGTCAGTTCGAGTTGCGGCTCTTGCTGGCCGCTGACCGGATCGACGCCGCCCTCGTAGCGGATCGCCATGTAGAAGATCGCGCGCGCCATCTCGCCCTTGCGATGGTTCCAGGTTTCGAACGAACCGAGGTTGCCGTCCGGCGTGCGCACCCAGTTCGAGTTGCCCGGATAGACACCGCTGCCGCCGCCCACACCGCCATTCAGTTCGGTGATGCGTTCGCCGCAGCCCGTCGGACAGTTCGCGAACGGCTTGTTGCCGCGATCGGAATTCCACTGCGTGTCGGACAACCAGAGCATGTGGGTGTCGGTGTACGGCGCATTCGGCAGGCCGAGGTTGCCGGTCAGGCCCGGGAAACCGAGCGAATTCGGCCAGGTGTGCTCGCGGTTGTAGGTCAGGCCCGAACCGGTGCCGGCGCGGTCGGACACCGCGTTGTAAGCGCGGTTGCGATAGACGTCGATGACCTTCGCCGGATTGCCCGGCATCGCCTGCGCCGTTTCGAGGATCGTCCAGGTGGTCGTGCCGGATCCGCTGTACGGATACGCGGTATGGCCGCGGATCGTCGCATGCAGCGTGCAGCGCAGTTGCGGCATGCTCGAGGCATTGACCTGCGAGTAGTAGTTGCCGGTGCCGCCCGCGGTCACGCTGAAGCTGATCGTCGGCGTGCCGACGAGCGCGATGTCGGCCGCGTTGCGCACGAGCGCGCCATCGATCGTGAACACGCAGGCGGCGCTCGCCGGCAGCAGGCCGGCCGGGGTCAGCGTACGCTGCGCGCCGGTGCCGCTTTCACCGAGCACGACCGGGCTGCCGTCGCATTGCAGCGTGAACGCGTTCGGTGATGTCGTCACGGGCTCGCTGAAGCTCAGGCGCACATCGCTCGCGCGCGGCACGTTGGTCGCGCCGTTGGCCG
Organism: uncultured Dokdonella sp.; assembly: GCA_964587775.1. Classification (GTDB taxonomy): domain Bacteria; phylum Pseudomonadota; class Gammaproteobacteria; order Xanthomonadales; family Rhodanobacteraceae; genus Dokdonella. Next base: position 39,853 of record CAZPLY010000004.1, read on the forward strand.
GCACGCTCGAGACCAGGGTCGGTGCCGGCAGGTTGGCCGGATCGAGCGTCGTGAACGTGACGACATGGTTGGCGGCGAGCGTGTGCGGCAGGCCGTCGAGGTCGGTCACGCTACTTGCGAGGATCGTCCACGTGCAGGATTCGTCGGCGACGAACGCCGGCGACGGGGTGATCGTGTAGGCGGTCGGCCCGCCGCTGACCGCGGCCGCGTGCGCGCCCGAGACCGAGCAGGCGAGCGAGAACCACGGTTCGCCGAGTGCAACCGGTTCGCTGAAGCTGATCGCGAGTGTCGCGGCCAGCGGCACGTCGATCGCGTTGTTCGCCGGCGTCGTCGCCGTCACGGTCGGCGCGATATCGGGCGGCGGATCGCCGGACACGGCGAAACTCGCATCGTCGATCGCAAGGCCGTCGTCGGCACCGCTCGCATCAAGGTCGAGCCAGCGCACCCAGATGCCGACGCCGACCGGAAGAACGATGCCGGTGATCGAGCCGCTGACCGCCCTGCGGTTTGCGGCGAGATTGCCGTCGAGTGCGCCGACCGCGCCGCCGTTGACCGGGGACGTGAAGTCGAGCGTGTCGACATCGACCCAGGTCGCCGCGGCGTCGCCGAGCGAGGTGGCGTCGAGGCTGTACTGGAAATCGAGGCGATCGACGCGACCGGCCGTGCCGAGCCGCCATTGTTCGCCCGTGTAGGCGACCGCGATGGCGGAAAGCGCATTGCCGCTGTCGTTGCGCAGGCGCGCCCCGATCATCGGCACGAGCGACCCCGAGCGCAGCATGCCGAACGCACGCTCGCTGCTCGCGCTCGCGCCGTAGCTGTAGGTGTTGCCCGAATTCGCCGCGCCGGTGTCGGCCGCGTAGGTGGAATTCGCGTTCGTGCCGGTCTCGAGGAACGCCCAGCCGCCCGGCAGCGTGCTGCCCGTGCCGGCCGCGGCAAGGCTGTCGAACGCCTGCACGGCCGGCGGGCCGCCGACGAGCGGCACGCTGTCCTGGGCGAAAGCGGACGGGATGACGCCGAACAGCAAGGCGGCAAACAGGGACAGCTGCAAGCGTACTTGGCGCATGGTCGGCCGGATCGGGGGGAGAGAGGGGGCGGACTGTAGCCGCTTGCCGGTGGCAAGGACATCCTGCAGCACGCCCGCGTCTTCCGGGGGGCCTTGAATCGCGCCCGCTCGCAGCCATGTTCGGGGCACGCCGGGCCGCCGCCTTCCCACCGGGTTCGTGCGCGGTTAAACTTGGCACTCGTTTGATCCGAGTGCTAACAGCTCGGCAGAATTCCTAATCCAATCAACCCGTTGAAGGAAGCATCATCATGGCACTTCGTCCGTTGCACGACCGCGTTATCATCAAGCGCCTGGAGGCCGAAACCAAGTCGGCCGGTGGCATCGTCATCCCCGACGCCGCAGCCGAGAAGCCGATCAAGGGCGAAGTCGTGGCTGTCGGCACCGGCAAGATCCTCGAAGACGGCAAGGTCCGTCCGCTCGCCGTCAAGGTCGGCGACAAGGTCCTGTTCGGCAAGTACTCCGGCACCGAAGTCAAGGTCGACGGTGACGAACTGCTCGTCATGCGCGAAGAAGACCTCGTCGCGATCATCGAGTGAGAGCCGGGATTCGTGATTCGGGATTCGCAAGAGCGCCCAGTGCGCCGCGATCCCGGTCTCGCCCGAACCCACATGCTTGAGCTCTGAACCGAATCCCCAATCCCCTATCCCGAATCCCGGAGTTTCACCATGGCTGCCAAAGAAATCCGTTTCTCCGAAGACGCGCGCGCCCGCATGCTGCGCGGCGTCAACACCCTGGCCAATGCGGTCAAGGCCACGCTCGGCCCGAAGGGTCGCAATGTCGTGCTCGAGAAGAGCTTCGGCGCACCGACGATCACCAAGGACGGCGTCTCCGTCGCCAAGGAAATCGAACTCGCCGACAAGTTCGAGAACATGGGCGCGCAGATGGTCAAGGAAGTTGCTTCCAAGACGTCCGACGTCGCCGGTGACGGCACGACGACCGCGACCGTGCTCGCCCAGGCCCTGATCCGCGACGGCATGAAGGCCGTTGCGGCCGGCATGAATCCGATGGACCTCAAGCGCGGCATCGACAAGGCCGTCATCGCCGCCGTCGAGGAACTGAAGAAGCTTTCGAAGCCGTCGGCCGATTCGAAGTCGATCGCCCAGGTCGGCACGATCTCGGCGAACGGCGACGAGCCGATCGGCAAGCTGATCGCCGAGGCGATGGACAAGGTCGGCAAGGAAGGCGTGATCACGGTCGAGGAAGGTTCGGGTCTCGACAACGAACTCGACATCGTCGAGGGCATGCAGTTCGATCGCGGCTACCTGTCGCCGTACTTCATCAACAACCAGCAGAGCCAGCAGGTCGAACTCGACGACCCGTTCATCCTGCTCTACGACAAGAAGATCTCGAACGTGCGCGAGCTGCTGCCCGTGCTCGAAGGCGTCGCCAAGGCCGGCAAGCCGCTGCTGATCGTCGCCGAGGAAGTCGAAGGCGAAGCGCTGGCGACCCTCGTCGTCAACACGATCCGCGGCATCGTCAAGGTCGCTGCCGTCAAGGCGCCGGGCTTCGGCGATCGTCGCAAGGCGATGCTCGAGGACATGGCGATCCTGACCGGTGGCCAGGTCATTTCCGAGGAAGTCGGCCTGCAGCTCGAGAAGGCCACGCTCAAGGATCTCGGCCGCGCCAAGAAGGTCGTCATCACGAAGGAAAACACCACGCTGATCGACGGCGCCGGCGAAGCGGCGAACATCCAGTCGCGCATCAAGCAGATCAAGGCGCAGATCGAGGAGACCTCCTCGGACTACGACCGCGAGAAGCTGCAGGAGCGCGTGGCCAAGCTCGCCGGCGGCGTTGCGGTGATCAAGGTCGGTGCCGCGACCGAAGTCGAGATGAAGGAAAAGAAGGCGCGCGTCGAAGACGCCCTGCACGCGACGCGTGCGGCGGTCGAGGAAGGCGTGGTCCCGGGTGGTGGCGTCGCGCTGATCCGCGCACTGGCCGGACTGACCAAGCTCAAGGGCGACAACGAAGACCAGAACCACGGCATCCAGATCGCGCGTCGCGCGATGGAAGCGCCGCTGCGCGAGATCGTCACGAATGCCGGTGAAGAGCCGAGCGTGATCCTCAACAAGGTCGCCGACGGCAAGGGCAATTACGGCTACAACGCGGCGACCGGCGAGTACGGCGACATGGTCGAGCTCGGCATCCTCGATCCGACCAAGGTCACGCGCACGGCGCTGCAGAACGCCGCATCGATCGCCGGCCTCATGATCACGACCGAGGCGATGGTCGCCGAGGCGCCGAAGAAGGAAGAGCCGCACAACCACGGTGGTGGCGGTGGCGGCGGCATGGGTGGCATGGGCGGCATGGATTTTTGATAACGGACTTTTGCGATCGTCCCTGATCGCGAGAATCAGAAGGCGGCCACCCGTGGCCGCGCTTCTGACGAGAAGCCGTTCGGTCCGCACCACGAAGAGCCCCGCAGCGATGCGGGGCTTTTTCGTGGGCGGTCGCACGGCTGCGCTGCGCCAGGCGATCAGCCCGGGACCGGCTGCCCGGCGGAACGCCGCGTTCGTACCACCCATGGGATCGGTGCACTGCGCGCCTATCCCTTGCACCGCTCATGGGTGGCGTGTGGTGCCACGGCGGCACGGTACATGAGGCGTCGAGGAGGGCAGGCGACTTCCTGCGCTGCGCCGCGATGTTCAGTCGCGCACGGCGCAAATGCCGACGGGCGGTGTCGAAACCGCGCGTCACCCTTCGCATCCGCTCATGCACAGGCGCGTTTCGACCTGCATCTCGCGGCTCAGAGGACCTCGCGCGTTGCGCGTCGCCCGCGCTGGCAGAAGTGCTCCGCGCGGCACGGTGCAAGCGCCCCACTGCGGTACGTCCGCGGCGGGCACCATGACTTCCGGCACGGTTCGCGGCTGGCCGCCGCGCTGTACTGTGTGCGCTAGTACAGTAAACACAGAGCGTCCGATGGTCCGCACAGCACCGCTGATGATCCACATCGCCACCGGCGACGTCCGGCCCATCGTCCGCCAGATCGTCGATGCGGTACGGATGAAGATTGCCACCGCCGCGCTGTCGGCCGGCGACCAGCTGCCGAGTGTGCGTGGCCTGGCCCAGCAGCTGTCGATCAACCCGAACACCGTCGCCAAGGCCTACGCCGAACTGACCGCGGAGGGCTGGCTTGAATCTCGCCAGGGCCTCGGCCTTTACGTGGCGCCGCCACGGCAGCGGCTGTCGCAGGCCGAACGCGAGCGCCGCCTCGACGAAGCCGTGGACCGTTTTGTCCACGACGTCATCCCGCTCGATGTCAGTGCCGACGAAGTCCAGGCGCGCGTCGCCGCCGAGCTTCGCGCGCTGGTGCCGCGAAAGCTCGCCTGACGCCCTGAGCGCACGCCATGAACCCACCGACCCAGCCCATCGCCCCTCTGCACGACGCCGGCGCCGACGCCGCCGAATTCGTCATCCACGCGCGCGGCCTGAGCAAGCGCTATGGCGCCAGACTCGCCCTCGACCGTCTCGATCTGGCGATCCCGCGCGGTCGCATCCACGCCATCGTCGGGGCCAACGGCGCGGGCAAGTCAACGCTGTTCCGGATCCTGCTCGGGTTCCTGCCGCCGACCTCCGGCGAGGTGAGCATCCTCGGCCGCGACAGCCAGCGCCTGGCCCCGGCCGACCGCGAGCGGATCGGCTTCGTCAACGAGGAACACACGCTGCCGGCGTGGGTCAGCGTCGACAAGTTGGTGGCGATGCAGCGCCATCAGTACTCGCGCTGGAACCAGCGAGCGTTCGACGAGGTGATCGGCCATTACCACGTGCTGCCGGCGCAGAAGGTCGGCCAGCTCTCGCGCGGTGAGCGCGCCGGACTGAACCTGGCACTGGCGCTCGCGCAGGGTCCGGAGCTGCTGGTACTGGACGAGCCGACGCTGGGCCTCGATGTGGTCGCCAAGCGCGCATTCCTCGAATCGCTGATGTACAGCAACGCGAGGGATGCCTGCACGGTGATCTATTGCTCGCACCAGATGGAAGAGATCGAGCGCGTTGCCGATCAACTGATCATCCTCGAGCGCGGGCGGCTGCTGAATCAATCGGCGCCGGAGGATTTCACCGCGCGCGTCGGCCACTGGATCAGCGACCTTCCGTTCAAGGGCCCGGACCCGCGGGCCGTGCCTGGCCTGCTCGAACACCAGCGCATCGACGGCCTGCATCACCACCTGGTGCTCGATCAGGACGAAGGTTTCGCAGCGTTCCTGCGCGCGCATGGCGCCCGGCAGATCCGGCACATGCCGGTCAGCCTGGATCGCGCAGTGAATGCCTTCCTCTCCAAGAACCACGCTGCGCCTGCGGCCGCCTGAGGCAGAAAGGAATCGATCATGTTCGACCTGTTCAAGAGCGAGTGGCTGCGCTTGCGGATGTGGGCCATTGCACTCGCGGTGGTGCATCTGGCCGTGCTGGGCTTCCTGTCGCGCGTGGTCGATCTCGCCCAGCAACCACTGCTGGTGCATTGGGTGATCGGTGGCGTCCATGCGTTGAGCGGACTCTTGCTTGGGCTGTATCAGATGGGCACTTACCGCAAGCCGAGCCAATGGATGAACCTGCTGCACCGGCCGCTGCCGCACTGGCGCGTGGCGACGGCCCTGGCGGCGGCGAGCGCGGTGTTGCTGCTGGTCACCATCGCCCTGCCGGTGCTGATCGTCGCCACCTACCAGGAGACGATGACCGCGCGCGTGGTCGATCTGCGCCACTGGCTGCTGCCGCTGTCCGGCTGGCTGATCGCACTGTGCGCGTACCTGGCCGGCGGGTTCTGCAGCCTGCGCGGTGTGCGTCATGCACCGGCTGCGGTGGTGCTCCTGGTCTGGCTGGTCGGCACCCGCGCATACGGCTTCGGCATGATCGCGATCGAGGTAATGGCACTGTCCTGGCTGGCGGCGATGTTCGTCGCCGCGTTCAAGCCCGACCTGTCGGCACCGCCGCGTGGTGCGCTGGCCACCGTGATGACCGCGCTGCCCTTGCAGATGGGCTTGTACCTGTTGTTGCTGGTGGGAATTTTCGGCGTGGAGATGTTGTGGATCGCGCTGGGCAGCCATCCGAACAACACCGGCACTCCACCCCGGGGCGGGCACAATGCGGTGGAAAAACTGGACGACCGTGGCCGCATGCTGGCGGCCCTGCAAGGCAGCATGCATCCAGACGCACCGCTGCTGCGCGAACAGATCGCCTTGTCCGAACCACTGGGCATCGCCTCGCAGGTGCACAAGCTTCCGCAGGCCGGCGAGCTGGCCAACGTTCGCCCTATGGAGTTCGACGACGAGGCACGCACGTTGCGCTGGGTATACAGTCACGATGACCGCCAGCTTCACGGCTACAGCATCATCGACCAGCACCACGTCGGCGTGATCGGCGTCGGCCCTGAGCACGCGCCCTTCCCCGCACCCGCGCTGCCCGGCGCGGGCATGCCGGGCCTCGGCGACGGCGATGCGGTACTGGTCGCCGGCAACACGCTGTACCAGTACGTCAGCGAGACGCAGCAGGTGCTGCCGCGCATCGTGCTGCCACGGGACGAAGTGCTGACCAACGCCGGTCCGGTGGGCCCGGGCATCGCCGCCATGAGCGACCGCGCGCTGTATTTCTACGATGGACGCGCGTTTGTCGAAGACCGGCGCGTGGTTGTGCCACGTCTGCGCGTGCCAATGCCGGGCAAGCTGGGCGACCTGCGCAACCTGGAGCTGATCGAGCTGGTCGATGGCTATCTCATCGCGCTGAGTTACTCGGCGCGCGCGCACACGGCGGCAGGCGCCGTGCCGTACCAGGCGATGCTGCGCGTGCACGACGACGGCCGTGTCGAACAACTCGCGCATCGCACGCTGCGTTTCGACTATCCGGCGTGGTACCGCTATCAGGGTGCGTGGCCATCGCCGGTGCTGCATGCGCTGGGCGAGGGCGCGCGCAACCTGCTCGCACCACCGCTGCCGCTGGACGTCACTGCACCAGCCCCGGTGCCGCGCGGCATCGTCTGGCTGTCGCTCACGCTGATGCTGGTCGCGGCCATCGCAGCGGGGTGGCGCAGCCGTCGCATCGACATGAGTCCGAGCGCGCGCGTCGGCTGGATCGTCGCCTGCATGGTGATCGGACTGCCCGCGTTTGCGGCAATGTGGCTGATGCTGCCCCTGCGTGAAGTCGAGGACGCCGTGGCGCTTCCGGCGCCCATTTCCGCCTGAACGTTGCTGCCGATGCGAGGCGTCGGCGAGGAGATCGACGATGAAACTGATGCCGATGTTGTTCGGCGCACTGCTTGCGGCCCTGTGCTCGCCGGTCGGCGCGCAGGTGCGGATCGAAAATGCGTCCGCACTCGATGCCGCCGTCGCCGCCGAGCGCGCCCGCGCGCCCGCCACGCGCATCACCCGCGGCGCCCTGCAATGGCAACCGGCGCTCACGGCGGCGACGCTGTCGCCGGACGGACAGCGCGTCGGTTGGCTGCGCGAGTCACAAACACGGCGCGAAGTCTGGATGCAGGCAGGAGATGCCGAACCGCGTCGACTGCTGTCCAATACCTCCGCGACACAATTGCGGTGGTCCGGCGACGGCCGCTGGTTGCTGCTGCACACGCCGCGCGAGGTATTCGCGCTCGCCGCCGCAGGCCAGACCGGCTCGCGCATGCTCACGCCACTGGGCGGTACCGGCGAGCGCGAGTGGCTCGGCGTCGATCCCGGCCATCCAGCCGCCATCCTGGTGCTCGAGCAACACGGCCGACGCGCGGACGGGGGGCCGCAACGCTGGCAGTTGTGGCGCATCGCCGTGGACGGCGCGCGGCGCCTGCTGCACGAAGATCGACAGCGCCTGACCGACATTGCGCTGGATGCGCGCGGCCGCCCGGCCTGGCTGCAGCACCTGCGCGGTGACGCGCTGATCACGTCCCGCGTCGGCGACGATGGCACCCTGCATCAGGCCCTGCGCTGCGAAGTACTGGTGCGCTGCAGCCTGCTCGGCGCGGCGACTGACGGCGGGCTGTGGCTGCGCGGCAATCCGCAAGGCGACCTCAGCGGCGTATGGAAGCTGCATCGCGATGGCCGCCTGCAGCGGCTGCATGTCGACCCGCATGCGCAATCGGACCTGGACCACGTCACGCTCGACGCCGCCGGCCAACCGAGGATCGCGAGCTACCTCAGCAGCGGCGTGCGTGACTTCGGACTCGATGCAGCCACGCAGTCGGCGCTCCAGCAAGTGCGACGGCACCTGCCCGGTCGCGAGCTGCGCATCGAAATCGGGGGCGGCGCATCGCCGCGCTGGCTGGTGCGCGAGCGCGACAGCACGTTGCAGGGTTCGCGCTGGCATGAGTTCACGCCGCAGTCCGGTGCACTGTCCTTCCTGTTCGACGACATGCCGTTGCAGCTTCGCACACGACGCCAGACGGTCCATGTGCCGGAGGCCGCGACTGCGCGCAAGCTCGCCGTGCGCTGGCGCGCCAGCGACGGCATGGTCCTGCACGGTTGGCTGTCGCTGCCGCCGGGGCGCGATCCGGCGCGTCTGCCACTGGTGGTGCTGGCACACGGCGGACCGTGGAATCACGCATTGCCCGGGTTCAACGGCATCGTGCAACTGCTGGCAAATCGCGGCTATGCGGTGTTCGAGCCGAACTTCCGCGGCTCGACAGGTTTCGGCCACGGCTACGTGCTGGCAGCGAATGGCGACTTCGGCAATGGTCGCGTGCAGCAGGACTTCGTCGACGGCACGCAGGCCCTGCTCGCGCACGGCGTCGGCGACGCTACGCGGGTCGGCATCATCGGTGGATCGTTCGGTGGCTATTCCACGCTCCTGGGCGTGACCTTCCAGCCGCACTTGTTCAGGGTCGGCGTGGCGCTGGCGCCGCCGCCGGATTTCGCCTGGACACTGCGCTGGATCCTTCGCAATCCTGAAGCACTGCAGTTGTCGACCCGGCTGCCCATGCAGGACTGGTTGCGCGCGTTGTCCCTGGACGTTAGCGACCGCGCCACGATGACGCGCCTGCACGCGCAATCGCCGCTGGCGAACGTGGACAAGATGGACCGTCCATTGCTGATCGTCGCTGGCGGAAAGGATCAACGCGTCGGCCTGCCCGGCGTGATCGAATATGCCGCGCGTCTCAAGCTCGCCGGCAAGGACATCAGCCTGCTCGTCGACAACGACGCCGGGCACAACAATGATGAACCGATCGCCCGCGAAGCCACCCTGTACCTGATCGAACAGATGCTGCATCGCCACCTGGGCGGCGATCCGCCCGATGCTCCCGACGGCGAAATCCGCAGCTACCTGCGCAAGAACCAGCGCATGCCCGATCACAATCTCGCGAGCCATAGGCAGGGCGGGACTCGACCCGCCAACGCAGCGCATCACATGAGTGACCACGGGTGTTGCCCCCCAGGGCGACGACCGACCAGCCCTGCCGCGGGGCGCGGCCGGTGGCAGGCCCTGTGCGCGCAGCAGGATCGTGGGCCCGACGGGCGGCCCTGCGTGTGATCGAAAGCGCGCGCCTGGTCCACCGATGCGACGGCCTGTTCGCCAGCGGCTTCGACTAGCGGTGCCCGACTTGAGGATCCGCGCCAGCGCGCAGGGTCGGACGGTCGCCCGCTCGGGCGGCCCTTGCGTCGAAGGCTGGCTGCGGCACGCTTTTTTGGCGACTGGCGCGCGCGCCGTGCGCCGAGCCTGCGGCGGCCCGCGCACCGCGCGGCCTGTCGCTGACACCCCTCGTTCGAGCGACTGCCGTTGCAGCGCCTTGCGCGCCGCGCGCCGGCTCACTCGAAGCCGTGGGCGAAGATCAGCTCCGGCGTGCGCCACCGGGCAATGTGGTTGGCCTGAACGCCGCCGGCACTGGTGAACAGGCCGCCGACGATCAGGTCGCCAGCGAACGGCGCAAGCGCATAGACCCAGCTGTCGGTGCCGCTGCCGAGTGCCGACCAGCCGATTCCGTTCCACTTCGCGATGTGATTCGTGGCGCTGCCGCCGGCAATGGTAAAGCTGCCCCCGGCCACGAGCTCGCCGCCATGGACGGTCAGGGCGCGGACTTCGCCGTCGAGTATGCCGGTGTCCAGCGCGGACCAGCTTGATCCATCCCAGGCGGCGACACGATTGACGGCAACCCCGCCGGCCTCCACGAAGGCGCCGCCGGCCACCAGCTGCCCGTCGTAGAGGGTGAGGGCATGGACGGCATGGGTCATGCCGCCGCCGAGCGGGGACCAGGCCGTCCCGTCCCACGTCGCGATATGTCTGAAGGGTTGTCCGCTGATGTGGGTGAATGCACCGGCGGCCACCAGTCTGCCCTCGAACACCGCCAGGGCGTAGACGGCGCCATTGAAGCTGCCGCCCAGCGCTGACCAGCCCGAACCGTTCCACGCGGCGATCCGGTCCGCGTCGATGCCGCCGGCACTCTCGAAGAATCCGCCGGCCACCAACGCGTCGTCGAAAACGCCGAGCGCGCGGACCCCGTTGTCCATGCCGGTTCCGAGCGGCGACCAGATGCTGCCGCCCCATCGGGCGATGCGATTGGCGCCAACGCCACCGGCGGTCGTGAACACCCCGCCGGCCACCAGCTCGCCGTTGTGCACGGTGAGCGCCGCGCTCGTTCCGCCGGTCCCGCCGCCCAGCGGCGCCCAGGCGCTGCCGTCCCATCCGGCGATGCGACTTGCAGCGTTGCCGCCCGCCTCGGTGAAACTGCCGCCGGCGACCAGCTCGCCGTCGTAGACCGCCAACGCGTAGACCCAGTGGTCGGTTCCGCTGCCGAGAGTCGACCAGCCATCGCCCGATCCGGCAACGGCGGCGGTCGCCGGAAGCGCCGCGGCTTCCGTTCGGCCGTCGACGGAGGCGAGGGCGGACACCAATCCGCTGGCGAGAACCATGGAACCGATGAGCGTACGCACGTGCCGTCTCCATCGCATGAGGTCTGGGAGCCAAGGCAGGCTGGTTTTTTCAGTGTAGCCAGCGCTCGGCTTCGGTCAAGCGCATCACCATGCTGTGGGCGCTGTAGCTGGAAAAGCCGTGTCGGTACATCACCCGTCCGGCGATCAGCGAGAAGCGGCTGTCGATCTCACCGCAGGGCAGCGTGCGCTACAAACTCGAGCCCCCGTGGCTGAATGGCACCGCCCATGTCGAATGGGATGCGGCGGACTTCACTGCCAAACTGGCGGCGCGGGTGCCGCCACCCCGCGCGTATCTGACCCGGTTCCATGGCGTGTTTGCCCCGGGCGCCGCCCTGTGCGTGCAGTTGAAGCCATCGGGGCGCGGCAAACGGCTTGCCATCGAGGCAGCGCCGGCTGATGTCAACGCGAAAAGCGACTGCCGCACGCCAAAGGAGCGCCGCAGCGCCATGAGCTGGGCGCAACGCCTCAAGCGTGTGTTCAACACTGACGTGAGCATCTGCACCCATTGCGGAGGCCGTGTGCGGATCGTCGCCAGCATCGAAGAACCCATTCCCGCCAGGGCCATCTTCGCCCACTTCGGGAAGCACGGCGCACTCGAGCAAGCGCACTACCGGCCGGCAGCACGCATCGCCCGCAGTGCCCGCGTGACCCCCGGCGCCCGTCCAGCCGACGCGACGACCCGACCCGATGTGGCTACGATCCTGCAGGCTTGCGCTCGGCTCGCCGTCCCGAATTGAGTCGGAATGGACGCGAACGGCGACGGACGGAGGCCTCAACGTGCCGACATCCCGCTCACAACGTCCCATCCGCGCCAAGAACTGCGCTCGCGCGACCCACGCCTATCCCGCAGACTGGCCGAGAAGGACGATTGAACTTCGTATACGCCGCCGGTCCTCTGCAACGAGTCACGAAGCCGCGACGGCTGCTCGCTCCCGGCCGCAACCCGGCTTATCCTTGCCGCGCATGGACGACTACGCCGACATCACCTACTGGATCCGCCACGGGCTGGACGGCAAACGCCGGCGCGCGAGCGCGTGTTCGCGCGGCTCTGCAGCGAGCTCAAGCGCCTCGCGTCCGTAGTCCTGCTCAGTGAGGCCGGCCACGAGACGCTGCAGCCGACCGCGCTGCTCAACGATGCACTGATCAAGCTGATCGAAGCGGGCCAGGCGCCGGCCGCTTAAGTCCGCGGCCATTTCGCCCGCATCGTGGCGCGCCTGATGCGCCAGATCCTCGCCGACCGCACGCGCCGCAAGCTCGCCGGCAAGCGCGGCGCGATCTGGTGCCTGATTCGCTCGACGCCGGCATCGATATCCCCGGCATGGCGGGTCCCGCGGAACTCATCGCGCCTGACGATGCGCTCGCGGCGCTGGCCATGCTCGATGCGCGCGCCGCTGTCGTCGTCGAGCTGCGCGAGTTCGCGGGGCTGACCATCGACGAAACCGCGCAGGCCATGAACATCAGCCCGTCGTCGGTCAATCGCGAATGGGCGCATGCGTATGTCTGGCTCAAGACGGACGTATTCGCGCTGATCAGTTGAGCGCATTCCGGCCACGCATCGGTGCATGCGCGCCGCGCGGACCGCGGAGGAAATGCTGCCTGACTGCGTACTGCATCGGGCGCGGCTGGCGCGCGAACCTCAGGCTACGCCCATGTTTCCCCGAAACCACTTCTGGATCGCCGCGCTTGTGGTCGCTGCGGTCACCTCATTCGCGAACGCTCACGACGGCCCACTCGATCCGCGCTTCGGCGACGGCGGCATGCGCAACTACGGCTTCCAGCCGTTCAACGGCAGTGGCCGCGAGGACGTGGCCACCGCGGTCTGCCAGGGTCCCAACGGCACCTTGCTCGTCGTCGGCGAAGCATCCGACGCGCGCCGCATCGTGACGATGCGGCTGCTGCCCAACGGCGACTACGACCCGAGCTTCGGTGCGGCCGGCCGGGCGACGCTGGAGCTGCCGATCACGCAGGAGGAGTACATGGCCGGGCTTTGCCTGCCCGGCGGCAAGATCCTGCTGGCGCGCCGCCTGCGCATCGATGAAAACCAGGAGACGAACATCCAGCTGCTGCGTATCGACGCGAACACGGGCCAGCTCGATCCCTCGTTCGGCCAGACCGGCGTGGTGCTGCTCGACCTCGATGACTGGCAGTCGGGACTGGCCCGGCGCGAATCGCCGTTCGCGCTGGTCGCGCTCGACCAGGGCGAGGCGCTTGTGCTTGGCCAGGCAGGGATGGGTACCCGGCGCGTCGCGTTCGCTGCGCGCGTGCGCGCCGACGGCAGCGTGCCCGTGGCGCGCATCTACGCCGACACGGCGGGCCGGGCGACGGCCAACGTCATGATGACGGCGACGCTCGCCGGCGACGGCACGATCTGGGGCATCGTCGAAGGCGCGCAGCCGGGCTCCTCGCGCGTGACACCGTACCGCGTCCGTTTCCACCGGACCACGCTGGAATGGATCGACGTGCCCGATCCGCTGCCCAGCGCGACCGGTCCCGACATCTTCGCGGGTCTCGGCGTGCCGGTGGGTCGCGACACGCTGGCCGTGCCGGTGATGCAGGTCGTCGCGGGGTCGGAACCCCCGCGTACTTTGCATGCGCTGATGATATTCCGGCCTGAAGGCAAGGTATTCCTGCCGCTACCGGCGCCCGAGATCGCGGGCGAACAGCTGTCGGCGGCCGACGCCTATGCGCGGCAGCAGGCGGTACTCCTTGCGGGCAACCGCGTGCTTTCGGCGGCCACGCTGCGCCGTCCCGGCAATGACGTCCTGCGCGCGATCCATTTCGCTCTCGTGGAGATCGGCCCGCATAACGGCCAGGACCGCGTCGACACCGCGTTCGGCGTCGGCGGCGCACAGACCGCCGCGTTCCGACCGACCGGCGGCAGCTGCACCGGCACACTCGTCAAGCAATGGCTGTCGGGTCTGACCGTCTGGGCCGGTTCGCCCGTCTTTGTCGGTGCGGTCGACGCCGGGTGCAGCAGTGGTGACGGCGGGCTCGACTACCTCGTCGGCCGCATCGGTGTCGATCGCATTTTCGTGGCCGGGTTCGAGTGATCGGCGCAGAACGCCCACAGCTCGCGCGCGATCGGGGCGCCGTACGCGTGTGCCACAGGATGTGCGAGCATCTTGCGTTCGCGGCGCCGGCCGTACACACGGGGAGTCCACATGGTCGTCGCCTCGCTCGTGCTGCGCCTGTTGCCTGCTGCCCTGATGCAGGCAGCCGTGATCGCCTACGCCTGGCCGAACCTGATCGGCATGCTTTCGAGCGGCATCAAGTATCTGTTGCTCGGCTGGTGGGCCAGTCTGCTCGGCCTCGTGACGCTCGGCATGGTGGTGTGGATTCCGCTCGGGGGCATGCTGATCGGCACGCTGGTGCTGTTCGCGTTCCGCCTGCCGGCGGCGACGCCCCTGTCAGACGGCAAGGAGGCCGCGGCGATCGGCCTGGGCTGGCTGCTGGTGATGATCGGATATTTCGCGACCGCGGCGGTGATGTGGCGATTGCAACCGCCGGTCCCGACCGTTTACACCGACTACGGAACGGCATTTCTGGTCGGCAGCTCCCTGATTGCGATGAGCGTGTCGTATCTCGCGGCCGTGGTCGGCGTGCGCGTGCTCGCGCGGCGTCGCGCGTGGCCAGGACGCAAGACAGGGTCGGCTTCACTTGTCCAGAAGTGAACCTGGCTCCGATTGACGACCCCGATGGACGCTCGCGGCCTCGGCCACGGCAACGCATTCCTTTAGCCACGCGGCCGTGTCGTCCAGGCGGCGACGCGGCAGCGGCGGGTTGCTTTGCATCGCCTGCACCGCGGAACGCAGTGCCTCGACGTGCCGCGACGACGGCTGCGCCGCAGCGCGGCAGGCCGCATAGGCATACGCTGCGCGCTCGTTCGCCGCCGCAGAGGCTTCGACCGCACCGGCATCGGCGCGTTGACGCACGACTTCGCCGAGGCTCTTCTCGGCCTCGGTCCAACGCTCTTGCCCGATCGCAATCAGCGCCAGTTCGGCACGCGCCGTCAAGGCACGCGCGTGCCGCGGCCCGCCGGTGCCGATCCATATCTCCTCGATCCGGCGCAGCTCGGTGTCGGCTTCGTCCCATCGTCGCTGCAGCAGCAACAGCTTGGCGTAGGCGTTGAGCGCCTCGACCCGATCGATTCCAGGCTCGCCGCGCTGCTCCAACTCGTCCAGTGCCTCGCGAAACACCGCCTCGGACTCTTCAAAGCGACCCAGCTCGCGGAGGCTCGAGCCCACCGTGACCAGCGCGCCCAAGCGCTCGCGCTCGCGCACCGGCTGCTGCAGGTCGTGCTGGCGCACCGCTTCGCGCGCATTGGCCAGCGCAGTTTCCGCGTCGCCGTCGTACAGTTGCAACGTGGCGAGGTTACGCAACGTGTTGGCGTAGTAGGTTCG
The DNA here is from genome assembly GCA_964587775.1 of uncultured Dokdonella sp. Classification (GTDB taxonomy): domain Bacteria; phylum Pseudomonadota; class Gammaproteobacteria; order Xanthomonadales; family Rhodanobacteraceae; genus Dokdonella. Next base: position 55,152 of record CAZPLY010000004.1, read on the forward strand.
GCCATCGGGCAACAGCTCGACCAATCTCTGCTTCGCCTCTTCCAGCGAGCGGCGGGATTCCTCCCGCTTGCCGGAGGTCCACTGCATCACCGAGAGCGCGTTGAACAATGCCGCCAGCGTCGCCTTGTCGCCTGCGGGATTGTTGCGCAGCAGTTCGATGGCACGTCCCTCCCACTCCTGTGCCGATTCGGTTTGGCCCTGGATGTAGGCGATGCGTGCGCGCTCGTGCATCGCGGTGGCAAGGTCGTTGGCGGGTGCAGCCGGAAGCTTCTGCCAAAGGTCGATGGCGCGCTCGTACATGCGCGCCGCCTCGGCCAGCATGTCCTGCTTGGACATGACGCCGGCCGCCGTGCTGAACAATGCGGCCCGCGCATCGTCGGTCATCTCCGCGGTGGTGCCTTGCTCGAGCCGGTCGGCGCTGCGACGCAGCAGGTCGCGCGCGGCGATGCCGTCGCGCACTTCAGCCGGGGTAGCCGCTGCGAACAGGACCTCGAAGAAATGTGCGATCGAGCGCGCCTTGTCGCGTTCTGCGGCCACCGCCACCAGTTCCTGCCGCGTGCGTTGCACTTCCCATGTGGCAAAGCCGCCGAGCAGCACCACGAACGCGACGACGCCAGCCAGCCACGGCCACTGCCGCCGTACGAAGCTGCGCATCCGATAACCACGCTCGCCGCGTCGCGCTTCGACCGGCTCTCGCGCCAGCCAACGATCGAGGTCGAGCAGGAGTTCGGCCGCGCTCGGGTAGCGTTGCTCGGGTCGCTTGCGCAGGGCCTTGCTGCAGATGGCATCGAGATCGGCATCGACGCCGGCGATGGCTGAATCTGCCGTTGATGGCGCAGCGGGTTCGACATGCAGGATGGCATGGATCAAGGCTGCCGGATCCTTGACGTCACCATACGGAGAAACGCGCGCCAGCAGTTCGTGGAGCAGCACGCCGAGCGCATAGATGTCGACGCTGACGCCGCCGTCCTTGCCGTCGCTGGCGACCTGCTCCGGAGCGGCATAGCGCAGCGTCATCTGGCTCGGGCCTTCGGCGGTCACCGCGTCTTCCTGCAGCGCGCGTGCGATGCCGAAGTCGAGCAGCTTGGGCATGCCTTCGCGCGTCACCAGGATGTTGGCCGGCTTGAGGTCGCGATGCACCACGAGCTTGGCGTGTGCGTAGGCCACGGTTGCGACGATCTGGCGCATCAACGCGACCCGCGCGCGCGCGCTTGGCGCTTGCGTTTCGCACCAGCGGTCGAGGCGCTCGCCATCGACGAACTGGGTGGCGAGAAAGGCGTTGCCTTCGGCGTCGTTGCCGCCATCGACCAGGTTGGCGATGTTGGGGTGGTCGAGCGCCGCGAGAATGCGGCGTTCGCGCTGAAAGCGACGCAAGTCCTCCACGCTCCAGTGCGCGTACGCGATCTGTTTCAACGCGACAAGCTGGCGCGCATCACCCAGTTCGCGCTCCGCCAGCCAGACCACGCCCATGCCGCCGCGTCCCACTTCGCGCAGGATGCGGTATTGGGCCAGTTGCGGTGGTGCAGGGTTGCTGCCGGCGCGGTCGAGAAGGGGCAGCGGCTGCCCAGCCGCATCAAGCTGGCGATGCAAACCTGCGGCGAGCAGCGGCGACTCGCGCTCGAATTCGGCCAGGCGCGTCGTGCGCGCACCGGGTTCGAGATCGAGCAGTTCGAGGAAGGCCTGCTTGAGCCGCTCGTAATCGGTGGTGTCGTGATCCGTCATGCGCGTTCGTCACATTCCCGCCGAGCGTGTTTCGTAGCGGGCAAGCTCGGCTCTACGAGGGCGATGCGAAAACGTTGTTCTTGAGCCAGGCGCAGGCGTGCGCCCACTCGCGATTTACCGCCGAGGGATGGATCGCCAGCGCCTGCGCGGTTTCGTCGATGGTCAGCCCGGCAAACACGCGCAGCTCGACAACCGCGGCGGCGCGCGCATCCAGCCGCGCCAGGGTGGAAAGTGCATCGTCGAGCGCAACCAGTTCGGTCGGCGAGGCGCTGATCGCGACATCGTTGTCGCCCAGCGACAAGGGCTTCTGGCCAGCGCCCCGCTTGTCGGCCAGCTTGCATCGGGCGCGATCGATCAGGATCTGCCGCATCGCCCGGGCCACGATGCGGGCGAAATGGACGCGATCCTCCGCCTGTGGCGCCCTGGCCTGGATCAGCTTCATCAGCGCATCGTTGAGCAGCGCGGTCGGTTGCATCGTCTCGTGCCCGGACTCCCCGCGCAATACCGCCGCCGCGAGGCGCTTGAGCTCGCTGTAGAGATGCACGAACACGCGATCGCGCGCGCCGGCATCGCCGTCCTGCCAGTCCTTGATCCAAGCCGTGATGTCCTCCATGCGCAAAGCATAAACGGTCTCGTGGTGCCTGAAGCAAGGCCGGGCACGCTCTCCAAGATCGCGCTCATAGCGCGGAGCTCGCTCCGCTGCTCCTGACGTTTCGAAAGAGCGAGGGCAGCAGAGCAAGCTCCGGTCCACGCGGCGGTTGGCGCGGGCTTGCAGAGCCGAGCTTGCCCGGCTTGGGGTGTCTGATCAGCGCAGCAAGCTCCGCCCGGCGCGGTCGAGGGTCGTGGGCCGCGGAGGAAATCCCGGCATCCCACGTACTGCAGTCCGAGCGCGGCATTCCGCCGCCGCACCGGAGCTTTACATGTTCCTTCGCCCCTCGATTGCCACCGTGGCATTGCTGGCCGGCGCGGCCCAGGCCGCTCCCGTGTTGAATGACGATTTCTCCAGCAGCGCGAGCGGCTGGCCCAACATGGCTGCCACACGCAGCAGCGACCTCGGTTTCGCGGTCTACACCGACAGCGGCCAGTACCAGCTCACGCCGGTCCAGGACCAGGTGTTCGGCTTCATCCCGGCGCCGAACCAGGCCACTGGCGGCGAGGTCAGGATCAGCTCCGACCTGTTCCTCTATGCGGGCCTCGGCGCCGGCGCGGGCGGCCTCGGCTGCCGCCATCGGGACCACCGCAATTTCTACGCATTCATGGCGCGTGGAGACGGCATCGTCGCGATCCTCAAGGTCAAGGATGGCAAGGCCACGCCGCTCGCGCAGGGCAAGGTCAAGCAGGTCTTGCCGGGCGCGGTCGATACCCGACTCATCGCGCAGTGCCGGGGTGACACGCTCAGCCTCGACGTGGAAGGTGGCGCGTCGATCACTGCCACGGACCGCGATTTCAGCCAGGGTACGAGCGGCGTTATCGTGATTGGCGAGAAGCTGGCCGGCACCAGCGCGGTGTTCGACAACTTCACTCTGGAACAGCTCTGAAGCCCGGCCTGGCAACGCCCTCGCCCGCACGCCAATGAGCGCGCTCCCGATCCAGCCCACCCGGCCCGACGCCGCGCACTTCGCCGCGCCGGTCTGTCGCAACTGCGACGCGCCACTGCACACGAAGTACTGTGGCCAGTGCGGGCAGAAGAAGGCGGAACGCCTGGGGCGGCGCGCGATCGGCACCGAGATCTGGCAGAACTGGCGCCTGTTCGAACTCGCGGTATTGGAGGCCGGCTGGCGCGTATTGCGCTGGCCCGGCCGGGTGGCCCGCGAGTACGTGTTGGGCGCGCGGACCCGGCACCTGCATCCGCTCAAGCTGCTGTTGCTGGCAATCGGCACGATGCTTCTGGTGCTCGGCAGCAGCAAGCTGCTCGACTCGCAAGACGCGCAACTGAACCGGGCCATGGAACTGGTGCGAGCCTATTCGAACTGGTCGTTTTCGCTGGCGATCTTCGCGATCGCCGGCAGTTCGCTGCTCGTGTTCGCGCGCCGCGGGGGTTTCAACCTTGTCGAACATCTGGTCCTCGCCGTCTATTGCCACTTCCTCGTGATCTGCGCGAGCGTGCTGAACAAGCTGCCGACCTTCATCTGGCGCTCGTCGCAGTTTCTCGCCGACTACAAGACCGCCTCGCGATGGTTCATCGATGCCGTCGGCGTGGCCGTGATCGTGCTGGCCTTCAAGCAGTTCTTCGCGCTCGATCCGCGCCGCGACGGCTGGCGCCTGGCGCTGGCGGCGGCACTCTTCCTCGGCATCAAGTGGGGCCTGCAACGGCTATACGGACTGGCCGTCATCCGCTGGGTCCTCCATTGATTTCCCGCCTCACCCAGAAGCGAGACCTCCCATGACATCGAACACGGTGGCCCGCAGCCTGACCGTCACTGCCCTCGCATTCGCGCTCGCGGCATGCGGCGGTGCGCCCGACGCCGCCGAATCCAGCAGTGGCGAATCGGCCCGCTCTGCCGCGACAGGCTCCGGTCAAATCCCGGCAGCGGTCGGGTCGTCGTCCCTCAGCGAAGCGAGGTTGGTCGACGAACTGGTCGCCAACCTGCAGGCCTGCTCCTACGACGGCGCGCCGGTTCGCTTGACCGGGGTCAGCAGCGCATTGCCCGACGAGTGCCGCGACATGGTCGCGCAGATCATGAAGTTCACCGGCCTGCCGCAGAACTTCAAGGTCGTTGAAGCGCGGGTCCCGAACGCGGCCGCGATCATCATGCTCGACGAACAGAAGATTCCGCAACGTGTGATCGCATTTAACCGCGACTTCATGAACATCGTGCGCGCCGCCACCGACGGCAACGCCTGGGCGCCGGTCAGCGTGATGGCGCACGAGATCGGCCATCACCTGTCCGGCCACACGATCACGCCCGGGGGCAGCCAGCCCCCGACCGAACTCGAAGCCGACAAGTTCTCCGGCTTCGTCCTCTACAAGATGGGCGCATCTCTCGATGACGCGCAGGCAGCGATGGTCGAACTGGTCGCCGACGGCCCCGATGGCCCGACCCACCCGGGCCGCAGCCGCCGCTTGGGCGCGATCCACGAAGGTTGGACCCAGGCCTGCAAACAACAGGGTGGCGCGTCCTGCGACCGCGGCGGCGGCAAGGTGGCGCAATCGTCCGGGCTGTCCGCATCGCCCGCACCAGCCGTGGCGGAGCCGGTGCCTGCTGCGCCGTCACCGACGACGGGCGCTACCGTGGCGGCTCCTGTGGCCACCGCATCGAGCGATCGTCTGCCCGCGCCGGGCTCGACGCCGGCCAAGTTCGACCGCTTCATCTATGACGAATACGGCTACGTCGATGCCAGCTGGCGGGCCAGGTTCGAAAAGGCGATGTTCGAGCACGCACAGCAGTTCGGCGTCGAGATCGTGACCTTGCTGGTCAAGGATCTGCATGGCCTGAGCGGCGACGACTACGCGCTGGCGATGCTGCGCCAGTTGCGCGTCGGCAAGCTCGATGTCGGCAACGGCGCGGTGCTGGTGGTGGCGCCGGAGCAGAGCCAGGTCGGCATCGCGATGGGTCCGGGCGTGGCCTTTCAGATGCGCTCGCACGACAAGAAGGCGCAGTTGCAACGCTGGCTCGACGCCGCGTGGAGCCAGTGCCGGCGCAAGCGCGCCTGCGGCAACTGGAGCGAAAACCTGATGCTGGCCGCCGACCACATCCGGCGCGACACCAACGACATCGAATGGAGCGTCCGCTATGCCAGCCTGGGCGAGTTGATGGGCGCCTACAACGCCTACAATGATGCACGCAGCGAATCCGGCGCGGGATTCGATCCGGCCACCGATCCGTCGTACCGGAAAATCGCGCTGATCGACGCCGATGTCGTTGCCAACGATCTTCCGTCCGACTATGCCGGTGTCCACGTGGACCCGATCAGCAGCGAGCGTGCCAGGGCCGTGCATGGGCGGACCGAGGGCTACGAGAAGCTCGCCCTCTACCTCGCGCCCGGCACCGAAAACCTGATGCCTGGCGGCAGCCTGGAGGCCGGGCGCAGGTACCGATTCGTGGTGCGGGTGAAGAGCGTGAGCTGGAATCCGAAGGACACCCAGAGCTTCGATGTGCTGAGCTACGATGCGTTGCATTGAACGCGCGATCCCGGCGATGCGACACGCCGCGCGCTGGCCGCGGTGTGCCAGCGTGCCCTTCCTGCTCGCCGCACTGGCGGCATGCAGCGGCCCGCGGGCCGGCGGCCAGGTCGAACTGCGCATCCACAACGAGGGCACGATCGCGTTCGAACATGCCTGGCAGGGGCTGCCGGGGGCCGGCAGTGATCGCGATTTCGGCCGCATCGAACCGGGCCGGACCAGCGCGTGGCGGCGTTTTCCAGCCAACTTGCCGCACTACCGCAAGACCCGCATCCAGCTGGCGGGCGGCCGCCAGCTGATCGACGTGCTCGATCCGGCCGCGCATTACGGCACGCCCACGCTACCGCCCGGCCGATACACCCTGCATTACCGTGCGGAAGAGGAGGGCCTGCAGCTGCGCATCGAAGCGGTCGAATGAGGAACCATCCATGGCATCGGACCCGGTGCCCTGCCCAGCAAGGGGCCGATCGATTGCCGGCCGACGCGCAGTGGAACGCCGGCTGCATCTTCGAGGGCGAGCGGCACGTTTCGCGGCGTGTCGACAGTCGTCGCCGAGCGTGGAGCACGCACGACGACGCGCAATCGTCCGGCCAAGGACGGCGCCGGTGGCCCCCCGCGCGAGGCTTTTGCGTGGTTCCTCCATCGAACTTCGGAGCGTCGGGATGTCGTCATCGTCAGCATGGGTCGGTCGCGCGGCGCGGATCCTGATTGGCGCGAGCCTTTGCCTTGCCGCGCCGGCCTTCGCCCAGACCGAGGTCTGCATCGAGAGCACGAGCGCGCTCTACCAGGCGGTTGCCGACATCGACGGCAGCAACACCGGTGCGATCACGTTGAAGCTGCGGGCCGGTACCTACACCTTGTCCAGCAATCTCGTCATCCGTTACCGTGCCGATGGCGATTCGAGCGGCAACTACGGCAAGCTGACGATCCGAGGCGGCTACAACGCCGGCTGCACGAGCTTCAGCACGATCCAGGGCGCGACCACGCTCAATGGCAGCGGCGGCCAGCGCCTGGTCGACATCGAACTGATCGACAATGCGCTGAACGTCGAGTACCTGACCACGAACGACATCGACTGGGCTGTCGGCAACTGGATCGACTACGACGACGAACCCGGAACGCTGCGTTTCGGCCACGTCCGCGTCCTCGACACACTGGTCAGCCTTTCTGGCGACAAGTACGACGTCCTCATCGCCAACTCGATGTTCACGGCGCGCGCCGGCACGCCGGACGACAGCGTCGTCCGCTTCCAGGCACTGCGTCTCGACAGCCAGCCGCCGACCCAGTTCGCGGTCGCCAACAGCACGTTCCGCAACGGCGGCATGCGCGTCGCCTACCAGCCCGCGAATGCGGGCCAGCAGCCGCCGTTCGCCCAGGTCCAGCTCACGAGCAACGTATTCGAGAACGATGGCGCCGAAGTCGTCGTCGCCAATGCGGACCTGTATGCGCGCAGCAACCGCTTCGACAGCCTGTCGCTGACCGGTGGCACGTTCGCATCGAACAGCAACAACATCAGCGCGCCTGCGCAGCTTGGCGCAAGCGGCGTTCCGGCGATCGCTTCGCCGGTCGTCAACGCCGGTTCGCGCTTCGTGCCGGGCGGCCTGCCCGCGCGCGACCTGGCAGGAAACCCGCGCCTCGTCGGCGCCGATCCCGACATCGGGGCCTACGAGACGGCGCTCGACAATGCGTTCTACCTCGACGTGACGAACACGGCATCGAGCGGCACCGGCTCGCTGGCCCAGGCCGTGGCCAGTGCGAATTCGGTGAATGGCCGCCAGGTGATCCGCTTCAACATCGCGGGCAGCTGTCCGCGCGTCATCACCCTCGCGCAGACGCTCACGCTTTCCGATGACACGGATATCCTCGGCGAAACGCAGCCGGGCAACATCGCGAACACGATCGCGCTCGGCTACAACGGCGCGCCGTGCATCATCCTGCGCGCCGGCAGCGGTGTAACCAATGGCATCGTCTTCAACGCGCCCGAGGTCGACGATGACCTCAAGCTGACCGCGATCGCGTTCTCTGGCTTCTCGGGCGATGCGGTGCGCCTGCGCTCGGGTCGCGGCCACCTGTTGAGCGGACTGCAGTTCGGCGGGTCGGTCGGTGCAACACCGCTCGTCGATGTCGGCACCGCGATCCGGGTCGACGGCACCGCGACCGATGCGCAGATCGGCGGCGGCGATCCTGCCCAGCGCAACCTGATCGGCAATGCCTCGTTCGGCATCGTCCTCGACGATCTCGGCGGCAACCAGGTGTTCGGCAATGCGCTCGGCGATTCGATCTTCGAAGCGCTGCCGAATTCGGTCGGCCTGTTCGTCTATTCCCCCGACAACGTGATCGAGGACAACCTGGTCAGGCGCAACGCGAGTCTCGGCATCGTGCTCAGTGGCGAGGCCGCGCAGCGCAACACCCTCGCCGGCAACACGATCCTGACGACCGGCGTGCATGGCCTCATGATCGCCGGGGGTGCCAGCCGCAACCGCATCGGGCCCGGGAATTATTTCGCCGGCAACGGCGGCGACGGCATCAACCTCGTCGAGGGCAGCTGGAACAATCTCGCCGGCAACACCTATTCGGGCAATGCCGATCTGGCGATCGACCTCGGCCCGAGCGGCGTGGACGGCAACGATGCCGATCCGTTGTTCGACTGGCCCGGCAGCGCGAACCGCGGGCAGAATTTCCCGGAGATCTCGCGTGCACGCGCGTCGAGCATCGGTTCGCTGCGCTATCTGATCGCCAACGGCCAACTGTCCTCGACGCGCGGGACGTATCGGATCGAGTTCCATCGCAGCAGTGCCTGCGATGCGAGTGGACACGGCGAGGGAGCGGTCCTGCTCGGTGCGGCCAGCGTCGATCTCGATTGTGCGCTGGTCGGACCGGACAACCAGTGCCGGAAATCATTCGAGGCCTACATCCTCGGTGAAGCGATCGAAGGCCACTTCATCACGGCGACCGCGACGAGCGCGGGCGGGCATACGTCGGAGTTTTCCGCCTGCCGCGAGGTCCTGGGCGACCCGATCTTCGCGGACGGCTTCGACCCGCCGTCGACCTGACGACGGCAGCGCCGCCGCGGGCCCATCCTGCGTTCGATCATCGAGCGCCGTCGAACCGCCCAGGCCGGTCGAGGTCGCGTCAATCGAAGCCGTTCGCGAACAGCAGGTCGCAATCGGGCGGGATCAAGAATGACGGCGTCTGATCGCTGATGCTGGTCGACAAACCCTCGCTTGCACCGAAACCGATCCCGCGCCGCGCGAATGCGGCCCAGATCAGGCAGCGATCCTGGCCCGCATGCAGGCTCTGGTCGGCGGCCAGGATGCCGTCGCGCGCACTGACGAAACCGCCCGGACAGGCCATCAGGTCCATGCCGTCGATCGCCAGGCGCAGCACGCGGTTCTCGGCCCCGGTGCCGGCGAGCAGGTCGTGGCTCGCGCCGTAGCGCGCGACCATGGCCCAGGTCAGGTCCCACAATGCCGCGGCGAACACGCTGCCGGTCAGGTGCGGCGCCTGCAGCGTCGGCAACATCGCGTAGGTCCGATTGAACACCGTCAAGTCGGTTGTGTATGGCAGCCCGCGGATTCCGGCGCCGGTGATCGGCTGCTCGAGCAGCCAGGTGCCGAACCCGCGCGGTGTCGTCGGCGTCGCCGTATGGAAGTCGGTCGTGACGAGAACGCCGAGGAAGTCGGCGAAACCGATGTGCGGCGACTCCGTCGGCGGGGTACAGCCGGTGGTCAGGCGGTTGTACATGAGCAGCGTGTAGGCCCAGGTCGTCGCTCCGGCATCGAGACTGCTCTCGCGGTCGGGCGTCGGCGCGGTCCAGATGTAATGACGGATCGACGGGCTCTGGCCGTCCGGCCTCGCCACGTAGTTCACGTTGTTCGTGCCACCACCCCATGCGACCTCGACCCTGACCGGGTCGTTGCCGATTCCGCCGAATCCATACGTGTTGGCCTGCATGTTGCCGCGCGCCGGCGTGAAGCCGTGGCGGAAGAAGATGTCGTGCAGGCGGTTCGTCCAGTAGAACGCATTCGTCACGTGCGCGGGGAAGCTGGACGACGGCGGCGCGGCGAGATCAATCGCGAAATCGAACAGGCGGAGCGGATCGCTCGGGGAGCTGCCCGGATCGGGAACGCCGTTTGCATCAATGTCGGTGAAGGCGTAGGCGTTGTTTCCGTTGAGGTAGTTGAACTCGGCCCCAGGCGCGCCATCGGTGTCATGCCAGCCGAACGGCGAGGCGACCGGGTCGGCGGGATCGGTCAGCAACTGGCGCGGCCCGTGGTTCGGGCTTTCGACCGGATAGACGCGATAGGAATCGGCCGAAGCAAGCCCGCATGCGAGCATCGCGCCCGCGGCGAAAGCGACCTCGCGCATCGATCTCGAATCGCGGTGCGGGCGTGGCAGCGGCGGCGCGATGCATGGGCCGGCTCGACGCAACGAAAAGATCGGCATGACGGCATCTCCCTCGTGTTCGGCGGGCAACCTGCGATCCCGCCACCCCGGTCGCGCCGATGACGCGCAGCCGCGTGCGGGTTCAGGCTGGTTCCAATAATGTACGCCTTCCCGAATGGAGGAGCGAGACAATGCGCATCAGGCAATCGGCAGTTGGAAACGCGCTCTGGCTGGTCCTCGCATGCGCCGCCTGCGGAGCCGCCGCGGCCGACGCGGAGACGCCGTTCGAGGTGCGCGAAGTCGCCCGCTTCGACGAACCCTGGGCGATGACCTTCCTGCCCGACGGCCGCTTGCTCGTCACCGAGAAGAAGGGCGCGCTGAAGCTGCTCGCGATCGGTGGCAAGGCGACCGACATCAGCGGCGTGCCGAAGGTCGCGTATGGCGGGCAGGGCGGATTCGGCGATGTCGTGCTGCATCCGCGTTTCGCGAGCAACGGGCTGGTGTACCTGAGTTATGCCGAAGCGGGCGAGGATGGCAAACGCGGCGCGGCAGTCGCGCGCGCAAAGCTTGTGTTCGCGCAAGGCGACGGGGCCGGCGGCGCGCTGTCGGACCTGCAGGTCATCTGGCGCCAGGTGCCGAAGGTCGATGGCGGCGGCCACTATGGCCATCGCCTCGCCTTCGATGCCGACGGAAAACTCTGGATCAGTTCGGGGGACCGGCAGAAGTTCACGCCGTCCCAGGACATGCAATCGAACCTCGGCAAGATCCTGCGCCTCAACGACGACGGCAGCGTGCCGGCCGACAATCCGTTCGTCGGGCAGGGCGGTGTCGCCGCCGAGGTCTGGTCGCTCGGGCACCGCAATCCACTCGGCATCGCGTTCGATGCGAACGGTCGCCTGTGGGAGCACGAGATGGGTCCGCAGGGCGGCGATGAATTGAACCGGATCGACCGCGGCGCGAATTACGGCTATCCGGTCGTCTCCAACGGCGACCATTACGACGGTCGCGAGATTCCCGACCATTCGACGCGGCCCGAATTCGCCGCGCCGAAGATCAGCTGGACGCCTGTCATCTCGCCGGCCGGGTTCGTCATCTATTCGGGCGCGCTGTTCGCCGACTGGAAAGGCAACGGCCTGATCGGCGGGCTGTCGTCGAAGTCGCTCGTGCGCATCGCGTTCGACGGCGACGCGGCGCGCGAAGCGGCCCGCTACCCGATGGGCGAACGCATCCGCGAGGTCGAACAGGGCCCCGATGGCGCGATCTGGCTGCTCGAGGACGGCCGCAAGGGTCGCCTGCTCGGGCTGCGTCCGCGCGCCGCGGCGTCCGCGGAATAGGCGGCCAGGACGCGCCGGTCGCGCCGTTGCGCGACGGGCGCGTCAGCGCCAGTCGCCGATCGCGAAGAAGCCGGCCCAGTACCACGGATGCTCGCTCTTGCCGTCGGCGCGGCGCGCGGCGAGTACCGCGCGTTGCGCGTGTTGCATCGCGGCAGGCGTGTCGCGCTGGTCGCGAAGACGGGCGATGTACAGCGCTTCGCTCCACTGCGCGGTCGCGTCGTCGTCGACCGGCCACAGGCTCAGCAGGACCGTGTGCGCGCCGGCAAGTCGGAACGCGCGCGCGAGGCCGAACAGGCCCTCGTAGGCATGCGTGTCGCCGTCCGCGGTCGAGCACGCGGCGAGCACGGCCCAGCGCACGCCCGAGAGATCGAGCGCGGCGATTTCGAGGCTGCCGAGCAGGCCGTCGTCGCCACTGTCCGGCGCCGTCGCCGCCGGTGCCGCGAACAGCAGGGCGGTCGATCCGGATGGACGGGCCGCCGGGCGTTCCGCGCCGAGGCTGAGGCCACGCGTGCCGGCGCCGTCGGCACAAGCGGTGCCCGACGCGATGCCGTGCGTGGCGAGATGGAGGACGGCCGCGTGCGGCGCTTCGCTGCGAAAGCGTGCTTCGCTCGCCGCCGCGCCGACCAGGGCGAGCATCGACGATTCCGCGTGCTGCGCGCCGAGCAGGTTGGCCAGGCGTGCGACCTCGCGGCGCGCGCCCGGCAACGGCGGCAGCGATGCGGGATCGGCGCAGTCGCGGCGCGATGCCGTCGTCGTCGTGCCGCCGCGTGGATCGGCCACCGCGAGCAGCGCATGGCGCATGTGGGTCGCGCGTCCCGGTGCGATCAGTTCATGTTCGTGGTTGAGGACATGGAACTGGCGTTCGCGTTCGACGAGGTATCCATCGCGATCGGGCAGCGCCGGCCACGGCAGGCGCAGCAGCGGACCTTCGGCGACGATGAAAAGGCGCCGGGCCGGCAGCGCGCGCGCGAGTGGCGACCAGGCCAGTCCGGCCAGCTTCACGCCACGGGCCCGCACGAGGTCGAGCGCGCTCGCCGGTGTCGCCAGCGCTGCCTGCCAGTCGGCGAGCGCGCCGCCGATCGCGCTCGCCGAACCGAGCCGGATCGCGGTCACGTCGGCGCCGGCAGACGGCAGCACGAAGGCCCAGGTGTCGGGATCGTCGAGATCGACCGCGGCGTTGGCGAAATCGGTCGGCCGGACATGCTTGAGATCATGCAGCCAGACGAGCGCGGCATCGGCCGGCAGCGCCGCGCGCACGGCGGCCAGATCGACCTCGGCACGGGCCAGCGCGCGGGTCTGCGGAAGCGCCTGGGCAAGCCGGCGTTCGGCGTGGTCGAGGCGTGCGCGCGCTTCCTGGCGCACGCCCTCGGCCGTGTCCCGCTGCGCCTGGTCGAGCGCGGCGCTCGCCTTCTGCCAGGCATGCCACAGCGGCTGCAAGGCGGGCTCGGCACTCGCGCGTGCGCGCGCGAGCCGTTCGGCGTGGATCGCCGTGACCTGGCCGCGGGCCGCGAGCGCGAGCGCCCAGGCCCGTTCGAGCAGGCGCGCGTCGCCGCTGTCGAGGGCGATCGCGAGCGCATGGTCGAGCGTCTCGTAATCCTGCTCCTGATAGGCGAGCGCCTGTTCGTCCGGGAGTCCGGCGGCAACCTCGCGCACGGCCTGCTGGCGCGTGCCTTCGGCGAGCGCGGCCGCCTCGAACGCTTCGGCGTGGCGACACTGGCCCCACAATGCGGCAGCCAGTCCGTGCTGGGCGAACAGCGGTGACGTTTCCGCGCCCGCGGGTACGCCGTGCAGGCGTTCGAGCGTTGCCCGGAAGCCGGTTTCGGCTTCGCGGAAGCGACCCTGCCAGACGCGCACCATCGCGATGTTGGCCAGCGGGTAGTAGTGGCCGGGATCCTCGCTTCGATTGCGCACCGCGATGTCGAGCGCACGCTGGAACTGGGCGATCGCGGCGTCGCCGCGGCCCGGCCGCAGGCTCTCGGCATTGCCGTAGTTGTTGTAGACCTGGCTCAGCAGAACCGAATCGGGGCCCCAGGCACGCTCGAAGGCCGGTACGGCTTCGGCATAGTAGGCAATCGCACGGGCCGGGTCGTCGCGGTTGCGATACAGGTTGCCGAGTGCGTACAGCACGACCGCGCGGTTGCGTCCGCTCGGATCGGGCGCCTCGCGATCCAGTGCCAATGCTTCGACATAGGCGGCCTCGGCGCGCTCGAGGTCGCCGCTGATCCGGCGCGTCTGGCCGAGCCGGATCAGGACGGCGGCGAGCGCGACCGGATCGCGCGGCTGCTGGGCGCGGCGGATCTCGAGCGCGGCCTCGAGCGAGGTCAGTGCCGCGCCGTAGTCGGCCGCGACGCGTTGCGCGAGTGACAGGTCGGACAAGGCCTGCGCATAGGCGGGGTCGTCCGCGCCGGCACGTTCGCGCAGGTCGCGCGCGACGCCTTCGAGATCGGCGAGCGCGCGGCCCGGCTCGCGCTTGCGCGCAAAGGCGATGCCGCGCAGCTGGCGTGCCTGCAGGACGGATGCCGCGTGGGCCGGATCGTCGCCGAAGCCCGCGAGCGCGCGCGTCGCCGCGGCGATCGCATCGTCGTGGCGCGTTTCGCCAAGCGAATGCGTGCGCGCGAGCAGCAACTGCAGGCGGGCCTGTTGCGCGGCCGGGGCATCCGCGGGCAGCGCGGCGACAAGCTGCTCGACGCGCGGCAGGGCCTGCGCATCCGCGCCGCGCGCGAGCAGCACCTCGATCGCCGCGATCTCGCCGGCATCGATTGCCGGCGGTGGCGCCGCCACGCAAACCGGCGCGACGAGGCAGAGCAGCGCGAGCAAGCGTGGTCGAAACAGGTTCGTGAACGTCGCCATGCGCGTTTCCGTTCCGTTCGCGCGCAGCATAGCGCGAACGCCGCGCGCGGCAGGCCGGCCGGCTGTTGCGAGGCTCACGGTCGCGACGCAGCGGGTTCCGGTTCGCGGTGCGGCAGGCGGAAACGCCACAGGCGCACGCGCCCGCGTTCGCCGGCAAGTTCCGCGGCGAGCGCATCGAGCCGCGTGCCAGGCAGGTCGGTGCTCGCGGGCACGACGAGCGCGGTGCCGCGCGTGCGCACGTCGGCTTCGCCGATCGCAGCTGCGCCGGCGAGTGCCTCGAGGCGCTCGATCGGGGCTTCGGCGGCGACCAGCAGGAAGTCCTCCGCATTCGCCTGCGAGGACACTTCGAAGCGCATCGTGCGGCCTTGCGACCGACCCGGGATCTCGACCCGGCGCGTGGCCGGCAACGGGTTGGCGGTTTCGAGGCCGGCGAGCGGAAACAGCCTTTGCAGAGCGCCGCGATCATCGGCGTTGTAGGCATACAGCCACAGCGGACGCGAGCCGGAAACGACGAAGGACAGGCGGTCGCCGAGCGCGATCGCGGTGCCGTCGTCGATGACTTCGGCGATGTCGCCGCGATGGCGCAACAGGTCGACCTCGGCGTGCAGCGGGGGCGGCGGCGCGAGCAGCCACCATGCGCCGGCCGCGACCGCGGCGAGGATCGCGGCCAGCACCCATGCCGAGCGCCGACCCGTGCGCGGCGCGGGCATCGCGTGCGACGGATCGATGCAGGCGGCGAGCGCCTGCTGCATCTCGCCGGCATCGGCGAAACGTCGTGCGGGATCGGGTGCGCGCGCCCGCGCGATCACCTCGCGCAACGGCGCGGGCAGGTCGATCCGTTCGAGATCGGCACCGGGTCGCGCCGGATCGGGGGGATTCCCGCTGAGCACGTACTGGAGGACGCCACCGAGCGCGTACAGGTCCTGCGCGGGCGTGCGCAGGGCGCCGTGCATGACTTCGGGGGCGAGCCAGGCCGGCGTTGCCGAACTGCGCAGGCTTGCATTGACCGCGGCCGGCTCGCCGCCCGCGCCGAGGTCGGCGAGCACGATGCGCCCGCCGCGTTCGCGCAGGAGATTGTCGGGCTTGACGTCGCCATGCAGGAGCCCGGCCGCATGCACGGCGGCGAGCGCGCGGCATGCCGCGAGGCCGAGCACGACCGCTTCGTCGGCGCCGAGCGGACCGTTCGCGGCGACCTGGCTGGCGAGGCTCTGGCCGTCGATCCATTCGCACCAGAGGCCCGGTCGACCGTCGTGCACGGCCGCGCCATACACGCTGAGCACATTGCGATGACGCACCTTCGCAAGCCGGCGTGCTTCGTCGAGGAAGACGCGTGCGCGCGGCGCGGCGGCATCGGTCCGCAGCAGCTTCAGGGCGACATGCGTGCCGAGGCCTGCATCCCAGGCGCGATAGACCTCGCTGCTGCCGCCGTCGGCGACCTTCTCCTGCACCGCGAGGTGGCCCCAGTGGAACAAAGTCGGCGCCGGCGTGGCCGGCGGCGAATCAAACCGCCGGAATGCGCGGGCGATGTCGGCGAGCGTATGCAGCGCTTCGAACTCGCGTTCGGCACCGGCGGGCGGTGTGGCGTGTTCGGGCCAGTCGGCCGCCTCGCCGTCGAGGATGCGTTCGATCAGTCGATCGACCGCGCGCGGGTCATTGCGTGGCATCGTCCATCGTCCTCGCCAGTTCGGCGACTGCACGCTTGATCGCCATGCGGATCGCATCGCGGCTCATGCCGGTCTCGTCGGCGATCTCCTGGTAGTCGAGGCCGAATTCGATGCGCATGACGACGAGTTCCTGGCTGCGCTGCGGCAGCGCGGCGAGCGCCGCTTCGTAGCGCTGCACGCGCTCGCGGCCGATCGCCGTTTCGAGCGGCGATTCGCCGGCCTCGTCGGCGAGTGCGTCGGGGATATCGGTACGGCTGCCGCGTGCGCCGGAGCGGCGGATCTCGTTGCGCAGGACGTTGAGCAGGAGGTGGCGCAGGTAGCCGAGGAAGCAGCCGCTGCCCTCGTACTCGAAACGCTCGAGCGGGCCGAGCGCACGCAACACGGTCGCCTGGACGAGGTCGTCGGTGTCGCCGAGGTCACGCGCATGCGCGGGCAGGCGACCGTGCGCCCAGCGGCGCAGCATCGGCAGGTAGCGCGCGAGCAGGCGTTCGCGGGCTGCGCCGTCGCCGGCCCGGATCCGGTGCAGCAACTGTTGCGTGCTGTCCGCCGACGCGGTTTCCATCGGCGGTTTTATAGCACGCAGTCCCGGTGCCGAAACGTGATGCCAGGGCGGCGGGCGGGCAATGATCGCGGCGGTCATCGAAAGTCCTGGCGGTGGTCGTGCGGTAAACCGCCCGGGGCGCGCGAACGAACGCGCGGTCCGCGTGTTCGTTGCGCGTCCGGCGCGGGTTTCGTCGGGTCCAACATTCCGCAGGAGCCTCCCGTGAGCGCATTCCGCGATGCCGGTCCCGCCCGCCGTTTCGCCGGCCTGTTCTTCCTCGCGTTCCCGTTCGCTGCCCTTGCCACGCCGCCACCGCAACCGGCCGGCATCCTGCCCGACGGCGCGCCGCTGTCGCTCGTGCACCGACAATCCCTGTATGCGGGCTTCGCCGGCAATCGCGTCGGCGATTCGGTCTCGCTGGCGGGCGACCTGCTCGCGGTCGGCGTTCCTGACGCCGACGCCGGATCGGTCCCCGGCGCGGGCCGCGTCGACATCTACCGCTGGTTCGACGAACTGGCCGGCTGGTCGCTCATCACGAGCTTCACGACCCAGAGTTTCGGCATCACGCCGGTGGCCAGTGCCCGCTTCGGGGCCGCCGTATCGCTTTCCGGTGAATGGTTGCTGGCCGGTTGTCCGGGCTGCAACCCGGCCGACGATGCGAAGGCGATCCTCGTGCGCATCCCGGCCGTCATCGAGGGCGGCGACGCCTCGCACGGCGGACTCGAATGGCGACGCGTGACGCCGCCCGCACTGGCCGGCTTCGGCGACCCGTTCGAGGGCACCGGATCGGCCGTGGCATTGAGCGTCGTGCGCAGCGGCAGCGTGATTTCGCCGTCGACGAGCATCGTGTTCGCCGTAGGCTCGCCGAAAGCGACGTTCGGCGTGTTCGAACTTGGTGCGGTCGCGATGGGGCGCTACGAACCCGCCGCCGGCAACCTCGTGTGGGAATCGGGGCCGTGGTACGGCAGTGCGGATTTCGGCAAGCTCGGTGCGAGCCTCGCCATCTCGGCGGCGACCTGGGTCAACCTCGGCCTGTACCTCAACGAGCGCAATCTCGTGGTCGGCGAACCGGGCTGGGTTCCGTCCGGCGGCTCCGGTGTGCAGGGGCGCGCGACGCTGTGGGCGCGCTCGGGCAGCACCTGGACCAGCCTGCAGAACCTGACCGCGGCGGACCCCGGCTTCTTCGATGCGCTCGGCAGTGCGGTGGCGGTCGAACGGGCGAGCGACGATGCGCTCGGCACGGTGGCGCTCGGGGCACCGGGTCGCAATCTGGCCGGCACGCCCGGCGGCAGCGTGATCGTGTTCCGCCAGCAGGCGATCGACGGCCTCTACCTGTTCGACCAGGAACTCCAGCACCCGGACGCGGAGACCGCCGACCGCTACGGCACTGCGCTCGCGCTCTCGCAAGGACGCCTTCTCGTCGGTGCGGACGGGCGCGCCGTCGATTTCCTCGCGAATGCCGGTGAGGCCTATCTCTATCGCCGCGAGTTCAACCTGCTGATCGGCGCGTTCTCGTGGCGGCTCAAGCAGACGCTGACTGAACCGCGCGAACCGGGCGGCAACTCGGCATTCGGGACCAGCGTGGCCCTCGGTCCACGCGTCGCCGCGATCGGCGCACCGTTGTCCGACGCAGCGGGGCTCGTCGACGCGGGCCGCGTCGCGACCTACCTGTGCGACCGCATCTTCAGCGACGGGATCGAAGGGCAGGCGTCGAACGCGTGCGCGCGGCCGTGAGCCGCCGACCCGACCCGCACGCGGCATCTCGTGCGCGCGTCTGGCCTGAATGCGTGCGCGCGATCCGTTCGTTCGCTGGCGCGCGCGGGTTTCACCGGCATCGAACGAGGAGTTCGTCATGACCCGCATCGTTCCGTTCCATCCGCGCCGCTCGATCGCCTGGGCCGCCCTCCTGTGTGGCGCGCTGGCGGCGATCGCTCCGCGGCCGGCCGCCGCGATCGAAATCTGCGTGCAGACGCTTGCCGACCTTCTCGACGGGCTCGACGAGGCCGGGCAGTTCCAGGCCGACGGCACGGTCACGCTGCGCCTCGTCGCCCAGCAGTACAGCTGGAATGGCACGCGACTGATCCTCCCGCTCAACCGCCTCAACCTGCTCGGCGGCTACAACGCCGATTGCAGCGCGCGCACGGTCGATCCGGCGAACACGGTCATCAACGGCCTCGGCCAGGCCCGCCTCAGCCTGCGCCGCACCGCGCTCGGGATCACGGTCGAAGGCGTGCGCTTCGCGAACATGCAGGAGCTGTCGACGTTCGACCTCGGCGCCTGCGCCGATTACGGCAACACCTTGTCATGGCGCCGGACCATCGTCGATGGCACGCCCGGCTTCGGCATCTCGAGCGACTGCGGCTCGATCGCGTTCCAGAACAACGTCATGCGCGGTGGCACGAGTACGCAACTGGGCGGTTCGCCGGAAACGTTCCAGACCGATGTCTTCGTCACGAACAACGCGTTCACCGGTTCGGGCGGCGATGGCCTCACGCTGTCGCGTGGCGCGGATACGCAGGTCGTGAATGTGCATCTGGACAACAACGTGTTCCGCGCGAACGCGGCGGCTGATGTCGCGCTCGATGGCGCCGCCGGCGGCGTGCCCCTGGTCCATGCCCGCCACAACATCTGGGAGACTGCGCCGGTCATCGCGCTGATCACGAACGAGAACAACCTGGTCGGCGATGCGATGCTCGATGGCGATGCCCGCCCGGTCGCGCCGAACTCGCCGGCGATCAACAGCGGCAACAACAGTCCGCCCGGGGCCCTGCCCGCGGTCGACATCGTCGGCAACCCACGCATCGTCGGCAGCGCCGTCGATCGTGGCGCCTACGAATCGGGCATCGTCGACACGACCGAACTCGTCGTCACCCACGCCGGCGACAGCGGAGCGGGTTCGCTGCGCCAGGCGATCATCGATGCGAACGGTCTGCCGGACTTCAACACGATCCGCTTCGCGATCCCGGGCACGTTCGGCGCGTTCCTGATCCCGCAGTCGCCGTATCCGGACATCGTCACGCCGATGCGCATCGACGGATTCACCCAGTCCGGTGCGCAACCGAATGCGAACGCGTGGTCCAACGCAGCCGAGTACCGCATCACGATCAGCGGTGGCAACCAGGTCAGTTACGCGTTCCGCGTGCCGGTCAATGCGCCGGCCAGCGCGTCGCTCGACCTGCGCGGCTTCGTCATCGGTGGTTTCACGAATGCCGTGCTGCTGCAGGCCGGCAGCGGCCATCGCGTGCGCGGCAACCATTTCGGGAAGATCTCCGACGGCGTGCTCGGTGGCAGCGACAACGACAACGCGATCTACGTCAACAGCAGCGCGAACGATGTCGACATCGGAGGAATCGACCCGGCCGAGCGCAATTCGATCGCCGGCGATCCCGATCCGGTCGCCGGCGCCGGCTACGGCATCTACCTCGGCGGCTCGGGCACCGGCCATCTCGTCGCCGGCAACCTGATCGGCACGTTTCCGAACGGCAACACGGCACACGGCCATCGGGTCGGCATGCGCATCGACAGCGATCTTGGCGTCGTCATGAAGAACCTCATCTCGGGAAACGGGACCGGCGTGCAGCTGTTCGGTGACGACAACCTGATCGCCTCGAACCGGATCGGGGTCCGGGCGCTCGCGATCTGCCTGCCGCCGTGCGTGCCCGACGTCGCGCTGCCGAACACGCACGGCATCCACGTGCAATCCGGCGCGACCGGCAACGACATCAACCAGAACGAGGTCGCCTGGAACGATTACAGCGGCCTGATCCTGTTCGCCGGCTCGCGCCAGACGACGCTGTCGGCGAACCGCGTGCATGCAAACCAGACCTTCGACCTCGACCTGCGCGAACCGGCCGGCATCAATCCGATCGACGGCGATGGCGTCCTGATCGGCGGATGCGAGGAAGCGAACTGCGACCAGAACTTTCCGCAGCTCGACCAGGCCTTCGGCGTGCGCCGTGCCGGGCGCGTTCGCGGATCGCTGTCGACCACGAACGGCGAATACCGCCTCGAGTTCTTTGCCGGCGCGACTTGCGGACCGGGCGGACAGGGCGGTGCCTCGACCTACCTCGGCGCGCGCCAGGTCATCGTCAGTGGCGGCAGCACGTTTCCGCCGGGCAATGGCACGACGCTGTTCGACCTGCCGCTGAGCGCAACCGCTTCGCTGTACGCCAGGTTCATCACGGCGACGGCGACGAGTGCGGGCGGGAACACATCCGAATATTCGGCCTGCGTCGCGTATGCCTGCGACCAGATCTTCGCCCACGGCTTCGAAGCCGGTGCCGCCGAGGTCTGCCCGGCACCTTGATCCGCTGCGCATCGCCGTGTTCGCTTGGCGGCGGTGGCGGGTTTCTCATGCGTTCCGGTCCGAAACGAGTGGAGACCTGCCCATGGCGCGCCCGATCCCCCTGTATCGCACGACGATCGCCCTGTTCGCGCTGGCCTGCGCGCCGCTGCAAGCCGCGCCCGGCGACCTCGACCCGACGTTCGGCACGAATGGCATCGTGCTCGATCCGATGAACGGCAACGATGCGCGTGCCTGGGGCGTCGCGATCGATGCGAGCGGCCGCATCGTCGTCGCCGGCAGCGTCGCCAACAACGCGATCGACGACGATTTCGGCGTGCTCCGGCTCGATACCGCCGGCACTCCCGACCCGGGCTTCGGCAGCGGCGGGCGCGCCCATGCGAGCTACGCGGCGGCCAGCGACGACGAAGCGTACGGCGTCGCCGTGCTCGCCGACGGCCGCATCGTCGTCGGCGGCCTCACGTTCATCTCCGATGGCAGCGGCAACTACCCGGACTTCGCCGCGGTCCGCCTGCTCGCCGGCGGCGCGGTCGATCCGGCCTACGGCAACCACGGCAATGGCTGGATGACGAGCGGCCGCGCGAACGGCGATACAGGCATCGCGATGGGGTCGGGTCCGGCCGGCGTCGTCGTCGCGGGATACGTCGGCGATGGCAGTGGCGGCATCGATGCGGCGGCGTTGCGGCTCGACACGCTCGGCATGCCGGTCGCGCCGTTCGCCGACGCGGGCGTGCTGGTCGCGGATCCGGATACGAACTCGGCGTTCGCCGTTGCCCTGCTCGCCGATGGCAGCGTCGTCCTCGGCGGCCATCTCGATGCCGGCGGAGCGTTCGTGCAACGGACCGATGCGGCCGGAAATGCCGATCCGGCATTCGCCGGCGATGGTCGCGCCGAGATCGGCGCCCTGCTCGATCGCATCGAGGACGTGATCGTGCTCGGCGACGGCCGCGTCGTCGCGGCCGGCTACGTCGTCCAGCAGGCCGCGATCGTGCGGCTCACCGCGGGTGGCGTGCCGGATCCGGCGTTCGGCATCGGCGGACGGCATGTCCTGGAGCCGGCTGCGGTCGCCGCGACGAGCGTGCGCGCCCACGCGATCGCGCTGCAAGCCGATGGCAGCCTCGTCGCGGCCGGCATCGCCAATGCGGGTGGCGACGTCTCCGTGCTCGCGTATCGCGTCGATGCGAACGGCAATGCCGACCCCGCGTTCGGCAGCGCCGGCGCGCGCAGCTATCCGATGCCGGGCAACCAATGGGCTACCGCGATCGCGCTGCAGGCCGACGGCGCGATCGTCGTCGCCGGCTACGACGTGCCGGGCGCCGGCACCGGTGGCGATGACCGCTTCCTCGTCGCGCGCATCGAGGGCGGCGCCGCTGGCGGCCCGCAACGCGTGCTCTCGATCGCCGATGCGGCCCTCACCGAAGGCGACGCCGGCAACGCGCTGATGAGCTTCACGATCTCGCTGTCGGCGCCTTCGGACGGAACCGTGCAGTTCGTCGCCGCGACCGACCTCGGCACGGCGACGCCGAACGTTGACTACGTGCCGACCAGCGCAATCCTCGTCGTTCCGGACGGGGCCAGTTCGATCGTGTTCCAGGTGCCGGTGATCGGTGACACCGACGTCGAGGGCGACGAAACCGTGCTCGTGCGCCTGGCGGACCCGCTCAACGCGATGCTCGGCGATCCCGAAGCGACCGGAACGATCATCGACGATGATGCGCCCCTGCCGCAGGGCGAGGTGTACCCGCTGCCGACCCTCGGCCCGGCCGCGCTCGCCGTGCTCGGCCTGCTCGTGGCCGCTTGCGGCATCTTCGCCGGGCGGCGGCGCGCAGGCAGGCAGGACCGCGCGGCGCGCTACTGAAGGCCGCCGAAGCCGTCGGCGTAGATGACATCGCCGACGTAGACCTGGACGCGGCCCGCCTCGGGCAGAACCGCGTCGCGGCCCGGCGCACCGGCGAATGCGACCGGCGTGCTGCCCGGTGTCGTGTAGCCGCCGATTGCGACGCTCGTACCGAGCTCATCGTCGGCGCCGGGCGTGCCGGCGATGCCGAGGATGTTCGTTTCGTCCCAGTCGTAGTCGCCCGGTGCGCCGGGCAGGATCGGGTCGAAGACATTGACGCGGCCCGCTTCCTCGTAGACGACGGCAGCGACCGTGCGATCGAAGCCCGGCGTGCCGACGATCAGGCGGGGCGGGAACGTCGAGGTCACGGCGAGGCTCGCGCCGAAGCGTGCGCCGGCCTGCGAGACGATCGGATACAGCTCGCGCACGGGTTGGTAGAAGCCCGACGCGTCGAGCTTCTGCACCTGCACGGCACCGCTCTTGGCCGAGCCGCCGGGCTTGTTGCGTCCGCGTGCGCCGATGAACAGGTAGGCCCCGTTCGCGGCGATCGAACTGCCGTACCAGTCGAGCAGGTCGCTCGGCAGCCACTCCATGCTCTCGCGATATTCCCAGCCGGCGGGATCGGTTCCGTCGTGCCGGAAATGATGCACGCGTCCGGCGACGGCCTGGCCATTGACCGTCGTCGTCGGCGCGCCGACGAACAGGCGGTCGAGCTGGGCACCGGGGAGATCCTGCAGGAACAGCGTCGCGCCGAAGCTCTCGTTGGCGACCGTCTGCGGCGACAGCAAGGCACCGTCGATGAACCAGGTGTCGAACTCGAACCGGAACATCTGGACGCGGCCCGTGTCGGTGTCGATGCTGTTCTGGTTGTAACCGGGCTGGCCGGCGGCGGCGCGCCCGCCGCCGATCGCGACCGCACTGCCGAGGCGCGCACCGGCCTGGATGATGCTGCCTTCGGAGCGGCTGTGGTACTGGTAGTAGTCGTTGGCCGGGTTGTAGCGGTAGAAGTAGACGGCGCCCGCATCAACCGTACCGCCGATGTCCTCGTCCGGCGCCCCGACGATCGCCCACTCGCCGCTGACCGCGACCGCCTTGCCGAATCCTGCGTTCTCCTGGCGGAAGTTCGAAGGGGCCAGGATCTGCACGACGTATTGCCAGGTCCCGTCGACACGCTTGTAGACGATCGTCGCGCCGACATCGTCGATCGTGCCGTCCTCGCCGGGAAGGCCGACCAGCAGGCGCCCGCCGAGGTAGGGCGTATAGGCCATCGCCGTGCCGAGCCGCGGCTGTTCGCCGTCGCTGCTCGGCCGCAACTGCTGGCCCGGAATCAGGGCAAACGTGTCCTGCGCGCCGGTTTCGCCGACGGCGAGCGAACACGCGACGAGGACAGCCATCGACAGGTGGCGGAACATGCAGGTCTCCTCTCCGGGACGGGATGCGACGACGGCGCGCAGGCGACCGGCTCGTCGATCCATCAAAGTCCGTGCGGCCGGAAAGCGAACGCGGGCGCAGCGGGCGCGATCGGCGCAGCCCGGTCCGGCCTGCTCAGCCCGGCAACACCGGATAGAGGATCTCGCCGAAGTCGCTGTCGGGATGGTCCAGCATGAGGTCGATCATGACCGGCAGCAGTTCGCCGAGGATGTTGGCGCCGTCGCGTACCTGGGCGCGGTTGACCTGGCTGTTCCAGGTCGCGCCGCCGTGGACGAGCTGGTTGCGCAGCACGTACAGGCGATCGAACACGATCTCGAGTACGACGTCGGTGCGGTGCGCGAGCAGCGCGTGCATCGCGGCCTTCTTGCGTGCTTCGAAATCGCGCGACCAGGCATCGCTCGAATCGTGTTCGCGCAGTGCGCGCCAGAACGGCTCGAATACGTAGCGGTTGCCGATCATCGTGCGGATCGGCCCGCTGAAACGCTCGAACAGGATCTTCTGCAGGCGCTGCCTGCGATCCGCGCCGACGAGCTGGCGGAAGAACACGAGCAGCTTTTCCCGCTCGCTGCGCTCGTGGCCGAGCTCGCGCGCATAAGCCGCGTTGAAGGCGATCCAGAACAGGATCACGCGCAGGTCGGGATCGTCCTGTTCCTGCTGCGCACGCCTGATCCAGCTCGTCGCGCGGTGCACGCGGATGCGCAGGTTCTCCTCGAGCGCGTCGGCGCGCTCGTTGAGCTTGCGCTTGAGCATGTCGGCACTGATCGCGTCGCTCGGCGTGGCCATGGCGTCTCCGTTCGGGGCGCAGCCGATTATCCATGAGCCGCGCGGCACGGTGCGCCACGGCCCGGCGAGCTTGCGCCGGTCGGTCGATTCGCCGATCGTTGCGCGCAGGCCGGCCTTCCGGCACGGGGGTTGTGCATGCGCCGCATCGTTCGTCGGATCGCCATCGGCGTGCTCGGTTTCGTCGCGCTGTATCTCGTCGCCGGCAACGTGTTCCTCAACAGCACGCTCGGCCCGTGGGCGATCAACCGCAAGCCCGATCGCTTCCGGATCGACTGGTCGCATGGCGTGACGTGGTGGCCGGGCTTCGTCGCGCTGTGGAATGTCGAAACGATCGGCCAGGTGCGGCGCGTGACGTGGGAGGCGCGGGCCGCGCATGCGCACGGCCGCATCGCACTGCTGCCGCTGTTCTCGCGCGAGTTGCGTTTCGCGACGATCGAGGCCGACGAGGTCGATGGCTCGATCGGACGCAGCGACGAGGACCTGGCGCCGCCGCCGGCACGCGCGGGCGGCTGGACCTTGCGCTTCGACCGCATCGCGACCGATTCACTGCGCCATGCGCGCATCGACGGTGCGGATCTCGCGACCCGCGGCGAAGCCGCGGTCGGTTTCATCAAGCAGCTGCGCGGCGGGCCGTTCGAACTGCTGCCATCGCATGCGATGTTGCGCGATGCGGTCGTCACGCTCGGCGAGCGCACGCTGATGCGATCCGGCACGATCGCGCTCGACTTCGCGATCGCGAGGCATCGGCACGAGGACGCACCGGGCCTCGCGCGGCTCGGTCTCGCCGATGCGAACCTGCGCATCGAGGCGGAGCTGCCCGGCCTGACCGTCGATCTCGATCCCGCCGGCCATTGGCGCGGCGCGATCAGTGGCGCGGCGGGCAGCGGGCGCGTGCAGGCTGATCTCTCGATCGTGAAGGGCCTGTTGCAGGCCGGCGGACACGTCGCGCTCGAGCTTCCGCTCGGCGCCCGGCGCGGCACGACGACGACGATCGAAACCGCGCGCCTGCGCGTCGATGTCGACGGGTCCGGACTGCATCTGGTCGCCCGCCTGCCACCACCGCCCGAGGGCGAAGGGTCGATCGATGCCGACCTGCGCATTGCCGGTACGTCGCTTCACGACTACATCGATGCGCGCGCGCTGTTGCCGCGCGTGTCGGGCAGGCTCGATCTTGATTGGCAATTCGAATCGCTGGCCTGGGCCGGTCCGCTGCTCGTCAAGGCGCCGTGGCTCGCGCTCGATGGCCGCGGTCGCGTCGACGCCGAGCTCGCCCTGCGCGACGGCCTGCTCCAGCCTGGCTCGCGCGTCGAGGTGCCAGACGTGCTGCTCGCCGCGACCATCGCCGGCCATAGGTTCCGCGGCCAGGCACGTGCGAGCGGGCGACTCGTCGACGAGGCCGGCGGGCCGAAGGCGAGCGTCGATCTCCTCGTTGCACGCTACGACGTCGCGGACGTCGATGCGCCCGACAAGGTGCTCATGCGCGGCAGCGATCTGCGCATCGGCCTCGCCGCTGCCGGCGAGCTGCGCGACTTCCGCGAATCGGCCAGGGCAAGCGTGCGCTTCGAGCGTGCGGAAGTGCCAGACCTGCACGCGATCAATGCCTACCTGCCCGGCGATTCGCTGAGCGTGCTCGGCGGCGCGATCCGCTTGCGCGGCGATCTCGCGCTCGACGCGGACGGGCGGATCAGCGATGGCCAGGTCGGCGTGCAGGCGCGCCGCGCGCGTGCGCGACTCGGCGAGATCGAACTGGCCGGCGACTTCGATCTCGATGCGCGCGTCGGCGGCAGCGATCCGGCCGCACGCCGGTTCGATCTCGACGCGTCGACCCTCGACCTGCGCAATGTGACCGTGGTCGATGCCGGCCGCACGGCCGGCGAACGCTGGTGGGCGAAGCTCGTGCTCGCGCGCGGGCGCATCGAGGCGACCCGACCGCTGCGGATCGATGCCGACGCCGCGATCGAAATGCAGGATGTCGGCCTGCTGCTGGCATTGTTCACGCGCCATCGCGATTATCCGCGCTGGGTGCTGCGGCTCGTCGACGCCGGTCCGGTGCAGGCGAACGGGCGCATGCGCATGGACGGCAGCGCGCTCGTATTCGATCGCGTCGAGGCGGCCAACGCGCGCTTCGACATCAAGGCGCGCATGCAACTCGGCAAGGCCCACCCGCGCGGCGATCTCTTGCTGCAATGGCGCGCGCTCGCGATCGGCTTGCAGCTCGACCGTGCCGGACGCGAATTCCACCTGTTGCGCGCGAAGGAATGGTATGCCGCGCGCCCCCCACTCATCGACGCACGCTGAATCCGCGCGCCGCCCGCATCCATCCGACCGAAGGAGACACCATGCGAATCCTTGTCCTCGTCATCGCCGGCTTCGTCATTCCGGCGATCGCCGCCGCGAAGGCGCCGATCGACGCCGAAACGATGTGGCGCCTGCAACGCATCGGCGCACCTAGCGTCGCACCGGACGGCCGCCACGTCGTCGCGCCGGTCACGCGCTACGACCTGAAAGAGAACAAGGCGCGCACGGTACTGTGGCTGTTCCCGATCGATGGCGGCGACGCGCGCGCGCTGACCGCCGACGGCAGTGATGCGAATGCGCCGGAGTACAGCCCGGACGGGCGCTGGATCGCGTTCACCTCGAAACGCGAGGGCGACGATGTCGCCCAACTCTACCTGCTGCCGATCACGGCCGGCGGCGAGGCGCGGCGCCTGACCGAAGTGCCGACCGGCGTCGGCGGCATCAAGTGGTTCGCGGATTCGAAGCGGATCGCGTTCGTCTCGCGGGTCTGGCCCGACAAGGACTGGAAGGCGATGGCCGAGGAGCAGAAGAAGCGCAAGGAGAGCAAGGTCAGCGCGACCGCCTGGGACAAGGCGCCGATCCGGCATTGGGACCAGTGGATCGACGACCGCCAGGCGCATGTGTACAGCGTGGCGATCGGCGGCGGTGAACCGCAGGCCCTGACCCTGGCCGGCGGCCGCGAACTGCCGCGCCAGGAAGCCGGCGCCGCTTCGTACGACATCTCGCCCGATGGACGCAGCATCGCCTTCGTCTCGAACACGACGCGCAGTGAGGTCGACGCGAATCCCGATATCTGGTTGCTCGCGATCGGCGGCAGTCAAGCGCGCAACCTGACGCCCGACAACCCGGGCAGCGATGCGAGCCCGTTGTTCAGCCCCGACGGACGCACGCTCGCGTTCGCGCGGCAAACGATCCGCGGCTTCTACGGTGATACGCGCCGCCTCGTCGTGCACGACCTCGCGGGCGGCCGCAACCGCGTCGTCACGGCCGACTGGGACCGCTCGCTCGGCACGCCGCTGTGGAGCGCGGACGGCAAGTCGATCATTTCCGCCATCGACGATGCAGGCACCTCGCGCGTGTACGAGATCGCGCTCGCCGGCAAGCCGCCGCGCGCAATCACCGCGGCGACCGATTTCGGCGCGCTCGACCTCGCCGCCGACGGCAGCCTCGTCGCGCTGAACCAGAGCTTCGTCTCGCCGCCCCGGCTCGTGCGCATCGACCGCCGCAGCGGCAAGCCGACGGTGCTCGACCGCATCAACGACGGCGTGCTCGACGGCATCGAATGGGGCAGCTACGAAAGCGTCACGTATGCCGGCGCGCGCGGCGAGCCGATCCAGATGTGGATCAACTATCCGCCCGGCTTCGACCGCACGAAGAAGCACCCGTTGTTCCTGCTGATCCACGGCGGCCCGCACAACGGCATCACCGACGCGTTCGCCTGGCGCTGGAACGCACAGGTGTTCAGCGCCTGGGGCTATGTCACCGCGTGGCCGAACTTCCACGGGTCGAGCGGCTTCGGCCAGGCGTTCACCGATTCGATCAATCCCGACCAGGACACGTTGCCATACGAGGACGTCATCAAGGCCGCGGCGATGCTGGCCGACCAGCCCTACATCGACCGCGAGCGCATGGTCGCCGGCGGCGGCAGCTATGGCGGTTACCTGACCTCGATCGTGCTCGGCCGCGAGCATCCGTTCAAGGCGCTCGTCGCGCATGCGGCGGTCTACAACTGGTACACCCAGATGGCCGCCGACTACGGCGCCTCGAAGCGGCGCGACGGCGAGGAGTTCTGGAACGAACCGGAGCTTTACCGGAAGAGTTCGCCGCATTTCGGCGCCGCGAACTTCAGGACCCCGACCCTCGTCATCCATGGCGCCCAAGATTTCCGCGTGCCGGTCAACCATGGGATCGAGCTGTTCAACACGCTGCAGAACCGCGGGGTCGACAGTCGCCTGATCCATTTCCCGGACGAGAACCACTGGATCCTGAAGCCGGCCAACTCGCTGTACTGGTACGCCGAGGTGCGCAAGTGGATCGACCGCTACACGGTGCCCGCGGGGGACTGATTCCGGCCTGCTCTTGTTGCGCCGCGACAACCTGATGTTGCGGCGCGGCGTGGCAAAGCTTCAGAAATCATTAGTATTGCGTTATCGAGTGCGAAACGACTCGTGGGGAGGGAAGAACCCGCCGCGGCAGCAATGCCCGGCGGGTTTTTTTTGGGTATCCGGATTTTGCTGTGGGTGCGGATTGCTTTTCCCCCAAGGAGATTTCTCGATGCATGTTGGTAAAGCACATGCATGACTAGGCTTCGCAGCTTGACCGGATGTTGGGCAGAGAGATCGACGCGGTCGCCGGCGATCGCCGGTTTCGGGCATCTTCATCGCGTGACGGGCGGGCTTCCTGTCGAACCTGGACAGGAAAATTTCCTCAAGCTCCCACGCTTCGCGAACAGACCGCGACGGTGCCGCAGGCGACTCACGCGCACCGTCGCGACAACAGACATTGCACGAGTTCGTCGTACCTCTATTCGAACCCGTGCTTGAAGATGATGTCGAATGCCGGGCAGCTCCCCGCGGTCGGGCCATCGCACGGATCCGACACGGGCAGGCCGACCATCGGGAACTCGTCGCCATCGCACGTGCTAAGCGTGGGCGGCGTGGCGGGACAGGCGCCATCGCCGTCCGAGGTCTTGAGATGGATGCTCGTGCCGGCGACGTACTCGAATCCATCGACCAGTCCGTCGCCGTCCGTGTCCACGGACGGATAGGCGTAGCACTTCGAAGACGTGAGGCTCCTGTGCCTGGGCCAGCGACGGAATCGTGAGCGCCGCCATCAAAAAAACCATGCATACGGAATCGCGGCCCGCGCGATGGCGCCAAGCCACGGTGATCAGGATGCCGAGCGCCAACAGCAAACCTCCAGCGGCTCCTGTCGCCGGCAGCGATACGGGCGTTTCACCTCTTACCGTGAACTCGAAGTTGGCAAGGGTTTCGTAGACAGATGCTGGAACGAGCGTGTTGTAGAACCGCTCAATGTGCAACGTGTAGGTGCCAGCAGGAAAGCTCCCGACCGCAAAAACACCCGTATAGATGGGAAGATTGCACCACAACGGATCGTCGTAGCGAGTTGTCTCCAAGACCATATGAATCGCATTGCCGACTTGAGTGATCTGCGGCGGATCGGCATAGAACCCGTCGCAATCGCCGTGCCGGATACTGACCGACACCGTTTGACCAGCGGTCGGACTTTCTGGAACGAGAACAGGGGGATCGATGAAGGCAGACGCTGTTTCAGCGGCTAACCCGAACGTCAAGCTCAAGACGAGCGCTACAACCCAGAGCTTAGATTTTCCACGCAGACAAAGGTCCATGCTGTCCTCCATGTGGCGATGCGAAGTTTTGCATTACCTTGGCTTCATTTTCGACTTTCGCGCATGTCGAACAGCGTCTGGCGCTCAATATTCGTGATCATGGCGCGGTAGTCGCCGATGATCTTGATCTCGTCGATGCCCAAGAAACCCGGTGTGACGAACCGGATCTTCGTTTGCAGCTCCTCGACGTAGTCTCCGAAGATTTACCGGACAGTCTTCTCGTCCATCGCCACACGGCGCGCGAGTCCGATCCGGATACCGTTTTTTTCGGCGCGCGTCTTGCCGGCCGTCCGTCCGGGCACCGGCGCCGTCCCGGTCAGGGCGCGATCGTCGCGCTCCATTCGGCGCCGGCTGGTTCGAGCGCGACATCGATGATGCCCTCGAGCTCACCGCGGTATCGCAACTGGCCGAGCGCGCGCAGCGCGTCGCGATGGCTGGCATGCGCGGACGCCGCGTCGAGCGGAAGGCTGTAGCGCAGGGCATCGAGGGTGGCGAAATAGCGATCGCCGCCGATCCCGGCGGTTTCGAGCAGGATGCTCGGCAACAACCACGAAGTCGTCTGCGCGCGGCCCTCGTCGCGCAGGCGGCGTCCGTTGTCGAGCAGCAGCCACGGCACCGGTTGCGTCTTCGCCGCTTGACCGTCGGCGAAGCCGATCTGGTGGTAGACCGGGGGCAGCGCGGGCAGGTGGTCGCCGTAGAACAGCAGCACGGTGCGCCGCTCGCGCTTCTGCAGCGCTTCCGCGAGGCGACCGAGTTCGCGGTCGGCGTCCTCGAGCATGTAGAGGTAGTTGCGCAGCCAGTACTTGCCGCCCTCGTCGAGGCCCGGCGGCAGCTCGAGTGCGGCGAGGCGCTTTTCGTCGAGGCCCGGGCGCCAGTCGAACGGACCATGGTTCTGCATGCTGATCGCGAACACGAGCTGCGGCGGCCCATCGCTGTCGAGCTCGGCGAGCACGTGGTCGGTCAGGGCCGCATCACCGGTGAACAGTCCGACGATGTCGTCCTCGGCGAACGCGGATTCGTCGATGAAACGGTCGAACCCGATCTTCCGGAACGCTTCGTTGCGGTTCCAGAACACGCCGGTGTTCGGGTGGATCGCCGTGCTCCGGTAGCCATGCCGCGCGAGCGTGCGCACGATGCCGGGCAGCGGACGGTCGGCGATTTCGAAGTACGGATACTGCACACCGGGGAAGAATTCGAGGGCGAGCCCGGTCAGGACTTCGAATTCGGTGCGGATCGTGCCGCCGGCGAAGGTCGGCACGCGCATCTCGCCGGAAAGGCCGCGCTTGGCCAGCCGGTGGAAATTCGGCAGGTAGGTGTTGGCCGGCGCCCCGGCCAGGCGCGCCGGATCGAACAGTGATTCGCTCTGCACGATGACGATGTCGGGCAGCGTGCCGGCCGGCATCGCCAGCCGCGAGGTGTTCGGAGCGAGGCTCGTGCGCAGGGCCGTCGCGTGTTCGCGCAGCAAGCCGGTCGCGGCGTCGCGATCCGGACTCAGTTCGGTGCGTCGCGCGAGTTCCCAGTTGTAGAGCACCAGCGTGCCGACCATGCCGGCGCGTTCGGCACTGTCCACCACCGACCACGGCTCGAAATGCAGGCGATCGGCGTCGTACAGCGAGCGCCACGGGGCAACGCCGTGGACGAGGCCTGCGAGCAGCGCGAAGGATCCGCCACCGAGGGCGACGCGCGACCAGCCGCGCAGGCTGCGCAGGGCCGGCTCACGCACGAGGGCGATGCTCGTCGCGAGCACGCCGAGGCCGATCAGGAGCGGAACCGCGTTGTGCCCGATGTAGTGGGCGAACAGCGGCAATACCGCGCCGGGGTCGAGCAGGAAGTGGAAATCGCCCGGCAGCAGGGGCATCTGCAACTGTTCGAGCTTGATCGCATTCGCCGCGTAGCTGGCGACGACGGCGAGCAGGCCGAGCCAGACCGCGAGGACGACGCGCCGGGTCAGCGCGACGAACAGGACGACGAGCAGCAGGAAAGGGACGACATTGAGCGCGACGAGGCCCGCGGACGCGGCCTCGGGCCACGGCCAGCCGATCGCCGGATCGAGCCAGCTGACCAGCATGGCGAAGCCGCAGACCGCGAGCACGAGCCAGACAACGGCGTGCGCGGTGCGGGTCGCGCTCGGTCGACGCAGGGCTGCGCTCATCGTGGCTTCGTTGCTCCGGGCAAAACGGTCGGGAATGTCGCACGCTGCGTCTGAGCGCACGGTAAACGCCGCCCGCGGCCGGACCGCCGCGCAGACTGCCGTGATCGGACCCCGGCTGCAAGTGTCGAGCTGGTCGTGCGCGTGCGCGGCTGCCAGAATCGGCCAATGCCGTTCGCAAGCTGGCCGCGCGCCGTCGCAAGCTTCCTCGATGCTCGCCTGACGCAGCTCGAAGCCGCGGCACGCGCGGTCGGGGTGCCGTTCCACGACGACGCCGGCGTCGACAGCCGTCTCGATCGCGTTCTGCTCGCCAGCGACTACGCGTTCGAGAGCTTCCTCAACGATCCGCACCTGCTCGGTCCCGAGCTCGTCCGCCTCATGAACGATCCGCGTCACGCCGACGCGCGCGCGTCGATCCTGCGCGCGCCGGCGGGCGACGACGAGTTCCGGGCCGAACTGCGCCGTTTCCGCCGCCGCGAATCGCTGCGCCTGATCTGGCGCGACGTCAACGGCGTCGATCGCGTCGAGACGACCCTCGCCGGGGCGAGCGTGCTTGCCGAGGTCTGCCTCGAGACCGCGTTGCGCCATGCCGAACGCCAGTTCGCCGCGCGCCACGGTGTCATGCGCACCGCGGCCGGCGAGGAGCAGCGGCTCGTCGTCCTCGCCCTCGGCAAGCTCGGCGGCGGCGAACTCAATTTCTCGTCCGACGTCGACCTCGTGCTCGCCTGGGCGGAGCCGGCGGCGAGCGACGGGCCGCGACCGCTCGATGCCGAGAACGGCTATTCGCGGATCAGCCAGCACCTCATATCGCTGCTCGCCGACCGCACGGCCGAAGGCTATGCATACCGCGTCGACCTGCGCCTGCGACCGTTCGGTTCGGTCGGCCGGGTCGCCCTCTCGTTCGCCGCGATGGAGCAGTACTACCAGCGCGAGGGCCGGGATTGGGAACGCTATGCCTGGATCAAGGCGCGCCCGGTCGCGGGCGACAAGGTGGCCGCGGCACGCCTGCTCGCGATGCTGCGCCCGTTCGTGTTCCGCCGCTATTTCGATTACACGGCGTTCGCCGGCCTGCGCGAGATGAAGGCACTGATCGATGCCGACGTCGCGCGCAAGGATCTCGCCGACCATCTCAAGCTCGGCCCGGGCGGCATCCGCGAGATCGAGTTCATCGTGCAGCTCGTGCAACTGATCCGCGGCGGGCGCGAACCGGCCTTGCGCGTGCGCGGCCTGCTCGAGGCCCTCGGCGCGGCCGAACAGCTCGGCCTGATCGCGGCGGCACGCGCGAAGCGCCTCGCCGATGCCTACCGGTTCCTGCGCCGGCTCGAGAATCGCGTGCAGATGTTCGCCGACCAGCAGGTCCACGAGGTGCCGGCCGATCCGTTCGTGCGCGAGCGCATCGCACTCGCCCTCGGGCATCCGGACTGGCCCGCGCTGGCCGAACGGCTCGACTGTCAGCGCGCGGTCGTCAGCGAGGAGTTCGCGGCAGTCATGGCGCCCGAGGGACACGTACGCGACAGCGCGCAAGCCACCGAATGGACCGCGCTCTGGCAGCGTTTCAGCCGCGACGGGGTCGACCGGGCCGCGCTCGCCGAGGCCGGATTCGATCCGGTCGAGCCGGTCGCCGCCGCCCTCGAAGGTCTGCTCAACAGCCCGCTCCTGCGCTCTGCCTCGACCCGGGCACGTGAACGCCTCGATCGGGTCCTGCCAGCCTTGTTCGCCTCGGCGGCCGCGAGCGCGGCGCCGTCGGCCTGTCTCGTGCGCCTGCTCGGCCTCGTCCATGCGGTCGCGCGCCGTTCCGCCTACCTCGCCCTGCTCGACGAGCAACCGCTCGCGCTCAAGCGCGTCACGGCGGTCTTCGCCGCAAGCGAGCGGCTCGCCGCGCATGTGATCGCCCATCCCTTGCTGCTCGACGAATTGTTCGACGAACGCAGCGACGGCCCGCCGCCCGATCGTGCCGTGATCGAAGCCGAGATCGCGCGCCAGCTCGCGACGCTCCACGACAAGGATCTCGAGCAGGAGATCGAGCTGATCCAGGAGCAGCGTCTCGCCGCGCAGTTCCGGATCGGCCTCGCCTTCCTCGGCCGGCGCATCGACGCGGTGGCGACCGCACGCGCACTCGCCGACCTCGCCGAAGCCGTGCTCGCATCGGTCCTGCGCATCGCCGAACGCGACCTCGTCGCGGCCCACGGCCGCCTTGCCGGCGTCGCCGCAGAGACCGCCGGCCTGGCCGTGATCGGGTACGGCAGCCTTGGTGGCGTCGAACTCGGTTTCGGCTCCGACCTCGATCTTGTCTTCGTCTACGACGGTGCCAGCGCGCACCGCGAATCCGATGGCGGCAAGCCGCTCGAAGGTGCGCGCTACCACGCGCGGCTCGCGCAACGCTTCGTCCACCTGCTCACGACGATGACGCGTTCGGGCCGGCTCTACGAAATCGACGTGCGCCTGCGCCCCGACGGGGGCAAGGGCCTGCTCGTCACGAGCCTCGACGCGTACGTCGCCTACCAGCACGAGCGCGCATGGACCTGGGAGCACCAGGCGCTCGTGCGTGCGCGCCCGGTCGCCGGCGACGTCGGCCTCGGCAGGCGTTTCATCGAGGCGCGGGCCGGTGCACTGACGCGAGAGGGCGATGCCGCGGCGCTGCGTCGGCAGATCACCGACATGCGGGCGCGCTGGCGCGCCGGGCGCGACCGCTCCGATGCTCGCCAACTCGACCTCAAGCAGGGTCTCGGCGCCCTCGTCGACATCGAGTTCCTGCTGCAGGCGATCGTGCTCGAGCATGGCGCCGCGCATCCGCGCCTGCTGGCCTGCACGAACACGCATGACCTGATCGGTCTCGCGGCCGAACTCGGCGTGCTGGACGATGCGGACGCCGGGGCGCTGCGCGCAGCCCACGAAGTGCTGCTCGCGCGATCGCTGGCGACCAAGCTCGATGGGCGCCCGCGCATCGCCGTGCGTGATGCCGCGCTCGACGCCGCCTGCGCCGATGTCGTGCGCATCGCGGCAGGGCACGGTCTCGCCTTCGATGCCGGTGCCTGATCCGTTCAGCGCGCGAGGCGCGCTCGCACGCGCGCGGCGACCGCCGCGGTCTCGCGCAGCACGACCGGTGGCCTTGCCGGATCGGCGTCGATCGGCGCGAGGTGGCCGCCGGCGACGAGCGCCGCATGCAGTTCTGCGAGCTTTCCGCGCAACGGTCGCGTCGTGAACGTGTGCACGGGTTTCCCGCTTGCGGAGGCCTCCGACAGCATGTTCACCGAATCGGGCGTGACGACGATGCGGTCGGCCCAGGCGAGCAGGCCAGGGTAGGGGTTGTCACCGTCGCGCTCGCCGGACCAGAACACGCCCGGCCACTGCGCGAACTGCGCGCGCAAGCGTGGAATGATCGCTGGCGGCGTGCGCCGCGAGGTGCTGACGAGGAAGCTGCCGCGATCGCGCGCGAACCACGCGGCGAGCTTCGCGTGCAGCTGTCCGAAATAGTCTTCGTCGAGCGCTTGCGCAGGATGGCTCGCACCGACCAGCACGCTCGTGCGTGGCGAGGGCCATGCAGCCAGGGCGGCGAAGCGTGCGCGTGCCTCGGCGAGCCAAGTCTCGTCGACCGGATTGAGCGAACCGATCGTCGTGATCACGTTGTCGCCGGCGAGATGATCGTGGCGTGGTGCGACGACGAGGTCGAAATGGCGTGTCGCGATGCGCGGATCGAGGATCTGGACGCTCGCGCACTGCCCCGCGCTCCAGCGGCGCAGCGCACGCGTCAGCAGGGCCGCGCGCCGCCCGCAGCCGATCGCGAGGGCCGGCCACGGCGGCTCGATGGGCGTGCCGTCCAGGGTCCGCAGGCCGCGGCGTGCACCGGCCAGCAGGCGCGGCGCGAACCAGTCCCACGGCGCCCGCAGGTCGATCCGCACGATGCGCGCCTGCAGCCCGAGTGCGCGCGCGAGCGCGAGTGCCTGGCCTTCGTTTCCGGCGTGGCCGTCACTGATCACCCAGCTGGAAGCTGCGTTCGTCGTCACCTCGTCTCCATGCCGCGGTTGGCCGCGATCGGCGCCATTCCGGGCTGCTCCGGCCGCCATTGTCCATGATGCGGCAGCAATGAGTTGTCGGAATGCCGGTTGATTGTCGGTGGCCCGGACGCAAGACTGTTGGTCTGGGCCCGCCGTATGCCGGTCGTGGCCGAATTCCGAAGGAGTATCGATGAACAATCGCCTGGCCGACGAGGCCCTCGACCGGATCTTCCGCAGCGCGCGGACCTATCGGCGATCGGCGGACGCCTGGCTCGACCGCCCGGTCGACGACGCCCTGCTGCGCGAGGCCTACGAGCTGTCCAGACTCGGCCCGACCAGCGCGAACTGCCAGCCGATGCGCGTCGTCTTCGTGCGCACCCCGGACGCGAAGCGGCGCCTGTGCGCGGCCTTGTCCGAGAGCAATGTCGAGCAGACGATGGCGGCCCCGGCGACCGCGATCGTCGCCGCGGACCACGCTTTCGTCGATCACCTGCCGCGCCTGTACAAGGAAGAGGATGCGGTGCCGTGGTTCGCCGGCAAGCCTGCGGCGATCGAGGCGACCGCGGCGCGCAACTCGAGCCTGCAGGGCGCCTACCTGCTGATCGCGTTGCGTGCGCTCGGCCTCGACTGCGGCCCGATGTCGGGCTTCGATCCGGCCAGGGTCGATGCGGAGTTCTTCCCCGGCACCGCGATCCGATCGAATTTCCTAATCAATATCGGCTACGGCAATCCCGCCGTGCTGCGTCCGCGCGAAGAGCGCTTCGCTTTCGACGAGGCCTGCAGCCTCGCCTGAGCGACCCACCCCTGAACCAGGAGATCCCCATGTTGCGCCATACCCTGCTTGCCAGCGTCTTCGCCATCGCTTCGGCCTCGGCCTTCGCCGCTCCGGTGACCTATACGATCGATCCGAACCACACCCAGACCGTCTTCAAGTGGAACCATTTCGGCTATTCGAATCCGACCGCGAACTTCGACCGCATCGAAGGCACGATCACCTATGACGCCGCCGACGTGACGAAGTCCTCGGTCGACGTGACGATCGCGACGGCCAGCATCAACAGCCACGTCGCGAAGTTCGACGAGCACCTCAAGAGCGCGGATTTCTTCGACGTCGAAAAATTCCCGACCGCGACGTTCAAGAGCACGAAGGTCGAGAAGGCAGCCGAGGAAGGCAAGTTCAAGGTCAGCGGCGACTTGACGATCCACGGCGTGACCAAGCCGGTCACGATCGACGCCAAGCTGAACGGCGCCAGCGACCATCCGATGTCCAAGCAGCCGGCGATCGGTTTCGACGGCAAGCTGACGATCAAGCGCAGCGACTACGGCCTCGGCAAGAACGCGCCGTACGTCAGCGACGAGGTCACGATCAAGATCACGACCGAAGCCAGCGTGCCGAAGCCGCAGGCGAAGTGAGTCTGCGCCGCGCGGCCCGAGCGTTCGCGCGGATGGATTGATCCCGTTGCAGCGCCGTTTCGGCCTGGCCGGAGCGGCGAACGGGAATCGCGGTTCCGCATGCCGCGTCCTGCGCCGGTGACCCGAGGGTGCCGCCGCCATCGAGGCCGATCATGATTGCCCTGCGCCCTGCCGCTTCGCGCGGCACCACGCATTCCGCCGGATCGACGATCCGGCATAGTTTCTCGTACGGTGACTACCACGACCCCTCGCACATGGGCTGTGGCGCGCTGCGCGTCATCAACGAGATCGAGCTGGCGCCCGGTGCGTCGATCGCATCCGAACGCCGCGCGAACATCGAACTGCTCGACTTCGTCGTCGCCGGTGAATTGAAGGATGCATCGGTCGCCACGGGCGTCCTGCGCGCGGGCGACTTGCACTGCCTCAGTGCCGGCAGCGGCAGCGAGGATGGCGGGCTGGCGAACGCCTCGTCCGACCAGCCGGCGCGCGCGCTGCAGGTGTGGATCCAGCCGGATCGCCTGAATGCGCCGCCGCGCCGGTCACGGACCTCGAGTGGCGGGCCAGACGGCGTCGCCTTGCTCGCTTCGGCGGGTGGTCGCGATGGCGCAATGCCGATCCGCCAGGACATCGATGTCCACGTCGTGCGACTGCGTGCCGGCGAGCGCGCGACGCACGCAGTCCGCCTCGGTCGCCGCGTCTGGCTGCAGGTGACCGCCGGCTCGGTCGCGATCAACGGCGTGCAGGCCACGGTCGGCGATGGCGTCGTCGCGATCAACGAACGCGCCCTCGGGATTGCCGCCGATGACGACAGCGAGCTGCTGATGTTCGGGATGCGCGCCTGAGGCGGTTCAACCGCGCTTGACGCCCTTTTCCTTGAGCGCCTCGAGCCCGCTGAGGTCGAGCGCGGTCAGGGCCGACTTGAGAACGTTGATGTCGAGCCCCTCGCCTCGCCCGCGCAGCTTCACCGAGAAGCGGTCGCCGAGGACGATGCCGAACTCGCCGCTGCGGTTGTTGTTGTCCCATTGCTCGTGGACGAGCCGGCCGTTCTGCTTGTAGGTCTTCTCGTAACCGTACTCGGTCTGCCGCTCGGTCTCGACGCCGGCGAAGCCGGCCAGCGCCATGATCCCCTTGGCGCCGCCCATGTCGGTGATCTCGAGATCGAGGCGGTTGTCGTTGCCGTCGACGTAGCTCGCGTTGCCGGTGCTGACCTGGACGCCCATCGCCGCATTGCGCTCGACCGAAATCGACTCGCGCTTGAACGCGGCGAGGCGCTCGGGCAGGAAAGACTTCAAGGCATCGGGAGGCAGTGCCTCGACCGCGTCGCCGCCACCGAGCATCGCGCCGAGCATCGCGCTCGCCGCGTCGGCCTGGGCCTGCGCATCGCCGCTTTTCTGCGCGGCCTCGAGCTTGCGCGATTGCTTCTCCATGTTTTCGCCGAACACGGCGAGCTTGCCGAGCGCACTGTCCTTGTCGACCGAAACGCTGCTCGTCGAGCCGAACTGGCCGACCCCGGCCGCCATCGTGCCGGCGGTCGTGATGCCGGCGATGATCGCGCCGACGACCAGGCTCAGGACGAAGCCGATGATGACGATCACGACCGTGTACAGGACCGATTTCTCCGACGGGCTGCGCATCGTGTGCGGCAGGCCGAGGTAGAGCAGGTAGATGCCGTAGATCGCGCCGGCAAGGGCGACCATCCAGCCGATCCACGGCACGATCACCGCGATGCTCGCCACCCAGCTCGCCGTGTAGGCATAGGCCGCGGTCTTCAGCGCCTGGATCGGGTTCTTCTCGCCGCCGAAGTTCGGTGCCAGCGCGTCGATGATGAGGGCGAGCACGTAGACGACGACGAGGGTCAGCGCATAGCCGAGGATGAGGCCGGCGATGCCGGCCCCGATCGGCGTGCGCACGGTGATGCCGAACAGGGTCGTGCCGATCAGGCTGCCCTTGATGAAACTCGCGATCGCCGGGATCGCGGCGAGGATGACGATGTAGTTCTTGTAGAGGCCGGCGACGGTCTCGGGCTCGGCGGCGATGACTGGCCACTCGGTCTTCGGCGTCAACAGGATGGCTTTGGCGCGGGCGATCAGCTTGGCGAAATCCATGATGGTCTCCAACGAGGCGGGAAGGCAGGCAACGGCGGTCGAAGTCCCGCATTCTAGCCGGTGGCGTCGGCGGGGGGGTGTCGGCTGGTCGGCGCCACGCCGGTGATGCGCTCGCGGTCTCAGCTGTGACGCAGTTGGCATATTCCATGCTGCTAGACTTCAGGGCTGTATGTTTTCCCTGGAGCCATAGGCATGACGCAGCGCAACCCGGCCGCGGAAAACCGCATCCCGGCCAACGCCGAAAACCGTTACCGCGTCGGTCGCGCCGACCTGCCCTTGAGTTGCCCGATGCCTGAGATGTCGCTGTGGAACTCGCATCCGAAGGTCTATCTTCCGATCGAGGAGCAGGATGGCCATGCGAAATGTCCCTACTGTGGAGCGGAGTACACGCTCGCGAACTGAGCCGGCGCCCGCGTATTTCGGCGCGTCCCCGGAACGCGCCCAATTGTCCGTGCAGGGTTCGAATTTGACATTTCATCGCCTGACCGTCGTCCAACTCGTGCCCGCGCTCGACTCGGGGGGCGCGGAGCGTTCGGTCCTCGAGATCGGCCGTGCGCTCGTCGCGGCCGGACACTTTTCCATCGTCGTCTCGGCGGGCGGACGCCTCGTCGAGCGGCTGGTGGCCGAAGGCAGCGAGCACATCGAATTGCCGATCGGCCGCAAGGGATTCTCGACGTTCGCCCAGATTCCGCGTCTGCGCGCGGTATTGCGCGAGACGAATGCCGACATCGTGCACGCGCGTTCCCGCCTTCCGGCCTGGGTCGGCTGGCGTGCCTTGCGCGGCATGCCGATTCCACGGCCGCATTTCGTCACTACCGTGCACGGCCTCAACTCGCCGGGCTGGTACAGCGGCATCATGGCCCGCGGTGAGCGCGTGATCTGCGTGTCGAACATCGTGCGCGATCACGTGCTGCGCCACTATCCGCGCACCGACCCGGCGCGTCTCGTGCTGATTCCGCGCGGCGTCGACACCAACGAATTTCCGTTCGGCTACCAGCCCGAGGACGAATGGCGCCAGCGCTTCTTCGCCGAGTTCCCGCAACTCGACGGCGCGCCGCTGTTGACGCTGCCGGCGCGCGGCACGCGCCTCAAGGGCCATCTCGAAGCGATCGAACTGCTCGCCGACCTGCTCGCACGCGGCATCGATTGCCGGCTCCTGCTGCTCGGTGCGCAGGAGGATGGTCGCGGCAAGTACCTCGCGGAACTGAACGACCTCGCAGTGCGCCTCGGCGTCGCCGGGCGCATGGCGATCACGCCACCACGCCCCGACGTGCGCGACGTGATGGCCGTGTCGACGCTCGTCCTGCAGATGAGCACGCACCCCGAATCGTTCGGCCGCACGGTCATCGAGGCGCTCTCGCTGTGCCGGCCCGTGCTCGGCTACGCGCATGGCGGCGTCGACGAGCTGCTGACCGAACTGTATCCGGCCGGACGCGTGCCGCCCGGCGATCGCGCCCGGCTCGCCGAACGTGCGGCCGAGCTGATCCGGCGCGCACCGGCGATCCAGCCGCTGACGCGCTATCGACTCGACGACATGCAGGCCGCGACGCTGGCCTTGTACGTCGAAGTGGCCGCGATCCCGCGCCAGCGGTCGTCCGACTGAACATGCACGTCGAGCCGGCCACGCGCGGCGCGATGCCGGCGGCGCTGCTCGTGCTCGCCGTGCTCGCCCTGCTGCCGATCGGCCGGCTCTCCGAACTGCCGCTCGCGATCGCGATGCTGTGCGGGCTCGTGCTCGTCCTGCGCGGACGAGTCGAATGGCGCGAGGATGCCGGCGCGCGCCTCGTCGTGATCCTGTTCGCCTGCTACTGGTTGCCGGTCGTGTTCTCGGGCCTGGCTGCCGTGGACCCCGCGAGGACCTGGACCACGGCCGCCGGCATCCTGCGCTTCCTTCCGTTCGCGTTGTTCGCCGTGCATGCGCTGCGCCGGCCGCAGGACGCACGGCCCGTCCTGCTCGCGGTCGCCGCGCTCGCTGCGTTGTGGCTGATCGATGCCTGGATCCAGCTGATCACCGGACACAGCCTCGGCGGCGCGCCGGAACCGGAACGGCTGTCGGGCATCTTCGGCGCCGACAACCTCAAGCTCGGACCGGTCCTCGCCGTGCTGTCGCCGTTCGTCCTGCTCGGCGCGCGCGCCGTCGCCGGTCGCCTGGGCCTGCTGCTCGCCTTCGTGCTCGTGCTCGTGCCGGTGCTCGCGGCCGGATCGCGCGCGGCCTGGTTGTCGTATGCGATCGTCAGCGTCGTGATCGCCTGGCGCGAAACCGGCAACCTGCGCCGGTTCATGCCCCTGCTCGCCGGCATCGCGCTCGCGATCGTCATGGCCGCGCTCGGCGTGCGCCTCGATTCGAACGGTTTCCAGGCCCGCCTCGATCGCAGCATGCTCGCCCTCGACGGCAGCGCGCAGGCAGTCGACGAGGCGTCGGCCGGTCGCCTCAGCATCTGGCGCACGGCGCTCGCGATGGCGCGCGAGCATCCGTTGACCGGGGTCGGCGCGCGCGGTTTCCGCCACGATTACCGCGAGCATGCCGAAGCCGGAGACCGCTTCGCCGCCCCCGATGCCGAGACGGCCGCGCATGCGCACCAGATCGTGCTCGAGGTGCTCAGTGAAACCGGCGTGATCGGCCTGCTGCTGTGGCTGGCCGGAACGATCGCGGCGATCCGTGCCTGGCGACGGGCCGATGTCGCGGCGCGCGAGCGCGCGTTCGCCCCCGCGCTTGCCCTCATCGCGATGTGCTTCCCGCTCAATACCCACCTCGCGTTCTACTCGGCCTGGTGGGGGCTGCTGTTCTGGTGGCTGCTCGCGTTGTACTGCGCGGCGCTGGCCGAAGCGCGCGGCGTGCGCTCAACCCTGTCCGCGTAGCAGCTTCAAGGCGAGGCCGGCGATCAGCGCAGCGGCGCCGACCAGCACGCCCCACAGCAGCCAGCGCCGCCACGCATGCGCGGGCGGCGGTTCGCTAAGGGCAGCCATGCCGGCTGCTTCGCTGGCCGGTCCGAGCGTCGCGAGCGGCGGCTGCCAGTCGGCCCCGAAGCGCGCGCGCAAGGCGGCGGTTGCTGCATTCAACGGCGTCGCCGCGCGTCGCTCGCGGGCGTGGCCGACCGCGAGCACGAACGGCGCGCGGCCTTCGGCAAGGAACAGCAGGCGTTCGGCACGCCAGCCCGCGGCCACGCGTGGTGGCACGGCCACCGCGCTCGCCGCGTCGAGGCGCAGTTCACGGCTGCGCACGACCGGATCGAGCGCGATTTCCGCGTTGTCGATCGAGACGTCACCCTGCCGCAGGCGGAACGCGACGAAGCGCGCGCGTTCGTTCCAGCGTGACGGGCCCATGCCGGTGATGGCCGGTGTCGAAAGCACGAGTGAGGCGAGCGCGTTGTCGTTGCCGAGTTCGACCCGCAAGGCTTCGATCGGCAGCTCGGCTGGCAGGCGGTAATCGTGCCGGTTCGCGCTCGTGCCGGCGCCATCGCGCGCAGCGACGAGGTCGGCAGCGGTCCATTGCAGCGGGTCGCGCTCGCCGTGTTCGCGCCAACCGCGGATGCCGGTGGCCGACAGGTCCGCGAGTTCGCTGCCGGCATCAAGCCGGCGCAGGCGCAGGAAGTTCGCGCGGGTGCCGTCGAGGGCGATGCGCCGGCGTTCGATGCGCGCGCCGTCCTGTTCGAGCAGGACGATCGCCGCATCGCGCTGCATGCTGCGCCAGCGCTGCAGGTCGTCGCTCGCCTCGACCGCGAAGCGCGCGATGACGCCGTCGCTCGGCGCGCTCCAGGCAAGTTCGAGCGCATCGATGCCGTCTTCGAACGCGCCGGCATCGAGCAGCCAGTCGCGTGGGCCGGCGACGGCCGCAGGCCGCTTGCCACCCTCGTCGGCTTCGATGCGGCGCAGGCGACCGCTCGCGTCGCGCTCGACGAGCAGGCGCAGGTCGCCCGGGTCGCCGCGCACGCTCGCGACCGGTAAGCCGAGCAGGACGATCGTGGCGCGTTGTTCGCCGTGCCGCTCGCGCGCCGGCGCCTGCCAACGGTCGATCGGCACGGCCTGGCCATCGGCGTTGAAAACGGCAAGGTCGCGCAGGGCGCCATCCTGCGACCAGCGATGGAC
The DNA here is from genome assembly GCA_964587775.1 of uncultured Dokdonella sp. Taxonomy (GTDB): domain Bacteria; phylum Pseudomonadota; class Gammaproteobacteria; order Xanthomonadales; family Rhodanobacteraceae; genus Dokdonella. The sequence continues at coordinate 99,542 of CAZPLY010000004.1, forward strand.
GTCGAGGCCGAGTTCGATCTGCCAGGCCGCCTCTTCGCCCGGCGTCGCGATCGGGAAATTGGCCGCGTAGTCGGCGGGCGATGCGGCGGCCGCCGGGGCGGCGAGCACGGCGATCACGAGCAGCGCGATCGGTTTCATGCGGCCTCCGCCGCCGCCGGCGCCGGCTCGCGCGGCGGGGCCGGCGCGAGATAGCCGATCAGCGTGCACAAGAGACCATAGGCAATGAACGAGGCGATGCCGAACAGGTTGCCGAGATGCTGGCGATCGATCAGCAGCAGCTTGGCCAGCACGACCGCCATGAGCAGGGCACCGGCCAGCCACAGCGAACGATTGCCGCGCCGCGATCCGATCACCCAGCCGACCACGCCGAGCACGCTCCAGACGACGGCGAGCGCGGTCTGCGAAATCGTCGCGCTGATGATGCGATCGTCCCAGGCGATGCCGCCGAGGTGGTGCACGGCCCGCAGCGTGGCGACCGTGACGAGCACGAAACCGCCCGCGGCAAGCAGCAGCGGGCGCAGGCCGGCGGGTGCATCGCGGTCGCGCAGCCAGGCCGCGAACGCGACGAGTATCGCGAGCTTGGTCAGTTCGAGCGGATTGAGGACCGGCACGAACGGCAGCGGCGCGCTCGAACCGGCGAGGAACAGGCCGCCCAAGCAGAGCAGGGCGAGGACGAGGGCCTGGCCACCGAGGAGGACACCGCGCCATTCGCCGAAACGCTGCGCCAGCGGCGGCGAGATCGCTGTCGGCGCACGAAGCGCCAGCGCGAGGGCGATGAGGATCGGCAGGGCGACGAGCGCGAACTGCCAGCCCGTTGCAAGTCCTGCGTTGTCGGCGAATTCGCGCAGGGCCAGCGCGAGCGCGGCGGTCCAGGTCCACAGCCAGCCGAGGTGGGCCGCTGCGGTGGCCGCGCCTGGACTGTCGCGCAGGCAGGCCAGCGCACGCGCGCCGAACACGGCGAACGCGACGTAGGCGAGCAGGCCGCGACCGGCGAAGGCATCCGCGCCGAGCGCGATCGCGAGCGTGAGGGGCACGCCGAGCGTCATCGCGATCGCGCAGGTCCAAGCCAGGGCAGCCTGTCGCCAGACGCGCTCGGCCTCGGCGATGAGCCAGGCGGTCAATGCCGCTGCCGCGAGTACGGCTTCCGCACGCAGGCCGGGCGTGACGAAACGTTCGATGTCGACGAGCACGGCGGCGCACCACCAGGCGAGTCCCCAGAGATAGAGCATCGTCGCCCGACCCTTGCCGGCCCCGGCCCGCAGGAACAGCCAGGCACTGACCAGGGCAGAACCCGAGATCAGGATCGCGGCGGCGAAGCGCGCGTTGAGGAACAGCGGCCCGGCGTCACCCGGGCGGTCGAACGCGATGACGAAAGCGCCCGCGGCGAGTCCCTGCAGCAGCAGACCGGTCCATTGCGGCAGGCGTCGCGCCTGGCGCAGGCCAAGCCAGATCAACGCGGCACCTTCAAGTGCGAACACGCAACCGGTCGCGCGCGCCGACAACGCGAGCGGTATCGCCAGCGTCGCGAAGCCGACCGCGAGCACGGCGAAGCTTTCGCCGAGCACGCGCGCGCGACGCACGAGCAGGGCGGCGAGGCCGAGGTAAACGACGCCGAGGCCGAGCGCCGAACCCGCAAGCGGCATGCGTTCACCGTCGAGCAGGGCCGCCTGCAAGGCGAATGCGAGCAGCGGATTGGCGAACACGAGCGTGCCGTCGATCGCATCGCGCCGCGTCGGTTCGCGGCGCAGCGCATGCAGGATCGGGATGGCGAGATAGAGCGCGAAGTAGAGCAGCAGGAACGGTTCGGTGCTTGCGAACCATTCGGGTCGGTACCTGAGCACGCCCCAGGCGGTGCCGATCGCGAACGTGAAGAAGAAGCCGAGCAGGTTCAACGCGCGCCACGGCCGGACCCAGGCGATCGCGAAGATCGCGAGGTTGAGCAGGGCGTAATAGGAAAACAGCACGACATGATTGCCGCTGCCGGTCGAAAGCAGGATCGGCGCGGCAAAGCCGGCAAGGATGCCGAGCACGGCGAGCGCCAGTGCATCCTGCAGCACCGCGAGGACACCGACGCCGGCGACGAGCACGAGCATCAAGGCGAACGCGGCACCGGCCGGCATCAGCGAGTACAGGCGGAACGCGGCGAACACGGTCAGCAGGAGGACGCCGATCGCGCCACCCTGCAGGCTCAGCGCGAACGCGCGGCGTGCCTCGCGCTGGCGCCAGCCGAATGCGAGCGCGGCGATCGCGGCGAGGCCGACGCCAGCCAGGCGCAACTCGATCGGCAGCGTGAACCAGCCTTCGTCGGCGGCGTACTTGAGCAGGGCGGCGATGCCGGCGAAGAGCACGAGCATTCCTACCTTGACCGGCACGTTGCCTTCGGTGAACCAGCGCTTGATCACGTCGAACGCATGATCGAGCGTGCTCTCGCGCGCGGGCGCCGGTGGGCGCGCGGGTTGCGGCGGGCGCGCCGGCGGGGCTGCACGCGGCGCGACCGCTGGCGCCGGCGGAACGCGCGGCAGCGCGCGCAGGTCGAGGATGTCGTCGTCGAGCGCCGGCATCGCTGCGCGATCGGGTGGTGGTGCGGACGGCGCAGCGGCGACGGGCGTTGCCGCGCCGGCGTTCGCGCGCATCTGCGCGATCGCTTCGGCTTGCGCTCGCGACGCCCACAAGTCGGACAACTGGTGTTCGGCGCGTTCGAGTCGCGAGGACAGCGCGGTGACGCGCGCCCACAGCAGGCCGATCAGGGCGCCGAACAGGAATCCCGACAGTGCCCCATCGTCACCGCCGGCGAGCCCGCCGACGATCAGGCCGAGGATCGCGCCGGCCAACGTCCACAGGAACCCCATCGACCCCTCCCCTGAAGGTGTTCAGTAGACCGCCGGTTCCCCGGCCGGGCGTGTCTTGAAACGCTGGTGCATCCAAAGGTACTGCGTCGGCGCTTCACGCACCATGCGTTCGACCTCGGCATTGACGCGCGCGGTGTCGAGGCCGGCATCGTGGCCCGGGAAGTCGACCAGCGGCGGCTCGAGGCGCAAGGCATAACCCCCGTCGGCGAGACGGCGGTGGAAGAATGGAATGACGCACGCACCCGACAGGCGGGCGAGATGATGGGTCGCCGTGATCGTCGCGGCCGGAATGCCGAAGAACGGCACGAACACGGCATCCTTGCCGCGCATGTCCTGGTCCGGTGCGTACCAGAGGCTGCCGCCGTCGCGCAGGTGGCGCACGCTCGCGCGCAATTCGTCCTTCCGGAACATGTTCTCGGCATAGCGCGCGCGCGCGCGCCGGATCGCCCATTCGAAGGCCGCATCGCCGTGCACGCGATACATGCCGGCGAGGCGCACGCGGGCATGGGTGACGAGCAGGCGCCCGGCCAGTTCGAGGTGCGAGAAATGGGCGCCGGTCAGCAGCACGCCGCGGCCACCCGCGAGCGCCGCCTCGAGGTGCTCGACGCCCTCGATCGTCACCGGGACGCGGCGGATCGCGCGCGCCGAGCCGAGCCAGCCGAGCGCGAATTCGACGAGCATGAGCCCGCTGTCGCGCAGGTTCTCTTCGAGCATGCCCGCACGTTCTTCCGCATCGATCTGCGGAAAGCACAGCTCGATATTGCGTTGCGCGATGCGCCGGCGCGAACGCAGCAGGTGCGCGGCCAGCCAGCCGAGCGCGCGGCCGAGCTGGAGCAGGACACGGTACGGCAGACGCGCGATCAGCCAGATCACGCCGAGGCCGAGCCAGGCCGGCCAATGGCGCGGCGACAACAGGGCGGCTCGGAACGGAGGCAGGGTTTGCGGCATCCCGGCGATTATGCGGGCAGCATCCGCGTCTGCCTATGCGCCGACCTATACTGCGCGGCCCGCCAGGGAATCGATGCGTGCTGCGCTTCCTCTACACCTTGACGATGTACCTGATGACGCCGGTGATCCTGTACCGGCTCGCCGCGCGCGGTCTCAAGTACCGGCGCTACTTCTCGCGCTGGCGCGAGCGGTTCGGATTTTTCGCCGATCCGGGCCTGCACGACAGCATCTGGGTCCATGCGGTCTCGGTCGGCGAAGTGAATGCGGCAGTGCCGATGATCGAAGCGCTGATGCGCACGTATGCCGGATCGCCGTTCGTGGTCACGACGGTGACGCCGACCGGATCGGAACGCGTCCAGAAGCTGTTCGGCGACCGCGTCTTCCACGTCTACCTGCCGTACGACCTGCCGGCCTCGGTCAAGCGCTTCTTCGACCGCATCCGCCCGCGCCTCGCGGTGATCATGGAAACCGAGATCTGGCCGAACCTGTTCATCACGTGCCGCGAGCGCGGCATTCCGATCGTCGTCACCAATGCGCGCCTGTCCGAGCGCAGCCTCAAGGGTTACGGCCCGGTCCGTCCGCTCGCGCGGCGCGCGATCCGCTGCGCGACCTTCGTCGCCGCGCAGTCGCCGACCGATGCCGAACGCCTGCGCGTGCTCGGTGCCGCGGTCTCGCGCCTGGCCGTGGTCGGCAACCTGAAGTTCGACATGGCGGTGCCGGCCAGTCTCGCCGAGACGGGCGCCGCGATGCGCGCCTCGTGGGGCGGGCAGCGCCCGGTCTGGATCGCGGCGAGCACGCATGAAGGCGAGGAGTTGCCGGTGCTGAAGGCGCACACGGCCGTGCTCCAGCGCTTTCCGGACGCCTTGCTGCTGATCGTGCCGCGCCATCCCGAACGCTTCCGCGCGGTCGCCGCAGCCTGTCGATCGCTCGGCTTCACGACGCGCACGCGCAGCGAGGACGTCGATGCCGACGAACGCTGCCAGTGCTTCGTCGTCGACACGATGGGCGAACTGCTCCAGTTCTATGCGGTCGCCGACATCGCCTTCGTCGGCGGCAGCCTCGAACCGATCGGCGGACACAACCTGCTCGAACCGGCCGCGCTCGGGCGTGCCGTCATCGTCGGGCCGCACACGTTCAACACCGAGGAAGTGACCGACAGCCTGATCGCCGCGAATGCCGTGCTGCGGGTCGCGAATGCCGAGGAACTCGGGGCGGGTGTCAACCGGCTGTTCACCCACGATGACGAACGCCGCGCGATGGGCGAGGCTGCGCAGGCCGTGCTCGAACGCGAGCGCGGTGCGGTCGAGCGCACCTTGCGCATCGTCGAGCAGGTGCTCGCGAACCGGCCGGCACGACCCTGAGCGGGTCGTCCTGCGCACGGGGTTTCAGCGCTTTCCGTATTTTTCGCCGAGGCGGCGGCCGAGCGCCTTGGTCAGCACGCGCGATTCGCTCTTGCGCCGCATCTGCGCTTCGAGGCTGTCGGCGGCCGCCGCGAGCTCGTCGCGCAGCTTGAGGTAGTTGTGCCAGCGCTCACTGCCGAGGCGGCCGTCGGCGAGCGCGCCGCGCACGGCGCAACCGGGTTCGCCCTGGTGGCTGCAGTCGCCGAAGCGGCAAGTCTGGGCAAGCTCGTCGATGTCGGCGAACTGGTCGCCATCGAGCGTCTCGTCGCCGGTCAGCTTGATCTCGCGCATGCCGGGCGTGTCGATCAGGCAGCCGCCCGAGGGCAGCAGGATCAGTGCGCGCGAGGTCGTCGTGTGGCGCCCGCGGCTGTCGTTCGTGCGCACGGCCTTGGTCGCCTGGCGTGCTTCGCCGAGCAGGGTATTGGTCAGCGTCGACTTGCCGGCTCCCGAAGATCCGACCAGCACGCTCGACGTGCCGGGTCCGAGCCAGGCGAGCAGCGGGGCGACGCTGGCCGGCGATTTCGCATTGACGGCGAGGATCCCGACTTGCGCCGGTGTGCGTGCGCGCAATGCGGCATGCGCTTCGTCGGCGTTCGCGGCGGTATCGGCCTTGGTCAGCACGATCAAGGCGCGCGCACCGCTGCCTTCGATCAGCAGCAGGTAGCGCTCGATCCGGGCCGGATTGAAATCGCCGTCGAGGCCGCAGACGACGATGACCGTATCGATGTTGGTCGCGATCAGCTGGCGCTGGTGGCGTTCGCCGGCCGCGGCGCGGGCGAGCACGCTGCGTCGTGGCAGGACGTCCTCGATCAGCGCGGGCTTGCCCGCGCCAAGGCGGACGAAGTCGCCGACCGCCGGACGCGTGCGCGGATCGATGTCGGCCTTGAGGAATCTCGGCGCCGGCTGGGCCTTGAATGCCTGGAGGCCGTCGTGCAGTTCATAGCCCGCGCGGTGCTGGGCAATGACGCGTGCGACCCGGATGCCGCCGGCCGCGTCGGGCAGGGGGCCTTGCCAGCCGATGCGGGCGAGGGGAGAAATGGCGTCGGGGGTGGCCGGCATCGCCGGGATTGTACCGGCGATGCCCGTCGCGTCGCGGATCAGCCGCGCTTGTCGCGGGTGACCGCGGCGACGCGTGATTCCGCGATCGCGGCCGGCACCGCCGGCAGCACTTCGACCGCGGCGCCGTCGTTGAGCGCGGCATGCCCGGTGACGACGACATCGACGCCGGCATCGACACCCTGCAGGACCTGCACGTACGCGCCGCTGTCGTGGCCGAGACGGATCGGCGTGCGCTTGGCCTTGCCCTCGTCGATGACGTAGGCCATCGCCGCGTCGCGGCTGCCGAGCACGGCCGCTTTCGGCATCAGCACGGCGTCGTCGAGGTGCAGGAACGCGATGTCCATGCGCGTGAACAGGCCCGGGCGCAGGACGAGATCGTCGTTCGGCACGCGCACGGTGACGTTGACCGTGCCGCTCGCGCGATCGACGACCGGCGCGACGCGTTCGACACGCGCACTGAACGCGCGCGCGCCGAGTGCATCGACCTTGAACGCGACCGGCTGGCCGGCGGCGAGATTGACCGCGTCGCGCTCGGGCACGCGCAGCTCGGCGCGCAAGTCGCTGAAGTCGGCGATGTCGAACACCGGCGAATGCATGGCCAGCAACTGGCCGCGCTTGACCCAGCGGCGCGTGACGACGCCGGCGAACGGCGCGCGGATCTCGCTCTTGCCGACGCTGACGCGGGCGAGGTCGACTTCGGCGCGACGGACCGCGTATTCGGAGGTCGCTTCGTCATGGCTGGTTGCCGCGATGAGCTTGCGCGCGAGCAGCTTCTCGCCGCGCTCGACGTCGTTGCGGCGACGTTGCAGGTCGGCTTCCGCCTCGCGCAGCTGCAGGCGGCTGCGATCGGCATCGAGGCGGGCGAGCACCTGGCCCTTGCGCACGACATCGCCTTCCTCGACGAGCAGTTCGAGGACGGTGCCGGGCACCTCGCTGACGAGCTTCGATTCGCGCTCGGCCTGCAGGGCGGCGGTCGCTGCATAGCGGGCGGTCAGTTCCCCGCGCGCGACGCGGGCAATCTCGACCGGCTGGCCGGCCGGCTTGTCCTTCGCGGCGACCGACGAAGCCGTGCCGGTCGAGCATCCGCCGAGCGCAAGGGCGAGACCGAGACCGAGGGCAGCCAACGGGAGCAGGATCGAGGGACCGGACATGACGTGTGTGCCTTGTATGGTGTTGTAGGTAACTATAACACTAAAACTCATGCTGTCAACGGGCGCAGTGTCGGCTCGAGCGAAGTCGATTGCGCGTGCTGGAGGTAAGGCCGGGTCGGGGCATCGCAACAGCGCGCACCGAGGTTCCTTTCCGGCGTCGAACGCCCAGGTTCCAACCGTGCATCTCGGATGCGCGCGCGGCGACGAAGGTTGCATCGCGGGCGGTCCGGGGCCGGTCAATGCGGTGCAGCGGGAATGTTAGGATGCCGCGCCTTCATCGACCGATCGCCGAACATGCCCCATCGCGCCGTGCCGACCAGCTCGCGTCTGGCCGAAGTCCGTTACGAAATCCGTGGCACGCTCAGTCACCGCGCGCGCGACCTCGAAGCCGAAGGCCGCAGGATCGTGCGCCTCAACATCGGCAATCCGGGCGCATTCGGTTTCGAGGCCCCGACCCACCTGCGCGAAGCGGTCATGCATGCATTGCCGAACAGCGAGGCCTATTGCCAGCAGCAGGGACTGCTGTCGGCGCGCGAAGCGGTCGCCCGCCAGCAACGCGGCCGCGGCTCGGCGACGGCGACCGCCGAGCGCGTGTTCATCGGCAATGGCGTCAGCGAGCTGATCGACCTGAGCCTGCGCGCCCTGCTCGAGCCCGGCGACGAGGTGCTCGTACCGGCGCCGGACTATCCGCTATGGACCGCGGCGACGATCCTCAATGGCGGGCGCGCCGTGCATTATCCGTGTCCCGCCGCACGCGGCCACCTGCCCGACGCCGACGAGATCGCCGCGCTGGTCACGCCGCGCACGCGCGCGATCGTGCTGATCAATCCGAACAACCCGACCGGCGCGACCTATCCGCGCGCCTTGCTCGAAGCCATCGTTGCCGTGGCCGAGCGCCATCGCCTCGTGGTGATGGCCGACGAGATCTACGACGGCATCCTCTACGACAACAGTCCGTTCGAGCCACTCGCGCCGCTGGCGGGCGAACTGCCGTGCATCAGCTTCGGCGGCTTGAGCAAGGTCCACCGCGCCTGCGGTTACCGGGTCGGCTGGTTCACGGTCTCGGGCAGCGAGCCGCGCGTGCACGACCTGCTGCGCGCGTTCGACCTGCTTGCCGCGCTGCGCCTGTGCGGCAACGTGCCGGGCCAGTGGGCGATCGAGCCCGCGCTCGAAGGACCCGACACGATCAGCGCGCTGACCTCGGCGGGTGGCCGCCTGCACGAATCACGGCGCGCCGTGCTCGATGCGGTCGCGCGCAGCGAGTTTCTCGAAGTCGTCGCTCCGGCCGGCGCGCTGTACGCGTTCCCGGCGATCGTGCCCGCGCGCCTGCCACAGGTCGACGACGAAGCCTTCGCCCTGCACCTTCTCGAATCCGAGGACGTCCTCGTCGTGCCCGGATCGAGCTTCAACGTCGACTACCGCAATCATTTCCGCATTACCTTGCTGCCGCAGGCCGCGCAGATCGCGGAGGTGTTCGTGCGCATCGAGCGCACGCTCGAGCGACTTGCCGAAGCCGCGCGACCGGCGCGACACGTCGCCTGAGCCGCGCCGCCCGTGACGGCCGGATTTCTCGCGCTCGGTGATTCGTACACGATCGGCGAAGGCGTCGAAGCGCAGGGCACCTGGCCGGCACAGCTCGTCGCCTGCCTGCGCGCGGACGGTTACGCGCTCGCCGGCCCCGAGATCATCGCCACGACCGGCTGGACCACCGACGAACTGGCCGCGGCGATCGCGCGCGAGGCGCCGGCCGGGTCGCGTACGCTCGTGTCGCTGCTGATCGGCGTCAACAACCAGTATCGCGGCCGCGACCTCGCGGAATTTCGCGTCGAATTCAGCGGCCTGCTCGGAACCGCGATCGCGTTGGCGGCCGGCGACGCGCGGCGTGTCGTCTGCGTGTCGATCCCGGACTGGGGCGTGACGCCGTTTGCCGCCGCACAGGGCGTCGATCGCGTGCGCGTCGCCCGCGGGATCGATGACTTCAACGCAGCCGCCCGGGAAATCGCGCTCGCTCACGCGGCGGCCTGGGTCGACATCACCGGACTCTCGCGCGGCGACGCGCGCGACCTGCTCGCCGCGGACGGCCTGCACCCTTCTGCGGCCCAGTACGCGATGTGGGCGGCGGCGATCGCGCCGCACGCACGCGCCGCGCTTGCGCTGCCGCCGCCGCCCTGAATCGTCGGCGCCTGCGCGACGCGCGCAGGCGCCGGATGCGTCAGTCGCCGTGGGGCGGCAGTTCCCAGACCAGCACGCGCACGTTCGCGCTTGCCGTGCCGCCGCGACCGTCGCTGATCGTGTAGCGGAACGTGTCATAGCCCGAGAAGCCGTGGATCGAACGGTAGTGCACCGTGTTGTCGGCATTGATGGTCAGTTCGGCGATGCCGGGGCCGGTGTGCTCGACCGCGGTCACCGTCAGGGGATCGCCGTCCGGATCGCTGTCGTTGCCGAGCACGTCGATGTCGGCCTCGTAGCCCTTGAGCACGACGCCATTGTCGTCGACCGCGATCGGCGCTTCGTTGGCGCCGCCCGAGGACGTCACCGTGATGCTGACGGTCGCCGTCGCGCTGCCGCCGCGGCCGTCACTGATCGTGTAGCTGAAGCTGTCGCTGCCCGTGTAGCCGGCGGCCGGTGTGTACAGGATGCCGCCGCTGCCGATCGTCGCGGTGCCATGCGCCGGCACCGAAACCGCCGTGATAGAAAGCGGATCGTTGTCCGGGTCGCTGTCGTTGGCGAGCACCGCGACCAGGGTCGCGGCGGAATTGACGGCCACCGTCAGCGCATCGTTGGCAGCCACCGGCGGACGATTCTGGTAGATGCGCGGTCCGAGCGTTTCCGTGCTCGTCGCGCGCTCGAACCGGTAGACGTCGACCGTGCGCTTGTGCTCGGCCGGATTGCGCAGTGCGCGCTCGATCCAGGCCGGATTGGCCTTGACCGGTTCGCGCACCCATTCGACGCGTGCCGGTGCCGGTTCGGGCGCCGGCGCGGGGACCGTCGTTTCCTCGATCGTGAGGAATGCGATGTCGACGCGGCGGTTGATCTGGCGATTGGCCGGCGTGTCGTTCGCGACCTTCGGCGCGCGTTCGCCCTCGCCACGCGTATCGATCTGGTCGGCCGGGATCCCGCGTGAAACGAGATAGTTCCTGGCTGCTTCCGCGCGACGCTCGGACAGCGCCTGGTTGTAGGCGTCGGTACCGATCGAATCGGTATGGCCGACGATGCTCACGCGGCTCACGCGGTCGATCGACTGCAGTCTCGCGATCAGTTCGTCGAGCGCGCGTGTCGCGTCGCCGCGCAGCACGGCGCGGTCGAAATCGAACATCGCATCGCCGTCGACGCGCACCTCGTTGCGGATGACCTGTGGCTCGGCCGGAGCGTCGCTCGCCTGTGGCGCCGGAACACTCGTCTCGACCATGCGGAACGGCTCGCGTGGGCGGAAGCTCTGGCCGATGTCGTAGCGCAGCATCAACCAGCCGCGCGTATCGGACCTGTCGGTCTCGAAATCGCCCGACTTGCGCAGCGCCTCGCCCTGCAGCGAAAGGCTGAAGCCGCTGTTGCGGAACAGCTTGTCGATGCCGAGCGAGAGCGTCGCCTGGTCGGAATCGAACTTGCCTTTCTCGTAGTCGAGACCGCCGCGCACGCGCAGCAGCGGTTCGTCGAAGTAGGCGCCGAAGCGCAGGCCGACCCCGTTCTCGTACGGGCGCTCGAAGAAGCGCGTCAGCGTCTCGATCGTCTGCAGCTGGGTGTACGGGCCGCTCGCGTCGCTGCCAGCCAGCGTGTTCGTCTCGGTCAGCAGCTCGCTGCCGACGAGGCGCGTGCCCGAGGTCGCATGGGTCAGGTAACCGCTGACGAAGAAATCGTTGCGCTCCCAGCCGAGTCCGAGGCTCGCCTTGCGGTCCTTGAACACGTTCTGGTCGCCGGCGGCAAACACCTTCCAGACCGCCGCGCTGTCTTTCTCGGGCGCGCCGCGCAACCAGTTGTAGCCGAATTGCAGGCCGCCGGCGCCGCCCTGGCCGAGCCAGAGTTCGGCCAGCCAGGCCGATTCGTCGGTCTTGCCGAGAATGCCGAGGATCTCGCCGAGGACGTCGCCGTCGTCATTGATGCCGAGCGACACGCGTGCGTTCGAGCCGACCCAGGTCAACGGGATCGTTGCCTCGCTGCCGACCCGATCAGGCCCGGTCTGGGCCAGCGCACTCGATGCGAGCGCGATCCCGATGCAAAGCGGCAACGTGCGGATCATCGTCCTTCCCCATGGTTGAAAAGCACCCCTGCAGCCGCGAAGTATCCAGCATTTCCCCGGGCGCTCCAAACGAGGCCGGGGCGGCTCCGCTATCATCGAATCCATCCATCCGGGAAACCTTTCATGTCCGAATCCACCGCCGTCCGCCAGCGCATCGAGTCGCTGCTCGCCAACCATCGCGTCGTCCTGTTCATGAAAGGCACGCGCCACGCACCGAGCTGCGGCTTCTCGGCGGCGACCGCCGGGGTCCTCAACGACCTGCTCGACGATTACGCGAGCGTCGACGTGCTGGCCGACGAGGCGATCCGCCAGGGCATCAAGGAATACGGCAACTGGCCGACGATTCCGCAGTTGTATGTCGGCGGCGAGCTCGTCGGCGGCGCCGACATCGTCCAGGGCATGGCCGCGAGCGGCGAGCTTCACCGCCTGCTCGGCGTGCCCGAGCCGGACCGCACGCCGCCCGACATCACGATCAGCGACGAGGCCGCGACGCAGATCCGCGCCGCGCTCGCGGACGCCGAGGGCATGGGCCTGTTCCTCGCGATCGACGCCCGTTACCAGCCGCAGTTCCAGTTGCGCGAAATCACCGGCAGCGAGATCCGCGTGAATACCGGTGGGATCGACGTGCTGTTCGATCCGGCCAGCGCGCAACGCGCGCGCGGCGCGCGCATCGAATGGGTTTCGACTACCCAGGGCGAGGGCCTGTCGATCAACCTGCCGGCAGCGCCGCCTGCCGTGCACGCGATCGATGTGCGCGGCTTGAAAGGCCTGCTCGACGGCGGCCGCATCACGGTCATCGACGTGCGCCCTGCCGAGGATCGCGCGCGTGCGCCGTTCGCCGGCGCCGAGGTCCTCGATGCGGAATCGCACGATCGGCTTGTCGGCCTGCCGAAGGACACGCCGCTCGCGTTCATCTGCCACCACGGCCAGTCGAGCCGGCGCGCGGCCGAGCATTTCCGCGAACGCGGCTTCCGTGCCGTGCACAATGTCGAAGGCGGCATCGATGCCTGGTCGCGCGAAGTCGATCCGTCGGTCCCGCTGTACTGAGGCGGACGCGCGTCCGCGCTGCGCCGCGTCAAGCGCAACCTGCAGCGCCCGTCTATACTCGGGCGCATGCCGGTGCTGTGCCGCGCGTCACACTGCGCGGTCCTGCTGCCGGGGCGTGGAGTAAGCCGACGATGCGCCTGGTCCTGCTCGTGTCGATGTTGGGGCTGCTCGCCGCGTGTGGCGGCAGCAGTCGCGGCCAGGTGGCGGCCGACACCTGCATGCGTGAAGTCGGGAGCCGGCTCGCCGACAAGCGCATCGATGTCGATGTCGCCAGGCTCGCCGCCAGCGCGAATGAAGTCGCACCAGACACCCTTCAGCTCTCGGCCCCGATCGTGTTCGACCGCGGGACCGACGGCGAGTACACGCAGACGATCCAGTGTCGCGTGCGCTTCGATGCCGAGCAGCCGTCCCTGCTGTTCCTGCAGTTCGACTGGGACGTCGGCGACATCAGGAAATCGCAGTAGGTCGCGCCGCCGGCGCCGCTACGGCGCGACGATCGCGCGCCGTAGCGTGGTATTGCCTCAACCGCGCTTCATCGAGTTGAAGAACTCGTCGTTCGACTTCGTGTTCTTCATCTTGTCGAGCATGAACTCCATCGCCGCGAGTTCATCCATCGGATGCAGCAGTTTGCGCAGGATCCAGATCTTCTGCAGCATGTCCGGGTCGATCAGCAGTTCCTCGCGGCGGGTGCCGGAGCGGTTGATGTTGATCGAGGGATACACGCGCTTTTCCGAGATGCGGCGGTCCAGGTGCACTTCCATGTTGCCGGTGCCCTTGAATTCCTCGTAGATCACCTCGTCCATCTTCGAGCCGGTCTCGACGAGCGCGGTCGCGATGATCGTCAGCGAGCCGCCTTCCTCGACGTTGCGCGCGGCGCCGAAGAAGCGCTTCGGGCGCTGCAGCGCATTCGCGTCGACACCGCCGGTCAGCACCTTGCCCGAGGACGGGATCACGGTGTTGTAGGCGCGCGCGAGACGCGTGATCGAATCGAGCAGGATGACCACGTCCTTCTTGTGCTCGACGAGGCGCTTGGCGCGCTCGATGACCATTTCCGCGACCTGGACGTGGCGCGTCGCCGGTTCGTCGAACGTCGAGGAGATGACCTCGGCGCGCACGCCGCGCTGCATCTCGGTCACTTCCTCGGGTCGCTCGTCGATCAGCAGGATGATCAGGTGCACGTCCGGATGGTTGTGCACGATCGCCTGGGCGACGTTCTGCAGCATCATCGTCTTGCCGGCCTTCGGCTGCGAGACGATCAGGCCGCGCTGGCCACGGCCGATCGGCGCGACGAGGTCGAGGATGCGTCCGGTGATGTCCTCGGTCGAGCCATTGCCGCGCTCGAGCCGGAACGACTTGCGCGGGAACAGGGCCGTCAGGTTCTCGAACAGCGCCTTGTTCTTCGACATCTCGGGCGGTTCGCCGTTGATGTGGTCGACCTTGAGCAGGGCGAAGTAGCGTTCGCCTTCCTTTGGCGGCCGGATGCGCCCGGTGATGTAGTCGCCGGTGCGCAGGTTGAAGCGGCGCACCTGCGAGGGCGACACGTAGATGTCGTCGGGACCGGCCAGGTAGGACTGGTCCGGGCCGCGCAGGAAGCCGAAGCCGTCCTGCAGGATCTCGAGCACGCCTTCGCCGTAGATTCCGCCGCCGGCCCGCGCATGCGCCTTGAGGATGTTGAAGATCACATCCTGCTTGCGCGCACGCGCGACGCCTTCCTGGATGCCGAGCGTTTCGGCCAGCGCGATCAGCTCGTAGGCGTTCTTGCGCTTGAGCTCGTTGAGGTCGATCAGCGGACCATTGTCGCGGCTCTCGACGTATTCCTCGTCGGCGACCGGCAGGCCGCGGTTCTGGTTGCGGTTGCCGTTGTTGTTGCCCTGGTTCCCGCCACCGCCACCGCCACCGCGACGGTCGCGATCACGGCGTCCGCGCTGGCCCTGGCGCTGCTGGCCCTGGCCGTGCTGCTGTGGATTGTTCGAATGCTGCTGCTGGCCACCGCCGTTGCCGTCGTTGTGGCCGTCAGCACCGCCCGCGTCGTTCATCGGCGGCGCCGAATAGTCGGTGTTCGGAGGCACGTAGTCGGCCTGCTGTTCGGCCGGCGTCGGCTGCTGCGGAGCGGCCTCCGGACGCGGCGGGCGTTCCCCGCGCGGTGCGCGCGGCTGGCGCGGTCGGGATTCCGGGCGAGCCGGCGGCGCGGCGGTTTCGCCACTTTCTGGATTATCGATATCGGACACGGACGGACCTCGTTGGGTGCCGTAGGAGAGAAAGGAAATTGCGGGGGATGTCCGCAGGGCGGAGCGGAAGCGCTCCTCGGACCGGGACTCAACTTAGCATCGTGTGCCGCGGGCGTCCAGTTTCCGCGGCACCTCGATTGAAGCCGGATTCATGCGAACCGGCCGCATCGGCGCGGCCGACGGGCCGCGCCGGGTCAGATCGTGCGATCGATCAACTGTGCGAGCTGGGTCTTGCTGACGGCACCGATCTGGGTGGCCTCGACCTTGCCGTTCTTGAAGATCATGAGGGTCGGGATGCCGCGCACGTTGTAGTTGCGGGGCGTCTTCTGGTTGCTGTCGATGTTGACCTTGGCGACCTTGAGCCGCCCACCGTAGGTGACGGCGAGCTCATCGAGGATCGGCGCGATCATCTTGCACGGGCCACACCATTCGGCCCAGAAGTCGACCAGCACGGGCTCGGTCGAGTTGAGGACTTCGGCTTCGAACTGGTCGTCGCTGACGTGGGCAATCGGTTGGCTCACCGGGTTCTCCAGGAAAGGGTGGGTCAGGGCAACGGGATTCCGAGCGCACGCAGGCAGCTTCGGCTACACTTGCCGGATCAATGCGATGCGGACCGAAGAGGGGCCTGAGCCCGCGAGCGGTCCATTTCAGCCCAATCGGCTGTCCTGTGCAAGCTTGGGGCGAATCCGCTTCGCGCAAGCCCGCAGTTGCCGCATGCCCCCACGAGATCTCCATCGAATGCATCACGAGCAACCTCTCACCGACATCGTTTTCGAAAGCTTCGACCTGCACCCGAGCCTGCTCGCGGGATTGAATGACGCCGGATTCATCCGCTGCACGCCGATCCAGGCGCTGACCCTGCCGGTCGCCCTGCAGGGGCGCGACATCGCCGGCCAGGCGCAGACCGGCACGGGCAAGACCGCCGCGTTCCTCGTCGCCGTCCTGAACCGCCTGCTGACGCGCCCGGCGATGGTCGAACGCAAGACCGGCGATCCGCGCGCGGTGATCCTTGCTCCGACCCGCGAGCTCGCGATCCAGATCGAGAAGGACTTCCGCAACATCGGCCGGCATACCGGTCTGACCTCGGCCCTGATCTACGGCGGCGTCGACTACGACAAGCAGCGCGAGATGCTCAAGGCCGGCGTCGACATCGTGATTGCCACGCCGGGCCGCATCATCGACTACCTCAAGCAGCACGTCGTCTCGTTCCGCGCCGTCGATGCGGTCGTGCTCGACGAGGCCGACCGCATGTTCGACCTCGGCTTCATCGCCGACGTGCGCTTCCTCATGCGGCGCATGCCGCCGCGCGAACAGCGCCAGGGCATGCTGTTCTCGGCGACCTTGAGCCTGCGCGTGCTCGAGCTCGCCTACGAGCACATGAACAGCCCCGAGAAGGTAACCGCCGAAACCGAATCGGTGACCGCCTCGCGCGTGCGCCAGGTCGTTTACTTCCCGGCCACCGAGGAAAAGATCCCGCTGCTGCTGCACCTGCTCGGCCATCTCGAGGAGCATCGCAGCATCGTCTTCATCAACACCAAGGCGATGGCCGAACGCGTCACGCGCGCGCTCGAACGCCAGGGCCACCGGGTCGCGACGCTGTCGGGCGACGTCCCGCAGGCCAAGCGCGAACGCCTGCTCGCGAAGTTCCAGAAGGGCGAGATCGAACTGCTCGTCGCGACCGATGTCGCCGCGCGCGGGCTGCATATCCCGGCCGTCTCGCACGTGTTCAATTTCGACCTGCCGCAGGACGCCGAGGATTACGTGCACCGGATCGGCCGCACCGCGCGCCTCGGCGCCGAGGGCGACGCGATCAGCTTCGCCTGCGACCGTTATGCGATGGGCCTGCCGGACATCGAGGCCTACATCGAACAGAAGATTCCGACCGCAGCGGTGACGCCCGACCTGCTCGTCGTGCCGCCCGGCAAGCCGCGCGCCGATGGTGGAATCAGCATCTTCGATGCCGCCGAAGAGGCTGCCGACGATGCCCGCAATACGGCCGGTCCGCCGCCGAAATCGAGCGGCCCGCGCCGTGCAGGTGGCCCGCCCCCGCGCGGTGGATCGCGTGACGGTGCCCGGGCCGGAGCGCGCACGGGCAGTCGTCCGCCGCGCAGCGATCATGCCCGGCCGCCGCGCGCGGCAACACCGCCGGTCGCGCCGATCGTCGCTCCTGCAGCGGTCGTCGCGGGCAGTGATGCCGTTGCCGTCACCGATCCGGCGAAGAAGCGTCGCCGCCGTGGCGGACGCGGGCGCAAGCGCCACGATGGCGCCGAAGGCACGCCGAACGCAGCCGCGCCGGCGAACCACGCCGCCGCGAAAAACGATGCGCGCGGTGCCGGCGGCGAACGCAAGCCGCGTCATGAACGCGCGGCGGGCAGCAATGGCGCTGCGCCGGCTCAGGCCGGCGAAGCGAGCGCGGCCACTGCCCACCGCAAGCCGGGCTTCTTCCACCGAATCGCGCGCTTCTTCGGCGCGCGCTGAGTCGCGGCGCGGTCGATTTGCTAGAGTCCGGACGGTTTCGCCGGCAAGGGTTGTCCTCTGATGTGGAGTCGCTGGAGCAGCACGGGCGTCATCGGTGCCGAGCGCATTCGCTGGTCCGAGCGTGCGGCGATCCTCGTCTGCCTGCTGCTCGCGGCGATTGCCGTATGGCTGCTCGCGCGTGTGTTCTGGTCGGTGCTGCCGGCTGGCGACGTCGCCGCTGTCGCCGTGCCGCGCAGTGCCGCGTCAAGCGAGCCGCCCCCCACTGTCGCCGTGTCGAAGTGGCACTTGTTCGGCGATGCCCCGCAGCGCGCCGCGAGCACGCGCAATGCGCCGGCGACCACGCTCGCGCTGCGCCTGCGCGGGACGCTGGCCGACCCCGATCCGCGCCGCGGCATCGCCGTGATCGCCGACGACCAGGGCAATGAACGCGCCTGGCGCGTCGGCGAGGAAATCGTCCCCGGCGTAGTCCTCGACGAAGTGCATGCCGATCGGGTCGTCCTCATGCACGTCGGCGTACCCGAGATCCTGCCGCTCGTGCGCGACGAGACGATGCCGGCAAGCCTCGCCCCGACGATGAACCCGTCCGCTGGCGGCGCGGTCCTTCGCAACACGGCGCCGGCAACGGCTCCGGGTTCGATCGCGCCCTTGAGCTTCACGCCGCCGCAGATCGCGCATGGCGCGATCAACTGGCAGCAGACGATCGACTCGATCGGCACGACGCCCGAATCGCTCGCGAGCCGCGTGCGCGTCACGCCGGTGCTCGACAACGGCAAGATCGCCGGCGTTCGCGTGTCGGCAGTCGGCGACAGCGCGCTGATCGCGCAGCTCGGCCTGCGCCCCAGCGACATCGTCACGGCGGTGAACGGCGTCCCGGTCGATTCGGTCGCGCGCGGCCAGCAGATCCTTGAAAGCCTCGGCAATGCGAGCGCAGTGCGCGTGACCGTGACGCGTGATGGCGTGCCGGCCGAAATCACGATGAAGTTGCGCTGATCGCGCCAGGGTTTCGGGTGCCGGTCGGCCAGCGGCGAACCGGAGCGGAGGGATTGCCGGTTCGTCGCCGACCTCTCCGCAAGACCCCGTCGCGACCGTGGTCGCTCCTACGGGGCGACGTGTCCGCGCGAGGGGCATCAGGCAGAGCGGCAACGCCGTCACGGACATCGAAACCCGCGGCCGATGTCGGTAGGAGCGACCCCGGTCGCGAAAGCAATCTTGCCCGCAGCCAACCTCGCGGCGATCGATGAATCTTGTGGCACGGCCGGTTCGCGACCAGGATCGCTTCTTGCGCGGCGACGTGTCCGCGCGAGGGGCATCAGGCAGAGCGGCAACGCCGTCACGGACATCGAAACCCGCGGCCGATGTCGGCAGGAGCGACCCCGGTCGCGAAAGCAATCCTGCCGCAGCCAACCTCGCGGCGATCGATGAATCTTGTGGCACGGTCGGTTCGCGACCAGGATCGCTTCTGCGCGGCGACGTGTCAGCGCGAGGGGCATCAGGCAGAGCGGTAACGCCGTCACGGCCATCGAAACCCGAGGCCGATGTCGGCAGTAGCGCCCCCGGTCGCGAAAGCAATCTTGCCGCAGCCAACCGGGCGGTGATCAAGGAATCCTGTGGCTCTGTCGGGTCGCGACCCGGGTCGCTCCGGATCCGCGGCACGGTGCCCCTGGCGGAGAGCAGGACCCTCCGCAGTGCTGCGGGCGAGTCCGGGCCGAACGCGCCACGGGCAGCCGGAACCCGGGCGCGCCTCGCTGCGCTGCACCGTTTGCAGGGCTGCTTTGTTACGCTTGCAGGGTGTCTCGGGGAAGGGAAGGCGGATGCGCGACGCTCGATGTCGCGCACGGCCTCGCCGCTCCGGTCCGAACAACCAGGTTTTCCGACCCGCGAACCCGAGTCCGACGTGATGAAGCGTGCCCCGCTGCGATGCCTTGCCTTACTCGTTGCCGCATTCCTTGCCGTCCCAGGGCATGCGCAGCTGCCGCCCGCAACGGCGTCCGGCGCGACCGCCGATGGCAGGCACACGCTCAATCTCAAGGACGCCGACATCCAGGCGCTGATCGCGACGGTGTCCGAGATCACCGGCAAGAACTTCATCCTCGGACCGAACGTGCAGGGCAAGGTCACGGTCATCTCGGCCAAGCCGATGCAGCCGGACGAGATCTACGACGTTTTCCTCTCGGTCCTGCGCGTGCATGGCTACGCGGCGATCAGCCAGGGCAGCATGATCAAGATCGTGCCCGAGGCGATGGCCCAGCAGGACGGTTCGGCTTCTCTGAATGGCGCGAAGGCGCATGCACCCGATGAACTGATCACGCAGATCGTTCCGGTCCGCCACGTGTCGGCGAACGAACTGATCCAGATCCTGCGTCCGCTGATGCCGCAGGGTGGCCAGCTCATCGCGCATGCGCCGTCGAACTCGCTCGTCATATCCGATCGCGCCGGAAACGTGACGCGGCTCGCCAACATCATCCAGCGTATCGACACGGTATCGGACGCCGAAGTCGAGGTGATTCCGCTCGCCCATGCGAACGCGGCCGAGATGGCCCGCACGCTGACCGTGCTCGCCGAGGACAAGATCGCTCAGGTCAATGCCGAGGCGCCGCGCGTGTTCGCCGACTCGCGCACGAATTCGATCCTGCTTGCCGGCGCGAAGAACGCGCGCCTGAAGATCCGCGCGCTGATCGCGCATCTGGACACGCCGCTCGAGAACGGCGGCGACACCCAGGTGATCTACCTGCGCAATGCGAACGCAAAGGATCTCGTGCCGATCCTGCAGGGCGTCGCCGCGACCTTGACCGGCATCGCGCCGCCGACCGCGGCGAAACCCGGCGAGGGCGGCAGTGGCGGCGTTTCGACCGCGACGATCCAGGCGCATGACCAGACCAATGCGCTCGTCATCAGCGCGCCGCCCGCGGTGTTCCGCTCGCTCGCTTCCGTCGTGCGCCAGCTCGACGTGCGTCGCGCACAGGTGCTGATCGAGGCGATCATCGCCGAGGTCGCCGATTCGACCGCGAGCGAGATCGGCGTGCAGTGGTTCACCGCGCCGCAGACCGATGGCGACTCGATTGGCCAGGGCATCATCGGTGGCACGAACTTCAACGGGCCGGCCGGCAACTCCAGCCTCGTCGGACTCGCCACGAATCCGCTCGGACTCGGTGGCCTCGGCGGCCTTTCGCTCGGCTACGTCGACGGCACGATCAAGATTCCGGGTACCGACAAGGAAATCCTCAATCTCGGCGCACTCGTTCGCGCGCTGCGCGGCGACGGCAAGACGAACATCCTGTCGACGCCGTCGATCCTGACGCTCGACAACCAGGAGGCCGAGATCAAGGTCGCCCAGGAAGTGCCGTTCCTCACCGGTTCGTACACGAACACCGCGAGCACCGGCCAGAACGGTGCGGTGACGAATCCGTTCCAGACGATCGAGCGCAAGGATGTCGGCATCGTCCTCAAGGTCACGCCGCACGTCAACGAAGGCGATGCGGTGCGAATGGAGATCCATCAGGAAGTGTCTTCGGTCGCCCCGCCGGTGAGCGGCGCGGTCGATCTCGTCACCAACAAGCGCGAGCTGTCGACGAGCGTGCTGGTCGCGGACAATGCGCTGCTCGTGCTCGGCGGCCTCATCGACAGCAATGTCTCGGACAGCAACTCGAAAGTGCCGGGTCTCGGCAGCATCCCGATCCTCGGCAACCTTTTCCGTTACCGCTCGAACAAGAACGAGAAGCGTGACCTGATGATCTTCCTGCGCCCGCAGATCATGCGGGACGCGGCGACCGAGGCTGCGGTTTCGAGCGAGAAGTACAACTACATGCGCACCGAACAACTGCGCATGCGCGACGATGCGGCGCCGTTGACGCCGCGCTCGCAGCGGCCGCTGCTGCCCGAGGTGCACGATTTCCTGCGCAGTCCGCCGATCGACGGCAAGCCGGCCGGCGGCGCGCGGTGAACGAGGCATCGCCGGCGCCGTCGCGTCCCGCGCGTCCCGGTTTCGGTTTCGCGCGCCGCCACGGAGTGACCGTGACCGCATGGCGCGACGACGGCGCCGAGATCGCCTGTCGGCACGGCGTGCGCCCCGAGGTGCTCGCCGAACTGCGCCGCCACCTCGGTGTCGCCCTGCACCTGACCGCGCACGAGCCGGTCGCGTTCGAGCGCCTGCTGCGCAACCTCTATGAGCAGGGCGACGATGCGCGCGCGATGGTCTCGGATTTCGACGAACGCCTCGATCTGAAGGCGCTCGCCGACGAATTGCCGGAACCCGAGGACCTGCTCGAAAGCGACGACGATGCGCCGATCATCCGCCTGCTCAACGCGCTGCTGACCGAGGCGGTCAAGGAAGGCGCTTCGGACATCCACGTCGAGCCGTTCGAGAACCGCCTCGTCGTGCGCTTCCGCATCGACGGCGTGCTGCGCGAGGTGCTCGCGCCGCAGAAGGGCATCGCGAACGCGGTGGTCAGCCGCATCAAGGTCATGGCCAAGCTCGACATCGCCGAGAAGCGCCTGCCGCAGGATGGCCGCATCGGCTTGCGCATCGCCGGCCGCCCGGTCGACGTGCGCGTGTCGACGATCCCGGCCGGCCACGGCGAGCGCGTCGTGCTGCGCCTGCTCGACAAGCAGGCCGGTCGCCTCGACCTCGTCCAGCTCGGCATGGACGAGGCCGCGCGCACGCGCCTCGAATCGATGATCGAACGACCGCACGGCATCCTGCTCGTCACCGGCCCGACCGGCTCGGGCAAGACCACGACGCTGTATGGCGCCCTGCTCAAGCTCAACGATTCCTCGCGCAACATCATGACCGTCGAGGATCCGATCGAGTACTACATCGACGGCATCGGCCAGACCCAGGTCAATGCGCGGGTCGACATGACGTTCGCGCGCGGCCTGCGCGCGATCCTGCGCCAGGACCCCGATGTCGTCATGGTCGGCGAAATCCGCGATCTCGAAACGGCCGAGATCGCCGTGCAGGCGTCGTTGACCGGCCATCTCGTGCTTTCGACGCTGCACACGAACTCGGCAGTCGGTGCGGTCACGCGCCTGCGCGACATGGGCGTCGAACCATTCCTGCTTTCGTCGAGCCTGATCGGCGTGCTCGCCCAGAGGCTCGTGCGCGCGCTCGACCCGGCCACGCGCGAGGCCTACCGGGCGACGCCGGCCGAACTCGCCGCATTCGGCCAGCCAGCCGACACGGTCGCGACGCTGTACCGCCCGCGAAGCGACCTCGGCCATCGCCATGCCGGCTACAAGGGCCGCACCGGCATCTACGAACTCGTCGCCGTCGACGAGGCGATGCGCCGCCTGATCCACGAGAACGCTTCCGAAGCCGAACTCGAACGCCACGCGCGCGCGCGCTCGCCCGGCATCCTCGACGACGGCTGGCGCAAGTGCCTCGCCGGGATCACCTCGAGCGAGGAAGTGCTACGGGTGACGCGCGAGGAGTGATCCGCGCAGACCGGCTGATTCCCTCGCGCTTGCACCGCTCCCGCACGAAACAACGGTGCTTCGCATCGATGTCGCGGGAAGCAGAACCCCGAAACGCGCGCGCGAATCGCCAGTCCCGATGTGCCGTGCGCTCGCTGATTCCCGGCAGTTCGACGACGTGCTCGATCGGCAACCCCGCGAAGTAGCGCAGTTCGAGCACGCGCGCGGCGCGCTGATCATGCTCCGCGAGCGCTGCAAGGCTGGCATCGAGTTCCAGCGCCAGCGCGGGATCGATGCTGATCGAGCCGACGGCTGGATCGGTCAACGCGAGCCGCCGTGGGTCTCCGCCCGACTTGAGTTGCGCCCGTTCGCGCGCGGCATCGACGAGGATGTGCCGCATGGCGCGCGCCGCGTAGGCAAAGAACTGTGCAGGTTCCGCGAAGTCCGTCGGCCTGGCTGCACTCATGCGCAGGTAGGCCTCGTGCACGAGCTCGGTCGTGCATAGCGAAACCGGCGAGCCGCCTGCGCGGCGACGACTCGCCATGGCCTTGAGGCGCTCGTGGACCTCGACGAACATCGCCTCCGAGGAATGTGCTGGCGAAAGGTCGGCCATTCGGGCTGCTCCAGCGAGAGCCCATGTTCCCACGCGCAGGCAACCATCGCCACGTTGCAGCGCACGGTATCGCGCAGCGACGAGGCAGCGCCGGCAGTGTCAGTGCCGGCGAGTCGACATCTCCTCAGCCCGGGCGCTTGCCGAATCCGCCCAGCAATCCCGCACCGGCCTGCAGCATTTCGTCGAGACCGATTTCGCCATCGCCATCGCGGTCGAGTACGCCGGTCAACAGGCCGCCGATGCCGCCCTGTTGCAGGCGGTTGCGTTCCTGGCCGAGGACGCCGCTGAGTCCGTTCGCGTCGAGGCCCTGCTTGCGCGTCATGTTGCCGAGCACGGCCATGACGAGCGGGGCGAGCATTGCGAGCAACTGGCCGGCGCCGGCGCTGCCGAGACCGGTCGTCTGGCCGAGGCCTTGCTCGGCCTGGCCGCGGCGACCGCCGAAGATGTGTCCGAGGATGCCTGCGCCATTGCTCGCCGGGCCACCGCCACCGCCGAGCACCGCGCCGAGCACGTCGCCCATGCCACCGCCACCCGAGCGACCACCGGAGCCACCCCCGAGCACGGCACCGAGCACATCGCCGATGCCGCCGCCCGAGCCGGCGCGACCTGCACCGCCAGCGCCGAAGATCGAGCCGAGCAGGCCACCGACGTCGACATCGGCGTGGTTGCGCTCGAGTGCGCCGTAAAGCGATTGCGCACCCTGCGGCGACGTGCTGTTGCGCGCGAGTCCGCCGAGCAGCAGGGGCAGGGCCTGCTGGATCGCATCGCTCGCCTGCGCCGGGTCGACCCCGAGCTGGCGCGCGATCCCCTCGATGTGCGATTGGTCGAGTTGCTGGAACACGTTGCCGGTCAGGTCGTTCATGTCGCGTCCTCCGTTGCCGATCAGGGATTGAAACGCTAGCACGATGGCGCCCGGTGGGTCGCTCGCCGCCTGGCGCGGCCCGTCAAACTTCGTCACGCCGACGCCGCTCGAGCGGCGCAGCGCGCTAGTCTTGCCCTGCCGATGTCTTCCGGCCCGATGCGATTGCCGAATGCAGATGGATTTCGACGAACGCCTGTCCCTGTTGCGTGATCGCTATGCGGCGTCGCTGGCGAGCAAGCGCACCGCCCTCGCAGCTGCTTGGCACGCATTTCGCGACGAGCCCGGTGCCGCCGGCGTACGCGCGGAATTGCGCGGCCTGCTGCATCGACTGGCCGGGTCCGCGCCGGCCTACGGCTATCAGGTCCTCGGTGATGCCGCCACGCTCGCCTGCGCCGAGCTCGGCCCGGCCACGCGCGACGCCGGCGACGAAGACGACGTTGCCGACGACCTCGCACCGCTCGTCGCGAACGTGCTCGACGAACTCGATCGACTCACGCACGAGGCGAGGCCGCTGGTCGCTCTCGCCGCGCGTGCGCAGGCGCCGTTGCGCGTGATCCTGCTCGAGGACGATGACGACCAGGCCGCCGCGATCGAGGCCGCGCTCGTCGCCCACGGCTGTACGGTCCGACCGGTCGCGCGCGCCGAGTCGATGTGGCAGGCGCTGACGACCTGGCCCTGCGATGCGCTGATCGTCGACTACTGGCTCGGAACCGGGACGGCAGATGATGTCGTGCGCCTCGTCCGCGAGGAGCCGAGCTTTTCGGCGATCGCGCTGGTCTGCCTGACCGTCGAGACCGATGCGGCGCGCTGGCGCGGCATGCTCGAGCACGGCTGCGACGAGGTGCTCTCGAAGAGCGAGCCCGCTTCGCGCATCGTCGCCGCGATCGAAGCCGCCGTCGCCGCGCGCCGCGCCCGCTGAGCCGCGTACGCGCTGGTCGGTGGCCGGGGCGGGCGTTATCCTGCGCGCTGGCCCCGGGCGAGAACACCGATGCAACGATTCCCACCGATTGCCCTGATCGGCGCTCCGACCGACATCGGCGCGGGTCACCGTGGCGCCTCGATGGGTCCGGAAGCGCTGCGCGTCGCCGGTCTCGAAGCGGCACTGCGCCAGCGTGGACTCGAGGTCGCCGACCGCGGCAATCTCGCTGGCCCGATCAATCCATGGACGGCGCCGGCGGACGGTTACCGCCATCTTGCCGAAGTCGTCGAATGGAACCGCCAGGTCATGCAGGCCGTGCACAAGGAGTTGCGCGACGGCTGCCTGCCGGTCCTGCTCGGCGGCGACCATTGCCTCGCAATCGGTTCGATCACGGCGGTCGCCCGGCACTGCCGCGAGGTCGGCAAGCGCCTCCTCGTGCTGTGGCTCGACGCGCATGCCGATTTCAACACGAGCACGATCACGCCCTCGGGCAACATCCATGGCATGCCTGTCGCGTGCCTGTGCGGCATGGGTCCGCGCGAACTGACCGAGCTCGGTGGCAGTGCGCCGGCGTTGACTGCCGACCGCATCCGACAGGTCGGCATCCGCTCGGTCGATGCGGGCGAGAAGAAGCTCGTGCGCGACCACGGCCTCGATATCTACGACATGCGCTACATCGACGAGATCGGCATGAAGCGCGTGATGGAGGAGGCATTGGCCGACATCGACGGCAATACCCACGTGCACGTCAGCTTCGATGTCGATTTCCTCGACCCCGGCATCGCGCCGGGCGTCGGCACGACGATCCCGGGCGGTCCGAACTACCGCGAGGCACAGCTGTGCATGGAGATGATCGCCGACCGCGGCAGGCTCGGCTCACTCGACATCATGGAGCTCAACCCGGCCTTCGACGTGCACAACAAGACCGCGATCCTCGCCGTGGATCTCGTCGAAAGCCTGTTCGGCAAGAGCACGCTGATGCGCGACTGAGCGTGTGCTATTCGAAGCCGTGGGTGAAGAGGACCTCGGAGCGCAGGCAACCCGGTGTGTTCGCGGCGACCCGGTTGCGGATCAGGGTGACATGGGTCGGATGGAACTGCAGCACGTTCTGGCCGCAGGTCGGCGAGCGCAGGTGGCAGTAGCTCATGAGCGTTCCGAGCGGGGCGCCCGGACCACTGGTCGGACAACTCGTCGCGCCCGCATAGCAGCCGAGCCCGCTCTCGCCGGCGAAACACTGGTCGATCGTGTTGGTCGGCGTCGGTGACGCGCCGGTCGTGATGTTCGTGCAATGCGTATGCGCGGCACCGAAGTTGTGGCCGAGCTCATGGCCGACCAGGAAGGCGCTCGACGCAACGCCGATGCCCGGATTCGTGAAGACCTGGTTGATGCTGTAGCTGCCGTTGTTTCCCGCGTTCTGGCAGTAGCGGTTGAGCCAGGCAATGCCCGAGGCCGAGTTTCCGCTCGGCGACTTGCCCGACAGCAGCATCGCGAACGCGCGCGGCACGGCCGCCTGGTTCGCCTGCCACCAGTTTCCGAACTCGACGAGCTGGGCCTGGCTGGCCGGCGAGTCGGTGTTGTTGAACGGGTCGCTCGCCGTGCGCAGCAGGGTCGTGCCCTGCATGAGGATCACGTCGAGGTCGCGGCGATAGAACACGTTGAGCTGGTTGAACAGGCTCGCGATCCAGTCGGCCGCCTGGCCCGTGTTGTTCGAGAAGCGTTCGAACATCAGTTCGGTGTCGGTGTCGACGGCGACGACGGCGAGGCGCGCGGGCGGACTCGCGGCACGCGCATCGATGCCGGCAAGGTGTTCGAGCAGGCGCGGCTCCTCATCGACGCCGATCGCGGTGTCGTCGTTGGCGACGAACTCGGGAACGACCCCGGATGGCAACGCGGCTTTCGCGTCCAGCGCATGCAAGCGCAGCCCCGCGGACGTGCGTTCACTGCGAACGACGAACGTTCCGGCCGGCCCGGAACCGGCGCCAAAATGCACGTCGCCACGCGCGGCATCGAGCGTCAGCCCGATGCGCGTGCCGCCATCAGTGCTCGTGCCGATCAGTTGCACGTGCGTGCTGCGCGGCACTTCGCGCTCGCCATCCGCGGTCATTTCGATGATCCGCGCATCGGGCGCGTAGATATCGATGCGCTCGAAGCGCACCGCCGCCAGCACTCCCGGACCGACCGGAAACTCCGCCACCTCGACCGTGGCACCGATCGGCGCGCGGGCGAGGCGTGCGAACTGCGCGCTGTCGAACGTGACCATGCCCGGCGCCGCATTCGCGACGGTCGCCCAAGCCACGAGCACACACCACAAGATCATTCGCATCGGTGCAACCCTCGATTCAAGCCGTGACACAGGTTCGATGAATCATGCGCGCCAGAATGTGGTCCAGCTCCCGAAAGCCGACCCGTGCGCCTGAACGTGGCCGGGCGTCCAGCCGATGTCGCCATCGGCAGCCGCTGCTGCGGGTGAACCGCGCAATCAGGATTCCGCACTTGTCGGTGTTTTGCCCTTGTCCTGTTTCGGGATGAAGATCGTGATCGCGAACAGCGCGGCGATTGCCATCAGCGCGTTGATGGCCAGGCCGACCATGCCCGCCTCGCGCACGGCCACATTGTCCTGTCGACCCGAGAACTCCACGGCCGCACCAATGACCTCGAGCCCACTCTCGGAAAGTGCCGTGAAGACCGCGGCGGAAATGGCGACACCGAATGCGGCCCCCAGCGAGGAGGCCATCTTGTAGATGCCGGAACCGGCACCGGCCTGGTCATCGGGCAGGTTGGTCAGCGCGGCATCGGTGGACGGCGTGGCGTAGAAGGCCAGGCCGAGACCGAACAGCGAGTAGGCGATGGCCGCCAGGATCGTGTATTGCCACTGCAGGGTATGCGTGGCCATGAGCAGCAGGATCGAGGCCAGCACGATCAGCGAGCCCCAGATCATCGGCTTGCGCGGGCCGAAGCGCTGCAGCAGCCTTTCGCCGACGCGGATGAAGGCGATGATGAAGACGGCGTAGCCGATCGTGAGGTACCCGGCGGTGGCCGCCGACATCCCGGCCGCGCCCTGCAGCACCCACAGCGAGACCGTCAGTGCGCCGGCGGTGCCGTTGATCAGGAAGTTGGAGATCGTGGCACCCGTGAACACGGTGTTGCGGAAGAGCCTGAAGTCCACCAGCGGGTTGGCCGCGTGCAGCTCGGCGTTGACGAAGACACCGAACGCAGCGATGAAGACACCCAGCAGGGCCAGCGTGATCAGGCTGGCCCAGCCGATCGCAGAACCCTGGGTGACCACGATGAGCAGCGCCGCCAGGGCGACGGCCAGCGAGACGATGCCGATCCAGTCGGTTCCGGCATTGCGACCGGTCGCCGGGGCGGACTCCGGGATCCGGCGCATCAGCAGGATCGAGGCCACCGAGACCAGGGCGGAGATGATGAAGATGGCGCGCCAGCCGAGCACCGTGGAAGCCATGAAGCCGCCGAAGATCGCGGTCAGGCCGGAACCGCCCCAGGAACCGATCGACCACATGGACACCGCATGCTGGCGGTCCCTGCCTTCCCAGTAGACCTTCAGCAGGGCCATCGTGGCGGGCATGATCGCGCCGGCGGACAGGCCCTGCAGGACGCGGCCGAGCAGGATCATCGGCGTCGAGGCGGCACCGGACGCGAACGCGATCAGCAGCGAACCGGCGATGCCGAGCAGGTTGCCGATCTGCACGACCTTGACCCGGCCGTAGCGGTCGCCGAAGCCGCCGAGAACCACGGTGAACATGCCGGAGAACAGCGCGGCCAGCGAGATGGCGACGTTCATGACCGGCATCGGCATGCCGACGTCCCGGGCCATCAGCGGACCGATGTTCATCGTGGTCTGGGCGAACAGCCAGAACGTGACGACCGCGAGGACGATGCCGAGCAGGGCAGCGTCATTGCCCTTGAATCCGCCCGGGACGGACGCCGGGGTCGTGGCGGCGCTCATCGCTCGTCCTTCTTCAACAGCCACGGGGACGCGGCCACGACGATCGCCTCGATCCCGCGGTCCAGGGTCGGATGGATGTCGGGGGCGAAGAACGGCGAGTGGTTGCCGGGCGCATTCTTCCAGTCGGCGAAGCCACCGAGGCCCCAGTAGGTGTAAGGACAACCGAAGGCATCCGGGATGATCGAGAAGTCCTCGGAGGCCGGCACCGGCGCCATCTCGACGGAATCCTCACCGAAATGCTCGTCGAACGCGGCACGCACCTTCGCGGTCGGTTCGTCGTGGTTCTCGGTCAGCGGATACTGGTCGTAGTAGCGGAACGAAGGCTCCTTTGGCGAGCGGGCCGCCTCGCACTCGGCGCGGACGATGCGTTCGATCGCCTCGTGCAGGTGCTTCTCGACCTCCTTGTCGAACGCGCGCGTGTTCAACTGCAACACCGCCGAGTCCGGGATGATGTTGGACTTGGTGCCGGCATGGAAACTGCCGACGGTGATCACGGCGGTCTCGCGCGGGGCGACCTCGCGCGCGACGATGGTCTGAAGGCGCGTCACGATCGCGGCACCGAGCACGATCGGATCGACGCCGATCGGGATGCCGATGGAAGTGCTTGTACAGCGCCTCGCGTGCATCCCGGTTGGAATCGAAGTCGGACAGGATGTTCCGAATCGCCATCGGACTCTCCAGGGACGTTGCAAGATCGAGGTCGCGGTCAAGTCTCGACTCAATCCGGCATGGCGGGGCGTCCAGGGTCCGTCCGAAACAGGACGAGCGAGCCGGTCGCCGCCGGGCCCGCTGCCACGACCCATGCTTGATCCCGGAACGGTCATCATGTTGCCACGATGCCCCGGCTCAGGACCCCGCGTGCTCGTCGTCGAACAGCACCCAGTGGCGTGGCTGCAGCGTGACTTCGTCGCCGGTGCGCAGTGGCGCCTGCGCGAAGCGTTCGCGTTCGTAGCTCGCGACGATCGGCTTGCCCAAGGTTGGATGCTGCGCTTCGATACGGAACGTCGGGCCGAGGTCGCGCACGCTGGTGATGCGCGCGCTGTGCGGGCCGCCGGCATCGACGACGAGCGCCAGGTCGTGCGGGCGCACGAACGCGGTGACGCGGGCATCCTGCGATCCGCTCCACGACGCGTGCAACGATGCGGGCAGTTCGTTCACTTCGCCGAGGAAGCGGCAGACGTACGGGTTCGCCGGACGCGTGTACAGGGTCTCCGGATCGGCGAGCTGCTCGATGCGTCCGGCGTTCATGATGGCCACGCGGTCGGCGAGTTCGAACGCTTCTTCCTGGTCGTGGGTCACGAACACGCTCGTCACGTGGATGCGGTCGTGCAGGCCGCGCAGCCAGCGCCGCAGTTCGCCGCGCACGCGCGCATCGAGTGCGCCGAACGGCTCGTCGAGGAGCAGGATCTCGGGCTGCACGGCGAGTGCGCGCGCGAGCGCGACGCGCTGGCGCTGGCCGCCCGAGAGTTGCGACGGATAGCGTTCGGCGAGATTGCCGAGCTGCACGAGGTCGAGCAGTTCGCGGACCTTGGCCGCGATCACCGCGCGTTTCGGTCGTCGCCAGAACGGGATCACGCGAAGGCCGAATGCGATGTTCTCGAACACGCTGAGGTGCCGGAACAGCGCATAGTGCTGGAACATGAAGCCGACGTGCCGATCGCGCGCGCCGAGCGCGCTGACGTCGCGACCGGCGAAGCGCACGCGGCCTGCATCGGGAAACTCGAGGCCGGCGATCACGCGCAGCAGGGTCGTCTTGCCGCAACCGGACGGACCGAGCAGGGCCAGCAACTCGCCCGATTCGACGGCAAGGTCGATACCGGCCAGGGCGACGGCCGAGCCGTAGCGGTGCTCGATGCCGAGCGCTTCGATGCTCATGTACGGTTCTCCGTCGAGGTGCCGGTCATCGATCGATCGATGCGCCAGCCGATCACGCGCTTGAGCAGCAGCGTGACGAGCGCGAGCAGGGCGAGCAGGGCCGCGACCGCGAACGCGGCGGTCGACTGGTACTCGTTGTAGAGGATCTCGACATGCAGCGGGACCGTGGTGGTCAGGCCGCGGATATGCCCGGACACGACCGAGACCGCGCCGAACTCACCCATCGCGCGCGCATTGCACAGGATTACGCCGTACAGCAGGCCCCAGCCGATCTTCGGCAGGGTCACGCGCCAGAACATCGTGAAACCGGACGCGCCGAGCGTGCGTGCGGCCTGTTCTTCCTCGTCACCCTGCGCCTGCATGAGCGGGATCAGTTCGCGCGCGATCATCGGGAACGTGACGAACACGGTGGCCAGCACGATCCCGGGCACGGCGAAGATGATCTCGATGTCGCGCGCGTCGAGCCAGCCGCCGAGCCAGCCATTCAGGCCGAACAGCAGCACGTAGACGAGGCCGGCAATGACCGGCGATACGGCGAATGGCAGGTCGATCAGGGACACGAGCAGGCCCTTGCCGCGGAATTCGAAACGCGTGACGAGCCAGGCCGCGCAGACGCCGAAGACGAGATTGGCCGGCACGCTGATCGCCGCGACGAGCAGGGTCAGGCGAATCGCCGCGCGCGCGTCGGGCTCGGTGATCGCGGCGACGAACACGCTCCAGCCCTTGCCGAACGCATAGCCGAACACCGCGACGAGCGGCAGCAGCAGGAACAGCGCGACGAACGCGATCGCGATCGCGAGCAGCAGGCCGCGCAGCCAGGCCGGGTCGCGCAGGGCGGGCGAATTACGCGGCATGTGGCAACGCCTCCGTTGCCGGTTGCGTCAACCTGCGCCGGTGATCCATCTTGTGTTGTTGGTTTGCAGCGGGATTTCCGCAGTCACGCAGGTCCGTCTCTTGTCGCAGGAGTGGCCCGGGCCACAACCAACGGTGCCGCAAGATCCGGTCGCGGCCGGGGCCGCTCCTACGGAGGAGCACGGCGCGTGTTCCGTAGTCGCGCAGGCCGGTTTCGTCTTGCAGGAGCGCGTTCATCGGCTGCCTCCGCGCGAGCGCCGGCGCACGACCCACAGCTGCACGAGGTTGATCGCGAACAGCGCGACGAACGACACGACGAGCATGACCACGGCGATCGCCGTCGCGCCGCCGTAGTCGCGCTGGTCGAGCTTGGCCACGATCAGCAGCGGCGCGATCTCGGAGACCATCGGCATGTTGCCGGCGATGAAGATGACCGAGCCGTATTCGCCGATCGCACGCGCGAACGCGAGCGCGAAACCGGTCAGGATCGCCGGCCACAGCGCCGGCAGGATGACCTTGCGCAGGATCGTCACGCGCCCGGCGCCGAGCGTCGCCGCGGCTTCCTCGATGTCGGCATCGAGCGATTCGAGCACGGGCTGCACGCTGCGCACGATGAAGGGCAGGCTGACGAAGATCAGGGCGACGACGATGCCGCTCGGCGTGTAGGCGACCTGGTAGCCGGCGGCCTCGATCCAGCGTCCGATTGGCCCGTTGCCGGCGTACAGCGCGGTCAGCGTGATGCCGGCGACCGCGGTCGGCAATGCGAACGGCAGGTCGACGAGCGCATCGACGAGCGTGCGTCCCGGGAAGCGGTAGCGCACGAGCACCCAGGCGAGCAGCGTTCCGAAGAACAGGTTGACGAGACCTGCCAGTGCGGCACTGCCGAACGTCACGCGATACGCAGCGAGTGCGCGTGGCGAGGTCGCCGCTGCCCAGAACTCGAGCGGACCGATGCTCGCTGCGCGCAGCACGAGCGCGGCCAGCGGAATCAGCACGATCAGCGTGAGCCAGCTCAGGGTCAGGCCCAGCGTCAGGCCGAATCCGGGCAAGGCCTGACGTTTGAGGAGTCGCATGCAACGGTCCTGTTCGCGCGGGTCAGTTCGCTGGCACGTAGATCCTGTCGAACGATGCGCCGTCGGCGAAATGCTCCCGATGTGCACGGTGCCATCCGCCGAACTGTTCGTCCACCGTGAACAGCTCGAGCTGCGGGAAATCGGCGGCATGGCGCGCGAGGATCGTCGCGTCACGCGGCCGATAGTGGTGCTTCGCGGCGAGTTGCTGGCCCTGTTCGGTGTACAGGAAGCGCAGGTAGGCTTCGGCGGCCTTGCGCGTGCCACGCCGGTCGACATTCGCATCGACGATGCTGACCGACGGCTCGGCGAGGATGCTGAGGGCGGGGACGACGATCTCGAACCGATCCCTGGCCATCTCGCGCGTCGCGAGCAGGGCCTCGTTCTCCCAGGCCAGCAGCACGTCGCCCTGGCCGCGCTCGATGAAGGTCGTGGTCGCCGCACGCGCGCCGGTATCGAGCACGGGCACGTTGCGGTAGAGCTTCGCGACGAACTCGCGCGCGGCTTCGTCGCTTCCGAGCGTGCGTCGCGCGTAGCCCCAGGCGGCAAGGTAATTCCAGCGCGCGCCACCGCTCGTCTTCGGGTTCGG
Organism: uncultured Dokdonella sp.; assembly: GCA_964587775.1. Classification (GTDB taxonomy): domain Bacteria; phylum Pseudomonadota; class Gammaproteobacteria; order Xanthomonadales; family Rhodanobacteraceae; genus Dokdonella. The sequence goes on from CAZPLY010000004.1 coordinate 133,092, forward strand.
CGTGATCACGCGGATGTCGTCGCGGACGAGGTCGTCCCAGCCGCGCAGTTGCTTCGGATTGCCCTTGCGCACGAGGAACACGATCGTCGAGGTGTACGGAGCGCTGTTGTCGGGTAGACGTTGCTGCCAGTCGGCCGGCACGAGGTTGCCGACTTCGTGCAGGCCGTCGATATCCCAGGACAGGGCGAGGGTCACGACATCGGCACGCAGGCCGTCCATGACGCTGCGCGCCTGTTTGCCCGAACCGCCGTGCGACTGGTGGATCTTCAGCGTGTCGCCGGTCTCGGCCTTCCACTGCGCGGCGAACGCCGCGTTGACGTCGCGATAGAACTCGCGGGTCGGATCGTAGGAGACGTTCAGCAGGCTGACCTGGTCGGCGCTCGCCGCCGACCACGCGGCCAGGGCGAGGAGGCCGGACAGCAAGGACGTCTGGATGGGTCTGCGCATGTCGGCCCCGGCTGCTGGCGTGGACCGTGATTGTCGCCGATGTGCGATTGGCAAACGGTCAAGCGCGGACGCGGCCGGCGGTCGCAGGCATCGATGCTGCGGCCGGTCACGACGGCGCGCCTGAACCCGGAAACGGAAAAGGCCGGGTTGCCCCGGCCTTTTCCGTTGGAACGGATCCAGCCGAGACAGCCCGGCCGGATCGCGTGGCTGACGATCAGTGGCGAGCAGAGGCGGCCGTGAACGCATCGGCCGGGGCCGGCTCATCGCCGATCACCGTGTTGCGCGGTGCCGCCGGACCACCACAACCGCCGGTATCGGTGTTGTCGATCACGACGCTGTCGAAATCGATCGTGCTGCCGCTGGAGCCGCTTTCCATCAGGCCCACGATAGCCACGTTGAGCGTATTGCGGGCGTCCGCGGTCGCGTTGCCGACCGCCTGGCCCGTGAAGATCGACGTGCCGTTGAGGCAGACCTGCATTTCGCCGTCGGCACGCCGCGTGATCACCTTGATGTCGAACGGCGTGGCATTCGGCCACGTGACCGATGGAACCGTTACGAACGAACTCGGGTTGCCCGCGAGCACCTGGATTGCGTTCGTTCCGCGCACGAACCGTACCCGCGTGATGACAAGCGCTGCACCGGTATCCTGCGGCGCGAAGTCCCAGGTCGCCCCGGGGCCCGTGCTGCTGATCGAGATCTGGGCGCTGGCATACGAATACGCTTCGGTACCAGGCGGCAGGGTCGGCGAGATCGAAACCGACTGACCGAACCCGTCCGACAGGCCACGCACGTGCTGCAGTCCTTCGGGCGGATTCGCCGTGGACACAAGCCAGTTGCCGAACTGGCCGATCCACGACTGCTGCCCATTGACATCGCCAACCGTGAAGTCCGGGGTCTCGAATCCGGTCTCGTAATCCGGCGGCGATGCCGGGACGCAATCGCCCCCGCCGCCGCCGCGACCGACCGTGCAGTCGAAGCCGTTGCGGAACAGCACGACGTCGGCATCCCAGGTGTCGGTGTTGTTGGCCGTGTTCGGATCGAGCACGCCGCCGACCGTCGCGGTCGCCGAGAAACTGACGCTGCCGTTCGCATCCTCGCCGCTCACGCTCGCCTGCAGCGTGTAGATCGCGGTGCCGCCGGCCGGAAGGGCCGCCGTCGTGGCAAACGTGCCGAGCCCGTTCGGCGCTCCGCAGGTCGCGCCCGAGAGGCCGACGCAGCTCCAGCTGAAGAACCCGAGTTCGGGCGGCACGGTACCGGCGACGGCCACCGACGGAGCGGCGCTCGGCCCGGCGTTCTGCACGACGACCGTCAGGGTCACGTTCTCGCCGTTCTGCACGTAGTTGATGTCGTTGAGGATCAGCAGCTCGACATCGGCCGTCTGCTGCACGGTATCGGTGTCGGTTGCGCTGTTGTTGCCCGGGGTCGGATCGGTCAGGCCTGCCGGAATCGCCACCGTTGCCGTATTCGAGACCGAACCGCTTGCCGTCGGCGAAACCGTGCAGGTCGCAAGGAACGTGGTCGAGCCGCCGGCTGGCAGGTCAACGAGTTCGTTGATGTTGCCGGTGCCGTTCGGGGTCGCGCAGCTGCCGCCGTTGCTTCCGCTGCAGGTCCATGTGCAGCCGGTCAAGGTGGCCGCGAAGGTGTCGGTGACGGTGGCACCGATCACGTCGGCCGGGCCGGGGTTGCTCGCGACGATCGTGTAGGTCGTGCTCTGGCCGGGGGCGACTGAAGTCCCGCCATTCGTCTTCGTGATCGAAAGGTCCGCTTGCGTGGCGATGACCGTGTCGGTATCGGTCGCGGTGTTGTTGGCCGTGTCCGGATCCGCGGAACCAGCCGGTACCGCAACCGTCGCGGTATTGACGAGCGTGCCGCTTGCCGAAGCGGCGATGGCGCAAGACGCGGTATACGTCACCGCCCCGCCGACCGGCAGATTGACCGTGTCGGCGATGTTGCCGCTGCCGGCCGCGGTGCAAGTGCCGCCGCCGCTGCCCGCGCAGGTCCAGGTGCAGGTCAGCGAGGAGGCAAAGGTATCGGCCACGGTGGCGCCATTGATTCCCTGCGGACCGGCCGGATTGCTCGCGACGATCGTGTAGGTCGTCGAACCGCCCGCGGTCACGCTCGAGACGCCGTCGGTCTTCGTGATCTGCAGGTCGGCCTGGTCGACCGAGGTCACGCCGGATTCGGCGAGCGTGAACACGCCAAAGGTCGTGACGCCGGTCGCCGCGCCCGTGTTGGCCCCTGTGTCGACGGTGCCGGCCAGGTTCGTGAACGTCGCACCGTCACGGCGATAGACGAGCAGGTCGGCTTCGGTCACCGTCGCAATGTCGGCCGGATCGAGATAGGTGAACGTCAGATCGGCCGCGGACACGTCGGGCGCCGTGACCACCCAGTGGCGCGTGATTGCATCGGCGGGCGGGAAGATCGTCGGCGCTACGGCCTGGATCGCCGTAACGGTGACGTCGGTCGGAAACGTACCGGCCGTTGCATTGGCCACGACCGGCGAATAGCCGTTCGCGGTGCCGACTTCGAAGGTCTTGGTTCCCGCCGCGGCATAGGTCTTGCGGAAGTTGCCGTCGACGTAACCGTTGGTGCGGCTGACGGTTCCGGCAGCGGCCGAGTGGAGCGCGTTACTGCCTGTGATCACGCGGCCTTCGGTCAGGCCCAGCGCGCCATTGACCGTGACGTCACCTCCGGCAAGCGTGAACACGTGCGCTGGGTCGTTGTCGTTGAAGGTCAGGTTGGTCAGCACACGTGCCGGGTTGATCTCCGGACCCGTGGTGATCGAGTTGACGGTGCGCAGGTAGGAAATCGTCTGCCCGCCGCTGCCGAGGTTGAACGTGAACGGCTCGTCGAAGCTGCCGCCGCCGGTCGGCGTCGTCGTGTTCCCGATCTGGACAATGCCAGTCGTTGCCCCGCCATTTCCGAGTGTCAGCCTGCTCGTGTTGAAAATGCTGCCGCTGAAAAGGATCACACGGCCGACGACGATGTTCGGCACGGACGGATCGAACGTCAGGCCGATGTCGTTCTGCAGTTCGAGACTCGTGAGCGGCGCAGTGACTGTGCCGGTACCCGACCAGGTGTTCGCGGTCGCGGGGCTGAAGAATATGAAGCGACTCGCCGCACCGCTGGCCGTCAGAGTGCCGTTATTGACCAATGCAACCCCGTTCATCAGGAAAAGCAGATTGCCCACGTTCAATGTTGCGCCCGCATCGATCGTGATGTCGCGCGTGATGTTGTTCCAGCCGACGGGGCTGAGGAATGTCGCGACGTGATTCGCAGTAGCGCCTGACACGACAAGATTGGGAACGACGCCCGCAATGTCGAAGGTCTGGGCGACCGCTGGCGACGAGGCGTTGCCAAGCTGCAGCACCCCGCCCGTGACGGTAGCCGTTCCGGTCGAGCCGGACTGGAGACGGTAGTCGCGCGGGCCCGACGCAGCGGTGTTCGCGACCTGCACGGTGATCTGTCCGCCGGTGATCGTGGCTGCCGAGCTGGTCGAAGTGCCGAGGTCGAAACTGGCGAGTGTCGTCGAGGTGTTGCCGACCGTGGCCACGGTGACGCTGCCGCCGGTCTGCGTGTAGCTGATCGCGTTGGTCGAACCAGAGACGCCGAAGCGGCCTGCGGCATTGATCGCACCGCCCTCGACAAGGATGTTGCTGCCGGTCGCGAACCCGAGCGAGTTGCCTGCTGCGGTACCGATATTGAGCGTGCCCTGCGAGACGCGCAGGCGGCCTGTCAAGGTGCCACTGCCGTTCTGGCCGGTGACCACGTAGTTCGGATTGTCGAGCCAGAAGCCGGCAGCGGCCGGGATCGAATAAGCCGCGACCGTGAACGTGCGGTTGGTCATCGCGAACGTGCCTGCAACATGCAACGTGCCACTGGTCAGCGTCAGGTATCCCGCACTGTCGGTCGTGACACCGCGTACCGTGAACGTTGCCGGCATCAGGTCGACGTTGCTGGTGACCGCACCCTTGGCGAGCGTGACCGCGCGCACGTCGGTCGTGGTGCCTGTGCCGCCGAAGGTCGCGTTGTCCGGACCGGTGAACGTGATGCCGGCGCCCGCGGTATCGGCATTCGTGCTGAAGTCGAGCACGCCGTCATTGGTCAGGCTGCCCGTAACCGAAAGCACATGGGTGGTGACCGTGCCGGTGCCCTGCGTCGCGAACGTGCCGTTGCTGGCGATCGTGACCGACCCGCCGACTGTCAACGTGCGTGCCGCAGCGGAATCCCACTGCAGGATGGCCGGCGATCCGGCACCGGTGCCGACCGCAACGCCGAGCGCGACGGCGGCCGTATCGATCGTGACCGTGGCGCCTGCCACGATCGTGACGTTGTCCGTAGCTGTAGGCACCGCGCCGCCAACCCACGTGTTCGTATCGCTCCAGTTGCCGCCGGCGCCGGTCGAGACGATATTGCCGGGCGGATTCGTGCCTTGCGTGCCGCTCAGTGCCGGGCTGAACTGACCTTCGGAAACCGCGAAGACGCGCCACGTATAGTTCGTGCCCGGGGCGAGACCCGTGGCCGCGAAGGTCGTCGCGTCTTGCGCTGCGGTACCAGCCAGGGTGAAGTTGATGCCGTCGGCCGAGCGGTAGATCGCATAGCTCAGTTCGTCGGGCGAATCGGTCCAGTTGAGATCCATCGACAGCCCGGTGACCGCGGCGAAGGTGAGACCGGTCGGCGCAGTCGCTGCCGGCGGCGTGAAGCGGAACACGCGGCGCACACCATTGGCAGCCGAGTCGAGTACCGTAATCGGTCCCACGGTATAGAGATTGTTGACCGGGATCGCCGATGTGCCATCGAAGGTCGGGGCAGGCGTGCCGGATTGCGCAGCGGTCACCGAACCGACATTCCCGGCCGCGTTGCCCGACGAGAAGCCGAACTGCGGATCCTGCGAGTCGGCATAACCGGCACCGGCGGTGCCCATCGTCATCGACCCGTAGACGTACTCGATGACGCCCGTGCCCTCGTACAGCCGCACCTGGTAGGTCAGGTCCGGATTTCGGGGGGTGTTCCAATGCGAATGCATGTTGAGGTATTCGATGACGAGCACCCGGTTCGGGGCCGTGCCATCAACGCGGTAGTGCACCTTGCCGGTCGCCGACGTGCTCTGGTCAGCGCCGTACGCGGTGAGGATTGACTCACCGGGCCGCGCCAGCGGGTGGTAGGCGGTGTTGCCACTGATGGGTGTCGCGCCGAACCGGATGCCGCCGTTCGCGCTCGTGCTGAACTGCGAGAACAATGTCCCTTGCAGCGCGAAATCGAAGCCGATATTCGTAATAGACGAGACCGTGTCATCGGCGTTCGCGCCAATGAGCTGGGTGGTTCCCGTGCTCATGTCGGTCAGCGAGCCATCGGTCGACGTCGCGAACACATAGTTGCTGGCCACGCTTGGCGCATCGGGCACGGAATCGGGCATTGCCGGCGGAGGTACGGAATTCGCGGCCTGCGCGGTTCGCTCCGCCTGGTCAATCCTCGCTTCGGCCATCTCCACATCTTGCGACCACGCGCTCGTGTTCAAGGTCAAGGCCATCAAGGCCAAGCCGAACACGGCCTTCAATTTGATGCTCATGTGGAACTCCCCTGATTGGACTGCAACGATGACTGCACGAAATTCGCCGTCCGCGGAGTCGGGACGGATGCAACGGGTGTCTGGAACGGATTCGGAGATTGACGCGGGCGCAGGCGGGCACTGGCGTGACCGGGTCCCGCATCGGTGCGGGCGGCGACACGTGGAAGACGTGCGCAACGCCGTGGATCGATTCTGCCGAGCATGTGCCGACGAGTTCTCCCCTGGAACGGATGCGGTGAATCGCTCGGGGAGTGGTGTGGCTGCTGACGGCGATTCCGCCACGCTGGGCGATTGGCCGGTCGCGACGCTCCCCTCGTCACGACGAGTCTGTGAGCGAAGTCGCAGACACGCGGGATGATAGGCACATCGGCGGGGCGAGCGCCAGCGTTGCGGATGCCGATCCGTGGCAGGGACCGAGTGGGTCGATGCCCGGGGCCTGGCGAGGGCTCCGGGCAGCGGTTTCGTTCAGCGTTGACGCGGCGGATCGGGGACGAAGCTGGCCGGGAACGGGTCCGGTTCACTGCGCGCGATCGGATGTCGCGGCACGATGCCGCGCGCGGCCAGATTGGGGTAGCTGTCGTACCAGATCGCGATCTGTTCGGCGGGCCGCGCGCTCGCGCGTTCGAACGTGGTTGTCGACACGCGCGACCATTCGCGCGCGCCGTGCCCGGTACCGAGCCGGTCGCGGCGCGCTTCGCCGCGCGCCATCGGCGCGGCCGAGGTATCGGCCGAGGACTTGGCCGCGGCCGGCGGTGCCGCGCCGGCCATTGAATCGGCTGCTTCGCGCTGCTGCGCCGGTGCCTCGGCCGGTGCGGGGTTGATGACGCGCCCGATCTCGTCCTTCGCTCGCCATGGCCGGCGACGTTCGTTGAACACGGCAACTCCGATCACGCCGACATTGGCCGGTCGGCCGGTCTGCGCCGCGTAGCTGTCCGGCAATGCCGTGAAGTTGAACTGGGCGACTTCGTCGAGACTCTTGCGCCAGCCGTTGATTTCGGTCGATTCGTATGGATCGAGGACGTAGCCATTCTGGGACGCGCTCGCGGTTTCCCCGCTGACCGCGTTGACGCCGTCGACCGAGAGCACGGCCAGCACGCGGCCGCCGGTCCGGTTGGTCAGGCGCACCGCGTAGCGATGGCCGGGCTTGCCGGCAATGTAGAGCTTTCCGTCATGGCGCCAGGTGGGCATCGTGGCGCCGCTGTCGCGATCGACGACGTCGAGGTCGAGCAGCTGGCCCGCGCGGACCGGCGTCGACACGGCCATGGCGAGAATCGCGGTACAAAGCAGGGTACGCATGGGACACCTCCTGGTTGGCAAGGCATGCAACGCGGCCTCGCGCCGATCGGGGTTTCGGCGCGGTGGCGAGGCCGCGTCCCTGGATGAACCCCGCGGGCGCGCGCAACGAACGGCCATTGCGATGGATTCGCTAGACTGCGCGTATTTCGACCCTGCAGATGTCCATGACCCAGAAGATCCGCACGCTGACCGGCATCACGACGACCGGCACGCCGCACCTCGGCAATTACGTCGGCGCGATCCGCCCGGCGATCGCGGCGAGTCGCCGCGACGACGTCGAGTCGTTCTATTTCCTCGCCGACTACCACGCGCTCGTCAAATGCGAGGATCCGGGCCGCATCGCCCGCTCGCGGCTCGAGGTCGCCGCGACCTGGCTTGCGCTCGGCCTCGATGTCGATCGCGCGTTCTTCTATCGCCAGTCCGACATCGTCGAGATTCCCGAGCTGACGTGGCTGCTGACCTGCGTGACCGCCAAGGGCCTGCTCAATCGCGCGCATGCGTACAAGGCCGCGGTCGATCGCAATGTCGCCGACAGCGAGGACGGTGATGCGGGCATCACGGCCGGCCTGTTCATGTATCCGGTCCTGATGGCAGCCGACATCCTCGTCTTCAACGCGCACAAGGTGCCGGTCGGGCGCGACCAGATCCAGCACATCGAGATGGCCCGCGACATCGCCCAGCGCTTCAACCATCTGTACGGCGCGGCGTATCGCGCCGCGACCGGCGGCGATGCGGACCCGTTCGTCCTGCCCGAAGTCGTCATCGAGGACAACGTCGCGACCTTGCCGGGCCTCGACGGCCGCAAGATGTCCAAGAGCTACAACAACACGATTCCGCTATGGCTGCCGGCGAAGGAACTGAAGAAGGCGATCCTCGGCATCGTCACCGATTCGCGCGCGCCGGGCGAGCCGAAGGACACTGAAGGTTCGAACATCTTCTCGATCTACCAAGCCTTTGGGACTGCCGGGGAAACCGCCGCCATGCGCGAAGCATTCGCCGCCGGCATTGGTTGGGGCGACGCCAAGCAGAAGCTGTTCGAACGCATCGATGCCGAACTGAGCGCACCGCGCGACCGGTACGAGGCCCTGCTGCGCCGGCCCGACGACATCGAGGACCATCTGCTTGCCGGTGCGCGCAAGGCGCGCGAGCGCAGCGCGCCATTCGTTGCCGCGCTGCGCGATGCGGTCGGACTCGGCAGTCCGCGCGGGCGCGTCGCCGTGGCGAACGGAAAGGCGGCGGAATCGTCCGCGGCATCATCGGGGGCGGCACCCCAGTTGAAGAGTTACCGCGAAGCCGATGGCCGCTTCTACTTCAAGCTCGTCGATGGCAGTGGCGGCGTGCTGCTGCAGAGCCGCGGCTTCGCGTCGCCGCGCGACAGCGGCAGGATCGTCGCGGCGCTCGTCGACGCGGGTGCCTGGCCGCTGGCCGGGATCGACCCAGCGGCCGTCGAGGCGCCTGCCGATCCGTCGCGCGTGGCGGCGGCACTTGCCCGCCTCAAGGCCGATCGCGACGCGAAGGCGAACGCGCCCTGATGCGCTGGCTCGCGCTTGCCCTGTTCGCGCCATGGTTCGCGATCCTGCTGTGGGCGTACTGGGTCTTTCCGCGCAGCCTGGCGCGGACGCCGGCACGGCGCGTGTTCGATGCGCTCGCGATCGTCGCCGCCATCACGGCCGGCATCGTCGCGATGCTGGCCGGACATGACGCGAATGCCGGCGTCGGCGGTTCGATCTGGAAGCAGGTCGCGGCCGCGACGACGATCTATGGCGCGTTCCTCGGCGTGTTGCTCGTAGCCCTGATCGTCCGCGCGCGCATCTGGAAACACCGCGCACCGCGATAAGCGTCAGCCCCTCACGGCATCAGGTCGCCGTTCAGGAGCGACACACGGCGCGGGCTTCGGTGATCGTTACGGCGTTGCCGCTTCGTCGTAGGAGCGACCCCGGTCGCGACCGAACCTGGCCAAGACATTCATCGCCCGCCGCCAGATTGCTTTCGCGCGCAGGCGCGCTCCTGCCGACACACGGCGCGGGCTTCAGTGCCTAATACGGCGTCGCCGCTTCGTTGTAGGAGCGACCCCGGTCGCGACCGGACCTGCCGCAAGCTTGAATCGTCCGCCACCGTTCCTGCCGACACACGGCGCGGGCTTCGGTGCCTAATACGGCGTTGCCGCTTCGTTGTAGGAGCGACCCCGGTCGCGACCGGACCTGGCCAGGACATCCATCAGACCTGGCCAGGACATCCATCACCCGCCGCCAGATTGCTTTCGCGCGCAGGCACGTTCCTGCCGACACACGGCGCGGGCCTCGGTGCCCGTTCCGGCGTTGCCGCTTCGTTGTAGGAGCGACCCCGGTCGCGACCGGACTTGCCGCAAGCTTGAATCGTGCGCCACCGTTCTAGCCAAAGCACGGCACGGTCTTCGAGGAGACGCGCGACGTCACCGCTGCGGCCTTGGCTCGGCGAATTGGCGCAGGACAGGCGCGAGGCGTTCGATCCAGAGTTCGTAGCCGGCCCGGTTCATGTGCAATCGATCGGCCGTGAACAGGTCGTCGCGTGGGCGGCCATCGCCGTCGAGCATCGGCGTGAAGATGTCGATGAAGTGCAGCTCGCGTCGGTCCTTCGCCCATTCGGCGATCGCGAGGTTCGCGCGGCGTGCGTGTTCGAGCAGGTGCGCGCGTGCAGGACTCGGCTTGATCGCGATGAAGGCGATCGGCGTATCCGGCAGCTCACGCCGCACGCGCTCGACGAAAGCGACGAAATCATCGCGCACCTGGTCCGGCATGCGGCCTTCGTCGAGGTCGTTGTCGCCGGCGTAGAGGACGACGAGGCGCGGCTGGTACGGCACGACGATACGCGCGACAACGCGTGTCGCATCGCGGATCGTGGAGCCCCCGAAACCGCGGCGCAGAATGCGCAGGCCGGGGAAATCGTCCTGCAACGACTCCCACAAACGGATCGACGAACTGCCGAGGAACACGACCGCGCCCGGCTCCGGTGGATCTGCGCGATCGGCTCGTTCGAAGTGCGCGATGTCGGCTTCCCAGCGGTCGACGGGCACAGGCAGCGCCTGCGCCGGCGCGAGAGCGCACAACAGCATGAGGGCGACGGCGGATGTCATGGACGCCAGCCTCCGCTTCACGAAACGCGCTGCCCGTTCTGCGGATCGAACAGATGGATGCGCTGCGGATCAAACCCGAGCTCGATCACTTCGCCGGCAGCCGGCAACTCCTGCGGCGGCACGCGGGCCACGAGCGCCTCGTCGCCGCAGCGCAGGTTGAGGAAGACTTCATTGCCGACCGGCTCGACCAGTTCGATCTGCGCGCGCAGCGAGGCGCGGGCATCGGCGTGTCCCGGCGAGAGGTCTTCGGGACGCAGGCCGGCGACGAGTTCGCGCCCGATGAACGCGCGTGCGACCGCCTCGAGTTGCGGCGTCGCGCCGAGCGGCAGGCGCAGGCCGTGCGCTTCGAGGAACACGCCATTCACATCGCTGACGCGGCCACGCAGCAGGTTCATCGCCGGACTGCCGAGGAAGCCGGCCACGAACAGGTTGGCCGGCCTCGCGTAGAGGGCCATCGGCGAGTCGATCTGCTGGATTTCGCCGTCCTGCATGACGACGATGCGCTGGCCGAGCGTCATCGCCTCGATCTGGTCATGCGTGACATAGATCATCGTCGAGCCGAGCTTGCGGTGCAGGCGCGAGATTTCGACGCGCATGCCGAGGCGCAGCCGCGCATCGAGGTTCGACAGCGGTTCGTCGAGCAGGAACACGCTCGGATCGCGCACGAGGGCGCGGCCGAGCGCGACGCGTTGGCGCTGGCCGCCCGACAGCTGGCCGGGCTTGCGTGCGAGCATCGCGGTCAGTTCGAGCGTTGCCGCTGCTGCCGTCACGCGCCGCTCGATCTCGTCGCGCGGCGTCCCGCGCAGCTTCAGGCCGAACGCGAGGTTTTCGTGCACGCTCATGTGCGGATACAGCGCGTAGTTCTGGAACACCATCGCAATGTCGCGATCCTTCGGGGCGACTTCGTTGACGATGCGGCCGCCGATCGCGAGCGTGCCGCTGCTGATCGATTCGAGGCCCGCGATCATGCGCAGCAGGGTCGACTTGCCGCAGCCGGACGGCCCGACAAGGACGAGGAACTCGCCGTCGGCGACGTTGAATGTCGCCCCGCCAACGGCGACGTGGCCGTTGTCGTAAACCTTGCGCAGGGCATCGAGTCGTACGTCGGCCATGGCCCATTGTCCGGTCATTGCTGCAGCGCAGGACAAGACTTCCTGCAATCGCGCCAAGCTTGCGATATCCTGAATGTAATCGTTTTCATCCCCCGAAATCCACCGCGAACGTGCAATGAAACCGACCTATGAATTTCCGCGCGATTTCCTCTGGGGCTGCGCGACCGCGGCTTACCAGATCGAAGGCTCGCCGCTCGCCGACGGCGCCGGCCCGAGCATCTGGCAGCGCTTCACGCACACGCCAGGCATGACCGCGAACGGCGACACCGGTGATGTCGCCTGCGACCACTACCGGCGCTGGCACGGCGACATCGCGCTCATGAAGCAGCTCGGCCTCAATGCGTACCGCTTCAGCATTTCGTGGAGCCGCGTGTTTCCGGAAGGCAAGGGTCGGATCAATCCGAAGGGTCTCGACTTCTATTCGCGGCTCGTCGACGGCCTGCTCGAGGCCGGCATCGAACCGACCGCGACCCTGTTCCACTGGGACCTGCCGGCCGCGCTCGACGATCGCGGCGGCTGGCTCAACCCCGACATCGCCGACTGGTTCGGCGATTACGCGGCGACGATGTACAAGGCGCTCGATGGCCGCGTGAAGATGTGGTCGACGCTCAACGAACCGTGGGTCGTCACCGACGGCGGCTACCTGCATGGCGCGCTCGCGCCGGGCCACCGCAACCGTTTCGAGGCGCCGATCGCTTCGCACCACCTCATGCGTTCGCATGGGCGCGCGGTCCAGGCCTACCGCGCCGAAGGGGCGCACCGGATCGGTCTCGTCGTCAACATCGAGCCGAAGTACCCGGCCTCGCAGTCGCCCGAGGACCTCGCCGCGACGAACCGCGCCGACGCCTACATGAACCGGCAATACCTCGACCCGGCGTTCTTCGGCACCTATCCGCAGGAACTTCGCGAAATCTTCGGCGAAGCCTGGCCCGAGTGGCCCGACGAGGACATGGCGCTGATCAGGCAGCCGATCGATTTCCTCGGTCTCAACTGGTACACGCGCAACGTCGTGCGCCATGACGGGAACCAGTGGCCGCTGCAGGCCAGTCCGGTGCGCCAGAAGTCCTCGACCTATACCGAGACCGGCTGGGAAGTGCATGCGCAGGCCTTGACCGACACACTCGTCTGGATCAAGCAGCGCTACGGCAACCCGCCGGTCTACATCACCGAGAACGGTTCGGCGTTCTTCGACCCGCCGGTCGCGGAGAACGGCGTGATCCACGATCCGCTGCGCGTGGACTACCTGCGCAAGCACCTGAAGGCCGCCCACGCGGCGCGCGAGGCGGGCGTCGACCTGCGCGGTTACTTCGCGTGGTCGCTGCTCGACAACCTTGAATGGTCGCTCGGCTACTCGAAGCGCTTCGGCATCATCCACGTCGACTTCGAGACGCAGACGCGCACGCTCAAGGACAGCGCGAATCTGTATGCGATGATCATCGCGAGCAACGGACGGGTCCTCGCCGACGACGCGCACTGAGGGCGCGATGATCCGGGCATGACGGCGCGATTCACGCCGCGCGCGATACCCTGACTGCAGTCCGCTTCCCGCGCCTGGCGTCCACGAACCCCGGAACCGCAACATGCACGATACCCTGATGCTGTTCGGAGCGACCGGCGATCTCGCCGTCCGCATGCTGTTTCCGTCGATCGCCCACCTCTTGCGCGATCGCCTGCTGCCGGCGGATTTCCGCGTGATCGGGATCGGTCGCCAGGAACACACCGGCGAAACGTTCCGGCCGTGGCTCGCCGAGCGCATGCAGGCGCTCGCGGCGAAGGAACTGCGCAAAGGCGATGTCGAAGGCCTGTTGCCGCGCGTCGACTATGTCTGCGCCGATCTCGCCGATCCGAAAGCAATCCCGCAAGGGCTCGGTCATCTGCGCGGCCGCGCCTGCGTCAGTTACCTGGCGACGCCGCCAGGCCTGTTCATCGACATCACCCAGGGGCTCAAGGCCGCCGGACTGCTCGCGCCGCCGTCGCGCCTCGTCCTCGAGAAGCCGCTCGGGCGCGATCTCGAGTCGGCGCGCGCGATCAATGCAGCGATCCGCGACTGCGTCAGCGAGGACCGCGTTTTCCGCATCGACCACTACCTCGGCAAGGCGGCGGTGCAGAACCTCCTCGCACTGCGCTTCGGCAATACCCTGCTCGAGGCCGTGTGGAATCGGCAGTGGATCGAATCGGTCGACATCCAGATCGCCGAGACGGCCGGCGTCGACGGCCGCGACGGGTACTACGCGCGCGCTGGCGCGCTGCGCGACATGATCCAGAACCACGTGCTGCAACTGTTGTGCATGATCGCGATGGAGCCACCGGCATCGCTTTCCGCCGACAGCGTGCGCGACGAGAAGGTCAAGGTGCTGCGCGCGCTGCGGCCGATGCGCGCCGACGAGGCCCGGCGCGATTCGGTGCGCGGTCGCTATGCGGCCGGCGTCGTCGAGAGCCGCGCGGTACCGGCCTATGAGGGGTCGCTGCAACATGCGACCGAGACCTTCGTCGCGCTGCGCGCCGAAGTCGACAACTGGCGCTGGGCCGGCGTGCCGTTCCGGCTGTCGACCGGCAAGCGACTCAGCGAACGCGTGACCCAGATCGTCGTCTCGTTCCGGCCGGTGTCGCACTGGTTGTTCGAGAATCCGCGGCGCGAACTGGCGGCGCCGAACCGCCTGCGGATCCGCCTGCAGCCCGAGGAGGACATCGAACTCGGCCTCATGAGCAGCCTGGCCGGCTCCGAATGGGGCGCGCTCGAACTGCAGCCGTTGCCGCTTGACCTGTCGATGCCGCGCGGCGCCCAGCGCCGGATTGCCTACGAACGCCTCCTGCTCGATGCCCTGAACGGCAACTCGGCCCTGTTCGTGCGCAGCGACGAAGTCGAGGCGGCCTGGGCCTGGGTCGACAGCATCGTCGCTGCATGGGCCGAAGCCGACCTGCCGCTGCTCGACTATCCAGCCGGATCCTGGGGGCCGGAGGAAGCGGCCGATCTCCTGCCCGGCAGCTTGAGTGCGCCGCGTCGCGACGACGCGCGTGGCCCGGTGGGCGCGTGAGCATGCTGCTCGCCGACGTCGGTGGCACGAACGTGCGTTTCGCGCTGGCCGACACCGCCGCGCGCGAGCCGCTGCGCAGGGACACGATCCGGCGCTTCCGGGTCGCCCGGTTCGCGGGCTTCGGCGCCGCCGCGCGTGCCTATCTCGACGAAATCGGCGCGCGCCCGCGCGAAGCGGTGTTCGCGTTCGCGGGGCCGCTCGACGGCGACGCGGTGCGCTTGACCAATCATCCGTGGACGATCGACCTCGCCGGGATCCGTCGCGAACTCGGGCTCGCGCGGCTGCATGCGCTCAACGATTTCGCCGCGATGAGCCATGCGATAACCCTGCTCGGCAGCGACGACCTCGAGGTCATCGGCAGCGTCGGGCCGGTCGCGGTCGGCGGTGCGCGCCAGACGTTCGCGGTCGTCGGTCCGGGCACCGGACTCGGCGTCGGCGCGCTGCTCCTGCGCGACGGGCGGCTCGACACGCTCGACAGCGAAGGGGGCCACGTCGCGTTCGCCGCGCACGACGACGTCGAGATCGAGATCCTGCGCCACCTGTCCGCGCGCTTCGGCCGCGTCTCGAGGGAACGCCTGTTGTGCGGTGCCGGCCTCGTCAACCTGCATGCGACGCTGGCCGCGATCGACGGCGTCGCCGTCGAGCCACTCGAACCGCGCGACATCACGCGGCGCGCCGCCGAGCGCAGCGATCCGTCCTGCGTGCGCGCGGTCGAACGCTTCTGCGCGTTGCTCGGCGCGGTCGCCGGCGATCTCGTGCTCGGTTTCGGTGCGTGGGACGGCGTCTACCTGACCGGCGGCATGACCGCGCACCTGCGGCCGTGGCTGCACGACGGCGCGTTCCGTGGTCGCTTCGAGGACAAGGGCCGCTTCGCCGGCCGCATGGCCCGCGTGCCGACCCTGGCCGTGCTGCACGAAGAGCCAGGCCTGCTCGGCGCCGCCGCGCGGGCGACGCTGGAAGCGCGCGCGGATCGTGCGTCGTGAACGCCGCTGCGCTCGAGACCGATCCGCGCATCATCTGGCAAGCCTGCGAGGACGAGCCGCAGTGGGTGCGGACCGCGGTCGGGGCGATCGTCGCCGCACTGGCCGCGGCGCGCGCGGCTGACGGCGCGGTGCGCCTGCTGCTGTCGGGCGGTTCGACGCCGGCGCCGGTCTATCGCGCGCTCGGTGCGGCGGCGCTCGACTGGGCGCAGGTCGACGTCGGCCTCGTCGACGAGCGCGATGTCGGAGTCGACGAACCGGGCAGCAATGCGCGCTTCGTCCGCGAGACCCTGCTGGCCTCGATCGACGCCGCGGCCCCGCGCTTTCGCCCGTTGCACGATGCCGCCCGCCCGCTCGCGGCATCGCTCGCCGCGGCGAATGCCGATTCCGGGCTTGATCCGTCCGGCGCCGTCGTCGTGCTCGGCATGGGCGAGGACGGGCATACCGCGTCGCTGTTTCCCGGTGCGCGCGACCTCGATGCCGCGCTCGGTTCCGCGCAGCCGTACGTCACGGTCGACGCGCGTGGCTGTCCGGCAGCCGGCAGCCATCCGCTGCGCATCGGCCTCGGCGCGCGCGGGATCGCAGCGGCGGCCACGCGCATCCTGCTCCTGCGCGGCGCGACCCGGCGCGATGTTTTCGCACGCGCGCTCGCCTCGGGCGACATCCGCGCGTTTCCGGTTGCTGTCGCGGTTCAGTCGCCGGGCACACGCCTGCGCGTAGTCTGGTGCCGCGCATGACCCGGAGCACGCGATGACCATCGATCCACGCCTCGCCGACATCACCGAACGCATCCGCGCGCGCAGCGCGCGCACGCGCGGCGACTATCTCGCCCTCGTCGACGCGGCCCGCGAAGCGCCGTCGCGCACGCGCATGAGTTGCGGCAACCTGGCCCATGCCTACGCGGCCAGCACGCCCGGCGACAAGGCCGCGCTGCGCGGCGCGCGTGCGCCGAACCTCGGCATCGTCACCGCCTACAACGACATGCTCTCGGCGCACCAGCCGTTCGAGGGGTATCCGGCCCTGATCCGCGATGCCGCGCGCCGCGCCGGGGCGACCGCCCAGGTCGCCGGCGGCGTGCCCGCGATGTGCGACGGCGTCACCCAGGGCCGCATCGGCATGGAGCTGTCCCTGTTCAGTCGCGACGTGATTGCCCAGGCAACCGCGATCGCGTTGTGCCATGACATGTTCGACGCCGTGCTCTGCCTCGGGGTCTGCGACAAGATCGTGCCGGGCCTGCTGATCGGCGCGCTCGCGTTCGGCCACCTGCCGGTCGTGTTCGTGCCGGCCGGGCCGATGCCGCCCGGCGTGCCGAACAAGACCAAGGTCGAGGTGCGCGAACGCTATGCCGCCGGCGAAGCCACGCGCGAGGAATTGCTTGCGGTCGAGGAAGGCTCGTACCACAGCCCCGGCACCTGCACGTTCTACGGCACGGCGAACTCGAACCAGATCCTGCTCGAGGCGATGGGCCTGCAGTTGCCGGGCACCTCGTTCGTCAACCCCGGCTCGCGCCTGCGCGATGCGTTGACGACCGCCGCGGTCGAACGCGCGGCCGCGATCAGCGCACTCGGCGAGGACTTCCGCCCGATCGGCCGTCTCGTCGACGAACGTGCGCTCGTCAACGCGATCGTCGCGCTGCTCGCGACCGGCGGCTCGACCAACCACACGATCCATTTCGTCGCGGTCGCGCGCGCCGCAGGACTCGTCGTGACCTGGGAGGATTTCGATGCGCTTGCGCGGATCGTGCCGCTGCTCGCGCGCATCTACCCGAACGGTGATGCCGACGTGAACCGTTTCCACGCCGCTGGCGGCAGCGCGTTCGTGTTCCGCGAACTGCTCGACGCGGGCCTGCTGCACGACATCGCGACGATCGTGCCGGGTGGCCTGCGCGCGTACACGCGCGAGCCGCGCATCGAGGCGGAGACCGCGCGCCTGCACTACGTCGACGCGATCGCGGCGAGTGCCGACGGGACGGTCGTGCGCACGGCCGCCGATCCGTTCGAGGCGACCGGTGGCCT
Organism: uncultured Dokdonella sp.; assembly: GCA_964587775.1. Taxonomy (GTDB): domain Bacteria; phylum Pseudomonadota; class Gammaproteobacteria; order Xanthomonadales; family Rhodanobacteraceae; genus Dokdonella. The sequence goes on from CAZPLY010000004.1 coordinate 150,658, forward strand.
GCGCCTGCTCGACGGCAATCTCGGCCGGGCCCTCGTCAAGCTGTCGGCCGTGCAGCCACGCTACCGGCGGATCGAGGCGCCGGCCGTCGTCATCGACGATCCGGCCGAACTGCGCGCGCTGCACAAGACCGGCCGCCTGCCGCACGATTTCGTCGCCGTGCTGCGTTACCAGGGGCCGCGTGCGAACGGCATGCCCGAGCAGCACAGCCTGATGCCCTTGCTCGGCATGTTGCAGAACCAGGGCCGGCGCGTCGCCCTCGTCACCGACGGTCGCCTGTCCGGCGCCTCGGGCAAGATCCTGTCGGCGATCCATGTCACGCCCGAGGCCCAGATCGGTGGACCGCTCGCCCGCGTGCAGGATGGCGACCGGCTCGTCATCGACGGCGAGGCGGGGATGCTGCACATCGACATCGATGTCGCGGCCTGGAACCGGCGCGTCCCGACGCCAAACACGTGTCCGCCCGGCAACGACCTCGGACGTGCCGTGTTCGGACTCAACCGTGCGTTTGCCGGACCTGCCGACGAAGGCGCGCTGTCGATCTCGTGCGGAAAGCCGCTCGCGGTCCACGGCGGGGATGGCAGTCCGCATGAATCGGAATACGATATCGGCCGCATCGCCGCGCATGCGCCGTTCGAAGCGAAGGACGCCTGATGACCGAACCGCCCGTCGCCGCCCCGACCCTGTTCGAGCAGGCGACCCTGCTGTTGCGCAGTGCCGGGATCATGCCGGTCGTGACGGTCGACAAGGCCGCGCACGGTGCCGCGATTGCCGCCGCGCTTGCCGAAGGCGGCCTTGGCGCGATCGAGATCACGCTACGTTCGCCGTCGGCCCTCGCCGCGATCAGCGCGGCCAAGCGCGACGTGCCCGGCATGCTCGTCGGCGCGGGCACCATCCTCGACGCGCGCCAGGCGCAGGCCGCGCTCGCCGCCGGTGCCGACTTCATCGTGACCCCGGGCACGCCACCCGCGCTGGCCGAGACGCTCGCGGGCCTGCCCGTGCCGTGCATTCCGGGCGCCGCGACGGTCAGCGAAATGCTCGCCCTCGCCGCGCTCGGATTCGAATCGCTGAAGCTGTTTCCGGCCATGCCGATCGGCGGCATCGGCTTCCTCGCCGCGATCGCCGCACCGCTGCCGCAGCTGCGCTTCTGCCCGACCGGCGGCATCGACGAAGCGGGCGCGGGTGCCTTCCTCGCCTTGCCGAATGTCGTCTGCGTCGGCGGCTCCTGGATGGTGACGCGCGAATCGGCAAGCGCCGGGCGTTACGATGCGATCACGGAAGCGGCGCTGCGCGCGCGCGCGATCGTGGACGCCGCGAACGCTTCACGCGGACGTTGAACGGCAAGCGGCGCGAACTCCGATGCCGATGATCCTTTCATCGCGTGCAGTGTGCTCACTCGCGATTGCCCTCGCCGTTGGCGCCGGCAGCGCCGGCGCGACGACGACCGTGCGCCTGCCGAACTGGGTGTGCGCGCGCCCGGACGCATTGTTCATCGATGGCTTCCAGGTGGCCCCATCCGTCGTGCGCCTGCCGTCGAACGGATCGGGAGGCGCGCTCGGAAATTCCACGCGCATCGTGACCGCGCCAGGTTTCGGAACACGCACGGTCTACGCCCATGTCCCACCCGCTTACTCGCCGACCCAGCCGATGCCGCTCGTGCTCGCGCTGCATGGCCAGGCCGGCAGTCCGGCCGCAGCCGATGCGCAGGCGCAGGCCGTGCGCACGGCCTGGGCCAGCGTCGCCGCGACGCAGGGATTCATCGTCATCGCGCCGGTCGCGTCGGGTGCGAGCGGCGGCTGGATTGTTCCCGAGATTCCCGACGAGCCGAGCGATTACGCGATCTTCGCCGCGGCGATCGCTGATGCCGAAGCGGCCTGGAACGTCGATCGCTCGCGGCGCATCGGCTGGGGATTCTCGGCCGGCGGCCATGTCATGCACGATCTCGTGCTCAACGACTACAGCACGCAGGTGACGATCGACACGTTCGCGTCGTACGCGATCAGTGCCGGAACGCTTGCCGGACTCGCCTGCAGCGGTCTATCGGCCGCGCAGTGCGACGCCCTCGTGGCCGGCGCGGCGCGGCGCATCCCGATCGACTTCCATGTCGGCAATTCCGATCCGTTCTATGCGCAGGCGTTTGCCGACAGCGAACGCTTCCTCGCCAACGGCTGGACCGACTCGACCGACCTCTGGTTCACGCCGTTCCCGGGCGGGCACACCTACGCGAGCGCGCAGTTCGCGCAGATCTGGACGAACCTGTGCCCGTTCCAGGCATTGCCGTAGCGGGCCTTTCCGTCTCGTCGCTGCGCGAGCATGTTGCGACAATCGCAGGAAATCCGTAGCCCGGGCCAGCGCAGCGCGGCCGGGGATCTCGGGAGTCCGCGGAAAGACCGGGTCACACGGACATCGCGCCCGGTTTCGTTTCGCGCGGCATCGACACGCCCGATTCGCTATCGCTTGCGCGACGTCGCGACAACCACCTCGGCCGGCAGCGTGGAAATGCGCAGTTCCCGATCCTTCCACTGCGCATTCCTGCGATTGATCCGCGTGCGGCCCGGGCTGCTGTCGTCGGGCCAGACGAAGACGAATCCTCCCGGCGGCACGCGCTTCGCATCGCCGCGGATCGACAGCACCACGTTGTCGCCGTGGCGGCGCAGCGAGTAGCCGATCACGCCGTATGGCGTGTGCAGGCCGTCGATCGCGATGCCGTCGCCGTCGAGCCACTGCGGCAACACGCCGCCGGCCAGCACGAGGGATTGGTCTGAAACGCGCTCGTACGCGAACAGGTCGAGTGCGGCACGGATGAAGTCGGACGCGACCCAGCCGTGCGGCATGTCGCCGATGAAGCGCGGTTCGCGGTAGTCGCGACCGACGACTTCGGCCCACTGGTTCCACGCTTCGGGACGGCGGTCCTTGAAGAAGTACGCGATTGCCTCGTGCGCGCGGGTGCGCCAGCCGAGCCGGATGAAGGCTGATACGTTGCGCCATTCGTACGGCGTGTAGTCCTTCCATTGGCGCCCACCGTCGCGGCGCTCGACGAATTCGCGCCAGTAGCGCTCGATCGTGTTCGTCAACCTGACCCGCGGAAGATGCTCGAGTTCGCCGCCCGGCGACAACGCGATCGTCGTCGAGGTCGCATCGAAGTCGCCGAGATCGGCCGCGCCAGGGATGAATCCGATCTCGAACTTCCTGGCGCTTGCATCGAGCGAGTCGAGGATATCGGCGCGGAACGTGTCGCGTGACGCGGACAGGCGACGCGCGTCGTCGTTGCGGCCGAGTTGTTCGGCGAGCCGGATGGCCGAGTCGTAGCCGATCAGTCCCCAGAAATTGTCCCAATGCGAATACGCCGGTTTCGCCGAGTAGCCTTCGTGGCTGATCGAGGGCGGCAGCAGGCCGTATCGTTCGGTGCCGCGGTTCGCCTCGACACGCTCGCTCGCACGCAGTGCGTCGAGATGACGCGTGGCCTTGTCGACGTATGGCCACATCGCTGCGGCCAACGCGTGATCCTGCGTGTAGCGCGCGGTCTCGGCGGCGAGGAAGACGAGCTCGCCATGGCTGTCGTTCTCGGGCACCGGGTCGGCGCCGCGCTTGTCGACGCAGCACGGCACCTTGCCGTTCGCGAACTGGAACGGCGCATACCATTCGAGGAACGCACGCGCTTCCGCGGCATGGCCGAGGCGCAGCAGGGCTTCCGATGTCATCGCGCCATCGCGGATCCACGAGCGCGCGTAGGAACGCGTACCGGGGCGGATCTTCACCCCGTCGCGATTGATCAGGACATGGGCGAGCGCGGTGCGCAGCGTGTCGACGATCGGCTGCGCCGAAGCGGGTACCTTGATCGTCACGCGATCGAGCTTTTCGCGCCACCCGGCAGCGACCTTGCCACGCTCGGTGTCGACCCAGCCCGCGAGTGCATCGGGCGGCAGCTTCGGAATGCGCGGACGGCCGCTCAGCGGGATGTCGAGCGTGACCGTGCGCGATGCATGCGGCTCGAGCGCGATGCGGTAGACGAGTGCGCCTGATGCGAGTCCCGTTCCATCCTTGATCGATTGCGCGCCCGGCCATTCGCGGTCGCCGAGATGTTGCGCGGCCATGTCGGCATCGAACGGAGTCGCGAAGAATTCCGTCGGTGCCTGCAACGGCCGCACGCGGGGCTTGCCGTTGACACTGACCGTCGTGCCGTCGAAACCGAGTTCATTGATCGGGCTCACGCCACCCGGCGTGGTCAGGAACTGCACGGGCGGATTGACCTGGAACGGCTGGATCGCGAGCACCAGCGTCAGCGTTCTTGCGTCGTCGCCGTCGTTGCCCACGGTGTAGCTGGCGAGTATCCGGGAAGTGTCGGCGGTGCCTTCGGCGAACGCATCGATGCGCAGGCTTGCGTCCTGGTGTTCCCAGCGGACGCCTGGCATCGGCAGACGGTCTTCGAGCAGATCCTGGACCGGACGAACATCGGCCCACGCGACGAGCTTGCCGTCTGCCGCGATCAGGAACGGCTCGATCGAGAATCCGCCGCGCGCAACCTCGAGCGCACCGTCCTCGCCGAGCAGGCCGCTGTCATGTCCACCGTCGATGCCGACCAGGGTCCAGTAGGTCTGCTGGCCGGAAAAACCGCGTGGAAAGTGCCCTCGCGGCTGCGTTTTCGCGATGTCGGTCAGGAAAGCATTCGGGGTCTCGCCAAACGCCAGATCCTTGACCTCGATGGCGTCGACCTTGAACGGTGCCCGCGGACCATCGAGCATCGCCACGCGCAAGTAGCGCGCTTCCGTTTCGGGCAGTGCGAGCGCGTCGATGCCGCCGTTGCCGGCAACGACGCGCCGCAGGGTCCGCCATTGCGTGCCGGTGTCGGACACCTCGATGTCGTAGCGGGTCGCGTGGCGATCGGGCGCCCAATGCAAGAGGACTCCGCCGGTTTCACGCAGACGGCCGAAATCGGCAACCACGGTCGGCGTCGGGCGCGCGCCGCCGTCCCTCTTGCCGACCGACAGCGTGGGCGGCGGCCAGGCCGTCGGCGCGACCGGGCGCTCCCGAAAGCGCAGATCATCGACGCAAAGCTCGCCCTTGCCACCGGCATTCGCATACACCGTGAACTCGATGTACCGCGATCTGCGCAGCGTCTTGTCGGCCAGCGGTCCCCACGCGGGCGTGATGTGGCGCTTCTTGTAACGAACCGGCGTCCAGTCCGACGGGAACGTCGTGGACGGCCTGTTGACCCACCAGACGTTGTCGCCGCTCGCATCGATCAGCTTGAACTCGAACTGGTTCGCCGGGCCGCTGCCGCGGATGTCGAAATCGAATTCGTAGTTCGCCGGAAACTCGATCGGCAGGTCGCGGCGCATCGCCGCATGGCCCGAGACGCCGTTGAAGTTCCAGTCGAGGCAGAGTGCGTCGCCATCTGCTGTCCTGATCGATCGCAGCGCCGAGGAAACCTGGTCGGAAGCAAGCGCTTGCCATGCCGAGGCGTCATCGAAATCGTCGAGCACGTCGGCGGCGAAGCTGGCTTGGCCGGTGGTCGCCATCGCGATCAGGCAACACGCGAGGACGCGGCGCTTGCCGAGGTTGCACATGTCGGTCATCCCTTCACGCTGCCGAGCAGCAAGCCCTGCATGTAGTGGCGCTGCAGGACGAGGAACAGCAGCAGCACCGGCGTGATCGTGACGACCGAGCCCGCCATCATCAGCTCGTTGTCCATGACGTGCTCGCGCGACAGCGAGGCGAGCGCGACCGGCAAGGTCTGGTGCGCCTGGTCGCTCAGCACGATCAGCGGCCACATGAAATCGTTCCAGCTGGCGAGGAACGTGAAGATCGCGAGCGTGATGATGATCGGCTTCAACAATGGCAGGACGATGCGCACGAAGATGCGCAGTTCGCTGGCGCCGTCGATGCGCGCCGCTTCGAGCAGTTCGTCGGGAATCGAGCGCGCGTACTGGCGCACGAGGAAGATGCCGAAGATGCCGGCCAGCGCCGGCACGACGACGCCGCCGAGCGTGTTGACGAGACCGAGCTGCTTCATGAGCAGGAACAACGGGATCATCGCGACCTGGGCCGGGATGACGAGCGCGCCGAGCAGGCTGCGGAACAGGCGATCGCGTCCGGCGAAGCGCAGTTTCGCGAACGCGTAGCCGGCGGCGAGGTTGAACGCGAGCGAGAACAGCGTGATCGCGGTCGCGATCACGGTGCTGTTGAGCAGGTAGCGCCCCATGCCGTCGCGATCGAACAGTTTCCGGTAGTTGTCGAACGTCGCCGCGCTCGGCAGCAACGGCGGCGGAAACGCGCTCGATTCACCGTGCGGCATGAACGAGACCGACAGCATCCAGGCCAGCGGCGCGAGCGCGATGACCGCGAACGCGACCAGCAGGCCGTTGACGATCGCGCCGGCGAGCCGCGCATTCATGCAGGCTCCGCGCCGCGCCGGTCGAGGCGCAGCAGGATCGCCGTCACGGCGAGGATCAGCACGAACAACAGGAACGCGACCGCGGACGCGCGGCCGAGGTTCCACCACTTGAAGCCTTCCTCGTACATGAAATACAGCACGCTCGTCGTGCTCTGCAGCGGCCCGCCGCGCGTCATCACGTAGGGCTCGGCGAACAGCTGGAAATAGCCCGAGGTCGTGATGATCGCGACGAGCAGCATCGTCGGCTTCAGCATCGGCAGCGTGATGTGGCGCAGGCGCTGGACGAACGAGGCGCCGTCGATGCGCGCTGCCTCGTGGAGGTCCTGCGGAATCGCCTGCAGGCCGGCGAGCAGGATGATCATGTTGTAGCCGAAGTTCTTCCAGACCGCGAACAGGATGATCGTCGGCATCGACCAGTCCGGATCGCCGAGCCAGTCGATCGGCTCGATGCCGGCGAGCCCGAGCGTGTAGTTCACGAGGCCGTAGCGCGTGTGGAAGAAGTAGCGCCAGATCACCGCGACCGCGACGATCGTCGTCACCACCGGCGCGAACATGGCCGTGCGGAACAGGCCCTTGAAGCGCGCGAGCTTCGAATCGAGCAGCAGCGCTGCGGCAAGCGAGACCGCGATCGACAGCGGCACGCCGACGATGACGAAGTAGAGCGTGTTGGCGAGCGACTTCCAGAACAGCGGCGCCTGCAGCAGGTCGACGTAGTTGGCGAGGCCGACGAAGCGCAGGTTGTCGCGGTCGGCGAGCGCGTAGAGGTCGAAGTCGGTCAGGCTGAGCGCGAACGCAGCGAGGACCGGAAGCAGGAAGAACACGCCGATCACGACGAGCGCGGGTGTGACGAACAGCCAGCCGGCGCGCGAGATCACCGTGCGGCCTCGCGCTCGATGATCCAGCGGCGCTTGGCGAGGATCGCGTCGACTTCGGCATCGAGTGCGGCGAGCGTGGCGTCGGGATCGGCGCCGCCGCGCACGACCCGCTCGGCCGCGCGTTGCATCTCGATCACGATGCGCTCCCATTCGGCGACCTTCGGCGTCGGCTTGACCCGTTCGAGCTGTTCGCGGAACGCACGCGTCTGCGCGTCGGCGGCGAGCGCGGGATCGTCCCAGGCGCTGCGTCGCGGCGGCAGGTCGCCGGTCAGCGCATGGAAGCGGACCTGCACGGCCGGCTCGGACAGGAACTCGATGAGCCTCCAGCCGGCGTCGGCTTCGCGGCCCTCGCCGAACAGGACGAGGCTCGTGCCGCCTGCGATGCCCGCACCAGGGCCGTGCGGACCCGGCAACGGCGCGGTGGACCAGTTGTCGCTGAAGCCGGGCGGCAGGCGCCGGCGGAACTCGCCGATGTTCCATGGGCCATTGATGTAGAACACGAAGAAGCCGCGCGCGAACTCGTTCCAGACATTCGAGATCTGCGTGTCGCTCATGCGCGGCGCCCACTCGCGCGCGAACATCTCGACATAGAACGCGAAGCTGTCGCGGAAGTCGTTGCTCGTGAAATGGCCGCGCGTGTCGCCATCGCGCAGCAGCGGGGTGTCCTTCTGGATCGCGAGGCTCAGCAGCGGCCCGAACTCGTCGAGCGGCAGCAGGATCGCGTAGCGGTCGGGCCCGACCCGCTGCTTGATCGCAGCCATCGCGCGCCGCCATTCGTCCCAGTCGCGCGGCGGCTCCGTGAACCCCGCTTCGGCGAGCAGGTCGCTGCGGTAGAAGATCAGGCGCGTGTCGACATACCACGGCACGCCGAGCAGGGCGCCGTCGATGAGGTTCGTGTCCCAGATGCCCTCGAAGTAGTCGCCACGATCGACGACGGCCGATGCGGCGACACGCGCATCGAGCGCGTGCAGTGCGCCGAGCGCGGCGAACTCGGCGACCCAGCTGTTGCCGAGCTGGGCGACGTCGGGCAGGGCGTCGCCGGCGAAGGCGGTCAGCAGTTTCTCGTGCACCGCCGTCCACGGCAGTTGCTGCAGGCTGACCCGGATGTCCGGATGGCGACGTTCGAACTCGGGCAGCAGTTCGGCGACGACTTCGCCTTCGCGGCCCATCGCCCAGAACGTGATCGTGGTGCGCGAGTCCGGCGATGGTCTGCACGCGGCGAGCATCGCGATCGCGAAGACGAGGCATGCACGGCACAAGCCGCGGTTGCCCTCTCGCACCGTGAAATCGGAAAAAGAGCCCGGTATCCGCGACGCAATCTGTCTCATTGTGCCCCTGAAGGCGCCGGCTCCTCGAGCCAGCCGCCATTGAATCCCGCGCGTTCGAGACCTTTCCGGATGTACGGGTTGCGTTTCATGACGTTCCACACGAAGCCGTTGCGGTGGTTCTCGATCATCAGCACGATCGGGCCCTGGTCGATGCCGATGTAGCCGTCGGCGATCCAGCCGAATCCCGGCACGATGCGCCCGGACTTCAGATCGACATCGGTCCAGCGGAAGCTCGGATTGAATGAATCGAGAAACCCGTACTCGCGATAGATCTCGTGGCCGTATTGCGCGTGCAGCGCCTCGATCGCCGGAATCACGATTTCGGGTGCGAACGCGATCGAACCGGCTGCCGCGGTCGGCGCGATCGTGCCGTCATCGAAGAAGTCGGCGATGCCGGCGCCGCGCGCCGAGTAGTGGCGGAATTCGCGCGGCTCGAGGTTGTAGATGCGGGTCGTCGCCTGCGGGCCGTCGCTCGCGGTCAGGCCCCAGATGTCGGCGCCGTAACCTTGCCAGCCCATCGGATTGGCGATCGCATAGGCGCGCTGGGCGAGTGTGGCGCGGCGACTGTTCTCGAAGTAGTCGAAGCCTTTCCTGCGCATCCAGTCATCCTGGATGCCGCGGAAGTCGATCCATGCATGCGAATACTGGTGGCCGAACTGGGGTCCGAACGAGAGGTACTCGTGGCCATGGTATTCGCCGAAGCTGCGCTCGTAGGTCTTCGTCCATGCCGACCACGCGGTCGGATCGACCGGGTGGGTCGGCGAGCCGAGCGCAAGCACGTAGACGAGCATCGCCTCGTTGTAGCCGGCCCAGTCATGGCTGATGACGCCGTCCTCGGGCACCCAGCCCATCGAGATCAGCGGGTGGCGTTCCTGCAGCCATGGCCACTCGACGTTGCGGTAAAGCCGGTCGGCGAGAGCGCGGATCTCGCCTTCGGCCGCATCGTCGCGATCGTAGTAGCTCTGCGCGAACAGCACGCCGCCTAGCAACAGGGCAGTGTCGACCGAGGACACTTCGACCCAGCGTGCATAGCGTCGGCCATTGGCGAGGCCGAGGAAATGGTAGAAGAAGCCATGGTGGCCGCCGTCGTCCTCGAAGCTCGCGCCTTGCGGAATCGAATCGAGGAAGCGCAGCAGCTTGAGCGTGCGGTCGCGTGCCTGGTCGCGCGTGACCCAGCCGTGTTCGACGCCGATCGCGTACGCGGTCAGGCCGAAACCGAGTGCGGCGATGCTCGAGAATGGCTCCTCGAACGGCGTGCGATCCGGGATCAGGCCGTTGTCTTCGCGCGTGTTGTCCCAGAACCACTGGAACGAACGGCGCTGCAGGTCCTCGACCAGCGGCGGCAAGGTCGTCGGTACCGCCACGTTGCGCGGTGCCTCGGCAACCGGTGGAGGCGCCGTGTCGCAGGCCGAAAACAGCAGCGCAAGTGGAACCAGGATCAGACTCGGACGCATGGACACAATGCTCCCGCGACAAGCGGATGGCGGCGGCCGTGCCGGGACGCGGCCGTCGCCCGAGGATGGAGCGTTGACGCTTGCCCGGGCCGCGCGCATCGCGCGACCCGGGCGTTCTCGATCAGAAACTCACGCCGACCGAAAGCTTGAACGTGCGCGTCGGCGTCGTGATGCCGTTGCCGTTGCGGTTGCCGAAGTTCGGATTCGCATCGCCCGGGCCGCCGCGCCAGTTGTCGTAATCGTTCCAGTTGTAGTGGTTGAACACGTTCAGCACGTCGGCGCGGAAGCGCAGCGCGAGGCCTTCGCCGAGCTCCCAGTACTTGGTCGCCGACAGGTCGACCTGCTTGATCCCGAACGTGCTGTCCGGCACGAACGGATCGAATGCGCAGTCGTTGAAGTTCGCCGCGTCGAAGCAGTTGACGGCCTCGTAGGCGACCGGGCTCGCATACGTCGCCTTGGCCGAGTACGTGACATCCCACGGTCCGTCGACGATCGCGGTGATGACGACGCGATGCTTCGGAATGCCGAGCGAGCGCAGGAAGCCCTGGCCGTCGGGATTCGGGTAATCGAAGACGTAGTGCTCGTCGGTATTCGCCGCGCTGAGGCGGTTCTCCTCGGGATCGTTGAACGTGTAGGCGAACGTCACGCCCCAGCCCGAATCCTGCGAATACGGCTTTTCGATCGACAGCAGCACCGAATTGTTCTTCGTCTCGATGCCGTTGTCGGCGATGATCAGCGTGCCGAAGCCCGGGATCGGCTGGCCCCAGGGCTGGCCGCCCCAGGTCCATGCCGGGTTCTCGCGGAAGCCGCCATTCGGATAGCGGTTGCCGAGCGCGAAGTAGATGCCGTCCTTGCTCTCGATGCGCGACAACGTCGCCGACGTGTTCCAGTCGATGCCGAACAGCGTGACGATGTTGCGCATGCCGATGCTGAGCTGGTCGGAGTAGGGCGTCTTGAGGTCGTTGTTGATCAGGTTGATCTCGCCGCCGAGGTTCGGATTCGCGGCGACCAGCGGCGCGAGGTTCGCCGGGTTGTAGTAGCCGGGATCCCAAGCGACGCAGTTGCCGGTACCGACCTCGCACGGATGTGCCGGCGTGTCGAAGCGGAACTCGTAGCGCGGGAACACGCCCTTCGAACGCTCGAGCGCGAGGTAGTCGAACAGGTTGCGGTCATACGAACGACCTGCGCCGCCGAAGATCACGTGGCGCTGGTCCTCGAACAGGTCGTAGGAGAATCCGAGACGCGGCTGCCAGGCATCCTTGAACGCCTTGCGGTTGCTGCCGTTGCCGATGAAATCCTCGATGTCGTAGTCGGTGTTCTGGATGTTCGCCCAGTTGCGCAAGGCGGCAGCGAGTTCCGGACGCGGCTGGAAATTCAGGTAGCTCGGCGTCTTCTCGTAGTCCCAGCGGATGCCGAGATTGAGCGTCAGCTTTGCGTTGACCTCCCAGTCGTCCTGCAGATAGATGCCGAACTGCTTGTTCTTCGTCACGATGTTCGGTTCGGGTGCGCCCGGCACGAGCTGGCCGAACTGCACGCGGGTCGGCACGCTGAGGCTTTCGAACAGATCGAAGAAGAACTGCGGCCGGTACGGCTGCTGTTCGAACGCGTTGATCTCGATGTCCTTGTACTTGAAGCCGGTCTTCACGGTGTGGTTGCCGGCCCACGTGAATCCGGTCCAGGTCAGGTCGTCCTGGATCGACATGCCCTTCTGCCCCTTGCGCTGGAAATTCTCGCCTGCGCCGAGGTTGAGCACGCCGCGCCCGTTGGTGTCATTCGGCGGATAGACGAGGTAGCGAATGCCGTATCCGGTCGTCGTGATCGGCCGCGGTTCGTACTGCGAATCCTCGAACGTGATGTGCGCATCGTTGAGCCAGTCGCCGCTCGTGAATTGCCAGCGCAGGTCGGCGCGCGTTTCGTCCTGCTGCTTCACGGTCCCGAAGTCGTAGGTGTTGGTGCCGGTGTTGCCCTCGATCTGGTCCTCGCTGCGGTACTTGCCGGTCAGTTCGACGAGGTTCTGCTCATCCGGGGTCCAGGTCAGCTTGGCGAAATAGAGGTCTTCCTCGAACGGCGTCGAGGTCGCGCCGACGAGCGCCTGCGCCTCGGGCGGCAGCAGCGCGACCGGGAAGTTTTCGCCCGGCGTGACCTCGGCCGGCGTGACGATGCCCTTGTATTCGTACGAGGCGAAGAAGAACAACGTGTCCTTGATGATCGGGCCGCTAAGCGACGCGCCGTACTGCTTGTCCTGCGTGTCGATCTTGCCCGAACCGGCCGATTCGGCCGGACGGATCGCACGCCAGTCCTGGTCGGTGTAGTCGAAGAATGCGTCGCCGTGGAATTCGTTCGAGCCCGACTTGGTCAGCGCCGTGATCGCGACACTCGAGAGCTGGTCGAACTCGGCCTTGTAGTTCTGCGTGATGACCTTGTACTCGGCGATTGCCGATTGCGGGAACGGGTTGCCACGCGTGCCGTCCTGACCGCTGATGCCGCCTTTCAGCACGTAGTTCTTCTGGCCGACGCCGTCGATGTAGACGTTGACGCCGTTCGAACTCTGCGCGCCGCCGCGCAGCTTCGTCGTGCCGTCGGCGTTCTGCGAAAAGATCACGCCGGGCACGGTGTCGGCGAACGCGAGGAAGTTGCGGTTGACCTGCGGGATCGCCTCGATCTGCTTCTGCGTGATGTAGGTGGCGATCTCCGAGGTCTTCGTCTCGACCAGCGCCTGCGCGGTCACCGTTACCGTTTCCATCGTTGCCGCATCGAGCGCCGCTTCGCCTTCGAGCGGTAGGTCAAGCGTCGCGACCTGGCCGATCTGCAGCACGACGGTTTTCGACGTCGTGCTGCCGTCGGCCGTCACGTCGATCCGGTACGTGCCGGGTGGCAGGCCGGTCAGCGCGTACGTGCCGTTCGCGGCCGACTGCACGCGCCGCACGAGGCCGGTCGCGGTGTTCGTCGCGATCACCTCGGCGCTCGCGGCCGGACCGCTCGCGTTCGTGACCTGGCCGCGGACCATCGCGGCGGTTCCCTGTGCAAACACGTTCGGCGCTGCAGCGAGCATGCAGGCGGCGAGTGCGCAGGCAAGCAGGCGGGGTTTCGGAAAACCGTTGTATCGAGTGTGGCGGGGCATGGCATCTCCCTCCCGGGGTGAGCGTGCGTGGTGGATTCGTATCGGGGTGTGGTGGAAGAAAACAGGTTCGGATCAGGAAGGGTCGGAGGGTCGTCGTCGTGGATGGCGCGCCCCGCACGACTCGCGAACGATCAGCTCGGGCGCACTCATGCGCAGCGCGGGCGTGTCCTCGCCATTGAGCCGTGCGATCAATGCACGCGCGGCGCGCTCGCCGAGTTCGGCGATGTTGACGCGCATCGTGGTCAGCGGCGGCGTCACGAAACGCGCCATCGGGATGTCGTCGAAGCCGGCCAGCGCGATGTCGTTCGGCACCGCCACGCCGGCCACGTTGAGCGCGAACAGGCAACCGAGCGCCATCATGTCGTTGGCCGCGAACACCGCGTCGGGCCGGCGCACCATGCGGTTGATCTCGATGCCGGCGAGGTAACCGGATTTTTCACTGAAATCGCCGCGCAACAGCAGCGGATCACGCTCGATACCGTGCTCGGCCAGCGCATCACGCACGCCGCGCAGGCGCTCCTCGGCATCGAAATTGTCTTTCGGGCCCGCGATCATCGCGAGCCGCTGGTGGCCGAGCCGGAGCAGATGGCTGACCATCGCGCGCGCGCCGCCGTAGTTGTCGATCGCGAGCGTGACGTACTCGTTGGCATCGACACGCGTGTTCATCAGCACGGTCGGCGTCGACGGCGGCAGGTTGCGCGCAAGCAGGTCGCCATCGGCATGCGGCGACATCACGAGCAGGCCATCGACACGCCCGCTCAGCGCGCGCAGCGCATCGGCCGTCTCGGCGGCCGAGCCATGCGAGCTCGACACCAGCAGGTGCAGGTTGTGCTCGCGCGCGGCGATGTCCATGCCACGCATCAGTTCGGAAAAGAACTCGCCGTAAAGATCGGGCAGGATCGCGCCGATCGTCTGCGTGCGCCGCGTGATCAGGCTGCGTGCCGCGCCATGCGGCATGTAGCGCAGTCGCGCCGCCACCTCGCGCACGCGGCCGCGCAACTCCTCGGTGACATTCGTGTGCCCGTTGAGCGCGCGCGAAACCGTCGCGACCGACACGTTCGCCTCGCGTGCCACGTCTTTGATCGTCACCGACATGCCGCTCGATCCTGCCATGTGCGCGCTGGGCCGCAGTGCAATGTAATCGTTTACATCCTGCAGCGCGCGGGTGCGATTGTCATGCTGCATTACAGCAGCGGGTGGTTGCTGGATCTGCCTAGAAAGCAACGCTGCCGCCGTTGTCCGCGGGTTCCGGCCCACGCACGCTGCAACGAAGCGGGGGCGCCGGGATCGATGGTTCTTGCGCCGTTACCGCTGCGTTGTTGGGCGCAACCGCCGCAGGCGGATCCGCCCTGCAGGCTCGGCCTAGGCGGCGAGCGGCGTTGCCTCGGCGAGGCGGTCGAAGTAGTCGCGCGTCAGGCGCAGCTGCAACGCGGCGCTTTCGGCGCCGTTGACGACGCTGCGGAATGCCGCATTCTCGGCGCGGTCCTTCGCATACCAGCCGAGATGCTTGCGCGCGATGCGCAGGCCCTGCTGATCGCCGTAGAACGCGTACAGGTCTTCGAGGTGCGCGCACAGGATCCGGCAGACCTCGGCCGGACCGGGTGCCGGTGCAAGCGTTCCGTGCACGAGGAACTGCGCGATCTCGCGGAAGATCCACGGACGCCCCTGCGCGGCGCGGCCGATCATCACCGCGTCGGCGCCAGTCGCGGCGAGCACCTCGCGTGCCTTCAGCGGCGTATCGATATCGCCATTGGCAAGCACCGGGATGCCGACCGCGGCCTTGATGGCCGCGATCGTCGCGTACTCCGCATCGCCGTTGTAGAGATCGGCGCGCGTGCGCCCGTGCACGGCGAGCGCGGCGATGCCGGCCGACTCGGCGATGCGCGCGATCGCCACGCCATTGCGGTGGTCGCGGTTCCAGCCGGTGCGGATCTTCAGCGTGACCGGAACATCGACCGCGCCGACGACCGCCTCGACGATGCGTGCAACGAGCGGTTCGTCCTGCAACAGGGCCGAACCCGAGTAGACATTGCAGACCTTCTTCGCCGGGCAGCCCATGTTGATGTCGATGATCTGCGCGCCATGGTCGACGTTGTAACGTGCCGCATCGGCGAGCATGCGCGGGTCGTAGCCGGCGATCTGCACCGCGACTGGCGCGGGTTCGCCGACATGGTCCATGCGTTGCAGGGACTTGCGCGTCTGCCACAGGCGCGGATCCGCCGTGGTCATCTCCGACACGGCAAGCCCCGCGCCGAGTCGCTTGCACAACTGGCGGAACGGCTTGTCGGTGACCCCGGCCATCGGCGCGAGCACGACGGGCGGATCGATGCGGTAGGGGCCAATCTGCATGCGCATAGTGTAGCCGCGGCGCAACAGGCTGCGAACGCCGGACCGTCGGCGCACGGTTGTCGGAACCGCTCTCGACGCGGGTTTCCGTGGTAGGTCCGGTTCCCGCGCCTGCTCGCGCGGTCCGCAGGAGATTTCAGCCGGCACCCGAGGCGGTGCGTGGCCCGCATCGCCGGCCGGCGTTCGCCTGGCCCACGCCGCAGCCTTTCTGCGTGGAGGACCAAGCCGGACACCGGCCGAGGCGATGGGGGCGATTCGTCCCCGGACCCGCGACCCGAAGGAGACTGAACATGCACCGATTCCATACCGTCGTCCATCGTGCAGCGTGCGCCGCAATACTGTCGCTGGGCCTGCCGCTTGCGCATGCCCAGGTCGCGATCGTGAGCCCGCCCTACATCGATTTCGGCGAGGTGAAGATGGGCGCCCAGGTCACGGTTCCGGTCGAACTGCGCAATCTGACCGCGAGTCCGCTCAATCTTGCCGGAGGCGGATTCAACACGTTCAACGGGTTCTCGGCGGGCGGCGGCACCTGTTCCACGCCGCTGGCGGCAAACGCGTCGTGTGTCATCAATTACAGCTTCCGCCCGCAGGCGGCGACCGGCACGTTCGACAACGCGACCTCGCTTTTTCTCGGCGGCAGCGCGGGATCCCTGACCACACCGATCGTCGTGCGCGGCACCGGTGGCGAAGCCCTCGTCCAGGTGACGCCGCGCATCATTGACTTCGGCGAGGAATTGATCGGCCAGCAGGTCAGCGTGCCGGTGTTCGTCACGAACACGCATTCGACCACGGTACAGTTCGCCGGCGGCGGCATTGGCGCGCCATTCGGCGGATCGCAGAACTGTGCCAGCGGCCTCGCGCCCGGCGCGACCTGCCAGTTCACCTACCGCTTCACGCCCGCCCAGACGGGTGAAGTGGTCGGCAATACATCGTTCTCGGTCATCGCCTCAAGCCCGACGCTTTCACAGAATTTTTCGATCCAGTTGCGTGGCCGCGGCAGAACCGTGCCGGGGCGTTACCACGTCGCGCCGGTCGCGCTCGATTTCGGCAACATCAAGATCGGCACGCAGGTGGAATCCCAGGTCACGTCGATCAACCGCACCGCGGCGGCGATGACCCGGGCGGGCGGTGGTTTCAACGACAACGACAACGCATTCTCCGGCAGCGGCGGCAGCAACCCGGCCTGCGGCGGTGGCGCGCTGCCGCCTGCCGTCGCTTGCCAGTCGAACTACCGGTTTCTGCCGCGCGAGCGGCGCGCGCATGCGGCGAACACGCGCATCGGGTATTCACAGCCGCCCGATTTCTACGAGGAAGTCCCGCTCGCCTTCACGGGTACCGGCGTCGGGACGCTGGCCCGTGTGTCACCGGTCGATGTCGACTTCGGGGACATTCCGCAGGGCACATTCGTGACCGTGCAGGTGACGATTCTCAACACGAGTCCGGTAACCCTCACGAACTTTCTCGGCGGCAATGTCACCGGCGCGTTCTCGCGTACGACGACCTGCGGATCGAGCCTTGCCGCCGGCGCGAGTTGCACGATCACCTATCGGTTCCAGCCGATCGGCGTGGACAATTTCATGGCCACGACGTTCCTCAGTTACCAGGGCAACGGTGCAGTCGAGACCACCCAGATCACGCTGAGCGGGACCAGTGGCTCGGCGATCTTCATTGATGGATTCGACCCCTAGCCCGCCTCGCACGGCAACCGGCGCGCGCACGGCACGCACGCCCTGTCGGCAGGAGCGCAAGGATTGCACGCGCGGCAGAGCGTCGCGCGTGCCCGCATGAACGGAGCCATGGCGGCTCCGACCGAGAGGCTGGCGCCCCCTGTTAAACTGCGCGCCGCTTCCGACGATCGCGCACCACCTTGACTCCGAACCGCAGCCGCATCGATCGATCGCAGCGCCGACACCCGCTCCGGTGCCGCTGCTGATGGATCTGCTCGACATCCTCGTCCGCTTCTTCACCGAGAACGGCTACCTCGCCGTGTTCATCGTGCTGATGATCTGCGGGTTCGGCCTGCCGATCCCGGAGGACATCACGCTCGTTGCCGGCGGCGTGATCGCCGGCCTCGGCTATGCGAACGTGCACGTGATGTGCGCAGTCGGCATCCTCGGCGTGCTGGCTGGCGACACGTTGATGTTCGTCATTGGCCGCGTGTTCGGCACGCGCGCCCTGCGCCTGCGCTGGGTCGCGTACCTGCTGACGCCGCGCCGCTATGCGCGCGTGCAGGCGAAGTTCAGCCGGCACGGCACGCGCCTGATGTTCGTCGCGCGTTTCCTGCCCGGGCTGCGCTCGCCGATCTACCTGACCGCGGGCATGACGCGGCGCGTGTCGTTCCTCAAGCTCTTCCTGCTCGACGGGCTTGCCGCGTTGATCAGCGTGCCGGTCTGGGTCTACCTCGGCCATTACGGTGCGCAGAACCACGAGTGGCTGCTGACCTGGCTCGGCCGCGGCAAGGTCGTGATCTTTGCCGTGCTCGGCGTCGTGCTGGTGATGGTCGCCTGGTATTACTGGCGGCGCATCGCGCGCCGGCGCAGCCTGCTGCGCGTGCGTGAACTGCGGCGCCAGCGGCCAAGCTGATTGACCTTAGCGCGCGGCTGGCCCGCGCGACGGCGTTTTCCCGTTTTCCGTTTCGGAACTGTGATGCGTTCGCCTGACCGGTGCGCGCACGCGCTCCAGAGTACGTCCGCCGCGACTGCGCCGCGTGAATGCACGGCGCGCTTCGCGTGCCGATGCCTTGCGCGCGACACGACGACGAATGGGGAATGCAATGAAGCGATCGATCTTCGGACTGCTGCGCGGCTTCGCGCCTGCCTGCCTCGCGCTGATGGCCGGTGGCACCTTCGCTGCGCCCGCGGCAACGACCGCACTGACGAACCCGATCCTGTTCGTCACCCAGTTCCCGATCAGCGCCGACTTCGCGACGATCGGCTCGGTGTTCGCCAACCACCGCGGCGCAATGGACAGTGCCGGGCGCGGCGGCGACCTCTATATCCGCTACCCGGATGGCAGCCTGCGCAACCTGACCGCCGAAGCCGGCTACGGCAACAGCGGCCTGCAGGGCGCGAACGCGATCGCGGTGCGCGATCCGGCCGTGCACTGGAACGGCACGAAGGCCGTCTTCAGCATGGTCATCGGTGCGCCGACCCAGTATCAGTGGAACGAATACTACTGGCAGCTCTACGAAATCACGGGTCTCGGCCAGGATCAGACGATCACGATCACGAAGGTTCCGAACCAGCCCGTCGACACCAACAACGTGCAGCCGACCTACGCGTCGAACGGCGACATCGTGTTCGTCAGCGACCGCCCGCGCAACGGTGCGCGGCACCTGTATCCGCAGCATGACGAGTACGAATCGACGCCAACGCCGACAGGTCTGTGGAAGCTCGTGCCCGCGAGCGGCAAGCTGACCCTGCTCCAGCATTCGCCATCGGGTTCTTTCACGCCGATCGTCGACCGCTACGGGCGCATCGTGTTCACGCGCTGGGACCACCTGCAGCGCGACCAGCAGGCCGACGCGGGTGGTTACGGCAATTTCAACTGGGCCTCCGAAGCGGCCGACGCGCCGCGCCTCGCGACAACGGCCGAAGTGTTTCCGGAGCCGCGCAGCGACACCGCGACGACCTACGGCCACACGATCAACCTGTTCCTGCCGTGGATGATCAACCAGGATGGCAGCGGCGAGGAAACGCTGAACCATATCGGCCGCCACGAGCTGTCGAGCTACTTCAACCGCAGCCTGCGCAACGATGCGAACCTCAGCGAGTTCAATCCGGGCGGCCGGCCGAATCCGAACGCGATCGAGAACTGGCTGCAGATCAGCGAGGATCCGCTCGTGCCGGGGCGCTATCTCGGCATCGATGCGCCGGAGTTCTACACGCACGGCTCAGGCCAGATCGTCGCGATGACCGCGCCACCGCGCGCGAATCCCGACACGACCACGGTCGAGTACCTGACCCCGCGCAGCACGCGCGAGACCTTCAATGGCACGCCACCGGCCAACTTCAGCGGCCACTACCGCAATGCGATCGTGCTTGCCGATGGCCAGATCATCGCCGCGCGCAGTGCCGATCCGCGCCCGGCCGGCAATGACGGAACGCGCGCGAACCCCAATCCACGCTACAAGTTCCGCCTGCACACGCTTGCAGCGAGTGGCGGGACGCTGCTGCCGGCCGCCGGCGGCGAGTTGACCGGTGGCATCAGCAAGACGATCAGCTACTACGATCCCGATGTGCTCGTGAGCTACAGCGGTCCGTTGTGGGAACTGTCGCCGGTCGAGGTGCGCGCGCGCAGCATGCCGCCGGTGCCGGTGATGAATCTCGATGCACCCGAGACCCAGGTGTTCGCGCAGGCGGGCGTCGCGCCCGCGCAGTTCAAGGATTTTCTCGCGCGCAACGAACTCGCGATGCTCGTCGTGCGCGATGCGACGACGCGCGACGATGCCGATCGCCAGCAGCCGTTCAACCTGCGCGTGCCGGGCGGCGTCCAGCACACCGGCACAGCCGGCACGATCTACGACATCAGCTGGATGCAGTTCTTCCAGGGCGACCAGATCCGCGGCATCGGCGGCATCGACACGCCCGATGAGGGCCGGCGCGTGCTCGCCCAGGCCATGCACGACACGAACGCACTGCGCTTCATGCCGGCAGTTCCCGGCGCGCCGCCCGGCAGCGTTCGCATCGCGAGCGACGGCTCGGTTGCCGCACTCGTTCCGGCCCGGCGCGCACTGGCCTGGCAGAGCACGACGAACGACGGCACGCCGGTCGTGCGCGAGCGCTACTGGATCTCCGCGCAGGCCGGCGACATCCGTGTCTGCGACGGCTGCCACGGCGTCAACCAGAACAACCAGTCCGGCACCACCGCCGCGCAGAACCCGCCGCTCGCGCTGCGCGACCTGCTGCTGCACTGGCGCGACAACGTCGACCGCCTGTTCCGACACGGCTTCGAGTAGGGGCGCGCCCGGCGCGATTCAACTGCGCAGCGCGAAGGAGTCCTGCGCGAAAACGCAGCAAGGCGACGCCGCTCGTTTGCACGTATTGCGCCTCCGAAAGCGTCGGGGCCTACCGATGCGCGTCGGCATTCCCGAAGCGCGCAGCGACTTCGGCGGCGGTCGGCATCGCGATCGATGCGCCGACCTTCTCGGTGCTCATCGCGGCGACGCGGTTGGCCTGCACGACCGCATTGCGGAACGGTTTCGTCGCATCGCGTGCAAGCGCAGCGGCCAATGAACCGTTGAACGCGTCGCCGGCGCCGACCGTGTCGATCGCGCGCACGCGCTCGGCCGCGATGCGGTAATGCGTGGCGACGTCGCCGCGCTGTTCGGCACCATGCGATACAAAGCAGCCGGCAGCGCCGAGGGTGACGACGACCGTTGGCACCTCAAGCTTGCGGCACAACGCGTGCAACACCGCGTCCTCGAGCGTCGCGACTTCACCCGCGCGCACGGCGTCGCCGGCCACGCGTTCGAGCAGTTGCGCGAACTCGAGTTCGTTCGGCGTGATGAGGTCGCAGCGCGCGAGCAGTGCGGCGTCGATGTCGCGATGCACGGGCGCCGGATTGAGCATGCGCAACAGGCCATGCCGCGCGCCGAGATCGAGCGCGCTGCGGATCGCATCGAGGTTGTTCTCGAGCTGGGTCAAAACGACGCGCGCGTTCGTGAACAACGCGGCCTGCGCCTCGACGAAGCCCGGATCGAGATGCAGATTCGCGGCGAAGTTGACGAGGATGCGGTTCGCGCCGGTCGGGTCGACCGCGATGCTCGCGGCCGCGGTCGGGAATCCGTCGTGCACGAGCCAGCGGCTGTCGAAGCCCTCGGCCGCCGCGAAGTCGCGCGCGGAGCGGCCGAGTACGTCGTTGCCGACCGCGCCGACAAACGCGACCGCCGCACCCTGGCGCCGGCACGCGACGGCCTGGTTGAAGCCCTTGCCGCCTGGACCCATCGCAAACCCCGTCGCGCCGAGCGTTTCGCCGGTCTCCGGAAACCGCTCGGTCAGCCAGACGTGATCGTGGACGTAGCTGCCGACGATGACCACGTCGGTGGGGCGGTGCGGTGACTGCTGCGACAAGGCCAAGGGGTTTCCCGATCACTGACGACTGACGAAGGCGGGATCGTAGCAAAGCCACCGATTCGTGGCCGGGGCCGGCATTCCGCTCGAACCCTGTGAAATTTTGGCCACGGAATGCTAGCTTCGCGACTCCGTTGCATTCACCCGGGGATCTCCATGAAGTCATTTGCCCGTTGCGGGGCCCGCACCGCCTTGTTCACCGCGCTTGCATGCGCGTCGCTCGCTGCTCACGCCGAAACCGTCTCGGTGCGCGTCGACGACATCGACGCCGTGCTGCAGCTCGGCATCTCGCCGGTGTTCTCGACGCGCTACGAAGGATTCGACTGGGTGCAACTGGATGCCGAGGGCTACGCGCGACTGCGCGCGTCCGGCATCAAGGCCAGCGTCGCCGAGGATGCGACGCGCATCCGCTTCGGGCGCGTCGATTTCGATCCATTGTCGGGGCCGATGCCGGCATCGGGCTCGGCCTACCACGTGACCGACAAGCACTACGGATTGCGCCTGCTGCAGTTCCATGGCCCGACCAAGGTTGAATGGCTCGATGAGCTGCGCGCCCGCGGCATCAGCGTGCTTCAGTACTACCCGCACAACACCGTGCTCGTGTGGGCCGAGGCCACGGCCGCGGAGCGCGCCGAGAGTGCCGCGTTCCTGCGCTGGCAGGGTCCGTTCGTCAGCGCATGGAAAATGGATGACGACCTCGCCGCGCGCGAGGGCGTGATCCGCAACGTCGACGTGCACTTCTACAACGACGGCAACGTCGACGGCGTGCTCGCCGCGCTCGATGCGGCCGGTGCGCGCGTGCTGCGCCACGCGCCGGCACAGCCCGACAAGATGTTCTTCGACGCCTGGGTCGAGGTCGACAAGGCCGCGCTCGAGCGCATTGCTGCGATTCCGCATGTCGTGTGGTTCGGCTATGCGAGTCCGCGGCCGGTGCTCGAAGATGAAATGGCGGCGCAGATCCTCGCCGGCAACTACACGGCGGCGAACGTGCCGCAGACCGGCTACGTGCCGTGGCTCGCATCGATCAACTACAACGGCAACGGCGTGACCTGGGCCGTGATCGATTCCGGCGTCGATCTTACGCATCCCGATCTGGCACCGAACATCGTGGGCGGCTTCTCGTATCCGGGTTGCAGCACGACCGGCGGCAACGACTACGCGTCCGGTGGCCACGGCACGCATGTCGCCGGCATCATCGCCGGCCTCGGCGTCGGCAATGGCAGCGGCGCGATCGCCGACAGCAACGGATTTCTCTACGGCCAGGGCGTCGCGCCCGGTGCAAGCATCTATGCATTCTCGGCGCTTTGCGGGCCGTGGCCGCCGGCGGGTGGCTGGCAGGATCTGAGCAAGCGTGGCGTCCTCGCCGGTACCCAAGGTGCGAATGCAAGCTGGACGACTGGCGAAGGCATCGCGCACGGTTACAAGGCGTCGGAGCGCACGTTCGACACGATGATCCGCGACGGCAATTTCGACACGCCGGCGTCCGAGCCATACATCTTCGTGTTCTCGGCCGGCAACTCGGGCGGGCAGGGTGCAA
Source organism: uncultured Dokdonella sp. (assembly GCA_964587775.1). Classification (GTDB taxonomy): domain Bacteria; phylum Pseudomonadota; class Gammaproteobacteria; order Xanthomonadales; family Rhodanobacteraceae; genus Dokdonella. The sequence goes on from CAZPLY010000004.1 coordinate 173,782, forward strand.
TCACGCTGACCGCGCCAAAGGAAGCGAAGAATCCGATCGTGGTCGCCAGCAGCCGCAACTTCCGTGCGGGCGCGATCAACGACATCTCGGGCTTCAGCAGCCGCGGCCCGACCGTCGATGGTCGCTTCGGACCGACGATCGCCGCGCCGGGCGAGACGATCGCGTCAACCAAGCGCGTCGCGGGCGGATCGGATTGCGCGACGTCGATAGCGGGCACCGGCAACCTCTACGCGAACTGCTCCGGAACGAGCATGGCCGCACCTGCGGTTTCAGGCTCCGCAGCGTTGCTGATCGAGAAATGGCGTGCGGCGAACGCCGGCGCCACGCCGAGCCCGGCGATGGTCAAGGCATTGCTCGTCAACGGCGCGGTGGACATCGAATCCTCGCGAATCCCGAACACGAGTCAAGGTTGGGGCCGCGTCAAGCTGCCAAACAGCCTCGGCATCGGCACCAACGCGTACCACGTCGACCAGACCGCCCTGATCGACACGACCGGCGCGGTGCGCGAGTACATCGTCGGTGTGGTCGACCCGAGCAAGCCGCTGCGCGTGACGCTCGCGTGGACCGATGCGCCGGGCGCGGTCAATGCCAACCCGGCGCTCGTCAACAACCTCGATCTCGAAGTGGTTGATGGAGCGAACACCTATCTCGGCAACGTGTTCACGGCCGGCGCGTCGGTCACCGGCGGCGTTGCCGACGCGAAGAACAATGTCGAGAACGTCTACATCAACGCGCCCGGTGGTGCGGTGACGATCCGCGTGCGCGGCACGGCGATCGTCGGTGACGGCGTACCGGGCAATGCGACCCCGCTCGACCAGGACTTCGCGCTGGTCTGCACGAACTGCGTGCAGCAGCCGACCTATACGCTGGCGGTGACGCCGGCAACGGCGAACATCTGTGCGCCGGCCGATGCCAGCTTCATGATCGCCACGACGTCGGTGCTCGGCTACACGGCTGCAGTCACGCTCAGTGCGAGCGGCGTGCCGATTGGTGCCACGACGAATTTCAGCGTCAACCCCGTCACGCCGGGCAATAGCAGCACGCTGACGCTCGGTCAGACGGCCACGGTCAATCCGGGTGCGTACACGTTCTGGGTCGACGCGTCGTCAGCCAGCGGTGCGCAATCACGCGAGATCAACGTGCATGTCGCGAATGCGGTGGCGAGCGCGCCGGCATTGACCGCGCCGGCCGATGCGGCAACGCTTGTCGCTGCGTTGCCGACCTTCACCTGGACCGCCGATCCGCAGGCGCTGAGCTATGCGCTGGAAGTCGCGACCGATGCCGCATTCACCCAGATCGTGCGCACGGCCAGCGTCAGCGGTACCAGCCACACGCTGACCACGCCGCTCGCCACGAGTACGACCTACTACTGGCGCGTGCGTGCCGACAACGGCTGCGGTACCGGTGCGTTCGGCACGCCGAATTCGTTCAGCACGCTGCCGGCGCCCGGCGATTGCCCGATCGGTGCAATCTCCCAGGTCGCGTTCGAGGACGACATCGAAAGCGGAACGAACGGCTGGACGCCATCCGCGCTGGTCGGTACGGCGAACTGGGTGCGATCGACGGTGCAATCCGTCAGCCCGACCCATTCCTGGCTTGGCGTCGACAGTCCCGGTACTACCGATATCGTGCTCGTTTCACCCGTGATCGCGTTGCCGCCCGCGAGCGCGGCCCCGTTGACGCTCGAGTTCCAGAACTGGCGCAACCTCGAGCCGCGCTCCGGCGGCGGCTGCTGGGATGCCGGTGTGCTCGAAGTCGCTCTCGGAGGTGGTGCCTTCAACCAGGTGCCCGGCGCACAACTGCTGACCGATCCGTACACCGGACTCGTGCAGGCGAGTGCCAATCCGCTGAGCGGACGCCAGGCCTGGTGCGGCGTCGCGCCATTCACGCGGTCCGTCGTCGACCTCGCGCCATACGCGGGTCAGAACGCGCAGTTCCGATTCCGGGTCGGTACCGACAGCACGGTTGGCCGCGAGGGCTGGTACATCGATGACATCAAGGTGAAGGGTTGCGGTTCGTCCGACCTGATCTTCGCCGACGGCTTCGATCCGTGACGCCGGGCACCCCGCCGCGCGCCGCGCGGCGGGGTGCGTAGTTCCAGTCCGCCGTCGCGTTGGTATATCGACATCCGCGCCGCATCGGCATTGCCGCCGGGCCTGTCCCGCCCGCATCGCGACCGCGTCGAACCAGCGACTTCGCGATGGCGCCGGATTGCGCCGCGGACACTTCCAGCCGGTACGCGCGTCACGCCGGAAAGCGCCCCGAGACGCTACGACTTGGATGTCTGGATGGCTCGAAGGCTGGACGTCCCTGCGCCCGCGTGGCCAAACCTGAACGTGCCGCTTTCATCCTCGATTCAGGAGATTGCGCGACGCCACCCAAATGGGACAAAGCACCGACGGGCAATTTGACACGCGGCAGTTCGACGCATAGCCTCGCTCGACCCACCGACAGCGCCGACCGGCGCGATCCGTATCCATCGACCAGGAGATGACCATGGCAATCACGGTTTCTCGCGGTTTGGTCGCCGGCGCCTTTGCCGGTTTGGTATTCATGGCGGGCGCATCGCCTGTCCTTGCCCAGCCCGCCTTGAGTCTCAACTACACGGTGACCTCGGCCGACCTCGATCCGGCAACCTGCGCGACCGAGCACGTGATATCGGTATTGCCCGGAGACCAGGTCAAGTTCTGCTACGAAGTCGAGAATACCGGCAGCGTCACGTTCAACTACCAGAGCCTGTTCGACAACGGTCCCGGCGGCGGACAACTGCTGTCGAACGCGCCCTTCGCGCTCGCGCCCGGCGCCAGCGCATTCGTGACCCGGCTGGCGACGATCGGCAGTTCGCAGATCAACACCGCGACATGGGAAGCGCGCGACGTGCTTCCGGGCTACGGCTTCCTGACCAGCAACGATGCGGGCGGGCCCGTATTCGCATTCGAGGACATCAGCGGTACCGGCACCGCGCTCAACCTCACCGACGACGGCACCGCCCCCGTGACGATTCCGTTTGCCGCGGCGTTGTACGGGACGAGCAGCCCGAACGTCGTCATCGGCAACAACGGTGGCGTGGTCTTCGGATCGACGACCGGCACGGTCGCCTTCACGAACGCGGCATTGCCGGCGGCGTTGACCCCGCCGTTGCGCATCTTCCCGTTCTGGGATGATCTCGATGCGGAGAGCGGCAACGTCTATCACGAGACGCGCGGCACGGCACCGAATCGCCGCTTCATCGTCCAGTGGCATGACCGTCCGCATTTCAATGGCGCGACCAATCCGACCAACACGGTGACGTTCCAGCTGATCCTCACCGAAGGCAGCCCGGACATCCTGTTCCAGTATCTCGACGTCAACTTCGGCGTCGCCTCGAATCCGGAATGGGACAATGGCGGTTCGGCGACGGTCGGCCTCAACCAGAACGCGACGTCGGCCAACCAGTTCTCGTTCAACACCCCCAGCCTCGCCAACAACATGGCGATCCGCTGGTCGCCCTCGGCACCTCCGCAGACTGCTTCCGATTCCGACCTGGCCGCGGTGCGCGTGCGCGCGCCGGCGATGGTGCTCGGCGAAACCGAAATCGATGGCACCGTCTTCGTCGGCCAGACCGCGACCGACACGCTGACGATCGGCAATACCGGCGACGAGTCCCTGAACTGGGGTCTGGTCGAGGCGCCGGCCGGCGCGACTGCGCACATCCCGCGTGGAACGCGCGTCGCCTGGCCGCGGCAACCGTCCGGAGAGCCCGATTCGATGCAGGCCCACGAGGTTTCGCGCTCGCATGTTAGCGAGGGCAAGACCGAGCCGGCCGTCGCGCCTGATCGGCGCCAGGGTGTCGTGATGCTGCCGCTCGGCAGCGGCGCCCAGGCCTATGCGGCCAAGATCTTCCCGGCCCCGCTCGAGTTCGTCTCCTTCAACACGGGCACGCCGGGCACGACGACGCCGCTCGCGACGCTGGCCCCGACGTTCTTCGCCGGCGCGTTCTCGGGCAACGACTTCAGCAAGCTGTATGCGCTCGATGGTGGTTCGGCGTCGCCGACACTGAACCAGCTGTTCACGGTCAACACGACAACCGGCGCCACCACCTTCGTCGCCAACAGCGCGCCGCAGGCCGGAGATACCTGGACCGGCATGGCGTTCGATCCGGTCACGGGCACGATGTACGCATCCGCCGCCGGCGGCACCCCGATCACTTCGCGCCTGTACACGCTCAATACCGCCACAGGTGCGGCGACTTTGGTCGGGCCGACCGGCCCCGGCATCATCATCGACATCGCGATCAATGCGGCCGGGCAGGCATTCGGTATCGACATCAGCACCGACTCCCTCGTCGCGATCAACAAGGCGACCGGTGCGGCGACCACGATCGGCGCGCTCGGCATCGATGCGAACTTCGCCCAGGGCATGGCCTTCGACAAGGCGGCCGACGTCCTCTACTGGGCCTCGTACCGGTCGACGCCGGGTGGCGAGCTGTACACGGTCAACACGACCACCGGCGCGGCGACGCTGGTAGGCGGGCTCGCCGGCGGCGGCGAAATCGATGCGTTCGACATCGCGACCGCGGCTGGACCGTGCAGCGAGCCCGAGGACATCCCGTGGCTCGATGTCAGCCCGACTTCGGGCACGATCGCGCCGGGAGAGCCGGAGACCGAGGTCACCCTGACCTACGATGCGGCCACGCTCGCGGTCGGCACCTATTCGGCGAACCTCTGCCTCAACAGCAACGATCCCGAGCAGGCGTTCGTGCAGATTCCGGTCGAACTGACGGTCGAGCCGCTGCCCGACATCATCTTCCAGAACGGCTTCGAGTCGACGGGGGGCACGCCTGGCGTCTACACCGATCGTGCGACGTTCCTTGCCAACACCCAGCCGGGCTTCTACGAGAATGATTTCGCGGATGCCGTCAGCGGACCTTCGCCGCCGTTGAACTATTCGAGTGGCGGGTTCGCCTACACGGTCTCGGCCAGTGCAGACCAGCTGTTCAACGCGCCGGGCCTGATTTCGACGAACCAGGCAGCGGCCTCGATCGTCGTGACGTTCACCGGTAGTCCGGTGACCGCAGTGGGCGGCAATTTCTGGGCGAGCGACGTCAACGTCGATCCGACCGGTACTGCGGTCACGATCACGTTGAGCGACGGCACGGTCGAGACATTCACCTCGACCGGGCCGACCGACTTCCGCGGCTTCGTCACGCTCGTGCCGATCACGAGCATCACGATCGACGCGCCCGATGTACCGAGCCCGACCTGGCCGACGATGGACAACCTGATCAGCGGCGTACGCTGATCCGATCGCGCCGCACTTCCTCTGGGCCTCCTTCGGGAGGCCCTTTTTTTTCCCATGACCGCACACGGCGGAATCGCCGGCAGCGGATCGGCCGTGCATGGGCCGCCGAGATCGATGAGGTCTCGATGCCACCTGCGTGCGCGGACGTCTCGCGTAGAATGGCGACGTATCCGCGCAGAGGCGTTCGTCGTGTCCGTGTCCGCTGCATCCGCTGCTGCCCCTGGTGCGGCGCTCGAAGCCTTGTTCATTCCGTTCCACCAGCAGGTGCTGGCGATGCCGGCGAGTCGGCGTGCCTTGTTCCTGCGCGCGCGCGCCGGGGTCTGGCAAGGCGATTTCGCCGCGATCGAATGGACCTGCGAGCAGGGATTCAAGCCGTTTGCCGATCAACTCGCGCGTGCGCATGCGCGCGAGATCGTCATCGAGGCCGTGCAGCGCTTTCCGCTGGTCGTCATGCTGCCGCCGCGCCAACGCGAGGAATCACGTGCGCTGTTCGCGCGTGCATTGCGCCTGCGCGAGGACAACGGCATCGTCGTCGCCGCGGTCGCCAACAGCGAAGGTGCGCGTTCGGCGGAAGACGATTTCCGTCGTATCGCCGGTTCCGTGCAGGTGCTGTCGAAGCACAAGTGCCGCGTGTTCTGGAGTGAGCCGGGCGCGACCGTCGACGCGGCGCTGTCCGCACAGTGGGAGGCGCTCGACGCGCCGCGCGCGATTGCCGACGGACGCTACGTCAGCCGTCCCGGATTGTTCGCCTGGGACCGCATCGATCCCGCATCGGCCCTGCTCGCCGCACAGCTGCCCGACACGCTGTCCGGTCGCATCGCCGATCTCGGTGCCGGCTACGGTTACCTCGCCTGCGAAATCGTGCGTCGCTGCACCGGCGTCGAGGCGATCGACCTGTACGAGGCCGATGCACGCGCGCTCGATCCGGCCCGAACGAACCTCGAGCGCGCGATCGGTGCACGCGGCGCGACGATCGCCGGCGACGTGATCTGGCATGACGTCACGAACGGCCTGCCGCGGCGCTACGATGCGATCGTCAGCAACCCGCCGTTCCACCAGGGACGCGCCGACCTGCCCGAACTCGGGCGGGCCTTCATCGCGACCGCGGAGTCGGCACTCGAACCGCACGGAAGCTTCTGGCTGGTCGCCAATCGCCATCTGCCGTACGAAAGCCTGCTCGCCGCGCGCTTCGCGAACGTCCGCGAATGCGTCGTGGCCGAAGGATTCAAGGTCTTCGAAGCCAGCGGGCCGCGCGCATGAAGCTGGTCCGCCTGATCGCCAACCTCGGCTACGGCAGCCGGCGTGACGTGCAGGCGATGTTCCGCGAGGGTCGCATCACGGACGCGGCGGGCGAGGTGGTCTATGCAGACGACCGTCGCGCCCACGCCGAACTGCGCATCGATGGCGAGGCACTCGATCCGCCGACCGGCCTGACCCTGATGCTCAACAAGCCGACCGGCACGACCTGCTCGCTGCGCGATGTCGGTCGACTCGTCCACGACCTGCTGCCGCCACGCTACCGCCGGCGCGAGCCGCTGCTGTCGACGGTCGGCCGGCTTGATCGCGATACCTCGGGCCTGCTCCTGCTGACCGATGACGGTGCGCTGCTGCACAGGATCATCTCGCCGCGCCAGCACGTGCCGAAAGTCTACGAGGCGATGCTCGCGGCGGACCTGCGCGGCGACGAAGCGGCCCTGTTCGCGAGCGGAACGCTGATGCTCGACTCGGAGAAGACGCCACTCGCCCCGGCGAAACTCGAGGTGCTCGGGCCGCGTCACGCGCGCCTGACCCTGTCCGAAGGCCGCTACCACCAGGTCCGGCGAATGTTCGCGGCGGTCGGCAACCACGTCGACCGGCTGCACCGCGTGCGGGTCGGCGCACTCGAACTCGGCCCCCTCGCAAGCGGTGAGTGGCGCCCGCTCGACGTCGGGGATATCGCGCAGATCTTCGCCGTGCCGGCGGATGGCGCCACGACGGAGGTGGATTGATCATGTCCACGAGCGCTCCGCGATCCGGGGACGCGCAAGCCGATGCGGAAATCATCGCTTCGATGAAGGCCTGGCTCGAGCGCGCCGTGGTTGGCTTGAACCTGTGTCCGTTCTCCCGGGCGCCGTACCAGCAGCAGCGCGTGCGCTTCTTCGTCAGTCATGCCACCCACGTCGATGCCTTGCTCGACGATCTTTGCGGTGAACTGCAAGGCCTGCAGGCCGCCGATCCGGCGGACTGCGAAACGACGTTGCTGGTCCACCCGCATGTGCTGCAGGATTTCCTCGAGTTCAACGATTTTCTCGACAGCGCCGATGCTGCAGTCGAGACGCTCGGATTGCTCGGCGAAGTGCAGGTGGCGAGCTTCCACCCCGACTACCAGTTCGCCGACAGCGCACCGGACGCGATCGAGAACTTCACGAACCGCGCTCCGTATCCGACCCTGCACCTGCTGCGCGAATCGAGCATCGAGCGTGCCATCGATGCAATCGCCGATCCCGAGGAAATCTACCGGCGCAACATCGAGACGATGCGCCGGCTGGGCAGGCAAGGCTGGGATGCGCTGTGGCGCGATGGCTCGTCCTGACCATCGGGACAGCGAAGCGCCTGCAGCGCTCCCACAGCCGCACGCCTTCTTTCGTGGGAGCAACCGTCTGCATTGCCCGGCACCGTCCCCGATGGCCGCGCCATCCCCGGGTGCGGCTTGCAGCCTTACCCGGGCTACGGATTCCTCGAAGTGATGTAGCCCGGGTAAGCGCAGCGCACCCGGGTCTTTTCAGGGGACTCCACGCCATCCCGGGTGCGGCCTGCGGCCTTGTGCGGGCTGCGCAGTTCCGGCGAAATCGATGCGAAGGCGTGGCTAAACCGCGAACGACCTGGCGTCCCGGCAAAGATCATCGCGCTTGCGGCGCTGCCACGGGGGTGCTTCACGTTCGCGCGAGGACTCAGGAGCCGAGCAGCAGTTTCGGTGGCAGCTTGATCTTCGCCGAAATCGGCAGGTGGTCGGAAACGAGGTGCGGCAACGTGCGCAATTCCTCGACCTGCAGCGTCCCCGAGACGAGGATGTGGTCGATCGCGCGCTTCGGTGCCCAGCTCGGGAACGTGGCTGGCGGTGTGTCGGGCGCGACGAGGGCGGTGCGCGCGAACAGCGTGCGCAATTCGGGACTCTCGATCGGCGTGTTGAGGTCGCCGATCAGCATCGCATTCGGATGGCCTTCGAGCAGTTCGGTGATGTAGCCGAGCTGGCTCGCGCGCGCGGCCGGGCCGAGCGAGAGATGGGCGACGACCATGACCAGCGAGTGCTCGCCCTCGCCGAAACGGATCCACAGCGCGCCTCGCCCGCGGATGCGCCCTGGCAGCGGGTAATCGAGGATCTCGCTCGGCCGCAGTCGCGCGAGCAGGCCGTTGCTCGAGGCAGCGACCTTGGCCATGCGCCGGTTCGGCTGGTGCGTCCAGTACGGGAATCCAGCCGCTTCGGCGAGATACTGGGTCTGGTTGAGGAAGCCCGAGCGCAGGCTGCCGAAATCGGCTTCCTGCAGGGCGACCATGTCGTAGTCGCCGATGATGCCGGCGAGGCCGTCGAGGTTGGCGCGCTTGCCGGTCGGCAGCACGTGTTTCCAGCTCTGAGTGACGTACTCGCTGTAGCGCTTGACGCTGCCTCCGGCGAGGATGTTGCAGCTCAGCACGCGCAGGTGGGTCGGCGGGTCGGGGGCGACGACGGGCGGATCGGCGGGAGCGTTGGCGGTGGCCTGATTCATGCGGTTCGCGGTATCGGCATCCGGCTGCGCCATGGCCGGGACGGGCTCATCAATGCGAAGGCCGCCCGCAGGCGGCCTCCGGGGTTGCCGAGCACCCACGGTGCCGGCTACTTCTTCGGCTTCGCGGCGGGCTTGGCATCGAGTTCCTTGCGCACGAGCGTTTCGACCAGGGCAATGAGTTGCGGGTAGCCGCCGGCCGAGGCGCCAGTCAGGCGGTACTTGCCGTTCACGATCAGGGTCGGCGTGCCGTCGACGCCGAGCTTCGGCACCAAGTCGCGCGAGCGGGCCAGCTTGCTTTCGATCTCGAACGAGCTCGCGGTGGCCTTGAATTTCGCGACATCGACGCCGTGGGTGCCGTAGAAAGCCGCGATGTCGTCGAACGACCGCATCGCGCGCTTGTCGCGGTGCACGGCGTCGAACACGGCCTGGTGGGTCTTGTCGAGCACCCCGAGCGACTGCGCCGTGTAGAACGCGCGTGCATACGCTTCCCACTGCGCATTGAAGATCGCCGGCATGTAGCCGAACTGGGCGCCGGCCGGCAGGCTCGTCTTGAGCTGGTCGGCATACGGCTGGAAATGCGCGCAGTGGATGCAGGCGTAGTTGAACACCTCGAGTACTTCGACCTTGTCGCCGCTCGCGGTCGGCTGCGGCGGATCGATGATGAAGTAGTTCTTGCCCGCTTCGGCGGCACCCGGCGTGGCGGCCGGGGTGGCCGCGTGGTCATGGCCGGCGTGGTCCTGGGCCTGGGCCTGGAACGCGCAGGTCAGCAGGATCGCGGCGAAAGCAAGGGTCAGGCGCTTGAACATCGGGAATCTCTCCGTGGATCGTTGCGGCGCTGTGACCGCGGAATGCGACTCGAGTTGCGTCAACCGCCGGTTTCCCTGGCGATCAGGTACTTGATCAGCGGCTCGACCTTGTCATATCCGCCCGCCGATTGTCCGCTCAGGCGGTACTTTCCGGCGACCACGAAGGCCGGGGTGCCGTCGACGCCGTAGGCCCGGATGACCGCATCGTTGCGCTTGAGCCGGGTTTCGATCGCGAACGACTTCGACGTGGCGATGAAGTCGGCCGCGCTGACGCCATGCTTCGAATAGAACTCGGCGATCGACTCGAGCGTCGGCGCACGCAGGTCGAGCTTCTTCTCGACGTAGATTGCGCGGAACATCGCCGCATGCGTCTTGTCCGCGATGCCGAGCGCCTGCGCGGTGTAGAACGCGCGCGCATAGGTCTTCCAGGCGTCGAATCCGAACTGCGCCGGCAGCAGCACGAATTCGGCGTTCGCCGGCAGCGACTTCTTCATTGCCTCGACGAGCGGGGCGACCTCGTTGCAGTGCGGGCACGCGTATGAGAAGACCTCGACGACCTCGACCTTGTCGCCGGTCGTGGTCGCCTGCGGCGGCTCGATGACCGTGTAATGGCGGCCGGCCTGCCAGCCTGAATCAGGTTGCGCATGCGCGGCGGCGGCGAGGGCGATCCCGAACAGCATCGCACTGAAGGATTTCGACATCAGGTTGACTCCGGAGCGGACGACGGTGGCCTGCGGTGCGGCAACGGCGCAGTGTCCGCATCAGACACTGAACGGCGGCGAAAATTCACTTGCCGGGAACCGCCCGTGCCGTATGCAGGCCCTGCGAGTAGGACGCGAGCGCGGCGATGTCGCTCTCCGACAGGCGGCGTGCGATGTCCGGCATGATCTTCGCGTTTTCGTCGTCGCCCCAGGTCGTGCCGTTGCGCCATTCGGTGAACTTCAGCTGCACGTAGTCGGCCCACTGGCCCGAAAGCTGCGGATAGGCGGCGCCGGCCATGCCTCGACCGTCCGGTCCATGGCAGGCCATGCAGGCAGGCACGCCGAGCTTGCTGTCGCCGGCGCGGTACAGCAGCTGGGCGCGCTCGACATAGGCCTCGTCGGCCTCGCTCGCGGTCGGCAACTTGGTCGCGTAGAACGCGCCGATGTCGTGCATGTCCTGTTCGCTCAGCATCGACGCGAACGGCTGCATGATCGGATTCTCGCGCTTGCCCGACTTGAACTGGGCCAACTGGCGGACCGTGTACGCCTCGTTCTGGCCGGCAAGCTTCGGATACATCGGGATCTGCGAATTGCCGTCCGGTGCATGGCACGCACTGCAGGTGGCAGCCTTCGCTTCACCCGCCGCGGCATCGCCGAGCAGCACCGGGGCGGTCTGCGCATGGCCCTGGCCCGCGGCCAGAAGCAACGCCAGAGCAAAAACGCGCTGAAAACTCATACACTCACTCCGGGAAATGACGGGGATCTTCGCGTCGCGCCTCGAATCAAGGTCCGGCGTCTGCGGAAACCGCGGAATTATCCGTACCAGCCGAAGGCCGGTCAAACCGGCTCTTTACCGCGAGTGATCCTAACAGCCACGGGCAGCCATGCACATTCTGCATACCCTCAAGTTTTCCAAGAGCGCCAACTCGATGCGCGACTTGCCGCCCGACGAAGGGGCCGAGGTCGCGTTCGCGGGGCGATCGAACGCCGGCAAGTCGAGCGCGCTCAATGCACTGGCCGCACACAAGGGCTTGGCCCGGGTCAGCAAGACGCCCGGGCGCACGCAGTTGATCAACATCTTCGCCCTTGATGAAACCCGCCGCCTCGTCGACTTGCCCGGTTACGGGTACGCCAAGGTCCCGATCGCCGTGCGCGATCACTGGCGCGGCCTCGTTGACAGTTACCTGCGCAAGCGCACCTGTCTCAAGGGGATCGTGCTGATCATCGATTCGCGCCATCCGCTCAAGGAATTCGATCGCCAGATGCTCGATTACTCCGAGGCGATCGGCCTGCCTTGCCACTGCGTCCTGACCAAGTCGGACAAATTGTCACGCAGCGAAGCGACGCGCACGCTCGCCCATGCGCGGGCCGAACTCGGCGCCGACGGCAGCGCCGAGGCCCGCGTGAGCGTGCAGCTGTTTTCGGCGACCGCCAAGACCGGTCTCGACGAGGCACGCGACGTGGTCATGCGCTGGCTCGGCGAGAAGGCCGGCAACGCGGGCGCCTGAGCGCACGCGGCACCGGCTTGCGCGCTCCGCGCCTGTCCCCATATCGCCCGGTCAACTGCCAGGATCATCCGCCATGTCCGGACCGAGCGCCGTCAGCGACGAACCGATCACCCGCCGCGAGCAACTGGTCGGGTTCCTCGCGGACGGCGGCAAGGCCGAGGCGGACTGGCGGATCGGCACCGAGCATGAAAAGTTCGGATTCCGCATCGACGGCGCCGACACGCCGCCGGCCGAGGCGCTGCGCCCGCCGACCTGGGACGGCGAGCACGGCATCGGCGCCTTGCTCGCAGGACTGACCCGCTTCGGCTGGAAGGGCATCGAGGAGCACGGCAAGCTGATCGCGCTCGCGCGCGACGAAGCCTCGGTCACGCTCGAGCCGGCGGGCCAACTCGAATTGTCCGGTGCGCCGCTGCGCACGATCCATGAGACCTGCAGCGAAGTGAGCGGCCACCTCGCCGAGGTCAAGACGGTCGCCGACGAACTCGGCCTCGGTTTCCTCGGCATGGGCTTCCAGCCGAAGTGGTCGCGCGCGGACATGCCGTGGATGCCGAAGGGCCGCTACGCGATCATGCGCCGCTACATGCCGACGGTCGGCGGTCTCGGCCTCGACATGATGACGCGCACGTGCACGGTCCAGGTCAACCTCGACTTTTCCGACGAAGCGGACATGGTCAGGAAGTTCCGCACCTCGCTCGCCCTGCAGCCGATCGCGACGGCCTTGTTCGCCGACTCCCCGTTCACCGAAGGCAAGCCGAATGGCTTCCTCAGCTACCGCTCGCACATCTGGACCGACACCGATCCTGATCGGACCGGCATGCTCGATTTCGTCTTCGAGGACGGCTTCGGCTTCGAGCGCTACGTCGACTACCTGCTCGATGTCCCGATGTACTTCTCGTACCGCGACGGCGTCTACCACGACCTCGCCGGCCGCTCCTTCCGCGCGTTCCTGCGTGGCGAACTGGCCGAGCTGCCCGGGGCACGACCGACGCTCAAGGACTGGGCCGACCACATGACGACCGCGTTTCCCGAGGTGCGCCTGAAGAAGTACCTCGAGATGCGCGGCGCCGACGGCGGACCATGGAACCGGCTGTGCGCGTTGCCGGCGTTCTGGGTCGGCCTGTTGTACGACGGCAGCGCCCTCGATGCGGCATGGGACTTGGTCAAGGATTTCAGCCTCGAGGAGCGCAACGCCCTGCGCAACGGGGTCGCCCGCCACGCCCTCAAGCTGCCGTTCCGGGGAGGCACGCTTGGTGACATCGCGGTCGAAGCCCTGAAGATTTCCGCCGACGGCCTGCGCCGGCGCGCGCGCGCGAACCGCAACGGCGCGGACGAGCGCATCTACCTCGAGCCGCTGCTCGAGATCGTCGAGGCGCGGCAGACGCCGGCCGAGCGCAAGCTCGAACTGTTCCACGGGCGCTGGAACGGCAGCGTCGACCCGCTGTTCCGCGAGTTCGCCTATTGAGTCGCCGCCTTTGGCGGTCGCACCCGTCGGTGGCGTGCCAAAAAAAACCCGCGCATCGCTGCGCGGGGTTTTCCGGTCAGTGTGGACCGCTATGACTTACGCGATCTGGACTTCGTCAGCCTGCATGCCCTTCTGGCCCTGCACGGCGATGAACGTCACGCGCTGGCCTTCCTGCAGCGACTTGAAGCCACTGCCCTGGATCGAACGGAAATGCACGAACAGGTCGGCTCCGCTCTCGGGGGTGATGAAGCCGAAGCCTTTCGCGTCGTTGAACCACTTGACCGTACCGTTCTGGCGATCTGCCATGACAATTCTCCTGATTTGCAAACTCGATTGAAGGAACCACGACCGCGGGGACATCCCCGGGGCCGGAACTGAGTTGCAAAGGAGAAGCGAGGTGAACGATGACGGTGAATCGCGAGATCTACCACATCAGGCCACGATTCAAGGTGACCCTGGCAAACACAGTGGCGGCACTGTACAGGGTATCGGGCGGCAAAGCGAATCGCGGCGTGAACGCCGGGCAGGGTCCGCGCGCGGGGCCGGCCGGGCAGCCTATGCCCGACCCGGATCGAGCACGGCGCGCAACGCGTCCGGGTTCGCCTCGATCGGCTCGGCATGGGTCGGGCGCCCGAGCAGCCTGGCGAGCGCGTCGGGGACCGGCAGCGCGCGTCCGATCAGCGGTTCGACGACCTGTTCGAACTTGGCCGGATGCGCGCTCGCGACGATCGCCCAATGCCCTTCGGCGCCGCGCGCGCGCAGGTCAGCGAGCACGCGCGCGGCGCAGGCTGTGTGCGGGCAGAATACATGGCCGAACCGTGATTCCGAGGTCGCGATCATCGCGCGGATCGCGTCGTCGTCGACCGCGGCGGCGACGTACGCGGCGCGCAGTTCGGCCGCGTCGGGATGGAGCCAGCGCAGCCGTTCGAAATTGCTCGGCGCGCCGACATCCATCGCATTCGCGAGTGTCGGGATGCCGGCCTGCGGCCGGTATTCGCCGCCGGCGAAGAAGTCGGGAATGACGCGGTTCGCGTTCGTCGCCAGTGCGATCGTGCCGATCGGCAGGCCGCAGGCGCGTGCGAGGATCGCGGCCAGCGCATTGCCGAGGTTGCCGGTCGGCACGACGAGATTCAGTGGCGCGCGCCGGCGGCGCCAGTGCGTCAGCGCGGCCTGTGCGTGGTAGGCCATCTGCGGCAGCAGGCGGCCGAGGCTGATGCTGTTGGCCGAACTGAGCGGGACACGCGCCTGCAGGCTCGTGTCGTTCAACGCGTGCTTGGCGAGGCGCTGGCAGTCGTCGAAATTCCCGGCGACGCGCAAGGCCTGCACGTTGTCGCCGAAACAGCCGAGCTGGTGCGCCTGGCGCGGGGAGACGCGGCCGTCCGGATAGAGGATGACCACGCGCAGCCCGGGACGCCGATGGAACGCGGACGCGACCGCGGCGCCGGTGTCGCCCGAGGTCGCGACGAGGATCGTCAGCTGCGGTCCGTCGGAACGATGCAGGCGTTGCATGCACGAGGCGAGGAAAC
This sequence comes from uncultured Dokdonella sp., assembly GCA_964587775.1. Taxonomy (GTDB): domain Bacteria; phylum Pseudomonadota; class Gammaproteobacteria; order Xanthomonadales; family Rhodanobacteraceae; genus Dokdonella. The sequence goes on from CAZPLY010000004.1 coordinate 188,808, forward strand.
GCGCGCCGAAATCCTTGAATGCGGCGGTCGGTCCGTGGAACAGCTCGAGCACATCGGTGTCGGCGCGCCGGGTCGGCACGAGCGGTGCGTCGAAAGCAAAGGCCTCGGCGCAGATCGCGTCGAGTTCGCCAGCCAGCGCGTCGCCGGCGAAGAACGGCGCGAGCAGGCGCGTGGCGAGTGCGGCAAGGGTCGTGTCGCCGTCGAAATCGGCGGGCACGAAGCGTGGCAGCGTGGCCGGCACATAGAGGCCGCCATCGGTGGCGAGGCCGGCCAGGAGGGCCGTCGCCAGCGAGGTCGGCGGGCTGCCGCCGCGCGTGCTGACGAAGATCATGCGAGCACGCCGGCGGCCGGGCCGTTGACCGGCGAGACATGCGCGTCACACTCGAAGCCGGCCGTGGCGAAAGCTGCGCGCATCGTCGGCACGGCCGCAGCGGCGCGCGCGTGATCCTCGAACCACGCGAAGACGCTCGGTCCGGCTCCCGAAATGCCTGCGCCCAAGGCGTCGTGGGCGAGGGCGGCCTGCTTGACCGCTGCGAATCCGGCGATCAGCGGCGCGCGCCGTGGCTCGACGAGGACATCCGCGAGTCCGGCGCGCACGAGTCCGGCATCGCCACGCAAGCAGCCGGTCAGCACGAGCGCGAGATTCGCGCTTTGGGCAACGAACTCGCCGATCCGGTACCCGCCGGCGAGCGCTTCTCGCGCGCGGCGCGTTTCGAGGATCGCGTCGGGGTGGACGACGACGCAATGCCAGGCCTCGGGCACGACGATGCGCACGAGGCGGTCGGCGGTGGCGAGCACGAGGCCGCCGAGCAGCATCGGCCCGACATTGTCGCCATGCACGCTGCCGCTGGCGACCGCTTCACCGGCCAGCGCGAACGGGTACAGCGCCGCAGGCGCGAGCGGCGTGTCGAGCAGCGCGTTCGCGGCAACCAGTGCAGCGACACACGAGGCCGCCGATCCCCCCATGCCCGAGCCGAGCGGAATGCCCTTGTCGAGTTCGATCGCGAACCCGAACGGCACGTCGAGCGCCTCGCGCATCGCGATCAGCGCGCGTCCGGCCGTGTTGCGCGCCGCTTCGATCGGCAAGCCGGCCACGATGCCCCGGATCGCGTCGATACGAACGACCGGCTCCGCGATGCGCGTCACGCGCGCGACATCGCCCGGGCCGGCAAGGCTCTGGCCGAGGATGTCGAAGCCGACCGCAACATTGCCGATGCTGGCGGGCGCGAATGCGCGCGCAGTGTGCCGCGCATGGGAAATCGGGGATGGGGAATCGCTCAAGACACGCTCCGTCCGCTTCGGCTTTCGCTGTTCACCATTCCCGGTTCTCCATTCTCGGCCTGCTCACAGCCGCGCCCCGAGTGCGGCGCCGAGGCGCAGCAGGTCGGCGAACACGCCGGCTGCGGTGACTTCACGGCCGGCGCCGGGTCCCTGCACGATCAGCGGGTTCGTCGCGTAGCGACCGGTCGTGAACTGGACGATATTGTCGGTCAGGCAAAGGTTCGCGAACGCGTGCGTCGCCGGCAACTCGACGAGGCCGACGCTGGCCCGCCCTTCGCGGTCGAGGCGCGCGACATGGCGCAGCACGCAACCGGCCGCGCGTGCGCGCGCGAGCCGCGCGGCGAGATCGGCATCGAGGCATTCGAGCGCGGCGATCGCCGGCTCGCGATCGAGCGCGAGCAGGGCCGGCGGCATGAGTCCCTGCACCTCGACATCGGCGATCTCGAGCGCGAGGCCCGCTTCACGGGCGAGGATCACGAGCTTGCGGGCGACATCGAGCCCGGACAGGTCGTCGCGCGGATCGGGTTCGGTGTAGCCGAGCGCGAGGGCTTCGCGCACGAGCGCCGAGAACGGCCGGCTGCCGTCGTAGCGATTGAACAGCCATGCCAGCGTGCCCGACAGGACGCCCTCGAGCGCGATCAGTTCGTCGCCGGTATCGACGAGGTCGCGCAGGGTCTGGATCACGGGCAGGCCCGCCCCGACGGTCGCCTCGTATCGCCAACGCGCGCCACTCGCCGCAGCGGCTGCGCGGATCTCGCGCCAGCGCGCGAGCGGGCCGGCGCCGGCATGCTTGTTCGGCGTGATCACGTGGATTCCCGCGGAGAGCCATCCGCCGTAACGCGCGGCGACCGCATCGCTGGCGCTGCAATCGATGATCACCGCATGCGGCAGGTGCGTGGCATGCACTTGGGCCGTGAAGCAATCGAGATCGACAGGCGTTGCAGCGGCCGCGAGCTGTGCCGCCCAGTCCGGCGCGAGCTCGTCGTGCTCGCCGAGCCATGCCTGGCGGCTCGAGGCGATCGCGCGCACGCGCAGATCGAGGTTCGCATCGCGCGCGAGTCTTGGCGCGGCTTCGCGCAACTGCGCGAGCAGGGCACGCCCGACATTGCCCGGACCGATCAGGCCGACCGAGATCGTCTGCGGCGACAACCAGAACCCGGCATGCGCGGCGCGCAGGGCACGTGGCGCGTCGATGCTGTCGAGCGCGACCGAGATGTTGCGTTCCGACGCGCCCTGCGCGATCGCGCGGATGTTGACGCGTGCCCGCGCGAGGCTCGTGAACAGGCGTGCCGACACGCCGGGCGTGCCCGCCATCCCGTCGCCGACCGCGGCCAGCACGCTGATGCCCGGAACAAGCGTGATCGCCTGGATCTGGCCCGAAGCGAGTTCGCGCGCGAACGCCGCCGCGAGCGCGTGTTCGGCGCGGGCCGCCTCGGCTGCGCGCACGACGCAGCAGATCGAATGCTCGGACGAGCCTTGCGAGATCATGACGACCGATACCTTCGCCTCGCGCAGCGCCGCGAACACGCGCTCGGCGGTCCCCGGCACGCCGATCATGCCGGCGCCCTCGACGTTGACGAGGGCGAGCTGGTCGGCCAGCGAGAGGCCGCGCACCGGGCCTTCGCCGGGTCCGGCGAAGGCGGCGATGCGCGTGCCGGGCGCGGACGGCTTGAACGTGTTGCGGATATGGATCGGCAAGCCGAGCGCCATCGCCGGCAGCATCGTCTGCGGATGGATCACGCGGGCGCCGAAGTAGGCGAGCTCGCAGGCTTCCTCGTACGACATCGCGGCGAGCGCGACGGCCTCCGGAACGAGACGTGGATCGGCCGACAGCACGCCGTCGACATCGGTCCAGATGTGCAGTTCGCAGGCATCGAACAGGGCGGCGAAGATCGCCGCCGAGTAATCGCTGCCATTGCGGCCGAGGGTCGTCGGCCGACCGTCGGCGAGGCGGGCGATGAAGCCCGTGATGATGACGCGATCGGCCGGATTCCCGGCCCGCCATCGGGCGAGGCGGGCCGCACTCGCTTGCCAGTCGACGGTGACCCCGAGTTCGCCATGGGCCACGACGAGCACGTCGCGCGCGTCGAGCAGCGCGCAGCGCGCGCCGAGTCCTTCGACGCATGCATGCAGCAGGTACGCCGACCAGGTCTCGCCGAGTCCGTGGATCGCATCGAGCGCATCCTGGGCCGGAATGCCGAGCACGGCGAGCGCATGCAGCACGTCGGCAAGTTCGGCGAAGCGCGCCTGCAACCAGTCGAGCGCCTGCGCGGCGCGCGCGCCGGGCAGGGTGCGGGCCACGATCCGGTGGCGCTCGTGCAGTGCTTCGAGCGCGGCCTGCCACGGTCCGCGTCGGGCCGCCGTCGCGCCGAGTTCCACGAGCGCGTCGGTCACGCCCTGCATGGCCGAGACGATCGTGACCTGGCCCGCATCGGATCGCTCGAGCAGCAGCCGCGCGACCCCGGCCTGGCGTTCCGCGCTCGCCAGCGAGGAGCCACCGAACTTGTGTGCCGTCGTTTCCAGGTCGCGCCGGTCCGTTTCGCCGAGCGTGCGGCGGGTCGCGGCAAGCGTGTCGGACAAGCGGGTGAACGGACTCATCGGGCCTCCTCGGGGTGGCCGCGCGGTCGAAAGGAGGAGGGGAATATCCCGCTTCCTCGTCGAGGCGCGGGATCGTGGTGCTGGAAACTAGCTGCGCACGATCGAGCGCCCCTTGCCCGGGGTCGTCGTGGTCGTGGTCGTCGTGTTCGCGCGCATTCGGCCAGTGGAGCCGATCGCGCCACCGGCTGTCAAGGAGTGATCGGGCGGCATCGCCGCGCCGCCCGCGCCGGTCACTCGAGCAGGGCGTTGACCGCTTCGAGGTCGCTCACCTCGATGATCCCGGCCGCCTGCTTGAGCAACAGCCCATTCAGCACGAACGCGTGGCGCGCCTGCGAGTAGCTGCTCTGCGCCTGCAGCAACTGCTGCTGGCTGATCAGCACGTCGACGATCGTGCGCGTGCCGACTTCGTAGCCGGCCTGGGTCGCGTCGAGCGAACTCTGCGCGGAGACGACCGCCTGTCCGGTCGCCTCGACCTGGCTCGCGCCGGCGATCACCGCGCGATAGCTGTTGCGCGTGCTGCGCTCGACGAGCCGACGCTGCAGTTCGAACTGGTCCTGGGCCGCATCGCGGTTGTAGATCGACTGGCGCACGCGCGATTGGGTGTACCCGCCGGCGAAGATCGGCACGTTCAGGGTGATCCCGACCGTCGTGCTCCAGCGGTCGTTGTTCGAGTGGAAATCCTCGGTGTCGAACGTCGAGCGCGAATCGCCCCAGCTCGGGTTCTTCGAGTAGACGACCGCGCCGCTCAAGGTCGGCAGGTGACCGGCGCGCGCGGTGTTGATGTTCGCGTTCGCCGCGTCGAGCTGGAACGCGTACGAGCTCAGGGACGGGTTTTCGCGCACGGCGACGTCGACCCATTGCTCCGGGTCTTCCGGGTTCGGCCGGTCGAGCGGCAATTTTTCGCGCAGCTTGCGCAGGTCGCCGGGCGGCTTGTTGGTCAACTGGCGCAGCGCTTCCTTGTTGTCGTCGAGCGTGTTTTGCGCGGTGATCACGTTGGCCACCGCGGTGTCGTGCTGGGCCTTGGCATCGTTGACGTCGGTGATCGCCGAGAGGCCGACCTCGAAGCGCTGCTGGGCCTGTTCCATCTGCCGGTTGAGCGCCTGCTCGTTCGACTGGGCGAATTTCAGGGCGTCTTCGGCCGTCAGCACGGCGAAGTACGCGCTCGCGACGCGGATCAGCAGATCCTGCTGGGCAGCCTCGAACGTCGCCTCGCCGGCCTTCGCGGTCGCCCGCGCGGATTTCACGGCGGTCCACCTGCTCAAGTCGAGGATGCTCTGGTCGAGGCGCCCACCGAGCGTGCGGCCGAAGGTCGTGCTCGAGGTCGTGACGTCGACCGGGGTCAGCGAGCCATCGGGGTTGGTGATGAAATCGGTGCCGCCCGCACTGCTGCGCACGCGGCTGTAGCCGAGCGAGGCGCCGATCTGCGGCAGCAAGGCCGAGCGTGCCTGGGCGACGTTTTCGTCGGTCGCGAGCTTGGTGGCTTCGGCGCCCGCCAGTTGCGGATCCGAATTGCGCGCCTCGTTGTAGATCTGGACGAGATCGTCGGCCTGCGCGAACGGTGCGCCGGCTGCCAGCACGAAGGCGAGCGCAACAGGCAGGGAACGGATACGGGTCATCGGATCATCCTCGAAGGAAATGCAGCTCCAGGCGTGCGCCGCCTGCTACAGCGTGAAGCGTCGCGGCGGCGATGCGTGGGCAAGATAGGGAATGTCGGTTTCGAACAGGACGTCGGTCAGCCAACGTGTTTCCTCGACATGCGTGTGCAAGAGGGCCTGCATGACCGGCGATTCGCCCGTGATCGCGAACAGGCGGCCACCGCGCTCGACCCAGCCGCGCACGCGATCGGGCAATGCATACACCGCGCCAGTCAGCACGACGACGTCGAAGCGCTCGCGCGTCTGGAAACCGGAGAACGCCTCGGCCGTCTCGACCTTGGCATTCGCGATGCCGGCGGTAGCGAGGTTCCTGCGCGCTGCGTCGGCGAGGTCGGCATGCTGTTCGACGCTGACGACCTGCCCGGCGAGTGCGGCGATGCAGGCGGTCATGAAGCCCGAACCGGTGCCGATTTCGAGCACGCGCTGTCCGCTTTCGAGCGCGAGCGCCTGCAGGATGCGGCCTTCGATAACGGGCTTGAGCATGACCTCGCCGTGGCCAAGCGGCAGCTCCACGTCGGTGAACGCGACCGCGCGGAAACGCTCCGGCACGAAATCCTCGCGCCGGATGCGCCCGAGCACGTCGAGCACGCGTGGATCGAGCACGTCCCAGGTACGAACCTGGCTCTCGACCATGTTGTTGCGGGCCAGCTCAAGATTCATCGTCATCGGTCGGTCCGCGGGATGGCAAAAAGGGCCGAAAGCATAGGAGTTCCGCGCATGCGCGGCAATCTACCTTGGCGCCGCGGGCCGCATCGCCCGAAGTGCCGGAAGTCACCGCGACGCGTCTCAGGCCGCGAACTTCGAGTCCGAGGCGGCGCGATGCGCGAACGTGGCGGCGATCGGCGGCAGTTGCGAACGCACGGCCGAAGCGAGCGCACCGTCGACCGTGGCGAGCACGCCGAGGCTGTCGTTCGCGATGGCCGCCGGCGCCGTCAACACCTGCAGGGCGAGCCAGCGCTCGAGCGGTCCGCGGTCGTCCCCGGACACGGCGGACAGTGCCTTGCGTGCGACGCCGCGCCGCGGGGCGACCCGAAAGCCGCTGTGCCGGCGGCTGTCGTCGAGGAGCAGGGCGAATGCCTGCTGCGCGAGCCGCAGCGGCCAGCTCGTTTCATGCGGGCCGGCGCTCGCGGCCAGGTTCAATGCGGCATCACCCATGGTTCATTCCCGTTCGTAGGTCGTGTACTGGAAACATTTTCCGGCGAGGCGCCGGGTATTCAACGCAGGATTGGTCACGCTGGCGCGGAAACACTGTTTCAGGCTCCAGCTTGCAAGACCGGGGCCGTCGGTTGCATGTCACGCGCGGGCGTGTCGCGGCGCACGCGGAACCATGCGGCATACAGGGCCGGCAGGAACAGCAGGGTCAGCGCGGTGGCCACGGTCAGGCCGCCCATGATCGCGACTGCCATCGGCCCGAAGAACGCGCTGCGCGAAAGCGGGACCATCGCGAGGATCGCGGCCAGTGCGGTCAGCACGATCGGGCGGAAACGGCGCACGGTGGCGCCGATGATCGCGTCCCACGGCCGCTGGCCCTCGCCGATGTCGTGCTCGATCTGGTCGACGAGGATGACCGAGTTGCGCATGATCATGCCGAACATCGCGATCGTGCCGAGCATCGCGACGAATCCGAACGGCACCCGGAACACGAGCAGGAACAGGACAACGCCGATCAGGCCGAGCGGGGCGGTCAGGACGACGAGCAGCACGCGCTGGAAGCTGCGCAACTGCAGCATGAGCACGCTGAGTACGACGGCGAGAAACAGCGGGAAACCGGCCATCACCGAGCGCTGGCCCTTGGCCGATTCCTCGACTGCGCCGCCGACTTCGAGCAGGTAGCCTTCGGGCAGCGCGGCGCGGATGTCGGCGAGCTTCGGCGTGATCTCCGCGGCGATCGTCGCCGGTTGCATCGAGCCTTCATTGTCGGCGCGCACGGTGACAGTCGGCAGCCGGTTGCGCCGCCATATGATGCCTTCCTCGAATCCGTACTCGAACGTCGCGACATGCCCGAGCGGCACGCTGCGCCCCGATGCGGTCGGTATCGACAGGCTCGGCAACAGGGCCAGGCGCGCGCGTTCATCATCGGTGCCGCGCAGCAGCACGCCGATCAACTGGTCGCGCTCGCGGTAGGTGGCGATCGGCGCGCCGTTCAACGAGCTCTGCAGGAAGTTCGCGACATCCTCCGAGCTCACCCCGAGCACGCGCGCACGGTCCTGGTCGATCGCAAGTCGCACGACCTTGCTCGGCTCCTCCCAGTCGAGGTTGACGTTGCGCGCGTGCGGGTTCTCGCGCACGACCGCGGCGACGTTGCGTGCAATCCCGCGCACGTCGGCGATCTGCGCACCGGAAACGCGGAACTGCAGCGGGTAGCCGACCGGCGGACCATTCTCGAGCCGGATCACGCGCCCGCGCAGTTCGGGGTAATCCTGTTCGAACAGCGCGAGCAGGTCGCTGCGCAAGGTTTCGCGCTCTTCGGGACTGCGGGTAAGCAGGACGAACTGGGCGAAACTCGCCTGCGGCAGTTGCTGGTCGAGCGGCAGGTAGAAACGTGGCGTGCCCGAGCCGACATAGCTCACGTAGTTCTCGAGCTCGCTGCGCGTGGCCAGCCATGCCTCGAGCTTGCGGACCTGGGCTTCGGTCGCGTCGAGCGACGAGCCTTCGGGGAGCTTGAGATCGACGAGGATTTCCGGTCGCGTCGAGGCCGGGAAGAACTGCTGCTGGACGAAACCGAAGCCGAAGATCGACAGGGCGAACACGGCGACGGTCGCGCCGATCACGAGGCCGCGGCGGGCGACGCACCATTCGACCAGCGCGCGGAAGCGGCGGTAAAAAGGCGTCGCATACGGATCATGTCCGGGCGGTTTCGCCGCGACATGGCCGCCGATCCAGCCGGGCAAGCGGCTGCGCAGCGCATGCACGCGCGCACCGAGTCCGCCGCGCGGCGCAGGCCGCGCGGGCGCGTGCGGGTCCGGCAGCAGCTTGTAGCCGAGGTACGGGATGAACACGACCGCGACGATCCACGACAGCACGAGCGCGATCGCGACGACTTCGAAGATCGCGCGCGTGTACTCGCCGGTGCCCGATTTCGCCGTCGCGATCGGCAGGAATCCGGCAGCCGTGACCAGCGTGCCGGTCAGCATCGGAAATGCGGTCGAAGTGTAGGCGAACGCGGCCGCATCGACGCGGTGCATGCCCTGTTCCATCTTGATCGCCATCATCTCGACCGCGATGATCGCGTCGTCGACGAGCAGGCCGAGGCCTAGCACGAGCGCGCCGAGCGAGATCTTGTGCAGGCCGATGCCGAAGTGGTACATCGCCGCGAACGTCATCGCGAGGACGAGCGGGATCGACACGGCGACGACGAAACCGCTGCGCAGGCCGAGCGAGAAGAAGCTGACCAGCAGCACGATCAGCACGGCCTCGGCCAGCGTGCGCACGAACTCGCCGACCGACCGGCTGACTGCGGCGGGCTGGTCCGAGACCTTGTGCAGGTCGAGGCCGACCGGCAGGCCGCGGCCGATCCGTTCGGTCGCCGCTTCGAGATCGCGGCCAAGGGCGATGATGTCGCCGCCGCTGCGCATCGACACCGCGATGCCGATCGTCTCGGTCCCGTTGTAGCGCATGCGCGGTTGTGGCGGATCGACGAAACCGCGCTCGACTTCGGCGATGTCGCCGAGCCGGAACAGGCGGCCGTTGCTGCCACGGATCGTCAGATCGCGGATCGCCTCGGGTGAATCGAGTGCGCCGGTCGTGCGCAGGTAGATGCGGTCCGACGCCGTCTCGAAGCTGCCGGCGGGCGCGATCGCATTCTGCGCAGCGAGCGTGCGCTGCAGTTCGGCGAAGCTGACCCCGAGCATGGCGAGCCGGGTGTTCGAGGCCTCGACGTGGATGCGCTCTTCCTGCCGCCCGACGAGGTCGATCTTGGCCACGTTCGGCACGCGCAGCAGGGCCAGCTTGATGCGTTCGGCATGGTCGCGAAGGTCGGCGTAATCAAAACCGTCGCCCGTCAATGCATAGATGTTGCCGAACGTGTCGCCGAATTCGTCGTTGAAGAACGGCCCGCGCACGTCGGCCGGCAAGGTGTGGCGCATGTCGCCGACCTTCTTGCGCACCTCGTACCAGACGTCGGGCACGCGCTGCGACGGGATCGAGTCCTTGACCACGAAGAACACCTGCGATTCGCCGGGGCGCGAATAGCTGCGCAGGTAATCGAGTTCGGGAATTTCCTGCAGCTTCTTCTCGATCGCCTCGGTCAGTTTTTCGGAGACTTCGAGCGCGGTCGCGCCGGGCCACTGGGTCTGCACGACCATGACCTTGAACGTGAACGGCGGATCCTCGGCCTGGCCAAGGCCCTGGTACGAGCCGATGCCGACCACGGCAAGCAGCACGATCGCGTACAGGATGAGCGCCGGATTGCGCAGCGCCCAGGCGGAGAGATTGAAGGAATGCATGCGATGTGCCGGCTGTTGGGCTCTCCGCTGCGCCGCCGTGGGGAGGGAATCGTCGGCAGCGCAGGGAGAGGTCTTGCAAGGGTTCAGAACGTGATGACGTGGTTCGCCGCATCGACCGGGTTGATGACTTCGCCTTCGCGCAAGCGGTGCACGCCGGCAGTGACGATCCAGTCTTCTGCGTCGATGCCCTCGCTCAGGATCGCGCCGTCCTCGCCGAAGCGGGCGACGGCGACTCCGGTCAGATGGACCTGACGGGTCTGCCGATCGACGCGCCAGACCGCCGGTCGGCCGTCCTTCTCGTGCAGCGCGGCGAGCGGTACGCGCCAGAGCGTGGCCTCTTGGCCACCGTCGAGGAGAACGCGCGCGGTCTGGCCGAGGCGCGGTGCCGCCGCGGCGTCGTCGAAGGCGACCCGCACGCGATAGGTCCGCGTGACCGGGTCGGCGGCGGGCGAGATCTCGCGGATGTGTCCCGCATGCAGTTTCCCGCTCTCGGACCACAGCTCGATCGATGCACGCTGGCCGCTCGCGAGGCCGCCGACGCGATGTTCGGGCACGTCGATCGCGACTTCGCTGGCCCCGTCACGGGCGAGCGTGACGATGGTCTGCCCGGCGCCGACGACCTGGCCGATTTCGGCGGCCAGCGCAGTGATGACGCCGTCCGCATCGGCGCGCAGTTCGGCGTAACCGGCCTGGTTCCGCGCGCTGGCGAGCGTGGCCCGCGCGGCGTCGGCATGCGCGCGGGCGGCGGCCAGCGCGTTGACCTTCGCGTCGAGTTCGAACTGGCTGACGAAGCGGCGCGCGAACAGGTTCCGGTAGCGCTCGTGCTCGGATTCGGCGAGCGTGAGCGCCGCTTCGGCCGACGCCAGCGCGGCCCGGGCGCCGGTCGCCGCGAGCACGAGATCGCTCGGATCGAGTTCGGCCAACAGCGTATTCCGGCCGACATGACTGCCGACATCGACGTGGCGTGCGCTGATCTTGCCGGCGACGCGAAAGCCGAGTGCGCTCTCGAAGCGGGCATTCACCTCGCCCGGATAAACGGTTTCGGCGTGTTCGGGTGCCGCCTGCGGCTGGGCGACGCGGGCGATGCGCGGACCCGGTGGCGGTTCGGCGTGCGACATGCAGCCGGCCAGGAAAATTGCCGCCAGCAGCGCACCGGGGCTCGAACGGACGAATCCGATACGCATTGCTACAATCCCCGGCGGCACGTTGGTGAACTGCGTGGTATAGTATTTAAACAGAACTTGGTAGTCCAGTAATATTTCGATGAACAGTGCCCTCGCAAGAACCTGTGGTCCCGGGCGACCGAAGGACCTCGAAAAACGCGCAGCGATCCTCGACGCGGCCAAACGCCTGTTCCCCGAGCACGGCTTCGACGGCACCAGCATGGATGCGATTGCGGCCGCGGCCGGGGTCTCGAAACTGACCGTGTACAGCCACTTCAAGGACAAGGAATGCCTGTTCACCGAAGCGGTGCGCGTCAAGTGCACGGAACTGATGCCGCCGGAACTGTTCGAGATCGACCTCAGCGGCTCGTTGCACGAACAGCTCGCGGTCATCGCGAGGGCCTTCTTCGCCCTGATCACGAGCCAGGAGTCGATCCTCCTGCATCGCCTGCTGACCAGCGGTGCCGGCAGTTCGTCCAAGCTGGCCCAGATGTTCTGGGAGGCGGGCCCCGAGCTGATCCAGGGTGGCTTCGCCAATTTCCTGCGCCGCGAGGTCGAAGCCGGACAACTCGTGATCGCCGACATCCCGCGCGCCGCCTCGCAGTTCTTCTGCCTGCTCAAGGGCGAACTGCATGCACGCCTGCTGTGCGGTTGTTGCGGCGGCCCGTTCAGTCCGTCCGAGGTCGACGAGCACCTGCAGGCGACTGTCGACATGTTCGTGCGCGCTTACGCCCCGCGCCCGAGCTGAGCAGGCGGAATTCCGCGCGCTGGTGATCCCGTTGGCCGCGGGCGCGGATCGCCGCGCTGCCGCGGCGTCGCCCGATGCGCAGGCGGCTCCTGATCAGTCGCTGTTGTCGCCGAGCCAGGATTCGATCGTCGCGTGGTCTTCCGGCGCGATGTCGATGAACTGGAAACCGATCCAGTACTGGCCCGGAACGTTGGCCGCCTCGCTCCACTGCTCGTGGACGCCCGCTTCGATAGCGCAGGTGCGACCATCGGCGTCGACGAGTTCGAACGCAAGCTGGTACAGCGCGTCATCGACGACCATGCGATTGCAGACGAGCAGCATGCCGTCCATCGACAGGTTGCCGATGCGGCCCATGCTCTCGCCGGTCATCGCATTGGTGACCGGGATCGTCACGTAGGCGGTCTTGCGCGGTGAGCGTCGATGTTCGTTCATCGCGGTACCCTCAGGCCGTGCGTGCGGCCGGCGCCGCGGCGGCGTCACCGGTGAACTGCTGCAGCGTCGACATGATCGCCTTCCACGCGCGATCGATGAAGCTCGCCGGCGCGGCACTGAACAGGCGGACCTGGCCGCGCACGAGTTCGCGCGCCAGTTGCTCCATCGTGCGTTCGTCGGCACGCGCGCCGCGCTGGTTGACGAACAGGCAGCGGCCGGTGACCGGCGAGAACCAGGCGAGCTTGCGCCGCACGCTGTCGCCCTGCTGGTTCGTGACGAATTCGAACCACGTTCCGAACGGCAAGGTGCGCACGTGCTCGAGCATCTTGCGTTCTTCGGCCGTGAGCGGTTGCGCGGGCGCCGCCTCGTCCTCGGCCGCTGCGGACGGCGGGGCGGGCGCGGCCTCGCCGCCGAGCCTTGCCTTGCCCTTCAGCGTCAACGCCACCTCGGCCTCGCTGGCCGGTGCATCGGTGGTCGCCGTATCGAACAGCTGGGCGACGATCGTGTCGACTTCGTCGTTGTGCAGGCCGACCTGGGTCAGGCCGGTGCGCACTTCGTCGCGCAGCGTCGCGTCGATCCGCGCGACGTCGCCGCCCTGGCCGAGCTTCAGCAACTGGTCGGCAACGGCGAGCCGACGCCGGTAGTTCTGGCTGTCCTCGCCCTGGCGGAGGATCGTCAGGGCGAGCACGTCGGTCCATGCCTGCTCGAGCACCGTGCGCACGACCGGGCTGGGGTTGCCGCGCTTGACGAGGCGCGCAATCGCCGTGTTCGCGCGCTCGCGGGCGAGATCGAGCTTTTCGCGGCCCTTCGCCGCGTCGATGTGGCGTCGCTCGGCCATCTCGGCACGCTTGCCGAGCAGGGTCATGTGCCGGCCGAGGTCCCCGAGCAGGTTCTCGATCAGCGAAAGGTCGCCGTCGAACTCGCGGGACACGCGATCGACCAGCGAGGTCATCTTGTCGACGAAGCCGCGATCGGGGTCCTCGTCGTCCATCCACAGCACGCTCGCTTCGGCGACGCTGTTGAGCAGGAGCCGGGCGGGATGGTTGCGGCGCGTGAAGAAATCCTTGTCGCCGAGCGCAGTGCGCAGGATCGGTACCTGCAGCTTCGACATCAGGTTGCGCGTCGCGCTGCGTGGCGAAAGGTTCTGTCCGATGTAGTCGAACAGCATGCCGACGAGGTCGATCGTGTCGGAATCCTCGAGTGCGAGGACCGGCGCCTGCCCTTGCGGGCTCTGCTCGCGCAGGCGGTTGAGCAGGTCCTGCTTGAGGTGGCCGATGCTGCGCGGCACGGGCTTGCCGTCCTGCTGCAGCATGTCGACCGGATCCGACTGCAGGCGGCCGAGCACCGACTGCAGGTCGTCGCGCGAGGCGAGGAAGTTCGACGACGGTGACGGCGCGGTGATGCCGAGCCCGCGCCGCCGGTCAGCGAGAAGCGCCCGCAACGAGGTGAACAGCGCGGCATCGGACGGCTCGTCGGTCGCCGGCGCCGCCGCGTCCGGCGCGCCAATCGGCGGTGACGTCGGCGCGGCGACATCGGCGCGTCGTTCGCGCCCGGCTTTCGCGGGCCTGGCGGCCGGTTCGGGCGCCGGTGGCGTCGTGTCGCCGGACGGGTCGGGGGCCTGGCCCGCTTCGGCGCCGGCGCTGCGCCGCACGCGGAACTGCAGGTGCGGCAGCACGCGCTGGTCGGCAAGGTACTGGTTGATGATGTCGTAGAACGGACCGATCTGCGCGATCACGACGCGATCGAAGGCCTGGAAGACCAGGATCCGCTCGTTGATGCCGAGATCGAAGTCGCGCAGCGAGTAACGCATCGCTTCGGTGAGCGCGAGTGGCCCGAGCGGAAGCGCGTCGGCTTCGAATGCGGGTCGTCCGGCGATCACGCCGAAGCGGTGACCGAGCGCATGCAAAGCCTGCGTGTGGCGGATCTCGGCCTTGTTCGCGATGTCCTGGATCGCGAGCGAGATCTCGAGATCGGCCGATTCGACGAGTTCGAGTTTCGCGCCGCGCGGGCCGGCCTGCTGATCGCGCGTTGCGCCCGTCTGCGCGTTGTCGAACGAGGCGATGCTGGACTCGAGGTGGGCGAGGAAGCGCGGCACGATGTCGGCGCGGCCGCGCTTGACCTCGCGGATCGCCTCGAACATGCGCGCCTGATGCTCGTTGCTGTTCGCGCGGTCGGCCTGCTTGAACAGGTGCTGCTCGATCTCGTCGAACAACAACGCGAGCGCGGGTTCGAAGTGCGCGGTGCGCTGGAGCATGCCGTCGAGCACCGCGCGCACGCGCGGCGGCAGGTTTCGTTCGGACAGCCGTGACAGCCGCGTGTCGCCACGCGGCTGCTCTGCCGGATGCTTCGTCCCTTGGCCCACGGCGTCTCCCCGTCCGCGCCCCTTCCCGCATTCTGGCATGTAGGCAGGTCGCGCGACAGGTGCCCGCGTGCCGTGGTGTCCCGCGCGCGCCTCGGTCAGCGTGCGGACCAGATCAGTTCAAGGTAGCCGGTGCGACCCGGCGTGTTGTAGCCGTAGGCCAGCTGGTAATCGCGATCGGTCACATTCTCGATGCGCGCGACAAACCGCCACGCCGATGCCGGCTGCCACGAGCCGCGCAGGTTGAGGAGCGTGTAGCCGGCCAGCGTCTGGCCGCCCACGTCCTCGCGGCGTCCGGCCTGCACGAGTTCGGCGCCGAATCTGAACGCGTCGCCGAAGCGACGCTCGAGCAGCGCGGTCGACTTCTGCTTCGGTCGCCGCAGCAGGACGCTGTCGTCGTCCTCGTTGCGCGGGTCCTGCCAGGTGTACGTGGCGGAGAGCCGCCACGGTCCGGATTCGCCGTCGTAGCCGAGCTCGGCGCCGGTGATCCGGGCGCGAGCGACGTTTTCGGCCTGGAAGGCCTCGCCGCTGAAGCTGATCAGGTCGCGCACGCGCGTCGAATGCACATTCGCCGCGAGGCGTTGCCCCGGGCGCGGTTCGATCGTGATGCCGATCTCGCTGCTGTGCGAGCGCTCGGGGTCGAGCTCGGGATTGCCGGCGAACATGCCGCCGAAGCCCGGCGAGTACTGCTCGTTGAGCGTCGGCGCACGGAAACCCTCGCCGTGGCTGAGCCAGGCGCGCACCGCATCGCTGAAACGCCAGCCGAAAGCGGCCGAGCCGGTGCCGGCACCGCCGAACGTGCTGTTGTCGTCGCGGCGCAGGGCGATCTCGCCGTCGAGCGCACCGGATTGCGCCTGCCAGCCCGCGTATACGCCGAAAATGTCGCGGCTTTCGCGATAGATCGGCGTGGCGGCGAACGTGTCGCGGTTTTCGCCCCGCTCGTGCACGTGGTCGATGCCGGCGATGAGCTTGTGCGACCGGCCGACGTCGAACTCATGCTGCCAGCCGAGCGTGTCGCGTCGCGATTCGAAGCGCTGGAAGAACGCCGCGGTCGCGTAGTCCTCGCGCGCATTGCCGGCGACAAGGCGGTGCCGCCAACGGTCGCCGAGCGCGCCTTCGAGCGACAGCGCGAGTGCCTGCTGGGTGAAGTCCGATTCGCCGCCGGCGAACTCCGCGGTGCCCTCGCTGCGGACGAGGTTCGCGGCCATGGTCTGGGTGCCGAGGCGAACGTCGCCGCGCACGCCGAGATGGCGGTTCTCGAGGCCATGGTCCTTGTCCTCGTAGGCGAAACCGTTCTCGTTCTGGCTCGGGAAGCCCGCGTAGTCGCGCGTGCCGAACTGCACGCTGAAACCGCCACGCTCGCCACGGTGGCCGGTGCCGGCGTTGAGGCCGAAGTCCTCATGGCTGCCGACGCCGAGCGAGACGCGCGGACCGTCGAGGCGACGCGTGAAGATCTGGATGACGCCGCCGATCGCATCGGAACCCCAGTAGCTCGCGCGCGGCCCGCGCACGATCTCGATGCGCTCGATCGTGTCGAGCGGCAGCGTTTCCCAGGTGAACACGCCGGTGCCGAGCGCGGCGACACGGACGCCGTCGATCAGCACGAGCACATGGTTGTTGTTCGTGCCGCGCATGAAGATTGAGGTCTGCCCGCCGGGACCGCCGGTGCGCGCGATGTCGATCCCGGCCTGCAGGCGCAGCAGGTCACTGATGTCGCGCGTCGCACTCGCATCGATGTCGTCGCGGGTAATGACGTCGACGTCGGCCAGGGTCGTATCGAGCGTGCGCACGACGCGCGATGCGCTGACGACGACTTCGGGTTGCAGGTTCGCCTCGATCGCGAAGGCGGGCGCGGCGGGCGCCGCGGCGAGGATGAGGCATGAAAGCACAAGACGATGCATGTTGGTTCTCCGGAACGCACACCCGCGAAACCAGTCGCGCGCACGGAGCAACAAGCAGGGACGAACAGCGTCGCCCGAACCCGTTCGTTGCCCGCCGCAACGCTGGAACTGAGGATGCCTGCCGAGGCGGTCGTGGTGCGGTTGCCCGCCACCAGGTCGGATCAGCGACATCGTCCACAGGCCGGTCTCCGGGCTTGCAAGCGATGCCGGGGCATCGGCCTGATCACCTTCCCGTGCGCAGCACAGTGGTGTATCGATCAGGCTTGGCTTGCTTACCGTTGCGGGGGCAGCGCCGGAATGGGGAGTACAAAGCAGGATCGCTCACGATCCTGCATGCACTTCCGCACCGGCTTCCCGTTTCACCCGGCCTCTCGGCAGGGCACCTGTGGGGGGCGCAGTGTAGGTGGCGCGCTGCGAACGTACAAGCCGCGCGGTCAGTTGTCGCCGCTGTCTGCGCGTACCGCGTCGAGCCTGCCGTCGTCGCCAACGACGAGCGCGATCTCGATCGGTCGACAGCAGACCGGGCAATCCTCGATGTAGTCCTGGGCCCCGGCCGAATCGTCGACGAACGCACTGAAGCGTTCACCGCAGTACGGGCAGCGCAACTTCACTTCATCGAGCATGCCGGCGTTCCACCACGGGCAGGAACAGCGCGATCACGTCGTTCAACAGGCGCTGACCTTCGGCGGTCGTACGCAGGCGATCGTGCGTGTCGTCGATCCAGCAGTTCGCGTGCGCGGCCGCCAACGCCGGTGCGATCGTGGCCGGAGCAAGCCCGGTGCGCGCACTGAAGTCCGCGGCCGGCACGCCGTCGACGAGGCGCAAGGCATTCATCATGTACTCGAAGGGCAGGTCGGCCGCCGCCAGCACGACCTCGCTGGCGATGCCGCGCGGGGTCGCCGCATGTTCGAGGTAGACGCGCGGCGTGCGCTGTTTCGCGCGCCGCGTGATCGTGCCGCGCGAGGCATCGGTGAGCTTGGCGTGCGCGCCGGCACCGATGCCGAGATAGTCGCCGAACTCCCAGTAGTTGAGGTTGTGCTCGGCGCGGCGGTCGTCGCGCGCGTAAGCCGAGACTTCGTATTGCCGGAAGCCTCCCAGCGCGAGCCGTTCCTGGCAGCGCTCCTGCATGTCCCAGGCGTCGTCGCTGTCGGGCAGGCGAGGCGGTTTCGCGGCGAACAGCGTGTTCGGTTCGAGCGTGAGCTGGTAGTGCGAGATGTGCGCAGGCCGCAGCGCGAGCGCGCGCTCGATGTCGGCGAGCGCGCCGGCCAGCGACTGTTCCGGCAACGCGTACATGAGGTCGATATTGAAATTGTCGATCCCGGCCGAGCGCGCCTCGTCGATCGCGCGCTCGGCTTCGTCGGCCGAATGGATGCGACCGAGCCTGCGCAACATCGCGTCGTCGAAGCTTTGCACGCCGAAGCTGATGCGATTGACGCCGGCACTGCGGTAGCCGTCGAAACGTCCGTGCTCGACCGTGCCGGGATTGGTCTCGAGCGTAATCTCGCAGGTCGCCGGGACGGCGAGACGTGCGGCGACGCCGGCGAGGATGCGCGCGATCGCAGCCGGCGTGAACAGGCTCGGCGTGCCGCCGCCGAAGAAGATGCTGCGCAGCGGCCGCGCGGCGATGGCTTCCGGGAAGTCGCCGAGATCGCGATCGAGGTCGGCGAGCAGGGTATCGACGTAGGCGTCCTGCGGAATGTCGCCGCGCACGGCATGCGAGTTGAAGTCGCAGTACGGGCACTTTTTCACGCACCAGGGCACGTGGATATACAGCGACAGCGGCGGCGGGACGAGCGGCATGCGCAATTGTAAGCCCAGGCGCCGGCGCGCCCGCCTGAATCGGCCGGCGCCCGAAAGAAGAAGCCCCGCACTCGGCGGGGCTCCTTCCTCACCGATGCTGCAGATCGATCAGAGCAGCGGGACGAGCAGCAGGGCGACGATGTTGATGATCTTGATCAACGGGTTGACCGCCGGGCCGGCCGTGTCCTTGTACGGATCGCCGACCGTGTCGCCGGTGACCGCAGCCTTGTGCGCGTCGGAACCCTTGCCACCGAAGTTGCCATCCTCGATGTACTTCTTCGCATTGTCCCAGGCGCCGCCACCGGTCGTCATCGAAATCGCGACGAACAGGCCCGTGACGATCGTGCCGATCAGCATGCCGCCGAGCGCCTGCGCGCCGGCGAGCGGGCCGGCGACGAAGCCGAAGCCGAAGCCGACGATGACCGGAACGAGCACGGGCAGCAGGGACGGGATCATCATTTCCTTGATCGCCGACTTCGTCAGCAGGTCCACGGCGCGCGAGTAATCGGGCTTGCCGGTGCCTTCCATGATGCCCTTGATCTCGCGGAACTGGCGGCGCACTTCCTCGACCACGGAGCCCGCCGCGCGACCGACCGCTTCCATCGCCATCGCGCCGAACAGATACGGGATCAGGCCGCCGATCAGCAGGCCGATGATCACGTAGTGGTTGGAGATGTCGAAGGTGTAGATCTGCGCGGGCAGGCCGGTCGCGGCCGCCTTCGCCTGGGCGGTGACGTCGAGCTTGTGGGTGTAGTCGGCGAACAGGACGAGCGCGGCGAGGCCGGCCGATCCGATTGCGTAGCCCTTGGTGACGGCCTTCGTCGTGTTGCCGACCGCATCGAGCGGATCGGTGACCGCGCGCACTTCGCTCGGCAGTTCGGCCATCTCGGCGATGCCGCCGGCGTTGTCGGTGATCGGGCCATAGGCGTCGAGCGCGACGATCATGCCGGTCATCGACAGCATCGCCGTCGCGGCGACCGCGATGCCGTACAGGCCGCCGAAATGGTAGGCGGCCCAGATCGCCACGCATACCGAAAGGACCGGCATGGCGGTCGACTTCATCGACACGCCGATGCCCGCGATGATGTTCGTCGCGTGGCCGGTGGTCGAGGCCTGGGCGACGTGGCGCACGGGCTTGTATTCGGTCGCCGTGTAGTACTCGGTGATGACGACCATCGCGCCGGTCAACAGCAGGCCGATGAGTCCGCACCAGAACAGGTTGAGCGACGGGATCACGTTGCCGGCGGCGACCTCGAGGCCGGCCGGGAACAACTCCTTCGTGACGAACCAGAACGCGATCGCCGAAAGCACGGCCGAGACGATGACCCCCTTGTACAGCGCGTTCATGATCTTGGCGCCCGGCTTCGTCGTGACGAAGAACGTGCCGATGATCGAAGCGATGATCGACACGCCGCCGAGCACGATCGGATACAGGACCGCATTCGGGTTGGCGGCGAACATGACGCCGCCGAGCAGCATCGTCGCGATCAGCGTCACCGCATAGGTCTCGAACAGGTCGGCGGCCATGCCTGCGCAGTCGCCGACGTTGTCGCCGACGTTGTCGGCGATGACGGCCGGGTTGCGCGGATCATCTTCCGGGATTCCGGCTTCGACCTTGCCGACGAGATCGGCTCCGACATCGGCGCCCTTGGTGAAGATTCCGCCGCCGAGGCGGGCGAAGATCGAGATCAGCGAGGAACCGAAGGCAAGGCCGATCAGCGCGTTGAGGGCCTGGTCGGACGTGAAGCCGAGACGGCCGAGCACGACGTAGTATCCGGCCACGCCGAGCAGGCCGAGGCCGACGACGAGCATGCCCGTGATCGCGCCGCCACGGAAGGCGACCGCGAGGGCGGCGGCAAGGCCGCTGCGCGCCGCTTCGGCCGTGCGCACGTTGGCGCGCACCGAGACGTTCATGCCGATATAGCCGGCCAGACCCGACAGGATCGCGCCGATCGCGAAGCCGATGGACGTGGCCCAGCCGAGGCCGAAGCCCATGATCACGAACAGGACGACGCCGACGAGGGCGATCGTCGTGTACTGGCGGTTCAGATAAGCCTTCGCACCGAGCTGGATCGCCGCGGCGATCTCCTGCATGCGCTCGTTGCCGGCCGGCTTGGCCATGATCCAGCGGATCGACCAGACGCCGTACAGGATCGCCAGGACCGCGCAAATCAGTGAAAGGTGCATACCGTATTGCTGCAACATCTATCCCTCCCGAGAACCAGGCTTTGGTGGTTGGCGCGGAAAACCCCATCGTTACAACCGTTCGAGTATAGCCGCGCGCAAGGCCCCGCGGTCATGCGCTGCGGCAAACGCGCCGGCGCCGCGGCCGCGCGATCACCCCGGAACCGCGGACACCTCGTTGCGACCGAGGAGCGTGATCGCGAGGACGAGCGGCGCGAGCACGATCGGCCAGGTCAGGTAGCGCAGTTCGGCGCCCGGGGCGAAGAAGAAGAAGCCGCCCGCGTACGCGAGCGCGCTCGCCGCGCAGGCGAGCGCGAACCCGCCGACCGGCTGCCTTCGTCGCGGCCAGGCCAGCACGGCGCTCGCGACGAGGGCCGCGAGCGCAGGCCAGGCACTGAAGCCGATGCCGGCGCGCAGGCGTTCTGCCAGCGTATGGAAACCGGCATGCCAGGCCGGTGCGAGCGGTGGCGATGCGGTTTCCGGGTTGTCGGCGAAGCGCGTGTAACCGGAGAAATAGGTCAGCCCGTGCGGCTCGCCGCCGGCCGGCCCGGCCAGCAGGCGGTACGTGCGTGCGCGATGGCGCAACCAGGCCAAGGGATGGGCCGTGACCGCCGCGCACCAGGCCGCGCGCAGGTCGCGCAGCTGCTCCGGCGCATAGCCGCGGCCGAGGCCGCTGCCGATGCCGGAACGCGAGCGCTCGAACAGGCGCGTGTTCGTGGTCGGGTCGAACGCGCCGGTCTCGACCAGTTCGGCCACGCTCAGGTCCGGCCCGTGCGTGAACGCGGGCAGCAACAGGCGATCGACCTCGACCGAGATCGCGGCCAGGTCCCAGAGCACGATCGATGGCCAGGTCGTCCTGCGTTCGACGACGAAGGTGCGGTCAAGCGCGAACGAAAGCGCGACGGTTGCCAGCATGATCACCGCGGCGCCGGCGGCGAGCGTGCGCAGGCGGGCCGCATCACCGGCCAGCGCGCGCACGAGGATGACGGCCAGCGGCAGCGTCGCGAGCAGCGCGTTGTGGCGGATGCCGCCCGCGTGGACCAGGACGATCACGGCTCCGATCAGGGCGGCGCGCCGCCGCCTTGCGATGCCTTCCGCGATCAGGCCGCTCGCGAAAATGAGCGCCGCGGCCAGATGCGCATCGGATAACAGGTGACCCATCTGCACGAGCGAGAGCGGAACGAGTCCACAGGCGAGCGCGAGCAGCGCGCGCAGCGGCGCGGGACCGCGCAGCGCATCGAGGCAGAGCGCAATCCCGCTCCAGAACAGGGCGAGATTGAGCCAGAGCAGGCTTGCCGGTTCACCGGTCAGGCGCAGCAGCAGCGCCCACAACAGCGGCATCGTGACCGGGGTGACGTTCCAGTACGTGCCGGTTCGGGCCTGCCAGAGCTGGAAGGCCGAATCGAACGGCACCTGCCCGGGATGCAGGGCGAGGACGCACACCAGCATGCCTGCGGCGGCCGCGAGCCAGACGAGGCCGCTGCGCGCCGCGCGCGCGCCGGCCGGGTTCGCGGACGCGTCATCGCTCATCGCCGGGCACGCGCCGGCGATGCCGGCATGCCGGTGCCCGGCCGCGGCCTCACTTGTCGGAGATCGCGTAGTCCGCGAGCTTTTTCGCGAGCACGAGGTTCTTCAGGCGCACGTATTGCGGCAGGCCGTCCTTGCCGGACGGCGGCGGATCCTCGCCCCGGATCAGCGGCTCGAGGTAACGGCGCGCTGCCTCGGTGATGCCGTAGCCATCGCGGCGGATGAAGCGCTTCGGCAACTTCTTCTCGTGGTTCGCGACCTTGCTCAACGGGGCCGGTTCGATCTTCCAGCGATACGGCGCGTCGGACGTGCGCACGATCACCGGCATTACCGCATTGCGCCCGGCCAGGGCGAGATCGACCGCCGCGCGTCCGACTGCATAGGCCTGCTCGACATCGGTCCGCGAGGCGATGTGGCGCGCCGAGCGCTGCAGGTAGTCGGGCAGGGCCCAGTGGTACTTGTAACCGAGCTTGTCCTTGACGAGGGCGGCAAGCAGCGGTGCGACGCCACCGAGCTGGGCATGCCCGAACGCATCGCGCGTGCCGACTTCGGAGAGGAAGGCGCCGGCCTTGTTCCGGACCCCTTCCGACACGACGACCGTGCACCAGCCGACGCGCTCGACCGTGGCCTTGACGCGGGCGAGGAAGGCTTCTTCGTCGAACGCGATCTCGGGGAACAGGATGATGTGCGGCGCCTCGTCGGCGCTCTTGCCGGCGAGTCCGGCCGCCGCAGCGATCCATCCCGCATGCCTGCCCATCACTTCCATGATGAAGACCTTGGTCGAGGATTCGGCCATCGAGGCGACATCGAGGCTCGCCTCGAGGACCGAGACGGCGGTGTACTTGGCAACCGAGCCGAAGCCCGGGCAGCAGTCGGTCACCGCGAGGTCGTTGTCGACGGTCTTCGGAACGCCGACCACGGTGATGTCGTAGCCGAGTGCCTTGCCGACCTGGGAGATCTTGAGCGCGGTATCGGCCGAGTCGTTGCCGCCGTTGTAGAGGAACCAGCGGATGTCGTGGGCGCGAAAGACCTCGATCAGGCGTTCGTAATGGGCGCGGCTGTGCTCGATCGACTTCAGCTTGAACCGGCACGAACCGAACGCGCCACCTGGCGTGTGGCGCAATGCCGCGATCGCGCCGGCGCTTTCCCTCGACGTGTCGATCAGCTCTTCGCGCAAGGCGCCGATGATGCCGTTGCGCGCCGCGAGCACGCGCAGCTTGTGCTTGCGTGCGGTTTCGATGACCGCGCAGGCGCTTGCGTTGATGACGGCGGTCACGCCGCCGGATTGCGCATACAGGAGGTTGCCTTGCATCGGGTCCGTATCCTCGTCTCGGTTCCGCCGCGTCACGCGCGGGTTTGACTACATTTGCGACTGCGGATAGCGTTGCATCGCGTTCTCCGGCCAAAGTCTAGCGCAGCGCCGCCTGCTCCCGCGGTAGTGCCACTCAAGGAACATTATGCGACTCGTGTTGCTCGGCGCGCCCGGATCGGGCAAGGGGACCCAGGCCACTTCACTGAAGACGGCGCTCGGTGTCCCGCATGTCTCGACAGGGGATCTGCTGCGCAGTGCGGTCAAGGCCGGTACCCCGCTCGGCCTGAAGGCCAAGGCGGTCATGGAAAGCGGCCAGCTCGTGTCCGACGACATCGTGCTCGGAATGCTCGAGGAACGCCTCGCCGAGCCCGATGCCGCGGCCGGGTTCGTCCTCGACGGCTATCCGCGCAACCTCGCCCAGTGCGCCGCGCTCGAAGACCTGCTCGCGCGCATCGGCCAGCCGCTCGACGTCGCGGTCAAGCTCAAGGTGCCGAACGAATTGATCGTCGAGCGCATCGCCGGACGCGCCGCCGCCGAAGGACGCAAGGACGACACGCCGGAAACCGTACGCGAGCGCTTGCGGGTCTATGCCGAACAGACCGAACCGGTTGCGAGCCATTTCGCCGGTCTCGGCAAGCTCGTCGTCGTCGACGGCGTCGGCGAGCTCGACACGGTGTTCAAGCGCATCCTCGCGGCCTTGCCTGCGTGACCACGCCTCATCCGCGCGCAGGCTCCCGATTCCCTTCACCCTCGAGCGCCGTCATCGTCCCCGTGTCGAGCGGCGTGGCCGCATGAACCTGCATGTCCTCGGCATCTGCGGCACGTTCATGGGTGGCGTCGCCGCGCTTGCGCGCGAGCTCGGCCATGCGGTCGAGGGCTCCGACTCGAATGTGTATCCACCGATGAGCGCCCAGCTCGAGCAGCTCGGCATCGTACTGCGGCCTGGCTACGAGGCTGCGCATCTCGAGCCGCCGCCCGACCTCGTCGTCGTCGGCAATGCGCTCTCGCGCGGCATGCCGGCGATCGAATACATGCTCGATGCACGCTTGCCGCATGTCTCGGGTCCGCAATGGCTCGGCGAGAACGTGCTGCAGGACCGGCGCGTGCTCGCGGTTGCCGGCACCCACGGCAAGACGACGACGACCTCGCTGCTGGCCTGGCTGCTCGAAGCGCAGGGCCTCGCGCCGGGTTTCCTGATCGGCGGCGTGCCCGGCAATTTCGATGTTTCGGCCCGCCTCGGCGGGAACCGGCCAGACCCGCTTTTCGTCATCGAGGCCGACGAATACGACACGGCGTTCTTCGACAAGCGTTCGAAGTTCGTCCATTACCGCCCGTCGATCGCGATTCTCAACAACCTCGAGTTCGACCATGCCGACATCTTTCCCGATGTCGCGGCGATCCAGCGGCAGTTCCATCATCTCGTGCGCATCGTTCCGCGCAACGGGCACCTGATCGTGAATGCCGAGGACGACCGCCTCGCCGAGGTGCTTGCGCTCGGCTGCTGGACGCCGGTCGAGACGTTCGGCCTCGACGCCGGCGACTGGCGTGGCGAACTGCTCACGGGCGACGGCTCCGCATTCCGGGTCAGCCATCGGGGCCGCACGCTCGGTGATGTGCATTGGCCCCTGCTCGGGCGGCACAACGTCATGAATGCGCTCGCCGCGATCGCCGCCGCAAGCGCCGCAGGCGCCGACTTCGCCGCGATGCTGCCGGCTTTCTGCACGTTCGCGAGCGTCAAGCGTCGCATGGAACGGATCGGCGAACAGGCCGGCATCGTCGTCCACGACGATTTCGCCCACCATCCGACCGCGATTGCGACGACGCTGGCCGGGTTGCGGGCCCGCGTCGGCGACGCCCGGATCATCGTCGCGCTCGAACCGCGCTCGAACTCGATGCGGCTCGGCGCCCACGTCGATGAACTCGCGCCGTCGCTGGCGCTGGCCGACCGCATCGTGTTCCTCGCCCGCCCGGAGCTCCCGTGGGACGCGCGACGCGTGCTCGCAGCGCTCGACGGCCGCGCCGCGGCGGCCGTCGATGTCGATGCCCTGCTTGCGCAACTCGTCGCACTCGCCGCGCGGGGCGATCACGTCGTCTTCATGTCGAACGGTGGTTTCGAGGATGCGCCGCGGCGCTTCCTCGCGCTGTTGCACGGGGATTGAATGCGCGGATGCAGCCGCATCGTGCGGTCGGCACGGTGCCCTTCAAGGCGTGCGTAAAGGCACGCTAGACTGCATGCCGTGCCGTCGACCGACATCCCGTTGTTCCCGCTCGCGTCCGCCTTGTTTCCGGGCGGAAGCCTGCGCCTGCGCATCTTCGAGCCGCGTTACCTCGACATGGTGCGCGACTGCGCGCGCAGCGACAGCGGCTTCGGCGTCTGCCAGATCCTGCACGGCCGCGAGGTCGGCGAGCCGGCCATTCCGGCGGCGATCGGCACGCTCGCGCGGATCACCGATTTCCACACCTTGCCGGACGGATTGCTCGGCATCCGCGCAGAAGGTGGATTGCGCTTCCACACCGAAAGCACGCGCGTGCGCGACAACGGCCTCATCCATGGCGAAGTCAGCTTCATCGAGGCCGAGGAAAGCGTGCCGGTCCCGGCCGAGTACGGTCTGCTGGCCACGATCCTCGATCGGCTGCTCGAACGCATCGGCGGCGAGCACGCGCGCGTGGACCGTCGCCTGCACGACGACGCCAGCTGGGTTGGCTACCGCCTCGCCGAGGCCTTGCCGCTCGAAGCGCACGAACGCCAGCTGCTGCTGCAACTCACCGATCCCGTCGACCGCCTCGGCCGCCTGATGCATTTCCTGCCGCGTTTCCAGCGCGCCTGATGGAGCGAACATGACCAGCCTTGCGGGCAAGACCCTGTTCATCACCGGTGCTTCGCGCGGCATCGGCCTCGCGATCGCGCGGCGTGCGGCCCGCGATGGCGCGAACATCGTCATCGCGGCGAAAAGCGGCGTGCCGAACCCGCGCCTGCCGGGCACGATCCACAGTGCGGCGGCCGAAGTCGAAGCCGCGGGCGGACGCGCGCTGCCACTCGTCGTCGACATCCGTAACGAAGACGATGTCCACGCCGCCGTCGAAAAGGCGGTGCAGGCATTCGGCGGCATCGACATCCTCGTCAACAACGCGAGTGCGATCTGGCTGCACGGAACGGCGGGCACGCCGATGAAACGCTTCGATCTCATGCACCAGGTCAACACGCGCGGCACGTTCCTGTGTTCGCAGGCCTGCCTGCCGCACCTGCGCAAGGCCGGCAACCCGCACATCCTCATGCTTTCGCCACCACCGAGCCTCGATCCGAAATGGTATGCGCCGCACGTCGCCTACACGATAGCGAAGATGGGCATGAGCCTGTGCGTGCTCGGGATGGCCGAGGAGTTCCGTGCCGACGGCATCGCGGTCAATGCGCTGTGGCCGCGCACGCTCATCGCGACCGATGCGCTCAACATGATTCCGGGCGTCGACACCGCGAACGCGCGCACGCCGGCGATCGTCGCCGATGCCGCGCATGCGATCCTCGTCACCCCGAGTCGACAGCGCAGCGGCGAGTTCCTCGTCGACGATGACGTGCTTGCCGCCACCGGTGTCGCCGATTTCGACCGCTATGCCGTGTCGCCCGGGCAGCCGCTGTTGCCCGATCTTTTCCTCGATCCGCGGTAGCATCGGCAACCGATCGGGGGAATACCATGTCGAAGTCATCGTTCGCGCTGGTCCTGGGGCTGCTCGTTCCCGCGTCGGCGCAGGCCGACCTCGTCTACCACCAGGGATTCGAGACCTGCTGGTCTGCGGCAATCACGAAGAGCGATTTCCTTGCCCGCCTGCGCAACCAGGTCGATGGGCGCACCGGCTGCATGCCGGCCCAATCGGGCAGCCAGTCCGGCGTCGCCTACACCATCTGCAACGTGCCCGACGGTTGCGGCGCCGGCGTTCCCGGGTGTGCCGTGCAGGTCCAATCGCAGGCCTTCAGTGGCGATTTCATCGCCGGCCAGTTCAGCGCGCCAGGCACGGCGTCCAATCTCGCGGTGCCGCTGACGACGACCGTGTTCGGCGCCTGCACGATCAACATCACCGGGATCACGCTGACGAGCACGCTCGACTACCTCATGCGCCCTGACGGCATCGACGGCGTTCACGCCGAAGACATGCAGACGCCGCTCGTCGAAATCACCGGCCACACGATGAACAACAACTGCAATCCGCTGATCGGCACGCTGATCTCGGGCTACATCCCGCAGGCCTTGGCCGATGCCGAAGCGAGCGCGGCGGCGGCCATCGAACCGGGTCTGCGCGCCGACACGGTCGGGCAGACGGTCTGTCCGCTGACTCCGTGAAGCCCGACCACCAGCGCGCCTGATTGCGGATCGTCGGCGCGGTTGTGCGACGATCCGTGCCCTCGAAACGCGGAGCCCGTCCTCGTGACAGAATCGACCGACCTCGTCGCCGACGCGCGCCGCCACGGCCTGTCCGTGTACCGCCAGCGCGAGATGATTCTCGAGCGTGGGCAGGGCTCGCGTCTGTGGGACATCGAAGGGCGCGAGTACATCGATTTTTCAGCCGGCATCGCGGTCAACGCGCTCGGCCACGGTGATCCCGACATCCTCGCCGCGCTGCACGACCAGGCCGCACGCCTGTGGCATACGAGCAACGTGTTCCACAGCGAGCCCCCGATCCGACTCGCTGCCGAGCTCGTCGACGCGAGCGGCTTTGCCCGGCGCGTGTTCCTGTGCAACTCGGGTGCGGAGGCCAACGAGGCCGCGATCAAACTCGTGCGCAAGTTCGCCGCGGATGCCGGTCGGACGCCCGAACGTCGCGTGATCGTCACTTTCGGCGGCTCGTTCCACGGCCGCACCCTGGCCACCGTCACGGCGACCGCGCAGCCGAAGTACCAGCACGGATATGAACCGCTGCCGGGGGGATTCCGCTACGCGACCCTCAACGACATCGGCGCGCTCGACATGCTGCTCGACGACGACGTCTGTGCCGTGCTGGTCGAACCGATCCAGGGCGAAGGCGGGGTCGTCGAAGCCACGCACGAGTTCCTCCGCGCGCTGCGCGAGCGCTGCGACGCGCTCGGTGCCCTGCTCGTGTTCGACGAAATCCAGTGCGGCATGGGACGAACCGGACGGCTGTGGGCACACCAGTGGGCCGGCGTTACGCCCGACGTGATGACGCTGGCCAAGGCGCTCGGCGCCGGCTTCCCGATCGGCGCGATGCTGGTCGGCGCGAAAGCCGCCGAAACGATGCAATTCGGCGCGCATGGCTCGACTTTCGGTGGCAATCCGCTCGCGGCGGCCGTGGCGCGCGTCGCATTGCGCAAACTTTCGTCGGCGGCGCTCCTCGACAATGTCGCGCGCCAGTCGGTTGCGTTGCAGATCGGACTCGAGCGACTCGGCAACGAAACCGGTCTGTTGCGTGAGGTGCGTGGCCGCGGACTCATGCTCGGCGGCGTGCTCGCGCCCGCGTTCGCCGGTCGCGCCGGCGAAATCCTGGATCACGCCGCGCGGCACGGTCTGCTGATGTTGCAGGCCGGCCCCGATGTCATGCGTTTCGTGCCGGCACTCACGATCGGTGCCGACGACATCGAGGAGGGCCTGGCGCGACTGGCCGCCGCGATTCGGGACTTCCTCGCCTGATCGCCGTACGTCAGCCGGCCTTGGCGGCGCGCAACGCGGAACGTGCCGCTTCGAGCGTGTCTGCGAGGACCCGTTCATCGTGCGCAATCGACATGAACCCGGCCTCGTAGGCGGAGGGCGCGAGGAACACTCCCCGCTCGAGCATTGCCTGGAAGAAGCGGTTGAACATCGCGGTGTCGCTGGCGGTCGCCTGCGCGTAGGTCTCGACCTTCTCGGCGTTGAAGAACAGGCCGAACATCGCACCGACACGGGTCGTGCTGAACGCGATCCGTTCGGCGTCGGCGATCGCCTGCAGGCCGTCGGTCAACAGCCGCGTGCGCCGCGCGAGTTCGATATGCAGTCCCGGCGTCTGCACGAGGTCGAGCATCGCGAGGCCGGCTGCCATCGCGACCGGATTGCCGCTCAACGTGCCGGCCTGGTAGATCGGGCCCGCCGGCGAGATCTGCTGCATGATCTCGCGGCGTCCGCCATAGGCGCCGACCGGCATGCCGCCACCGATGATCTTGCCGAGCGTTGTCAGGTCCGGCGTGATCCCGTAGTGCGCCTGGGCGCCGCCGAGCGCGACGCGGAAGCCGGTCATCACCTCGTCGAAGATCAGGAGCGCGCCGTGGCGCGTGCACAGGTCGCGCAGGTGCGCGAGATAGCCGTCACGCGGCGGTATGCAGTTCATGTTGCCCGGCACGGGCTCGACGATCAGGCCGGCGATGTCGCTGCCACAGGTTTCGAACATCGCGCTCGCCGCGTCGAAGTCGTTGAACGGCAGGGTCAGGGTCAGGTCGGCGAGCTCGCGCGGCACTCCGGGTGAAGTCGGCATTCCGAACGTCAACGCGCCGGATCCCGCCTTGACGAGGAAGGCATCGCCGTGGCCGTGGTAACAGCCTTCGAACTTGACGATGCGCGAGCGTCCGGTGAATCCGCGTGCGAGGCGGATCGCCGACATCGTCGCCTCGGTGCCGGAATTGACCATTCGCACGACTTCGATCGAGGGCATCAGGCGCGTGATCGCTTCGGCCATGCGCACTTCTGCCTCGCACGGCGTTCCGAACGACAAGCCGTTCTCGATCGCGCGCTGGACTGCGCTGCGCACGGTCGGGTGGTTGTGTCCGACGATCATCGGCCCCCAGGAGCCGACGTAGTCGATGTAGCGCTTGCCCTCGACGTCCCACAGATAGGCGCCGTCCGCGCGGGCCGTGAAGAACGGCTCGCCGCCGACGGACTTGAACGCGCGCACCGGCGAGTTGACTCCGCCCGGCATCAGTTCGAGGGCACGCTGGAAAAGATCGTGATTGGAACTCATCGTGAAGTCGATCCGGTCAGGAAAAAAGCAGGGCGATGCGTCGCGTGGCGGCCTCGATGTCGCGCGCGCCGAACACCGACGAGATGACCGCGAGGAAATCCGCGCCGGCCGCGATCAGCGGCGGGGCATTGTCGGCCGAGATGCCGCCGATCGCCACCAGCCGGCGATCGAGCGCGCGCGCTCTGCGCAGGATGTCGAGATCGGCACGCGGTGCACCGGGCTTGCTCGGCGAAGGATAAAAAGCGCCGAACGCGAGGTAATCAGCCCCGGCTGCGGCGAGCTGTCGCGCTCGCGCGAACGAGGAGTGGCAGGTCACGCCGATGATCGCGGAAGCCCCGAGGCGGGCGCGGGCGACGGCGAGGTCGCCGTCCTCGAGGCCGAGGTGGACGCCGCTGGCCCCGGCTGCGGCGGCCAGTTCGATGTCGTCGTTGACGATCATCGGCACGCCGAATTCGCGGCAGATCTGCGCGAGTGCGCTTGCTTCGGCGAGGCGTCGCACTTGGTCGCCGGTCTTGTCGCGATATTGCATGACGCGCGCGCCACCGGCGAGCGCCGCCCGTACGGCGTCCAGCAGGTCGTCGCGTGGCCCGTCGGTGATCGCGTAGACGCCGCGTCCGCTCAGCTGCATAGCACTGCCGGTCGAGTGCTTTGCGTGGCGGATTCAAGCTGCGAGAATGCGTTCTGTTGCATCAACCTTCCCATTGCACAATGCATTCGACATGACACCAGACGACACGCCTTTCCGTTCCTTCATGTGCGTCGTCTGCGGCTTTGTCTACAACGAAGCCGACGGCTGGCCGGACGACGGCATTGCTGCGGGTACGCGCTGGGAGGATGTCCCTGACACCTGGACCTGCCCCGATTGCGGCGTCACCAAGTTAGATTTCGAGATGATCGAGATCTGAGTATCTCGCGGTCGCGGGTTCCTGCCCGCATTCCGCCGTATTCCACCACGGCCTTGCCCTTTGCCGTCATGTGCCCCGCATCGGCGTGTCGTTGACTGTCGACGGATCATGACTGCCCGATCGGGCAAAGGTGGATGCGATGCGAGTGTTCGTTCCTTCGGATGACGGCCCGATCGACGCCGCGCTGGTGGCGCAGATGGTGCCGTATCGGTGTGGTCTCGCGTGCGAGCATGGCTTGCGCGATCGCAGCCGCGACCGGCAGGCGCAGCCCGCGTCGCATCCGCGTCCCGCTGCGCGGACCGCTCTGTCCGGCGACGGAGCCGTAGTGGATGCCGGCGTGGAAATCCTCGGCGCCTGAGGCATCAGCCACGAGCGTGCGCGTGCCGGTCATGCGCGACGGAAGCGCGCATGACGTCGGTTCCGGTTTTTCTTGCCGTGCCCCCTTCCCGCGGAGTGGTCGAGCGGTTAGGATGCGCGCCC